>NZ_BAAAWD010000017.1:0-231376 GCF_039534895.1 Streptosporangium longisporum | reverse complement strand
ACGAGACGGTAGCATTTACCCTGCCGCCAACAATAGTACGAGAAATCTTTATTTGACCCCCTGAAAACCCTAGACCCCACGTGATTTGTTGGTGGGGTGGGCGGCCCCGATCCCTGTACGCTCGTCACTACCCGATCCGCTCGGGACACGGACCCCAGTTATTGTCCCCCCTCACTATACCTCTTCAGTCGCATCTGACCTTATTCCCTCCAATTTCCCTCCCCATTTCCACCATTTCGTTGGTTCCGGCGCCGATCGCTGAAGATTTTGTCCTTAAGGACGCGTCGGAACACTCTCAGGAGTCGTGAGACGACGAGCGGCGCCGACGCTGGTAAGCCAATGCGCTCAGTTAGCCTTTTTTTATTTTGATGGAGGGCAACCCACGCACTCACAGGATAACATCCACCGATGTTGCACCGAACTAGGCCAGTTCAGGCCCATCCCGTGACTGTTTACGCACTCCTATTTCTTTTACGTTCTGACTTCATTCTACGCCCGAATCTTCCTTGAATCCGGTCTCGATCGCCGGCAGTGCCTCAAGGGGAGCCGCCAACCAGCGCCGTTAGCTACACGACGTCACGATCCAGCGTTGGCGCACACATCTTGCTCATCCATACGACCTGGCTTTCCCGAGGCCAGCTAGGCCTAAACCGCGACACACTCCTCGTGGCGTAAACGCCCTCTCGCAACGCACGAGTGACGTCACCACCACCCTGACGTGGCGCAACACGCCCCGCACCGATCCGCGTGCGAGCCTCGCCCGCACCTTAATGGCCCGAACTTGCCTCCAGATCTGACGGACGAAGTGGAAGATGCCCCGCCCATCATCTTGCCCCCCCTGCTAGTCCTGCGTCCGTCCCCCCCCTCCTGCGATCGGGTTAGCCGGACCCGTAATCGACATGTCAGGCGCTTCTCACCTCTTCGCCGGGCCTTGCCTAACGCACTTCTTGCCCTCTTGCAAGCGTCGACTGCTCCGCCCCCCCCATCCCATGGCCCCCGGAGTGTGATCATAAACTACCAACGCCTTCAGCCGGTCGTACCGAACATCTATCACTTACCTGAGCTCGAGCGCCATTGTACGCAACGCCTCTCCGTTTATTGCTAAGTAGTCCAGAACGCACGGCCGTTACTCCTCTGCTTCCTATACATGGGGGCATCATAGTGCTCTTCAGCACTGGCACGGACTTAGCGGCAAGTCGGACCTAAGTCCAATACTGCGATGAACCAAGCCGCTAACAAGTTTCCAGCCCTCCACCGCCCCTCCCCAAATGCTACACTCACTATAGAGATCAGCAGCCCTGTACTAAAAGACATCGACGCGATAGGCGCGAGGAAGATGGCACCTCGCACCCCGGCACTAGGTGCTATAGCCCGGCGGTCAGCCGGACATGCTCCTCACAGGTGGCGCACGTGGAGCTGATACCTGAATCTATTGTACTGAGACCCACCTCGCGCTGATGGTCGACGTCCATGCGCACACAGGCAGACAGCCCCCAGCGCGCCGCACGCTTTTTGTTAACCGCCCAGGCCTTGTAACGCCTCGAAGGTGGAATCCCGCACGAATCGCCGCGCCCATGACGCTCGCGCAATCCGCTGACATGAACCTGCTCCAGAAGACCTCCGTTATAACCCCTTCGACAGCCAACACATCACGCCTCATACCCCTCACCCCCCACGGACCGCCCCAGACCCCCGACCCGCAGCCCCGCAGTGATGGCGATCACCATCGCTGCCTACGACCAGGCCGTCTTTCCACGGCGCCATCTCCGCGCGCTAGAGCTCCGGGAATATGTCGACCCGGGCTGCTCTAGGACGGGTACGGGTACTACGGCCCACCCCTTCTCCGAGCATTCGCCGACCGTAGGCCATCACGCGAAAATCCCGGCACTACCCTCGGTGTTATCCGAAGACGATCCCTGTACCCTCGCGCGGGTTGTCCTTGTCGCCTCGCGCCACACCCTCCGCCCCAGGAGAAACGCTAACCTAATTCTTAACGAGGAAATGCGACGTAAAGCCGAAGGAGCACGCGGCACGAGGCGCAGCAGTGCGCGCGCGGTGAAAGCACGCGCTCCAGGCACAGGCCCGTCCGCTCCTGCAGCCCGCCTCGGAGCGGCCGTGTGGACATCGAACGATGAACACGCAAGCGTTGATGACCGACAAAGAGATGATAGATCACCCCCGAGCCCCGCTGCAGCTGCACCGCATCAGGCATGACTAGGCCCGTATCACGCGCCACCCGAACCCTTTCCCCCACCCTCAGCACGACTGCAGTCGAAGCCCAAGGGCGCCAGCCCACATAGGAACGCGGGCTACGTGGCCGAGTGCGGCGGGTCGACGTAGCTGGATAACTGATTAACGCTCACCGGAGGCGAGCGCGCTCGTCGCCACCATCACCGGTGAGACCTCCCGACACACATTCAAGTGCGAACCGCTACCCGAGATCCTGGAGAACATCGCCGACGGCTCCGGCTAGCCGCCACGCAGACTGCTGGAGATGCGAGCGACCGCCTGCCCGAATTCAGACAGCCGCCCTATCCATAGAGGCGACTTTCAGTTCGACCTCCGGCTTCTGCCATGCGGTGGAATCTGACATGCTAAGATTCACCGGGACACGCACGCCCAACCGAGAGCACAGCTTTGATCTATGTCATCCTGCGGAAGGCGAGCTCCGTCTTCGCCGCGCAGCTGATACGAGACCTCGTCCGACCCTCTTGAGCCCGGCTTTGGGTTTGGCAAGGCCGCTCGCAGAGTTCCAGCGTGCCCACGCGTCTAATCCTCACCTCACATAGCACGACGACGGCGGCCCCTACCCGCCCCCCCCCCACCGATCCAAAGGGCATGACGATATATTACAGCGCAGCCACTATATTGTGTTTACAGCACGGATAAAATATGTATAAAACCACAAACCCGCAGGATAAATATACGGGGAGACTGAGGCGGACAAAGAGCCCCTCCGAGCCGCTGGCCGAGCCCGACCCCCGACTAGCTATCACCCCGGGCACGAACCGGCTGAGCCCACTGCACCACGCATCCTCCCCCTAGCAAATCACTACCAATAGTGTGTAACTCACAACTGGGTGTCTTCACCATACGGAACACGCTTCGAGCGCCGTACAAATCTAGCCGGCCCAACTGCACGAGGCGCATGCAACGCCACCGCGGGCATCGACGCTCCCAGCCTACGGCTTCAGAGAACTGCCAGTATAACTACCCGCCCCCTGTTGAGGCACCGCAGCCCGCCAGAAGTAAGCGCACGGTGACACCCTGCAGTCCCCTGACGAGCGCGACTACTTCGAGGCCCGTCCCAGCGACGAGGACGACTGACTCGGCCGCAAACGCCACCCAGGTGGACCGGACGGATTCCTCGGCTTCAGACCTCATAAGCTCCCCCCGCTGACCTGGCCCAAGCCGCGATAATACCTGGCCGCACGAGAACTAACAACCTGGCCACAGCTCGGCCTACGTGGACTACTAGAAGCTTACCCCGAGAACTGTGACCTGTTCACTCTGCCAGCCATCCAACGCGGCACACGTCTCGACCGGCACTGCACTCGACACGACCGCGCCAGTCAGATCCCCGGCAGGAGCCTGTCTTCCTTCTCCTAGGTGGCCCCAGACTTGAACCGTGATAATTAGCATTCGAACACCGCCTCCTACGGGCCCCCCCCCACGGGCGACGTCCAGCCCGCTGCCCGTAGGACGTTTCCTAGCGTCGTGTGCAGCGTGTCTATTTCTTTTGGTGCCCCCGACCGCCGCGATTCGCCCCATTGTACAATGCTCGTCCAAGCTCCGATGAAGGAAGCATGCAATCTCACCAGTGATCGAAGCCCCGAGTCCCCTCGCAACGAGCCCAGCGGTAGCTGCCGAGCTCAGCCCCGGCGGAACGAACGACCGTCCGGGCCGACGAACCGTTTCCACCGAGGCCGGCGCGAGTGCTCCCGGCACCGCATCACACCGCGCCATGTCCCGGGGCCTACCACCTCGCCCTCTTATAGCTGATGTCCTAGTCACCACGGGCCACACTCAGCGCGCCCTCCTAGCGCCGACCCCGCGCCCCCGTACCGGCACCCCCGGCGCCGACACCGACTCCCCATTGCACCCCGCGACTCTGGCAGTCGGCCGACAGCACTTCGCCAGCGACGCAGCATGCAAGCACCCGAGACACTGTTCCCACCGCCGTAACCCACCGGTATCCCGGCCTATGTAGCCAGGAGGGCTTTTTCTTTGGGCCGTCCCGGCACGACCCGGGGCCCTCCGAACTTCAGAGATCCACTGGTAGCGACGGCACGGCCGCGCGGATATCGTCCTAGCGTACCAGCGCTAACCGCGGCGGGCGACAGATCGTCATTCACCCACACTGAGGATACCTACCGCCCCCGCGCCTATACTGCAGGAGCATGCGCACGGTCCCTGGCCGGAGACGGCTCCGCACTCGGCCCCGGCACTGGACGGCAAGCATGGGACAGCGGAAAACATGCTCGGCGCCGGGCGGTCGGTGCCGCCCTCATAGCCCGTTCGCCTGTCCGGCTGTCGCCCGGGTTACATTCACTGAGTACGGCACCACCTCCCGAACCTACCAGCGGACTCCTGCCGTTCGCCGATGGCACCGCGTCGCGCCGACCTCTGTCAGACGCAGGAGACCACGCCCCTAAGACCTGATGCCCCGCCGCCGCTCGGAAAGAGCCCCCGGCCGTCAGGTCGCCACCGAGCCGCCGCGTCCCGTTCCGAGCGACCAGCGCCCGCCCCCCCACTTCCAGTGCCACCTGTAAGGGCCAGCGCACCCAGCCTGCCCCAGCGGGCTAGCGTGAGCCCACCTCAAGCCGTCCGTCCGACGATCCCCAGGCAGGCCCACAGCAGCGCACACGAGTGGTGACCCGAGCTGAAGCAAGCGTCTCGGCCGCGTCCAGGTACCTCGGGCCCTAGTCCAACATGTCGACGCTCGAATAGTAACCTCAGGACTCGCGCACGCATGAGCAGTGGATCGGCCGAGTCAACACACACCACGCGTATAAGTCCACTGAGGCGAACTTTGAAGAGCAGTGGACACCGAGACACAATGACCCAAACCCGGGGGAAGGACCGCGCGGTGGCCAGCTATAGAGAGACCGACCAGCGGAACCACGGCCAGCCCAGTCGGCCGCGTGAGCTGAGCATCGCGTCAGAGCGCGGCCCATGCACTCGCAAGTCCTTCCGCGCACCCGAGCTCCCCCCTCCAGCGGTCTGCGAGAATGGACCTCCACCCGGTTACCGTCCTTCCTCCGGCAGTCCTGCAAGATCAAGCTGCCCCTGCTCGATTGGTCCCGCCCGTATAGAACGGTCTATCCACAGCCATCCTCGTTCGTCCCCGGCGGCCGGGACCAGCGGCTCCTTCCTCGCTAACCCGGCGCAGGCCCGCAGCACGTATGATGCCCGAGGAAATGCGGGACCTGTCCCAGCATCTATGCGCAGTACCGCGCCGGCGGCTGACCCCGCACCATGGTTACACACCCTGGCCGCCGAGCTCGGGCCGCGAACGGCGCAGACTCGCAACCGCCAGGGAGACGGCCGCCCAAAGCTCCGACCCAGGAGCGGAACGCCTCCTCTCCGTACCAGCGCGCGCCGGAAGAGCCCCTCGCCTGCCTTCGTCGCGCAGACGGGCCAGCGCCGAGGGAACCGCCCCAGTCATCGCGCCCCCCAGCCACAGCATGGCCCACGCACAGGGAGGCCCATGACGATTAAAACAAGGCCCACAGCGGTGCCTGCACGAGATCCGACACACGGGGTACACCTCCCTGATTAGCAGGTACCGCCCTCGCTCGCCCCCGCAACGCGCGAGGCCGTCAAAATGTCCGCGGTCTATCTCAACCCTCGGCGACCTCATCATCATCCAGAGGTGACGAAGCGACCAAAGCTCTGACGGAACATACCTCACTCGCCGACCGCCCGCGCCCTCGCTCTACTCCTCCGAGGCCAGACGAAGATAGCTACCAGAGCGCTGTGTGCAGCTAGCGCAGCCCGCCGCCTCGGGTGCCGCCCCGTAGCGTGCGACAACCATCCATCTCCCAGCGCCTAGCACGTCCACCCACGGCTGTGTGCGCCGCCGGACTCAGATCTGCGCTCGAGCAGCGTCGATCCCGTTAATCACAATCCTTTTGGGCCATGGAGTAGTCCGGAGAACGCGCTCGAGGACACTCAGGCAAGTATGAAATCCGAAAGAGAGCCGCAACGGACGATAGCCACTTTAGAACACCGCGAGCAAGCCCGCCGAGCAATACAGGCCCTTTCCATCAGGCCTCCAGGGCAAGCAACCAAGCGCCACCAGCCGCCACCTACCGCCGAACGAGGCACGGCGTGAGGGTCAGACACACGTATTTGCCGCACCGGGAGGAGCCAACTTATCACGCCCGGGTCAGCCCCGCGCAATAAACGGATGACGCTCTTTCACGGCGATGCCGCACAGACGGATTAGTCGAGATTCCACTGCACCCAGATCGACGCCTACGCACAGCCCGTAAGTCATGCCGGAATCCGAAATAGCACAAGGGACACCCATTGTGTCAAAAGCGGTTGGTCGCGCCGCCCACTGTAACCGAGAGCTCGTCCCACATGCCCTCGAGCCCACACGCTTCACCCGCCCGCGGGGTGTGCCCGAGGAACCGTTCAGTGTATGTGTAGCCGATCGTGACAGGGGTGGAAACGACTGCACAATGGAATCAATGACCTCCGTCGGCGCGCGGACACAGCGGAGAGAAGCGCAATAGGACGAAGATACGCCCCCGGCCACGCACCCTACGATGCGATGCTGGCGCAACTATAACGCACACAAACACCGTTGATACACACAGATTACTGGCGCCGGAGGCAACCTCGACTTGCTAGCCAGAAGCCCATACGCCCCGCTTAGGTTCACGTCCGCCTGTCCGACGTGGCAAGCTCAGGACGACTCGCCCCCCCGTTAATGGACAGGCAAAAGCCAAGCCCACCTCACCACCCATGAAGTCCGCGAAGCACCTGTCAGGACTAGAGGCCCTCCGGGAACGCGTATTCCCTGATCCTGCGACCTCGGGCCCTGATGACAGTTCTGCGCAATCCATGGGGGCTCCTGACGCACGCCTAAGATCGAGAATCTCCAAGACGGCGAGAATTGATTGCGAGAGACGGCGAAATGTACAAAGGCACAGCCTCGCGAGCGAGGTCTAAGGGGCAAGTCTACTTGTTAGACCGCCCCCCCCCCCCCCCCTCACCGTCCATGCGACTTCGTGCCAACACTCACGCAAGCCTCATGAGCCGCTCACTCGCTGCCGCCACCCTGATGATACACGGCGCATCTATATGCCAACAGGTGTCGAGCTCCACCGCGACCACCGCTGTGGAGCGCCCTCAGCCGAAAGGTCCCACGCGGGCCCCTTGGCGCGCTGTCCAGGACACGACGCGCTTTCCATTTTCGGCAACGTATAACGGCAACCGAGAGAGGAACGCCCCGAGATCGGATCGCCGCCTCCGACGGCCGACGGCCGGCCATGGTTTTCTTCGGAGTCTGTCTGGCGGTACCCGGGGCCAGTTGCAAACCGGAGTCGTAAGCGCACCACAGCGAGTTCTTTCGGATCCAGGGACGCAATGCCAACCTAGCATTAAGGCGCCCCCGCGACCCGCCGCAATGCGGCGCTGCAGTCCGCGAATTCAGGCCCCCTCCAAGCACCAGTTCAGCCCCTCGTCAGCGCCGCGCGCTAGGCTCCCCCCCCCCCCCCCCGTGCGACCGCGACCTTGGACTACGGCTGACCCCGCTCGCCGCTGCCAGGATAGATCGACAGTAGCACCCAATCGACAGCCAACCGCCAGGAACTCGCCACTGACAGTTCCTGCAGCGACCGCTGCTGGCTTTCCAGAATGTCGGCAGCAGTTCGAGCGCCGCTACATGCCCCAGCTCACACGGGATCCTCCAGCCATGTGGTGAGTCGCCTTCGAGTGGCCTCATGTAAGCTCACCGCCAAGTGCCCGCCACTGACCTGGGCCAGCCAGACCACTCACTCCGCATTGAGCATGAGCATCGAGCCCCCATGGCCAGGCCGAGGACGCGGCTCGTACAGCGCCCTGGCCGCCAGCCCGCCAGCACCGAGCCCCAAGGCAGGACCGTACGAGGGGAGTGCGACTGACCCTCGACCTTCTAGATCGCGGTCGCTCCCTCGTGACCTCGTCGCCCCGGCATGAATCTTCGACTCCCGGCCGACCCACCGCGTAGCCACCAGCCAGACCGTCGCCAGGAAACAGACAGGAACTGCAGGTTACTCCGACTGCAGTTACTCGCCTTGATCGGTACACAGAGAACTAAAGACCACGGGACAGCAGTATCCGGAGCGAGCCGACGACGTACTCCGACCAGCCTGCACCCCTGCCCCCCCCAACGGCTCCGCCGACCCCTCGCGGATGGGCGAGAGAATACTTCGCTTGACGGCACCGGCCCCCTCGGCCTGCCACCACTCCGCTTCCTCGCTCGAAGGACCACCTGCCCTGATCAGGCGCCCAGCACGAAGAGCGCCCACACACAGCACGCCCCCCGCCCTGGAAGAACCAAGGCTGATTGCGGGCCGGCAGTTTAGTCCCCGACGCTAGCGTCCACCGATGATTCCCTCTAGCGTCTCTGCAGCAGAGCGATGAGCGAAGAAGCTACATCCAGACACCCGACCGCGATGATCGTGACGGGTCGGTAGGGCGAACATCAGCGCCCTAACGTAACCAGTCCGTGCGGGACTCACCCTCGCCAGCTCGTAGCGGCCACGACGCTCCTCGGCGGGAGGGCGCCATTCCGGCACGCCGCCCCGTACCAGCAGCCGCTGCTCGCACGGAGGCCGGCAACGCTTACCTGACCCAGGAAGACCGCACGTGTCTGCCGCCAGCCCGCACCCGCGGCCTGAATCCCCTTGCCCTCCATGACCTCGCAGACCGAATAGAGTTCCAGAGTTCACCACGACACGCAACATCATAGGCAAGACCCGCAGGCCAGCTAAGAGCCTCGGCCACGAGATGGTTGGGAGCACGCACGTCCGCGTCGCCCCGAAGGCAGATGGCCTGATGCGGACAGCCGGCTCACAAGTGAGTAATTCCCGACGGCCAGCAGGGCACTAGGCCCGGCCCCCCCCCCCCCACTCGGCTATGGCCAGGAGACTGCAGGCGTCCGTAGACCCTAGAAGCGCCGCGCTGGCCTCGCGGGCAGCGGCCCTACCTCGTCCGCCGGCAAGCGCAGCCCGCACCAGGCACGTCAGCGACACACCGCGCACGCCAACCACCGCCGTCGCGGCCCCCGCACCAGCTCACAGGTCCAAACTCATCATACCGCTCGCTCTCTGCCCCGTACGGACACCGTGCATTATCACACCGTCTCCCGAGAACCCAGTCACCGGTACAGCAGGGCGCCGACCGCCCAGCCGGGGCGGCGGCGACAATGAGTAGTATCCACCCTTCGCCGTTCCAACTCCGATCCCGCGCGCTCCCGGCTGTCTTTCGGCGGGCGAGCCAGCGGCCCATGCCACGACACGTATGCCCCTGAATCTCGAACACACCCTTACCGCCGCCGGCTTCGAGAGCGGCTACCGGCCGGCTAGCCGAACTGAGAACCTCCACGCGCCCGCTTTTTTTTTTTTTTCACCTGGCGAACGCACGCAGCAGATAGGGCACCAAGTGCCAACAGCGGTCGAACACCCGCCGCACCTTGGGACTGCCTGGGCCATAGCGCTGTACGACCGACGACCCGCATCGCCCTGCCGCCGACCTCCCGAGGCGGCGCGCTATCTTCTACGACGCAGGACCAACAGCATCCAGGCGCTGATCGTACGCACTGCCCTGCCCCCCGACTCACGAGCCAACTTCGACACTGGCCACGGTCAAAGGCAAGCACACCCAACGTCCAGTAGGTACCTTCCATTTACGGCCGCCTCAAACGGCAGGCCGGACACACACCGACGTTGGCGAGCAGCCTCCGACCACACGCGCTGCGCAGGCGACTGATATCCAGTGTCTGACTCATGACTCCAGAGGACGGCAGCTCGCGACACTGGTACGACCATGCTGCACTCGTGGCGCGCCTGCGACGACGCGCGGCGGCCATTAATCCTGCCCGCCGGCTCGCCGCACCTCGCTGCCGCAGGAGGTCGACTAAAGTCTCTTCGACGACGAGTCTCCTTAGCGGGTGAATGCACCGTCACAGGCAGCAGTGACCGGTTAAGAACGGTCCCGCTCCCGACCGTACGCCCGACGCAACGACGATAGGAACGCTGCAACGCGCCCCCATAGCCCTCCCTCGTCAGCCTCCTTGAGATACGACGCGCCTTACGCCACCGGCTGGGCCCGCCACGGCCACTAGCGCGCCGCAGCCCCCCTGACGCGGACCGCGGCGCCTTAGGAGCGTAGCTGTCACGCCCCTCCCGTTTCATTCCAAACCATGCCCGCTCAGGGTACGGTGAACAAGCGGACGGGGCTGCGACACTCACGCAGCCGAGCGAGCCTTCCCGGCCACGCTCGCGCGTGGTCGGCCGGTCATAGCGAGGCGCCCCGTGTACGCGGCAGAACTCTCGACCCGCCTCCGCGCTCTTGCGATAAGATAGAGCCGCAGGTGAGCTAAGCCCCCCGCTCAACGCTGATCCCGAGCCCCGACCGTGGCCGCCAGCCTCCTATATCACTTACAGTGCTGACTGGGTACGTGAAACTCGTTCGCGGCCCACGCCCTGACGTGGCCCGAGCAGCGCGCCCGACTGCCGCCCTACTCTTGAAGGTCTGCAACGACCGGGAGCCTGTTCGTCCAGAGAATTCGTTTACGCCCCTTAGGAGATCCGCCGCTTACTAACCCTTCGCCCCCTTCGTACAGGCCCCAGGCGCCCCCGAGCCGTCTGGGGGGACCCTGTCCTGGCAGGGCAGCCCCGATCGAGGAGCGCCTTTGGTTAGACCCTAGCCTGGGAACGTTATACCGGCACAGAAACCACGACCGCTCCTCATGTGGAAGGCAAGCCACTACACGTTCGACCCGCAGCGGTTCGCCGGACACCCGGCCCCGCGCTCGTTCGCACCTGCCATCCCCCAAGGCGGCCCGGCGACCCGCGCCTACCGGCCCACGGTAGCCCAGGGGATGACGCGATTACAAGCGTCGCGCTCCTGCCGGGCCATAGCAGCAGTCCGCCTGCCGCCCTGGCTAGGTAGTACGCATGGTGCCCGCCGCAGCCCAGGATACTCAGCAATACGCGCCGCCCCGCACCGCCCATCCGCCCCGCCCCGTTGTGCGAGCAGCGCGAATTCTGATCTACCTCCAAGCTCCACGAGCTACCCCGCACGAGCGGCCTGCAGGCCCCGTCCGCGTGCCCCCGATACGAACCCCCAGCGTGGAACAGCTGTATCGCTGGCGCACCGACCTAGGGCACGTACTGGGCACCGAGCGAGATCGTCGCGGCGCCGAGCAATGGGCCCGGCGCCGCCACCGCGGACGACGCCCGCGGCGGAGCCCGGGGCGCGCCATCAAGTGAGTCCACAGGACTAAAGAAATGAAATGATCGTACGGCATATATTGAGCTAGCGACCAGATCGCGGAACAACGTCACCGCTGAGATCACACACCAGCGAGAAAACAACCAGGACGACGAAACAAGCCACGGGGAAATCGCCGCCGTCATGCTCGCCAGCACGGATTCGGCAGGCTAGTCGCCACAGAATAACAACCGGTCTGTGGAAGCGCCACTATGATGTGTTGGATGCCCGTGCGTAGCCTGGTCCTGGCCGAGCTGTTCTTCCGCGCTAGCGCTAAGCTCTCTCGATCCACGGACCAGGTTAGGGCATGCGCGAGGCGTGGTCGCGCACATGTCGCGACACTGGCCTGCACTCCAGAGCAGCGTACTACCCACGCTGGACGCTACGCCGACGACGCCGTGCTGGACAACTAGCCATTGTGAGCTCGATAGCCAAACTGTACAAGCAGAACGAATGTACATGGGTTGGGGCAGTGGGTCACTTCCCGTCCAGTTCCATGATCGGCAGTGCTGTATGGCGCGGAGCGCGGGAGCCGGAATGCCCAAATAGCTTCGCCAAGCTCGGTCCACTGCCAACCCCGTCACCGCGTTATAACATACGACGACTTAAGAAGGCGCACGGCTACCGGTGGCACACGGATCGTCTTATTCGCACCAGGTAGATGTGCGCCATAGTGACATACCGAGGATTGAGTAGCTGGCACATGGTAGACTCCTTAGCGGGGACAGCCCAACCTACATGGAGCCAGTGGTCCGCGCGGTCTACCCGATGGCGCCCCGCGTGTGATCGCTATAGAGGCGGCAACCCGCGACACTCGCTCCCGAGAACTAGTCGAGCAGAGAGTGCCCCTTTTGACAAGCGAGGCTTTCTAGCCCCGTATCTCCGAACCCGCCCAGATCGCGCGCCGTACCATTTCGCTCCCAGCGACCAACGTTCACTGTACCGACAACCGTGGTCCCGCACCTGGTCCCAGTGTCACCGCCGCTCGACGCTGAACGGGTGAAGGCTCTGGTCACATGAGTGATCGATCTTGGGTTAGCGCCAGCGGATCGCCCATCGACCAACCAGCGCCGAAGGTGGAACGTCCGGCGTCGGAACGAGATCCACGCCGCCATTGATCTCCCGGCCGCACGAGCCTTGGGCCTGTAAGAGGCTTTGAAATAGCTGAACACCTGCCGACGCCGTACGGCCACTGCCCGCCAGCTCAGACGCGCCCCCCGCCACCCCGCCCGGAGCGCATCGCCTCCTTCGCGAGCCGTGGCTACCGCCGGTTCGTGTCCCCCGGTTATATTTTTTATTATTTTTCACACGACAGGGACCCGTGTGCCCCACGACCCAGTCCCGCCCCCCCCCCAAGAGCCGCCGCTGTTCAACGCCCGCTGCTGGAGGACAGCCTCCAGCAGGCACCTGTAACGAGCAACAGCCGCTCGTGCTGCGATGGCGCCCTGTGTATATCCGTGGATCCAGAACAACCACTCCTCGAGCGACACGAAAAGATAACAGGAGCGCACATAGGCAATACGTCAAGGACAGGTCATACACACCCTGTGACCTGAAGCCTGGCCGCACACGAAATGCACACAGGCGACCCGCGAGCAGACACCTGGTGGAAGCCCGGACGCCCGCTGTTCAAGCGACCTGCTCACCGGTCGGGAGTGCTCTCGTGGAACAGGCTCTACCAGAGCACCCACCTTCGCCCGCCCCTGCTGCGCGATTGCAGGGACCCGAGCTGGGCGGGAGCTGGCCCTGCGAGATGCGTTTTTTTTTTTTGACCGCGACTTATAAATGTCCGGGTCAGCCAACGCCAATGAGTACCCCCTGTGCACATGATGATGCTATCGCGGTCATCTCTCGGCGCCTGCCAAGCCACCGACACGACGGCGGCCGCTGCCTGATCGCCCCCTCACGACCGCCTTCTATCGACGCCCTGCGACCGCCGGGGAGCCTACAGAACCGCTGAGCTAGCTCCGCTAGCCCCGCCAGGAGGCTCCCGAACGCCACGGGACCACCCCACCCCCAGGACCCTAGAGCCCGCGATCAAGCCGCCGGTGCAGGTCCACCCTGAAAGACAGCACAGCCCGACTGACAGTAGCAACCGCACGCCTACACCTGAGCAGTCCTAAGCGTCACTGCAAACTCGACATGATACTCGCCCCCCCCCCACCCCCCCTCTCCTCTGCCCGGATGGGGAGATTCGGCCGCGCACGACACACTCATCGCACTCTCTCCGACCAAGGTGCGGCCGGCGACTTCTACCGACGTGCTTCCCAGCCTTTTTGGCGTCCACGCGCCGCTAGGGAGCATACTTCAACTAGGAGCGACGTGTAGCGCGCGTAGGGGGCCGCGCGCGCCGCCCTGGCGCCTGACTCTGTGCTAGCCCACCCGACCGATACACGCTGCGCCCGCGCCGGCCAGCCCTACGCCCCCGCGCAGCCGCCTGGACCGGTGCTAGACCGACACCCCTCAACACCGTGCCTGCGCCAGCGAGCGTACCCATTAATTAAATCAGACGACGATGATGCCGCCCTTCTGCCCAACCGTCATAACTTTCGGCACCCTGATACACCGGCACGGCGGACGGCCTTCACCGCCTACCGCGGCCAGCGGCGGCTCACACCCCCGGCAGCCTCGCTAGCCATGCGCCGCCGCAGCCCGGAGGACAACTCGGCCTACCTGCACACCCCGAGCGCGACCTGCCCTCATGCTCGGGCCACCTGAAAGGACAGCGTCACCAGGCCAAGGAGAGCGACCCGCTTTTTTTGGATTTTATCTCTTCCACCGCCGTCGAGACCCAGGCCTCGGCCGGCGACCAACCTGCCTGCCCCCTCTAACACCGGACGGGCTGACCACGAAGGCACACGGTCTCACCCGGCGGCCGACACCGGACGGCGACGAGGCCTGCTCGCCTTCGCGGCGCGATCTGTCGCCGCCGCGCGCCCGCTGGCAGTGGCAGGGCTGGTGACCGAGCCTAAGCTCGGCACCTTCGGGCCGGAACGTGCAACTAGAGCGACCGAAACGACACCAGACCAGCTGTGCGTGGCCGCACACTGGCCGGTAGCCCCCGCCCCCGGCCGCCTGCAAGGTAGTGACCAAATCTCTGACCAGCAGCGAAGACAACACCTCGCACGCGAGAGCGTAGACGCATAACCGGAGACAGATATGGCGTGGTGAGAGCAGACGCTGGACCCTAGTGCAGACTTTAGTGAGCTAGGATGTCAGCCGCGAGACGGGACCGCTAGAAACGCTGAGACGCGCACGACCCAGCCAGAGCACACACACCTGTCAGCCGCAGGAAGAGCTGTACGCAAACTCCACGCGGTAGGAGACGGAGCCTGATCTATCATGAACCTGCTTGAAGACGCGCATACTGGACCAGGAGTCCCTCATACGGCAAGCAGCACGCGACAATCGCGTGGAGCTGGTCTACCCCTGCGCGGGGACGAGCCCGCCTGCGCCGGCAAGCGCCCGGACACTCGAACCGCGACGTGTGCGCCGACTTGATCAGCAGCTGAGACTACAGAGCAGTGCCGACGACGACTCGCGCGGTGTCACAGTGAAGTATTGATTGGACCTCACGAGTCGTTCAGGCTAGACAGCACAGGGCACGGACCACACGGCCACACAGCCCTGCATGAACGGCCGCACTTCTGTCCAACGGTCAGCGTCGACTTCGAGCGGAGGATATCACGAGCCCGGGACGTGGAACGCGCGTAGTACTATGCTCCGCCACCCAGGCCCCTATGCAACTCGGCGACCCACGGAGCGTCGTGGCTGGAGTATGACGCGTCTTAACTGCCACCCCTTGCAGATGGGCCACCCGTTATTCTACACCGCGAGAACGACCTCTACTTATCCCCGAAATGGCCAGCCAGTTCCCGCCAACGCCCTGACCCTGACGGCGGGTGAGATTTAACGAACGCACTGCGACCGATGATCCCTGAGACCTCGCCCCGGAGTCAACGGGGGCGGACCCCCTCCCCCCCCCCGCACCTCACCAGACAGGCCCCCCCGACTGAAGGCTGCTCACGCTGATACGCCGTCCCCACCGCGCACTGCAAGAGGGTGCCCCCCCCCCCCCCACACCCCCCCCCCCCCCCCCCTCCGCCCCCACCCCCCCCACCATGACGCCGCGCCACGTGTGTGGGCCTGTGTGTAGTGGACCAAGCACAGCGCGTCCAGTAATTCTGAAGATCGTGGAGCGAAGGAGGCATGACAAACTGAGGCGGTCCGCGCTCACACAGACGCCACTACAGGGACACAGCGCGACGGGCAGAAGATCAGTAGTACCCACCACCACGGAGCACAGCAATGACGCTGGCGCTAGTACAGCACGCGAGCTATGTCACCCGGTTGATGGAAAGTGCTTGTGCCCCCGCGCCCGCGCTGTACTCTATGTACGACGCGGCGGGGCGGCTTCGGCGGCGCCGCCATTCCAAGTTCCCGCGCTTCGATGTGCGTATGCGAGTATCCTGCTAGCGACCAACGCGCCCGCGCGCAGGCACCCTGGAGATTTATCACCCGAGCCGCAGTGCGAGACCCCATGCCCGGACGACGCCGGGAGTTGATTCGATCGTTGGGGGGATTTGCCCGGGACGCAACTGCCTGGCCGGGGATTGGCGGCCCTCCGCGACGAGGATGGCCGGGGCGCACCTGGTGCAGCGCCGCGCGCTGCGGCGCATGGCCGTCCACAACGTAGGAGGCCATGGACCAGTCAGCGCAAGGCATGGCCCACCCGGATACTACGACCACAACAAAGGAACATATGAACGTCGGCCGCGAGCTGGTTCGCCCGCTACAGCGTGGACGCCGACTAGGGTGAGGCAGTGCGCTGCACTTCGAGAAGCATGCCTCTACGAAACGCCACCCCTTGCTACCTGCGGCGGTACTACGGCTCCCTCAAGACCTGCCGGGTGCGCCGGAAGCGGTGGGACCATATAAGATATATTTGTAAATGTCAGCCGAGCAATACAGCGTACACGTATGTGTGCTGGGCAGAATGCGCAGATTCGCGCTGGCCTACCGCCCGCACTAAGGACCTGCTAGCCGAAGATAGCGCATCCCCGAGCCGGGGCGGGATATGTCGCTCTCCCAGCATGGCTGGACGCCTCCCCCCCCCCAGCGCCGGAGCGGACGAGGAGCGAGATATGTCCCCAGGCTAGTATGCTAGCCAGCTTCTACGTCTGGTCGGACGAGCGAGCTCGCGAGGTCCTCGGCTCTAAAAGATGGAAAGAGGACGCGACTGCAGGCGATCAGCGCCGTTCGAGGCCCCCCACCCCGCACAGGGTACGTTCTCGAGCACAGGCACCTCCGACGTATGCTGGCCTTCAAGCCTCCGCCCAGGCACATCCTGACGGACCCCGAGCGGTTCGCACCGCAGGTGCGCTCCGCGCTGCACCCTAGCGGACCGGCCGCTGGCGGCCCGGGCGCCCCCCCCCCCCCCCCCCCCCAGGTTCCGGGTCGTGCCGGCCCGGCCGCCGACAGACAAGGATAGGTGCCCCCGCGCCTTGGAACAGGTCTGGGCCGCTTCGGCTCCACGCCCCCTCGCCCGCAGGCCGGGCGCCCTGCCCTATCGCCACCTGCGGCGCCAACCTCAGTGCGCAGGCGGGCCGCGGCGGGCGCCCCCGCTGGTCGACTGGTAGCTCACACCCATGGACGTGCGACGGGCTGCATGCTGCACCTCCCTGCGACGGGCCGCGTGGCCGAGGCGCCAACGCGGCGTCGTCCTGGCAAGGACTCACGCCTGACCTAGGCCGAGGCGGCGCTAGCCCTCGACCCTGTAACGGGCAGTGACCGGCGAGCGTCAGCGTGAGTAATCGGCGGGCCGGACGCCTCCCTAGAGCACGCGATCCTCGCGTAGCGCTTCTCCGACGGCGCTCGGAACGCCCAGGCGTTCTAACGACACGCCCCGACCAGGAGCGGCGAGAGAGACTCTCTCCTCAGAGTACCGCATGGGCCCGACCCCACGCATCAACAAGCCACCCCGTCCAGCGCGCAGCTTCCCGCCGCGGAGGCCCCATGCCTCAGTCCGCTACGCGGCGCGCCTGACCGACGCCTGGCCCTGGCACCGCCGGAGCGCGGCCGAGGCCGGACCCTAGGCGCCCACGAGTCACCCGATCCTGGATTACGAGAACAGGCACGCGCGCCCGTATCGCCAGGGTGCCGCAAGGTACTGCGTCGGCCCAAGGTCGGGACGCGTCCTCCGCAGCCTGATATAGCGAGAGAAGCTATAGGGCGCGTAGATACGCCGATAAGGACACCAGCGGCGTGGCCGGACCACAGGGACAACGCGCCAACTCAAGCATTGAGCCACTGCCAACCAACAGACACCAACACGCCACCTCGGCCCTCTACCCACGCCCTGCACGTGTGGACCTAGGTCGTGCGCGCTGCGCTACCGAGAGGGCGCGACCCGCCACCCGCGACGACCAGGAGGAGGGGACCGCGGGATTCATACGGCCAACAAGTGCGTGGGGCGGCAGACTCGGGCGAGCGTCCCCGCCCTGCTTCATGCAGGACAGGGGCGCCGGTCGGCCGGGTAACGAGCAAGACATATAGACGGGCCCTACTGTGGGCCAGAGCGGCCCCTTTCACCTGCCAGCGCATGCCTCCCCCCCAGTCACCACCCGCGGCCCTGCCCTGACTGCGCGAAGCCCTCGCGCGCCACGGAGATGCCACTGTGCAGCTGCACAGTTGCGCAAAAGTACGTAGGAGGAACCTGGGGGCGGCGTGTCGCTGAGCGACTCGGGGGCGTTTTCGAGTGGGGCCTACCAGAGCGGTGATGAAGCGGAGCCAGAGGACCTAGAACCGGAGCCTGGGCCTACGCGGCCGCCCGCGTCTGAGAGCCGTCCCGGCCGTCCGCCCCACCGACACCCCCTGCGAGGAGCCCGCGCGCGTGCAGATAGTAGCGCGCCGATGTGATTACTACTTACTCTTTTCGAGATACATTACGCAGCGCTATATCACTCAAGCCAAGGACCCCGGCCCCAGGCCCCATGGGCTACGGTTCACCCCGTCGGAGCGCGACGACACCAGGGGCTCCGGCTCTAGACCCCGGCCTCTAAGCTGATCCCCGGAGAGAACTCCGTCCAAGACTCAGAACGCCTCAGCGCGCTCCATCGCAGAGTCCGCAGAAAGAGCGGGAGCCTCTGCGCCAGCAGGGCAGCCGCCGGCGGTATGGTGACGGGCACAGAAAACTACCAACGAGCACTAGGCTGACAGCCCCCCAGCTGGTCGCTCGAACTACGAGTAGGCCCGCTAGCGGGGCCGACAGGGTCCAGCTCACCCGCACCAGAGACGCCCATCCCCAGAGTGCACCCTGATGCAGCAGCTGCAGGACACCCTACGCCCGAGTACGCCCCCCGACCGAGTCGCCCCGCTCCGGGTCTCGCCCTCCGCCCCAAGCCACCGCCTACGACCCAGGCCCGAGGCCAGCGGGAATCTGAGTAGCCCAACGCTCTGGTCCGCCCGTGCAGAGAGCCGCACGGTCGCCTGGTCGCCGAGAACGCGGCACCACGACGGCCCACCTCGATCGCAGACGCCCGGAGCACCGAAGCCTGGCGCCGCTGGCCAGACCCCACCCGGTGAAGCCCGGAAACGCCCGTGCCGAGTCCAAAGCGCCAGACGGTAGACCGTGCCCAAGAAGGCCGCCTCTGGCCGCCTCCCGGTGTGCCGCCCCCCGGCCGACGACCGCTCCGAAGGTCAGCGCACCAGCGCTACCGACAAGCAGGGCCCCCGCGGCGCAGCGAACTCGTGCCACGCCCGACGTGGGTCTGGCTTGCTTGTCGAGTGGAGATCCTGCGGACCGCTAGAAAGAGCTCTCCTAGCCGTTCACCTCCCCCGGCCCCCCCCGGGACTGATCGTCATCTAGAAACCCGCCCGCGCCAGTCGGCCAGAAGCCGCCCTCAGGCATCGCGTCCAGGCGCGTCCGGCCCTCGCCGGAACCACCTGACCTCGGACGGTAACTACCCCGTACAGGCTGCGAGCAGGGGCCCCATCGCGCCATGAGTCGTAACAAGGCTCGCATAGTCCTCCAGGACGCCCGCCCGATTGGCGGGTGCCCGGCCCGAGCCGTCCACCGGGGAAGGTAAAGCGCAGGCAGCCGCCGTCGCCGCCTCAGGTGCCCCGAGGCCCCTCGTCGACCCAGCCGTGGCGCGCCCCCCTGCCCGCTAGCGGGGGGTCGGGGGTGGTACGCCCTCGACGAGCCCAGTCCCGCGCCGCCGTACTACGACCAGGCCCCCAGGCCGCTCGGCTCACAGCGAGGCGGCATAGATACCAGGCCATGACCCGTTCCAGGCACAGACCAGCCACCACCTTGTACGTCGCCGACGCCGGGCCCGCACCCGGCACCGCGCCGCCTCCCCGGACCACAGCAGGCGGAGGCGCTGACCAGGGCGAACGCTCGGGCTACGCTCGGGCAGCCACCTAAGGACGACGAGCTAGGAAGCCCACCGAGAGTGCCGGAGCTCTGAACGTACCCCCGTGTCACTCGAACGGCCCGAACTCGCCCCAGTCCCTGACCGCCTCCTCGCCGCAGGAACCTCGCGGAGCTCCTCGGGCGACCAGACGTGTAAAGAAATATCACCTCCTCACCCCGCATGTCGGCCGTACCAGCACGCGCCGGCAGAAGCCCCCTCGGGGCGATGCGCATCTCGCGCCAGCAGCCAAGTACGCGCGCGTCTACCAGCAGCGATCCCGGCTTCTCTAAGACCCAGCCACGAGCCGGTAGACAGCCAGCCACACATGCTTGCCGCCAGGCTAGACCGCATGGCAGCAGCGGCGTTTGTCGCATTTAGAGACATCTTCTTTTATCGAAGCTGTGCACGGCACCACCAGTCGAGCGATCCACGCCTGTATAGCGGCCCCGACGAACCCTCCGCGCCGGAGACTGGTCGTAAGATCCCGCCCCGTGGCCAACTGCGCCTACAGCAGTGTATTCCGTGGACTTCTTTGGGGAGACCATGCGACCCGCCGCGCCTTCACCGGTCGCCCCAGCGCCTCCTCGCGCCGAGCTCACTCCCCGCGCCGCGTCTGCCTCCCGGCGCCGAGCGTGAAGCTCACCGTCGCGCCACCGCGCCGCCTGTGCCGCCAGCCGGCAGTGGCCGAGCAGGAACTCCTAGCGGACCATACTAGACGGCGGGAACTTTTCTCCTTTTTTTTTTTTTTTTTCAAAACGCAGGGCGCCCAGCCCCGCCGCATAGCCGCCCCGCACTCCGGCACCCTAGTCACGCTTCGAAGAACCGGCCAAGCGCTCCGCTACGCCCCCGCAACCTGCCCAGCCCTTTCCAGAACTTTCTTATGCGCTACTCGTTGCAAGTCAACGCGGTGGGCAGCGCCGACCGCCGAGGTCGCAGCGGCGGACACGCTCGTTACAGCGCCTCCTCCACGCATCTGTCGACCATGCCCCTCCAGCCCACCGCGGCGCCCCGGTACCCACCAGAGTCCAGGCCGTTCGTACACCCCGCGATCAGAAACAAGAGGCCGCTCCATTGAACTGCATCGCCTCGACGGAAGTAGGTCCCGCTGTAGAAGCCGGCCTACTTCCGCTAGGCCCACCCTCGCGGGGGTGGCGAATAAGAACCGTCATCGGACACCCGCCCGTGGCCGTTATGGCCTCGGAGCCTGGCGTGACATAAGCTACACCCGCGCTCCACGTCCGGGCGTTCCTCGCGGTCACCTTAGACGCCTCCCTGGACGAACTAGACCGCTCCGTTCATCAGCTACGCCGGTACGTGCCCCTCGTAACCTCGAAACGACTACGTAAGAACGACCTCGGGACATCACATGACACCGTGGCCCTACGCGCCTCGCCTCATACCCACGCTGCATCAGCAGCGGCCACGTCGCCGTGCGCCGGGCTCTACGGCGAAGGACTCGTCCCCCACCAGGGCCACACACCACTCCACCGATTGTCCGGCCGAGTGCCTGCCGATAGCATAGCCCCACGCAGATACAGCGGAACATGGGGTACGCGTCCTTCAAGCTCGGTTCATCGGAGACCTCTCTCCTACGCAGGCCATGCCGTACGCTCCTTCACTCGCGAGATCCTGTTGCGCGGCGTCTGCGCCCCCTGCTCACTAGCGTTTTACCTCGCCAGGGTCCGGCCTACACACACATGCCGGTATGCCACCCGCTGAGTGCCCGTCCGGCTCAGACTGCCCGGCCGGGATCGTGCCGAGGCACCACGAACCCAGCGCCAGCAGCTGGGGTCCCCGACAATGTCGTACGACCTACCAGGACCTGTACGCCGAAGAGGCTAGCTCCGAGACAGACTCGCGTCACCGCCAGCAACGGAACCGGGGCGCGCCCGGCGGGCGACAGATGGCGAGCGGCCAAGAGCCGAGCCAGAGGCACCTCGTCGCCCGTACCGGTCGCCCGACCGAGGGACATGACGCGGCCTCTGGTCAGACCCCGTACGACAGTGTCTAGCTAGCAGTACAGTGAGTGTCCGCCGGACCCTGGGAGCCGGGTCTCCCGACGGCCGGTGAAGCGGCCCAGGCTCGGCCATGGGCCGCCGAATGAGCCAGCGCCCTCTCGGGGCCCTGTGTGCCCAGATTCGCGGGTCTACGAGTAGTTCCTCGCCTGCAGCGGCCAAGCGCACGCCAGCCACAGCCGCCCCTGCGGGACGACGGGTGGCCGCACGCTGGCCCTAAGGGTTCGCGCCAGAGTGAAGCCGTCGCACTGTACGCCCCCTGACCCAGGGCTTTGGTGCCACAGGCCTGAAGATATTCGCACGCGTGGCTGCAGCAAAGAAGCCGCATCTCGTCGTCGCGCTGTACTCCTGGCCGCCAGCCCACTGGCTGTGAGGGTGCGCCAGTCTTCACACAGCCACCTCCAGCGCGGCTCGCCGAGGGCCCCGTAGGACGGCCGCACGCGCCGCGCAGCGT
The DNA here is from genome assembly GCF_039534895.1 of Streptosporangium longisporum. Taxonomy (NCBI): domain Bacteria; kingdom Bacillati; phylum Actinomycetota; class Actinomycetes; order Streptosporangiales; family Streptosporangiaceae; genus Streptosporangium; species Streptosporangium longisporum. The sequence continues at coordinate 209,003 of NZ_BAAAWD010000017.1, read as the reverse complement.
AGCTACCGCGGCTCAGCCAAGAGCGTCAGCGCACCGCGGCGCAACCCCGCGTCCCCCTTGCCAGCCACACGGTCGCCCCCAGGAAGATCCCCCAGCGCGCCGTCCGCCGAGCGCGAACACGCTCGTAGAAGTCCGCCGCACACCTATGGTAACGGCCGAAGACCGAGGACCGAAGGTAGAGTATGTGCGCCTGTTCTATATACCATCACGGGCCACGCTAGAGTCAACGCCGAACTATGCAGGGTACCCGCGCAGCAGGCGTAACGTCGCCACGCTCCTGCCAGGAAGGTAGGCCACCCTTAGGCCGCCATTCGCAGACCGCTCCGACGTAGCGGTTTAGTACTTTCGCGCTCTGGCTACCCTCCTCGGCGCGGCGCGGAGCACATGACAGCCTCGCAGTTACGTACTTAAGGCCGGCCCCCCCCCCCCCCCCGGTGTCTTTTTCTGAGGGCCTCTGTCGAAGAGTACGGATCGTGCCGGATCAGCAGCCGGCAACCCGCCGCCGGTAGTCGCCGTCTATCTTAGCACGAGGAATGCCACCATGACTGAGCGGTAATCGGCGACGCAGTACGGCCCAGAGTCCGGCACTCCAGGCTGCCACCCCCGCCTCCAGCTACGCCTTAAGCCACCATGACGCCAGCCAATAGCTGGCGCGCGAAGCACTGGGTCTCGTTATCCACCGACCGTAGAGCCTGCCGCAGACGCGTGACAGCAGCCCCCCCCCCCCTCGGTTGATCTGACTGGAAGCCGGCGCCGCGGCACCACCAGCTGCTCCCGGGTGTGGACCTAGCCAGGCGTCAAGCAGGGATGCAGGTCGGTTGACCTTGACGATCTGCCGCACTTTCCAAGACGAAGCGCCCAGTCTAACACCACGGATAGCCCGACAGGTAGCCGCACGTGCCGACGTGCCCCCCTCTTAACTAGGTCCTCCGCCGAGCCTGTCCTCCAGCCAGCGCAGAATGGAAACAGCGGGCGTTTGGACTTGGGACGCGGTCTAGTGGGCACCGCGTAACTGACCGGCGGGACGAGCCACCGTGATCCGGCCCCGTCACCCGTAACCTCGCGACGCGGAAGGAAGGAGCGCCCTGATCGCCTCCGCGCGTGAGAAGCCGGGGAGCGCCTGAGCTGCGGGCAGTGGCCCAGCAACCAGGACGTCTCACCATCGAAAGGCTCACCAGCCGAGCCCCTCAAAGCCGGGGATCTGGGTCTCTTGTGCCCGACGCAAATCGCCGAACCACCCCACCTCGCGCGGTACGGCGATAGGCAGTCGCTGCCGCAATCTCGATCACAGCGTCCACGCCGGCCCAACGCCGACCTGACCTGACCAGGTCGGCTACCCGCGTTTGCTCGCGCAGCAGGAACGTATACATCCGAGCGATCCCTGCGCGAAGACGCCGCGCCCGACTAAACTCTGCGGGTCCACGCGTATACGGCCCAGAAAGCTGGTTGGTCAGGCCTCCCTCGTCCTATTCAGCACCTACGGACGCGTCCCGCGCGTTTCCCCATGATCACCCGCAGGGCCATCGCCGCGGAACCAGCCCACGCGCTAGTATGTTGACTGTTCCAGCAGCACCTACCACAGCAGACTCCCTTCGATGATCGGCCTCGCTGAAAACGCCCACGGATATGCCGTCCTCGCTCGTAACGAGTAGCGCCTTCCGGTGCACGGGCCACGCCTGCAGCAGACAGCTTTGGGCGAAGCACTCCCTGCGCTCCTCGCCCAGCCTGCCCGCCAGCCACGCTCGACTCATGCGAACTGACGGAGAAGAAAGTGAACCCACGAAACCACCGCTCGCGCAGGCCCATCTACCCATGGAGATGTCCAGCCACGTCTGTTCGAGTAGCCGCTACCAGCTGTCGGCATCGGTCAATCCGATCAAGTGAACCCGCCCCTCGGCCGCAGTCCAGAGCCGACATGTACGACGCCGCCCCAGCGCCCCTACCACGTTTGGTCGTAGAGCACCAACGCGTGAAACGCTCGACGCAGCGCACTGGGCCACCACACCAGGCTCCCTCGCCTAGAGCCGCCGCGACCTCTAACTGCCCCGCTCACGAGCCGATAGCGATGGGAAGCCGAGCATGAACTGACCGGCCTCGCCTCCCGACTTACCTCACGGGACCGAGTGATCACGACTGTTGTATCCGTCTGAGGTCCAGCGCCCTCCATCAGCATACATCATTTCATCTTTTATACCTGCACTCAGGACCCCCTACCTCACCCCTCCTTGAGCCAAGGGCCCCCCCCCAACGGGCCACCAGAACCCGAACGCACTCATCACCGCGGCCCCCCTGTGTGTTGCCGACGCCGGAACACGGAGCCACACACGGCCCCGCGAGCGACTTCTACCTGCACTGCCGCCTGAGCACAGCGCTGCCCATGGCACGGCCCAATGCCCCCCGCCACGACTGTCCAACGGCATGGCGTCTTTAAGTCTCTCAACCTAGCCATTCGGTCCAGCGTACCGGCACCTCAGCGGACGCTGCCCTCAGCCGCCGCCGCATGCCAAGGCGAGGCCCAGCCGGACGGGAGCGACGAAAACCCGCTCGCCGGCGACGGTCAGTCCCGCTTTTATTTAGGGCCGGGATGCCCGCGTTGTCCCACGCTGTCCCCACCCCCCCCGATGCGCCGACGCGTCCTGAGCGCGCCCCTGCACCTCGCTACTCTAGCGAGGCCAGGCGCGTACGCTCAGCGGCCCGCCAGATGCTAGCGCGCCGCCTCCAGATCGCCGGTACCACCCCCCCCCCCCCTATTCCCCCCCCCCCCCCCCCCCCACCCGCGGCACCGCGTGAGCCGCGTACGCGTGGGTCGCCGCCCGCCTTGGGCCCTGCGGGGAGGGCGACGATCAAGGTCCCGAACGCAGCCGCGCGTCTCTGTCGACACACAGGCGAACCGCCCTGCGGTCGTTCGAACTTGTAGGGCTCCATATCCACAAGGAGACGGCTGGCAGTCCATTGAGTTGTGTCACTGGAGCGCCCTAGACGCAGCGTGCTCAGACTAGCCACCAAAGAGCCCTCCTCGATCGGACTACTGTAGCCCCTGCCCAGCCGATCAAGAGTCACCACGCGACGCCGCCCCTATAGCTACACGCAGAACACGAGAAAACAGCCGGCGGACCCGAAAGGGTAGGTAGAAGCGGCGGATCTCCTGGGCGAACATCTCGGCGAACAGGCTCCGGTCGTCGACCTCGCGCAGGGCGGCGCGCTGCTCGGGCCAGCGGTGCAGGGCGTGGGCCGCGAACGTGACGTACCAGCACACGGCCACGGTCGGCCGGATCACGTTGAGCAGCTCCACCGCGGCCACGCGCGGGTCGAGGAGTTCCCCGTCGGGGCCGCGATGACCGGCGACCACCGCGAGCGCCGAGCTCGCCGGCGCGGAGCGCACCCCGTCCCGCACGTCCCTGACCAGACCGGACAGCCACGCCTCCAGGCGCCCGCGGGCCGCGCGGGCCCGCCAGTGCCGCGGCCCGCCGGTGGCGAAGCCGTCGACCAGGGCGACGAGGGAGCGGGCCGTTGCCTCCACGTCGTCGTCGGCGACCGGGACGCCGGTCCACCGGGTCACCCCTCGGGTCAGCACCCTGGAGACCTCGTCGAAGAGCACGACCGGCCGGCCGGCGGGCCAGGAGGCCGCCGCGTCGTCCCAGGCCGCCACGGTGTGGTCGACCAGGTCGCGGACGCCGTCCTCGGTCATGAGCGACATGAACATCGCCTTGCGCAGGCGGTGGTCGGCGCCGTCCAGGGTGTGCACGGCCCCGTTGCCGGTCAGCGTGCTCTTGACCGGGCCGGGCAGGGCGTCGACGCGCCTGATGTGGTCCTCGTCGTAGAAGAAGCGCGCCGCCTCGGGACCGCACAGCGCCGTCACGCGCATGCCCAGCAGGCGCGTGCGGACCACGTCGTTCCCGGTACGGCGCCGGAGGTTCGGCAGCCAGCCGTAGCCCTCGAGCAGCAGCGGAAGGGTGTTGTCGAGATCAGGCATACGGTCGTGCATGCCCTGGCTCGCCCGCCGAAAACAGCCGGGAGCCGCGGACGGAGTGACGGCGGGAACCCCGCCGCCCCGGCCTGGGCGTGTCGCGCCCGTGACCGGACGGGTCTCGGGAGACGGTGTGATAATCACGTCCGACGGGGCAGGAGCGACGGATGAGAGTTGACCGTACGGTGCGGGCCGCGACGGCGGTGGTGGCGTGCGCGGTGGGCCTGACGTGCCTGGCGGGCTGCGCGTCCGCGGACGAGGAGCCCGCCCGCGAGGCCGCGCGGCGCTTCTACGACGCCCTGCAGGCCCGCCAGCCCGAGCGGGCCTGTGCCCTGCTGGTCCCCGAGGCGGCCGAGAGCCTCGCCTCGGGCGACCGGACGTGCGCCTCCACCATCGCCGAGCTCGACCTGCCCGGCGGCGAGGTGCTGGACGCCGAGGTCTGGGGGGACGAGGCCCGGGTGCGGCTGGCGCGCGACACCGTCTTCCTGCACCGCCTCCCCACCGGCTGGCTGGTACGCGGCGCCGGATGCGCCCCCCGCCGGGACCTGCCCTACGACTGCGAGGTGAGCACCTGACATGCGCCTCATGTTCGCCACCACCGTCACGATCATCGCGGTCGGGCTGGTGTACTTCTTCGCCATCGGCCTGCTGCAACGCTAGGAGGGAATCACGGTGAGACGCTTCGTCCGGGACAACTCCCTCAGCCTGTTCTTCCTGGTCGCCTTCGTGCTGGCCCTGATCGGGCAGTCCTTCGCCGGGAACGCCGCCGTCAACGAAGATCGCCTCGCCGAGGGGTCGGCGCCGCTGTCCTGGGCGGAGTACGTCACCTCCTCGGACTTCGCGGTCGACGTCGCGGAGAACTGGCAGTCGGAGTACCTGCAGTTCCTGCTGTTCATCCTGGCGACGGTCTGGCTGGTGCAGCGGGGGTCGCCGGAGTCGAAGAAGCCGGGCGACGAGGGCACCGAGGACGACGCCGAGCAGAAGGTCGGAAGGCACGCACCCCCCGACGGTCCGGACTGGGCCGGTGCGGGCGGGCTGCGCCAGGGCCTGTACGGCCGCTCCCTCGGCCTGGCCATGGGGGCGATCTTCCTGCTCTCCTGGCTGGCCCAGTCGGTGGCGGGCACGGCGGCCTACAACACCGAACGACTCACCCGGCTGGAGGATCCGGTGAGCTGGGGGCAGTACGCGCTCTCGGCCGACTTCTGGAACCGCACCCTGCAGAACTGGCAGTCGGAGTTCCTGGCGGTGCTGTCGATGGTGGTGCTCTCGATCTACCTGCGCCAGCGGGGGTCACCGGAGTCCAAGCCGGTCGGCGCCCCGCACGAGGCGACCGGCGTGGAGGGCTGAACCGGACGCCCCGCATCCGGGGCCGGTCCGGACTCGGGACGACGGTTCAGCCGGGAACGCCGACCTGGCCGCCGTCGGCGTCGGAGCGGCGATCCACGGCGGCCTCGGTGCCGCCGCGGTCCTGACGGCCCCCAAGGCCCCGTGGGACCCCTTCCAGGGCCTCCACCAGGGTGTCGCGGAGCTCGAACACCGTGTTCAGGCCCGTGATCCTCAGGGTGCGGCACAGTGACGGCGGTGGGGCGGCCAGCACGAAGCGCACCTCGCGCGCCCGGCACCCCTTGGAGATCTCGATCAGCGTGCCGAGCCCCATGGAGTCGCAGAACGTCATCGGGCCCAGGTCCAGGATCAGGAAACCGTCCCGGAGGAAGTCCCACAGGTGCTCGACCATGGTGGTGAGGGTGGGGGCGCTGTTCCAGTCCAGTTCACCGCGGACGTGAACCACGGCATGGCTGCCCGGCTCGCCCAGATCGACGGTGAAGGCCAGCTCGTCGGAGGGGTGCGTGCCCATCTTCTCCAGTCCTTCTCGCGTGTCCCGCCCTCCATTGTGCAGCCAGATCGGATGAACGTCTCGCACACCCCCGGACGGGCGCGACGGCCCCTCGGATGGTGTGCTCGGGGCACTTCGGGCGTAGGCTCACTGGGCGTGGATCTCGACTTCGTCTGTGCGCACGCCGGAAGAGCGGCCTCCGGGCTGACCCGGCGTGATGTTGCCCGCGCGCTGCTCGCCGTGCCGTCCGGTGTGGCGCTGGTGGCGCTGCCCGACCTGAGAAGGGCGATGCTCGCGGCGGGCAATCCGCTCTCGGTCCCGTTCTGGGAATCGGCCAAGGCGACGCTCAGCGCGATCGAGTCCGGCGGCGCCACCGTGGGGGACGTGCAGCGCTGGATGGAGTCCACCGGCACCGAGCCGCTCCTGCTCACCCGGAGCTTCTTCGTCTGGCCCGAGGAGGACGAGCGCGGGCCGGTCGGCGAGGAGATGTTCCGCAGGCTGGTCGCCCACCTGGAGGAGAAGGTCGCCGAGGGTGAGATAGACCCGGACGCCCTCGCCCGGGGCGACGAGGGGGCCAGGGAGGTGTACGCGGACCTGCAGGAACGCTGGCTCACCGGGCCGCTGCCGGACGGGCGGATCCCCGGCGCGGCCGTCTCCGACGAGCAGGACGAGGAGCTCTTCGCCGCCTGGGACGAGGAGGAGGCGTTCGCCCTGGGCGAGCTGCGCCGCATCCTGGCCGAGCTGCCCGTCCCCGAGCGTCCGGCCAGGGACCTGCGGGTCGCCGCCGCGCGGCTGCGCGAGATGCTGGACAGGCCCGGCTATCCCGGCAACGTGCTGCGGGCCTGCGCCGGGTACGAGGAGGAGCCGCTGCCCGCCGACGACGAGGAGCTGTGGATGACCGTCACGGCGGGCATCGCGGGGCCGATCTCGGACCTGCCGGAGGAGGACGACCGGGTGGAGGTCTTCTCCGACCTGGAGGGGGAGCTCGGCCCGGAGGACGCGGTGCTGGCCGCGCTCTGCGCGATCCACCACGCCGACTGGCTGGCCGTGGTCGCGGCCCTGGCCAGGCGCGGTCCCGGGGTGCTGGCCTCGCCGGAACGGATCGCCCGGCTCATCGCCGAGTCCGAGGACATCGACGTCGACATGGACGAGCCCGAGGACCTGGACGCGGCCGAGACGCTCTTCAGCTCGGTCACCCCGCTCTGGGCCTGCCTGGGGATCGTCGACCGGACCGAGGTGCTCACCCCGCTGGGGCACTGGGGCCTGCCCAAGGCACTGGAGCGGGCCTGGTCCTCGACGGACGCCCTCGGCGACTGACGGCCGGGGGCCTTCCGAGCGGCGGCGGGGCGGATCAGGTCTGCGTGGTCTCCTCGTCGACGAGGTCCGCGTACCCCTCCGGAACCAGGTCCCGGTAGGCGGGGTGCCGACGGATGTAACCGGCGACGAACGGGCAGAGCGGCACGACCGCCCGGCCCGAGGCCCGGCTCGCGTCCAGTGCCGCCGAGGCGAGCCGTCCGCCCAGGCCCCTGCCCTCGAACGCGGGCGAGATCTCGGTGTGGGTGAAGATGATCTTCCCGGCCCGGAGCCGGTACGCGGCGAATCCCGCGGCCGTGCCGTCCACCGTGATCTCGAAGCGGGAGGCCCCGGGGTCGTCGGAGACGGCCACGCCGGAACCGGTGGGACCGGTGGGACCGGTGGTCTCGGCCATGCTCGTCCTCGAAGGTGTCGGCCCGGCCGGAGCCGGGGTCAGGGAGCGGTGGTCGGCGCCGGGGGTGCCGAAGGCCCCGGAGGCACCTGAGGGGCCGTGGACGCGGTGGACCCCGTGGACGCCGTGGACGCCGGGGGCTCCGCCGGCCCGGTGGAACCGTCGGCCCCGGCGTCGTTCCGCCGCTGCCGCAGCTCCGCCTCCGAGGGGACCTCGATCCTGGAGATCTGCTTCCTCATCGACTTGACGAGCATGTACAGGGCGAACCCCAGCCCGGCCACGACCAGGAAACCCAGCAGGCCGGGACTGACGTCACCCGTGGGGCCCGTAGGGGCGGTGTCGAATGCAATCACGGTTCAAGTCTGCCACCGCCCCCCCGCGGTCGTGTCAGTGGCAGGCGGGCGAGACCGTGTCCGCGTGGATGCCGGTGAACAGGTCGTTCTCGGGAAGCTCGACGTCCACGAGCGAGCGGGCCAGGTGGTAGTCCTCGGTCGGCCAGATCTCGCGCTGCAGGTCGCGCGGGCAGACGAACCAGAACCCGTCCGGGTCCACCTGGGTGGCGTGCGCGAGCAGCGCCTCGTCGCGGACCTCGAAGTAGTCCCCGCAGGGGACGCGGGTGGTCACCGGCCACTTCTGCGGCCGGTCCTCCCAGCGGGAGATCCAGTCGGCGTACGGGGAGCCGATGCCCCGGGCGTTCATCGCCTCGTGCAGCGCCTCGAAGCGGTCCTTGGTGAAACCCATGTGGTAGTAGAGCTTCAGGGGCTGCCAGGGCTCACCGGTGCCGGGGTAGCGGTCGGGGTCGCCGGCCGCCTCGAAGGCCTCCACCGAGACGCGGTTGGTCATGATGTGGTCGGGGTGCGGGTAGCCGCCGTCGTCGTCGTAGGTGAGGATGACGTGCGGCCTGAACTCCCGGACGGCCGCCACCAGGCCCTCCGAGGCGACCTCGATCGGCTGCACGGCGAAGCAGCCCTCGGGCAGCGCCTCGTTCTCGTCCTCGGGCAGGCCGGAGTCGACGAACCCCATGAAGCGCTGCTGCACGCCGAGGATCTCGCGGGCGCGCTCCATCTCCAGCCGCCGGACCTCGGCGATGTTCTCCAGGATCTCGGGACGGTCCATCTTGGGGTTCAGGATCGACCCGCGCTCGCCTCCGGTGAGCGTACAGACCAGCACGTCCACGCCCTCGGCCACGTAGCGCGCCATGGTGGCGGCGCCCTTGCTCGACTCGTCGTCGGGATGCGCGTGAACGGCCATCAGCCTGAGCGGTGCACTCACGGGCTCGGTGTCTCCTCTGTGTCGGTCACGCTCTTCGATGTCACCGGCCGCCGCGCGGGCGGACGGCCTGTCCGGCCGTGCCCCCCGCGCCACTGCGGCGCCTCGTCCCGCGTGCCCTCGGCTTACGTCACTCCGAAGAAAGGTTAGTTTCTCCTGGGCGGTCGCGAGGGCGACACCCCCGCGAGGGACAATCGTCTCGGATAACACCGAGGTAGTGCAGGGAGATTCCGTGATGGCCACCAGCGAAGCCGAGAAGGGCCGTCAGGACCGTCCCGTCCTCGGCAGCCCGGGCGACTTTCCCGACCGCCCGGAGCGCCGGGGGCGCCTGGTCGTGCACGTGGTGATCGCCATCCTCTGCGCGGTCTGCGCCGGGGGGTGGGGGTACGTGATGTGGGCGTCGAAGGGGAATACGGAGGTCTTCGAGCAGGTCGTCACGTTCGACGTCAGCCGCGGCGATTCCGTGCGGATCACCTTCGAGGCGTACAAGCCGGCGGACCGCTCGGCGCGCTGCCGTCTCCGGGCCATGGACGTCGACCATGCCGAGGTGGGCAACAAGGAGGTCGGTATCCCCCCTGGTGAGGAGCATGTCCGGCTTACCGAACGGCTAGACACCAGTGCCCAGGCCACTTCCGTCGATGTCCAGTACTGCTATCTCGTATAGTGAGACATTTGGGGAGGCGGTGGAGGGCTTAACTTGTTAGCCTTTCGAGATTCGTCCGACCGCAACCCCCTGAAGCACCATGCCCCCTAGAGGAAGCAAGGAGAACCCGTGGCCGACTCCCACAACGAGAGCGTCACCTGGCTCACTCAGGAGGCGTACGACCGCCTGAAGGCTGAGTTTGAGCACCTCTCGGGGCCCGGGCGCGTCGACATCGCCAAGAAGATCGAGGCAGCCCGCGAAGAGGGAGACCTGAAGGAGAACGGCGGCTACCACGCGGCCAAGGACGAGCAGGGCAAGATGGAGGCGCGCATCTTCCACCTCCGTCAGATCCTGGACAACGCCAAGGTCGGCGAGGCGCCCCGGACCGAGGGCGTGGTCGGCCCCGGAATGACGGTCACCGTGCGTTTCGAGGGCGACGACGAGGAGGTGGCCTTCCTGCTGGCCTCCCGCGAGGAGAGCGGCGCCCCGATCGACGTCTACTCGCCCAAGTCGCCCCTGGGTGCGGCGATCAACGGCAAGAAGATCGGCGAGAAGGCGACCTACACCATGCCGAACGGCCGTTCCAACACGGTGGAGATCCTTGAGGCGGTGCCCTACATCGGCAACTGAGCCACCGCGTCCGCCGCTCGCGCTCCACTCCTGAGCCGCGCGTCCTTCCTCCACGAATCCGCCGGGACCTCCGTCCCGGCGGATCGTCACGTACAGGGACGGCCGCCCCACCACCAATAAGGCGGTTTTCGCGAGGTTCGCGTACATTGTGGCGCGGGGTAAGGCACTCTCGTAGGGCTGGGTCATCGGGGAAGGGAACAAAGTCGTGTTCTATCGGCGGCCGCGCGTCTCCGATCTGATCCGGGAGGCCCGCCAGGACCTCGCCTACCGTCCCCGTCTCGGCCCCCGTAACCCGTACCACCCCTACCGTTCCCCGCGAGCCGCCCGTCTGCGGTGGCTCGTGCCGGTCGTCGCGGTCATGACCGTCAGCGTGCCGGCCGCCGGCCTGGTGATCCTCACGCAGATGCCGGAGACCGAACGCGGGACCGTCGTGATGCGCAGGTCCGTGGCCACCGCGCCCGCCGCCGCGGCCGAGCCCGCCCGGGGCGGGACGGCCGCGACCGCACCCGCAGCGCCGTCGTCCGCGCCGTCGTCCGGGCCGTCCCCGGTGGCGCCGCTGACCGCGATGCGGCAGCCGCACCTGTTCGTCGTGGCGCCTCGGTCGCTCGGTGACGACGTGGTCGCCAGGATCACCCGGCTGGCCGGGGTACGGGCCGTGGAGCGCGCCGACGCCGCGGAGGTGGTCCTCGACGGCAAGCGGGTGCAGACGCTGGGGGTCGACCCCTCGACGTTCCGCGCGTACACCCCCAGGCCGACCGCGCGCTCGGACCGGCTCTGGAGGAACGTCTCGGCCGGCGAGGTCGCCGTCTCCTTCGTCCTGGGCAGCGACGGGGGCATGCCGCTGGGCAAGACCTTCACGACCGCCGGGCGGAACCTGCGCGTCGGCGCCTACGCCACGATGGGAATGGGTGCCATCGACGCGGTGGTCTCCCGCCAGACCGCCCGAGCCCTGGGCATCCCGGAGAACAACGCGCTGGTGGTGAGCGCTCCCCGCGCCGACTCCGGGAAGCTGCGCCGTGCCCTGCTGCGGGTCCTGCCCAGGGGCGGACAGGTCGCCGTGATCAACCCGGTGCTGACGGCGCCGCGCCGTACGACCTGGTCGGCGGGGTCGTTCATGACCACCGCCCAGCTCCACACCGCGCTCACCGCCGCCGCGGGCAAGGTCGGCCGCCCGTACGTGTGGGGTGCCGAGGGTCCCGACAGTTTCGACTGCTCGGGCCTGGTCCAGTGGGCGTACGCCCAGGCGGGCATCAAGGTGCCCCGGGTGACGCACCAGCAGTTCGTCTCGGGCCCGCAGATCCCGCTGTCCCAGGCCCAGCCCGGCGACCTGCTGTTCTGGCGGCACGACCCCACCAATCCCGGGTACGTCTCGCACGTGGCGATCTACTGGGGTGGCGGCAAGATGCTGCACGCCCCCAGGACCGGGGACGTGGTCAAGCTCGTCCCCGTCAGCACCCGTAACTTCGCCGGGGTCGTACGGATCAGCCCGCAGGTCGCCGCCCGCGTGCGCTGACCCATCGGCGTCGACGACGCCGGTCCCGTAACGCCGGCCCGACGGCGTGACCCCGGCGACGCCTGTCCGACGGCACCGGCCTGCTCCCGGCGTCCGCCGATGCTCCCGTACGCGTCGCCGCCCCTGTCCGATTCCGTCCTCGGCCCTGTCCCGAGATCCGGGCGTGCCGCGCTCCCTGCTCCTGCGCGGCGCGAGGCTGGTCTCGTCGGACGTAGCGTTGTAATCTCTATTACATGGAAAACAGTAAAGCAGCCGAGCAGCTGCGCGGCTGGTTCTCGGGAAGGCTGCCCGCCGACTGGTTCGACGGCGAGGTGCAGATCGTCCTGGACCGCGAGGAGATCACGGTGATCGGCCGGCTCCGGCCTCCCGCGCTCGGCGACGACGTCTCCGAGGTCGAGCGCGCCGCCGCGCTGGAGGGCGGCGTCCTGCGTTTCCGCGAGGAGACCAGGGAGCGGCGGATGGAGATCGCGGTGGAGGCCGAGCGCCGCTTCCGCAGGAAGGTCTCCTGGGGAGTGGTCGCGGGCGAGGAGACAGTGATGTTCACCACACTGTCCGTGCCCGTCATGACCCGCCTGCGGCAGTCCGAGCGCCGGGTCCTCGACACTCTCGTCGCGGCCGGGGTGGCCCGCAGCCGCAGCGACGCGCTCGCCTGGTGCGTGCGTCTGGTGGGCGACCACACCGACACCTGGCTGGCCGATCTGAGGGACGCCCTCCAGCACGTCGACCGCGTCCGGGCGGCCGGGCCCGGTTCGAATTCCTGAGCCTGGTCAGCGGAAATGGCCGAGAAATTGGTCTGAACCTTCCGAGTCATTGGTTTAGACCTTTCTCATTGGCCTATACCACTGCCGGGAGGGCTTTTTTTAGTCGCACTTCTTCTGGGTAGGGCCTTCGAAACCACGCGACTCCTTCCAGGTCACGCGCTGTCGGTGATGATCGGGAAGGGACGCCGGGACGTCTTACCGCTGAATTCAATGGTCTATGCCAATTGGATCGGAAGCGGTCGTGTCGTCAATGATGATTTGGCCGCGAGAAGTGCAAAGGAGCCCACGTAGTGTCCGTTACCGTAGATGTGACCGCCGCCCCGACCGGCCATGCCGAGCTGGCCGAGTGGGTCAGGGAGATCGCCGAACTGACACAGCCGGACCGGATCGAATGGTGCGACGGCTCCGAGGCCGAATGGACCCGCCTGACCAACCTGCTCGTGGAGCAGGGCACCTTCAAACGCCTGGTCAAGCGGCAGAACAGTTTCTACGCCGCCTCCGATCCCAGCGACGTCGCCCGGGTCGAGGACCGCACCTACATCTGCTCCGAGCGCGAGGAGGACGCCGGGCCGACCAACAACTGGATCGCCCCGGCCGAGATGCGCCGTACCTTCGGTGAGATCTTCAAGGGCAGCATGCGCGGCCGGACCATGTACGTGGTGCCGTTCTGCATGGGCCCCCTGGGCGGGGAGATCTCCCAGCTCGGCGTGGAGATCACCGACTCGCCGTACGTCGTCGTCTCGATGCGGGTGATGACCCGGATGGGCGAGGACGCGCTGCGCCTGATCGAGGAGCGCGGCTCCTACGTCAAGGCCGTCCACTCGGTCGGTGCCCCGCTGGAGCCCGGGCAGCCGGACGTGCCCTGGCCGTGCAACCCCACCAAGTACATCAGCCACTTCCCCGAGACCCGGGAGATCTGGTCCTACGGCTCGGGCTACGGGGGCAACGCCCTGCTCGGCAAGAAGTGCTACGCGCTGCGGATCGCCAGCACCATGGCCCGTGACGAGGGCTGGCTGGCCGAGCACATGCTCATCCTCAAGCTCACCCCGCCGTCGGGCCGGACGCGTTACATCGCCGCCGCGTTCCCCAGCGCCTGCGGCAAGACCAACCTGGCCATGCTCCAGCCGACCCTGCCGGGATGGAAGGTCGAGACCATCGGCGACGACATCGCCTGGATGCGCTTCGACGCCGAGGGACGGCTGCGCGCCATCAACCCCGAGGCGGGGTTCTTCGGCGTCGCCCCCGGCACCGGCGAGTCCACCAACGCCAACGCGGTCAGGACGCTGTGGGGCAACAGCATCTTCACCAACGTCGCCCTCACCGACGACGGCGACGTGTGGTGGGAGGGCCTCACCGACGAGCCCCCGGCGCACCTGACCGACTGGCGGGGCCGCGACTGGACGCCGGACTCCGCCGAGCCCGCCGCGCACCCCAACGCCCGCTTCACGGTCCCGGCGGCGCAGTGCCCGACGATCGCGCCCGAGTGGCAGGACCCGGCGGGCGTGCCGATCTCCGCGATCCTGTTCGGCGGGCGCCGGGCCAGCGCGGTCCCGCTGGTGACGGAGGCTCTGAGCTGGCAGCACGGCGTCTTCATCGGCGCCGGGATCGCCTCGGAGAAGACCGCCGCCGCCGAGGGGAAGGTGGGCGAGCTGCGCCGCGACCCGTTCGCGATGCTGCCCTTCTGCGGCTACAACATGGGCGACTACTTCGCGCACTGGCTCGAGATGGGCCGCCGCGAGAACGCCGAGCTGCCGCGCGTCTACTACGTGAACTGGTTCCGCAAGGACGAGCGGGGCAGGTTCGTCTGGCCCGGCTTCGGTGAGAACACCCGCGTGCTCAAGTGGATCGTCGACCGCCTCAACGGCCGGGCGGAGGCGGTGAGCACCCCCATCGGGCTGCTCCCCGCCGAGCTCGACACCGAGGGCCTGGACGTCTCCGCCGAGGACATGCGGATGCTGCTCAGCGTCGACGAGGAGGTCTGGAGGCAGGAGGCGTCGCTCATCCCCGCCTTCTTCGAGACGTTCGGGGACCGCATGCCCAAGGAGCTCTGGGAGGAGTACGAGGCCCTGGTCGCCCGCCTGGGCTGACAGTGAGGAGGGAGGTGAACGCCTCCCGGTGAGGTCTGGCTCATGGTCTGACTGACCGTGGTGTCTTCAACGGGATTTGCCGACCTCGGCCGGGAGGCGTTCGTCTGCACTCCCCGGCCGGGGGGACACCCGCGCCCGCGTCCGGCCCGCGTCCTGCGCGGGCCGGGCGCGGGCGCGTGGCGTGCCGGTGCCCCGCGAGCGGACCGGACGAGAACGCGCAGGTGAGGACGGGTGGCCGGGGCCGCCGGATGTCGCTCGCCCTGTGGTGAGCGACGTCTCACCGGGCCGCCGTCGAGCGGCGACGAAACTTCTGCCAGGCTGTGCGCGTCTACCTGTGTACCGGGACGTCACCCCAACGCCCCACCTTCCCCCGAGGAGGCGGACATGTGGTCCCTGCTGTTCGTCGTCGCCGTCGCCATCGGCCTGGTCGTCGTCCTGACGGCCTCGGCACTCAGCCGTGAGCAGCGGCGGGTCCGCTCGGTCATGGCGGGCCACGGTGCCGGACCGCCCACCCCCTACGAACTCGCCTACCTCTCCGGCGGGCCGCGACGCGTGATCAACACCGCGATCGGCCTGCTGGCCAGGGCCGGGGTGATCCGGGTCTCGCGCGGTGGCCTGGTCAGCCTGGTCGCCGGCGCCACGCCCTCCCCGGACCCCGTCGAGTACGCCCTCATGGAGGCGCTCCACCAGCGCGGCGGCTCCGTCCCGCTGAGCGACCTGCGCCGTGCGGTCTCCGACGGGAAGGCGCTGGAGGGCCTGCGCTACCGGCTGCTCGGCCTGGGCCTGCTCGTACCGGAGAGCGCGCTCGACCACGCGCGGAGCCTGCTGAACCGGCTCCTGATCGCCACCGTCGCCGCGGCCGTCTTCACCGCGGGCTGCCTGCTCGCCGGGCCCCGCGGGCTCGGCATCCTCGTGCTGCTGGTCGGCGTCCTGTCGACCGTGGTCGGCCTGTCCACCTACTCGCGGCAGAAGCGGGCCCTGCGCGACGCGCTGAGCCGCAGCGGCCACGACGTGCTGGCGGCGGCCCGCAGGACGCACGTGCGGGGGGTCCGGTCCGCCACGCCCGACCTGGCCTTCGCCGTCGGTTTCCCGGTGGCCCTGTACGGGTTGAGCGAGCTGAACGAGCCGGGCCTGGAGGACGAGCTCCAGCGCCAGGACACGGGCGGCTCGTCGGGCGGTTGCGCCGCGGGCGCCTGCGGCGGTGGTTCCCCCGGCTCGGGGGACGTCACCTACGGGGGCGGGGGCGGCGACATCGGCTCCGGCGGCTGGGGTGACTCCGGCGGCTCGTCCGGTGACTCGGGAGGGTCGTCCGGCGGCTCCAGCTGCGGCGGGGGAGGCGGCTGCGGCGGTGGCGGGTGCGGTGGTGGCTGAGCACGCGACGCTGGGCGTGGGCATCGGGTGGCGGCCCGAGATCGACCTGACCGTGGAGCGCCTGCCGGGGATCGACTTCGTCGAGGTGATCGCCGAGAACGTCCACCCGGACCGGCTCCCGGAGTCGCTGCGGGTGCTGCGGGCCCGCGGGGTGCCGGTGATCCCGCACGGCGTCGGCCTGGGCATCGGCGGCGCCGAGCCCCCCGACCCGCGCCGGCTGGCCCACCTGGCCGACTGCGCGCGGGCCCTGGAGGCGCCGCTGGTCAGCGAGCACCTGGCCTTCGTGCGGGCGGGCGGCATGGAGGCCGGGCACCTGCTCCCGGTCCCGCGCACCCGGCAGGCGCTGTCGGTGATCGCCGAGAACGTCCGGCGGGCGCAGGAGGCCCTTCCGGTCCCGCTGGCCCTGGAGAACGTCGCGGCGCTGTTCGGCTGGCCCGAGGACGAGATGACCGAGGCCGCCTTCCTCGGCGAGCTGGTGGAGATGACCGGGGTCGGGCTCCTGGTCGACGTGGCGAACCTCTACACCAACCAGGTCAACCTCGGCCTGTCGGCCACCGCGGCGCTGGACGGCCTGCCGCTCGCCGAGCTGGCCTACGTGCACGTCGCCGGGGGACACTCCCGCGACGGGCTCTGGCACGACACCCATACCGCTCACGTCCCCGACGACGTGCTGGAGATCCTCTCCGAGCTGTGCGCGCGGGTCGATCCGCCCGGTGTGCTGCTCGAATGGGACGACGACTATCCCAGTGACGGCGCGCTGGAGGGGGAGATGGCCCGGATCCGCGGGGCGATGGCGTCCCGTGCCTGAGGACGAGGGGGACGCCGCCAGACAGGCGCTGGCCGGGGCGCAGGCGGCCCTGGTGGCGGCGCTGGTGGCCGGCCGGGAGGCGCCCGCGGGGTTCGACCGGGACCGGCTGCGCGTCCAGGAGACCAGCCTGATCTCCAAGCGGCGCAGGACGGTCGCCAGGCTCCGTCCCGACCTGGTCGCGTCGCTCGGCGACGACTTCGCCGCGGAGTTCCGGGCCTACGCGCGGGGCCGTCCCAAGCCGCCGGGCGGCTCGCACGCCGATGCCCACGACTTCGCCGGCCACCTGCGGGCCGCGGGACGGCTGCCGGGCCCCGCCGCCCAGGAGCAGGGCGTCCGGGAACCGGCCGTACGGGAGCCCGGCCTCCGGGGGTTCGCGACCGCGTCCCGGCTGCGGTCCGTCTTCACCCGTCGCCGGACCGGGGGCTGACGTACCGGCTCGCGGGTTCCGGCCCGTCGGTTTCCAGGACCGCCGGGACCGGAACCGGAACCGTGAAACTCCCCCTCTTCGCCGTTCGTCGTGATGGGTACGGAGAACCTCACGCAGCGGCACCGTCCCGGAGGTCGTCATGTCCGCTCTTCAGATCGTCGTCGTCGTGGGCGTCTCGCTGCTGGCGGTGGCCGGGCTGGTCGCGATGCGCCTGGCCGCGCACTCCTCCCGCGTCTACGAGGGCCCGGAGCTGACCGCGTACGACCTGGCGCTGCTGGCGGGCGGGCCCGCGCGGATGGCCGACACCGCGCTGGTCTCGCTCACCACCGCAGGAGATGTCCGGGCGCGGCGCGACGGGCGGCTGTCCCGGGTGTCCGGCCGGGCGGAGCGGGTGGACCATCCGGTGGAGGCCGAGATCCTCGCGATGGTCGAGGCGGAGGCCGACGGCCTGCCGGTCTGGACGATCAGGGGGAGGGTCGTCTCGGGACCGGCCGTCGCGGCGCAGGTCACGCGGCTGCGCGAGCTGGGGCTGATCGACCCCCCGGGCTCGGGCCGGGCCGACCCCACCCACCCCAACCGCGCGGGCCAGGCCGCGCTGGCCCATCACCGCCTGCGGTACCGCGAGAAAAGGACGCTGCCGCCCCGGCCCGGCGAGCGGACCGTCCAGGACCGGCCGGGCGTCGTCGACGTCGCCCTGTACGGCCTGAGCCGGATGAGGGACGGAAGACTGTCGGAGGCCCTGTCCCTGGACCACCCCCGTCCCGCGCCCCGCCCCCGCCGCAACCGAGGCGGGGGCGACGGGGGGATGTACGGCGGGACGGCCGCGGGCACCCACGGCACGGAGGACGGCGGCTGGGGCTCGTCCGGCGACGGAGGCGGTGGGGGCGGCGGAGACGGTGGTGGCGGCGGAGGTGGGGGCGGCGGGGGCTGCGGAGGCCCCTGAGGGGACCGTCCGGCCGGTGCCCGATCGGTTAGGTTGGGCCGGTACCTGATCGGGCGCCTGCATCGGAGTGGCCGTGGTGAAGATCGTCGACCATGGGACGTGGCCGCTGCGGCCCGAGGACGAGGACCCGCACCCGCCCGGTGTCGAGCCGCTGTGGAGCGAGTCGCTCTACCTCGACTTCGCGGCCGCCGACGGCTCGCTCGCCGGTTACGTCCGGCTGGGCCTGTACCCCAACTGGAACCGCGCCTGGTACTGGGCGTGCCTGGTCGGTCCCGATCGGCCCACGGTGCTGCTGGCCGACCACCATGTCCCGCTTCCGGGTCCGGACCTGGCGGTGCGAGGCGCGGGGTTCTCCGCCACCCACGACGTGACGGACCCCCTGCGCTCCTTCCGGCTGACCCTGGACGCCGGCGCGGCGCTCGTGCTGGACGACCCCGCCGCCGCGTACGCCCACCCGGACGGGACCACTCCGGACGGGACCGCTGCGGAGAACGACGCCGTCACGACCTCGCTCGCGTTCGACCTGGAGTGGACGACCGTCGGCGGGGCCTACCCCTACGGGTTCCTCCCGCGCTACGAGATCCCCTGCGAGGTCGCGGGGACGGTCCGGGCCGGTGGCGAGGAGATCGCCTTCTCCGGGTACGGCGAGCGCGACCACAGCTGGGGGGAGCGCGACTGGTGGCGGACGTCGTGGCTGTGGAGCTCCGGGCGGATGGACGACGGGACGTTCTTCCACGGCATGCGGGCCAACGTCGGCTTCGAGATGCCCTGGCCGTGCTTCACGGTCCCTCCGGGCGGGGAGATCGAGCACCGCGAGGGGTTCACCGCGGCGAGCGAGTTCGGCCCGGACGACCTCCCGTCCCTGGCGCGGCTGGAGGTGCCCGGGATGCCGATGACGGCGGTGCCGCTCGCCTTCGCCCCGGTCGCCATGACGTCGCCGGACGGGGAGGTCGCCCGCTTCCCGCGTGCCCTGTGCCGGTTCGAGGCCGGGGACGGGCGCATGGGGTACGGCTGGACCGAGTGGCACCAGCCGCCCGGCTGGCGGGGACACGGATGGCGTTGATCACGTTTTGACGGTCTGAGCCGGGGATACCCTCTCTGAGGTGGGGGGACTGCGTTGTCTTGATGGTTCTTATCTGACCGTTACGCCGGTGGCGTGCCGGGACGGTCTCGGCACGCCGTACGAGATCACGCTGGAGCTTCACCGGGACGGCGCGCTCTACGGGACGGTGGGCGAGCGGTGCGGCCGTCTTCTCGCGGGCCTGGCCCGCGGGGTCGCCGAGGCGCGCGCCGGTCACCAGGCGTGGTGGCCCGACCCCGACGACCGCTTCCCGGGCGAGGCGGAGCTGTTCGCCTTTCGCTACCGGGCCAGGAACGGTGTCGTCGGCGGGGGTGAACTGCGCTGCCGGCTGCGTACCGTCCCGCTGTGGGTGCCCGGACGGCGCGGGCCTGCCGGGGAGTGGCGGCTCACCAGGCGGGCGGTCGTGGAGGCCGGGGGCGACGGCGGGCCGGGCCTGCGCGCCGTGCTGACCTCGGCCGAGCTGGGGGCGTTCGTCGGGGACATCGTCGCCGAGGCGGAGGACGCCCTGGGGCCGTACAGACCGGGCAAGCCCGCCAGAACCCTGTAGAGGGGGCGGAGGGGTCCGCGGGACGGCGATAATTGCCTGTCAGCGCTCATTCGTGGCGGGTGCTGAGGGAGGGGCTCCAATGGGAGTGCGCGATCTCGTCTATCGGTTGTACGAGCGCCGGCTTGAGGCGAAGCTGTCCCGCCAGAGGGAGATGGCTCCCCGGCACGTGGGTGTGATCGTCGACGGCAACCGGCGCTGGGCGCGCTCGATGGGCATCGACGACGTGAGCCGCGGGCACCGCAAGGGCGCGGACAAGATCTCGGAACTGCTCGGCTGGTGCCGCGAGGCCGGGGTCGAGGTCGTCACCGTCTGGCTGCTGTCGAGCGACAACATCAACCGCTCCAAGGACGAGCTGGACCTCCTGATGAAGATCATCGAGGACGTGGTCCAGGAGCTGGTGGCCGACGGATGGCACATCAAGCCCATGGGAGCGCTCGATCTTCTTCCCGATCGCACGGCCCGTGTCCTGAAGGACGCAAAAGAGGCGACATCACATCGTCCCGGTTTGATTGTGAACGTTGCCGTTGGGTATGGAGGAAGGCGTGAGATCGCTGATGCGGTGCGCTCCCTTCTCCAGGAGCACGCCAGCAAGGGCGCGAGCATCGAGGAACTCGTGGAGGTCCTCGACGTCGAGCACATCGCGGAGCATCTCTACACGCGCGGCCAGCCCGACCCGGATCTCGTCATCCGGACCTCGGGGGAGCAGCGGCTCTCCGGCTTCCTGCTCTGGCAGAGCGCCCACTCCGAGTTCTACTTCTGCGAGGCCTACTGGCCCGACTTCCGCAGGGTGGACTTCCTCCGGGCCCTCCGCTCCTACGCCGCGCGGCACCGCAGGTACGGTTCCTGAAACACCGCATGAACGGCCGCTTTCGGCTGGTCTAAACCAGTTGGAAATCGGTCAATCAGGACGTACCGTAAGAAGTAGGAGAGCACAGCTCGCCTACGCCGGAGAGGGCCCGCCTTTGCGTCACGAATCGCTGAGGAGGGCCGGCCGACGGTCCCCGCTCGGTGTTCTCGTGGGCGGGTCCAGGGCCGGTCCGCATCCCAGCTCATGGCAGGGCGCCGTCATTGGTGCCCGGGGGAGAACGCGTGGCAAACCCTTCGTCCTCACCCACGTCGCCGGCAGTCAAGCGGCGCACGTACGTCCTGGACACCTCGGTGCTCCTGGCGGATCCAACGGCGATGAGCCGTTTCGCCGAGCATGAGGTCGTCCTCCCGATCATCGTCATCACCGAGTTGGAGGGCAAACGCCACCATCCAGAGCTCGGATACTTCGCGCGCAAGGCGCTGAGGTACCTCGACGACCTTCGGGTGACCTATGGACGTCTGGACGAGCCCATGCCGATCGGCGAGGGCACCATCCGGGTCGAGCTCAACCACAGTGACCCGTCGATCCTGCCGGTCGGTTTCCGGCTCGGCGACAACGACACCCGCATCCTGACCGTGGCGAGGACCCTCGCCGCCGAGGGCAAGGACGTGGTGCTGGTCTCCAAGGACCTGCCGATGCGGATCAAGGCCGCGTCGATCGGCCTGTCCGCCGAGGAGTACCGCGCCGAGCTGGTGGTCGAGTCCGGCTGGACCGGCATGGCGGAGCTCCAGGTGACCACGGAGGACGTGGAGACCCTGTTCGAGCACGGCACCGCCGACCTGGACGAGGCCCGCGACCTGCCGACGCACACGGGTCTGCGGCTGCTGTCCAGCAAGGGATCGGCGCTGGGCCGGGTGCTGCCCGACAAGTCCGTGCGGCTGGTGCGCGGCGACCGTGAGATCTTCGGCCTGCACGGCCGTTCCGCCGAGCAGCGGATCGCCCTGGACCTGCTGATGGACCCCGAGGTCGGCATCGTCTCGCTGGGCGGCCGGGCGGGCACCGGCAAGTCCGCGCTGGCGCTGTGCGCCGGCCTGGAGGCGGTCCTGGAGCGCCGCCAGCACCGCAAGGTCATCGTCTTCCGTCCCCTGTACGCCGTGGGCGGCCAGGAGCTGGGATACCTGCCCGGTTCCGAGAACGAGAAGATGGGGCCGTGGGCGCAGGCCGTCTACGACACCCTGGGCGCGGTCACCACGCCCGAGGTGATCGAGGAGGTCATGGACCGGGGCATGCTGGAGGTGCTCCCGCTCACCCACATCCGCGGGCGTTCCCTGCACGACGCCTTCGTCATCGTGGACGAGGCGCAGTCGCTGGAGCGCGGGGTGCTGCTCACCGTGCTGAGCCGGATCGGCGCCAACTCCCGGGTCGTGCTCACCCACGACATCGCCCAGCGCGACAACCTGCGGGTGGGCCGGCACGACGGCGTGGTCGCGGTGGTGGAGAAGCTCAAGGGCCACCCGCTGTTCGCGCACGTCACGCTGTCCCGCTCGGAGCGCTCGCCGATCGCGGCGCTGGTGACCGAGATGCTGGAGGACATCACGATGTGACGCCCCTCCCGGCACCGGGGCCCGCCCGCCCCGGTGCCGGGAGACGTCACCGCTTCACCCGTGGGCCGCGGGACCGTACGGGACCGTCAGGGCGGCAGCCGGACGCCCGGGGCGGCCAGTCCCCGGTACTCGAAGCAGGTGCGGTCGCCCATCGACTTCGGGGTCCCCGGGAAGAGCCGGGTGACCTCGACGCTCCAGATGCTCTCCTGCTTGTTCTGCCGGATGGTGCAGGTGATCTGGGCGAGACCCGCCTCGGAGATCTCCCCCTCACCGGTGATGATCACGTTCAGCCGGTAGCCCCGGTTGTCGTCCGGCTCGTTGCGCTTGTCCCCGGTGCCGACGTTGTCGCCGTAGCGGGTCGTCTTGGTGTCGTAGTGGCTGAAGTCGTTGAGCGCGCTGGTCAGCCCGGTCTCCGGGGGCTGCCTGCCGGCCCGGAACAGGGTGTCGACGATGTTCTTGGCCGAGTCGGAGACCACCGGGATCTTGGAGGGCACCAGCCTGCCGCCCTTGAGCAGGTAGACGGTCACCCAGGTGGGGCTGTAGCTGATAACCGGCGGGCGGCCGTGGTCCTGGACGTCGGTGGGGGAGATGCCGCACCCGGCGGCCACCAGCAGGACGACGAGCAGGCGGGCCAGGCCCGCGGCCGGGGAACGACGCGGACGGGGGACTCCGGTACGAGGGCTTCTGGTGAAGGCGGCGCCGGGAACGGATCGCGAGGGGACGCCTTCCGGGGGGGCGGCGCTCATGCGGGGGGCAGCCAGACCGTGAAGAGCGTCCCGGGGTGCTGGGCGCGTACCGAGATCGTGCCGCCGTGCAGCTGGGCGTTGGCGCGGGCGATGGACAGCCCCAGGCCGCTGCCGTCCCCGCGGGCCCCCGCCTTGTAGAAACGGTTGAACACAAACGGCAGGTCCTTCGCCGGGATGCCCTTGCCGTGGTCGCGCACCTTCACCTCCAGGCCGTTCGGGGTGCTGCGGGCGGTCACCAGCACGGGGGGCTCCCCGTGGCGCAGCGCGTTGCCGACCAGGTTGGCCACGATGACGTCGAAGCGCCGGGGGTCGAGGGGGAACGACAGCCCCTGCGGCACGTTCACCCGCACCTGGTCCGTCCAGCCCCGCATGGCCAGGCAGTCGCAGACCGCGTCGACGATGTTCACGGTGTCGACGTTCAGCGTCGCCGTGCCCGAGTCGAACCGGCTGGCCTCGATGAGCTGTTCCACCAGGGTCCGCAGCCGGGCGATCTCCTGCAGCACCAGCCGGACGGCCGCGGCGGGCTCGCGCGGCAGCCGCTCGGCCTCCTCGGAGAGCATGTCGGTGACCGCGGTCATCGCGGTCAGCGGGGTCCTCAGCTCGTGGGAGACGTCGGCGACGAAGCGGCGGGACATCGCCTCCAGCGAGCGCAGTTCGAGCACGCTGCGCTCCAGGGCGGCGGCGGTGTCGTTGAACGTGGCGGTGAGCTCGGCGAGCTCGTCCTGGCCGTGCACCGGCAGGCGGGTGTCGAGGTGGCCGGCGCCGAGCGCGCGCGCCGCCGAGCCCAGCCGCCTGACCGGCAGCAGGACCCGCCGGGCCGAGGCCAGTCCCAGGCCCAGCGCGATGATCAGCATGGCGCCCCCGGCGAGGGCCAGCGGCTGGCGCAGGTCGCTCAGGAGCCGCTGCTCCTCGATCAGGGGGGCGAACACGAAGACGGTCATCCCGGTGGGCTGGGCGGTGTGGATGGGCTCGATCCGCCAGACCGGCGTGCCGATGAGCAGCCACATGTCGCCGTCGATGAGCTGCCGCTTGGCGACCAGCCGCTGGGTGGCCCGCACCCCCAGGTCGGCGGGGACGTCGCTGATCCCGAAGTCGCCGTCGGGGTAGAGGTAGTCCTCGTAGCGGACCACCACCCGGCCGCCCTGCGGTCGCAGGCTTTTTTGCAGGGCGCTGATCTCGTCGTCGGTGGGCGGGCTGTCCCCGGGCCAGAGCGCGCCGATCGGCACCCTGATGCCCTCCAGGGTGTCGCGTACGTCGCTCACGGCCACCTGCTCGGCACGGTCGATCATGCGGCTCTTGACGAACTCGTAGCCGATCCCCGCGACCAGCGCGGAGGCCGCGACGGCGATGACGGTGAAGGTGAAGACCAGGCGGACGCGCAGGCCGGTGTGCGTGCGTCTCACGGCGGGCTGAACCGGTAGCCGAATCCCCGTACCGTGTGGATGAACTCGGGCTCGGCGGGGACCGCCTCGATCTTGGCGCGGACCCGCTGGACGCAGGCGTCGACCAGCCGCGAGTCGGCGACGTGGGTGTGGTCCCAGACGGCGCGCAGCAGGTACCTGCGGTTGAGCACCTGGCCGGGATGGCGGACCAGTTCGAGCAGGAGCCGCAGCTCGGTCGGGGTGAGGTGGACCTCCCTGCCGCTCAGCACGACCTTGAGCGCGCCCCGGTCGATGACCAGGTCGCCGAAGGTGATGCGGTCGGAGGCCACCGACTCCATCCGGCGCAGGACGGCGCGGATGCGGGCGTCCAGCACGCGGGGCTCGACCGGCTTGACCACGTAGTCGTCGGCGCCCGCCTCCAGACCCACGACCACGTCGAGGTCGTCGCCCCTGGCGGTGAGGAGGATCACCGGCAGCTGGTCGAGCCTACGGATGCGGCGGCACACCTCGACGCCGTCGATGCCGGGCAGCATGACGTCCAGGATGGCGATCTCGGGCCGGCGGACCTTGACGTGCTCCAGTGCCTCCTCGCCGCTGGCGTAGGAGGTGACGGTGTGACCCTGACGGGTGAGCGCGAGCTCCAGCCCGATCCGGACCGCGGGGTCGTCTTCGACGAGGAGGATGCCTGCCACCGGGTGGACCTTCTCCCAAGGCTTGATGGAACTGCAGGGTCACAAAACCCTGACATAGCGCAAACAGTACCTGAATGAGGTGGTCAGACCGTGAATCGAGCGTTCGTAGATCGCCGGGCCCACCGCGGGGGCCGCCGGGTAAAGTGTGAGCAAAATCACGTCTTCTTTTTCATCGGTCGTAAAGCGGCCGTGGCCTGGCCTTAGTTCGCGCGCGTCCGCGGCGGCGGGGACGGGACGGCGACCAACTCTCGCGTTCCGGTTGCGGACCACCCCCCCTGGCACGGCAAGCTCATAGGTCGTGAGTCCAGGATCACAGCAACTGAAGGAACGCTCGGCGTCCCGCGCCCGCCGTTCGTCCCGCAGGAACGCCGCGAGCCCCGGGACGAAGGCGCTCAGAGGACGTCCCTCCAAGCCCGTGCTGATCTGGGGCGGCGTGCTCCTGCTCCTGGTCGGGGGCGGCGCGTTCACCGCCTACACCGCCGTGCAGAACGCCTCGGCGCCGCCCGGCAAGCCGCTCACCCTGGACGAGATGGCGCAGGTGCTCGGCCCCGATCCGTTCGGCTCCGACATGAAGTCCGACGCGCTCAAGGCCCAGGCCGCCCAGGCCCTCAAGGCCGACCGGCTGGCCGCCCGCCGGGAGAACCGCGATCCGCTCAGCCAGGTCAAGATCGTCGACAAGGCGCCGGGCGGCGGAGGCTTCAACCCCCAGCAGCTCCCCCCGGGCACCTCCAACCCCACCGGGAACCGGGCACTGGGCAAGCAGATGCTGGAGTCCCGCGGCTGGGGCGACCAGTGGGGCTGCCTGGAGAAGCTCTGGATGAAGGAGAGCGGCTGGAACGAGCGCGCCATGAACACCTCCAGCGGCGCGTACGGCATCCCCCAGTCCCTGCCCGGCCACAAGATGGCCAGCGCGGGAAGCGACTGGCAGACCAACGCGGCCACCCAGATCGAGTGGGGGCTGACCTACATCAAGGGCCGCTACGGCACGCCCTGCGGCGCCTGGGCCCATTCCCAGGCCAAGGGCTGGTACTGAGAGCCCAGGAGTCGGCAAGTCTGACCGTCCCGCGCCGCCGCGCCCCGCACCCTGGGCCGCATGGACGTGAAGGTCAGCGTGGTGGTGCCGGTACGCGACCCCGGTGACGGCGCCGACGCCTGCATCCGCTCGGTGCTGGACCAGTCGATGGCCCCCGAGGAGTACGAGGTCGTCTTCGCCGACGACGGCTCCGAGGACGGCACCGGGCAGCGCCTCGACGCGGTGGCCGCGGTGCGGCCCAACGTCCGCGTGCTGCACCTGGAGCGGACCGGCTCGCCGATGCGCGGCCGCAACGCCGCCCTCCTGGCCGCCAGGGGCGAGTACGTGTACCTGCTCGACCAGACCGACCGGCTGGAGCGCCCCGCCCTGGAGCGGATGTACCGGCGCGCCCTGGAGACCGACGCCGACATCCTCGTCGGACGGCTCACCGACGACCGGAGGCCGCCCTCGGCCGTCTTCGACGCCGACCGCGAGCGCGCCGACGTGGTCAAGGACCGGCTGCTCACGCTGCTCACCCCGCACAAGCTCTTCCGCAGGACCTTCCTGGTGGCCCAGGGACTGACCTTCCCCGACCCCGGCGGGCGCCTGGCCGAGCAGGCCTTCGTGCTCCGCGCCTACCTGCGGGCCAAGGTCGTCGTCGTGCTGGCCGACCCGGTCTGCTGCCACGTCGCCGAACGGCCCGGCCCGCCCGAGGACCCCTACGTCTGGGCCGCCGAGCTGCGCGAGCTGCTCGACATCATCGACGAGGAGGTGCCCGAGGGAGGCCGCAGGGACCGGATGTACGCCCAGTGGTTCCGCACCGCGGTGCTGCGGCGGCTCGGCGGCGGCAGGTTCGTCACCTCCCCGGCGAACCGGGCCGCCACCTTCGCCACCCTGCGCGAGCTGGCCCTGCAACGCTTCCCCCCGCGCCTGGACGCCCTGCTGCCGGTGCAGCTGCGGGCCCGTGCCGCGCTGCTGCGCGCGGGCAGGCTCGACGAGCTGGTCGCGCTGGCCGGGGCCATGCGCGACACCCGCCTGCAGGCCGACCTGGAGCGGGTCGCCTGGGAGGACGGCGCGCTCGTCATGGCGCTCACCGTGGAGATCACCCAGGCCGACGGCACCCCGATGCGCTTCGTCCCCTACGGCGACGACGGCCTGCTGTGGGAGCCCCCGGTCCGCCTCGACGGGCTCCGCCTGGCGCCCGAGCTGGCCGACGTCAGCCAGGCCGCGGCACGGGCCAGGTTCGAGGTCTACGCCAGGCACGAGGAGACCGGCGACGTGCACCTGCTGCCGGTGGACTGCTCGATGATCCGCTGCCGGCACGACGGCGGGGTCAGGCTCCAGGTCACCGGCACGGCCCGGCTGGACGCGGAGGCGGCCGCCGGTGGCGGCCCGCTGCCGGCCGGGCTGTGGGAGCTTCACGTGCGCATGTACGGGGCCGCGCGCCAGGCCCGTACCCGGGTGACCGGATCCCCGCTCAGCTGCGCCGGGACGGTCGTCGGACGCTCGGAGCGGCTGGTCGTCCCCTGGTGGTCGGCCAGGGGCGAGCTCGGGGTGTGCGTGGAGCCGCGCTCGTTCCCCGAGTCGATCGCCCTGGTCTCACCGGCCGCCACGGCCGTCGGGCCGCGCGGGCACGCCTTCGTCGTGGTCCCCGTGCCGTACGTGCCGCCGAGCGGGGGGCCGCCCGCCGAGCTGCTGCTGCGGCAGACCACGGGACGGCTGCAGGAGATCGTCGCACCCGCCCTGGTGGAGCCGGGCGTCCCGGGCGAGCTCGCCGGACGGCTGATCGCCAAGTTCCCGACCCGCCTGACCTACCGCGAGGAGTTCCTCTCGCCCGGCCGCTGGGCGCCGTTCCTGCGGATCGACGGCCGGGAGACCCCCCTGCGGTTCACGGTGGTCATGAACCGGGGCGGGCGGGTGGAGATCCGCGAGCCCGTACCGGACGGCCCGCCCCCGCACCGCCGCCCGCTGCTGAGGCGACTCGCGCTGCGGGTGCCGGGGGTCAGGAACGCGGTCCGGGCGACCCGCACCGCGCAGCGGCGGTACATGCTCGGCTGAGGGTCGCCCGGCGGTGCGGTGGTGCGGTGTGGCGCTGTGGCGGTGGTGCGGTGGTGGGGTGGTGTCACCCGCTCAGACGGCACTCGTTGGACAGGTCGCCGGTCGAGGGTCTCGGCAGGGTCGCGCTCGGCGGCGGGCTCTGCCTGCGCTCCACCCAGCCCTCCAGGGTCTCGAACGCGCTGCGGAAGCACGGCAGCAACGGGCGCAGCCTGTCGGGATAGGCGGCGTAGAGGCTGTCCACGTGGGTGCCGTCGGTGATCCGGTAGTAGCGGAACGGCCGGTGCCCGCCGACCATGTCCGCGTAGACGTCGCTGGAGCGGGAGATCGGCAGCAGCGCGTCCAGCGTGCCGTGGATCGTGATCAGCGGCTTGCCGATCCGGCCGGTGAGCCCGATCTTCCGCACCGCCGCGTACGGCTTGCGCGCGTCGTAGTCGTAGTCGGTGTCGCAGGCCGGGGTGCCCGAGGAGCAGAAGGGGGTGCCCGCCTCGGTGTCGCCGTCGAAGGAGGGGTCGAGTTCCTCACGGTAGAGGCGCTGGGTCAGGTCCCAGTAGTACTGGTGGTGGAACGGCCACAGGAACTCCGAGCCGCGGGCGAATCCCGCGTCGTACATCGCCTGGGTGTCACCCGCGGGGTAGGCCCGCAGCGCCGGGGGCAGGTAGTTGATCAGGTTGTCGCCCCTGACCCGCCAGAGCGTGCCCTCCCAGTCGATGCCGCCGTCGTAGAGCCAGGCCCGGTTCTCCAGCTGCCAGCGGACCAGGTACCCGCCGTTGGAGATGCCCGCGGCGTAGGTCCGCCCGGGAAGCCTGCCGTAGCGCTGGGCGACGACGGCCTTGGCCGCGAGCGCGATCTGCGTGACCCGGTGGTTCCACTCGGCGATCGCGTCACCGGGCCTGCGGCCGTCCCGGTGGAAGGTGACGCCGACGTTGCCCTTGTCCGTCACCGCGTAGGCGTAGCCCTTGGCCAGTGCCCAGTCGGAGACGGTGAAGTCGTTGGCGTACTGCTCCCGGTTGCCAGGGGTGCCGGTGACCACCAGCCCGCCGTTCCAGTCGTCGGGCAGCCGCAGCACGAACTGCGAGTCGTGGTTCCAGCCGTGCGTCGTGTTGGAGGTCGAGGTGTCGGGGAAGTAGCCGTCGACCTGGATGCCGGGCACGCCCTTCGGGTTGACCGCCCCCGCCGGGTGCAGGCCCGCCCAGTGGGCCGGGACGGTGTGCCCGGAGACGGTCGTGCCCGCCGTCGTGAGGTCGTCCAGGCATGCCTTCACCTGGTGCTCGGCACCCGGCACCACCACCCGGTCCAGCCGGGCACAGTGCGCCGGTGAGGTCCCGGCACTCGCCGCCGGCGCTCCGGCCAGTGCCACCAGAGCGGTGAGGCCGACGACCGCGACCCCCGCGGCCGTCCTGACCCGTGAGGCCGCGCCGGTGACCGGACCGAGAAGCCGGGTTCGAGCGGCCTCACCGCCACGCGAAGCGTCGCCATCAGTACGTGAGGCCGCGCCGGTGACTGGACCGAGGAGTGCCGTGAGGCCGCGCCGGGGACTGGACCGAGGAGCGAAGGAGCGAAGCGGATGAGTGACGAGGGAAGGAGCCGGGTTCGAGCGGCCGAACCGCGACGCGAAGCGTCGCAGGCAAGCAGGAGCGAAGCGGATGAGCGACGAGGGAACGAGCCGGATCAGAGCGGCCGAACCGCGACGCGGAGCGTCGCCATCAGTACTGCACATCAGATGTCTCTCCGTACGGTTCAGCGGGTGGTCTTGGCCTCGTCGTGGGTGCCGATGGTGACGAGATCGCGTCCGCGGGTCTCCCGGGAGACGTACACGGTGATCAGGGTCAGCACGGCGGCTCCGGCCACGTACAGCATGACCGGGAGTGAGGAGTCGTAGCGGTCCAGCAGGGCGACCGCGATCAGCGGGGCCAGTCCGCCCGCGACGATCGAGGCGAGCTGCGAGCCGATCGACACGCCCGAGTAGCGCATCCTCGTGGCGAACAGCTCGGAGAAGAAGGCCGCCTGGGGCCCGTACATGGCGCCGTGCAGGACCAGTCCGACGGTCACCGCCAGCGTGACGGCGGCGAAGTTCTTCGTGTCGATCAGCGGGAAGAACGCGAACGCCCACAGGCCCACCCCGGCGGCGCCGAGCAGGTAGACGGGCCTGCGGCCGAGCCGGTCGGAGAGCGCGCCCCACATCGGGATCGAGACGAAGTGGACGGCCGACCCGATGAGCACCGCGTTGAGCACCACGCCCTTCGTCAGCCCGGCCGTGGTCGTCGCGTAGACCAGCACGAACGCGGTGAGGACGTAGTAGGAGACGTTCTCGGCGAAGCGGGCGCCGATCGCGATCAGCACGTCCCGCCAGTGGTACCTGAACACGCCGACGATCGGCATCGACGGGGCGGGCTCGGCGTTGGCCACGGCCTGCTGGAAGATCGGCGACTCGCTGATGGTCAGCCGGATCCACAGGCCGATCAGCACCAGTACGCCGGAGAGCAGGAACGGAATCCGCCAGCCCCAGCTCAGGAACGCCTCGTCGCTCTGGACCGCGGCCAGCAGGGCCAGCACCGCGGTGGCCAGCAGGTTCCCGCCCGGAGCCCCCGCCTGCGGCCAGGAGGCCCAGAAGCCTCGGCGTTCGGCGTCGCCGTGCTCGGAGACGATCAGCACCGCGCCTCCCCACTCACCGCCCAGCGCGAAGCCCTGGACGAGCCGGAGCGCGGTCAGCAGCAACGGGGCCGCGACGCCGATCGCCGTGTGCGTCGGCAGGCAGCCGATCAGGAAGGTCGCCGCGCCCATCAGCATCAGGCTGAGCACCAGCAGCTTCTTGCGGCCGAGCCGGTCGCCGTAGTGCCCGAAGACCAGGGCGCCCAGCGGCCGGGCCACGAACCCCACCGCGTAGGTCAGGAACGCCAGCAGGGTGCCGACCAGCGGCTCCGACTCGGGGAAGAACAGCTTCGGGAAGATCAGCGCGGCGGCGGAGCCGTACAGGAAGAAGTCGTACCACTCGATCGTGGTACCGATCAGGCTGGCACCGACGATCTTGCCGATGGGGGTGCGGGTATTCTCTGCCATCTCACTCACCAGGGGTCGCCGTTGGGGGGTTTCGGCAACCGTACGGAGTGACGTGCGTCACTCCTATGGGCGTGGCCGCCATAGCCTTCCGGTGATCTATGTGGACGGCCGGACGGGCGGGCCCGGGCGGGGGATCCCGGGCCCCGCGCGACTGGCGCGGCCCGTGCGGTTGTGCGGCCTGCTCCGCGGCCCGTGCGGCCGGTGCGGGACAGGTCTCAGCCGCTGAGGCGGTGCAGGCGCAGGGCGAGCTGGATCTCCAGGGCCCGGTCGGGGGACTGCCAGTCCTCGCCGAGAAGTTGCCCGACCCGCTCCAGCCGCTGGGTGACGGTGTTGACGTGGATGTGCAGGCTCTCGCTCGCACGCGACAGCGAGCAGCCCGTACCGAAGTACGCGTCCAGCGTCCGCACCAGCGCCGTGCCCCTGCGGGCGTCGTAGTCGATCACGGGGCCGAGCGCGGAGGCGACGAACGTCCCGATCTCGCGCCCCTCGCCGACCAGCAGGCCGACGAAGCCGAGCTCCTCGGGACCCGCGCCGTCCCCGGAGCGTCCCAGCGCCACCAGCGCGTCGGCGCAGCGCTGCGCCTCCCGGTGCGCTGCGGCCACCTGCGCCGGCCCCCGTACGGGACCCCCGGCGCCCGCCGTGGCCGGGTGGCCCAGCGAGGCGCTCAGCTCGGCCGCCACCCGTTCGGCCACCGGCCCCGGCCGGGACCCCGGCAGCAGCAGGACCACCTCGTCACCGCGCTGGGCCGCCAGTCCCTGCCTCAGGGCCGCCTGGGAGGACGCCCAGAAGGCGGCCCGGTCACGCCCGCCACCGTGGCGGACCACGACCACCACGTGGTCGGCCTCCAGGTTCACCCCCACCCGGCGGGCACGGTCGGCCAGGCCGTCGAGCGCGGGCCGGGAGATCAGGTCGTCGAGCAGTTCCCCCCTGACCCGGCCCTCGGCCTCGGCCACCGAGCGCCGGAACAGCAGCAGCAACGCGGTGACCAGCGCGGCCCGCTCCAGGATGCGCTGGTCGGCGTCGGACACCTGGCCGCCGACGCGCAGCACCAGCGTGCACAGCGGCTCCGCGCCCACGTCCACCGACGCGACCAGGAGGTCCCCCCGCCGCACGGTGCGTCCCAGCGTCCTCGACGACCGCGCCGCCTCCGCGATCACCTCCGCCGTCGTACGCGGCCCGGAAAGCGCCTGTCCGGACGATCCCTCCCTGGTGCGCGGTCCCGAGGACACCCGGCCGGACGTCCTGTCCTTCGTACGCGACTCGGAGGGCACCTGACCGGAAGCCTCCCCGGCCAGCACACCCGCGTCCCCGGCGATCGGGTGCCCGGCGTCGTCGAGCACCGTCAGCGAACCGCCCAGCACCTCGGTCACCACCGCCGCCACGTCCTCGACCCCGCCGCCGCGCAGCACCAGGCCGGTCATCCGGTCGTGCGCGAGTGCGGCGCGCTCCACGGCCTGGCTGTGCGCGTTCACCTGCCGGTTGGCCTCGCTGAGCTCGTCCAGCGCGTTCCTGGTCTCCTGCAGCAGCCGGGCGTTGTCGATCGCCACCGCCGCGTGCGCGGCCAGCGAGCCCAGCAGTGCCACCTCGTCCTGGGTGAAGGGCCGCACGCTCCGGTTGGCCGCGAACAGCACGCCGATCACCCGGGCGCCCAGCTTGAGGGGCACCCCCAGGATGGCGACCAGGCCCTCCTCCAGTACCGCGTCGTCGATGTGGGTCTTGTGCCGGAAGCGCTCGTCGGCGAAGTAGTCGGCCGTGGAGTACGGGGTCGCGGTCTGCGCCACCAGCCCGCCCAGCCCCGCTCCCATGGCCAGCCGCAACGCCCGGAACTTCGCCGACACCGAGCCGTCGGTCACCCGCATCCAGGTGTCGCCCCGCTCGGGATCGTGCAGTGTCATGTAGGCGGTGTCCGTGCCGAGCAGCTGCCTGGCCCGGTGCACGATGGCCTCCAGGACGGCGTCCAGGTCACGCAGCCCCGCCAGGTCGCCCGCCGTGTCGAACAGCGCCGACAGCTCCGCCTCGCGCTTGGCCCTGCGCCGCAGCAGCGCCCGGACCCTCAGCGCGACGAGCTTGGCCTCCTCCAGCTCCGCCAGCTCCCGCGCATCGACCCCCCTGCCGCGCGCCGCGAGGACGGGCGCCTCGAACTCCACGGCCGAGGCCTCCCTGGCGAGGAGCTCGAGAAAGACGGTGTTGCTTGGCGACGCTGGCGCGTCGCGGTTCGGCCGCTTGGATCCGGTTCCCTCTTTCGGAGGGAGGGATCGTTCGTTCCTCACGACCCCTCCCTCCTCAGTGTTCATGGCGACGCTTCGCGTCGCGGTTCGGCCGCTTGGATCCGGTTCCTTCCCTCGTCGAGGGGAATCGCTCGTTCCTCACGATTCCCCTCTCCTCAGTGTTGATGGCGACGCTTCGCGTCGCGGTGAGGCCGCTCGGATCCGGTTCCTTCCCTCGTCGAGGGGGATCGTTCGTTCCTCACGATTCCCCTCTCCTCAGTCCAGTCACCGGCGCGGCCTCACGGCCGGTCACCGGCGCGGCGCGGCCTCACTGGGCCGGTCACTTGGCGCGGTCTCATGGGGGCGGGTCCCCTGGGATGGTTTGGGTGGCCTGTTCGCGGTGACGTGTGGCTCGTGGTGCCCATTCTTGACTAGCGGGCGGTCCAGCCGCCGTCCAGGGGTAGGGAGACGCCGGTGATGGAGGAGCTGTGCGGGCCGCAGAGGTAGGCGACGAGTTCGGCCACCTCGGCGGGCTCGATCAGCCGTTTGACGGCGGCGGGGGCGAGCATGATCTGCTCGACCACCTCGTCCCTGCCGATGCCGTGGGTCTCGGCCTGCGCGTCGACCTGGTTCTCCACCAGGGGTGTACGGACGTAGGCGGGGCTCACGCAGTTGGAGGTGACGCCGTGCGCGGCGCCCTCCAGGGCGATCACCTTGGATAGCCCCTCCAGGGCGTGCTTGGCGGTGACGTACGCCGACTTGTAGGGAGAGGCGCGCAGGCCGTGGACCGAGGAGATGTTGACGATCCGGCCCCAGCCGCGCTCGTACATCCCCGGAAGGGCCTGCCTGGCCAGCAGGAACGGCGCCTCCACCATCACCTTGAGGATCTTGGAGAACACCTCCGGGGGGAACTCCTCGATCGGGGAGACGTGCTGGAACCCGGCGTTGTTCACCACGATGTCCGCGCCGGACGGGATCGCCCGGACGAAGTCCGGCTCCGACAGGTCCGCCACGACGGGGGTGCCCGAGATCTCCGCGGCGACCGTGGCCGCGGCCTCGGCCTGGACGTCGACCACCACCACGTGCGCTCCGGCGGCGGCCAGCCGGTGCGCGCAGGCACGCCCGATCCCGCTGCCCGCTCCGGTCACCACGGCCCTGCGGCCGGATAGGTCAATCATGCTGCCGAATCTAAGCACGCCCCGGGTTCCGGCCCATGTCGCCCGTCCCCACAGTGCGCCGTACGCCTATGTGGCGGACCGCCGCCCCGGGTCCGGCTTTCCGGGCCGTCGGACGCGGAGGCATCCGCCCAAAGCCCTTCCAGCGGTGAAGCGGCGGTCAGATGGTGACCGGGTACATCAGCGTCAGCTCGTCGCCCGGGAGGCCGCGGATGCCCCAGTTGGTCTTGGGGGACTCCATGATCATGATCTCCAGGTCCTCGGCGGCCAGGTCGAGCACCTCACCGGCCCGGGTGAACAGAGCGCGGATCAGCTTGCGCTTGGCCTCGTCCGACCGGCCGTTGAAGCAGACGATCTCCACGATGAGGTACCGCTCGCTGCGCTGCGGGCAGATCATGTCCTCGGCGTCCAGCAGCAGGAACCGGTGGAACCGCTTGTCCTCGGGCAGCTGCCAGACGTCCACCAGGCAACCGTGCACGAGGTCGGAGACATGCCGGCGCCGGCCGGACCAGACGTCCCGGCGGCCGTAGAACTTGATCTGGGTCATGCCGAGAAGTCTTCCAGGTGCCCGGCAGCGGTGACGCCGGGGGGCCGGGATGAGGACATCCCGGCCGGCGGGCTCACCCGGGCTGCGAGGGCGGCCGGGTCATGGACAGCACGTCGAGCAGGTCGTCGAGCTTCTCCTCGGTGAGGGTGCCGTTGGCCACGTGACCGCGTTCGATCACGACCTCGCGGATGGTCTTGCGCTCGGCCAGGGCCTGCTTCGCTATCTTGGCGGCCTCCTCGTACCCGACGTACCGGTTGAGCGGGGTGACGATCGACGGCGAGGACTCCGCGTACTCGCGCATCCGCTCGACGTTGGGGGTGATGCCGTGCACGCAGCGGTCGGCCAGCAACCGGGAGACGTTGGCCAGCAGCCGCACCGACTCCAGGATGTTGCGCGCCATGACCGGGAGCATCACGTTGAGCTCGAACGTGCCCGACGCGCCGGCGAACGCGATGGCCGCGTCGTTCCCGACGACCTGGGCGGCGACCATGGTCACCGCCTCCGGGACGACCGGGTTGACCTTGCCCGGCATGATCGAGGAGCCGGGCTGCAGGTCGGGCAGGTTGATCTCGCCCAGCCCGGCCCGGGGGCCCGAGCCCATCCAGCGCAGGTCGTTGGCGATCTTGTTGAGCGAGACCGCGACCGTGCGGAGCTGGCCGGACAGCTCGACGAGGGCGTCGCGGGCGCCCTGGGCCTCGAAGTGGTCGGGGGCCTCGGCGAACGGCAGGCCGGTGGCCTCGCGCAGCCGCTCGATGACCTTGGCCGCGAAGCCGGGCGGGGTGTTGACGCCGGTGCCGACCGCGGTGCCGCCCAAGGGGAGCTGGGCGAGGCGGGGAAGGGCGCTCCGCACCCGCGCGATGCCGTTGTCGATCTGCGTGGCGTACCCGCCGAACTCCTGTCCCAGGGTGACCGGGGTGGCGTCCATCAGGTGCGTCCGGCCGGCCTTGACCACGCCCTCGAACTCCAGCGACTTCTCGCGCAACGCGGTCGCCAGGTGCCGCAGGGAGGGGATCAGGTGGTACGACACCTCGGTCGTGGCGGCCACGTGGATGGAGGTGGGGAAGACGTCGTTGGACGACTGTGAGGCGTTCACGTGGTCGTTGGGGTGGACGGGGCTGCCCAGCCGCTCCTCGGCGAGGGTGGCGATGACCTCGTTGGCGTTCATGTTGGAGGAGGTGCCGGAACCGGTCTGGAAGACGTCGACCGGGAACTCGCCGTCCCACTCGTTCTCGGCGACGTCGGTGGCGGCCTCGGCGATCGCCCGCGCCAGTTCCTTGTCGAGCACCCCGAGCTCGGCGTTGACCTCGGCGGCGAGCGCCTTGATCAGGCCGAGCGCGGCGATGTGCGGGACCTCCAGCCCGCGCCCGGAGACGGGGAAGTTCTCCACCGCCCGCTGGGTCTGCGCCCGCCACTTCGCGCCCGCCGGCACCCGTACCTCGCCCATCGAGTCATGCTCGATCCGATACTCGCTCATGGATCCAGTCTGCGTCCTATGAGAGGAATCAAACCGGTTGAGCGGGCATCGACGGGTGTCGCGTACGGAGGATCCGCCCCGGCGGGCCGTTCCTCAGGTGAAGGCCACCACCACCAGGATCATGATCACCACGAGCGCGATCGCCGCCACCCCCATCAGGACGAAGATGCCGATCTTGGGCTTGCGGGGCGGGGCCTGCGGCTGCCCGGGAACCGGATGGCCGTTCTGCCCGGCGATCGCGAACAGATCGGTGCCCAGGCCGGGGGAGCGGCCGGCCTCGGGCCCCGGCGGGCGCCAGGGCTGGGGGGCCGCCGGGCCCGGGTGCCTGGGGAGGCCGGACGGCGCGCCCGCTCCCGGGGACCGGTCGCCGGGCAGGGGTGCGCGCGGCAGCGGACCTGCCGGGGCCGGGACCGGCGGGAGCACCGCGGTGGACGGCCCGGAGTCCGGCCCGGTCGCGGGGAAGCCGTGCGGCGGGGTGGGGGAGGGGTCGGACCCCGCCACCGGGAAGCCGTGGGGCGGGGTGGCCGACGAGGAGACGTCCGTCTCCTCGAAGGCACCGGAGGAACGGCCTGTCACGGGCCCCCGGGCGACGGGCGTGCCGAGGGAGGGGGAGTTCTGCCGCCCCGCGACCGGCCTGCCGAGGTCGGTGGACACCGGACGGTCCGGGTAGGGCGAGGCCGTCGACCGGCCCGGGGCGGCCACCGGGGGAGCCGGCTCGGCGGGGATGCGCAGGCCGTCCTTGGGACGGATGACCACCATCGTGCGGTCGGCGTCGAAACCGCCCGCGCCGTCGTCGTCCCCGGAGGCGTCCGGACCGTCCGGGCCGTCCGGGGCTGCGGGGACGCCGGGGGTGCCGGTGTGCTTCGCGGCGTCGGCGTCCTCCGGGAGCCCGGCCGGCTCGGCGCGTTCCGGCTGCGCGTCCTTCGAGGCGGGCGCGTCCTTCGGGGCGGGTGCGTCCGTCGGAGTGGTCGCGGACGGCCGCGCGGGTGCCGGGGTCGCGCGGGGCGGTGCGGCGGGGGGGCGGGGTGGAGGGCAGCGAGTTCGCCAGGTGCGTGGGGGTGTCCGCCACCGCCCGGAGCATCGCGCTCGCCTGGGCGGCCGTCAGGCGCGCCGTGTGGTCCTTCTCCAGGAGCTGTTCGAGCACCGGCCGGAGCGGTCCCGCCTGGGTCGGCGGGTCGACCTGCTCGCTCATCAGCGCGGCCAGCGTCTCCGCCACCGAGGACCGCTCGTAGGCCGGGCGGCCCTCGACCGCGAAGTAGAGGGTGGCGCCCAGCGACCACAGGTCGGACTCGGGGCCGTTGTGCTCACCACGGGCGCGCTCCGGTGCCGTGTAGCCGGGGGAGCCGATCACCATGCCGGTCTTGGTGAGGCTCGTGTCGCCCTCGGCCTTGGCGATGCCGAAGTCGGTGAGGACCACCCGGCCGCTCTCGGTGATCAGCACGTTGCCGGGCTTGACGTCGCGGTGGAGCACCCCCTGCGCGTGGGCCGCGCGCAGCGCCCCCAGCAGGTCGGCCCCGATCTCGGCGACCAGGCGCGGCGGGAGCGGACCCTCCTCCTCGATCACCTGCTCCAGGGAGCGCGCCTGGACGAGCTCCATGATGATCCAGGGGCTGCCGTCCTCGACGATGGCGTCGTGGACGGTGGCGACCGAGGGGTGGCTGATGCGGGCGGCCGTACGACCCTCGCGGATCATCCGTTCCCGAAGTTCGGTGCGCTCCGCCTCGCTGAGCCCGGGCTCCTGACGGATCTCCTTGATCGCCACCTCACGGCCGAGGGAACGGTCGTGGGCCCGCCACACGGTGCCCATCGTCCCCCGGCCGATTGGCGCGATCAGCTCATAACGGTCCGCGAGCACGCGCGTCTGCTGTTCCGGCATGAGAAGAAGATAGCCATTCCCCCTTGAGAAGTGCTTTACCCGCGCTTACGGAGTTCCCTCGGCCAGAGAAGACGTGGGAGGACCAACCTGATGAACGGCGTCATGAAACGGACAAAAGAGTTGTTTCCTACAGAAATGTCTACATTTTTCCGGTGGACGCCCTCGTTCGTCCGCCGGTGCGACCGCGACTGCCCCGGTGCCGAGAACGGTCCCGACTGCGGCCCCGACGACGGTCCCGACGGTGGCGGCGGCGAGACCGGCGAGGTGGGACGCGGGGCCGGTGGCGGCGCGGAGCCGACCCGGTGCAGTCCGCGGTGCTGCGAGCGGCGGCCGAACGGCGGGGCCGAGGCCGGCGCGCTCCTGCCGGACCCGTCCGCGTACGGCCTGGAGCCGGGCCGCGCCACGGGCGGCCGGGGGACGAGGTCCTCGGCCGTGCCGCCGGCCGCCACCCGGGCGAGCATCAGCGCCGCCCGGACCGTGTCCAGCCGGGCGTTCGGGTCGATCATGAGCAGGCCGCGCAGCACCGGTGCCAGCGGCCCGGCGCGCTCCATGGGGATCGGCTCGCCGCTGGTCAGCGCCGCCAGCGCGGCGGCGGCCGTACGGCGCCCGTGCAGGCCCTTGCCCTCGACGGCGGTGTAGAGGGTCGCGCCGAGCGACCACAGGTCACCGGCAGGGCTGGCCTTGGCGCCCAGGACGCGCTCGGGGGCGATGTACCCGGCCGAGCCCAGCACGATGCCGGCCTGGGTGATGGACACGTCGCCCTCCAGGGCGGCCAGGCCGAAGTCGGTCAGCACGGCACGGTCGTCGGTGACCAGGACGTTGCTGGGCTTCACGTCGCGGTGCAGGATGCCCTTGGCGTGCACGGCGCGCAGCGCACCCAGGACCTGGCGGCCGATCTCCGCCACCTGACGCGGCGGCAGCGGGCCGTGGTCCTGAAGGAGCTGCTCCAGCGACCTGGCGCGCAGCAGCTCCATCACGATCCAGGGGCGCTCGTCCTCGGTGACGACGTCGAAGACGGTGATGACCGAGGGGTGGGCCACCATCGCGGTCGCCCGTCCCTCGCGCTCGGTCCTGGCGCACAGCTCGGCGCGCAGCTCCTCGTCGAGGATCAGGGGGAGACGGACCTCCTTGACCGCCACCTCGCGGTTGAGCAGCTCGTCCTGCGCTCGCCAAACGGTGCCCATGCCGCCTCGGCCGACCGGTTCCGACAACCGGTAGCGCGCGGCGAGAAGGTATCCGGGTGGCGCACGCATGTGGTGCAGCTTACCGATTTGCGTAATGCGACCAGTAGAGACCCGGCCGAATCTTCTTGCCAACTTCGGTCAGATTTTCTCTCTCGTGATTGTTCGGAAACCGAGAGTGACATCATGCCGATCCCGTACGTTTCCCGAATTCACCGATTCGGGCCGGGACGGTGCGGGCCGAGCCGGCCCGGATCGAGTCGAGTCGACCCGGGCCGATCCCAGGGCCGGCCCGGGTCGGCCCGGGGCCGGTCAGCGGCGGCCGATGGTCAGGACCGGGCCGGTGGAGTCGGTGAAGAAGTCGTTGCCCTTGTCGTCGACCACGACGAACGCGGGGAAGTCCTCGACCTCGATCCGCCAGACGGCCTCCATGCCCAGCTCGGGGTACTCGAGGACCTCGACCTTCCGGATGCAGTCCTGGGCCAGGCGCGCGGCCGGGCCGCCGATGGAGCCGAGGTAGAAGCCGCCGTGGGCCTTGCAGGCGTCGGTGACCTGCTGGGAGCGGTTGCCCTTGGCCAGCATGACCTTGGAGCCCCCGGCGGCCTGGAAGCGCTCGACGTAGGAGTCCATCCGCCCGGCCGTGGTCGGGCCGAAGGAGCCCGAGGCGTACCCCTCGGGGGTCTTGGCCGGGCCGGCGTAGTAGACCGCGTGGTTCCTGAGGTACTCGGGCATCTCGCCGCCCGCGTCCAGGAGCTCGCCGATCTTCGCGTGGGCGATGTCGCGGGCGACCACGAGCGGCCCGGTCAGCGACAGGCGGGTCTTGACCGGGTACCGGGTCAGCTCGGCCAGGATCTCGTCCATCGGGCGGTTGAGGTCGATCCTCACCACGTCGTCCGACAGCTGCTCGTCCGTGGTCTCCGGCAGGAACCTGGCCGGGTCGGTCTCCAGCCGCTCCAGGAAGACCCCCTCGGGGGTGATCTTCGCCAGGGCCTGGCGGTCGGCGCTGCAGGAGACCGCGACGGCGACCGGGCAGGAGGCGCCGTGGCGGGGCAGGCGGATGACGCGGACGTCGTGGCAGAAGTACTTGCCGCCGAACTGCGCGCCGATGCCCAGCTTCTGGGTGAGCTCGAAGACCTTGGCCTCCAGGTCGGTGTCGCGGAAGCCGTGCCCGGAGGGGGAGCCCTCGACGGGGATGGAGTCCAGGTAGCGGGCGCTGGCGTACTTGGCGGTCTTCAGGGCGAACTCGGCGGACGTGCCGCCGACGACGATCGCCAGGTGGTACGGCGGGCAGGCCGCGGTGCCGAGGGAGCGGATCTTCTCCTCCAGGAACCGGAGCATCCTGGCCTCGTTGAGCACCGCCTTGGTCTCCTGGTACAGGAACGACTTGTTGGCGCTGCCGCCGCCCTTGGCCATGAACAGCAGCTTGTACGCGTCGGCGTGGCCGCCCGGGTCCTCGGCGTACAGCTCGATCTGCGCGGGGAGGTTGGAGCCGGTGTTCCTCTCCTCCCACATGGTCAGCGGGGCCATCTGGGAGTAGCGCAGGTTCAGCCGGGTGTAGGCGTCGTAGACGCCCCGGGAGATGTGCTCGGCGTCGGCGCCGTCGGTGAGCACGTGCCGGCCGCGCTTGCCCATCACGATCGCGGTGCCGGTGTCCTGGCACATCGGCAGGACGCCACCCGCCGAGATCGAGGCGTTCTTGAGCAGGTCCAGGGCGACGAACCGGTCGTTGCCGCTCGACTCGGGGTCATCGATGATCTTGCGGAGCTGGGCGAGGTGGGACGAGCGCAGGTAGTGGGAGATGTCGTGGATCGCGGTCTCGGTGAGCAGCCGCAGCGCCTCGGGCTCGACCTCCAGGAACCTGCGCCCCGCGGCCTCGACGACCCGTACCCCCTCGGAGGTGATCAGGCGGTACTCCGTCTCGTCCGGTCCCAGGGGAAGCAGGTCGGTGTAGTCGAACTCGGGCATCGTCGTCGATCCTTCGTGCGGGGGTCAGCTCCGTTTTCCCTAGAGGGTAAGGCTTCACCCGGGTGCCGGGCCGCGGTGGCCGCCCGGGGGACGAACGCCTCCCGGCCGCGGTGGCCGGCCGGGGGGCGTTCGTCCCTCGACCGGGCAAACCCAAGGGGACATATGTGATGAAAACCGAATATTCGGGACAAGGGTTGGTGGGATATGCGGCTTTTGTCCATGTGTGTTCGGAGAGAGGGGAGAAGCTGGAAGCAGGCCGGGCCGAGCGCCCGGGGAAGCAGGAGGGGCATCATGGACGTGGGAAACACCGTCCCGGCCGGAAGCATCGTCATGCTGGTGCTCGTGGCCGTCTTCATCGTGGCCGGGCTGACCGTGTCGCTGATCGCCATCACGCTGTCGAGCATCAAGGAGGCCGGAGGGCGGACGCCCGAGTGGCCGGTGAGCTGGCCCGACTCGCGCCTGGCCCTGACCGAGGCGCCGATCGCCCTGGCCCCGGTGAGGGCGGCCGTGTCCTCGCCCGGCTCCCACGGATGGCGGGTCAGCCGTCCCGAGCGGGCCGGTGACTCCCGGCGGCGGGCGAACTCGTCCCGCTGGACCGAGGGCCGTGAGCGCCGGGTGAGCCCGCCGCAGCGGGCCGACGTGCCGGCGCAGCGGGTGAGCGTGCCCCGTCAGCGGGTGAACCCCTGGGGCTGAGACCGATGGCGATCCCGGCGACCACCAGCGCCGCGCCGAGCAGGTCGGGCCAGGTGGGGACGCTCAGGCCGAGGACCACGCCGGTGACGATGGCGCCGACCGGGATCAGCCCGGCGAACAGCCCGGCGGTCCCCCGGCCGAGCCTCGGCAGGGCGTCGTACCACAGCAGGAACGCCACGCTCGTCACGAAAACCGCCTGGTAGGCCAGGCCGGCCGCCTCCGGCACGGTCGGCACCCTGACCAGCGCGGTGCCGTCCGCCAGCAGCCCGGCGGCCGTCAGCAGCGGTACGGCCAGCACCGTGGAGTAGGCCGAGACGCGCACCGCGCCCAGCCGGGGCAGCAGCGGGAGGGCGAGCACCGAGAAGCAGACCTCGCAGCCCAGCGCGCCGAGCGCCCAGAGCAGCCCGGCCGGGTCGCCGCTGCCCAGGCCGGTGGCCACCGTCGTCCCGGCGACGACCACCGTCGCCGCGCCGAGGACCCTCCGCGAGGGCCGCCCGCCGAACAGCGCCAGGGCCAGCGGGACGGCGCCCAGGACGGTGCCGACCAGGGCGGGCCCGCCGTGCCGGGTGCCCTCGATCACGCACACGTTGAACAGCACCAGCCCGGTCAGGGCCAGCGCCACCAGCAGCGCCACCTCACGGGGCGTGAGGCGCAGGAACCGCAGCCCCGCCAGCCGGGCGACGGCGAGCAGGATCACGGCCGCCGCCAGGTAGCGCAGGGCCTGGCCGCCGTAGACGGGGTAGTCGCCGATCACCCCGGAGATCCCCGCCAGGGTGCCCACCAGGAACATCCCGCCCGCGGCCTGGACCGGCCCTCGCAGCTCCGACCTGCTGACATCGTGGTTCATGTACGGAATGCTAGGAAGGCAATGGTTCGTCCACCGGGTCCAATGATCCTGAGAAAAAGAGGGCCAATTGGCCGATCTGCACCTCGTCGTCGACCGGTCGGCGGGCGGTGTCGCCGCCCAGATCGCCCGCGAGCTCCGCGAGGCCGTACGGCACGGGCGGCTGGCCGCCGGAGTCCGCCTGCCCGCGAGCCGTGAGCTGGCCAGGGACCTCGGGCTCTCCCGCGGTGTGGTGGTGGAGGCCTACGAGCAGCTGGTCGCCGAGGGCTTCCTGCTCTCCAGGGTCGGCGTGGGCACCACCGTGGCCCCGGCCGCCGCCCGCTTCGCCACGTCCGGCCCCTCGCGGGCCGAGAGCGTCCCGCGGACCGGAAGCCTTTCGGGGACCGGAAGCGTTCCGCGGGCCGGAAGCGTTCCGCGGGCCGAAAGCCTTTCGCGGGCCGGGAGCCTTTCGCGGACCGAGAGGCCGGCCCAGAGACCTTCGCCGGACGGGAGTCCTCCGGCGGTCGCGGGTCCCTCGCGTGCCGGGAGCCCTCCGCGGACCGGGGGGTCCTCGCGCACCGGGAGGATCCCACCGGCCGGACCCTCCCTTCCGGACGGGAGCCTTCCGCGGGCCGGGCGTCCCGCACCGGGCGGGACCGCCCGGGAGGCCGTGGAGGCTCCGGCGGCCGGGCGCGACTCGTCCGCCGGGCGCTGTGCCGCCGCGCCCGACCTGAGCGGGTTCCCCCGGCAGCGCTGGATGGCCTCGATGCGGCGGACGCTCACCTCGCTGCCCGACGGCGCCTTGGACTACGGCGATCCCGGTGGCGTCCTCACCCTGCGCGAGGAGCTGGCCGCCTACCTCGGAAGGGTCCGGGCGGCCGACGTCGGCCCGGACGAGCTGGTGATCGTGGGCGGGGTCGCCCAGGGGCTGAGCCTGGCGATCCAGGCGCTGGCCGGCAGGCTCCCCCAGGTCGCGAACCGGCACGGCCTCGCCTGGTTCGTCCGGGACGACACGCGTCCCGCGGCGCGTCCCGGCCGGATCCGGCTGGCG
The DNA here is from genome assembly GCF_039534895.1 of Streptosporangium longisporum. Taxonomy (NCBI): domain Bacteria; kingdom Bacillati; phylum Actinomycetota; class Actinomycetes; order Streptosporangiales; family Streptosporangiaceae; genus Streptosporangium; species Streptosporangium longisporum. The sequence continues at coordinate 165,066 of NZ_BAAAWD010000017.1, read as the reverse complement.
ATCGAGGATCCCACCAGTCTGCGCCAGCTCCCGCTGCTCCGGGCGGCCGGCGCCGACCCGGTCGCGGTCGGCGTGGACGACGAGGGCATCGACGTCGGAGCCCTCGCCGCGACCGGGGCACGGGCCGTGCTGCTCACCCCCGCCCACCAGTACCCCACCGGGGTCGTGCTCTCCCCCCGGCGCCGCGCCGAGCTGATCGAGTGGGCCGACGCGACCGACGCGATGATCCTGGAGGACGACTACGACGCCGAGTTCCGCTTCGACTGCGACCCCGTGGGCTGTCTGCAGGGCCTGGCCCCCGGCCGGGTGATACTGGCCGGGAGCGTCAGCAAGTCCCTCGCCCCCGGGCTCCGCCTGGGATGGGTGGCCGCCCCGGCTCCGATCGCCGAGTCGCTGCGGCTGGCCCGCGGCGAGCTCGACCTCGGCTCACCCGTCCTGGAGCAGTACGTCCTGGCCGACTTCATCACCACCGGTGGCTACGACCGGCACCTGCGCAGGATGCGCCGGGAGTACCGGGCCCGCCGGGACGCCCTCGCGGGGGCCCTGGCCGAGCACCTTCCCGAGATCGTCGTGCGGGGCGTCTCGGCCGGGCTCCACCTGCTCGCCGAGCTGCCGGCCGGCTGGGACGAGGCACCGGCGGCGGAGGCGGCCCTGGCCTGCGGGCTGTCCACGGAGCCGGTGGCCCCGATGCGCCACGCCCCCGGCCCGCCCGCGCTGGTGATGGGGTTCGCGCGTCTTCCGGTCCACCGCGCCGACGAGACGATCCGCGCCTTCGCGGCCGCCCTGCCCCGCTGACGTCCCCACCGCGCGGGCCGCACCGGCCGCGTCCTTCCGACCGCGCATGCCTTGCCGCCCGCGCATGCGCTTCCGACCGCGCATGCCCTGCTGTCCGCGCATGCCTTGCCGACCGCGCATGCCCTGTCGGCACCGTGGCCGGTGCGGGCCGTTCCGACGTGCCGGTCACCGTACCCGCCCTCGTGTCCCGTACGGGATGACATCGTCCTCATGTCCTGACAAATTCTTGACGGCGACCGGCTCCTCGCCTAGAACTGGAGATCGGCCGCTCTCTCCTGTCGCGGAGGCATCATGCGTGTTGGACTGCTGGGGCTCGGCAGGATCGGGGCGTTCCACGCCGCGACCCTGGCGGCGCACCCCGGGGTCGGCGAGTTGGTGGTGAACGACGCGGACGGCGGGCGGGCGGCGGCGGTGGCCGCGAGGCTGGGGGCCCGGGTGGGAGACGCCTTCGACGCCGACGCGCTGGTCGTCGCCACCCCCACGGCGACGCACGCGGAGCTGCTGACGCGCGCCTGCGCCGAGGGGGTGCCGGTGTTCTGCGAGAAACCGGTCGCGGCCGGCGTACCGGAGACCCTGCGCGTGCTCGACGCGGTCAGGCGGAGCGGCACGGTCGTGCACATCGGCTTCCAGCGCCGCTTCGACGCCGGGTACGCCGCGGCGCGCAGGGCGCTGGCCGACGGCGAGCTGGGCACGCTGCACCGGGTTCACATGCTCAGCGCCGATCCCCGGCCGCCCGACCCCGGGTACATCCCGCTGTCGGGGGGCATCTACCGCGACTGCCACATCCACGACTTCGACATCCTGCGCTGGGTCACCGGCCGCGAGGCCGAGACCGTCTACGCGACCGGCGCCAACCGGGGGGAGGCGTTCTTCGCCGAGGCCGGGGACGTCGACACCAGCGCCGCGCTGCTCACCCTGGACGACGGCACGCTCGTCACCCTGCAGGGCTCCCGCTACAACGGCGCCGGGTACGACGTACGGATGGAACTGGCGGGCACCCTGCGGACCCGGGCCGTCGGCCTCGGCCCATGCGCGCCGCTGACCAGCGTCGAAGGGCTGCAACCGCCCGGCGAGCCGTGGCCCGACTTCACGAGCCGGTTCCGGGCGGCCTACGTGGCCGAGCTGGACGCGTTTCTCGGCGCGGCACGAGGGGAGACGAAGAGTCCCTGCACGGTCGAGGACGCCCTGGCCGCGCTCTATCTCGCCGAGGCCGCGGAACTCTCCCGGCGCGAGGGGCGCCCGGTACGCGTCGCGGAGGTGGTCCTGTGAGAATTGCCGGTGCGCCGATCTCCTGGGGCGTCTGCGAGGTCCCCGGCTGGGGGTACCAGCTGGACCGGGCCCGGGTGCTCGCCGAGATGAGGGACCTGGGCCTGACGGCCACCGAACTCGGTCCCGAGGGCTTCCTGCCGCCCTCGCCGACCCGCTGCCGCGCCCTGCTGGCCGAGTACGGGCTGCGCGCGGTGGGCGGGTTCGTCCCGGTGGTCCTGCACGAGGACGACCACGACCCGCTCCCGGTGGTCCGGGCCGCGATGCGCGCCTTCGCCGACGGCGACGTGGACACGGTCGTGCTGGCCGCCTCCACCGGTGGCGAGAGCTACGACGCCAGGCCCGAGCTGGACGCCGCCGCCTGGAAGACCCTGATGACCAACCTGCGCCGGATCCTCAAGAGCGCCAAGGAGTTCGGCCGCTCCGTCACCCTGCACCCGCACGTCGGGACCGTGGTGCAGGACCCCGGCGAGGTGCAGCGGGTGCTCGACGGCAGCCCCGTGCAGCTCTGCCTGGACACCGGTCACCTGCTCGCGGGCGGCACCGACCCCGCCGAGCTGGTCTCGCGGGCCGCCGCGCGGATCGCGCACGTCCACCTCAAGGACGTGGACGCCGCCATGGCCGAACGGGTCAGGGCGGGCGAGCTGCCCTACGGCCGGGCCGTCAAGGAGGGCCTCTACCGCCCGCTGGGCCGCGGCGACGTGGACGTGCCCGCCATCGTCGCGGGCCTGACCGCGGCCGGGTACGACGGCTGGTACGTGCTGGAGCAGGACGTCGTGATCGCCCCCGGGGACGCGGCCGACGCCGACCCCCGGGAGAACGTGGCCGAGAGCCTGGCGTACCTGAACGGGCTCGCCGGCCCGGGCGGCGGGGCGGGCCCGTGATCGAGGTCCTGACCATGGGACGCGCCGGCGTCGACGTCTACCCGCTGCAGGTGGGCGTCTCGCTGCGCGAGGTGGAGACCTTCGGCAAGTACCTGGGCGGCAGTCCCACCAACGTGGCGGTGGCCGCCGCCCGGCTGGGCCGTACCAGCGCCGTGATCACCAGGACCGGCGACGACCCGTTCGGGCTCTTCGTGCACGACGCGCTGCGCGAGTACGGGGTCGACGACCGCTACGTCACCGCGGTGGCGCACCTGCCGACCCCGGTGACGTTCTGCGAGATCATGCCGCCGGACGACTTCCCGCTGTACTTCTACCGCCTGCCCAAGGCGCCCGACCTCGAGATCTTCCCCGAGGAGCTGGACCTGGAGGCCGTCACCGGGGCGCGGTTGTTCTGGGCGACCCTCACCGGCCTGTGCCAGGAACCCTCCCGGAGCGCGCACTTCGCCGCCTGGCGGGCCAGGGGACGCGTCCCGCACACCGTGCTGGACCTGGACCACCGTCCCATGTTCTGGCCCCGGCCCGAGGAGGCCCGCGACCTGGTGCGCGAGGCCCTGCGCCACGTCACGGTGGCGGTGGGCAACCTCGACGAGGTCGAGGTCGCCACCGGCACGCGCGACCCGGAGGCGGCCGCCGAGGTGCTGCTGGAGGCGGGTGTCGGGCTCGCGATCGTCAAGCAGGGCCCGGCCGGGGTGCTCGGCATGACCGCGTCCGAGACCGTGCGGGTGCCACCGGTGCCGGTGGAGGTGGTCAACGGCCTCGGCGCCGGGGACGCCTTCGGCGGGGCCCTGTGCCACGGCCTGCTGGAGCGCTGGCCGCTGGAGGACACGCTGCGGTTCGCCAACGCGGCCGGGGCGATCGTCGCGGGCCGGCTGGCCTGCGCCCCCGCGATGCCCCGGCGGGAGGAGGTGACGGCCCTGCTCACCGGCCGGCCGGGCGGGCGGTCGTACGGGGTGCACTTCTTCGACAGCGGCCCGAGCCCGGCGACGGGTACGGGCACGGGCACGGCCGGCGGTTCGACGGCGGACACGGTGACGAGCACGGCCGAGGGCCCGGTGGCGAGCACGGGCACGGCCGAGGGTCCGGCGACGACCGCGGCCACGGGCCCGGCCACGGTCACGGGCCCGGCCATGGCCACGGTGACGAGCATCCGGGCCCGCCATCCCGGCCGGATCGCAGAGGCGCTGGCGGCACGCGAGCGCAGGAGCCTGCTCCAGGAGCGCGACCGGCTCCTGATCGTCGCCGCCGACCACACGGCCAGGGGCATGGTGGGCGTCAGGGGCCGCCCCGCGGCCATGGAGAGCCGCGCCGAGCTGCTGGAACGGCTCTGCGTGGCGCTGGCGCGTCCCGGCGTGGACGGGGTGCTGGGCACCCCGGACGTGGTGGAGGACCTCCTGCTGCTCGGCGCGCTGGAGGGGAAGATCGTCATCGGGTCGATGAACCGGGGCGGCCTGCACGGGTCGGCCTTCGAGTTCGACGACCGGTTCACCGCCTACGACGCCTCCTCGATCGTCCGGGCGCGCCTGGACGGCGGCAAGATGCTCTGCCGGATCGGCGTGGACGACCGGGCCACCGCCCGCACCCTGGAGGCGTGCGGCCGGGCCGTCACCGAGCTGGCCTCGCACGACCTGGTCGCCATGGTCGAGCCGTTCTGGTCGCGCAGGGTGGACGGCGAGATCGTCCACGACCTGTCGCCCGAGGGGGTCGTCCGCTCCGTCCACGTCGCCCAGGCGCTCGGCGCGACCTCCGCGCACACCTGGCTGAAGATCCCGGTCGTGGACGACATGGAACGGGTGATGCGCGCCACCACGCTGCCGACGCTGCTGCTGGGCGGCGACCCGGGCGAGGCGCCGGAGGTCGTCCACGCGGCCTGGCGCGGGGCGCTGCGGCTTCCCGGGGTGCGGGGGCTGGTGGTGGGCCGCGCACTGCTGTACCCCGCCGACGACGACGTGGCGGCGGCCGTCGACACCGCCGCGCAGATGCTGGAGGAGGCGTGAACCGGCGCCCCGGCCACCACGAAGGCCACCGCGCGGGCCGCCCCACAGGACACCACGGAGGCCACCGCGCGGACCATCCCACAGGTCACTCCGCAGGTCACCGCGCAGGTCACCGGGCGGACCATCCCACAGGCCCCCGCGACGGTGGACCGAGCGGTCACTTCGGTAGTGACCTGAGAGGCCGTCGGGGCGATCATTGAAACGGTCACCGAGGCGGTCACCGACACGATCAACGGGACGCCGCCCAGTCGTCACGTGAGGAGAGGCCATGACCTTCGTACCGGCGGGAAGCACCGCGCGGGCGCCGTGGGCGCTGTCGATCACCCCGGAGACCGCCGGGTGGACCTACTCGGGGCTGCGCGTGCTCTGCCTGTCCGGCGAGGGCGTGAGCTTCGACACCGGGGACGAGGAGATGCTCGTCCTGCCGCTCTCGGGCGAGTGCGTGGTCGAGTGCGAGGGGCAGCGGATCACGCTCGACGGCAGGCCCTCGGTCTTCGAGGGGGTCACCGACTTCGCCTACCTGCCGATCGGGGCGAGCGCCCGGGTCACCGGCCGGGGCCGCTTCGCCCTCCCCTCGGCCCGCGCGACCAGGCGCCTTCCGGTGCGGTACGGCCCGGCGGAGAAGGTCCCGGTCGAGGTGCGCGGCGCGGGCCAGGCCAGCCGGCAGGTGAACAACTTCTGCGCCCCCGACGTCTTCGAGTGCGACAAGCTCGTCTCGGTCGAGGTGCTCACCCCGGGCGGCAACTGGTCGTCGTATCCGCCGCACAAGCACGACGAGGCCTCCGAGCACGAGGCCGTGCTGGAGGAGATCTACTACTTCGAGGGCGGCCCCGGCTACCAGCGGGTCTACGGCGGTCACGAGGTGCTCGCCGAGGTGTCGTCCGGTGACGTCGTCCTCGTGCCCAGGGGGTACCACGGCCCGTCGATGGCGGCCCCCGGCTACGACCTCTACTACCTGAACGTGCTGGCCGGGCCCGCGTCCGAGCGGTCGATGGCCTTCTGCGACGACCCCCGGCACGCCTGGGTCCGCGACTCGTGGGCACGGGAGCAGGCCGACCCCAGGCTCCCGATGACGGGGGTGCGGAGATGAGGCTCACCGTGGCGCAGGCGCTCCTGCGCTTCCTCGCCAACCAGTGGTCGGAACGCGACGGCGTCGAGCAGCGGCTGGTGGCCGGGTGCCTGGGCATCTTCGGGCACGGCAACGTCGCTGGGATCGGGCAGGCCCTGGCCGAGCGCGGCGCGGGCACCTCCGGTGACCTGCCGTACTACCTGGCCCGCAACGAGCAGGCCATGGTGCACACCGCCGTCGGGTACGCGCGGGCCCGCGACCGGCTGTCCACCTTCGCCTGCACCAGCTCGATCGGTCCCGGCGCCACCAACATGGTCACCGGCGCGGCGCTCGCCACGATCAACCGGATCCCGGTGCTGCTGCTGCCCGGCGACGTCTTCGCCACCCGCGTCGCCGACCCGGTGCTGCAGCAGCTGGAGGACCCGCGCTTCCCCGACGTGACCGTCAACGACGCGCTGCGCCCGGTCTCCCGCTTCTTCGACAGGATCAACCGGCCCGAGCAGCTCGTCGCGTCGCTGCCGGCCGCGATGCGGGTGCTGGCCGACCCGGCGGAGACGGGCGCGGTCACCCTGGCCCTGCCGCAGGACGTGCAGGCCGAGGCGTACGACTGGCCCGAGGAGCTGTTCGCCCGCAGGGTCTGGCACGTGGCGCGGCCCGTCCCCGAGCCGGCAGCGCTGGCCCGGGCGGCGGAGCTGGCCCGGAGCTCGCGCCGCCCGCTGATCGTGGCCGGGGGCGGCGTGGTCTACTCCGGGGCGTGGCGGGAGCTGGCGGGCTTCGCCGCCCGGCACGGCGTCCCGGTGGGCGAGACCCAGGCGGGCAAGGGGGCGCTGCCGTACGACCACCCCTGCGCGGTCGGCGCGGTCGGCCACACCGGCACCGCGGCCGCCAACGAGCTGGCCCGTGACGCCGACCTGGTCATCGGGATCGGCACCCGCTACACCGACTTCACCACCGCCTCGCGCACCCTGTTCGGCCAGGCCGCAGGAGGGGTGCGGTTCCTCAACGTCAACGTCGCCGCCTTCGACGCGGCCAAGCACTCCGGCGAGATGCTCGTCGCCGACGCCCGCGCCGCGCTGGAGGCGCTCGGCCCCGCCCTGGACGGCTGGCGGGCCGACCCGGACTGGACGGCCAGGGCGGCCCGGCTGACCCGCGAGTGGCAGGAGCAGGTCGCGCTGCTCACCACCGGGGACGCGCTGACCCAGCCGGTGGTGCTCGGCATGCTCAACGAGGTGGCGCACCCGACGGACGTGGTGGTCAACGCGGCCGGGTCCATGCCCGGCGACCTGCACAAGCTCTGGCGGGCGAGCGACCCGAAGTCCTACCACGTCGAGTACGGCTACTCCTGCATGGGGTACGAGATCGCCGGAGGGCTGGGGGTGAAGCTGGCCGTGCCGGAGCGGGAGGTGTTCGTGCTGGTCGGCGACGGGTCGTACCTGATGATGGCCCAGGAGATCGCCACCGCCGTGCAGGAGGGCGTGAAGCTCGTCGTGGTGCTGGTCGACAACCGGGGCTTCGCCTCCATCGGCGGCCTGTCGGAGGCGGTCGGGGCCGGGCGGCTGGGCACCGCCTACCGGCTGCGCGGTGCCGGCGGGGAGCTGGACGGGGCGCTCCTCCCGGTCGACCTGGCCGCCAACGCGGCCAGCCTGGGCGCGAACGTGCTCCGCGCCGACGGCCCGGAGTCCCTGCGCCTGGCCCTGGCAGAGGCCAGGCGGGCGACCGGTACCACGGTGGTGTACGTCGAGACCGTGCCCGGCCCCGGCGCGGAGACCACGGCCTGGTGGGACGTACCGGTGGCCGAGGTGTCGCGGGGGGAGGAGACCCGGCGGGCGCGCGCCGCCTACGAGCGGGCCAGGCGGGACCGGCGCCCCTACCTGTGATCCCCCGCCCCGGGTCCGGTGGCGGGCCCGGTGGCGGGCTGGGGGTCCGGCCGGAACCCCCGGGCCAGGAAGACGATCAGGCCCACCAGCACGGCGGCCGGGACGAACGCCACCCTGATGCTCACCGTGTCGTTGAGGGTGCCGACCACGGCGGCCCCCACCAGGAAGCCGACGTAGTTGAACATGTTGACCCGGGCGATCGCGGTCTCCGCCCCGGCGCCGAGGCGGCCCGCGGCCGAGAACGACTGCGGGGCGATGACGGACAGGCCGATGCCGACCAGGCCGAACGACACGACCGCCACCACGACGCCGGGTGCCAGCACGAGGCCCAGCATGCCCGCCGCCGCGATCACCGCGCCCGCGCGCACCACCGGCGCCGGCCCATACCTGCGCACGGCGAGGTCGCCGGGCACCCGGGCCAGCAGCATCGCCGCCTGGTAGACGAGGTAGCCGAACGGCACCAGCCACCCGCTCGCCGCCAGCGCCTTCTCCATGTAGACCGTGCCGTAGTTGGAGACCGCCGCGTCACCGACGTACAGGAACGCCATCGCCAGGCAGAGCGGGATGATCGGCCGCCACGGCGACCGGGAGGTCACGGCCTCGAGCGGCGTCTCGACGCCCTCCTCGTCGCGCCGGTAGAGGCGCGGGAGCAGGACCACCGAGATCAGCGCGCCGATCATCACCGGTACGGAGAACGACCAGCCCAGCGGCACGCCGAGCGCGCTGAAGGCGGAGTTGGCGCCCGCGCCCAGCATCGAGCCGACGCTCCACACGGCGTGGAAGCCGGTCAGCACGCTCATCCCGTACCTGCGCTCGACCGCGACCGCCTGCATGTTCATCGCCGCGTCCACCGCGCCGACGAACAGGCCGAAGACGGCGCTGAGCGCGTACAGCCCGGTGAGCCCGTCGTTCCAGCCCAGCAGGATCACGGCCGTGCAGACGCCGATCTGGGAGATCCGCAGCACCGGGGCGCTGCCGAACCGGCTCGCCAGGGGGGCCGCGACCGCGCTGCCGACTCCGGAGATCACCGGGACGAGCAGCAGGACCAGGGTGAGGTCGCCGTCGCTGAGACCGAAGCGGCGCTGGAGGTCGACCACATGGGTGAGCAGGGTGGCGAAACAGAGCCCCTGGACGAAGAACGCCGCCCAGGTCGCCACGCGTGCCTGCCTGTCACGGGGGGTCGGCATGACGATCTCCGGGAACATGAGGGGGATTCAAGTTCCCGTCAGGGTATGGGCGGCGTACCCGGTGGTCAATGGCCCGTCACCTGCCGGTTCCGCCCGTCCGCCCGCACATCCGGAGCGCGCCGGACGAGGCGCCGGGGCCCGGCGGCGATTATGGTCGAAGGGTGGAGAGTCACCGGCCCCCCGCCATCCGCCGTCACGTCCCCGAGCCGCGTCCCGCCGACCTCAGAGCCGGGGACGCCGACCGCGAGAGGGTGGCCGTCGTGCTCGGCGACGCGCTCGCCGACGGACGCCTCGACCACGGCGAGTACGAGCAGCGCGTCGAGGCCCTCTACCGGGCGCGCACGCTGGGGGAGCTCTCCGCCCTCACGGCCGACCTGCTTCCGCCCGAGGCACAGCCGCTGCGCACCGACGTCCGCCCGGTGACGGCGTTCTTCGGCTCGGAGAAACGCTCGGGCCGCTGGGTGGTGCCGACCCGGTTCCCGGCCACCGCGATCTGCGCCAACGTCACGCTCGACCTGTGCGAGGCGCTGCTCCAGTCCAGCCGGGTGACCCTGCAGGTCACGGTGCTGTTCGGCACCCTCACCCTGATCGTGCCCGAGGGGGTGCGGATCGAGATGCCCGCCTCGATGTACATGGGGGGCAAGAAGAACCATGTCCGGGCCTCGCCCGACGGCCCGGTCATCGAGATCACCGGCATCGTCACGTGCGGCAACATCGTGGCCAAGTCCCCGAAGCGCCCCCGGCGCTCCTGGTTCCGCCGCTGACGCCCCGCGCGTCCGTCGTCGGCACCTTCGGCGTGCGTTCATCGTCGGCGTCCGTGATGCGCGTCCACCGCTGACACCCGCGACGCGTGTCCGCCGCCGACGCCCACGGCGCGTGTCCGCCGTGGGCGTGTCCCGCCCGCGCCTAGCGGGCGTTGTCGAAGTTGATCGCGCTGTAGGCCCGCAGCTTCCAGAGCTGGTGCTCGCTCTCGATCTTCCGGATCGTCCCGGACCGGCCGCGCATGACCAGGGAGCTGGTGACGGCCCGCCCGGCCCGGTAGCGGACCCCCTGCATCAGCTCGCCGTCGGTGATCCCGGTGGCGGCGAAGAACACGTCGTCGGACCTGACCAGGTCGTCGGTGCTGAGCGTGGCGTCCAGGTCGAGGCCCGCGTCCAGCGCCCGGCGGCGCTCGGCCTCGTCCTGCGGCCAGAGCCTGCCCTGGATGACACCGCCCAGGCACTTGAGCGCGCACGCGGCGATGATGCCCTCCGGGGTGCCGCCGACGCCGAGCATCAGGTCGACGCCGGTTCCCACCCGGGCCGCCATGATCGCACCGGCCACGTCGCCGTCGGTGATGAGCCTGATCCGCGCACCGGCCTCCCGGATCTCCCGGATCGTCTTCTCGTGGCGGGGCCGGTCCAGGATGACCACGGTCACGTCCGACGGCTCGCCGCCCTTGGCGCGCGCCACCGCGGCGATGTTGTCGGCCACCGGCGCGTTGATGTCCACCGACGAGGCGGCCTCGGGGCCGGTGACCAGCTTGTCCATGTAGAAGACCGCCGACGGGTCGTACATCGAGCCGCGCTCGCTGACCGCGATCACCGAGATCCCGTTGGGCATGCCGAGCGCGGTCAGCCGGGTGCCGTCGATCGGGTCGACGGCCACGTCGCACGCCGCGCCGCTGCCGTCGCCCACCAGCTCGCCGTTGTAGAGCATCGGCGCGTTGTCCTTCTCGCCCTCGCCGATCACCACCACGCCGCTCATCGACACGGTGTTGATCAGCTGGCGCATCGCGTTCACCGCGGCGCCGTCCGCACCGTTCTTGTCACCCCGCCCGACCCAGCGGGCCGCCGCCATCGCGGCCGCCTCGGTGACGCGGACGAGCTCCAGGGCGAGGTTGCGATCAGGTGCGTGCTCACCCGTGGCGAGGGTGGCGGGAACGGACGTCTGATCGGACATGGTGGGAAACCCCTCTCGTGGATTGTTGCAACGATCGTAGTTGGCACCCCTGTGACCGGTCGGCGGAGGATAATCTGCCCACCATGAGCAGTGACACGGAACGGCTGGTGAAGGGCGGGGGTGCGCGGACCTCCGAGCGGGGTGCCGCCACGCGCGTCGCACTCCTGGCCGCGGCCAGGGAGACGTTCGTCACGAGCGGCTTCGCCGAGTCCGGGGTCACCGACGTGGTCTCCCGGGCGGGGGCGAGCGTGGGCAGCCTCTACCACCACTTCTCCGGCAAGGCCGACCTCTACCTCACCCTCTTCGACGAGTTCCAGACCCGGCAGACCCAGCGGACCAAGCAGGCGGTCCAGGAGGCCAGGGCCGGCGGCGAGGGCGACCCGATGCGGTTGTTCATCGCCGGGGCCCGCGCCTACCTGGAGGGCTGCCTGGCCGAGCGGGAGCTGTCGGCCCTGTTCCTGCGCGGCGACGGGCCGCCCGGGTTCGAGGTCATCATGCGCGACCGGCTCCGGCAGTGGGCCAAGCGCAACGCCGCCCTGTTCGAGGGCGACGAGGGCGCGCTGGTCGTGGTCCTCACCGGTGCGCTCGCCGCGGCCGTCTCCGAGGTCGCCCTGTCCGACGACGAGGACGCCTCCCGGGTGCTCGCCGAGGACGTGCTGGCCATCGTCGCGCAGATCCGCCGCCCCTGAGACGGGACCGCCCCGCGGAACGGATAGTGTCGGTGGTCGTGCGAAGGTTCACTGAGGGCTTCTACGGCTACGCGTTCGCGATGGCGGTCTGTCTGGCGGCCGTCGGCCTCTTCCTGCTCATCACGCCGCAGAGCCGGACCGAGCGCATTCCCAAGGTCGACTACTCGCTCGCCCTGGCCGACCTGCGCCGTACGGCACCCTTCCAGGTGTGGGCGCCCGGGCAGGTCGCCCCCGGATGGGTGCCGAACAGCTCCCGCAGGACGAACGACGGCGGCTGGACGACCTGGAGGCTCGGCTTCGCCACCGCCGAGCGCCGCCACGCGATGCTCGCCCAGAGCGACGAGAAGCCCGCGGCCGAGTTCGCCAACCGGCTCGCCAACACCTCCACGGCCACCGGCACCGTCCAGATCGGCGGCGTGACCTGGGAACAGCGCGTCCGCGAGGACAAGGACCAGCGTTCCCTGGTACGTCTCCTGCCCGACGTCACGGTCGTCGTCACCGGCACCGCCTCCTGGCAGGAGCTGTCCACCCTGGCCGGGTCCCTCCGGCAGCAGCCGAAGATCACGTCCTAGCGTCCTGGAACGGCCGGAGGCCCGGCCGCTCGCGCGCCGCGCGTCGTCCGGCCCTCGTCATCCGGTCACGCTGTCCGGCCTCCGTCGTCCGGTCTTTCCCCGGCCGCAGTCGGCGCCGGCCGATCAGAAGGGGGCGTCCGCGCCGGGGTCGGGTTGCCGTCGCTGGGCCATGGCCGCCGCGAGCTTGACCCGGGCCCCCTGCAGCCACTCCTCGCAGAGTGAGGCCAGCCTCTCCCCGCGCTCCCAGAGCTCGATCGACTCCTCCAGGGTGAGCCCGCCCGCCTCGAGGCGGCGGACCACCTCGGTCAGCTCCTCGCGCGCCTGCTCGTACGACGGTGTCTTCTCATCGGCCACGGACCCCACCTTAGATCGTCCGCGCCGCCTCCCCGCCCGTCCCACCGCCGGGTACGGCTGGCAGAATGCCCGGATGAGCGTTCGTGACGCGACCCTCGACGACATTCCGGAGCTGGTGCGGCTGCGTCAGATCCTGGCCGACAGGATGGCCCTGGACGGGAGCCTCCCGGTCGAGGAGGACTGGCGGCCGGCCTACGCGGAGAGCCTCGCCGAGCGGCTCGGCAGTGCCGACACCGCCGTCTACGTGGTGGACGCGCCCGGCAAGAGGCTGGCGGCCTGCGGGGTCGGCCTGATCTTCGAGCGCATGCCCGGCCCCAGCCTCCCCGACGGGCGTTACGGCTACATCCAGGGCATGGCCACCGACCCCGGCCACCGGCGCAGGGGCCACGGCCGGGCCGTCGTCAACGCCCTGCTGGAGTGGTACCGGCGGGCCGGGGTCCGCCGGGTCGACCTGCACGCCACCTCCGACGCCGAGGCCCTCTACCGGGAGTTCGGATTCATCGACGACGGCTACCCCTCGCTCACGTGGTGGAATCGCTCCTGACCGTCACCCGGTCGTCGGAGAAGCGCACCGTGAGCTCGTCGCCCGGGGAGATCTCGCTCGCGAGCCGTACGACGTCGCCCGAGGGGCGCTGCACGATCGCGTAGCCGCGCTCCAGCGTGGCGGCCGGGGAGAGCGAGACCAGGCGGGCGCGCAGGTGCTCCAGCGAGTCCTGGGCGCGGTCCAGGGAACCGGTGAGGGAACGCCTCGCCCGGTCCCTGAGCTGCTCGGCCTGCTCGGCCCTGCGCTCGACCTCGCGTACCGGATCGGCGAGGGCGGGGCGTGAACGGGCCGCGGCCAGCCAGGCCGTCTCGCGGTCCAGCCAGCCCTTGGCCACCCTGCGGCCCCGGTCACGGAGCTGGCGGATCAGCGTGAGCTGCTCGCCGACGTCCGGCACGACCTTCTTCGCCGCGTCCGTGGGCGTGGACGCGCGCACGTCGGCGACCAGGTCGAGCAGCGGATTGTCCTGCTCGTGCCCGATCGCGCTGACCACCGGGGTACGGCACGCCGCGACCGCCCGCACCAGGGCCTCGTCGGAGAAGGGCAGCAGGTCCTCCATCGACCCGCCGCCCCGCGCGATCACGATCACGTCCACGTCGGTGTCGGCGTCCAGCCTGCGCAGCGCCTCGATGACCTCGCCGACCGCGTACGGCCCCTGCACGGCCACCGGCTCCACCGTGAACCGGACCGCGGGCCAGCGGCGCCGCGAGTTCTCCAGCACGTCGCGCTCGGCGGCCGAGTCACGGCCGCAGATCAGCCCGACCGTACCGGGCAGGAAAGGCAGCCGCCGTTTCCTGTCCACCCCGAAGAGACCCTCGGAGGCGAGCAGCCGGCGCAGGCGCTCCAGCCGTGCCAGCAGCTCACCGACCCCGACCGGCCGCATCTCCAGCGCGGTGAACGCGAAAGAACCCTTGTTGACCCAGAAGTCGGGCTTGAGATGCGTCACGATCCGGGCACCGTCGACCGGCCGGGGGACGGTGGCCTCGTAGACGCCGCGCGGGCAGGTGACCCGGGCCGAGATGTTGGCCACCGGGTCGCGCAGCGTCAGGAACACCGTGCCGCCACGGGCGGTCAGCTCGGTGATCTGCCCTTCGACCCAGACGGTGCCGAGCTTGCCGATCCAGCCGCCGACCATCTGCAAGACCGTGCGGACCGGAAGGGGCTGCTCAGGAGTGGACTTCGAGCTCATGGGCGGGAGCCTACGCGCCGGGCGCGACTATTCCCCGGCCTCCAGCTTGGCCAGACGGTTCTCGTACATCCGCACGACGGCCTCGCGGGCGGAGGTGGCCCGCTCGTAGGCGATCAGGTCCCTGATCTGCCCGGCCGTCCTGCCGCGCATGCGCGCCCGCAGCGACGCCACCGTCAGGTCCGCGTAACCGGGCAGCGGCTCGGCCGGTACCGCACCGGCCGCGGCGACCACGTCGGCGGTCGGCGCGGTGACGGACCCGGCCGTCTCCGGGGGAGCGACCCGGGTGCCGGTCACCTCGACCAGCGCGGCGTCCTGGGTCTCCGGCTTCGCCACCTTGACCTCCGCGATCTCGACCTTCGTCGCCGGGGGCGTCTCGATCACGGCGCCCACCGGGACGGGGGTGGTGTTCCCCGTGTTCCCGGTGGTGTCGGTGTCCCCGGCGTCCTCGACGTCTCCGGTGTTCCCGGTGACCTCGGAGGCGGTCTTCGCGTTCGTGGGAGCGGCCTTGGGGGCCCTGCGGGTCCTGGGGGTGGACGTGGCCACCGTGGCGGGCTTCGCGGTGGCCCTCGTGCCGGTCCTCCGGGTGGCGGGCTTCGCGGTGGTGGCCTCGGACTCGGGCCGCGGGCTCAGGGTCTCGGCGGTCTCGGACGCGATGGTCTCGGTCTCAGCGGACTTGGACTCGACGGTCCCGGGCTCGGAGGCCTTGGGCTCGGCGGTCTCGGGCTCGGCGGCCTTGGGCTCGGCGATCTCGGGAGTCTCGGTGGTGGCGGGGGTGGCCGGGGCCTGCGCCGATTCCTTTTCCTTGGCGGCCTTGGTCGCCTTGGTGGTCCTGGGCTTCTTCGCCGCGGGCGCCGTGGCCGGGGTGGCCGGGGTGGCCGGGGTGGCCGTCTCGGTCTCGTCGGCCTTGCTCCTGCCGGCCTTCGTGCTCCGGGTCTTCGTGCTCTCGGCCTTGGCCTCGCCGGTCTTCGTGCTCTCGGCCTTCGTGTCCTCGGCCTTCGCGGGCGCGGCCTCCTCGGCGGGGGCGGTCTTCGCGGCCTTGGAGGGCTTGGCGGCCTTGGAGGCCTTGGGCTTCGCGGCGGGGGCCTCGGTGACGGAGCTCTCTGTGACGGAGCTCTCTGTGAGAGAGGTCTCGGTGACAGAGGTCTCGGTGTCCGGAGTGTCGGTGACCGGAGCCTCGTCGGTCCCGGTCTTGTCGGCCGGGGTCTTGCCGGCAGGGGTCTTTTCGGCCGAAGTCTCGGCGACCGAGGTCTCGGAGGTCTCGGAGGTCTCGGCCGCCTTGGAGGGCTTGGTGGCCGAGGTCTTGTCGGCCGGGGTCTCGGGCGTGGTGGCGGGGGCCTCGGCCACGGTCTCAGAGGCCACGGTCTCGGGGGTGGTGGTCTCGGGGGTGGCGGGCTTGGGGGCGGTGGGCTTGGCGGGGCTGAAGATGACCGGCTCGTGCGAGGGCCCGGTGCCGTTGCTCCCGGCGGCGGGTGCCTTCTCGGTGATCTTGGACGGCCGCGGTGCGAAGATGACCGGCTCACGACGGGCGGCCTTCTCGGCCTTCTCGGCCTTCTCGGGCTTCTCCGCCTGCTCGACGGCGCTCTCGGCCGGTGCCTCGTCCACGGTCTTGGAGGGACGCGGCGCGAAGATGACCGGCTCTCTGCGGGCGGGCTTCTCGGCCTCCCCCGCCTGCTCGACGGTGCTCTCCTCGACGTCCGCCGGTACGTCGGCGGTCGCCTCCCGGGACTCGTCGAGGTCGTCCTCACGGCCGGAGGAGCCCTTGATCTTGTTACGGACCCGGTCGCCGAGGAGCAGAGCCTGGCCGACCCCGCTCAGGGCGGTCTGCAGCATGTGCAGGGGAAGATCTTTTGCTTTCTGTGTGACACTGCGGATCATGTCGGGGACTGACATGGCGTCTCCCTGGAGGTCTGTGTCGGGAAGGACAGATGTGACAAGGACGGGCCTACGGGATGGTGCGCCGGGCTCATGGGACGTATGGGCCGTCTCGCGGGCGCGTCCACGTAGCATAAGAGCATGACTTCCATGACCCCTGCGAACCGACGCGTACTGGTGGCGAAGCCCCGTGGTTACTGTGCGGGGGTCGACCGTGCGGTCCAGGCCGTGGAGAAGGCGCTGGAGCAGTACGGTGCGCCGATCTACGTCCGCAAGCAGATCGTCCACAACACCCACGTCGTCAGGACGCTGGAGGAGCGCGGCGCGATCTTCGTCGACGAGACCGAGCAGGTGCCCGAGGGCGCCATCGTGGTCTTCTCCGCCCACGGCGTCTCCCCGGAGGTCCACCGCGAGGCCGCCCGTCGCAGTCTGAGGACGATCGACGCGACCTGCCCCCTGGTGACCAAGGTGCACAACGAGGCCAAGCGCTTCGCCTCCCAGGACTACGACATCCTCCTCATCGGCCACGAGGGCCACGAGGAGGTCGAGGGCACCGCCGGTGAGGCCCCCGACCACATCCAGCTCGTCGACGGGCTGGAGTCGGTCGGCACGGTGCAGGTCAGGGATCCCGAGAGGCTGGTCTGGCTCTCGCAGACCACGCTCTCGGTGGACGAGACGGTCGAGACGGTCTCCCGCCTCAAGGAGCGCTTCCCCAACCTGATCGACCCGCCCAGCGACGACATCTGCTACGCCACCCAGAACCGTCAGGTCGCGGTCAAGGAGATCGCCGCCCAGGCCGAGCTGGTGATCGTCGTCGGCTCGGAGAACTCCTCCAACTCCAAGCGGCTGGTCGAGGTCGCCCTCGACCACGGCGCCGACGCCTCCTACCTGGTCGACGACGCCTCGCTCATCCAGGACGCCTGGCTCGACGGCGTCACCACGGTCGGTGTGACGAGCGGCGCCTCGGTGCCCGAGGAGCTCGTCGCCGGGGTCCTCGCCCGCCTCGCCCGCAACGGGTTCGAGGACGTGGAAGAGGTCGAGTCCGTCGAGGAGAACGTGCGGTTCGCGCTCCCGCACGAGCTCCGTAAGAACCTGCGCGTCACGGCGGTCTGACCGGTCGTCCTCCCACGCCCCGGCCCCCGGGCCGGGGCGTGCCGGTGACCGCCACCCGGTCCGCGACGGCGTCCGGCCGGGGCCGCGAGGACGGGTCAGCGCTCGTCGCGCGGCGTCCCGTACACCTTGGGCTCGAAGTACCCCTCGGGTTCGGGGGCGAAGGCGGTCTCCCCGCTTCTCGGGCGGGGTACGGACGCCTTGGCCGTCTTCAGCTCGTCGCGCAGCTCGCGGACGCAGCGGGTCAGCCCGCGACGCCAGGCGATCAGCAGCACCAGGAGCGAGCCGCCGAACAGCCAGGGGGCGCCCTGGGACAGCGCGGTGTACATGCCCAGCCCGAAGGCCTGCAGCGGGGTGGCCGCGAACAGGGAGCGGACCGCCTCGACGAGCACGGTGGTCACGAAGAAGACCAGGGGCGGGGAGACCACCAGTGAGAGCAGCTCCCTGGGGTTGACCAGCGCCGTCGCACCCGCGCAGCCGATCACGAACGCCACGCCGGTCAGCGCGGACAGCCCCGACAGGGACTGCAGCACGCCTCCCAGCAGCGTGGTCACCAGCACGAGGGCCAGCGCGCCCCGGACGGTCAGCCGGATGCCGCCGGGCCGGTCAAGCTCACTCATGCGATCACCCCGCCGGGCGGCTGCACGCCGCCTCGCTCGTCCACCACTCGTCCCCTTGACCTCGGCCCCCGCGTCGTCGGTCCCGTCGCCTCCAGTGTCCGGCCGCAGGCGTCCACGGGGAAAGGTCTCAGGGCAGGTCGTTGGTCAACCTACCGTTCAGGCGGGACACGAGAGACGGGCTTGGCTCCTCTTCCGCGAGCAGTTCGGGTGAGGTCAGGGCGCGCGGCAGGTCCTCCAGCGGCCGCGGCCCCTCCAGTTTCTCCTCGACCAGGCCCAGGTCGTTGAGCTTGCGGGCACTGACCAGCACCCGCGTCTCCAGCGAGCCGACCGTCCTGTTGTACGACTCCACCGCCCGGCTCAGCGAGCGGCCCAGGGACTCGACGTTGCGGCCCATGCTGCTCAGCCGCTCGTACAGCTCCTTGCCGACCTCAAAGATCGCCCGCGCGTTCTCGCTGAGCGCGGCCTGCTGCCAGGCGTACTGCGCGGTGCGGAGCATGGTGATCAGCGTGGTGGGGGTGGCGATGTGGACCCGCCGCCGCATGGCGTACTCCAGCAGGGCGGGGTCGCGTTCCAGGGCCGGGGCGAGGAACGCCTCGCCGGGGATGAACAGCACCATGAACTCCGGGGACGGGCTGAACGCCTGCCAGTAGGGCTTGGAGGCGAGCCGGTCCACGTGCTCGCGCACGTGCCGGGAGTGGGCGTCGAGCCGGGCCGACTGGTGGTCCGGGTCGGTCGACTCGGCGGCCTCCAGGTAGGCGGCCAGCGAGACCTTGGAGTCGACCACGATGTTCTTGCCCCCGGCCAGGCGCACCACCATGTCGGGCCGCAGGACGCCGTCCGGCGTGGTGACGCTGACCTGCTCGTCGAAGTCGCAGAACCGCTGCATCCCGGCGATCTCGGCCACCCTGCGGAGCTGGAGCTCCCCCCATCGCCCCCGGGCCTCCGGGCGTTGCAGGGCCCGTACCAGCGTGCTCGTCTGGGCACGGAGCTGCTCGTTGCTCTCGCGGACGACGTCGATGTGCTTGGCCAGCTCGGCGTGGGCGGCCCGCTGGCCCGCCTGCGTGTCGCGCAGCTGCGTCTCGACGCGCGACAGGGTGTCCTTGAGCGGCTCGATCAGGTGCTCGACGGCCTGTTTGCGCTGTTCCAGCTCCCCGGCGGCCTCGGCCCGGCCCGCGGCGAGCCTCGTCTCGGCCAGTTCCAGGAAGCGCAGGTTGTTGACGTCGAGCGCGCGTGTGGACAGGGCCTGGAACCGGTCGGCGAGCTGTCCCTCGACGTAGGCGAGCTTCTCTTCCGCGATCTTCGCGCGGGCCTCGGCGTCGGCCAGGCGCGCGACCATGTCGGTGGCTCCGGAGGCGGCCCGTGCCCGCCCCAGCAGGAACCCGATCGCGAGTCCCGCGGCGAGGCCCACCGCCAGCTGGAAGGAGAGCGCCATGACGTCCACCCCGGCATGATTCCAGGCCCGGCCCCTCCTGGCGCGCCGACACGCCTCCGAAATCGGGCCGATCGCCCCACGTGACGGGTTCGTGTCGGCCGGCTGACGGGGTCCGTGGCGACCGGCACCGGGTCATTCCGCGTAAACTCGGCTCACGTGAGCCTGAGCATCGGCATCGTCGGATTGCCCAACGTCGGCAAGTCAACGCTTTTCAACGCGCTGACGAAGACCGCCAACGCCCTGGCGGCGAACTATCCGTTCGCCACCATCGAACCCAACGTGGGCATCGTCGGCGTCCCCGACCCGCGTCTTGAGAAGCTGGCCGAGATCTTCGGGTCGGCGAAGATCCTGCCGGCGAAGGTCGAGTTCGTCGACATCGCCGGGCTGGTCCGCGGCGCCTCGGAGGGGCAGGGACGGGGCAACCAGTTCCTCGCCAACATCCGCGACACCGACGCGATCTGCCAGGTCATCCGGGTCTTCGACGACCCGGACGTGACCCACGTGGACGGCGGGGTCTCTCCCGGACGCGACATCGAGACGATCAACACCGAGCTGATCCTCGCGGACCTGCAGACGCTGGAGAAGGCGATCCCCCGCCTGCAGAAGGAGTCCAGGACCAACAAGGACCGCAAGGCCGCACTGGACGCGGCCGAGGCGGCCTTCAAGCTCCTCGACGGCGGCACCACCCTGTACGCCGGGGCCAAGGGCGCCGGGATCGACCCCGCGGACCTGCGCGAGCTGCACCTGCTGACCGCCAAGCCGTTCCTGTACGTCTTCAACCTCGACGCCGACGAACTGGTGGACGACGCGCTCCGCGCCAGGCTGTCGGAGCTGGTCGCCCCGGCCGAGGCCGTCTTCCTGGACGCCAAGATCGAGTCCGAGCTCGTCGAGCTCGACGAGGAGGAGGCGCTGGAGCTGCTGCAGTCCGTCGGGCAGCAGGAGTCGGGCCTGACCCAGCTGGCCAGGGTGGGCTTCGAGACCCTGGGCCTGCAGACCTACCTGACCGCCGGCCCCAAGGAGACCCGGGCCTGGACGATCCGCAAGGGCGCCACCGCTCCCGAGGCGGCCGGGGTCATCCACACCGACTTCCAGCGGGGCTTCATCAAGGCCGAGATCGTCTCCTACGACGAGCTGGTCGAGGCCGGTTCCATCGCCGCCGCCCGCCAGGTCGGCAAGGCCCGGATCGAGGGCAAGGACTACGTCATGCGCGACGGCGACGTGGTGGAGTTCCGCTTCAACGTCTGACGAAGGTTCGACGTCCGGCGAAGGTTCCACGTCCGATGAAGGTCCGCGTCCGGCGAAGCTTCCGTGTCCGGTGAAGGTCCGGCGTGCGGCGAGGACTCGGCGTGCGGCGAGGACCGGGAACACGTTCCGGCCCGGCCAGGCTCCACGCGAGCCGGGCCGGGCCGTTTCGGTCCCGGGGGCCCGCGCACGGCCCGGCACCCTGGAACAGGGTTTTTTGTCGTTTGTGACACTGGGTGACGTATTTCGCGTTAAATGCGCAGGTCGCGACAGTCCGCGAACCGTCCAGTTAGCAATGGGTGGCGTTTGGGTAATCGACCCACGCCCTGGCCAGGGGTAATACACATTCGGTCGGGCATCTGCGGCATCGGCGGCCTCGCCGGGGTTCCAGACCCGGTTTGCTCAGTCATCACGATGCCTGCAGCATAGGCGTGGCTTTCCTGGAAGAATCGGCGGGGCGGCTAGAGTAAGTGCGTCACCCTGGCCAACGGGATCGGCGGCAATACGACACCGCACCGGCCGGAAGTGACGCGAGCGGAGGCGTGATGGCTCGAAGGTCGACGGTCCAGCGTGATCCCCGGATCGCTGGCGACCCCGAGCTGTCGGCATACCCGGATTTTCCCGACGATCCCGACCTCGACCGTGTTCCGGCGCGCCGCAGGGGCACGCCCCGCAACCGCTGGTCCGGCGGCGGAGGCCGCTGGCTGGTGTGGGCCGGCCGTGCCGTGCTCTGGGCACTGATCATCGTCATCGTGGTGAACGGGGTGCGAGCCCCCTTCGAGCGCCTCACCCAGCCGAACACCCCCGCCGGCACGGCCCCCGTCGCGGGAGAGGGCTTCCCCACCGTCCCGGGCTCGGCCTTCGCGGCCCAGTTCGCCGAGGTCTACCTGAACTTCGACGGGGCACGCCTGGAGGAGCGGGAGTCCAGGCTGGCCCCCTACCTGCCCGAGGGCGTCGAGTCGCAGTTCGGCTGGGACGGTCTCGGCAGGATGAGCGCTGGAGCGGTGCAACCGTACGGGATCGAGGTCGTCGACGCCGAGAACGCCGTCGTCACCGTCGCCTACCAGTCCGAGGACCGCCGCCAGCTGCTGTCGGTGCCCATCTACCACGACCGATCGGCCAAGAGGTTCGTCGTCGCGGGACGGCCGGGCATCCTGCCCGCGCCCGGCGCGGCCGACCTGCCGCCCAAGCCCGCGCCCGACCGCGACCGCGCCGCCGAACAGGAACTGCGCCCCTCGCTGGAGGGCTTCTTCAAGGCGTACGCGGCGAGCGACACCGCCTCCCTGCGGCTCTACGCCGACGCCGGCACCACCCTGGAGGGTTTCTCCGGAGCCCTGACCTTCCTGCAGCTCAAGGACCTCTCGGTGCCCCTCCCCGCGGGCAGCACCCGTCAGGTCACCGCGACGGTCTCGTGGGGCGTCCCGGCGAAGACGCCGACGTCCGACGAACCGGAGCCCGCGGACCCCGGCCAAATGGGAGGCAAGCTCGAACAGGCGTACCTGCTCACCATGGTCAAACAGGGCGACAAATGGTTCGTCAAGGACATCCGCGGCGCGTACCGATCCGTGGCGGGATGACTCATGATCGAATGGTGCCGGTCCACGGTGAGCAGACCCCCCCTGATCGACGATCCACCGGTCCGGGCCCCGGCGCGCACGCGTCGCGGGCCCGTCATCACCCGGCGGGCGCGATCGTGAGTACGGAGGACAAGAAGTGATTCTCAAGACCATGTTGCTGAGCGTCGTGGAGCTCGCTCAGCCCACAGCTCCTCCCGCAGGCGTCAACACCGAGGGCCTCGCCGAATTCCTCCGCAGCTTCTTCGCCCCCCTCTTCCTGGTCATCGTCTCGGTGGTGGCCCTCTTCTTCCTCTTCACCCGTGAGATCACCAGGTTCGTCCAGTTCATCATCCTGGCGATCGCCATCGGAGTGATCTTCTACGTGCCGAACATCATCGAGGTGACGGCCAAGGCGATCGCGGGCGCGCTGGGCATCTCGGGGGGTTGAGACCGCGCCCGAACGGTCACACAAGGAGAGGCGGAGAGGAGGATCACGTGGATCTGCCCACGTACACCAATATCTGGAGGATCGAGAAGCGGCTCTACAAGCTGTACGACCTACGGCTGCCGATGCCGCTCCCGATCGTCTGGATCGGTGGGTTCGTGGGAGTGCTGGCCCCGTGGTCGCTCCTGCTCTACCTGCTCGGTCTCCCCTTCGCGGCTCCCTGGCACGTCATCTACCTGGTGCCGCCCGGCATCGTCACCTGGCTCTCCACCCGGCCGGTGATCGAGAGCAAGAGGCTCACCGAGCTGCTCCAGTCGCAGTTGCGCTACGTGGGCGAGCCGCGTACCTGGTGCCGGATGGCACCCGTCTCCGAGCCTGCCGAGGTCGCGCTGAACGGCCGGGTCTGGCGCGCCGCGCCGCAGTACGGGTCGGTCCGGGTCAAGGCGTCCCGCAAGGTCCGCCAGGCACAGGCCAAGCGCGCCGCGGCCCGCGAGGTGCGTCCGGCGGTGGCCGCCGCGGCCGCGGCGGCGGCCACCGCCCCGGTCGCCCGCGAGCGGATCACCTGGAGCCAGACCCGCGCCCAGCGCCGGGGGGCCGCCCCGGCGCTCGGCCAGGCCACGGCCGTCGAGACGGTGCCGGCCGTGCTCCCGGTCGCGATGCCGGTCACCGTGCCGCCGATGCCACCGATGTCGTCGCTGCCCGTCTCCGCGGCGGAACCGGCCACGGGGCCGGCCGTTGGGCAGGCCGGGGGACCCGTCGTGCCGGGTACGCGTCCGGAAGGCATGGGCCGGGGGGGTTCCGGTCGTGCGGGATCGGCTTCCTCGTCGTCCGTGGAGCGGGTCGGCGAGGGGAACACCCCGGCCGTGACCGCGTCCGCCGGGAACGACATCGCCGCCCCGGACGACAGCGTCGAGGCGACGGGTTCCGGCCGGGCCCGGAGGGGCTTCGGCAGGACCGGTGAGGCGAAGGGCACGAAACCGGAAGACCGGAACCGGACGAAGGGCACGGGCAGCGCCCGGGAGGCCGAGGACTCCGGAGTCGCCGAGGGCTCCGGGACGGCCGGGGGGACGAAGGGTTCCGCGAGGGCCGGGGGACGGGTCTCCGCGTCCCCGTCGTCCCTCGCGTCAACGTCATCCTCCGCGTCCCCGTCGTCCCCGTCGCCTCCGTCGTCCGCGTTCCCGGTTTCCCCCGCGTCCCCGTCGTCCTCCGAGACGCCGGGGGTGTCCGGAAGGCCGTCGTCCGAGACGCCGGTGACCGCCGGGGGGCCGGTGGCGTCCGAGGCCTCACCTGCTCCGTCCGCCCCCATCGGCACCGAGGCGCTGCGCCGCCTGCGCAGGCTGGCCGCCTCCGCCGACGCCCAGCGCGCCGCGGCGGCCCCGCAGGTCCCGTCGGCTCCCGTGCCGCCCCTGACCGGTCCGCCCGCGTCGATCCCGTCCACGTCCGTCCCGTCCGCCTCCGTTCCGCCCGCCGTGCCGATCGCTCCCGTCGAGCGACCCGAGCCTGCCGGGACACCGCAGCGGTCCGAGCAGCCCGAGCAGGTCGGGACACCGCAGCTGTCCGAGCCGACCGGCACACCGAAGCGGTCCGAGCGTCCTGAACGGCCCGAACCGGCCGGGACAACCGAGACCCCCGGGCGGCCCGCCGTCTCCGATCCCGTGCGCGACCCCGCCGACCCGGCCGTCACGCCCTTCGTTCCCAGGTTCGTCGGCCCGGCCCCGGCCGGGTGGCGGTCCGCGGAGGCGACCGGGCTCCCGGCCGGTGAGACGAACACGACCGGCGAGACGAACACGATGGGCAGGACACACGCGACCGGCGCGGCGAGCGCGGCCGATCCCGCGGACACCGCAGACACCGCAGACCCGGCGGACTCCGCGGACGCGGTGTCCGCCGAGGAGAGCGCGCGACGCCGGCACCGCAGGGGCCGTCCCGCCCCCATCGGCCGTCCGGCCGACCCGGGCACCCCGAGCTCCGCGGGCTCCGCGCGGGCCTGGCCTCCCGAGCGGCTCGCGGGCGCGCAGACGGGTCCGGCCGACCCGAGCGGCGCCCAGCCGGGCGCCGGGATGTCCATCCGCGCCGTCCCCACCGGAGCGGCCAAGGCCGATCCGGTGACCCCCGCGCCCCCCGTGCCCGCCTCCTCGTACGGCGAGGCCGAGACCAGGGTCCGCAGGGTGGAGTCGGTGGTCGGCCGGGACTCCTCCGGCGGCTGGCGACGCCTGGCCCAGGTGGTGATCGGGCCCGCCGGCGGTGGCCGTACGGACGGCTCGGAGATCGACGAGGCGCGGGCAAGGGCGGTGTTCAGCGGCGCGCGCCGGGTGGTGGTGCTGGGATGCACCGGCGGCGCCGGGCAGACCACGACCGCGCTCATGCTCGGCCACACGCTGGCCCGCTACCGGGAGGACCGGATCCTCGCGGTCGACGCCAGCACCGGCTCGCACGCGCTGTCCGGCAGGATCCAGGGGGAGTCGCCCGAGACGCTGAGCTCCCTGCTCGCCGGGCTCGACGGCGTCCAGGGCTACCTGGGGATGCGCGCCTACACCAGCCGTTGCGCCTCGGGGCTGGAGGTCGTCGCCGGGGACAGCGACGCCGACGCCGAGAAGCGCCTGGCCGACCGCACGCTCTTCTCCGACCGGCGCCTCGGCCGGACGATGGACATGCTCGACCGGTACTACAAGATGATCGTCGTGGACCCGGCGGCGGCCCTGGCCGCCCGCGTCCTGCCCTACGCCGACCAGCTCGTCCTCGTCGTCCCGGCCAGCGAGGACGGGCCGGATGCGGTGGCCATGACCTACGAGTGGCTCGACGGGCACGGTTGCGCCGACCTCCGCCAGCGGGCCGTCATGGTGGTCAACGGGGTGAGCCGCCGCAGCATGGAGGACGTGGAGCACGCCGAGGCGGTCGCGCGGGGCAGGTGCCGGGCGATCGTCCGGATCCCCTGGGAGGACGCGCTGGCCCCCGGCAGGGACGACCGGGTGGAACCGTCCCATCTGAGGGCGCCGGGCCGCCGGGCGTACCTGGCCCTGGCCGGCGTCGTGGTGGCGGGCTTCGGAACGGTGCAGTCGAGCCGACCCAGCGAGGAGGAAATAGCCCAGTGATCCCCCGGGCACGAGGAGATGTGGTGAACGGGCTGGACCGGACGCGGGTGAGCGGGCCGTGCCGGCGCAGGGCGGGCGACCCGGCCGAGGGCCGCCCGGGTACGGCCGCGAGCGGTGCGGGCACGGCCGGACGCTCGGCGGGGGAGGGACGGTGAGCCGCGCCTCCCGGGCGCGCAGCCGCCTCGCCGTCCGGTACTTCGACGACCGGATCCTGCTGACCGACTCGTCGGTCTGGGCCTACTTCAGGCTTCCCACCGTGAGTTACGAGTTCATCACCCCGGAGGAGCGGGAGGCGCTGGCCACGAACATCACGATCGCGCTGGCCGCGATCCGGATGCCCGACGCCGAGGTCCACCTGCGGGTGGCGCACCGCACCTACCCGGCGGCCGAGTGGGCGATGGCGCTGAACGCCACCTCCGACGAGGGACCCGGCTGGCGCGACTACCTGGAGGACATGTACCGGCACGTCTGGGCCAAGGACTTCTGGACCAAGGAGGTCTACCTCGGCGTGCGGCTCGGCCAGCGCGGGCGCCAGCTCGGGGCCGGGGTGCTCTCCCAGCTCTTCGGCTTCTACCAGCGCAGCGAGAAGGCCCTGGGCATCGAGGACGACCACGTCCCCAAGGCGGAGATCGCCAAGTGGTCCGAGCAGGCCGAGCGGCTGGGCAGGGCGCTCGCGGCCAGCTCCCTGTACGCCAGGCACGCCACCTCCGTCGAGCTCGCCTGGCTCTTCCAGCACGCCACGACCGGCTCCCTGGGGGATCCGCCCGCCTCGGCGAGCCCCAAGCGCAGGTGGGGGCAGGGGGAGATCGAGTCCCTGGTCGAGGGGCAGATCCACAACGGCAGGGCGCTGCTGAGGATCGAGCAGCCGCACGGCGACTCGTACGTGGCGCACATGTCCTTCGCCCGGTTCCCCGACCTGATGCCGTTCCCCGACGGCGAGCCCTGGATGCACTTCGCCGACCAGCTCCCCTTCCCGGTGGAGATCAGCTCCAGGATGCGGCTGATCCCGCCGGTCAAGGCCAGCAAGGACGTGGCGCGCCAGCTCGCGCACGCCCGCGACATGGACATCCACATCCGGGAGGCCGGGGCGGAGGCGCCGCTGGCGCTGGCCGAGCAGATCGACGCGGCCCGGATGCTGGAGCACGGCATCACCAAGGAGCGCCTGCCGTTCGTCTACGGCTGGCACCGCCTGATCGTGTCGGCCCCGACCGAGGAGATCTGCGTGCAGCGGGTCGAGGCGGTCGTGGAGCACTACCGCGACATGGGCATCGACATCGTCAACTCCACCGGCGACCAGTTCTCGCTGTTCTGCGAGACGCTGCCGGGCGAGAAGGTCCGGGTCAACGCCTACGCGCAACGGCAGCCGCTGCGCACGATCGCGGGCGGCATGGCCACCGCCACCGTCGACCTGGGCGACCGGACCGACGAGAACGGTTCGGGCTGGATGGGCCCGTACATCGGGGAGACCCTGGGGCGGGCCCGCAGCATCGTGCACTTCGACCCGCTGGTGGCGGCGACGCGCAACCGGCCGACGGCCATCGCCATCACGGGCGAGCCCGGCGGCGGCAAGACCACGCTGGCACTGCTGATGATCTACCAGATGGCGCTGCGCGGGGTGACGGTCGCGGTCATCGACCCCAAGGGCGACGCCGACTCGCTGGTACGGCTGCTGCAGCAGCGCGGCAGGAAGGCGCGGATCATCCCGCTCGGCTCGGCGGCGCCGGGCCTGCTCGACCCGTTCTCGTTCGGCGACGACCTCGCGGCCAAGAAGACGATGGCCACCGAGACCCTCCGCCTGCTGCTGCCGCGCATGTCGGAGGAGCGCGAGTCGGCGATGATCCAGGCGGTCGCGGCGGTCTCCAACGCCGACGACCCCTCGCTGGGCAAGGTCGTCGACTTCCTGGAGCGGACCGACGACGCCGCCTCCAAGAACCTCGGCGCGGTGCTCCGCTCCATGTCGGACATGCATCTGGCCCGGCTCTGCTTCGATCCCTCCGGTGGCGACCAGATCGACACCGAGGGCTGGACCACGGTCTTCACCCTGGGCGGCCTGACGTTGCCCGACGCCTCCACCGGCCGCGACGACTACTCCTACGAGCAGCGCCTGTCGGTGGCGCTGCTCTACCTCGTCGCGCAGTTCGCGCGGGGCCTGATGAACGGCCTGGACCGCCGGTCGCCCAAGGCGATCTTCCTGGACGAGGCGTGGGCGATCACCTCCACGCCCGAGGGCGCCAAGCTGGTGCCCGAGGTCAGCAGGATGGGCCGCTCCCGGAACACGGCGCTGGTCCTGGTCTCCCAGAACGCCGGCGACCTGCTGAGCGAGCAGGTGACGAACTGCCTGTCGTCGGTGTTCGCGTTCCGCTCCACCGAACGGGTCGAGGTGGAGCACGTGATGGCGCTGCTCGGGGTCGAGCCGTCCGAGGAGCACAAGGCCGTGCTCCGTTCGCTCGGCAACGGCGAGTGCGTCTTCCGGGACCTGGACGGCCGGGCGGGCCGTATCGGGGTGGACCTGGTCTCGGACGAGCTGCTGCGCTGGCTGGACACGAATCCCACCCGTGACAGACCCGACGAGAAAGTGCATGATCCTGGGGGCGGCAGAGTCGGCGGTCCGGGGGCTGCGGCGCTGGAGGTGCGGTCATGAAAGGCTCCCTCAGGGGAATCACGGGCACGCGCGGGCGGGACCCGGGCGGGCGGGGCTCCACCCGCGGGCCCGGCTCGCGGACGAGGCGCGTCCCCGGCAAATCAGGCGGGTCTCGCGGGCGGTTCCTGCGGCGCGGCGGCGAGGGTCGCGTCCGCGGGGGACGGCTCGGCAGGCGGATCGCCGTCGGGCTGGTGATGCTGGCCGCCTTCCTGGCCCTGCCGCTGGTCCTGCCCTCGGACACGTCCACGGCCGTGGCGGCGGCGCCCTGCGACATGTCCCCGGACCTGTCGCCGGACATCGTCGCGGGCGGTGTGGACGGGCTGATCAAACCGCCGGTCGCCGACCCCGCGCCGGGCACCCTGCCGGCGCAGGCCCCCGGGACGCAGAGCAACTACGCGACCTACGGCATGAGCGGCCAGTTCTGGCACACCCACCTGCTCGGCTGCGACGACATCGCGGCGGTGATGGGCAACGCCATGGCCAACACGGTCTTCCTGTGGGCCAAGGCGCTGGACCGGCTGACCATCACGACCTACCAGGCGGCGGCCACCGAGGGCCCGCTGGAAGCGATCAAGAACGTCGTCGACGACATCGTGATCCGGCTCGCCGACGCCATGTACTGGCCGTACCTGCGGCCGATCGTCATCCTCGGCGCCATCTGGCTGGCCTGGTACGGGCTGATCCGCAAGCGCGCCACCACCACCGCCGAGGGCGTCATCTGGATGGTCCTCGCGGTCACCGTGGCGGTCTGGTTCTTCAGCCGTCCCGGCGACCTGACCGGGGTCGGGAAGGTCGTCACCGACAAGACCGGAGAGGTGATCAACTCGGCCTTCTCCGGGCTGCCCGGGGCCGGTGGGACGTCCTGCCTGCCGCGGCCGGGAGACGCCGCACCGCAGGCCCAGGGCAGCGGGTACGGCCAGAGCGGCGTGCCCGGTGTCGAGCAGAACGCCGACGCGCTCTGGTCCACCCTGGTCTGCAAGCCGTGGCTGATGGGACAGTTCGGCACGGCCGACGCCGACGCCCCGATCATCAAGCTGTTCGGCGCCAGGCTGCTGGAGATCCAGACGATCGACGCGGCCGAGCTCAAGAACACCGAGATGCCCGAGGCGGGTTCGCACCAGGAACGGTACGAGACGGAGATCGCCGACAAGCTGCAGAACGCGCCCGTCTTCCCGCTCTTCCAGGGCAAGGACTGGACGAACCGGCTGGGGGTCGCGATCGGCGCCTTCATGGCCGCGGTGGTCGCCGGGTTGCTGATCTTCCTGGTGGCGGTCTCGCTGCTGGTGCTCAAGGTCGGGTTCCTGCTGCTGCTGATCCTCGCCCCGGTCTTCCTGCTGATCGGCGTCCATCCGGGGTCGGGTCGGATCATCGCCATGCGCTGGGTGGAGATGCTGATCGGCACCCTGCTCAGACAGGCGGTGCTGGCCCTGGTCCTGGGCGTGCTCGTGTACGGCTACGCGCTGATCATCTCCACGGCGATGCCGTGGGGTCTTCAGGTCATGTTCATGGCGATCCTGACGATCGCGGTGTTCTTCTACCGGCGGCCGTTCCAGCACCTGTTCGCGTCCATGGACGGGCACACCCTCACCACCCGGATGCTGGGCGACGCGGCCACCGCGCCGACCCTGCAGCGGGCCGCGTCCGCGCTGCCGCCGGTGGCGGCGGCCAGGGTCGGGCGGTGGGGCATGCGCAAGGCCGAACCGATGCTGCAGGCGGCCGCGATGGCGAGCGGGGCCTCGGTCGGCGCGGCGGCGGCCGCGGTCGCCCAGGGCAGGGTCCGCGGCGAGGAGGGCGGCGCCACGCCGGCCACCCCGTCGGGCACCCGGGTCCCGGCCGGCGCGCAACCGGCCCCGCTCGACACCGACGCCCAGGCGGCCGGCCGTCGCAGGGGCACGGGCCGCCCGGTCACCGCGGCACGCCCCGGCGCCGCACCGCCGCTCAACCTCTCCGGCACCGGTACGGGAGGCGGCACGCCCCCGGCCAGGTCCGGCGGCTCCTCGGCGCGGAACTCCGGGGGCTGGTTCGGCGGCCGTTCCGGCGGCTGGGCGCCGCAGGGCGGCTCCGGGTCCGCCCCGGCCGGTCGTCCCTCCGGCGGGCCCTCCTCCACGGGCAGGTCGTCCGGTTCCCCGTCGGTCAGGCCCCCGGCACCCTCCTCGGGTTCCACGGGCGGCGGCAGGCAGGGCGGGAGCATCTTCGGCGGCTCCTCCCGCGGCCCCTCCGGGTCCTCGGGCGGCTCCTCGTCCGGTTCCTCGCGGGGCGGCTCCTCCGGGTCCTCCCCGCGGGGCGGGTCGTCGGGCGGGAGCATCTTCGGCGGTGGCGGTGGCGGTGGCGGCGGGGGTGGCAGGAGCGGCGGCGGTCCCGCGGGCTCCGGTGGCCCGCGCAGCTCCTCGGGCGGCTCGCGGAGCTCCGGTTCCGGGGGCCGGTCCTCCGAGGCGCCCCCGCTGTGGATCACCAGGCGGTCGGAGCGCAACGGGGAGTCCGGTGAGGCGACGCCGCCGTTCTGGCTCCGCCCGTCGAAGCCCGGCAGGGACTGAGGCAGGGACTGACCATGACCGAGCTGGGCAACCGGCGGGGAGTCGTCTTCGCGGTGCTGGTCGCGCTGCTCGCGGCGGTGGGCGTCTACCTGACCATGGGATCCGGCCCCGGCGCGGGACCGGAGGGCCGGCCGGACCCGGCCGGTGCCACCCGCGGCGTGACCGGGACGGAGCGGCAGGGCGACGCCGAGCCGGCGCGCCCGGCCGCGACGGCCAGCGACGCCCCGTTCGACGTCTACTCCTACCTGCCCATGACCAGGCAGGAGCTGGCCGCCGCCGCGGACTACGCGCGGCGCTTCACCGCCGAGTACGGCACCTTCGGCCACGACGAGGACCCGGCGGTCTACGGCGACCGCCTCAAGGGCTACACCACGGCCGAGTTCTCGGGCGTGCTGCTGCGGACCGTGACCTCCCCGGGCACGATCGAGGCGAACAAGGCCGACGAGATCGTCTCGGTCGGGACGGCGCGGGTGAAGGAGATCCGGCAGATCGACAGCGCCTCGGTGGTGTTCGTGGTCGTCGGCACCCAGAACGTCACCGCCAAGAGCGGGAGCAGCCGGCGGACCGCGGAGTACGCCGTCACGCTCATCCAGGCCGGTGCGGAATGGCGGGTCCACGACCTCCAGCCGGCCGACTCCGGCCAGGAGGGAGACGACCAGCCCTTCGAGACCGGTCAGAGCGGCGAGGCCGGATGAACGACGAGACCGGATGAACGGCGGACCCGGTGAGCGGCGGACCCGGACGAGTGGCAGGGCCGGTGAGCGGCGGACCCGGACGAGTGGCGGGGCCGGTGGACGGTGAGCCCGGACGAACGGCGAGGGCGGATGAACCGCGGGACCACGAACGGCGGGGTCGGATGAGCGGCGGGAGCCGATGAGACAGAACAGGCACCTTCGTCTCGGGCTGATCCTCGGCGTCGCCGCACTCTGCATGATCACGCTCATCATGGCGCCGATGATGATGATCAGCGGTTTCCCGTCGTTCCCGTCCGTCAGCGGCCCGGAGGCCCAGGCCGCCTGCGAGCCGGGTGCGCGGACCGTGGGCGACGAGTCGGAGACGGCCACTTCGGACATCCCCGAGAAGTACCTGAAGCTCTACCGCGAGCACGGCGAGGAGATCGGCGTCCAGTGGAACGTGCTCGCCGGGGTCGGCAAGCGCGAGACCGACCACGGGCGCTCCAAGCTCCCGGGCGTGCAGAACGGCGTCAACTACGCCGGTGCCGCCGGGCCGATGCAGTTCCTCATCAGCACCTGGGGCGGCAAGGCGAAGATCAAGATCCCGTCCACGTTCAACGGCTACGCCTCCGACGGCGACGGAGACGGCTGGGCCGACGTGTACAACCCGGCGGACGCCATCCTAGGCGCCGCGAAGATGCTGAAGCGGAACGGCGCGCCGGAGGACGTGCGCCGCGCGCTGTTCGTCTACAACCGGGCCTGGTGGTATGTCGACCAGGTCATGGAGATCGCCGGGAAGTACGCCAAGGACGGCGAGGTCACCACGCCGCCGGAGGCCGACGAGAGCTGTGACGAGCCCCTGCTGGAGGCCGCGCCGTCCGACACGGTGGCCGCGATCCTGGAGTACGCCATGGCCCAGCGCGGCAAGCCCTACATCTGGGGCGGTACCGGACCGGCGGGATACGACTGCTCCGGCATCATCTACATGGCCTACCGGAGCGTCGGCCTGACCATCCCGCGCACCACGTTCGGGCAGTGGCCGTTCGGGGTGCGGGTGCCCGCGGGCGAGGAGCAGGCGGGCGACCTCGTCTTCTTCAACTCCGGCCCCGGCACCGGCCCCGACCGTCCGGGACACGTGGGCATGGTGGTCTCGCCGGGCAAGATGGTCGAGGCGAGATGCCGGCTGTGCGGGCCGATCAAGGTCACCACCTACCGGGACCGCACCGGAATCGTGGGATACACCCGGCCGCTGCAAAACCCCCAGATTCTCGAGCAACTGAGATTGAAGGAACAGGGCTGACAGAATCGGGCCCCATGGAAAAAGTCGTTGTGGGCGCCGCCATCGTCGACGGCGCGGGGAGACTGCTCGCCGCCCAGCGCGCCGACCCTCCCGAGCTGGCGGGGGGCTGGGAACTTCCGGGAGGGAAGGTCGATCCCGGTGAGAGCGAGCACGCGGCCCTGGTCAGGGAGTGCCAGGAGGAGCTGGGCGTCCTGATCGAGGTGGGCGAACAGGTCGGCGGGGACTGGGCGCTGGCCGGTGGCTACGTCCTGCGGGTCTGGCTCGCGGTCATCGCCGAGGGCAGGCCGGAGGCCAGGGAACACCTGGATCTGCGCTGGCTGGGCGCGGACGAACTCGACGACGTCGCCTGGCTCCCGGCGGATCTGCCCATCGTCCGGGCGGTACAAGGTCGCCTCAACGATGGGCAAGATCGGTTCAATAAGGATTGATCGACTCCGTGACGTGACATAACTGCTACTGGACGTGGCGATGTCGCGCGCCCGCACTCGGGGGAACGGAGATATGCGGTGACCGGTTGGTGTCGTGGTATTCGGATCGTGTCAGCAGTGGGAGCGGGGGTGCTCGTCCTCGGCGGTGCCACGGGTGCGTACGCCGTCCAGGGGGACGACCCGGTCCGGCCGCCCTTCGACCTGGCCGCGGCCGTCGACTCCCTCACGGGGTCGGAGGCGAATCGCAGTGACGAGCTGGTCTCCTTCCGGATCCGGCTCGAAGGGCCGGGTACCGACGTCCGGCTGGCGGTCGCGACGGCTCCGCACTGGGTGCTCAGGGGCGTCCTGTGCCCGATGAGGACCGAGTCGCCGGCCTCGCTTCCCAGGGGGATGGCGGTGTGCCGGGTCGGTGACCTGCCCGCCAGGGGCGGCTCGATCAACGTCCTGCTCAGCGTGCCCGTGCACGCGCGGGACATGATCCTGACCGCGGTGGCCCGGATGCGCGCGGCCGACGGCACGACGGTGACGCAGCAGGCGCGAGGTGTCATCAGGCGTCCGGTGACGCAGGCGGGACCGGTCCAGGCCGGTCAGGGACAACCGCGGGGACAGGGCGCGGGAGAGCCCAGCAGGGTCGACGTCTCCCGCCCGGTGGGAGAGCTCCGGCTGGTCATGTCCGGACCCGCCGCCGGTACCTCTGCGTCGCCGGCGTCCCCGGGGACGCCCTCGCAGGCGGCTCCCGGGACCCAGGGGGGTCAGGGCGGTGCTCCCGGAACCGGGACCGCTCCCGCCCAGGGGGCACAGACCACCCCGCAGCCCGGACGCGCGGACGCGGGCACCGGCACGCCCGGTGCAGGTACGCCAGGTGTCGCCAGGCCCGGTGCCGGTACCTCCGGTACGGGCGGTCCCGCTGCCGGCACGCCCGGCGTTGCCGGATCCGGAGCGGGTACGCCCGGTACGGGCGGTCCCGGCGCCGGTACGCCGAATGTCGTCAGGCCCGACGCCGCCAGGCCCGATGCCGGTGGTGGTACCCCCGGTACGGGTGGTCCCGCCGTCGCCAGGCCCGGCACGGGCGCGTCCGGAACCGGCACGCCAGGTGTCACCAGTCCCGGTGCCGGCACGCCGGACGCCGCCAGGCCCGGTGTCGGCGCGGCCGGTGGGGCGGGCACGGTTCCCGAGCCTCCTCAGCCGGCCGGACAGGTCGCCACGCCCCGGTGGGACGTGATGGCGGTGAAGCCGGGCGAGGCCGACCGGCGCACGCTGGTGGCCGTGCTCGACGCCCTGGGGGAACAACCCGCGATCATCGCCCGTGGCCCGGTGGCCGGGACGGGCGGCGTGGGAACGACGCCCGGTCAGGGGGCCAACCCCGCCACGGGAACGAACCCAGGCACAGGGACGAGCCCCGGTCAGGGAACGAACCCCGGCACGGCGACGAGCCCCGGCACCGCCGGTGGCACCGCCACGGGAACGGGCACCCCCGCGACGGGCACCCCCGCCACCGGAACGGGCACCGGGACGATCCCGGTGAACCCGGTGCCGGGCGCGGGGAACACCGGCCCGGACACGATGGGTGCACAGCCCTCCGTGGGCGCCGCCGTTC
This sequence comes from Streptosporangium longisporum, assembly GCF_039534895.1. NCBI lineage: Bacteria > Bacillati > Actinomycetota > Actinomycetes > Streptosporangiales > Streptosporangiaceae > Streptosporangium > Streptosporangium longisporum. The sequence continues at coordinate 130,165 of NZ_BAAAWD010000017.1, read as the reverse complement.
CGGGTGGTGCGGCACAGGCGCAGCACGGTCCGTACGGCCCGCACGGCCCGTACGGCACCGCGCACGCGTCCGGTGGCGTGCCCTCCGGTGTTCTCGGCATGATCCCCGGCGTGCCCGGCGCGCAGGGAGCGACCGGTGTTCCCGCGGCCCCGTCCGCCGGGCGGCAGGCGGCACCGGTCACCCCGGTCCCCCAGGGCGGCATGGACTACACGGTCCTGAGCCCCGAGGCGGGTGGCGGGATCACCGGCCGGAAGGCCGGGCAGCGCGCGAACGGCCGGGCCGGAACGAGTCGTCAGGGCACGGACGGATCCGTACCCGGTGCGACAGGGTCCGGGCGGCAGGAAGGCGCCAGGAAGGCGGCCGGCCGGGCCGGGACGCGCCGGGCACAGGCCGGGCCGGTGGTCGGCCAGTACCCGAACATCGGCCAGTACCCGAACATCGGCCGGCAACCGGTCGTCGGTCAGTACCCGGGTGCGGGCCGGCAGCCCGCCGTCGGGCGTCCGCTCTTCCCCGGCCAGGGGGCGACGGGCCCCGGCATGCCGCAGAACATGATCGGACAGATCGGGGCGCTTCCGCAGGGGCCGGGCACCGTGCCCGGCCGACGGGCGGACGGGCCGAAGCGGGGAGCGGCGAACCACCAGGCGAGCGGACCCATGGGCGGGCCCATGGGCGGGCCCGCGGGCGGCGCCATGAGCGGCCCGATGGGACCGGGCCACCTGACGATGGTCCAGCCCGGTGTCGGCCAGCCCGGTGTCGGCCAGCCAGGTGTCGGTCAGCCCGGCTTCGGTCAGGGCGGGGCGGGTCAGCAGGGCGGGACGCAGATGCCGGGTGCGCAGGTGCCGGGCATGCCCCCTCAGGGACTCCAGGGACAGATGCCGCCGTTCTCCATGGGAATGGCGGGGACGGTCCAGATGCCCGGTACCGCGAACGGCTCCCAGCTCCGGCTGCCGCCCGCGGGTCCCTTCCCCGCGGGTGCGCAGGGCTCCGCACAGGCCTCCGCGCCGCAAGGTGCACCCCTTCCGCAGGACCTGGACGCCCCGGCCGGACAGGCGCGGCCGATGGCGGAGTCAGGTCCGTTGCTGACAGGGATGGGCGGTCTGCCGGTGGTCGCGCTGGCGGTGGCGTCGCTGCTGGGCCTACTCTGGCTGCAGAGGCGGATCCAGCAACGTCGTCGGTCCCGTTCCGTTTTGTAAAACGCGGTTTACTGTTACTTTTGCCCGACTAGTATTTCCTTGACGTGTTCATGGTTGATTGCGTGGAGGACACCGGTGACGCGAGTGCGGCGTAGAGCAGCTGTCTCCGCCGTTGTGATGTCCTTGGGACTCAGCGGTGTCGTCCTGCTCGGGGTGGCACCGCTCGCCGGTTCGCCGGCGGCCGGTGCGACGACGGTCAGGGCGCTGGTCGCCGACCCGTCGCAGATCCCCGGATGTGACGTGGACCCGGCGGCGCCCTGCGAGGAGGAGCCCACGCCGATCGTCACCGTCACGGTCACCCAGGACCCGCCGGAGGATCCGCCCCAGGATCCCGGCGAGCCGCAGAAGACCGTGACCACCACGGTGACCGTCCCGCCCAAGACGAAGGCGCCGAAGGCGCCGAAGACCACGGCACCGGCGGCGCCCCCGCAGAACACCGCTCCGGCGACCCAGCCTCCCCCGCAGGAGACGGCCCCGGTCGTGCCGCCGCCCACGATGCCGACGGACACCGCCCCGGCCACCCAGCCGGCGCAGGAACCGGACGTCCAGTTCCCCCCGAACGAGACCCCGCCGACCACCCCGCTCCCGTCCGCCGCGCCGACCGAGACCGCCACGTTCGACGACGGGGCCTCCGGCTCGGTGTACGAGATCCGCAACGCGGGTTCCGAGTTCGACGGGGCCACGCTGAGCCGCCAGCTCGGCATCCCGGCGCTGATCCTGGTGCTGCTGGTGCTGTTCGCCGTCCTCATCTTCGAGGGCAGGCTGCGCCGCCTGGCCCATGCCGCCGCGATCCGCAGGGCCGGTCCCCGCATGGCGGGCCCCCGCGGGGAGCCGGTGGACCCGATGATGTATCCGGCCGGGTCGGCGTTCGTCCCCGCCCACTACCAGTCCGGCACGGCCTACGCGCCGATCATCAGCCTCGTCCCCATGCAGATGTACGGCCCGGCCTACCCGGAGGGCTACGCCCCCGAGCAGTACCCCCGCGGGTACGAGCAGACCACGGCCTACATGCCGGGGCCCGGCTACGAGCAGCCCGGTGGACACGTCGACCCGTACGGCCGTCCCGTCCCCGGCCCGGCGGCGGGTCCGGCAGGCCCGATCGGGCCGCTCGGCCACAACGGCTCGACGGTCGCCTTCCGGGAGCCCCGGGAGAGCACACCGCCCGGGCCCGGGGCCGACGAGAAGGGCTTCCCGCCGGGGGCCGCGGCCGAGTACCCGGGGGCGCCGTTCCCGCAGGAGCCGCCCCGCGGCGGCACCGACCTCGACGGCCCGCGCTTCCACAGCGGCCCGCCCGACGACTTCCGGCCCCTCGGTCCTGAGCCGAGGGACGCCACCGGGAGCACGTTCGGCGCTCCCGAGGTCCTGGGCGCAGGCCCGGGAGATCCGGGGGACCGGCCGGCCGGAGGCGAGCGGTCCGCGGCCGAGCCGACCCGGACGGCGGCCTACCCGGTCCAGGGCCAGGCCGGCGCGGAGCCCGGCACCGGCGAGGGCGGCGCGGAGCCCGGCAAGAAGAAGCGCGGTCTCTTCCGCCGCTCCTCCTGAGTCCGGGCCGGGTCCGGACCAGAGCCTCATGGAACTCCCGCGTCCCTGAACGGGCCGGACGGCTCGGCCGGGGACGGGGCGGAAAGCAGGGGGCTCAGCAGCGCGGCCAGGACGAAGACGCCGACGTTGCACCAGAGCGCCGTCGCGGTCGCCGCGCCGAACCGGTCCGCGAGGTCACCGGTTCCCTCGGTCACCAGGGCGAAGAAGACGGCCCCGACGATCGTGATCCCGGCGGCGGTGCCGAACTGGATACCGGTGTTGACGACACCGGAGCCGGCACCGGCGTCGTCGGCGGGGACGTCGCCGAGCACCACGCCGGTGAGGATCGGCACGCACAGTCCCATCCCGAGGCCGACGACCAGCTCGGCGGCGGCGACGTGCGGCCAGGCCAGACCGGCTCCCATGACCCGTACACAGGCGATCGTGACGAGGGTGCCCGCGGCCATGGTGAGCGCGCCCGCGCCGATGAGGCGGCGGCCGTGGGCCGCGCCGTGGCGCAGCGCCAGGTGGGTGGTGGCGGTGATGCCGACGGGCCAGGCCAGCGTCACCAGCGCGGTGCGCAGCGGCGTCCACCCCAGGCCGGACTGGAGCTGGTAGGTCAGCACCAGGAAGAACGACGTCACGCCGGAGAAGACCAGCAGCACCACGACCACCCCGGCCGTGAAGGATCTCCGCCGGAACAGCGTGGGCGGTACGAGCGCGGAGCCGTCCCGGCGGTGGCGCCGCCGCTGCTGGACGACGAACAGCCCCAGGAGCGCGACGCCCCCGGCCGTCACGGCGAACGTCCAGGCGGGCAGGCCCTCGGCCGGTCCCCGCACGAGGGGGTACATGATCCCCAGCGTGGCCGACGTCACCAGGGCCACCCCGATCAGGTCCAGCCGGAGCGGCCGGTCGGAGCGGGTCTCGGGCATGAACCGCAGCGCCGCGCAGAAGGCGAGGATCCCGATGGGCACGTTGACGTAGAAGATCGCGCGCCAGCCGGTGCCCAGCACGTCGTACTCGGTCAGCAGCCCGCCCAGCAGCGGGGCGCTGACGCTGCCCGCGCTGAGGACGGCGCCCAGCAGCGAGAACGCCAGGGTCCGCTCGGCGGGGGCGAACATGGTGACGATCACCGACATGACCTGCGGCACCATCAGCGCGGCCATCGCGCCCTGTGCCAGGCGGCCGGCGACGAGGGCCTCCGGCGTCATGGCGGCGCCGCACGCGACGGAGGCGGCGGTGAACCCGGCGACGCCGATCAGGAAGAGGCGCCTGCGGCCGAAGATGTCACCGAGCCGTCCACCGGTGATCAGCAGCAGGGCGAACGCCAAGGCGTACCCGGCCAGGCTCCACTGCGCGGCGGTGTGGCCGGCGCCGAGGTCGCGCTGGATGCGAGGCAGCGCGATGCCGAGGATGGTCGCGTCGACGTTGTCCATGAAGGCGGCGCTCAGCACGACGCCGAGGGCGATCCAGCGCCGCCGGGACAGGGGCGGGCCGGTCGGGGGAGCGGATACGGGCATGGCCTCTTCCGGGGGGATCGACTAGGGTTCTTGAACCAAAATAGAGACTCTCGTATTTAGAGCCTCTCTATTTTAGAGAGAATAGGAAGAGGGGGCCGACGTGTCAACGGAGCCGGGGAACCGCACGGAAATGATCATGGCCGTGTCCGACCAGGGGCGGCTGACGGCCATGCGGGCGGCGCTGTTCCACGTCGGCATCGCCGGGCGGGCCGGGATCAACGTGACCGACTTCAACTGCCTGGCCCTTCTCGACAAGGAAGGGCCCCTGACGCCCCACGACCTCGCCCTGCGGATCGGGCTGACGCGCGGCGGCGCCATCACCGCGGTCGTGGACCGGCTGCAGAAGGCGGGCTACGTGCGCCGTGAGCGGGACGCAGCGGACCGGCGCCGCGTCCTCGTCGAGCTGGTACGCGAGGGCCCCTACCGCGCGCTGCAGGAGATCCTGGCGGACGTCAACCGGGCCTACGCCGAGCTCGCCGGGCGCTACACCGACGCGGAGCTGGCGGTCATCCACGACTTCGCCGTCCGCGCCGACGACGTCATGCGGGAGCAGACCCGCCGGCTGTGGCGGGACTGAGGGCAAAGACGCGACGGCGCCGCCCGGGAGGTCCCGTGGCGGCGCCGTCGTACGAGGGGTGGGTCAGGACTTCGAGTTCGGACGCCTGAAGATCTTGTTGCCCAGCCAGACCAGCGGGTCGTACCTGCGGTCGACGACGCGCTCCTTCATGGGGATGAGCGCGTTGTCGGTGATCTTGATGTGCTCGGGGCAGACCTCGGTGCAGCACTTGGTGATGTTGCAGTAGCCCAGGCCGTGCTCCTCCTGGGCGGAGTCCTTGCGGTCGGCCACGTCGTAGGGGTGCATGTCCAGCTCGGCGATCCGCATCAGGAAGCGCGGACCGGCGAAGCCGGGCTTGTTCTCCTCGTGGTCACGGATGACGTGACAGACGTTGTTGCACATGAAGCACTCGATGCACTTGCGGAACTCCTGGGACCGCTCGACGTCGATCTGCTGCATGCGGTACTCGCCCGGCTTCACGTCGGACGGAGGGGTGAAGGACGGGATCTCCCTGGCCTTCTGGTAGTTGAACGACACGTCCGTGACCAGGTCCTTGATCACCGGGAACGTCCGCATGGGCGTGACGGTGATCGTCTCGTCCTCGGTGAAGGTGGACATCCGGGTCATGCAGCCGAGCTTCGGTCTGCCGTTGATCTCCATCGAGCAGGAGCCGCACTTGCCGGCCTTGCAGTTCCACCGGACGGCGAGGTCGGGAGCCTGGGTGGCCTGGAGCCGGTGGATGATGTCGAGGACGACCTCGCCCTCGTTCACCTCGACCGTGAAGTCCTCGAGCTTGCCCTCCCCGCCCTCGCCTCGCCAGACGCGGAACTTCGCCTTGTAACTCATGGTTACTCCTTGGCCAGCGCGTCGAAGGCGGCCAGCTCTTCCTGGGTGATGTACTTCTTCAGCTCGTCGCGGTCGAACAGCGCGATGAGGTCGTCCCGCATCGCGGTCTGGACCTGCTCCTCGACCGTGACGGAGGAGCCGTCCGGGGTGAGGCCGCAACGCAGGATCTTGGTACGCCACTCGGCCGACATGGAGGGGAAGTCGTCGCGGGTGTGACCGCCACGGCTCTCCTCGCGCAGCAGCGCGGCCTTGGCCACGCACTCCGAGACCAGGAGCATGTTGCGCAGGTCGAGCGAGAGGTGCCAGCCCGGGTTGTAGATCCGGTTCCCGGCCGCGCCCACGTTCTGGGCCCGCTCCTTGAGCTTCCCGACCCCTTCGAGCGCCTCGGTGACCTCCTCGGCCTTGCGGATGATGCCGACCAGCTCGTTCATCGTCCGCTGCAGCTCGTGGTGGACCTCGTAGGGGTTCTCGCCCGACCGCTCCAGCGGGGCCAGCGCCTCCGCGGTCGCGGTCGCCACGCTCTCCTCGGAGATCCTCGGACGGCCCGCCAGGGCGTCCACGTACGCCGCCGCTCCCGCGCCCGCGCGCCGCCCGAACACCAGCAGGTCGGACAGCGAGTTGCCGCCCAGCCGGTTGGAGCCGTGCATGCCGCCGGAGACCTCACCGGCCGCGAACAGCCCGGGGACCGCCGCGGCGCCGGTGTCGGCGTCCACCTCGACCCCGCCCATGATGTAGTGGCAGGTCGGGCCGACCTGCATGGGCTCCTTGGTGATGTCGACGTCGGCCAGTTCCTTGAACTGGTGGTGCATCGACGGCAGCCGCCTGACGATCTCCGCGGCCGGCAGGCGGGTGGAGACGTCCAGGTAGACGCCGCCCTGCGGTGACCCGCGGCCCGCCTTGACCTCGGAGTTGATCGCCCGCGCGACCTCGTCGCGGGGCAGCAGCTCCGGGGGACGGCGGTTGTTGGCCTGGTCGTCGTACCAGCGGTCGGCCTCCTCCTCGGAGGTGGCGTACTTGTCCTTGAACACCTCGGGGATGTAGTCGAACATGAACCGCTTACCCTCGGAGTTCCTCAGCACGCCGCCGTCGCCGCGGACGGACTCGGTGACCAGGATGCCGCGGACCGAGGGGGGCCAGACCATCCCGGTGGGGTGGAACTGGATGAACTCCATGTTGATCAGCTTCGCCCCGGCCAGCAGGGCCAGCGCGTGACCGTCGCCGGTGTACTCCCAGGAGTTGGACGTGACCACGTAGGACTTGCCGATCCCGCCGGTGGCCAGCACGACCGCGGGGGGCGTCGAACAGGATGAGTTTGCCGTTCTCCCGCCAGTAGCCGAAGGCGCCCGAGATCGCGCCGCCCTCGCCGGGGGCGACGCCCGTGTCCTTGAGCAGGCGGGTGACCGTGCACTCCTGGAAGACCTTGATGTAGGCCTCGGCGTCGCCGTGCAGCCGCTCGTCCTCCTGCTGGAGCGCGACCACGCGCTGCTGCAGGGTGCGGATCAGCTCCAGGCCGGTGCGGTCACCGACGTGGGCCAGCCGCGGGTACTCGTGCCCGCCGAAGTTACGCTGGCTGATCTTGCCGTCCTTGGTGCGGTCGAACAGCGCGCCCCAGGCCTCCAGCTCCCAGACGCGGTCCGGGGCCTCCTTGGCGTGCAGCTCGGCCATCCTCCAGTTGTTGAGGAACTTGCCGCCGCGCATGGTGTCGCGGAAGTGCACCATCCAGTTGTCGTCGCTGTTGACGTTGCCCATGGCGGCGGCGGCGCCGCCCTCGGCCATGACCGTGTGCGCCTTGCCGAACAGCGACTTGCAGACGATGGCCGTCCGCTTGCCCTGCTGGCGGGCCTCGATGGCCGCCCGCAGGCCCGCACCGCCGGCGCCGATGACGACGACGTCGTATTCGTGACGCTCGATTTCCACAGGTGATCCTTATGCGAACGGGAAGGCGATGATGCCCTTGGCGACCAGGCGGACGTAGAGGTCGGCGCCCATGACGGAGAACATGGAGATCAGCGCGAGCTGCGAGTGCCTGGCGTTGAGCTTGGAGACGAAGCCCCAGGCCCGGTAGCGGATCGGGTGCTTGGAGAAGTGGTTCAGGCGCCCGGCCGTGATGTGCCGGCAGGAGTGGCACGAGAGGGTGTACAGGTTGATCAGGATCGCGTTGGCGATCAGGATCCAGGTGCCCAGGCCGCCCGGCCGCTCGATCAGCGCCTTCACCGCGTCGTAGGCCAGGATGAGGCCGACGACGATGGCCGCGTAGAAGAAGTAGCGGTGCACGTTCTGCAGGATCAGCGGGAAGCGCGACTCACCGGTGTACTTCTTGTGCGGCTCGTTGACCGCGCACGCCGGCGGGGAGAGCCAGAACCCGCGGTAGTAGGCCTTGCGGTAGTAGTAGCAGGTGAAGCGGAAGCCCGCGGGAAGCCCGAGGATCAGCAGTCCCGGGGGCAGGGTGTACCAGTCGCCGAAGGGTGCGAGACCGAACAGTCTCGACTCCGGCGGGCAGCTCGTCGCCAGACAGGGCGACGCGAACGGCGCGTGGTACGGCGACACGAAGTAGCTGTTATCGAAGATCGCCCATGTGGCGTAGACGAGGAATGCCGTGAAGATGAGGAAGGTGACCAGTGGATAGCGCCACCACTGGTCCGTTCGCAGGGTGCGCTCCTTGATCTGCGCACGCTGTCTTCTGGCCGGGCTCTCGGCCGTTGTCTGGGTCATCGAGACCTCTCCACCTCCCACGGACCCCGCTCGCCCAGGGGTCCGGGTCGTTTCAGTTCTGCCACGTGTCGGGCCATGGTCGCGCCGGCTCACACGTGCGCGCGCATATTGGTGGGGGATACGTTACGACGGAGCCCGGGGCTTGTGTCAGAGGGGTCACTCACAATTTCACTGACCCGGTGTGATTCCTGTCACGTTGGCGGGGCAGGGCTCCTCGCCTGCGGGTTCTCAAGGGGTGGATGATCACGGAGAGGTCTCGGAGGCCGGGGAGACCGCCGCGCCGGCCCCTCACGAGGACCGGGCGGGGGCCGGGCGGAGATCGCGTGGGATCGCGTGGGGATCGCCCGGTACGACCCGTGACCCCGGTCCCCGCCGCGGGGGCCCGCGTCAGTAGTGCTGGTTGGAGCTGGGCAGCTTGACCACGGTGACGAAGAAGTCGTCGATCCGCCGCACCACGCTGATGAACTGGTCGAAGTCCACCGGCTTGGAGACGTAGGCGTTGGCGTGCAGGTTGTAGCTGCGCAGGATGTCCTCCTCGGACTCCGACGTGGTCAGCACGACCACCGGGATCCCGCGGAGCCGCTCGTCGGCCTTTATGTCCTGCAGCACCTCCCGGCCGTCCTTGCGGGGCAGGTTGAGGTCCAGCAGGATCAGGTCGGGCCGGGGCGCGTCCTCGTACCCCTCCTCCTTGCGGAGGAAGGCCATGGCCTGCTCGCCGTCGTTGACCACGTGCAGCTTGTTGCGGACCTTGTTGAGCTCGAACGCCTCCCGCGTCAGCAGGACGTCACCCGGGTCGTCCTCGACCAGGAGAACGTCTATCCAGCGCAGGTCATTCATCGGGGTCTCCAGTGGGAAGGGTCCAGCGGAAGGTCGTGCCGGGCCGGTCGGGCCTGTCGGTGTCCAGCCAGATGCGGCCGCCGTGATATTCGACGATCTTCTTGCAGAGCGCCAGCCCGATGCCGGTGCCGGCGTAGGCGTCCCGGCTGTGCAGGCGCTGGAAAATCAGGAAGATGCGGTCAGTGTATTTACCGTCGATGCCGATGCCGTTGTCGGTGCAGGAGAACTCCCACATGTCCCCGTCGCGGCGCACCCCGATGTGGATCTCCGGTGGGTCCTGGCCGCGGAACTTGATCGCGTTGCCGATGAGGTTCTGGAACAGCTGGGTGAGCTGGGCGCGGTTGCCGTGCACCTCGGGCAGCTCGTCGTGGGTCACCGTCGCCCCGGCGTCCTCGATCGGCGCGTCCAGGTTGTGCATCGCGGCCTTGAACGGCACCGCGGAGTCGATCATGACGCGCTCGCCGCCGGCCCTGCCGACCCGGGAGAAGTCGAGCAGGTCGTTGATCAGCAGCTGCATGCGCTTGGCGCCGTCGACCGAGAAGGAGATGTACTGCTTGGCGCGCTCGTCCAGCTGGCCGGCGTAGCGCTGCTCCAGCATCCGGGTGAAGCTGGCCACCTTGCGCAGCGGCTCCTGAAGGTCGTGGCTGGCCACGTAGGCGAACTGCTCCAGCTCGGCGTTGGAGCGCTTGAGCTCGGTGGCCTGGTCCTCCAGCTTGCGCTGCGTCTCGGAGGCCCGGCGCCACTCCGACAGGATGCGGCGGCGCATGGCGTCGACGTGGCCGGAGAGCTCGGCCAGCTCGGCCGGTCGTTCCACCGCGAGCCGGTGGTCGAAGTCGCCCTGCGACACCGCGCGGACCTGGTCGGTCAGCTCGGCCAGCGGGCGCAGCACGGCGTGGCGCACGATGAGCACCGCGGCGACCCCGGCGACCAGCAGCGCCACCGCCACCCCGATGAGCGCGATGTAGAGCGCCTGCCAGCCCGCGTCGAACCGGGCGGTGCCGTTGTCGTGCAGCCGGTTCAGGTGCTCCTGCAGGGTCGTGAGGGAGGCGCGGACCTCGTTGAACCGGGCGGCGTTGACGGCGGCGTTCTCCCGGGCGGCCTCGTTCTTCAGGACGGGCACCGCGACGATGACCCGCTCGGCGTAGTCGCGCCGCCAGTCCTGCCCGGTGCTCCTGAGGCGGTCCACCTCGACGCCGACCGTCTCGCGTTCCGGCATCCGGGGGATCAGCGCGACGAGCGCGGCCATCGCCACGTTCTCCGCGGCGATGGCGTCCCGGTAGGCCGCCAGGGAGGCGTCGTCGTTGGTCCTGCCGTACGCCCGCACCGAGCTCTCCTGCGAGGTCAGCGCGTTGGAGATCTCCAGGGTGCGCAGCGCCGCCGGGTCGACGACGTCGACCAGGGCCTCCCTGGCCTGGCGCGTCTCCTCGATCGCGTTGATCGTGACGGCGGACGAGATCATGAAGACCAGCGCGATGCCGATCCCGCTGAACAGGAACCAGCGCCGTACCGGCAGCCGCCCGAACCTTCCCGGAGGGCCGGCGTCGGGGACGGAGAGCGGGCGGGGGCTGGCGTCCCCGGAGCGGCCGGTCACCGCTGCGCGCTCCGGGAGATGAGGACGGTCGCCAGGTCGTCGCTGAGCGCGTCGCGGTTCAGCTCGATGACCCGCTGGATCAGGCGGTCGAGCTCGATGCCGCCCTCCTCCTGGACGAGCCGGAGCAGGCCCTCGGTGCCGAGCAGGTCGGGCCCGCCGCCCACGGTGGCCTCGATCAGGCCGTCGGTGTAGAGCAGCAGGGACCAGTCTCGCCCGAGCGGTACGTCGATCGCCGACCACTCGATGCCCTGGAAGATGCCCAGCGGGGGCCCCGAGGGGGTGCCGGGCACCACGCCGATCTCCCCGTCGCGGATCAGCAGCGGCGGCGGGTGGCCGACCACGTGCATCCGCGCGTGGTCGAGCGAGGGGTCGATCGTGACGATGCACAGCGTGGTGAAGATCTCCGCGGACTTGCGCTCCAGGCGGAGCACCGACTCCAGCGTGGTCAGCAGGTCGTTGCCGGTGTGCCCGGCCAGCACCAGGGTCCGCCAGGCGATCCTGAGCGCGACCCCGAGGGCGGCCTCGTCGGGGCCGTGCCCGCACACGTCGCCGACCACCACGTGCACGGCGCCGTCGGGGCTCTGCACGGTGTCCCAGAAGTCACCGGCCAGCAGGGCACGCCTGCGTCCGGGCAGGTAGCGGGCCTGGTGCTCCAGCCCGTCCGAGGTCAGCAGCGGGACGGGGAGCAGGCCGCGTTCCAGGCGGGAGTTCTCCTTGGTCAGCAGCTCGGCCTCGACCAGCCTGCGCTGGGCCAGGTCGGCGCGCTTGCGCTCTATCGAGTAGCGGATGGCCCGCGCCAGCAGGCGGGCCTCCACGTCCTGCTTGACCAGGAAGTCCTGGGCGCCCGCGGCGACGGCCTCCACGCCGACGTGGGTGTCGTTCAGCCCGGTGAGCACGAGCACGGCGGCGTGCGGCGCCATCGACAGCACCTGCTCCAGCGCCTCCAGGCCGGTCGCGTCGGGCAGTGAGAGGTCGACGAGCACGCACTGGACGTCGTCGGTCAGCCGCTCCCGGCTCTCGGCCATGCTCCGCACCCAGATGATCTTGGGTGGCTGCTCCGCCTCGCCGAGCAGCTCCTCCACGAGGAAGGCGTCGCCCGCGTCGTCCTCGATGAGAAGCAGCGTGAGCGTTTCGTTGGCGGGGGCGGTCACTGACGCCTCTTCGTGGGATCGGAGAACCTATCGACGCTACGTAGAATAGTGCGATGGTCCGGTAACTGAGGATGCCCGTGTGAGACGTTCCATATCTTGCCAGATGTCGGGAACGATACGACGGGCCCGGCCCATCTCGATGAGGTCACCGTCGCCACCCCGGGGAGCGCCCGCAGGACCCGCGGGACCCACGGCCCCGCCGCTCACGTGCCCGTGCTCGTATCGGTGCCGGTGCCCGTGCGGGTGATCAGGTCGAGGCCCTCGGGCAGGTCGCCGTCGCGGGCGGCGTCGGTGAGGAACAGCAGCAGGGTCGCCCGGAAGGCCTGGGCCGCGCGGGTGGGCTCGACGTCCTTGCGGTGCGCGATGGCGACCGTGCGGCGCAGCCCGGGAGGGGCCAGCGGCGTCCCGGTCAGCCCCGGGCGGCCGTCCAGGACCATCGAGGGCACCAGCGCGACCCCCAGCCCGGCCTCCACGAAGCGGAGCACCGCGTCCATCTCGCCCCCCTCCACCGCGAACCTGGGCTCGAACCCGGCCTGCCGGCAGGCGGCCAGCGTGGCCTCGCGCAGGTCGTAGCCGCGCCGGAACATCACCATCGGCCGGCGCCGCAGCTCCTCGATGCGCGCGTACGGCCTGCGGGTGTGCCCGGCCGAGGGGGAGGCGACGACCAGGTTCTCGCTCAGGACCTCCTCGGTGACCAGGGCGGGGTCGTCGCTGTGCAGCGGCATGATGATCAGCGCCAGGTCGAGCTGGCCGCGGGCGAGCGTGCGGACCAGGTCGCGGGAGCCGCCCTCCTCCACCAGCAGCTCGATGCCGGGGTAGGTCCGGTGGAACCTGGCCAGCACGTCGGCGAGCAGCCCGGCGCACAGCGAGGGCGTGGCGCCGAGCCGGACCCGGCCGCGGCGCAGCCCGGCCAGCTCGCCCACCTCGCTCCTGGCGGTCTCGGCGTCGGCCAGCATCCGGCGGGCCAGCGGCAGCAGCGCCTCACCGGCGGGGGTGAGGGTGACGTTCCCCCGGGCACGGCTGAACAGCGGCGCGCCGAGCTCGGCCTCCAGGGCCCTGACCTGCTTGCTCAGCGAGGGCTGGGCGACGCGCATCCGCTCGGCGGCCTGGGTGAAGTGCCGGGTCTCGGCGACCGCCACGAAGTAGGCCAGCTGCTGGAACTGCACGTTCTCCAGCGTAGGGGGTCGGTCCCGCGGGGCTCCGGGCCCCATAGCGCACCGGGTGCCCGGGGGCGGATCCGGGGCGGGCGCCGGGGCCCGGGAGGATGTGAGATTGCTCGCACCCCGCGAGCGGGCACGGCGCCGAACAGGCGACAAAGCACCGTTGATAGCCACAGGCTATGGAAACCACATCCACGATGACTTGGACGGGGGTAAAGCCCCCTACCTAGCGTCGCGTGTGTGACTGCCACTGTTGAGCGCGGATCCGCCACCGCGCAGGTGACCCCCTCGAAGGGCACCGCGAAGAGCCCCGGGGGAGCCCGCCCCGCCCCGCCCGCGCGCAAGGGCGGCTTCCTGGCCTCCACCAACGGCCGCAAGGTCGTGATGGCCGTCACGGGTGCCGTGATGGTGCTCTTCCTCGTCGGGCACATGGCCGGGAACCTCAAGAGCTTCCTCGGCGCCGACTCCTTCAACGACTACGCGGACTTCCTGCGGACCATGGGCGAGCCGCTGCTGCCGAGCCGCGTCCTGCTGACGGTCGTCGAGGTGGGCCTGGTCGTCGCGGTGGCGCTGCACATGTGGGCGGCGGTCTCCCTGGCCCGGCGGGCGCGCAGGGCCCGGCCGGTCAGGTACGCGGTCAGGCGGAGGTCCCGGTCGAACGGGTACGCGGTCCACACCATGCGCTACGGCGGCGTCGTCATCGTGCTGTTCCTGATCTACCACCTGCTGGACCTGACGTTCGGCACGGCCAACCCCGCCGGGCCCGCCTCCACCCCGTACGAGCGCCTGGTGGAGGGCTTCGCCCCGTCGCGCTGGTGGGTGACGCTGTTCTACGTGCTCGCGGTCGTCATGGTCGGCCTGCACCTGCGCCACGGCCTGTGGAGCGCCTTCCAGACGCTCGGCCTGGCGAGCCGCCGCAGCTACCGGACGCTGAGGGCCTCGGCCACCGGCCTGTCGGTGCTGCTGGTGGTCGGTTTCCTGGCGGTCCCGGCCGCCGTCGTGATCGGAGTGATCAAGTGAACGGACCGGTCGGAAGGTACACCGAGGGCGAGCCCATCCGCGACACCAAGGCGCCGGACGGCCCGATCGAGGACCGCTGGGAGAAGCGCAAGTTCAGCGCCAAGCTGGTCAACCCGGCCAACAAGCGCAAGCTCGACGTCATCGTGGTGGGCACCGGCCTGGCGGGCGGATCGGCCGCGGCGACGCTCGGCGAGCTCGGCTACAACGTCACCTCGTTCTGCTACCAGGACTCGCCCCGGCGCGCGCACTCCATCGCCGCCCAGGGCGGCATCAACGCGGCCAAGAACTACCGCGGCGACGGCGACTCGATCTACCGGCTGTTCTACGACACGGTCAAGGGCGGCGACTTCCGCGCCCGCGAGTCCAACGTCTACCGGCTGGCCCAGGTCAGCGTGAACATCATCGACCAGGCCGTGGCCCAGGGCGTGCCGTTCGCCCGCGAGTACGGCGGCCTGCTCGACACCCGCTCCTTCGGCGGCGCCCAGGTCTCGCGGACCTTCTACGCCCGGGGCCAGACCGGCCAGCAGCTCCTGCTCGGCGCCTACCAGGCGCTGGAGCGGCAGATCGCGGCGGGCACCGTCACCATGCACACCCGCCACGAGATGCTCGACCTGATCGTCTCCGACGGCCGGGCGCGCGGCGTCATCGTCCGCGACATGGTCACCGGTGAGATCGAGCGGCACCTGGCCGACGCGGTCGTGCTGGCCACCGGCGGCTACGGGAACGTGTTCTTCCTGTCCACCAATGCCAAGGGCTGCAACACCACGGCGATCTGGCGGGCGCACCGGCGTGGCGCGATGTTCGCCAACCCCTGCTACACCCAGATCCACCCGACCTGCATCCCGGTCAGCGGCGAGTACCAGTCGAAGCTGACCCTGATGTCGGAGTCGCTGCGCAACGACGGCCGGGTGTGGGTGCCGCTGGAGCGGGGCGACGCCCGCCCGCCCGCGGAGATCCCCGAGGCCGGGCGCGACTACTACCTGGAGCGCATCTACCCGGCGTTCGGCAACCTGGTCCCGCGTGACATCGCCTCCCGCGCCGCCAAGAACGTCTGCGACGAGGGACGCGGCGTCGGCCCCGGCGGCCTGGGCGTCTACCTCGACTTCGCCGACGCGATCGGCCGCCTGGGCCGCGCCGCCGTGGAGAAGAAGTACGGCAACCTCTTCGAGATGTACGAGCGCATCACCGGCGAGGACCCCTACGCCCAGCCGATGCGCATCTACCCGGCCGTCCACTACACGATGGGCGGACTGTGGGTGGACTACGACCTGCAGTCCACGATCCCGGGCCTGTTCGTGATCGGCGAGGCCAACTTCTCCGACCACGGCGCCAACCGCCTCGGCGCGTCCGCGCTGATGCAGGGCCTGGCCGACGGCTA
Organism: Streptosporangium longisporum; assembly: GCF_039534895.1. Taxonomy (NCBI): domain Bacteria; kingdom Bacillati; phylum Actinomycetota; class Actinomycetes; order Streptosporangiales; family Streptosporangiaceae; genus Streptosporangium; species Streptosporangium longisporum. Next base: position 114,680 of record NZ_BAAAWD010000017.1, on the reverse strand, counting down.
CTTCGTGCTGCCGACCACGATCGGCGACTACCTGGCGAACGGCCCGTACGGGGAGGTCGACGAGGAGGCCGTGGCCGAGGCCGAGATCGGGGTGCGCCGGCGGATCGACGCCCTGCTGACCAACGACGGCGACCGTACCGCCGACTCCTACCACCGCGAGCTCGGCAAGCTCATGTGGGACTACTGCGGCATGGAGCGCACCGAGGAGTCGCTGCGCAAGGCCCTGGAGCGCATCCCCGAGCTGCGCGAGGAGTTCTGGAGGAACGTCAAGGTCTCCGGCGAGGCGGGCGAGCTCAACCAGGCGCTGGAGCGGGCCGGCCGGGTGGCCGACTTCTTCGACCTGGCCGAGCTGATGTGCGTCGACGCGCTGCACCGCACCGAGTCGTGCGGCGGCCACTTCCGTGCGGAGTCGCAGGACGCCGACGGCGAGGCCCTGCGCGACGACGAGCACTTCGCCTACGTCGCCGCCTGGGAGCACTCCGAGAACGGCCCGGTCCTGCACAAGGAAGATCTCGACTACGAGTACGTCACGATGAGCCAGCGGAGCTACAAGTGAACCTCACCCTGAAGGTCTGGCGGCAGAAGAACCCCGACGACACCGGGCGGATGGTCACCTACCGGGTCCAGGACGTGTCCCCGGACATGTCCTTCCTGGAGATGCTCGACGTCCTCAACGAGCGGCTCATCCTGGAGGGCGACGACCCGATCGCCTTCGACCACGACTGCCGCGAGGGCATCTGCGGCATGTGCGGGATGGTCATCAACGGCGTCGCGCACGGAGAGCAGGTGGCCACCACCACCTGCCAGCTGCACATGCGGCACTTCGAGGACGAGGCCGTCGTCACCATCGAGCCGTGGCGCGCCGCGCCCTTCCCGGTGGTGAAGGACCTGGTCGTGGACCGCTCGGCGTTCGACCGGATCATCCAGGCGGGCGGCTTCATCTCCGTCCCGGCCGGATCGGCCCCGGACGCGCACAGCGTCCCGGTCAGGAAGGACGACGCCGACGCGGCGTTCGACGCCGCCACCTGCATCTCCTGCGGCGCCTGCGTCGCGGCCTGCCCGAACGGCTCGGCCTCGCTCTTCACCGCCGCGAAGATCACCCACCTGAGCCTGCTGCCGCAGGGCCAGCCCGAGCGCGACTCCCGCGCCAGGGCCATGGTCGAGCAGATGGACGCCGAGGGCTTCGGCGGCTGCACCAACACCGGGGAGTGCACCGCCGTCTGCCCCAAGGGCATCCCGCTGGACACCATCGCCCAGATGAACCACGACTACCTGCGGGCCTCCCGGTAGGCCCGTCACGCCCGCCCGGCCCCGGCCGGTCCCTCCGACGGCTCCTCCGGGCGGCCGGGGCACGACAGGGCCGGTAGGGCCGGTAGGGCCGACGGGGTCTCAGCCCAGCTCGGTGACGACCTCCCGCCGCAGGGCCGCGGCGTCCACGCCCGCGTCCTTCAGGACGCGGGCGGCCAGGCCCTCGCCCTCGCGCAGGATGCCGAGCAGGATGTGGCCGTCGCCGATGTAGTTGTGCTTGAGGTTCACGGCCTCGCGCAGCGACAGCTCCAGGGTCTTCTTGGCGCGGGGGCTGAAGGGGATGTGCGACCCGCCGAGCAGCCGGCCGCGCCGGGGGGCGGGCTCGCGGTCCAGGGCACCGGGACCGAAGGCGGCCTCGACCTTCTCCCTGATGGCCGCCAGGTCGATGCCGATCGTCTCCAGCGCCTCGGCGTCCAGGGCCGCGCCCGGCCTGCGCGGGGACAGGCGGGCGACGGCACGGAAGGCCGCGTCGTGGTCGAGGCCGTGACGGCCCAGCACCCGGGCCGACAGGCTGCCCGGCCGGCCGAGCAGCCCGAGCAGGAGGTGCTCGGTGCCGATGATCTGGTGCCGCAGGCGGCGCGCGTTCTCCTGCGCGAGGATCACCGCCTGACGGGCCTCGTGGTGGAATCTCTCGAACATGGTCATCTGTCCCTTCTCAGCAGCCCTCGGCCACCCGCGTACTTCTTGTGGACCGCCTGCCTGGTGACCTCCAGGCAGTGGGCGATCTCCTGCCAGGACCAGCCCTGTTCCCGCGCGTTCTCCACCTGGAGTGCCTCCAGCCGGTCGACCAGTGTCCGCAGCGCCCGCACGGCCCTCAGGCCCACGGCCGGATCGCGGCTGCCGGCGTCGGAGGCCAGCTGTGCCGTATCGCTCATGGTGTCAATGTAAGTTGACATCGCCTCGATGTCAACCGTGATTGACGCGCTCGCTGTCAGTAAATGGTTTGCCTGACGAGGGCCGACTTTGTCAGGCTGGCAGGGCCATGCGCTCCCTACCCGTCGCCGATCCCGGCGTTCCCGACGCCCGCAGCCCGATCGGTTACCTGCGGTGGATCGCCCGTACCCAGAGAAGGTCGCTGCTGCTGGGCACCCTCTACGCGACCCTGTGGTGGCTCACCATGGCGCTCGTCCCGGCCGCCGTGGGCAACGGCATCGACGCCCTCCGGGCCGAGGACCTGCCCGGCCTGCTCACCTGGGGCGGGGTCGTGCTGGCGCTCGGCGTCGCGCAGGCCGTCACCGGCGTCCTGCGTCACCGGATGGCCGTCCTGAACTGGCTGAGCGCCGCCTACCGGACCGTCCAGGTCACCGTCAGGCAGGCCACCCGGCTGGGCGCGACCCTGCCCCGGCGGATGTCCACCGGCGAGGTGGTCAGCGTCGGCAACTCCGACATCGCCCACATCGGCAACGCGATGGACATCCTGCTCCGCGGCGTCGGCGCGGTCGTCGCCATCGCCGCGGTGACCGTGATCCTGATCAGGACCTCGCCGACGCTCGGCCTGACGGTCCTGATCGGCCTGCCCCTGATGGCCGCCGCGGTCGCCCCCCTGCTCAAGCCGCTGCATCGGCGCCAGAACGCCCACCGCGACCTGCAGGGCGACCTGTCCACCCGCGCCGCCGACATCGTCGCGGGCCTGCGGGTGCTGCGCGGCATCGGCGGCGAGCGGGTCTTCGCCGACCGCTACGGCACCGAGTCCCAGCGGGTGCGCCACGCCGGCGTGCGGGTGGCTGCGGTGGAGTCGGTCCTGGAGGGGGCCCAGGTCCTGCTGCCCGGCCTGCTGATCGCCGGGGTGACCTGGCTCGGCGCGTCCTTCGCGCAGCGCGGCGAGATCAGCGTCGGCCAGCTCGTCGCCTTCTACGGCTACGCCACCTTCCTGATCGGTCCCATGCGCACCCTCACCGAGACCGCCGACAAGCTGACCAAGGGCCATGTCGCGGCCCGCAGGGTGGTGCGGATCCTCTCGCTGCGGCCCGCGATCGAGGGCGGCACCGGCCGGTCCGAGGGCGGCCTGCTGCGCGACGTGGCCTCCGGGGTCGCCGTACGCCCAGGCATGCTCACCGCCCTGGCCGCGGCCGTCCCCGAGGAGGCCGCGGCCATCGCCGACCGCCTCGGCCGCTACGACGACGGCGACGTCGACTTCGGCGACGTGTCCCTGGACGGCCTGCCCGTCTCGGAGGTGCGGCGCCGGATCCTGGTCGCCGACAACGACGCCCTGCTCTTCGCCGGCGTGCTGCGGGACGAGTTGGACGTCACCGGCACCGCCTCGGCCGAGGAGATCTCCCAGGCCCTGTGGGCGGCGTGCGCCACCGACATCGTCGATGCGCTGCCCGGCGGCCTGGAGGGGCGCGTCGCCGAGGCGGGCCGGGAGTTCTCCGGCGGCCAGCGGCAGCGGCTCAGGCTCGCCAGGGCGCTCACCCTCGATCCCGAGGTGCTCGTCCTCGTCGAACCCACCAGCGCGGTCGACGCCCACAGCGAGGCGCGCATCGCCGACCGGCTGGCCAAGGCCCGCGCCGGCCGGACCACCCTGGTCTGCACGACCAGCCCGCTGGTGCTGGACCGCGCCGACCACGTCGTCTACGTCGAGGGCGGCGTCGTGCGCGCCCAGGGCTCACACCGGGACCTGCTGGCCGCCCACCCCGGATACACCGCCGTCGTCACCCGGGGAGAGACACCATGAGCAGGCAGGTCCTGCCCGTCGCCGACCGCGCGCAGGTGCGGGCCTACGCCCGCAGGCTCGCCCTGAAGTACCCGCGCGAGCTGCTCGGCGCGCTGGCCCTGCACGGCCTGGCCGCGGTCGCGGGGCTGGCGGTGCCGTGGCTGCTCGGCGGCCTCGTGCAGGGGCTCCACAGCGGCGCCGGCGTCGACGTCACCGCGGTCTCACTGGGCATCGGCGCCTTCCTGATCGCCCAGGCGGTGCTGATCAGGTTCGCGGTGTACGCCTCCTCCCGGCTCGGCGAGAAGGTCCTCGCCGAGCTGCGCGAGGAGTTCGTCGACCGGGTGCTCGGCCTGCCGCTCTCCACGGTCGAGCGCGCCGGGTCCGGCGACCTGATCTCGCGGACCTCGCGCGACGTCGACGCGCTCTCGCGCACCGTACGGCACGCCGTGCCCGAGACGCTGATCGCGCTGGTCACCTGCGTGATCACCATCGGCGCCCTGGTCGTCGTCGGGCCGCTGCTCCTGCTGCCCTCGCTGCTCGCCGTCCCCCTGCTGTGGATCTCCACCCGCTGGTACCTCAAGCGCGCCAGGGACGGGTACCTGCGCGAGAGCGCGGCGTACGCCGACATGACCGACGGGCTGGCCGAGACCGTCACCGGCGCCCGCGCCGTGGAGGCGCTGGGCCTGCAGGAGCGCCGGCACCGGCGCACCGACACCGACATCGCCCGCTCCTGGGCGGCCGAGCGCTACACGATGAGGCTGCGCACGGTCTGGTTCCCCGCCGTCGAGCTCGGCTACGTGATCCCGGTCGTGGCGACGCTCGTCGTCGGCGGCCTGTTCTACATCCGGGGCTGGGCCTCGCTGGAGCAGGTCACCACGGCCACCCTCTACGTCCAGCAGCTCATCGACCCGCTCGACCGGCTGCTCATGTGGATCGACGAGCTCCAGGTGGGCGGTGCCTCCATGGCCCGCCTGCTGGGCGTCTCCGAGGTGCCCGACGACCGCGAGCCAGGCTCGGCCAGGCCCGAGGGCAGCCGGCTGGAGGCCGACGGCGTCCGCTACGCCTACCGCGAGGGCCACGACGTGCTGCACGACGTCGACCTGGTGGTCGAGCCGGGCGAGCGGCTGGCCATGGTCGGCCCGTCCGGGGCGGGCAAGTCCACGCTGGGCCGCCTGCTCGCGGGCGTCCACGGCCCCCGCACCGGCTCGGTCACGGTCGGCGGCGTCCCGCTGGTCGAGCTCCCCCTGGAGGACCTGCGCGGCCACGTCGCCCTGGTGACCCAGGAGCACCACATCTTCCGGGGCACCGTCCGCGACAACGTGCTGATCGCCCGCCCGGAGGCCGACGACACGCGGGTCCGCGAGGCCCTGGAGGCGGTCGAGGCCTGGGAGTGGGTCGAGACCCTGCCCGAGGGGCTCGACACGATCGTGGGCTCCGGCGGCGAGTCCGTCCCGCCCGCCCAGGCCCAGCAGCTCGCCCTGGCCCGGCTGGTGCTGGCCGACCCGCACACCCTGGTCCTGGACGAGGCCACCTCGCTGATCGACCCCCGCGCCGCCCGTCACCTGGAACGCTCGCTGGCCGCGGTGCTGGAGGGGCGTACGGTGATCGCGATCGCCCACCGCCTCTACACCGCCCACGACGCCGACCGGGTCGCGGTGGTGGAGGACGGCCGGATCAGCGAGCTGGGCTCCCACGACGAGCTGGTGGCGGCGGGCGGCTCGTACGCGGCCCTGTGGGGAAGCTGGCACGGCACCCCGGCCGAGGGTGCGTTCGGGCCCTCGGGCAACAGGACGGACACCGAGCGGGCGCCGAGCGGGCACTGAGCAGGTGCCGAGGGATACTGACTGGGCACTGACCGGGCACTGAGCGGGCGCTGAGCGGGCACTGAGCGGGCACTGAGCGGTCACTGAGCGGGCACCGGGCGGGCTTTCAGCAGGCGCCGGACGGACACCGGGCGGGCGCCCCGGGTCCGTCCGGCAGGCCGGGGCTGGAGACCGGGGCGAGGGGGGCCGCGTCAGGGGCCGAGGAGACGTCGTGCCCGCTCCACCAGGGTCCGGGCGGCGGGGCTCATCGGCCCCTCGCCCCGCCAGGCGAAGGCCAGGCTGCCGCGCAGACCGGGCCGCTCGGAGAGGGCCATTACGTCGGGGAGGCCGGCCCCGCCGGAGAGATCAGGCCCGTCGGGGTGACCGGGCCGGCCGGAGGTGCCGGGCCGGCCGGAGGTGCCGGGCCGGCCGGGAGTGCCGGGGAGGGCGGGACGGCCGGGCGGGTGGATCGTCAGCGCGTTCAGGTCCCGCCGCTCCGCGACGGTGGACGCGGGCACGATCGCGACGCCCAGCCCCCGCGCGGCCAGCTCCGCCAGCATCTCCGGGCTGCCGGCCTCGAAGGCGATCCGCGGGGAGAAGCCCGCGGCCGCGCAGGCGTCGTCCAGGATCGCCCTGATGCCGGTGCCCCGGGGGAGGCTGATCAGCACCCGGTCGCGCAGGTCGTCCAGCGCGATCTCCGTCCTCCGCGCCAGCTCGTCGTCGTGGCCGACGGCCGCGACGATCGGCTCCTCGGTGAGGACGCGGAGTCCGAGGCCCTCCGGCGGGGTGCCGCCGAACGCGATGATCGCCGCGTCCAGCCGGCCGCCGCGCAGCGCCTCGACGAGCCGTTCGGAGTCGTCCTCGGTGAGGGTGATCTCCACCGCGGGATGGTCCCGGTGGAACCCGGCCAGCAGCGTGGCCAGGTCGGCGCCGCCGCCGAGCCCGAGGACCTGGCCCGGCTGTTCGCAGAGCGGGCCGACGCCGGCGACGTCGAGGGACTCGTCGCGCTGTACGAACCCGACGCCGTGGTCGCCTACCCGCCCGGGTCGCGGACCGCCGGCCACGAGGCGATCCGCGCGGTGTACGAGCAGATGCTCCGGCACGTGCCGGCCTTCGAGGTGGAGGAGCCGCTGCCGACCGTCCGCAACGGCGACCTCGCCCTCACCTCGACGCGGCCGTCCGACGGCACCGGCGGCCGGGTCCAGGTCGCGCGGCGGCAGGCGGACGGGACCTGGCTGCGCGTCATCGACCGTCCCGAGACCCGGGGCTGACCCCGGCGCCGCGGACACCCGGACGCCCGGGTGCCCGCGGGGTGCTCTAGCCGAGCGCCTTCTTCAGGAAGTCGACCTGGAGCAGCAGCAGGTTCTCGGCCACGACCTCCTGGGGGGTCATGTGGGTGACGCCCGAGAGCGGCAGCACGGTGTGCGGGCGGCCCGCCGCCAGCAGGGCGGAGGAGAGCCGCAGGGTGTGCGCGGCGACCACGTTGTCGTCGGCCAGGCCGTGGATCAGCAGCAGCGGGCGGTCCAGCTTCTCGGCGTCGCCGAACAGCGACGAGGAGTCGTAGTGCCCCTCGTCCGGGTGGCCCAGGTAGCGCTCGGTGTAGCAGGTGTCGTACAGCCGCCAGTCGGTCACCGGGGCCCCGGCGACGGCCGCGTGGAACACGTCGGGGCGGCGGAGCACGGCCAGCGCGGCCAGGTAGCCGCCGAAGGACCAGCCCCGGATGCCGACCCGCGACAGGTCCAGGTCGTCGGGGAACCGCGCGGCGGCGCCGTGCAGGGCGTCGATCTGGTCCTCCAGCACCGGCCCGGCCAGGTCGTGCAGGACGGCCCGCTCGAACTCCGGGCCCCGGCCCGGGGTGCCGCGGCCGTCCGCCACGACCACCGCGAACCCCTGGTCGGCGAACCACTGGCTGGTCAGGTGCGCTCCGGACGCGGCCAGCACGCGCTGGGCGTGCGGGCCGCCGTACGGGTCCATCAGGACCGGGAGCCGGGCCGAGCCGGGCACGTGGCCGGCGGGCAGGAGCACGGCGGTGGACAGCTCGCGCTCGCCCGTCCTGATCAGGGAGACCCGCAGGTCCAGGCCGGGACGGTCGGCGTGCGAGGCGATGTGGCCGCGGGGCGTGCCGTTGTGCAGGACGCGGGTGGCCGAGCCCTCGCCGGTCAGGGTCTGGCCGGTGAGCACCAGGGTGCCGCCCGCGGTGTGACCGCTGTAGACGCCGCTCTCGGCCGGGCTGACGAGCGTGATCCGGCCGTTGCGGTAGGCCCACACGGCGATCTCGGTGGGCTCGCCGCTGGCCCGGAAGAGCACGGTCTCGCCGTCGACGTCGAGGATCTCGCGGACCTGAAGGGTGGGCGGCGTGACCGGCTCGTCGCCGACGATCAGGCGGTGACCGCCCTCGGAGTGGGCGGCCCAGACCAGGCGGCCGTCGGACAGGTGGCCCGGGACGCCGGTGACCACGTCGACCCAGGCGGGGTCGGTGTCCTCGCGCACCACGGTGGAGGTGCCGGTGGCCGGGTCGACGGCGAGCAGCCGCATCGTCCGCTGGTCGCGGGTCATGGTGACGATCCACAGGCCGTGGGCGTCCCAGACGGCGTTGACCAGGTACTCGTCGTCGAAGGGCACGGGGACGCGGGCCCCGGTCAGGGTGAGCACGAACAGCTCGACCGTGGCGTTGGCCGTCCCGGCCGAGGGGTAGCGCTGCTCGACGGCCGGGCGTGCCGGGTTGGCCGGGTCGGCGATGTACCACCGCTGCACCGGGGACTCGTCGGCCCGCTCGACCAGCACGGCGTCACCGGAGGGCGACCACCAGTACCCCCGCATCCGGTCCAGCTCCTCGGCGGCCACGAACTCGGCCAGGCCGTAGGTGACCTCCGGCGTCTCGGGACGGGCCAGCGCGTGGTCGACCCCGTCCCGCAGGTCCTGGATGTGGAACGCGCCGCCGGTGACGTAGCCGACGTGGGCGCCGGTGGGGGAGACGCGCGGGTCGATCACCGGCCCGGAGGTCTCCAGGTGGCGTACGCGCCCGCTCGCGAGGTCCGCCACGTACAGGCCGCCGGCGAGCGCGAACGCCGCGACGGTGACCGCGGCGTCGGTGCCGTACCCGACGATGCCCCCGGCCTGCTCCCTGCTCCGCTCGCGGCGCGCCCGCTCCTCGGGCGGCAGGTCCTCGTCGTCCCCGGCCAGGTCGCGCGGGTCGACGACGAGCCGCTCCTCCCCGCTGAGCACGTCGTACTCCCACAGGCAGGTCACGGGGTCGGAACCGCCCCGGGTCCGCAGGAAGACGACGCGGTCGCCGCCCGGGGCGATCGTGAACCCCCGGGGCGCCCCGAGGGTGAAGCGGCGGGTCCTGGCGTGCAGGCGAGGGAAGGTCTCACTCATACGAGCCATCTTGCCAGCTCCGTCCCGCCCGGCTCGTGCTCCCGCGGCGACGGCACCGACCGGATCCCGATATGTCGGGTGAAATCGGCGTCGGTACCCTCGACCCATGACGGAGCGGCTGACGGATCGGCGCCTGATGCTCGTGCACGCCCACCCGGACGACGAGACCATCGGCACCGGGGCGACCATGGCCAGGTACGCCGCCGAGGGGGTGCACGTCACGCTGGTGACCTGCACCCTCGGCGAGGAGGGGGAGGTCATCCCCGCGGAGCTGGCCCACCTGGCCGCCGACCGGGACGACGCCCTGGGCCCGTACCGGGTGGGGGAGCTCGCCGCGGCCTGCGCGGCGCTCGGCGTCACCGACCACAGGTTCCTGGGCGGGGCGGGCCGCTGGCGCGACTCCGGCATGATGGGCGTCGCCTCCAACGACCGGGCGAACGCCTTCTGGCGGGCCGACCTGGACGAGGCCGCGGGCGAGCTGGCCGCGATCATCCGCGAGGTCCGGCCGCAGGTCCTGGTCACCTACGACGAGAACGGCTTCTACGGCCACCCCGACCACATCCAGGCCCACCGCGTCTCCCGGCGCGCCGTCGAGCTGGCCGCAGACCCGGCGTTCGTCCCGGCGTTGGTTCCGGCCCTCGCCTCTGATGAGCCACCCGCCTCCGGGGAGAATCCCGTCTCCGGCGGTGGCGCGGCACCCGGGGAGGTCGCGGCACCCGGCGGGACGGGGCCGTGGCGGGTCGCCAAGTTTTACCACACCGCCGTTCCCCGGTCGGTGCTGTGCAGGAGCGCGGAGGCCCTGCGCGACAGCGACACGCCCTTCCTGGCCGAGCCGGTCGAGGACCTGCCGTTCGGCTGCGCGGACGAGGAGGTGACCACCGAGATCGACGCCCGCGCCCACCTCGGCCGGAAGATCGACGCGATGCGGGCGCACGCCACCCAGATCAGCGTGGTCCCGCCCTGGTACGCCCTGTCCAACGCCGTCGGCCAGGAGGTGCTGGGGATCGAGCACTTCGTCCTGGCCTCAGGCGTGCCGGGCCCCCCGGGAGCCGGAGCGCCCGTCGAGACGGGAGGGCTCGGCGAGCCGTACGACCGCGAGGACGACCTCTTCGCCGGTATCCACTAGCCTCGGTGCTTGTGATGGAGCAGGTGCCGGTGGTGCGCAGCCCCTCGGAGACGGTCGTCACCGTGGCGGCCTGCGCGGTGCTCGCCGTACTCGGGTTCCTGGTGGGCCTGCTCTGCGGTTTCCAGCACTCCTGGTCGGTCGGGGCCGTCCCCGTCTCCGCCCTCGGCTGCGTCGTCCTGCTGTTCGCGATCTCCTACGGGGCGGGCCGGATGGCGCGCGGCAAGTCGGTGTCCCTGGCGTTCGCGGCGGGCTGGACGCTGATCACCGTGATCTGGGCCGCCGGACGGCCCGAGGGCGACCTGGTCATCGCCGACGACGTGGCTGGCTACGTCTACCTCTACGGCGGCCTGATCGCGATCGCGGCCGGGGTGCTGCTGGCGCCGTCGGCCGGGGGCGGATCCTGGCTGCTCACCCAGCACGGGTACGGGCCCCGCCCGTCCGCCGCCCCCGGCGCGTCCACCCCGCCCGACCCCTCCGCCCCGCCCCTGCCGCCCCCTGCGCCGCCCGCACCCGCCCCGCCGGGCGCTCCCGCCGTCTCCTGAGCCGTCTCCTGGGCCGGGGAAGGGCTCCGTGGCGCGACGGCGCTACCGCGGGACATCCGGATGGCGCACAATCCCGATATGCGACGGTTCCACCGGGTACGGCGAACACTCAACTACATCAACCTGTCGACGCCCACGGGGCTGCTGGTGGCGCGCCTCGGCCGCGCCCGGCCGGCCCCGGGACCGGACGGGCTGATCCTCGCGTACGGCTATCGCTTCCGGTTCCCGATCGCCTCGGCCTTCACCGTGGGGAACGTGGTGCTGACCCGGCACGAGGAGGGGTACCTCACCGAGGCCCTGCTGCGGCACGAGGACCGGCACGCCTCCCAGTACATGCTCTGCGTGGGCCTGCCGATGCTCCCGCTCTACCTCCTCGCGGTGGTGGCCTCCATCCTGATCTGCGGGAACCAGGCGTCCTGGAACGTCTTCGAGCGGCTGGCGAACCTGGAGGACGGCAACTACGCCCGCAGATCGCCCTGGTGGTCCCGGGGTGTTCAGAGCGGATCCCCGCAAAAGGAATGAATCCCCGTGTGAGGGGATCAACAGGGGGTGAGCCGACGATGACCGAAGGGGGCCGCCCATGTCGCCGACATCCCACCCCGAGACCGCCTCACACGTCGCCGAGGAGCCCGTCCCCCCTGTCGTGCCGCGCCGGCGTTCCGGCTGGTCGGCCCGGTTCGCCGCGGGGACGGCACGCACCCGCCCGGCGCCCCCGCTGCGGCCGGCCCGGTCGCCCGCGCCGCAGCGGACCTGGCCGGGTGGCTTCAAGGACCGGCTGACCTCGCCGATCCCCACGTTCCGGGAACTGCTGGCGGTCGCCTGGCACGGCACGCTCCGGCCCGGCGTCGGGGACGCCGACCTCATCCCGGTCCACCGGGACGGGCTTCCCCGCCCGGCCGGGACCGACGCGGTCGTCACCTGGGTGGGACACGCGACGTACGTGGTGCAGATCGGCGGGCTGACCGTCCTGACCGACCCGGTGTGGGCGAGGAAGATCCCGGGCGTCCGCCCCCGCCTCACCCCGCCCGGCGTCGCCTGGGCGGACCTGCCCCGGATCGACGCCGTGGTGATCAGCCACAACCACTACGACCACCTGGACGCGCCGACCGTACGGCGGCTGCCGCGCGACACGCCCGTCCTGGTCCCGGCCGGGCTGCGGTCCTGGTTCACCAGGCGCGGGTTCCGCGACGTCACCGAGCTCGACTGGTGGGAGAGCGCCCGGATCGGCGGCGTCCGGTTCGACTTCGTCCCGTCCCACCACTGGAGCCGCCGGTCGGTCTGGGACACCTGCCGGACGCTCTGGGGCGGCTGGGTGATCGCCTGCGACGACCGGACGATCTACTTCGCCGGGGACACCGCCTACGGCGAGCGCTTCGCCCAGATCGGGGCCCGCTACCCGGACGGCATCGACCTGGCCCTGATGCCGGTGGGCGCGTTCGAGCCCCGCTGGTTCATGAAGGCCGCGCACGTCGACCCCGAGCAGGCCGTACGGGCGTGCGCGGACGTGGGCGCGCGCCGGATGGCGACCATGCACTGGGGGGACGTTCGTGCTGTCCGGCGAGCCGCTGCTGGCGCCGGTGCTGGAGGCCCGCGCGGCCTGGGAGGCGGCCGGGCGGGACCGCGCCGACCTGTGGGACCTGGCGATCGGCGAGTCCCGCGTGCTGACCCCCTGAGCCGCGGCGCCCGGGCACCCCCGGCGGGTGCCCGGGCCCGCCCTCAGGGGGTGAGGACCAGCGTGTGGACGGCCGCCTTCTTGATCGACTCCGCGCGGGAGAGCATCGGGACGGTCCGTCCGTCCGCCCACAGCGGGGCCTGGTCCCAGTAGTTGTCGTGGAAGGCGTGCCCGGAGGCGCCGGTCAGGTTGATCCAGCGGGACCCGTCCAGGTCCGCCAGGTCCACGACCATCCGCATGGACGGCAGCCAGCCCACCGTGTAGTCCTCCTGCACGTCCCAGCCTGCGGCGTTGACCGCGTCGTCACCGCCGGCCACCGGGAACGGCCCGCGGTTGAAGAGCCACTCGATCGGGCCGATCCCCGAGGTGCCGAAGGTCTGGTGGACGAGTTCCAGCGAGTGCAGGTCGCCCCAGCGCCAGTCCCCGGGGTCCGGGCCGAGCTCGGCGGTCAGCTCGTCGTAGGCCGCGGCCATCGCCCGGCGCAGCATGTCGTCGCGGGTCTCGGCGCGCGGGGTGGCCCGGTCGTCCCAGAACGCGTCGTCCGGCCGCTCCAGCATGGCCCGTACGACCTCGAACCAGCGGTCGCCGCCGTCGGGCCGGGCGCCCTCGGGCAGGTCGTCGTTGAAGGTCTCGATGAGCAGGTGGCGCCAGACGGCGTTGAAGTACATGGCCGGTGCCGAGCCCGCGCCCTGCGAGTGGTCCCACCCGCGCAGCAGCGCGAGGGCGTCCCGGGCGGGCCCGGCCACCTCGACGGCCGTCAGCCTGGGCACCAGGAAGCGGGCGAAGCCGTTGTGGTCGTCCTGCTGCAGCGCGCTCATCGCCGCGACGTCCACCTTGCCCTCCTTCACCGCCCGGCCCAGGCGGTCCAGGATGCGCCGGGAGCGGTACCCGTAGGCCCAGTCCCTGGTGAGGAGGTGCGGGTAGCGGTCCGGGTCGGCGACCGCGTTGTTCGCGGTGACGATGTAGCCCTCCGGCGGGTTGTAGACGCTGGGCAGCTCGGCGAAGGGGATCGTCGACCGCCAGGCGTACTCGCCGGTCCAGCCCGGAACCGGCCAGGTGCCGTCGCCGCGGGTCCGTACCGGGATGCGGCCGGGGGCCTGGTAGCCGATGTTGCCCGCGGTGTCGGCGTAGACCAGGTTCTGCGCGGGCACCTCGAACCCGCTCGCCGCCCTCCTGAACTGCTGCCAGTCCTGCGCGGTGTTCAACGCGAAGATCGAGTCGGCGGTCCTGCCCGGTTCCAGGGCGGTCCACTGGAGCGCGACCGCGTCGGCCTCCTGCCCGAGGACCGTGCCCATGCCGGGCAGCGTGCCCTCGGCGTCCTTCATGACGTCGGAGATGATCGGCCCGTGCATGGTGTCGCGCACCGTGAGCCGGATGTCGGCGCCACCCGCCACCTTGATCGTCTCGACCCTGGTGGCCATCGGCTTCCAGTCGCCCATGAACAGGTAGGAGTCCTCCCTGGTCCGCTCCAGGTAGAGGTCGGCCACGTCGGGGCCGAGGTTGGTGAAGCCCCAGGCGACCCTGTCGTTGTGGCCGATGATCACCCCCGGCACGCCGGAGAAGGTGAATCCGGTGACGTCGAACGGGCACTCGGCGTTCTTGATCCGGCAGTGCAGCCCGGCCTGGTACCAGACCGAGGGCATCCCCGCCGACAGGTGGGGGTCGTTGGCCAGCAGCGGCTTGCCGGACCTGGTGTGCCCACCGCCGACCACCCAGGAGTTGGAGCCGATGCCGGAGCCGCCCGAAGGGTCGCCCATCAGGCTCGGCACCGCGCGCACGGCCGCGGCCGCCCGGGCCAGCGCCCCGGCCTCCGTCACGTCCGGTGCCCGCCCGTCCGCAGGCTCGTCCGCAGGCCCGTCCGCAGGGTCGTCCGCCGGTTCGTCCGTCGTCCTGACGGGAGCCCCGGAGGAGGTCCCGGGGGTCCCGACGGGGGTCCCGGAGGTCCCGGCAGGGGTTCCGACGGGGGTCCTGGCGCCCGCGACCCGGCCGTCCGGTGGCGCGTCCGGCCGCAGGGTCGGTTCGGGGGCCCGCTCGGCCGGGCCCTGGGTCGGTTCCGGGGCCCGCTCGCCCGGCCGCCGGGGCGGCTCGGTGGTCCTGGCCCCGGGCTCGGCGTTCTGGTCGAACCCGCGCCCGCCGAGCGAGCCCCGGGTGACGATCGGCGGGTTGGTGCCGTACGGGTAGTCGGGCCAGAGCTGTTCCACCCGCCCGCGCGGCAGCCTGCTCGCCGCGAGCGCGCGGCCGATCTCGCTGCTCATGTTGGAACGCAGGTCCCAGGCCATGGCCTTGAGCCAGGCCAGCGAGTCGACCGGGGTCCACGGCTCGGGGCGGTAGTCCGGGCTGGTCGCCCGCAGCAGCACGTACTCCAGGCTCCGGTCGGCGAAGCCGCCGCTCTGCCGCATCCAGGCGTTCACCCCGGCCGCGTAGGCGTTCAGGTAGCGCCTGGTCCGCTCGTCGAGCAGGGGCAGCTCCTTCTCGGCCACCCGACGCCAGCCCATGGTCCGGATGACCCTGTCCTCGGTCAGCGTCGCCGCGCCGAACATCTCCGACAGCCGGCCGGCGGTCACGTGACGGCGGAAGTCCATCTCGAAGAAACGGTCCTGCGCGTGCACGTACCCCTGGGCCGTGAACAGGTCGTCGGGGGAGTCGGCGTAGATGTGCGGGATGCCGGTCCCGTCGCGGTACACGGTGACCTTGGCGGTGAGGCCGTCCACGGTGAGCTCACCACCGAGCTGCGGGAACGAGGCCCGCACGCCCCACACCCCGGCACCGGCGAGCGCCAGGCCCAGCACCAGCAGAACGGTGAGCACCCGCGCGGGCCACCTGAGCGCGCGGGGGAGCCGGGCATATGGGCGGAACCTCACGAAAACCTCCTAGACGGCATGGTCCCGCAAGTGTGGCACCACCCCCGCCGTCCCGGCATGATGATCATTGACGAAGATGCGGGCATGAGACGTTCGGCCGCCGGCCTGGTCGACACCCCGGCCGTCTCGAACGGCCGGTCCGGCGTCGTGGCCGACGGCGCCGTCCGCCACACCGTCGCCCTGGCCGGGCCGGGCCACGGGGATCGAGGCCCTCGGGCCGGACCCGGCCAGGAGCGCCCAGGAGGGCGCCGCGCGGGGTTCTCGCGGCGGCCGTCAGGCCGGGCCGATCCCCCAGCGGTGCACGGCACGGCCGCCGGGGGCCAGCCGGACGACGTCCTCACCGGTGGCGAAGGCGTTCGGCGGGCAGCTCATCGGCTCCACCGCCAGCCCCTGCCTGCGGTGCTCCTCGGGCAGGGTGTCACCGGTGTAGAGCTGGAGCCACTCGATCCCCTCGCCCGCCCAGAGCTGGACCCCGCCGGTCCCGTCGGTTCCGTCGCCGGAGGTCAGCCTGACCCGCACCAGCCCGTCGTCGCCGCGCTCCAGGTCGGTGAACGCGGTGTCGAGCTCGGTCCCGCCGATCGGGCGGGCGGTCCGGAAGTCGTACTCGGTCCCCTTGACGTCCTTGCGGCCGGTGGGGATCTTCCGCTCGTTCACCGCGATCCACTGGGCGGCGGGCAGCTCCAGCACGGCCTCGTCGAGGGGGACGGAGGTGCCCGGGGCACCGAGGGTCAGGTAGGGGTGGGCTCCGAAGCCGTACGGCGCGTCGGTGGCACCGACGTTCTCCGCCTCGATCTCCACCTCCAGCCCGGTGGCGCTCAGCGCGTACCGGATGGAGAGGTCCAGGATGTGCGGGTAGCCGAGCTGGGGGAACAGCCGCAGCCCCATCCGGATCGAGGACTCGTCACGGGACAGGACCCGCCAGGGGAACGTCCGGGAGAAGCCGTGGATCGCGTTGCCCGTCTTGGGCTCGCTCAGCGCGAGCTGCCGCTCCTCGCCGTCGAAGGTGTAGCGGCCGTCCTCGATCCTGTTCGGCCAGGGGATCAGGGGCAGCCCCGCCCCGCCGACCGGGGGCCGGTCGGCGGGGAAGTCGACGACGAGCGGCCTGCCGTCCTGGGTGAGGCTCCTGAGGCCGGCCCCGAGCTCGGTGATGACGGCCTCGAAGCCGTCGGCCGCGATGGTGTGCTGGGTCCCGGTGGGCGCGATATTCGTCACCCGGTCATTGAACACCCATCGATCACGGTCGTATCGCCGCCCCGTCCCATTACGGCACCGGCATCGGCCCGGGACCGTTCCGGGACCGCTCCAGGGCCGTTCCGGGCCCCCGCACCACCTACAGCACCGTCTCCAGGACCGTGGACTGCACCGCGAAACCGTTCTTCCGGTAGAAGCGGACGGCGCCCTCGTTGCTCGCGTAGGCCGTCACCCCGGCGTAGCGGGCGCCGTGCATGCGGGCCCACCGCCTGAACTCCTCCACGAGCCTGGTGCCGATCCCGCGGTCCCGGTAGGGCGGCTGGACGTACATGCTGCCCAGGGTCGCGACGGTGACCGGCCGCATCGGGGTGGGCTCGGACAGCGCGCCGGTCAGGTGGCCGACGATCCGGTCGCCGTCCTCGGCGACCATCACCAGCCGGCTCGGGTCCTCCAGCGCGTCGGCGAAACGGGCCCGGCCGTGCTCCTTCGGCCAGTTCACGTTCAGGGCGGGATCGCGGGTGCCCGCGTCCTCGGCGAACAGCGCCGAACTGCAGGCGACGATCTCGTCCAGATCCGCGATCGTGCCGGGTCGTACGGCGACGGTGCTCTCACTCATGGGCCGGACGCTACCGGTCGCGACCGACATTACGAGTGATCTGCTGCTTTCCCCCCTTCCGGGCGGGGCGACGCCCTTTCCGGGCCCGCGGTCCCGGGCCCGCGGTCCCGGGCCCGCGGTCCCGGGTTCCATGGTCCCGGGTTCCATGGTCCCGGGTTCCGCGGTTTCGGGTTTCCGGTCTCCGCGGTCCCGGTCTTCGCGGTCCCGGGACGGTCGTCCGGGACCGTCAGGCCGTCAGGCCCAGGTCTGGCCCTCCGGGGTGTCGGTGACCCGCACGCCGAGGGCGGCCAGCTCGTCGCGGAGCCGGTCGGAGGCGGCCCAGTCCCTGGCGTCGCGGGCCCGCGAGCGCTGCTCCAGCAGCTCGGCGGCGCCCGCAGGGAGGCTCCTGGTCCTGCCGATGTCGATGGACAGGTCCAGGGCGAGGATCTGGTCGAGGTGCAGGAACGCCTCGAAGCGGGAGCCGGGGGCCACCGACCCGTCGCGCTCCAGCTCGCGCAGGAGCCGCAGCGCCAGCGGGGTGTCGAGATCGTCGTCGAAGGCGGCCTCGATCCGGGAGACCTGGTCGGCGGGCATCGGGCCGCTCGGGGACTCCGACCACTGGGCCACCAGGCCGCGCCAGCGCCGCAGGGTCCTGTCGGCGGCCCGCAGGGTGTCCCAGGTGAGGTTCATCTGCTGGCGGTGACGGTGCTCCAGCAGCGCCAGCCGCACGGCCAGCGGGTCCAGCCCGGCCTCTGCCACGTCCTTGAGCAGGACCACGTTGCCGGTGGACTTCGACATCTTGCGCCCGTCGAAGAGCAGGTGCTCGCCGTGCACCCAGTGCCGTACCACCTCGTGCCCGGCGGTGGCGTCGGACTGGGCACGCTCGTCCTCGTGGTGCGGGAAGCGCAGGTCGATGCCGCCGGTGTGCACGTCGATGTGCTCGCCCAGGTAGCGCAGCGACATGGCCGAGCACTCGATGTGCCAGCCGGGGAAACCACGGCCCCACGGGGTCTCCCAGGTCGGCTCCCCCTCCGAGGGCTTCCACAGTGCCCAGTCGGCGTGGAACCGCTTGCGCGGGTCGACGCCCTCGATCCGGTGCGCGGGCCGCAGCTGGTCGAGCCGGTTGCCGGAGATCTCCCCGTACGTCGGGAAGGAGGTCGCGTCGAAGAAGACCGATCCGTCGGGCACCGCGTACGCGTGCCCCTTCTCGATCAGCTTGGCGATCATCTCGACCATCAGGTCGATGGTCTCGCTCGTCCGGGGCGAGTGGTCGGGCGGGCGGATGTTCAGCGCGGTCGTGTCCGCCAGGAAGGACGCCTCGTAGAACCGCGCGATCTCCAGAGGGCTGCGCCCCTCGGCCCGCGCCTGGGCGAGCACCTTGTCCTCGCCCGAGGAGTCGATCTCGGCGTCGTCCACCAGGTGACCGACGTCGGTGATGTTGCGGCAGGCCACCACCCGGACCCGCTGCCGCTCGCTGACCCGCCTGATCAGATCCGACAGCAGGTACGACCGGAGGTTGCCGACATGGGCCGACCTGTAGACGGTCGGGCCGCAGCTGTACATCCGCAGGGAACGGCTCCCCTCCGGCACGATCTGCTCGATCCGGCGATTCCGCGTGTCATACAGGCGCAACATGCGTCGAGCCTACGCGGCACCCCGACCCGGGCGCGGCCGTGCCTGGACCGAGGGGGCGGGATCGTGAGGTACGAGCGATTTCGCCTGACGAGGGAAGGCATGGCCGTGTGGCGCCCGGGTCCGCGTTCGCGGAGCGGACGCCATGAGCACGGCTTCACCCCTCGAGGAAGGTGAGGATGTCCCGGTCGCCGCGGTCGCGGAGGCGGGTGATGACCTCCTCGCGGGTGCAGCCGTCCGGCAGGCCGATGCGGGCGCCGATCAGGCGCAGGCCCTCGGCCTCGGAGGCCACCGGCGCGGTGTAGCCGATCAGGTGCAGTCCCCGGTTCAGGGCGGGCAGGGTCGGCGATGCGGCCGGCAGGTAGCGGGTCAGCAGCTCGCCGCCGTCGGAGACCGTCAGGAACACGTGGTCGCCCTCGGAGGCGTTGGCGGCGACCAGGACGGGCCGGATGGAGCCCATGGTCGGCTGGTTGTGCCAGCTGATCACCACGTCGCCCGAGGGGGTGGAGGCGGTCAGCTGGCCGCCGGGGGCCATGCCGAGGTGGGCGGCGAAACCGGTCGGCAGCGGGGATCCCGAGCCGCGCAGGTGCTCGGCGTTGACGTCCACCCGGTGCCACCAGCGCCCGTCGCGGCTGCGGAAGCAGCGCCGGGTCTCCGAGACGTCGCGGCGCGGCTGGTACTCGGCCTGCTCGGCCCCGGCCACCCGGATCCAGCCCCGCTGTGTGCGCTCGAAGCCGGGGCCGCCCGCGTACGCGCGGACCGAGCTCTCGCTCACGTCGTAGCGGCCTGTGAGGCTGGTGACGATCGTGTTGACCGAGGCCTCGCCGTTGGACCGTTCGATCTCCCTGACGATCATCTCCCGGATGCCCAGGTACTGCTCGCCGCCCCAGCGCGTCAGCCCGTACTTGTTCCGGTCGACCCGCAGGAACCGGTCGTCGGCGGTGAGCTGGTTGCGGATGCCGACGAGGCTGTAGTCCTCGCCGATGCGCTCCTGGATCTCCTCGGGGCTCAGCGGGGCGCCCGCCACCGCGAGCACCGCCTCGGCCTTGTCGTTCACGCTGCGCGGCCAGGGCACCACGTGGCCGTCCAGAACCCGCAGCTGCGGGACCGCGATGAGCCAGCGCTCGGCCACGTCCTCGCGGATGCCGAGCTGGCTGGCCAGCGTGACGGCCTCGTCCAGCGGGCGGGGCCCGTCGGTGAACAGCTGCCGGGTCTTCTCCCTGAGCTCGTCGGCGCCCCCGGCGACCAGCCAGCCGTCCACCTGCTCGTAGCCGGACAGCAGGGTGCGGACGAACCGCCAGGCGGGGATGCCCAGGGTGGCGAGGTCACTGCGGTGCCAGGGCACCGCCGCGGCCAGGTCGTCGGCGGGCACGGCCGAGCCCAGCCGTCCCCGCAGCCACGAGACGTGCCCGATCAGCGGTGCCGCGTCCTCCTTGGCGAGCCAGGCCTCGACGTGGTCGCGCAGATCGCGCTCGATCTGCCGGATGCGCTCCCGGGTGACCGAGAACCGCTGGGCCAGGTCGTCGAGCGTGGCCCGCTGGGAGGCGTACAGCCGGTCCCTGGCGATGGCCCGCTGCCGCTCGTCCAGGGTGGCGAAGACCTCGTCGATCAGCTCGGGCAGCGGACGGTCGGGCCGGGACGGGCGGATCCTGGCGACGCTCTCCTCGGTGACCGGTTCGAGCAACCGCTCCAGCACGCCGGTGAACAGCTTGTGCACGGTCTCGCGGCCGAGCCCCTCGGGGGTGCGGACGCTGGCGGCCGGGTCGGCGAACCTGAGCAGCGGAAGGACGTCGCCGAGCATCAGGTGGCCCCAGCAGGCCAGGGCGAGGTCGGTCAGGCGTCCGGCGACCTCGGAGGTCCCGATGGTGGAACAGGCCCGGTCGAGCGGAAGCGCCTGCCACCACGCCTCGGGGAGGCGGGGGTCGGTGGCGATCGGCGCTACCTGGCCGGGGGAGGTCCAGCGCAGGGGTGGCGCGATGTCGCTCAGGCTGAGGTTCATTGAGGTCCAACCGGCAAAGGGGAATATATCCGCAGTTCAGAGACTATGTGATCAGGTGGGAAGGAAGGGACTGGCCCGCCCGGAGTGGGATACGTAGAGAAGTTCTCTGGCCCGGGTGCAGGCCACGTACAGCAGCCCGCGTTCCCGCTGGAGGTCGTGTGCCCTGGCGGCCGGGTCCTCGCCGACGGGGGTCAGGGCGGCGGGGTCGGGCACGGTCCCGTCGCTCACGCCGATCACCGCGACCCGCCGGAACTCCAGGCCCTTCATGCCGTGCAGTGTCGTCACCCGTACTCCCAGTTCACGCAGGGCGGCCCGTGCGTCGCGCACGAGGCCGGAGGTCCTGGCGGCCACCGCTATCTCCTCCGGAGGCACACCCTCGTCCACCCACTGTCCCACCTGTGCCACCAGCCCCGTCAGCTCATCCCGTGGAGAATCGTAGGCGCGGACCGTCGGCCGCGGCCCGTACCGGACCCCCCGGAACCCGTAAAGCTCCTGCACACCCTTGACGAGCCCGTCGGCGGGACCGCCCCCGCGCAGCCGGACCCCCCACGACAGGATCTCTCGCGGGAGCCGGTACGACACCCGCAGGCGCTGCTGGATCGCGTCGATGCCGACGGCTCCGAGCGTCACCCGGGTGTCGAAGATGCGCTGGTGCGGGTCGCCCACGACGAACAGGTCGTCGGGGGCGTGCGGCACCGCCGCCCGCAGCAGCCGCCACTGCGCCGGGTGCAGGTCCTGCGCCTCGTCCACCACGATGTGCCGGTACGGCTCCCTAACCGGCTCGGTCTCCTCCAGCAGGTCCCCGGTCGTCCGGCCGAGCAGCGTCGACGCCTCGGAGGCCAGCTGGAGCAGGGTCCGCCTGCCGCGCCGCCGCAACTGCTCGGTGACGTGCCCGACCGCGTCCCACACGACGGCCCGCTCCCGCCGCGACAGCTCGACGCTGCGTCCCGGGCGGGGAGCCTCCAGGTACTCCTCCAGGGTCCGCAGGTTCTGCGCCAGTACCACCTGCTCCCACTCGCGCAGCAGGAACGCCGGGCTGTGACCGGTCGCGGTCTCCTCCCAGAGCGCGGTCAGCTCGGCGCCGCCGACCAGCGAGGGCGGCCGTCCCTCGGCCTCGGCCACGATGCGGTGGGCCAGCCGGTCGACGTTGCCGACCTCGACCCGCTTGCGGATCACCTCGTCCTCGATCAGGACGTCCAGCCGGGCCGCGAGGTCGGCGCTCAGCCCCTGGGAGAAGGTGACCAGCAGGACCTGGCCGGTGGCGCGGGAGGCCAGGTGGGCGGCCCGGTGCAGGGCGACGAGGGTCTTGCCGGTGCCCGCGCCCCCGGTGACCAGCGTCGGCTGCGGGTAGGAGTCCCGGTAGGCCATGCGGTGCTGGGGCGGGTAGAGGAACACGCACCAGCCGGGCGCCTCCAGCACCCGGTTCAGCTCGCGCGGGTGCGGGGTGAAGACGGCCCGGTCCGGGCTGCGCAGCAGCGCGGCGCCGAAGTCCTCGGGGTTGACCGGCTCGGGGCCGGGGGCGACCGCGCGGCAGTTCTCCAGCTCCCGCCAGGCCCCGGCCATCGACTCGCCCCGGGCGAGCGCGGCCAGCGGCTCGTACTGCGTGGGCGGCAGCAGCGGTTCCAGGGCCTCCAGGGTGAGCTGGTCGGTGATCTGCCGCACCAGCGGCAGGAACCGGCCGTCGACGCCCAGCTCGGCCAGGTCGCTGTCGCAGATGTCGGAGAACAGCCGGGACGTGGTCGCCTCGGCGGCCCTGCGCACCGCGGGCCTGACCCGGTCCAGCGCCTCGGCGTCCCACATCTCCACCACGCCGAGCGCGGTGTTGACGCCGAACCGGTGGCGCTGCGCGTACGCCCACGCCTCGGCGTCCGGGAGCACGGTCAGCAGCCAGTAGACGTCCCGCTGCCTGACCACGACGCCCCGGTGCCGGTCGGCCAGCCTCAGGGTCGCCACCCTGGGGTCCCTGGCCCCCCTGACCCGCTCGGGATGCGGTGCGCCCGCCACGTTCTGCAGGAACCTGCGCGCCGACACCACGACGTCGCGCCGCACCGGCCGGGCCAGGGCGGCGAGTCCGGCCGGGAACTCGGGGGAGAGGGCGAGGCGGGGCACGGATCAGGCCAGGAGCGCCAGGAGATCGCGGTCCCCGCGTTCTCGTAACCGGGTGAGGAGGTCGGGCAGGGCCGCGGGACCGCCCATGCCGACCCGGGTGGCGATGACCCGTACGGCCTGCTCCGGGGTTCCGCCCGCCGCGGTGTAGCCGACCAGCCGCAACGCCCGCGCGGTCGTCTCCACCTCGTCCCCCGCGGCCGGCAGGTGCCTGGCGCGCAGGACCCCCTCGTCCGACAGGGTCAGGAACAGGTGGCTGCCCTCCTTGGCGCCCACGTCCGCGAGCAGCGTGCCGAGCGACTCCAGGACGGGCCTGTCCTGCCAGTTGAGGGCCAGCTCGCCGACCGCGCTGCTGACCGTACGGCCGACACCGGGCGCCATCCCGAGGTAGGCGGCGAACCCGCTGGGCAGCGGGCACTCGGCTCCCCGCAGGTGGTCGGCGGTGACGTCGATCCTCAGCCACCAGCGGCCGTCGGGCTGCCGGAAGCAGCGCCGGGTCAGCGAGACGTCCTTCAGCGGGCGGAACGGGGCCTTCGCCGGTTCCCCGGCCTTCTGCCCGTCGGCACCGCCGCCGTTCCGTCCCTCGGCACCGCCGTCGCCGAGCCGGTCGCCCGCGCCGTCGCCGGGCTTCTCCACGGTCAGCGAGGGGGCGCCGCCGCGCTGCGGGGGCCGCTCGCCCGCGCCGAGGATGCGCAGCTGCGGGACGTTCTCCAGCCACTCCTTGGACACCTCCGGGTGGATGCCCAGGGAGGAGACCATGTCGAGGGCCTTGTTGATGGTCAGCGGGGGCGTGGCGGCGCTGATCATGTCGCGGGTACGGTGCCGCAGCTCGGTGATGTCGCCCTCCACCAGCCACTCGTCGACCACGTGGTACTCGGGCAGGGAGGCCAGCACGAACTGCCAGGCCGGTACGTCGAGCGAGCGCAGCTCCCGGGTGTGCCAGTCGGCGGCGTTGATCAGCCGCTCCCGGGGAGCGGCCTTGCCGAGAAGGTCCTTCACGCTCTCCAGGTGCTCCCGGTACGGGGCGGCCTCGTCGGAGGCGATCCACTCGGCCAGCTCGCGGCGCAGGTCCGTCTCCAGGTCGCGGATCACGTCCGGCGACACGGCGAACAGCTTGGCCAGCGCCTCCACGGTCGCCGGGACGTCGCTGAACAGCCTGTTCTGGGCCACGGCCCAGCGCCTGTCCTCGGCGTCGGCGAAGACACCGTCGACCAGCGCGTGCAGGCTCGCCGCCCGCGACTCGGGCTCGCCGCCGGGGACCGGCCCGGACGCCTCGTCGCCGGGCTCGGACGCGTCCCGCGAAAGGTGCGGTACGACATCGGGGACGAGATCGCCGTCGGCCCGGCTCTCGGCCGGGTCGTGGGCCTGACTCTCGGCCTCGTCCCCGGCCTGATCGTCCGCCTGGTTCCGGGCCGGGTCGTCCGCCTGGTTCTGGGCCGGGTCGTCCGCACGGTCCTGGAGACGGTCGTGGGCCTGGTCCTCGGGCTGGTCCTCGGGGGCGTCCCGCGTTCCGTCCGGATCCTCGTGCTCCGTCACGGAACCGGCCTCGGCGCGGCTCCTTCTGGCCGCGGCGGGCCGGAAGAGGGACCCGGGCGCGGCGTCCTCCTCGGCCTCCTCCGCCCGGCGGTCCCGGAGAGCCTCGGCGGCCGGCGCGGCCTCGGCCCCGTGCGGGACGGCCTCGGAGGCCTCCGAGGCCGTCCGGATCTCCGGGGCGTCCGGAACCTGCGAGGCGTCCGGAGGTTCCGGGGTGTTCACGCTGTCGGGGGTGTCCGGGATCTCTGAAGCGTCCGGGGTGTCCGGGGTGTCCGGAGGTTGCGGGGTGTCCGCGACCTCCGGGGCCTCCGGGGCGTCCGGGATCGCCTCGACCTTCGGGCCCTCCACGGCCCGGGTCTCCACGGCCGTCCGGCTCTCCGGGGCCCGTGAGACGTCGGAGGCCGCCCGGTCATCCCCACCCTCCGGCGACGCCGGGACCTCCTGGACCTCCTGGACCTCTTGGACGTCCGCGATGTCCGGGGAGGAGGCGACCGGAGCACCGGGAACCGGGGCCGCGGGCGCCTGGGCCACCGGAACCGGAGGGCTCATCGGGACCGCGGGACCCGCCGTGACCGCGAGGTTCGCCGGAGCGGCGGGACTCGCCGAAACCACCGAGTCCAACGGGTCCACAGAACTCGCCGGGTCCACGGAGCCCGCGGACCTCACCGAGTCCACGGAGCCCACGGAGCCCACGGACCTCGCGGAGCTCAGGGGAGTCGCGGGGGCGGAGGCCGTCAGGCGGGTGAGGACCGCCGCGAAGAGGGTGTGCAGCAGCGGGACCGGCTGGATGAACGGCTGGTCGCGCAGGTCGTGGCCGGTCAGCGCGAGCAGTCCCGGCCAGGACCCGGCGCGGTCGAGGGCGATGGCCGTGCACGGCTCGTCCGCGTCCTCGGGGTCCAGCACGTGCAGGGCGGGGAGCACGTCGCCCACGGCGGCGGCGGGCCAGTGCTTGAGGGCGAGCTCGGTCAGGATCTCCGCCAGCCGCTCCGGGCCCAGCACGGCGAGCACCCGGGCGATCGGCAGGCTCCGCCACCAAGCGTCCGGTAGGTCGGGCTGGTCGCGCAGAAGTGGGATCGTGGCCGCGTCGCTCCAGCGCAGCGGCGGCACGAGGTCACTCAGACAGAAGTTCATCCGTTCCCTTCACCAGCCCCTCAAGCCGCCCGAGACACTCCGTGTGGCCGGGGAACGAGACTCATGGAACAGACCATAGTCTGGCAAATCGCCCCGGCGCATAGAGTCGGTTCAGCGGCGTACGGCCGCGAACCTCAGCCGTACGTAGTCGGCCATCCAGCCGGTCTCCCGCCGCAGGGCGGGGGCGGCCAGCTCGTTCACCCGGCGGAGCAGCGGATCGACCGTCTCCGCGGGCACCTCCTGCAGCAGCGGACGCGCGAACATCCGCACCCAGTCGGCGGCGCCGCCCGGGCACTCGTCGAGCCGGGTCGGCCGGTCGAAGTATTCCAGGAGGCGGACGACGAAGCCGCCCTTCTCCAGCCGCGAGGCGTACTCGGCGGGCGTGGGGAAGTACCACGGCAGGTCGGGCTCGCGCAGCCCGTACTCCCGCCAGGCGGTGGACAGCGCGGCCGTCAGCGCGGCGCAGTTGCCCGCGCCGCCCATCTCGGCCACGAACCGGCCGCCCGGCGTCAGGGCCTCGCGGACGCCCGCGATCACCGCGTCCGGCTCCCGGCCCATCCAGTGCAGCGCGGCGTCGGAGAAGACCGCGTCGTAGGGCCGGGAGACGGTGAAGTCACCGCCGTCGGCGACGACGAAGTCCAGCCCCGGGTACTCCGCCCTGGCCTTCTCGATCATCGCCGGTGATCCGTCGACCCCCAGGACGTACGCGCCCCGGGAGGTGATCTCGGCCGTCAGCGTCCCCGTGCCGCAGCCGAGATCCACGATGCGTTCCCCCGGCTGCGGGTCGAGCAGGTCCACCAGGGGAGCGCCGTGCGCCGAGACGTATCCGAAGCCGTTGTCGTGGGTGCGAGCGTTCCACCTCATCAAACCCGGGGTGTCGTATCGCAAGACGATCAGCTCTCATTCTGAGACGTCAAGGCCTCTTATCGGTACTCTCCAGACACTTTAGAGCCTCTGGGCGACCTTGACCCATCAGTCCCACCAGCCCCGCTCATCTCACCTTCCTGGCCCACTCCCGCTGGAGATAGGCGCGGGCCCGGTCGATCTCCGGAACCGTGAGGACCACGGGCCTGGCCTTGACCGGCGGGAGCTTGGCGGCCAGCTCCCTGTCCAGGGTGCCGCGCATCTCCAGGGCCTCCATCCGGACCGGGCGGGCGTAGCCCTTGAGGAAGAGGTTCTGACCCCGGTCGGAGAAGAGGAACTCCTGCCAGAGCCGGGCCGCGGCCGGGTGCGGGGCCTTCTTGTTGATGGCCTGGATGTAGTACGCGCCGAGGACGGCGTCCTTGGGGACCGCGACCTTCCACCCCTTCCCGGTGGCCGCCCGCTCGGCGTTGTGGTAGTCCCAGTCGACGACGACCGAGGCCGCCTTGGGGGCGGACGAGAGGTTGCCCGCGCTCTTGAGACGCTGGAAGAAGTCCACGCCCCGCTCCGCCCGCGCCTCACCGTCCAGGAGCGAGGCGGCCATCACCCCGTTGAAGGCGGCCGAGACCTCCCGGGGATCGCCGGGCAGCGAGACGCTGAGCCCCGGCTTGAGCAGGTCGGTGAAGGAGGCCGGGGTCGCCACCTTGGCGGGGTCGTACCCGATCGACATGTAGCCGCCGTACGCGGCGTACCAGGCCCCCCGGTGGTCCTTGAGGTGGTCGGGGATGTCGTGCCAGTTCTGGACCCGGTAGGGGGCGAACATCTCGGCCTTGGCCACCGCGACGTCCATGCCGAGGTCGAAGACGTCGGGCTTGAGCCGGTCGGCGGCCTCGATCTCCCGGGCGCTGTTCGCCTGTGGCTCCAGCTGCTCGACCTTGATCCCGTACTCGTCGCCGAAGGTGTCGATGATCTCGCCGTAGTTCACCCAGTCGCGGGGCAGCGCGATCACCCTGAGCGTGCCCTCCTTCTTGGCCGCCTCCACGAGGCGCTCCATCGTGGAGAACCCCTCCCTCATGGAGGCCGCCTGGGCGTCGATCGGCGGGAGCTGGGCGTTCTGGGTGGCCGGGGCGCCACATCCGGCGATCACGGTCGCGAGGATCACGGCGCAGGTGCCGGCACATCTGGTACGTAGGGTCACGGGCCGAATACTGTCCGTCCCGGCCTGCGAGGTCGAGCGGCGCGGCCCTTCCCATCGCACGGCTTACACGTGTCTTGGCGAGCGGCTTACCCGGGGGGCCCTTCGGAGGTCCGGCCGCGCGGCGGGTCCGGGACCACCTTCGCCGCGGCGAGCGTCTCCTCGGCGATCTCCACCAGGGTGCCGTCACGCTTGCGCACGCCCAGCACCCCGTCGCGCCAGAACTCCAGCTCACCCACGGCGTCGCGGAACCCCTCGGGCACCCGTCTGCGGGTGGTGACCCTTTTGCCCACGTCGGATGAGGTTAGGGTGACGTTCAGGCGAGCACTGAAACCAGGGGCCATCGACTTTTGCCCCCTCGCGTTTCAGACATGTGGCAGGCACGGCAATACTAGGGCTTAGCAACCCGCGGTCGAAGTCGTGCCTAGGTGCGTAAAGAAGAAGGAGCCCGAGGTGACCTACGTCATCGCGCAGCCTTGCGTGGACGTCCTGGACAAGGCGTGCATCGAGGAGTGCCCCGTCGATTGCATCTACGAGGGTGAGCGCATGCTCTACATCCACCCCGACGAATGCGTCGACTGCGGCGCGTGCGAGCCCGTCTGCCCGGTAGAGGCGATCTTCTACGAGGACGACCTCCCCGAGCAGTGGAAGGACTTCTACAAAGCGAACGTGGACTTCTTCGAGGACCTGGGATCGCCGGGCGGCGCCTCCAAGGTCGGCAAGATCGAGAAGGACCACCCCGTCGTCGCGGCCCTGCCCCCGCAGGCCGAGAGCCACTAGTGGCCGTGCCGGAGGGGGTGAACGCGCTTCCCCTCCGGCACGCGCCACCGGCCCGGCCCGTCGGCCGGTCCCTACACACGCCACCGCTCACGACCCGATCCAGCGAGAGACGACGGCTGATCCCGATGTACGCCATTCCCGGCCGGTTCCCCGCCCCGGAGGCCCCGGACGCCCTGGACGCCCCGGACACCCCGGTGAGGTCGCGGTGACCGGCCTGCCGGACTTCCCCTGGGACCGGCTCGTCCCGTTCAAGGAGCAGGCGGCGGCGCACCCCCGGCGGAATCGTCGACCTGTCGGTCGGCACCCCCGTCGACCCGGTGCCCGCCGTCGTGCGCCAGGCCCTCGCGGACGCCTCCGACAGCCCCGGGTACCCGCTGACCTACGGCACCGAGCGCCTGCGCTCGGCCGCGGCCGGATGGCTGCGCCGCAGGCACGGCGTGCTGCTGGACCAGGCGAACGTGCTGCCGCTGATCGGCTCCAAGGAGTTCGTGGCCTGGCTGCCGACCCTTCTCGGTGTCCGGCCCGGCGAGCGGGTGATCTTCCCCGAGCTGGCGTACCCCACCTACGACGTGGGAGCGCGCCTGGCGCACGCCGAGCCGTACGCCACCGACGGGCTGCTCGCGCTCGGGCCCGAGCGGGTGCCGCTGGTCTGGGTGAACTCCCCGTCCAACCCGACCGGAAAGGTCCTGCCCGCCGAGCACCTGCGAAAGGTCGTCGCGTGGGCGCGCGAGCGCGGCGCGGTCGTGGCCTCCGACGAGTGCTACATCGAGCTGGGCTGGGAGGAACGGCCGGTCTCGATCCTGCACCCGGACGTCTGCGGCGGCTCGCACGAGGGCCTGATCGCCGTGCACTCGCTCTCCAAGCGCTCCAACCTGGCCGGTTACCGGGCCGGGTTCGCCGCGGGGGACCCCGCGCTGATCGCGCGGCTGCTGGAGGTGCGCAAGCACGCCGGCATGATCATGCCGGCGCCGGTCCAGGCGGCCATGACCGCAGCCCTCGACGACGACGAGCACGCCGAGGAGCAGCGGTCCCGCTACGCCGCCCGTCGCGCCGCGCTCCGTCCCGCCCTGGAGTCGGCCGGCTGGAAGATCGAGCACTCCACCGCGGGCCTGTACCTGTGGGCCTCCGACGGGACGGGCTGCTGGGAGCAGGTCCGGGCCCTGGCCGGGCGGGGGATCCTGGTGGCTCCGGGTGACTTCTACGGCCGTGCCGGTGAGCGGCACGTCAGGATCGCCGTGACGGCGAGTGACGAACGCATCAGTGCGGCGGTGCGCCGCCTCCAGTAGGATCGCGCGGCATGACCCCTGCGGTCGCCGTGATACTCGGCCTGAGCGTCGCCACGATCGTCCTGCTGCTCGTCGCGTTCTTCACGACGACCCGCCAGGACAGGAACGGTCATGCTCCGGAGGCTCCCGGCGAGACACCCCCCACCCCGGTCGAGACCGCGCCGCCGCTGCCCGCGCCGACCGCGGGCCGCGTCGGCATCGACTACCCCGACCCTCGTACGATCAAGGTCGGCGACACCATCGAGTGCCAGGGAGTGCGCAGCCGCGTCCTCGGCGCGCTGTACCTGTCATGGCAGGGAAACCAGTGGACCGAGTACCTGCTCGACGACGGCACCCGCCGCTACCAGTGGCTCTCGATCGAGATGCGCTCCGGCAGCGCGGGCGAGCCGCCGCACCTGGAGGTGCTGCTGTGGACGCCGGTGCCGGCCGAGGGGATGATCCCCGCCAAGGCCACGCTGAGCGTCGAGGGCGTCGACTTCTTCCCGGTCGACCGGGGGACCGCCGCCTTCCGCGGTGAGGGGGTGACGTCGATGCCCGAGCGGGGCCTGCTGGACTTCGCCGACTACCGGGCCGCCGACGGCCGCCTGCTCAGCTTCGAGCGCCTCCAGGGCCAGCCCTGGACCTCCTCCTACGCACAGCCGCTCGCCCCCGGCACGATCAGCATCGAGAAGGGGCAGAAGGGCTGACCGGCCCGGCTCCCCCGGGTGCCGTGGCCGCCCGGGGGAGCCGGGCGGGTGCGGGTCCAGGCCCCTGGCCGGAGGTGCCCATGGGCCTGGGGCTCGAAGCCGGCACAGGCTCCGGACCCCGGGCGGAGAGACGTTCGCGAGCCCGGGACTCAGAAGAGCCGCACCTTGCCGGCGGTGAACCGGGAGTCGGCCTTCCAGCCGTCGTGCCCGTCGGCCGACACCCACGTGCGGCCGTCGTAGCCGACCCTGGCGAGCCCGAACTCCTTGGCGTGGGCGACCGCCCAGCCGGCCATCAGCCAGCCACGGCCGCGCGAGGGCGCCTCGAACGCCGTCCCGGGCCCGAGTGCCCGGCCGAGCCTGCGCGCCGCCTCCTCGGTGTCGGGCGGTGGCGGCGTCGTGCCGTCGGGGGTCGGGAACCAGCAGTGCACGGCCCCGGGGACGCGTCCGGTGAACGCCGCGGCCAGGATCTTCCCGTCCTCCTCGTGCTGGGCGTACGCCGACCCGTCGGCGGAGCGCTGCACCGCCTGGGCCGCCTCGTGCAGCGGCATCTTCCGGTAGCCCTTCACCTTCACCAGCGCGGAGAAGAACTTCCCGGCGGAGTAGACGGGGTCGATGAGCTGGTCGGGCCTACCCCACCCCTGCGAGGGCCGCTGCTGGAACGCCCCGACCGAGTCGCGGTCGCCGCCCGAGAGGTTCTGCAGCTTGGACTCCTGGATCGCGGTGGCGTACGCGATCACGACGGCCCGCTCGGGCAGCCTCCTGCGGGCCGCCACGGCCGCGATGACCGCGGCCACCTGCGCCTGCTCGATGTTCAGGTCCAGCGAGGCCGACGGGGTCGTGACCTTGCACCCCTCACCGAGATCGACCAGTGGTGTCCTCCTGAACAGGAGGAACAGGCCCGCGGTGACGATCACCACGAGCACGACGACGATCACGACGATCGCGATGACCCCTTTTGAGAACGGCCGTTGCACGGTCAAGAACCTACAGGTCCCCAGCGATTGCCCGGTCTGTCACAAGGTCGCGAACACTAAGCTCCGGGCCATGACCCAGACCGATGCCAGCCCGCTGCCCGCGGCCGTCGACGAGCTGTGGTGGCGCCGGGACGAGCTCAGCCCGGCCGACGGCCAGGCCCGCGCCGTCGTGGTGAGCGCGGTCGACATGCTCGACAGCGGGAAGGCCCGGGTGGCCTCGGTCTCCAGGACCGGCGAGGTGGTCGTGGACGAGCGTGCCCGGCGGGCCGTCGCCCTGGCGTTCCGGGTCCTCGGCCTGGCCAGGTCCCAGGTGGGCGACTTCCACCACCGCGACCGCGTCCCGCTCAAGACCGCGGTGGACGGGGTGCGCGTGGTGCCCGGGGCCATCGCCCGCTGGGGCGCCTACCTGGCGCCGGGCGTCGTGCTGATGCCCTCGTTCGTCGACATCGGCGCCCACGTCGACGAGGGCAGCACGGTGGAGACGTGGGTCTCGATCGGCTCGTGCGCGCAGATCGGCAAGAACGTCCACCTGTCCGCGGGGGTCGGCGTGGGGGAGGCCGCCTGCCGGGACGGCGCGGAGGACCCCGAGGTCCTCGCGGAGCGGCCCGCGGTGGCGCCCGTGGTCGTCGAGGACGGGGCGCTGATCGGCGGCCGGGCGGTGATCTCCGAGGGGGCCCGGGTCGGCCGGGGCGCCGTGATCGGGGCCGGGACGATCCTGTCAGGCTCGACCCCGATCGTGGACGTGCGCACCGGCGAGGAGGTGGACCGGGGCCACGTTCCCGACCGGTGGGTGGCGGCCGGGGGCATCCGGAACCGCGAGTTCACCGGCGGCGCGTTCGGCCTGCGCTGCGTCCTGCTGCTGGAGCGCCTGGAGGAGGGCCACAGGCCCGGCCGGGCCGAGCTGGGACGGATCCTGCACGGCCACGGACACGGATAGGGTCGCGGGCATGAGCACGCGTCTGGACCTCACGCAGGATGTCGGAGAGCTCACCGCCCGGATCGTGGACGTCGAGTCGGTCAGCGGCGACGAGAAGGCGCTCGCCGACGCCGTGGAGGAGGCGCTGCGCCCGCTGCCGCACCTGACGGTCGAGCGCGACGGAGAGTCGGTCGTGGCCCGCACCGGCCTGGGCCGCGCCGAGCGGGTGGTGATCGCCGGGCACCTGGACACCGTTCCGGTCGCGGGCAACCTGCCCTCCCGGGTGGAGGACGGCCTGCTGTACGGGTGCGGCACCGCGGACATGAAGTCCGGCGTCGCGGTGGCGCTGAAGCTGGCCGCCGCGCTCCCGGAGCCGTGCAGGGACGTGACGTACGTCTTCTACGACTGCGAGGAGATCGAGGCCGAGCGCAACGGGCTGCTCCGGCTCAGCCGCACGCGCCCGGACCTGCTCGCCGGGGACTTCGCGGTGCTCATGGAGCCCACCGACGGCATGATCGAGGGCGGCTGCCAGGGAACGCTCCGGGCGCAGGTCGTCACCCGGGGCAAGCGGGCGCACAGCGCCAGGTCCTGGTTCGGGGTCAACGCGATCCACGCCGCCGAGCCGGTGCTCGCCGTCCTGAACGCGTACCGGGCCAGGAGGCCGGTGGTCGACGGGCTGGAGTTCCACGAGGGCCTGAACGCGGTGGGGATCGGCGGGGGCGTCGCGGGCAACGTGATCCCCGACGAGTGCGTGGTGACCGTGAACTACCGGTTCGCCCCGGACCTGTCGCTGGAGGCCGCCCGCGAGCACGTGAGCGAGGTGTTCGACGGGTTCGAGGTCCGCTTCACCGACGGTGCCGCCGCGGCCAGGCCCGGCCTGACCCATCCGGTGGCGGCGGCCTTCGTCGACGCGGTCGGCGGCACGCCGAGGGCCAAGCTCGGCTGGACCGACGTCTCGCTCTTCTCCGGTCTCGGCGTGCCCGCGGTCAACTACGGCCCCGGGGACCCGAACCTGGCCCACCAGCGGGGGGAGTTCGTCGCGCTGGAGAAGATCGCCGACTGCGAGCGCAGGATGCTCGACTGGCTGTCCTGAGGGACGGCACCGATCGGCAGGTCCCGAGCGGGGTGCCCGGCCGTCCTGAGCGGTGATCCCGGTCGGCGGGTCCCGGTGGCCGGTGACCGTCCCGAGCCGGGCGTCCCGGCCGGGATCCCGCCCGGCGGGATCGGAAGGACCCCGGACACAATGAAAGTGGCTTTCCTCGCCGGCCATTTGGCGGGGAAAGCCACTTTCAGTCCCGAGCAGCACCCTCGGCAGTTAGACGTGCACCGCTCAAAATCCGGTTCCACGTTTTCATGGAGATTTTTCAAGATTTTTCCAAGGGTGGCACCGGAGGCGGCAGTACGGTGACCGGCATGAAGAAAAAACGTCCCGAGCGCCGTCAGGGGGCCGCCGTGGTCCGTGGCGACCTCGTCTCCGATTCCACCCACGACCAGCGGCTTCTCGACAGGAGGGGCCCCGCCGACTGGCTGCACATGGACCCGTGGCGGGTCCTGCGCATCCAGGCCGAGTTCGTGGAGGGCTTCGGCCAGCTCGCCGAACTCCCCCAGGCGGTGACCGTCTTCGGCTCCGCCCGCACCCCCGCGGGCACCCCCGAGTACGAGATGGGCGTCGAGCTCGGCCGGAAACTCTCCCAGGCCGGCTACGCCGTGATCACCGGTGGCGGCCCCGGCTGCATGGAGGCCGCGAACAAGGGGGCCGTCGAGGCCGACGGCGTCTCGGTCGGCCTGGGCATCGAGCTCCCCTTCGAGCAGAGCATGAACGAGTACGTCGACCTCGGTATCGAGTTCCGCTACTTCTTCGTCCGCAAGACCATGTTCGTGAAGTACTCCTGCGGGTTCGTCACGCTGCCCGGCGGGTTCGGCACCCTGGACGAGCTCTTCGAGGCCCTCACCCTGGTCCAGACCAGGAAGGTCACCTCGTTCCCCGTGGTGCTGATGGGGACGGAGTTCTGGGGCGGCCTGATCGACTGGATGAAGAAGACCCTGGTGGAGACCGGCAAGATCTCCCCGGCGGACGTGGACCTGATCCACGTCACCGACGACGTCGACGAGGCCGTCCGCATCATCGTGGAGGCCGACCAGAACCGGGGCGGGAGACTGGGGGACGAGGAGAGGTCGGCCATGACCACCGTCGGCGACGCCGAATAGGATCGCCGGGTGTTCATCTGCGTATTCCTCGCGTCAAGTCAGAGGATCGACCACAGGTACCTGGAGCTCGCCGAGCAGGTGGGGACCGAGCTCGCCAGGCGCGGGCACGCCCTGGTGAGCGGCGGGGCCACGGTCTCCTGCATGGGAGCGGTGGCCCGCGCCGCCCGCGCGGGCGGCGCCCACACCGTGGGGGTGATCCCCCAGGCACTGGTGGACATCGAGATCGCGGACGAGGAGTCCGGCGAGCTGGTGGTCACCACCGACATGCGGGAGCGCAAGGGCGTCATGGACGCCCGCTCCGACGCCTTCCTGGTGCTGCCGGGCGGCATCGGGACGCTGGAGGAGCTGTTCGAGATCTGGACGTCCCGCACGCTGGGCCTGCACGACAAGCCGCTGGTGCTGCTCGACCCCTGGGGCCTGTACGCGCCGTTGCGGGAGCTGGTCCGGAACATGCAGGAGGAGGGCTTCACCCGTCCGAACGTCTTCGACGCCATCTCCTGGGCCACCACGGTCGAGGAGGCGTTCGAGCTGCTGGAGAAGACGACCAGGCACCTGGAGCCGAGTCCCGAGGAGCTAGGCGAGGCCACGGCGGGTTAGCGCGGGCGGGCGCCTCCCGGCGAGGGACTCGGTCATCTCCACCGCCCGCCGCACCTGCCCGGGGCGGCCGGTACGGAAGACCCGGGCGCCGAGCCAGGCGCAGATCGAGGCCGCGGCCAGCTCCGCGGCCTCGGCGTCCGGCCCGTCCCCGCGAGGGACCCCGGTCAGACGGGCGGGGGTGACCACCACGGTGTGCCCGGCGCGGACGAGTTTTTCGACCTCCTCGGCCGAGGCGGCCTCGGCCCAGCCGGGATCGACCTCGTCACCGGGCCCGAGCACGACGGGGAACACTCCCGGTGCCGGATCGGCGGACGGGGACGGACGGCGGCTCCCTTCGGGAAACGCTCCGGTCTCTTCGGGAAACGCTTCGGGAAACGGAGAGGTCACGAGCCGATCCTAGGCCAGCCGACTTGTGGCACGATTCGTATGTGCTGGTCGTCTTAGCCCTCGCTGCCATAGCCGTGATCGCCGGTGTCACGGCGGTCGCCATGGGGCGGGGAGGTGAGCTCAAGGAATTCCCCCCCGACGTGCCCCCCCTGGACCTGCCCGCGGCAGGCCGGCTCGGCGCGGTCGACTTCGTGGCCCTGCAACTGCCGGTGAGCCTCGTCGGCTACCACACGCAGAGCGTCGACGAGACGCTGCACCGGGTCGCCGGCGCGCTGAGCGAGCGCGACACCAGGATCGCCGTGCTGGAGCAGCGGGTGTCCGAGCTGCTCGCGGGCAGGCTCCAGGCGCGCCACGAGCTCGATCCGGCCCTGCCGGCCTCCAAGCGCCCCGGGCGCGAGGCGCCGTACCACGCCCTGTCCGGTACGGGCGGGCCGCTGGAGGTCGAGGAGCTCTCCTCCGGACCGGTGGCCGCGGACCCGTGGCGGCCGGACGCGCCGCCCTTCGCGCGGGAAGACCCCTCCCGGTCCGTCCTGGAACCGGAGCCCGTCCTGGAACCGAGCCCTGTCCCGGACCTGGAGCCCGCGCCGGACCCGGATCCCATCCCGAATCCCACCCCGGACCCGGATCCGAAGCCCGCCCCGGGTCTCGTGCCGGCCCTGGAGCCCGTTCCGGACATCGCGCCGGTCCCGGAGCAGGTCCGGACCATCGCGCCGGATCCGGAACCCGTCCAGGACCCGGATCCCACCCCGGTCTCGGGAGCCGCCGCGGTGTCCAGCGTCACGCCGGTCCCGGAGAGGGAGACCGCCCTTTCGGAACCGACCGTGATCTCACAGGCCCCCCGGAGCCCGGAACCGACCGTGGTCCCGGACGCCTCCCGGAGTCCGGAACCGATCGAGACC
This sequence comes from Streptosporangium longisporum, assembly GCF_039534895.1. Taxonomy (NCBI): domain Bacteria; kingdom Bacillati; phylum Actinomycetota; class Actinomycetes; order Streptosporangiales; family Streptosporangiaceae; genus Streptosporangium; species Streptosporangium longisporum. The sequence goes on along the minus strand of NZ_BAAAWD010000017.1, from coordinate 78,362 downwards.
CACGGGTCCACGGCCCCGCGGGACCTCGCCGGGGCGGGGAACCCCGACGACGACCGTCCCGAGCCGCGCGGGCCCGGGGGAGCCCGGTGAGCGAGCCCTCGCACCCCGGGGGGGTCACACCCCTCCCGGACACCGAGGGCCCCGCGGGAGAGGGCCCCGCGGGACTCGTACGCTGCGGCTGGGTCACCTCGGCCCCGGACTACATCGACTACCACGATCACGAGTGGGGCCGTCCGGTCACCGGTGACGACCGGGTGTTCGAGCGGATCGCGCTGGAGGCGTTCCAGTCCGGCCTGTCGTGGATCACGATCCTGCGCAAGCGGGAGAACTTCCGGACGGCCTTCGCCGGGTTCTCCATCCCGACCGTGGCCGCCTTCGGCGAGGCGGACGTCGACCGGCTGCTCGCGGACGCGGGCATCGTCCGCAACCGGGCGAAGATCGAGGCGACGATCGCCAACGCGCGGGCCGCGCTCGGCATCGGCCTGTCCGACCTCGTCTGGGCCCACGCCGACCCCGGCTCGCCCGTGCCCGCGACCCTGGCGGACGTCCCCGCGCAGACCCCCGGCTCCAAGGCGCTGGCCAAGGAGCTGAAGTCGCGCGGCTTCCGCTTCATCGGCCCGACCACCGCCTACGCGCTGATGCAGGCCATCGGCCTGGTCAACGACCACGTCGCCGACTGCTGGACGCGCCGGGGCCGGTGAGGGCCGGACCCCGGTCCCGGTCGTCCCCCGGCGGTCCCGCGAGCACCGGAGCCGGCCCTCCCGGGTCGGCGGCTCCGGAAGCCCCCGGGTCAGCGGCCCTGGAAGACGGGCCGTTCCTTGGCCAGGAAGGCGCGGGTGGCGTTCAGGTGGTCATCGGTCTTGGCGCAGGCGTCCTGGAGGTCGGCCTCCACCTCCAGCGCCTCGGCCAGGGTGCCGGTGGCGGCGGACCGCAGGGCACGCTTGGTCGCCGCGTAGGCGCCGGTGGGGCCCTGCGCCAGCCGTACGGCCATCGTCCGGGCCGCGGCGTCGAGCTCCTCGGCGGGGAAGACCTGGGAGACCACCCCGAGCTCCAGCGCGCGGACCGCGCCCAGCGGCTCGCCGAGCAGCAGCAGCTCGGTGGCGCGCGCCTGTCCCACCAGACGCTGGAGGGTCCAGGAGGCTCCCGAGTCGGGGGCGAGCCCGATACCGGAGAAGGCCATCGCGAACCTGGCCTTCTCCGAGGCGATCCGCAGGTCGCAGGCGAAGGCCAGGGAGGCCCCCGCTCCCGCGGCGACACCGTTCACCGCCGCCACCACGGGCTTGTCCATCTCGGTGATCGTCCGGATGATCGGGTTGTAGTGGGCGCGCACGGTGCCGTCCAGGCCCCGGCCGGCCTCCAGGTTCGCGGCGTGCTCGCCCAGGTCCTGTCCGGCGCAGAAGGCCCGTCCCGCCCCGGTCAGCAGCACCGCCCGTACGGTGTCCGCCCGCGACGCCTCGGTCACCGCCTCCAGCAGGGCCGCCTTCGCGGAGGTCGTCAGCGAGTTCATCGCCTCCGGCCGGTTGATGACGATGACGGCGACGGCGTCGTCGACGGAGTAGAGAACGTCGCTCAACGTGTGCTCCTTCCGGATGGTTCGGCTCTGCTCGTCCGGGCCGTGACGTCGGCGACGCCGGTCCGGGTCCGCGTTCTCCCAGGATGCCCCTCAGGATGCGTCCTGAGAGCCCTCTGCGGCCTTCTGGGGGCTTCTGGGAGGTTACGGCCAGTCCTTTACGGCATATCCTGCGCTGTCGCTCTCCGTGCCGCCTGGGGCGGCGACTCCTGCGGGCCGTCCCACGGCTCGCCGAGGTGACGGTCGACGAAGGTCGCGGCGGCCGGGAGCAGCCGCCCGGCCTCGCGCTCGAAGTAGGTCCTGGCCCTCTCCCCGGGCCAGCCCCGGGGCAGCAGCTCCGCGGGGAGCCCGGGATCGCGGAAGAGGAAGTTGCGCCAGCCGTGCAGCAGCCTGCTCCGGGTGGCGAAGACCTGGTCGCAGCCCGCGTCCGCGGGCAGGGCGTCCAGCAGGTCCCGCGCGCGGGTCAGCCACTCCTCGTAGGCGGCTCCGATGCCGTCCAGGTCCCACGTCCTGGCGACCAGCGCGGCCGGGTCGCCCTCGAGCACCGCCTCGAACCGGTCCGCGCGGACGCCCTGGCCGCCCAGGATCGCGTCCAGCTCCAGGGAGGGGCGCGGCCCGATCCAGGTCGTCTCGGACATGGGCGCGTACCCGATGAAGGAGAGCTCGGCCCGCAGGCGTTCCCGCCTGGACCGCTCGCGCACGGGGTCCACCACCAGGACGTGCCACCGGCCGTTCCAGGTGATCGTCCCGACTCGGTAAATTCTCAGGGCCGCCTCGTCCAGGCGGCGCACGCACTTGGGCGTGACCTCGTACCCGGGCCCCCTGGGCAGCCGGATGGGCGAGAGCCAGCCCTGCCGCACCATCCGCGAGACGGCGGTGCGCACGGCCGGTGGGGCGATGTCCAGGGGGGCGAGCAGCCGGACGAGGGCGGCGACGGAGGCGCGGCCGCCCCGGGACCGCAGATGGTCCCCGTACAGATCGAAGAGAGCGGCGCGGGCGTTCACGAGGACAAGTTTGGTCCTCCGAGGGGGCTCGGACAACGGTCTTGATCGCCGGATGAGCCGACGCTGATACTGATCGTTCCCATTCTCCGTGCGGAGGCGGGATAATAGGACATCACAGAAGACGTGAATGCGTCGGCCACCCTCGGGTCAGTCGGAGATCCGGAGCCCGAAGCAGGAAGGGATACACGCATGGCGGCTATGAAGCCGAGGACCGGTGATGGTCCGCTGGAGGTCGTCAAGGAAGGCAGGGGCATCGTCATGCGGGTTCCTCTGGAGGGTGGCGGACGTCTCGTCGTCGAGCTCTCGGCGGACGAGGCGAGCGCCCTTGGTGAGGAATTGAAGAAGATCGTCGGTTGATCCCGATCTGACGACAGTGGTGGAGCCGGGCCCTATTTGAGCTTGCTCGGGGAGCATGACACCTGCGACGGCCCGCGCGACCGACGATGAACACGGCCCTGGCCGCCGGACCGCCTCACGGCGGCTCGCGCCAGGGCCGCGGTGTTCTCCGCGGACCCCTCCGTGACGTCGTCGACGGTGTCCGAGTGTCCTCCCCGTGTCCTCCCGGTGTTTTCCCCGGCGTTCTCCCTTCCGCCGGACCCGATGACTGGAGTCGCCCCATGCCCCTCTCCCCCTCCCTTCTCCTGCCCCGCGAGCCGTACGCCCGTGGGCTGTGGGTCACCGCCCCCGACGCCGACGCCGACCCCGAGACCGCCTCCGGGGACACCGGCCCGTCCTACGGGGACGCCGAGCTGCTGGCCGTCCCCTTCGACGCCGGCCTGGCGCCCGAGATCGACCTGCCGCTGCCCGCGGCGGCGCTGCTCGCCCACCACAGGTCCAAGGGCGAGGCCGGGGAGATCGTCGAGGTTCCCGTCGCCACCGGCGACGCCGTGGGCCGGGTGCTCCTGTACGGGATCGGCGACGGGTCGGCGACGGCCCTGCGCAAGGCCGGGGCGGCGGTGGCACGCCGCGGCAAGGGCAGGGACGCCCTCAGGATCGTGCTCCCCGCCGGTCCGGTGGCCGCCTTCGTGCAGGGCGCGCTGCTGGCCACGTACACCTTCCGGGCAGGGGAGGAGCAGACGCCGGGGGTGACGCTGGAGTTCGTCGGCGACGAGGCCGAGGCCGAGGTCGGCGGCGCGCGGGTGATCGCCGAGGCCGTGGCCCTGGCCAGGGACCTGGCCAACACGCCGTCCTCGGTGAAGTCCCCGGCCTGGCTGGCCGAGCGCGCCGGCGAGCACGTCGCGGACCGGGACGTGACCGTGCGGGTGTGGGACGAGCGGGAGCTGGCCGACGACGGGTTCGGCGGGATCCTCGCCGTCGGGAAGGGGGCGCAGAGCCCGCCCCGGCTGATCCGGCTGGACTACCGGCCCGAGGGCGCGAGCGGCCACGTGGTCCTGGTCGGCAAGGGCATCACCTACGACACCGGCGGGATCTCCCTCAAGCCGACCAGCAACATGGTCTTCATGAAGACCGACATGGCGGGCGGGGCCGTGGTCATCGCGGTCCTGGGCGCGCTGGCCGACCTCGGCGTGCGGGTCCGGGTCACCGGCCTGGTCGCCACCGCCGAGAACGCCTTCTCCGGCTCGGCCCAGCGCCCCTCCGACGTGATCACCCAGTACGGCGGCCGGACCGTGGAGGTGCTGAACACCGACGCGGAGGGCCGGCTGGTGCTGGCCGACGCGCTGGCCTACGCCGACGCCGAGCTGGACCCGGACGTCATGGTCGACGTGGCCACCCTGACCGGGGCGATCGGCATCGCGCTGGGCAAGGGCCTGGGCGCGGTCTTCGCCTCCGACGACGCCCTGGCCGAGGCGCTGACCGAGGCCGGGGAGGCCGGCGGGGAACCGCTCTGGCGGATGCCGCTGATCGAGGACTACGTCCCGGCCCTGGAGTCGTCCGTGGCCGACCTGGCCAACATCGAGACCGGATCCACCTACGGCGCGGGTTCGGTGACCGCGGCGCTGTTCCTGCGCGAGTTCACCGGCGGACGGCCGTGGGCGCACCTGGACATCGCGGGCGTCGGCCGCAGCGGCGCCGACGAGGGCCTGCTGAGCAAGGGCGCCACCGGGTACGGCGTGCGCCTGCTGCTGGAGTGGCTGGCGGGGCTGCCGGAACGGTGAGGACGCGCCGCCACCGGCGTGTCCCCGGCCTCCCGGCCCCCGGAGGTCCCTGAAAGCGGAGGCCGGGGCCGGGGTCAGTCGGCGAGCTTGACGGCCGCCAGGATGCCGTCGCCCAGGGGCATCATCAGCGGGCGGAGCCGCTCGTCGGAGCGGACCAGCTTGCCCAGCTCCCTGATCGCGACGGTGTCCGGGTCGCGCTGCACGGGGTCGGCCACCCGGTTGCCCCACAGGGCGTTGTCGAAGACCACGACGCCGCCGACCCTCAGCAGCCGGATCGACTCGGCCAGGTAGTCGGCGTACTCGTGCGTGGCGCCGTCGCAGAAGACCAGGTCGTAGCCGCCGTCGGACAGGCGGGGGAGCACGTCCAGGGCCCGGCCGGTGATCAGGCGGATCCGGCCGCCGGAGAAACCGGCCTGGGCGAAGCTCTGCCTGGCCAGCCGCTGGTGCTCGGGCTCGACGTCCACGCTGGTGAGCGTGCCGTCCGGGCGCATGCCGCGCAGCAGCCACAGGCCGGAGACCCCGCAGCCGGTGCCGATCTCCACGACGGCGCGGGCGTTGACCGCGGTGGCGAGGAAGCAGAGGGCGGCGCCGCCGCCGGGCAGGATCGGGGGAGCCCCCACCTCGGCCCCGCGCAGGCGCGCGGCGCGGAGGATGTCGTCCTCCCGGTGGAACTCGTCGGCATAGGCCAGAGTGGCCTCCAACGGACTGGGCGGCGTCTCTGCCATCGGCCTCTCCTCCCGCTTTCTCCGTACACCGTCATATAGACGCTCGGTCGCAGCCTAAGGGAGGCAGGCCCGATCGGGAACTCATGTGACCCCCGGTGCGTTGCACGGTTTAAGCGGCCTTTGCCGGTCCGGAAGACAGTCGGTGCGCACGAAGGGACGAAACCAGGCACTATGGCGATAGCGGTGGTCCCGGAGAGAGGAGTGCTGGTGGACGAGCCCGACCACCAGTCAGGAGCTCCCGTGTCTGATTGGACGCCTCCCACGTGGGAGGAAGTGGTCCGGACGCACTCGGCGCGGGTGTACCGGCTGGCCTATCGGCTGACCGGCAACGTGCACGACGCCGAGGACCTCACGCAGGAGGTCTTCGTCCGGGTCTTCAGGTCGTTGTCGAACTACACTCCGGGCACGTTCGAGGGCTGGTTGCACCGCATCACCACGAACCTGTTCCTGGACATGGCGCGGCGCAAGCAGCGCATCAGGTTCGAGGGGTTCGCCGACGACGCCGCGGAGCGGCTGCGCGGACGCGAGCCCTCCCCGGCGCAGGTGTACGACGACGCCCACATGGAGCCCGACATCCAGGCGGCGCTCGACGCGCTCGCGCCCGAGTTCCGCGCGGCCGTCGTGCTGTGCGACATCGAGGGCCTGTCGTACGAGGAGATCGCCGCGACGCTCGGCGTGAAGCTCGGCACGGTCCGCAGCCGGATCCACCGCGGGCGCGCGCAGCTGCGCGACGCGCTGGAGCACCGCGCGCCGCGGAACGACCAACTCCCCCCGAGCGTTACTCACGGGGAGGAGTTCGCATGAGAAACCACAGTCATGACGAATGTCACGACGAGCCTCTTGGCAAGGAGTGCGCATGAGTCATCTCGGAGAGCGTGTATCCGCATTGGTCGACGGTGAGCTCAATCACCACGAGCGCGACCGTGCCCTGTCGCACCTGACCTTCTGCGCCCCGTGCCGGGCCGAGGTCGACGCCGTGCGGGCGCTGAAGAGCCGGCTGCGGTCCCTCGACGGGCCCGCGATGCCGACCGACCTGACGATGTCCCTGCTGCGGATGGCCGAGCCGGGCGGGCCGCTGCCCCCGCGCGAGCGCCCCTTTCCGCCCCCGCGCACCTTCGCGGGAGCGCCCATCCCGAGCATGCACAGCGTCGCTCCCCCCGACAACCGGCCCCGTGGCCGCGCCGGGGGCCGTCCCCGCCGCGCCCGGCGAGCCGGGTACGTCGCGGTTGGCGTCGCCTCGGCGGCCGTGGCGATCGGGACGCTGTTCGCGGTAGGCGGCACCGATCCCAACCCGCGCGTGGTGCCCCCGGTCGACATGTTCGCCAACCAGCACAGGAACACCGCGCCCTATGGCGGGTCGGCGACGCCGACCTACTCGCCCACTCCGTGATCCGGCTGCCCGTCACCCTGCTCCTGGCGGCCTTGATGGTGCTGGGACTGGTGACGGGTGGTCCGGCGCACGCCGTCCGCTCCTCCCAGACCGGTCCGCCGGACGACGCGGAGAGCGAGGACACCGGCCTGGCCCTGCTGCGCGACGCCGCGATCGCCGGCCGCACCCGGGGATACTCCGGCACCCGGTACGTGACCGTCTGGGGCGCCTCGGGCACCGCCTCGGTGGTGCAGGAGGTGCACAACGCCCCCGGAGCGGGGCTGACGGTGCGCGCCGAGCCCTCGGGCCTCACGCAGAGCGCAGATCCCGGCACCCTCGCCGGAGGCATGTCCAGCCCGTCCGAGACGATGCTGGAGGTGCTGGCCCGCAACTACCGGGTGGTGGACGCGGGCGAGGGCCAGGCCTGCGGGCGGCCCGCCCGCCTGGTGCACGTCCTGCGCACCGACGGCACCGTCGCGGCCCGCTACTGGCTCGACCGCGCCGCCGGGCCGGTGCTGCGCCGGGACCTGCTGGACGCGCGGGGCCGGATCGTGCACACCGCCGCCTTCGTCGACCTGACCGTGCGACCGGCCACCCCGGCGCGGCACACGGTGCCCGCGATGCCCGCGGGCGGCCTCGACCTGGCCGAGATCCCCCGCCTGCGGGCCGCCGGCTGGCACTTCCCCACCGCCCTGCCGGGCCGCCTGGAGCTGTTCGCCGCGCACCGCGCCGCCGCCGGTCACGTATATCTCGGGTACTCCGACGGCCTGTCGGTCGTGTCGGTTTTCATCCAGCCTGGGATGCTTGATGAGGAACGTCTCCGCGATTGGCATGCCGAGCGGCGTAACGGGCATACGATCTGGGTTCGAGACCCGGCGGGGCAGGAGACGATCTGGGCGAGTGGGGGTCATGTCTACACCGTCTTTGCGGACGCGCCGGCCGACATGGCCGACGCCGCCGTCGCGGCGTTGCCGCACGAGCCCGTCCCCGATCTCTGGGCGAGGCTCGGCCGCGGTGCCGCGCGCGTGCTCTCCTGGGTCAATCCCTTCGAATGACGCGTGCTTTACACATCTCGTATGCCGCTCGGGGGAAGATTGCCGGGTCGACTCGGTGAGCGGTCGCCTGCGAGGCAAGGAGTGGTGAGTATCCGATGACCGACGAGGCCCGTACCCACGAGGCGCACGATGCTGAGGGGCGTACGCCGTCGGAATTCGCCGACGGCGGACACGGCGTCGAGCAGTCCCGCCGCGCCGGCCCCTCCGGCCCCGAGTTCTCCCGCCCGGAGTTCCTGCCCGCGGGGGAGACCGCCCCCGCCGGGGCGGAGCGTCCCCGCGACGACGTCTGGAACCGGTCCGACGACCCCTCCGGCCACGGCACGTGGGACCGCGAGCGGCACGGACAGCCCGAGCTGCTCCGCCACGACGCCCCCACCGCACCGGGCGAGGGCCGCCCGGCCTCCTCCGACCCCGGCCACTCCGCCCACGGCTCCTTCCCGGCCGGGGAGGGCTGGGGCGACCCCTCCGGCAGGACGCGGCAGGACACGGCGGTCTACGGCCCGCCGCTCGGCCCGCCCCCGCCCGCCCAGGCCGCGGGCATGGGTCCCGGCTGGGCTCCGCCCCCCGGAGGTTCCGGCCTGCCCCTGGGCTTCGGCGGCACGGCGCCCGCGGTGGCCCGGCGCGGACCCCGTACCCCCACGCTGGTCATCCTCGCCGTGGTGATCGCGTTGCTGGCCTCGCTGCTGGGCAGCGTCGGCACCTACCTGCTCACCCGGCCGACGGACTCGGGACGCGACCCCTCCTTCAGCCTGGACAAGGCCCCCTCGGGCTCCAACGTCCGCCCTCCCGACTCGGTCGCGGGCGTGGCGTCGAAGGTCCTGCCCAGCGTGGTCTCGCTGGCCGTCGAGGGCGGGGCGAGCTCCAGCACCGGCTCGGGCTTCCTGATCAAGGGCGGGTACGTGGTGACCAACAACCATGTGGTCGCCGCGGCGGCCCCGAACGGCCAGATCCAGATCCAGTTCAACAACCGCAGGTCCACCTCCGCCGTCATCGTCGGCCGTGACCCCGAGTCCGACCTGGCCGTGGTCAAGCCGAACGAGACCTTCGGCGCGCCGGAGATCACCCTCGGCAACTCCGACAACGTGGTCGTGGGCGACCCGGTCATCGCCATCGGCTCCCCGCTGGGCCTGACCGGCACGGTCACCTCCGGCATCGTCAGCTCGCTCAACCGTCCCGTCCAGGCGGGCGAGGAGAACAGCTCCGACACCACCTGGCTCAGTGCCGTCCAGACCGACGCGGCCATCAACCCCGGCAACTCGGGCGGGCCGCTGGTCAACACCAACGGCGAGGTCATCGGCGTCAACTCGGCGATCGCCACGCTGGGCAGGTCGGTCGGCGGCCAGAGCGGAAGCATCGGCCTGGGGTTCGCCATCCCGGTGAACCACGCCCGCCGGGTCGCCCAGGAGCTGATCACCACCGGCAAGGCCAGGAAGTCGCGGATCGGCGTCACCATCGACCCGCGCTACCAGGGCGTCGGGGTGCGGATCGCCACCCAGGTCACGGAGGGCACCCAGCCGATCGAGCCGAACGGCCCGGCCGCCCAGGCCGGTCTCAAGCCCGGCGACGTCATCCTGGAGGTCGAGGGCGTCGTCCTGCAGGACGGCAACGAGCTGATCGCGATGATCCGCAACAGGGCGCCCGGTGAGAAGCTCACGGTCAAGTACCAGCGGGGCGGTCAGGAGAAGAGCGCGACCGTGATCGTCGGCGCGGCGCCGGACCAGCCGACGCCCGCGCCCTCCTGAGCCCTCGTCGCCCCCCGGCCACGGGCGCGTGTCCCTGGCCGGGGTATTAGTGTGGGACCTCTCCGGCGTGCCGCCGGAGAGGTGCTCATGGCATCGTCCCGGTAGGAGATCACCGTGTTCGGACTCGGCTGGCCTGAGATCGTGGCGCTGGTGGTCATCGCGCTTCTCGTCTTCGGGCCGGAGAAACTGCCGCAGGCCGCCTCACAGGCGGCCAGGACGCTGCGCAACCTGCGCCGGATGGCGAACAACGCCAGGGACGACCTGCGGACCGGCCTGGGGCCGGAGTTCGCCGACTTCGACCCGGCCGATCTCAATCCCAAGAACTTCGTCCGCAAGCACCTGACCGCGGACCTGGAGGACGACTGGAAGAGCACGACGGCGACGGCCACGGCCGAACCCGCCACGTCCTACCCGGCCGGTGAGCTGGGATACGGGGAGATCCCCCCGTACGACTCCGAGGCCACCTAGGCTCTCGGGCCACCGGGGCTTTCGGGTCGCCCGTGCCCCGGTGCGCGGCCGGGCCGCTGGACCACCGGGGCGGGACGCCGTTCTGGTGACCGCGGGTGCGGTCAGCCGCGCCGGGTCGGCGAGATGCCGAGCTGCATGCCCCTGAGGCTTCCCGACTTCTTGCCGAGGGCCGCGGCGATACGGCTCAGCTCGGCCGCGGCCGGGGCGTCCGGGTCGGTCAGCACCAGCGGCTTGCCCTCGTCGCCGCCCTCGCGCAGGCGCATGTCGATCGGCACCTGGCCGAGCAGCGGCACGCGGGCGCCGAGGGTACGGGTGAGCGCGTCGGCCACGGTCTGACCGCCACCCTCGCCGAAGACCGAGATCCGCTCGTCGCAGTGCGGGCAGGGCAGCCACGACATGTTCTCGATGACGCCGGCGATCTGCTGGTGGGTCTGGACGGCGATGGACCCGGCCCGCTCGGCGACCTCTGCGGCGGCCTGCTGCGGGGTGGTCACCACCAGGAGCTCCGCGGACGGCATCCGCTGCGCGACGGAGATGGCGATGTCGCCGGTGCCCGGGGGCAGGTCCATCAGCAGCACGTCGAGGTCGCCCCAGTAGACGTCCGCGAGGAACTGGTGCAGGGCACGGTCGAGCATCGGGCCGCGCCAGACGACCGGGGTGTTGCCCTCCGGCTTGAACATCCCGACCGAGATGACCTTGATGTCATGCGCCACCGGCGGCATGATCATGTCCTCGACCTTGGTGGGCCGTTCGGAGACCCCGAGCATGCGGGGGATGCTGTGGCCGTAGATGTCGGCGTCGACCACGCCGACCTTGAGGCCGCTCGCGGCCATCGCCGCGGCCAGGTTGACGGTGACCGAGGACTTGCCGACGCCGCCCTTGCCGGAGGCGACCGCGAAGACGCGGGTCAGCGAGCCGGGCTGGGCGAAGGGGATCTCCTTCTCGGGTCCCTTGCCGCCGCGCAGCTTGGTCTGCAGCGTCTTGCGCTGCTCGGGGCTCATGACGTCCATCTCGACCGTGACGCCGGTCACTCCGCCGACCTTGGAGACGGCGCCGGTGACGTCCCGGGTGATGGTGTCCTTCATGGGACAGCCCGACACGGTCAGGAAGATCGCGACACGTACCGCTCCCTCGGGGGAGATGTCGACGCTCTTGACCATGTCGAGTTCGGTGATCGGCCGACGGATCTCAGGATCGTTGACGGTCGCCAGGGCGGCCATCACCAGTTCCGGGGTAGGTGCCATCGAAGTGTCGGCAATACACCGCCACCTTGAGGCGACGGGGATGCCGTCCCTCCTTGTCTGTTATCGAAGAGGCGTGCGGCGGGCGGGACCGCCCGACGCGATGCCGTCATGGCGTGCGAGAGGCTGATCCGGTCGGAAAAGGCCGACGTTGTGGATCCATGGTAAGAACCCGGGAACGGCGGAGGTAATTCCGGTTCCGACGATGGTCCCCGGATCCGGACAATTCACATGTAGATGCGCGTGCAACGTTCTCAGGTTACTCCGTGACCCTGACGGCGGGCGAGTCCGGAGAGTGTGTCGGCTCACAGGGGCTCGCGGTCCGGCGCACGCTCCGGCAGGCCCGGGTCCGCACCACCCGTGGCCCGGGGACCGGCCTGCTCGTCGGGCACGACCCGGTCCTGGCCTCCTGCGACGTGCCACCGCGGCCCCTCCGGGGCGCCCGAGCGTCGGCCGGGGACGAACGAGGCCGGGCGGGTGCCGCCCTCGGGCAGTGGCCTGACCGGTCTTGTCGGCCGTCTCCGGCGTGACGGGCTTCCGGAGGCCGATCCCGTCCCTGAGGGGCGGTCAAAGGCGGCGGGGGCAGTGTCACATGCCAGACCCAGGGTGATGTCAAAGGTATAAAGAGATCTTCCGAATATATGGACATTCATGGAGATTGCGGGTGTTTCCCCAATTTCCTGGAGGCTCCGCTTGCGGAAGTCACGAGCAGCCCTCATCGCCTTCGCCGTACTGGCGGCGGGCGTCACCCCCCCGGCCCACGCGGCCGCACGGCCCTCGATCACCGTCGAACAGGGGAGGACCCAGCCGGTCTTCTCCTACGCCGACGCCGTCCGCGAGCACGTCTACGTCGAGTCGAGCCTCGACAGCGACGCCGACGGCCGTCTCGACCGGGTCCGCGTCGACATCATCAGGCCGCGGGAGTCCGGCCCCGGCCTCCGGGTCCCGGTGATCATCGACGAGAGCCCGTACTACGACAACTCGGGCCGGGGCAACGAGTCCGAGCGGAAGGTCTACGACGACGCGGGGAACGTGACGAAGTTCCCGCTGTACTACGACAACTACTTCGTGCCGCGCGGCTACGCGGTCCTGCACGTCGACATGATCGGCACCACCCGGTCCGACGGCTGCCCCGACGTCGGGGGACGGGCCGACGTGATGGGCGGAAAGGCCGTCATCGACTGGCTGAACGGCCGCGCCACCGCCTACCGCGCCGACGGCACGCCCGCGGCCGCGGACTGGACCACCGGCAAGGCCGGGATGATCGGCAAGTCCTACGACGGCACGCTGGCCAACGCGGTGGCCGCGACCGGCGTGCAAGGGCTGGAGACGATCGTGCCGATCTCGGCGATCAGCTCCTGGTACCGGTACCAGCGCTCCAACGGGGTGGTCTACAACTACGACTACATGTCGTGGCTGGGGAACTACGTGGACACCGACCCTCCGGCCAAGTGCGCCGCCACCTGGTCGCGGCTGGACGCCGAGGACGGCGACGACACCGGGAACCACAACCCCTTCTGGGCCGAGCGCGACTACATCGCCGGTTCGATGGCCGACGTCTCCAAGGTGCGCGCCAGCGTCTTCGCGGTGCACACGGTCAACGACCTCAACGTCAAGCCCGACAACTTCTCCGTGTGGTGGAAGGCCCTGGGCGACCGGAACGTCCCCCGCAAGATCTGGGTCGGGCAGTACCAGCACGTGGACCCCTTCGACTTCGAGGGACGCCGTGACGCCTGGGTCGACACGCTGCACCGCTGGTTCGACCGCTGGCTGCTCGGCGTGGACAACGGCATCATGCGCGAGCCCCGTGCCGACGTGCAGACCAGCCTCGACCGCTGGATCACCCAGCGCGACTGGCCCGCGCCGCTCTCGGTGAAGGTCCCCTTCCGCCCGGCCGCGAACGGCTCCTTCGGCCTGGTCCCGGCCAGGAAGGGCCAGACCGCCGCCTTCACCGACCTGCGCCTGTCCGAGGACGAGATGGTGGCCGACGTCGGCACGGCCAAGCCGGGCAGGGTGGCCTTCACCACCGGCGCGCTCCCGCTGGACCTGCGCATGTCCGGCACCCCCGTGGTGGACCTGCGCGTCGCCCTGGACGCGCCCACCGCGAACCTGACCGCCCTGCTGGTCGACTTCGGCGAGGACAGCCGCATCGACTGGAGGCGCGGCCAGGGCATCAGCACGGTCACCGAGGAGAGCTGCCACGGCGAGAGCACGGCCTCCGACGACGCCTGCTACCGCAAGGTCGTCACCAACCGGGCCACCCGGCCGCTGGAGATCGTCGCCCGCGGCTGGATCGACGCGCAGAACCGCGGCTCGCTCAGCGACCCCTCGCCGATGACCCCGGGCACCTACGCCAGGATCGCCTGGGACACCCTGCCGCAGGAGTACGTCTTCAGGAAGGGACACCGGCTCGCCCTGGTGATCGCCGGAACCGACGCCACCTACAGCGACGAGGCCGGCACCGGCGCGAACGTCACCGTCGACCTGGCCGCCAGCAAGGTGCTGGTCCCGCTGACGCTCAGCACTCTGAGCGCCCGCGACGTGCCCTCCGACGCCGCCCGCTGGCGCGGCCCGGCACTGGTCGACCTGCCGGAGCCGGAGAACCTCTTCTACTGACGGTCCCTGCTGACCGACGGCTCTGCCGACCGACGGCCGTCCGGGGCCCAGAGGGGTCCCGGGCGGTACGGGCCGGGGTGAAGGGCCCCGAGGTCCGGTTCACCTCTCCGCGGGCGCCTGCGGCTCCTGGAGGTCCTCCTGAAGGTCCTCCTGGAGCCGTTGCAGCTCCGAGCGGATGTAGTCGCGGGTGGCCACCTCGCCGAGCGCCATCCGCAGGGCGGCGATCTCCCGGGTGAGGTACTCCAGGTCGGCCTGGTTGCGCTCCGCGGCCCTGCGGTCGTGCTCGTTCTGGACCCGGTCCCGGTCGTCCTGCCGGTTCTGGGCGAGCAGGATCAGCGGCGCCGCGTACGAGGCCTGCAGCGACAGGATCAGCGTCAGGAAGATGAACGGGTACGGGTCGAACCGCACCGAGCCCGGGGCGAAGACGTTCCACAGCACCCACAGGGCGACGAACCCCGTCATGTACACCAGGAACCTGGCGGTGCCCAGGAACCGGGCGATCTTCTCCGACAGCCGCCCGAACGCCTCGGGATCGTAGTGCGGGCGCAGCCGCAGGCCGGGCTGCCTGGGCTGGTCGAGGCGGTCAGCCATTCTCGTCCCTCTCCGGCCGGTCGTCCCGCTCGCGCCAGTCGGCCGGCAGCAGGTGGTCGAGCACGTCGTCCACGGTGACGGCACCGACCAGGCGGCCGGCCTCGTTCACCACGGGGACCGCCACCAGGTTGTAGGTGGCGAGGTAGAAGGTGACCTGGTTCAGGGTGTAGGAGGGCCTGATCGGGTCCAGGGAGGTGTCCAGGATGCTGCCGAGCAGCGTGGACGGGGGCTCGCGCAGCAGCCGCTGGAAGTGCGCCAGGCCGAGGAAGCGGCCGGTGGGCGTCTCGACCGGCGGCCGGGCCACGTAGATCTGCGCGGCCACCGCCGGGGTGAGGTCGGTCTGGCGGATGTGGGCCAGCGCCTCGGCGACCGTGGCGTTCGGCGGCAGCACCACCGGCTCGCTCGTCATGATCCCGCCCGCGGTGTTCTCCGGGTAGACCAGCAGCCGCCTGACCGGGGCGGCCTCCTCCGGCTCCATCAGCGCCATCAGCGCCTCGGCCTGCTCGATCGGGAGGTCCTGCAGCAGGTCGGCCGCGTCGTCGGGGTCCATCTCCTCCAGCACGTGCGCGGCCCGTTCCGGGGCGAGCCTGCTCAGGATGCCGATCTGGTCGCGTTCGGGGAGCTCCTCCAGCACGTCGGCGAGCCGTACGTCGTCCAGGGCCGCGGCCACCTCGGTGCGGCGCTTGTCGGGCAGCTCGTGCAGGGCCCCGGCCAGGTCGGCGGCGCGCATCGACTCGAACGCGACCAGCAGGTTGGCCGCGCCCTGGTCCTGCTGGACCGCGCCGAAGCCGCGGACCTCGGCCCAGTCGACGATCCTGGTCTCGCCGCGACGGCGCAGCCCGATGCCGGGCGGGCTGCCCAGCACCGCCACCTTGGTGATCAGCCACTCGGCGCGCCGGGTCTCCTCCATGGCCAGGTCCAGGACCGTCGCCCGGCTGCCGTCCACCTCCACCCTCAGGTCGAGCAGCTCGGCGATGGCCAGGGTCTCGGTCGCCCGCTGCTCGAACCTGCGCATGTTGAGCGTGCCGCTGAAGACGACCGCCCCGGCCTTGGCCGAACGCACCCGGGTGATCGGCAGGAAGACCCGCCGCCGGGGCTGTACCTCGACGACCAGGCCGTGCACGTGCGGTGGCGTGCTGCCGGCGATGGCCACCACCACGTCACGCACCCGGCCGATCTGGTCCCCGGCGGGGTCGAAGACCGGGGTGCCGGCGAGCCGCGCGATGAAGATCCTCACATCCGAAGCGTAGGCGGCCCCCGGAGAGAGCTCGTGGTCGGCACGCTCCCTGCGCGTTCCCCGGATCCGGGTTGCCAGCCCGCATTCCAGCATGACAGCATCAAAACGGCTCGACGGTAATTACAGAAAAATGGTGGCCCATGAGACGTGCCGGAGTGCTGATCGCGCTCTCCTCCTCGCTGTGCTTCGCCTTCTCCGGCCCCATGGCCAAGTACCTCGGCGCGGCAGGGCTGGTCCCGCTGGAGGCGGCGTGGATCCGGATGGCGGGTGCGGGCCTGCTGCTCGCCGGCATCCTCGCCGTCGCCCGGCCCGCGGCCCTGCGCATCCCGCGCTCGCGGCTGCCGTTCTTCGCGGCGTACGCGGTGATCGCGGTGGCCGGGGTGCAGGCGCTCTTCTTCGCGGCGATCACCCGTCTCCCGGTGGGCGTCACCCTGCTGATCGAGTTCACCTCGCCGGTGCTGGTGGTCCTGTGGGTGCGGTTCGTCCGCAGGGCCCGCCCGCCGCGGACGGCCTACGTCGGCGCGGTCGTCGCCGTGGCCGGTCTCGGCGTGGTGGTGGAGATCTGGTCCGGTCTCACCCTCGACCCGCTCGGCCTGCTGCTCGCGGTGAGCGCTGCGGCCTGCTGCACCGGGTACTTCCTGCTCAGCGAGAACTCCGGCGCCGACATCGACCCGCTCGGCCTGGTCGCCTGGGGCCTGCTCGGCGCCGCCGTGGTGCTCACGCCGATCTCCCGGCCGTGGGACATCCCCTGGGGGGCGTTCGGCGGTACGGCCACCCCGGTCCCCGGCCACACCCTTCCCGCGGTCGTGGCGCTGGTCTGCCTGATCGTGGTCGCCACGGTGCTCGCGTACATCCTCGGCGTCCTGGCGGTACGCCGCCTGTCGGCCGCGGTCGGCTCCACGGTCGCCTCGCTGGAGGTCATCGCCGGGGCCGTGGCCGCCTGGATCCTGCTCGGCGAGGCGCTCGGCCCCTTCCAGATCGCGGGCGGCGCGATCGTCCTGGTCGGCGCCTACCTGGCGCAGCGGGCCACCGCGGCTCCCGTACCGGTACCGGACGCGGCCGTCGTGCCCCGGGACCTCCCGGCGCCCGACACGGCTCCCGAGCCCCGGGCACCGCGCCCGCGTCACTCGTCCCCGACCCCGTAGGCGCCCGCGCGCCGCGCGATGGTCAGGAGACCGGCCCGCGGCCCGGTGTCGGAAATTCGGTCCGCCTGGCCTCGGTGTCAGAGACCGGCCCACGCGACCTCGGCGGTCAGGAGGGGACCGGTTCGCGCGGCACCAGGCGGATCACCCGGGAACCGGCGGCCCAGCGCTCCACCAGCCGCCCGGCGTCGGGGGCGTTGAGCCGCTCCTTGGCCAGCGCGGCCACCGCACCGGGTGCCTCGGCCTGGTCGACCACCTCCACCAGGGCGTCGAAGGCCACCAGGCGCCCGCCGTTGTCCTTGCTGCGCAGCGTCACCCGGACCTCGCCGGCCTCGGCCAGCCCCGGCAGCGACTGCTCGCCCCCGCCGGTGACCAGGTAGATCGCGTCGTCGTGCCAGGTGTGCCAGGCCAGCCGGGGCCGGTCCAGCGACAACCACAGAACGCTCGACTTCTTCGCGCCCTCCTCGATCACGCCCATGAGACGAATGTACGGCCTGTGCCGCCCATGGCGAGGGCACAGGCCGTACGCGCCGCGAGGTCAGCGCCGCGCGAGCCTCCAGGCCGCGGGGAGCAGCCCGGCCGCGACGGCGATCTTCAGGGCGTCACCGAGCAGGAAGGGCAGCACGCCCAGGGCGAGGCCGGTGGCGAGGTCCACCTTGGCGACCGCGATCAGGACCGGAAGGCCGAAGGCGTAGATGACGAGGTTGCCCAGGACCATCGTGCCGACCGTACGCGCGACGGTGCGGTCCCCGCCGCGCTCGGCGAGCCTGCCGACCAGGGCCGCGGCGGCGATGAAGCCGATCACGTACCCGAAGGACGCCCCGCCGAAGCCGGAGGCGCCGTTGGCGAACCAGGGCACGCCCGCGACACCGGCCGCCAGGTAGAGCAGCATGCTCAGCACGGCGCGGTTCATGCCCAGGGCGGCGCCGACGAGAACGACCGCGAAGGTCTGGCCACTGACCGGAACGGGCGAACCGGGCAGCGGAAAGCTGAGCTGCGCGGCCAGGCCCGTCAGGGCCGCGCCCCCCACCACCAGCGCGGCGTCGCGGACGCGGGAGCCCGGGATGAGATCGGACAGGACGGCGGGCCTGGCCATCGAAGAAGCGTTTGCCATCGTGCGTGTCTCCCTTAGCCGATTCTTGATGCCATTCTCTGGCATCCCCGGTAAGGGTCCTACGAGATCCCCGCCAACAACAGACCGGGGTCTTTGTCCGGATGCCATAGTCCCGGAACGGCCCTCCCGAGCGCCGACCCGTGAGCCCGCGCCGACGACTGGACCCGTGAGGCCGCGCCGGCGACTGGACCCGTGAGGCCGCGCCGGCGACTGGACTGAGGAGGGCGAAATCGTGAGGAACGAGCGATCTCGCCCGACGAGGGAAGGAGCCGGGTCTGAGCGGGCTCACCGCGACGCGCAGCGTCGCCATGAACAGAGCCTCACCGCGACGCGCAGCATCGCCATGAACAGAGCCTCACCGCGACGCGCAGCATCGCCATGAACACAGCCGAACCGCGACGCGAAGCGTCGCTATGGAAGAGAGATACTTCTTTCATGCGTTCCCGACGTTCCTGTCTCGCGGTCCCCGGTAGTAACCCCCGCTTCCTGGAGAAGGCCCAGGGCCTTCCCGCCGACGAGGTCTTCCTCGATCTGGAGGACTCGGTCGCGCCGTCGGCCAAGGAAGGCGCGCGCAAGAACGTCGTGGCGGCCCTGCGGGAGGGCGACTGGTCGGGCAGGACGAGGGTGGTCCGGGTCAACGACCTGGGCACCCGGTGGACCTACCGCGACGTCATCGAGGTCGTGGAGGGCGCCGGGGAGTTCGTCGACTGCCTGATGCTGCCCAAGGTGGAGGACGCCGCCCAGGTGATGTGGCTGGACACGCTGCTCACCCAGATCGAGAAGGCCAACGGCCTGCCGGTGGGCCGGATCGGCATCGAGGCCCAGATCGAGAACGCCAGGGGCCTGGTCAACGTGGACGCCATCGGCGGCGCGTCCCCGCGCCTGGAGACGCTGGTCTTTGGCCCGGCCGACTTCATGGCCTCGATCAACATGCGGACCCTGGTGGTCGGCGAGCAGCCGCCCGGCTACACCGAGGGCGACGCCTACCACTACGTCCTGATGCGCATCCTGATGGCCGCCCGCATGCACGACCTCCAGGCCATCGACGGCCCCTACCTGGCGATCAAGGATCTGGACGGCTTCCGCCGGGTGGCCGGCCGGGCCGCCGCGCTCGGCTTCGACGGCAAGTGGGTGCTCCACCCCTCCCAGATCGAGGCCGCGAACGAGGTGTTCTCACCCACGCAGCAGGACTACGACCACGCCGAGCTGATCCTCGACGCGTACGAGTACCACACGACGGTCGAGATGCGCGGCGCGGCCATGCTCGGCGACGAGATGATCGACGAGGCGTCCCGGAAGATGGCGCTGGTGGTGGCCGCGAAGGGCAGGGCCGCCGGTCTGGGGCGGACCACCGCCTTCACGCCGCCTACAGCTTGACCCCGATCGTGGTGAAGAACCAGAACGAGGAGGTCAGCCAGAGCCCGGTCAGGGCGACGAAGGTCAGCCCGCCCAGCACCGGGAGGGTCCAGCCGGGCAGCCCCCGCTTGGGCAGGGAGAGCATCTTCGCGGTGAAGACGCCGTAGAAGAAGCAGCCGAGCAGCGAGTGGATCATCACCCGCGGCACGTCGAACTGGCTGCCCAGCGCGTACAGGCAGTGCACCGCGACCGGGATCGTCAGCACGAACGCCAGCCGTCCCGACCAGCGGTGCAGGGTCCCGATCCACGGTACGTCCAGTTTGATCCGGCCCCACATGACCAGGGCCGAGAACAGCTGGACCAGCGCCAGCAGGAACGCGCCGGTGGTGAGCCAGGACTTCATGGCCAGCGCACCGGAGAAGCCCGCCACGCCGATCGCGTACCCGGTGGGGGCGTGGAGGCGTCCGTAGACGCCCAGGCCGACCGCGACCAGCCCGCCCACGACGAGCGGTACCAGGAGCGGGGTGAGGTTCTGGCGCTGCGGGACCGGTGTGATCTGTGTGTCACTCATCAGAAGCCCTCGATGAACTCGTCGACGTCCTGGGGGTCGACCTCGACACCGTCGACGACGGCGTTCTGGCCCGGCTCGGGGATCGCCACGTCGGCGACCTCGTCGTTCACCACGGTCAGGCCGACGCGGGTGCCGTCGTCCAGGTAGATCCATCCGGCGCGGACGTTCGCGCCGCGGACGACCGCGGTGGCCCGGTAGAGACCGGAGGGCTTCTTCACGACCGGGGCGTTGAAGGTCCACTTCTTGCCGTTGAACGCGAGGGTCCCGGCGGCCTTGCCGCCGCCGAGCTTCGCGGTGATCGAGGCGTCGTTCCGGCCGGACAGCGTGACCTTGCCGTCGGCGGCCTTGCCCTTGAGCCAGGCCTCGATCCTGCCGTCGCAGAAGTACGCGACGGCCTTGCCGTTCCGGATGGAGATGGCGATCAGCCCGCCGTTGCCGGTGACCCGCCCGGCGTAGTCGGCCTTGACGGGGGTGGGCTTGACGGTCTTGGCGGCCTCGGGGGTGGCCGTGGGCGTGGCCTCGGAGGTGGCCTCGATCACCGCCGCGGCCGTGTCGCCCTGAGCTGCGGCGTTCTGGGCGGTGGGTGTGGTGGTGGCGCTGATCGTGCCGAGGGCGACGGCCATCGCCGCTCCGGCGGCCAGTGTGTATACGGGCCCCAGCCGTTTCATGTCTGCTCCCTGGGGTGGTGGGTTTCAGGCTCAGGTCTACATGCCGCCGCCCCCGGCAGTCTGTGAACTAATGCGCACAGAGTGGCACGAAGCGAACCCCAGCGTCCGGAAAAGATGGCCGAAATCTTTCGTACGAGCTCTTGGCCGGCCGGTGAACTCAAAATTATGCGGACAAACCCCCTCAATTCCGGCGCTCGCTCGATAAATCTGACTAGAGAGGTCTCGTCATCGCGGCCCGGACGTGTTGCTCTGGACTGTGGGCGACCGACCTCAGGCGGCGGGTCGCGGGAGGTGATCGTTTACGGGGAACGGGGTAGGAGTAGGGTCGCGTTCGATTTGCCGCATCCATAGGGGTTGCGGTCTACCGGCGCGGAGATGACTGGAACGATCCGGGGTGGTGACCCCGGGCCGAAACGGGCTTCCTACGAGGAGGTGCTGAGCGTGGCCTCGGGCTCCCACGACCCGCGCTCGAGAGAGTGGCCGGAGGGCGACGGCGGCGTCCACGGCGACGGCGCGTACGGCCACGGCGTTCACGACGGTGTCCACGACGGCGCACACGGTCACGGCATCCGCGACGGTGTCCACGACGGCGTCCGCGACAGCGCGCACGAAGGCGTCCGCGACGATGCGCACGGTGACGACGTCCGCGACCCCGGCGCGCACCGGCACGGAGACCGCGACGACGCCACGGACCAGGCGGGACGACGGCACCTCCACACCCCCGACCCCTACGCCCCGGACCCTTACACCCCCGGTCACCCCCACGCCCCCGGCCCGTACGACTCCCCGCCCACCCTCCAGCACTCCCCGCCCGGCCCCTCCGGCGAGGACTCGCGAGGGGTGCCGCTGGCCTCCCCGTGGCTGCTCCCGCCGTTCTCGGCGCCGACCCCGGACGACGACGAGCCGCCCCGGGCCCGCCCCGAGGGGCTCGGTGGCGAGCGCCGCCGCCCCTACGGCAGGCCCTACGCGCCCGCTCCCGGCCCGGCCGGGCCGTCCACCTCCGGGACGCCGTCCGAACCGCCCCCGGCCACCCCGCCGGCGCCACCGCCCGCGTCCTCGCAGGACCCCCCGCCGGTGCCCCCGACCCCTCCTGTGTCGTCCTCTGGTGCCCCTGACCAGGCCTCCGGTCCCCCTGGCCAGGCCTCCGGCCCCCCTGACCGGGCCTCCGGTCCCCTTGACCGGGCCTCCGGTCCCCTTGACCGGGCCTCCGGCCCTCCTGCCCCGGCCTCTGCCGAGGGCGGTCCCTCCGGTGACCGGCCACCGGGGCCTGGGCGTCACGCCGTGCCCGAGGGCGGTCGCCCGCGCCTGGTGAACCGTCCCGACCTGCTGGTCGCCTCCGGCCCCCCGCCCGAGCGCAGGGGCAGGAGGCGGGCGGAGCGGCCCGACCTCCTGGTGGCCTCCGGCCCGCTCCGTGAGCGGACAGGGAGGGAAGACGCGGCCCGGGAGCGAGCCGCGCAGGAAGACGCGGCCCGGGAGCGGGCCGCACAGGAAGAGGCGGCCCGGGAGCGAGCCGGAGAAGACACGGCCCCGCCGCCCGCCCCCGCCCCGCCCCGGGAGGGGATCAGGGTGGGACCGGTCATCCCGGCGACCCCCGAACCCGCGCCGGAGCCGGAACGGCCCGCCGCGGCCGTACCGGAACCGCCGCCCGCCCCCGAGCGGCCCGCCGCGTCCGTACCCGTTCCGGACCGGCCCGCCACGGCCGTCCCCGGACCGGAACGGCACGCCGAGCCGGAACGGCCCGCCGTGCCGGTCGAGGACGACTTCGAGCCGGTACGCAGGGTGGGCCGCCCGCCGGGAGGAAGACCCGCCAGGCCCGACCTGCTCGTCGCGCAGGGCCCGCCGGGCAGGCGCGGTCCCAACGGCGGACGGCACCACCGGCCGTCCGCCGCACCCTCGGCGGTCCGGCGCTCCAGCCCGACCAGGCGCAGGCGCGGCCGGGGCCTGGTGCTCCCGTTCCTGATGGTCATGGTCCTGGCGGTCGCCGTCGGCGGCGGCCTGGTCTACTGGGGCTGGGTGAACAGCCCGTTCGCCACCGGTCTCCAGCTCGTCGGCGACGAGGTCGGGACGGGCGACGACGACTTCGTGCCGCAGGCAGGTGTCGGCGGCAACGGCTCCAACCAGGTGCTCAACGCGGTGAGCGCGGTGGGCTCGGTCATGGTCGCGGTCGGCAGTGACACCACCAGCCCGGTTCCCCGGCCGCTGTTCCTGGTCTCGTCCGACTCCGGCGCGACCTGGCGGCTCGGCAAGGTGACCGGCCCGGCGGGGCAGGAGACCGGGCCGACCACGGTGGGCCGGGTGGCGGGCGGCGACGGCCGCTGGCTGGCCGCGGGCAACGACCCCCTCGGCTCCGGGCACGGCCTGTGGACCAGCACCGACGGCGAGGAGTGGGCCCTCGTCGACCCGGCCGGGCTGGCGGACGCCTTCTCCCGCGGCGACAAGATCATGGACCTGGCCAGGACCCGGTCCGGGTTCGTCGCGGTCGGCGCGACGGTGCTGCAGGACGGCGGCACCGGTGCCGTCGCCTGGGTCTCCCCGGACGGACGGACCTGGGACCGGGTCGAGACCCGGGAGATCGGCACACCGGACAAGGTCCGGGGCATCAAGGCGGTCGTCGCCGCCGGGGACACCGTCGTCGCGCTGGCCGATCCCGCGCAGGGACAGTCCACCTCGGTCATTCTGCGCTCGACCGACGGGGGCAGGACGTGGCAGCGGACCGGTGCCGCCCTCGACGGCGTCGTCCCCGAGCCGGGCGCGCTGGCCGTGGCCGGGGACGGGTTCGTGCTCGTCCCGACCCAGCAGCGCGACGACAAGGGCGAGGTGCGCGTCCACTGCTCGCCCGAGGGCGCCGACTGGAAGGCCTGCGGGACCATCACCGGCCTGGGACCCGACGGCTCGGGCGTCAAGCGCCTGGCCTCCTCCTCGGCCGGGGTGGCCGCGGTCGTCGAGTCGGGTTTCGAGCGCTACACCGTCCACACCAGCACCGACGGCCGTGACTGGCGCAGGACCACCGACCTCGGCACGGTGCCGGGCTCGCTGCGTGCCCTGGCCCTGTCCGACGCCGGCACGCTCGTCGTCGGAGGCGACGAGCGTGCCGCCGACGTGGACAACCGGGTGGTCCTGATCACCGCGTCCAAGGGCGGCGAGCCGCGGCCGGTCACCCTGGACGGGATCGAGGGCCTGACCAGGGCCGCCAGGGAGACGGCCAGGGTCGCCGCGGGGGACGGCCGGTTCGTCGCGGTCGGCTCCGTCTCCGGCGACGCCGGGATCTGGAGCATGGGCACCGGCCGCCAGAACTGGACGTCGGGCGGCCCGGCACGGCTGCTGGGCGGCCCGTGGCGGCAGGCGCTCGCCGACGTCGCGTACGGCGAGCGGGGATGGCTGGCCGTGGGCGGCACGATGACCGACGCCTCCTCCACCGAGCCGCTGCTGGTCACCTCGTCGGACGGCGAGAGCTGGCGCAGGGTGCCGCTGCTGGGCCCGCTGGCGCCCGCGGCCGACCACGACTTCCTCGCCCCGCACGCGGTGGCGGTGGGCGCGTCCGGCTACGTCATGGCGGGCGAGGACCGGGGCCCGGCCGCGACCGTGCCCGTCCTGTGGTTCACCCCCGACCTCAAGCGCTACACCCGGGCGGCCAAGCTCCCCGCGGGCGGCACCGGGGTGCGGCTCCACGACGTCTCCGCGACCTCGTCCGGGTACGTGGCCGTCGGCGGCACCGGCACGGCCGAGCGCGAGACCGGGGTGGTCTGGGTCTCGGCCGACGGGGTCACCTGGAGCGCGCGCAAGCCGGTCCTGCCCCCGGGGGCGACCTCCGCGGGGCTGCGGCACGTGGTCCTGTTCGGCGGGTACGTCGTCGTCGGCGGCACCGCCCGTACCGAGGACGGCGTCCGGGCCTTCGGCGCCGTCTCCACCGACAACGGGATGAACTGGGAGTTCTCCTGGCTCCCCGCCGACCGGGCGTCGGCGGTCCACGACCTCGCCGCGACGCCGGAGGGTGTGATCGCGGTCGGCTGGCAGGGTGTCCCCGGCTCCGGTGACAGCGTGGCCTGGATCTCCGAGGACGGCCTGACCTGGAAGCGGCACACCCCGGGCCGGGGCGGCCCGGACGGCCTGGACGGCGACGGGGCCCAGTGGCTCGGCGCGGTGGCGGTCTCCGGGGAGCAGGTGCTGGCCCTGGGCCGTTCCACGACCTACAGCGCCGACCACCTCATCCTGTGGCGCTCCACGCTCACCTCGGCCCGATGACGCCCCACCCGGTCAGCGCGTCCAGCAGGCCGGGGACGAGGGGGAGCGAGCCGAGCTCGGCCGGGGCGACCCACCGGGCGTCCAGGGCGTCGTCCCCGGGGACGAACGCCCCGCCGGTGACCTCGGCCAGGTAGTCGCGGATCTCGTACACGGCCCCGTCGACGCCGGGACGGTCGACGGTCCCGGCGAGGGGGCCGGGCGCGACGGTCAGGCCGGTCTCCTCCAGGACCTCCCTGGCCACCGCCTCGGAGTCGGACTCCCCGGGCTCGACGCGGCCACCGGGGATCGACCACAGCCCCTCGCCCGGGGGACGGCCGCGACGGACCAGGAGCATTCGTCCGGAGGCGTCGACGACGATCGCCCCGACACAATTTACGCGCACCTGAACAACATTACAGTGCGATAACGGACAGGACTCTTGACGGCGGGCGCCGGAGGAAGCAGCGTGGGTAGACGTGAAAGCCGCCCCTACCTGCCCACGGTGTTTCGGTCCGCTCCGCCCGCCGGGTGCCTGGTCGAGTGCATGGAGCTGCGGTCCGCACGGCGACGTCCTCCCGCTCCGGCCACCCAGATCCCCCTCCGCGGCCTCGGTGGAGGCCGTCACCCGCCTGTCCCAGGTCCCCGTCTGGGTCCCCTGGCCGCTGCCCGCGGGCTGGCTGGTCACGGGGTTCGCCGACGTGGGCGACGAGCGCGACGGCGCGCGGGCGACCGTGACCGCGCTCTCCGGTCCCTCGCTGACCCACGGGCCCGCCGACCTGCTGATCGTCGCCGAGGAACCGGGTGTGGGGCTGGGCGCGGCCCTCGCCGGGCTGGAGGGCACCGATCCGGGGACCGGGTTCGACAAGGGCCCGCCGCACGCCAAGGTCGACGTCAGAGGACACCCGACCGCCCTGTGGTGCGTCACCGCGGCCCCCGACCGGGCCGTCTACGCCGGGGAGGCCCTGGGGAACTGGCTCTGGACGATCGTGTGGCCGGTCGAGGCGGGTTATCTGATCACCCTGGCCGAGCTGTCCCTGCGCGACCTCCGCGAGCGCGACCAGGCCCTCGACCTGCCCTTCGGGGCGTTCTCCCCGCGCCTGGCGGCCCTCGGCACCCCCGAAGGCTAGCGGAACGGCCCTCCCCGGCGGTCGGAGCCGGTGTCACCGGCTCCCGGACGGCCGGCGGAACGGTCTCCGGGCCGGGGCCGGTCACGGGCTTCCCGGCGGTCAGGGCCGATGCGGGTTCCCGGACGGACGCCGGGCCGGTCGGACGGTCAGGAGACCGGCCGCCGCTCCCTCAGGTGGGCGTGACCGGCCTCCAGGCCCGCCAGGGCGACGACGCCCGCCGCGCGGGAGGCGAAGTCGGCCTCGTCGGCGGCCACCACGTCACCCTCGACGGTCACGCCGGGCGGGGGCTCGTCCCAGCCCACCGGGGCGGCGTCCCAGAGGTTGCCGCGCAGGACGACGTTCTCCAGCGGCGGCCACACCTGCAGGGTGGCGGTGTTGTCGGCACGCTGGACGGCGTTGCCCTCGACGGTGACCCAGGCGGCGCCGTAGTCGGTGTAGAGCGCGAAGTTGTACGGCGTGAGCGTGTCCCGGACGACGTTGCCGCGGATCAGCGCGCCGTCGTCGTGGGAGCCGCCCTGCGGGCCGGACAGGTAGATCCCGCCGCCGTCGGCCAGCACCTTCAGCGTGTTGAAGACGAGGTTGCGCAGGATGTGGGTGCCCCGGCCGGGACCGGCCACGATGCCGCAGTGCGGGACGTCGTTCACCTGGTTGCAGGCGATCACGCAGTCCTCGCCCCCGGCCACCGCGATACCGGGCGAGCCGGAGTACTCCAGCCCTGTGTCGTGGACCAGGTTGTTCTCGATCCTGACCGCCCGGCTCCCGGTGACGGTGAGCCCTCCGCCGCAGACGTCCTCGAAGACGTTGCCGCGGACCAGGACGTCCGCGCCGCCGGAGAACCGCAGCGCCGTGGCGCCCAGCCGGGTGAAGCGGCACCCCTCGACCGTGACCCGTACGGCGTCCTCGAACACGACGTTGGCGGGGATCGTCAGGGATTCCGCGGGGACCGTCACCCACGCCCCCTCGCCGAACGACACCTTCTCGATCGCACCCCCGTCGTAGTAGCCGGTGCCGTGGTAGTGCAGGAAGCCCTCGGGACGGTTGGGCCGCAGCCAGGTGGCGTCGGCGAAGGTGACGCCCTCGAAGGCGACGTCGTGCGCGCCCGCGACCCTCACCAGGGTCTCCAGGGCGGACGCGACGACCTCGGTCCGCCCGGGATCCTCGCCGGTGCGGGGCCGGTAGCGCAGTACGTGCCGTCCCGGCAGGGAGGTGTCCAGGACGAAGGTGCCCGGTTCGGTCAGGAACCCCGTGCCGTTCTCCACCCGGGTCGGCAGGCCGGGGCCGTAGGACTCGCCCCCGCCCTCCCAGGGCACCACCGAGTTGTAGAGCTCGACGGCCCAGCCGAAGGCGGGCTCGGCCATGGTGACGACGGTCGAGTCCCCGTCGGCCTCGACGGCGGCGACGCCGAGGCGGGCCTCGGTCCACGGGTAGACGCCGCGCAGCACGAACTCCACGTCGGCGGGATTGCCCCAGCTCAGCGGCTCCGCGCTGTCGGTGACGTATCCGGTGGCGGTCCTGACGGCGTTGCCGGGGAGGCCGTCGATCGAGGCCCGTTCCACCCTGCGGCCGTCGACGTGCAGGCCGCGGGTCTCCAGGTCGCCGACCTCGGCCGTCCAGACGCCGTCCTGCCCGGGCCGGACGGCGATCCGCCTGCCGCCGCTGACGACGGTCTCGCCGCCGTCCCCGCCCCGGTAGGTCACGCCGGAGTCGGCCTCGGTGAGCTCCAGGGTCTCGATGAGCCGGTGGACGCCGGGGAGCAGGTGCACCACGACCGACGCGTCCCGCGCCGGATCACGCGCCAGGTCGCGGGCCAGGTCGCGGGCGCGGGCGAGGGTCGCCAGCGGTCGTCCGGAGGTGCCGGGCCCGGTGTCGTCACCGGAGGGGGACACGTAGAGTTCGTTCAAGAAGAGCTCCTTGTTTATGCTGTAAACAAATCTATACACTATAAACAGATAACGGGGCCGAGCGTCAAGGGAGGGGGACGGTGGCCGCCCAGGAGGATCCGGACCGGACCGTCGAGCTGCTGTGGCGGGAGCCGCGGGACGCCGTGTCCAGGCAGGGGCTGAGCGTCGGCGCGATCGTGAGCGCCGCCGTCGAGATCGCCGACGCCGAGGGGATCGAGGCGCTGTCCATGCGGCGGGTCGGTGAGCGGCTCGGCTTCACCGGCATGTCGCTCTACCGGCACGTTCCGGGGAAGACCCAGCTCGTCGACCTGATGTGCGACGCGGTGCTGGGCGAGACCGTGGCCGAGGTGGAACCGTCGGCCGGTTCAGGCCTTCCGGCAGGTTCGGACGTCCCGCCCGGTCCGGGCGGCCGGTCCGGGTGGCGTGAGGCCCTGGAGGCGTGGGCGCGGCGCTACCGGGCGCTGTGCCGACGCCATCCCTGGCTGGCCGGTGTGCGCGGCACGCGGTCCGTCCCCGGGCCGAACGCCATGGCCGGCTTCGAGCACGCGCTCGCCACCGTGGCGGGGATCGGCCTCGGCCCCGCCGAGATGGTCGCCGTGGTGGGCCTGGTCGGCCGTTTCGTGGAGGGCGAGGCCGTCAGGGAGGCGGAGGTCGCCAGGGTCGAGCGGCGGACGGGCGTCTCCGAGCAGGACTGGTGGGGGGCCAGGGAGTCCCTTTTCGCGGAGCTGTCCCGCTATCCGACGCTGACCGCCGTGTGGGAGGCGGGCGGCTACGACGAGCCCGAGGACCCCTTCGAGTTCGGCCTGCGGCGGGTGCTGGACGGCGTCGAGGCGCTGATCCGTCAACGTGATGAAAGGCGTGACGAAAGCCTCTCGTGCGCGGTGTGCGGCACGGCCATGGAGCGCGGCGGGACGGGGCGCCCGCGGGCGTACTGCTCCAGGGGTTGCCAGCAGCGCGCGTATCGCGGACGCCGCTCCGGACCGCGGGGCGGGATCAGGCAGTAAAGTTCGGAAGCGTGACAGCGCGTATCGAGCGAGTGGTGACCGAGGGCGTCGTCGATGTCGACGGCGTCGAGCACAAGGTCGAGAACAACACGTGGATCCTGGGCGACGACGAGGACGCCATCGTCATCGACCCCGCGCGCGACGCGGAGAAGATCCTGGAGAAGGTCGGAGAACGTGAGGTGCTGGCGGTCATCTGCACCCACGGCCTGCCCGACCACGTGGGCGCGGCCATCGAGGTGGCGGCCAGGGACGAGGCGGTGATCGCCCTTCATCCCAAGGACCGGCCGCTGTGGCGGCTTACCTGGCCCGACACCTGGCCCGACATCGACATGGAGGACGACGGCCTGTTCGAGGTCGCCGGCGTCCAGCTGGAGGTCATGTCCACCCCGGGCATCTCCCAGGGCGGCGTCTCGCTCTACTGCGAGGGCCTGGACGCGGTCTTCACCGGCAAGACCCTCCAGGCCGACGGCCCGGGACGGATCGGCGGCGAGTACCCCGCCCTGGCCGACCAGCTGACCGCCATCGGCGGACGGCTGTTCACCCTCCCCCACCGCACCCGGGTGCTGCCCGCGCACGGCGAGGAGAGCACCGTCGGCGACCTGGAGCCCCAGTTCGACGCCTGGCTCTCCGGTTCGCTGACCCGTGGTCCGGAGGCCCCCGAGGAGGAGGGTCCGCTGACCGACGGCACGCGCGCGGCGGGAATCCGGCTGAACCTGCGGGACGAATAGTCCTCGATGGACCAGCTTCCCCTGGAGGGCATGCCGCGGCGGTTGTACTCCTGCACGCCGTCGCGGCTGAACACCTGGCTCGACTGCCCCCGGCGCTACCGGTTCACCTACATGGACCGGCCGGCGCCGCAGAGGGGCCGGCCCTGGGCGCACAACAGCGTGGGCGCCAGCGTGCACAACGCCCTGGCCGCCTGGTGGCGGGAGCCGCCCGAGCGGCGCACGCCCCAGGTCGCCGGGCTGCTGCTCGACCGGGGGTGGATCGGCGAGGGGTTCCGTGACGCCGAGCAGTCGGCCACCTGGCGGGACAGGGCCCGCGAGATGGTCTCCGGGTACGTGGCGAGCCTGGACCCCGCCGCCGAACCGGTCGGCGTCGAGCGCACGGTGGCCACGCGGACCGCGACCCTGGCCCTGTCCGGCAGGATCGACCGGCTCGACCGTCGCGGCGAGGAACTGGTCGTGGTCGACTACAAGACCGGCCGCCGCCCGCTGAACACCGACGACGCCCGCTCCTCGCTCGCCCTGGCGGTCTACGCCATCGCCTCCTCGCGGATGCTGCACCGGCCCTGCCACCGCGTCGAGCTCCACCACCTGCCGACCGCCTCGATCGTGGAGTGGGAGCACACCGACGAGTCCCTGGCCCGCCACCTCGGCCACGCCGAGGAGATCGCCGAGGAGGCGTCGCGGGCCGACGACGGCTACCGGGCCTGGGCCGCCGAGGCCCGCCCCGCGGCCGGGCGGACCTCCGCGCGGGCCGCGGGCGCCGACCGGACCCCGCCCGCCGTGCCCCCCGAGATCGACGCGATCTTCCCGCCCCGTACCGGACCGCTCTGCTCGTGGTGCGACTTCCGCCGCCACTGCCCCGAGGGGCAGGCCGCGGGCGAGGACCGCGAGCCCTGGGCCGCGCTGGCGGACTAGGGACGCGCCCCTCGGACCCTCACACGTGGTGCGGGCCGGGGACGCCCGTGCACCCGGCGGGCAGGACACGGTGGGGGACCAGGGACGCGCTCGTCGGGCCCTCGGCCGGGATGCCCGTGAGTCCGGCGGGCAGGACACGGTGGGGAACCGCCGCGCGGCCCCCCGACGGGACCCGCCTCAGTTCCTCAGCGGGTTCTCGGCGGCGTTCCAGAAGCGGATGAGGGCGGCGGCGGTGGTCTCCGGGGCCTCCACCGCGGGGGAGTGGGCCGCCCCGGGGACGACCACGCAGTCGGCGTCCAGCCGGTGGGCCATCTCCGCCTGCATGTGCGGGGGCCAGCCGTCGTCGTGCTCGCCGTACAGCACCAGGGTGGGGACCTCGACCTGGGTGAGCTCGTCGCAGCGGTCCGCCGCGGAGAGCACCTCCTCGGTCATCGCGAACATTCCGGTGACGGAGTTGGCGAACAGCCGCTTGCGCAGGAAGGCGACGATCTCGTCCGACACGCCGGCCGCCATCGCCTCGGGCTCCATCCGGGTGTGCCACATGTGCTCCAGGCCCTGCTCGGGCAGCTCGGAGATCATGAAGCGGCCCGCCCGCGCCCGGGGCCCGACGATCGCGGCGGGCCCGGAGCTCATCAGCGTGTAGGAGGCGAAGCGGGTACGGCCGTCGATGACCGCCTCCCGGGTGACCAGGCCGCCGAAGGAGTGGCCGACCAGATGGACGGGGGCGCCGTGACCGATCACCTGGGCCAGCACGTCCACGTCGTTGCCGAGCGCGGCGCAGGTGTAGGCGGACCGGTCGTCAGGGCCGCCGGTCTCGAACTGGCCCCGCATGTCGATCGCGACGACCTGGCGCCCCGACTGGGCGAGCGTCTGCAGGACCGCGATGAAGTCCTCCTTGCTGCCCGTCAGGCCGGGGACCAGCAGCGCGGGCCGGCGCTCGGGGACGCCGCTGACGGGTATGGCCTCCAGTGCGGCGAAGGCGCCGACGGCCGTCTCGATCCGACGGGAGCGGACGCCTGGAGGCAGGGTCAGAAAACGCGGCGTACTCACGTGGCCCCACGATACCTCTCTTGTTGACATCGCTCCGTGCGTCCTGGAGCGCGAAAAGGGGCGCCACCGCACGGTCGCGCCCCTTTCGACATCGAGACCGCTAGCTCGGGCGGCGCGGCCCTCGCTGCTGGGCACCGCCGCGCACCGGCGGCCTGCGACGGCTCTGCACGCGCTCGGAGGCCGCCGAAGGGGCGATCTCGTCGTCCTCCGAGGCCAGGTCGGGCGACTTGAAGATCACCGAGAACGGGCTCGGAGGAATGATCTTCTCGGGCTGCGGCCGGGGCGCGGGGGCCTCCGCCACGGGTTCGTCGTCCCAGCGCTCGGCCATGGTGTCGTCGTCCTCTCTGAGATCCGTCACCGGCTCCTCGGCCCACGAGGGGGCCTGGGCCGTCTCGGCCACCTGCTCGCGCCTGCCGCGGCGCCGGCGCGGGGCCGTCTCGTCCTCGGCCGGCTCGGCGTGGGCCTGCGTCTCGGGCGTGCCGACGAGGCTCACCTCCGGGTTCAGGCCGGCCTTGCGGGTCCGGCCCCGGCGGGGCGCGGACTCGGCGTGCCGGTCGTCACGGGTGTCGTCACGGATGTCCTTGCGGGGTGCCACGTCCGTCTCCACCTCGGCGATCTCGGCGACAGGGGGCTGAACCTCACGGACCGCCGGGACGTCCTGGACCGGCAGGGTGTCCTGGACCGGCTCGACGTCCCGGACCTGCCGGGTCTCCTCGGACGTGATCGGCGCGGGGGTCTCCTCGCCGGTCCGGCCGCCACGGGTGCGACGGCGCTCGCGGGACGTGCGCGCGGGGCGCTCGCG
This sequence comes from Streptosporangium longisporum, assembly GCF_039534895.1. Lineage (NCBI taxonomy): Bacteria > Bacillati > Actinomycetota > Actinomycetes > Streptosporangiales > Streptosporangiaceae > Streptosporangium > Streptosporangium longisporum. The sequence goes on along the minus strand of NZ_BAAAWD010000017.1, from coordinate 46,028 downwards.
GCGCTCCTCACGCTCGTCGTCGCGTCCCCTGCGGGAGTCGTCGGGCCCGCGGCGGGAGTCGTCCTCGCGTCCCTTGCGGGGGGAGCGGGAACGGATCCGCCCGGTCTCGCCGAGGTCCTCGACCTCTTCGGCGGCCAGGCCCGCGCGGGACCGGTTGGCGCGCGGCAGCACGCCCTTGGTGCCCGGGGGGATGTTCAGGTCGCTGAAGACGTGCGGGGAGGTCGAGTAGGTCTCGACCGGCTCCGGGAAGGAGAGCGAGAGCGCGTTGTTGATGACCTTCCAGCGGGTCATGTCCTCCCACTCGACGAAGGTCACCGCGATGCCCGTCTTGCCGGCCCGGCCGGTGCGGCCGATCCGGTGGACGTACGCCTTCTCGTCCTGCGGGCAGTCGTAGTTGACGACGTGGGTGACGTCGTCGACGTCGATGCCGCGCGCGGCCACGTCGGTCGCGACCAGCACGTCGATCTTCCCGTTGCGGAAGGCCCGCAGGGCCTGCTCGCGCTGGCCCTGCCCGAGGTCGCCGTGGACGGCCGCGGCCGCGAAGCCGCGCTCCTTGAGCTGCTCGACGACCATGTCGCAGGCGCGCTTGGTCTCACAGAAGATCATCGTCAGCCCGCGGCCCTCGCACTGCAGCAGGCGGCCGACGATCTCGATCTTGTCCATCCGGTGCGTGCGCCAGACGAACTGGGTCGTCTGCGGGGTCGCCTCGGCCTCGATGTCGTTGTTCTCGGCCCGCACGTGGGTGGGACGGGTGAGGTAACGCCTGGACAGGGCGACGATCTCGCCCGGCAGGGTCGCGGAGAACAGCATCGTCTGCCGCTCCGCCGGGATCAGCTTGATGATCCGCTCGATGTCGGGCAGGAAGCCCAGGTCGAGCATCCGGTCGGCCTCGTCCAGGACGAGGGTCCCGATCTGGCTGAGGTCGAGGTGCTTCTGCTTGACCAGGTCGAGCAGGCGGCCCGGGGTGCCGACGATGACGTCGACGCCCTGCTTGAGCGCCTCGATCTGGGGTTCGTAGGCGCGCCCGCCGTAGACGGTGAGGATCCGCGAGCCGAGCTTGCCGGCCGCCGTCACGAGGTCCTCGGTGACCTGGACGGCGAGCTCGCGGGTCGGCACGACGACCAGCCCGCGGGGCTTCTTGCGGTTCTTCCTGGGCTTGCCGACACGCTGCAGCATGGCCACGCCGAAGGCGTAGGTCTTGCCGGTGCCGGTCCGCGCCTGGCCGATGATGTCCTGGCCGTTGAGGGCCAGGGGGAGTGCCATCTCCTGGATAGGGAACGGCGCGATGATGCCCTCGGTCTCAAGGGCATCGGCGATCTCTGGGGTGACTCCGAGGTCTCGGAACGTCGTCAGCTTGGCCTGCCTCATTCTCCGTTGAAGGCAGGCCTGCCGGGACCACGGGCAGAAAACGTGTTCCCCGTGCCGGGTCCTCGCGGAAGGTCCAGCCCTCTCATGTCATCAGCGACCGCTGCGGCGTCACGCCGACTGTTGGGGGCGTACGGGAGTGGATATCCCGGATTAACACGGTGCGGTCGCACTTTCACAGAGCAGTGTACTCGATACCACAACGGAGAACCGATTTCTTCGTATTCCCGGTGAATCGTGAGGTCGGAGAGCTCGTAGGCTGCCTTCATGAGTGACTCCCCTCCGGGCATCGCCGACCTGCTCGGTGTCCTCGCGTACGCCGAGCTGACAGCCTTCCTCAGACTCGCCGAGGACGCCACCCGCCACGCCCCCTCGCTGACGGATCGGGCCGCTCTCGGCGGTCTCGCCGCGGTCGAGTACGCGCACTTCGAGCTCCTGCGCGACCGGATCGCCTCCCTGGGCGTGGACCCGGAGGAGGCGATGGCGCCGTTCGTCGGGCCGCTGGACGCCTGGCACGCCAGGACCACGCCGGGTGACTGGCTGGAGGCCCTGGTCAAGGCGTACGTGGGCACCGGCATCGCGCTCGACTTCTACCGCGAGGCGTTCTACCGCGAGGCCGCCGCCGGGATGGGCGAGGAGACGCGCAGCCTGGTCGACGAGGTCCTGGTCGACGAGGAGCGCTCGCAGTTCGCGGTCGAGCGGGTCCGCGCGGCGCTGGAGGAGGACCCGAAGCTGGCCGGGCGGCTGGCGCTGTGGTCCCGGCGGCTGGTGGGGGAGGCGCTCAGCCAGGGTCGGTACGTGGCCGAGGCCAGGCCCGCGCTGGCGGAGCTGCTGGCCGAGGCGGCCGGGGGGGAGATCGGCAAACTCGTCACCCGGCTGACCGAGGAGCACGGCGAGCGGATGGCCGCCCTGGGGTTGACCCCGGGTCCGTGAGCACCGCCCCGAGAGCCCGGGGTCCCTGGGTCCCTGGGGCCGTGAGCATCGCCCCGGGAGCCCTCAGGGCCTCGTGGGAGCCGCGTGAGGGTGTCGTGGGCTCCGTGGGCTCTCCGTGGGTCCCCGGGTCCGCCGACGGGCGGTGAGAGGCGGACCGGCGGGCCGGTCCGTGGATCGGGAAGCGTCCGGCGGCGAACCGCTGTAGCGTGCCAGGCATGAGGGCCTCGCGCCGCTATGGCAGTTCCTTGACGAGATGTGGACCGAACCGCTGGACCTCGCGTCCGGTGCTGCGCAGGGAGGGCGCGACCTGCCCGGCCGTCGGCCGGGGCCGGGAGCATCTCCGCCGCGTCCGGCGCCCGCGCTGCTGCGGGTTCGGCGAACGGGACGAGTGCCCGGGCACCTGAGGGTCCGTCGTGCCGGATCCGCGGACCGCGCCACGCCGGTGAGGGGCGACGACCTGGCGCGAGCCCGGGATCCGTCAGAGCGTGCCGCCGAAACCGACGGGACGCGCCTCCTCCTCGCCGATCTCGATGAAGCCGAGCGAGGCGACGGGGACGATGACCTTGCGGCCGTTGACGTCGGTGATGGTGAAGACGCCTCCGCTGGACGCGAGGGCCGCGCTCAGCTCGTTCTCGACCTGTTCGGCCGTGAGGTCGGTCTCCACCACGAGTTCACGGTGCACGGAACGTACGCCGATCTTGATTTCCATCCTGCTCCCTTTCGATGAGGGTTGCTCGTCCCATGGTCGCCCCATCGGGGATCCGACGCGCCGTCTGATCGCGTCAAGCGAACAGTGATCGCGGCGGGTGAACGGGGACGAGCCGGTCCCGGGGGGTCCGGGCGGGCTTCGGGGCGGACGGTCGCAGGAGAGATCGCGCCGGTGGGGGACGGTCCCGGCGCCGGTGGCGTCGCTTCAGGACGGCACGCGGGCGGGTTTCGTGGACGGCACGAGGCGCCCTCGAATCTCCACGAAAAGGACGTGGGGCCGTCCTCAGTGGTCGGCGACGGTGCGGGGGAAACCGGAGATGCCGCGCCAGGACAGCCGTGCGATGAGATGGGTGGCCGCGTCCTTGGGGATGGAGCCGTTGCTGGTGATCCAGTAGCGGGCGCTGACCTCGGCCATGCCGACGAGGCCGACGCCCAGCAGGCGCGCCTCGTCGCTGGAGCAGCCGGTGTCCTCCTGGATGACCTGGCTGATCATCTCGGCGCTCTCGCGGAGGTTGCGCTCCATCCGCTGGCGGACCGGGGCGACGTTGCGCAGGTCGGACTCGAACACCAGCCGGAACGCCTCACCCTGGCTGGAGACGAAGTCGAAGAAGGCGCCGATCGCGGCCTGGACGCGCTGCTTGTTGTCCGTGGTGGAGGCGAGCGCGTCCCGGCAGCGGGTGATCATGTCGTCCACGTGCAGGTCGAGCAGGGCCAGGTAAAGCTCCTGCTTGCCCGGGAAGTGCTGGTACAGGACCGGCTTGCTGACCCCGGCCCGCTCGGCGATCTCGTCCATCGCGGCCGCGTGGTAACCGTTCTCCACGAACACTTCCTGCGCCGCGCTGAGCAGCTGGCGGCGGCGGGCCGTCCGGGGCAGCCGGGTGCCCCGGGGCTTGGCGTCCGGGGTAGCGGTCACGTGGGTCTCCTCGGGTGATGCTCCTGGCGTCTGGGGCCATCCTACGCGTGGGTAATGCGCGTCAGCGATAGTCGTCCTCGTCGAGTTCGACCGTGCGGCGCTGCTCGAAGGCGTCGGCCGGGTCGGCCTCCAGGGGGATGACCTCGGGCCACTCCGGGTCGTCCTCGCGCGGGGTGCGGCTCTGCTCCACGACGTCGGAGGGGTCGGCCTCACCGTCGGCGGACGGGCCGAGGGGCGAGGCGGAGCCGCCTTCGCGCACCGGCCGGTGCTGCTCGGCGGCGTCGGCCTCGGGCGTCTCGACCGGCAGCTCCTCGGCACGGTGATCGGCCGTTCCGCCACGCTGGGTCTCGCCGTGCACGTCCATCTCTGACATCCCCTGTCGTCATCCGGGCTACGGCACGTTCCCTCTCCCGTGCCCGTTCCCGCAAACGTCGGACACGGCCCAGCGTACGACCTGTGCTGCCGCACGCCGGGAAGGACGCGGCGCCGGAGCGGCGGGATGGTGCTCACCGTCCCGGCGACGGTTTGTACGCGGTCGCGGAGGGGGTGAGGAGGTGAGGGTGGGGACGGGGAAAGGCCCGGGAAGAGGAGAAGGCGGACGGCACGGGGCGAGGACACCGCGGTCCGAGAACCGCGCTGCCCCCGCCCGTGTTCGTGAGAAATGAGAACTCGCACTGTGTCGAGAGTCAGGACTCCGGGAAAGTCGCTCCCGGATTCCCGCCTTCACCGTCCGGGTCGCGTCCCTCTGGAAGAAAGCGATCTGGGCGGATGCGGAATCCCTGTCCCTCCGTCACGGTCCGGATCGCGGAGAGCCGCGGATCCTTCCGTGATTTTCACGACGTTCCGAGGTCGCGTCACACCGGATCAGGATGTTTCCGCGATTCGGCGACTAGCGAACCGGCACGACCGGGTCGGCGGCGACGAGCGGCACCACGCGGTCGGTGCGGTTCTCCAGGTCGTTGTTGTTGTCGTTGTTGTTGTTGATGATCAGCTTGAAGCGCTTGTGGTGGTGACGGTACCGGTCACCACAGCAGTGGCGACGGTGACCCCAGCCGCAGCCGTGGGTCGGGAAGGCGGCGGCGGTCACCGTGGTGACCGAGGCGGCGGCGGACGTGACGGTGGTCGCTGCGCCCATACCGACGACTCCACCGGTCAGCGCCGTGCTGATCGCGAGCCCTGCGATGACACTGTTGAACTTGGGCATTGCGTTTCCCCCTTGAAAGGTTCGGTTACCCGATTTTCGGCATTTTCTGGTCAAGCCAGAAATTGTCGGAGATGACCAGCAATCAGCCATCCCTGCTTGTCATGGTTTCCTCGCATCTCTTACGACAAACGAAGATCGCGGCCTTTTGCCCTTTCCTTGGCTGGCTATTATTGAACTTAGATAATAAACGTAACTTATATTATGAAATGTCTTTAATGTCGTATTTGTTCTAGGGTTCCGGGTGTGGGCGGGGGGTCGTCGGCCGTCCTTCGGCCGGGCGAGCGTCCGGGAAGGCCGTTCATCTAATGACGATAAATGCGCTAATAAAAGGCATTGTGTGAAAATGGTCTTATGTGGCTTTTGTCGGTCCCGGGACGCGCTTTCGCGGGCCGCGGGACCGAACCTGCGCGGGCCCTGCGCGAGCCGTGCGCGGGCTTCTGCGTGCACGGGCCCCCGCGAACCCCCGCGAGGCCGCGGGAACGGGCTTCCGTGGACCGTGGGAACGGGCTTCCACCCGGCCGTGAGCACCGGCTTCCGGCGGCTCCCCGGCCGAACCACCGCGGGCCGAACTATCGTGGAAGGAGGCCGGACGAGTAGGAGGAACAGTGGCGCGTATCCCGATCCCCCACTGGCCGGGGGAGATGGTCGACCTCGGCGAGCAGCGGGTCCACGTACGGTCCACGCCCCGGGAGGCGGCGGAGACCGCCGTCTACGTGCACGGGCTGGCGGGTTCGGCGACCAACTGGACCGACCTGATGGGCGAGCTCTCCGACCTGGTGACCGGCCACGCCCTCGACCTGCCCGGCGCCGGGTACTCCCCGGAGCCGCCGGACGGCGACTACTCCGTCGACGCCCACGCCCGGATCGTCGTCGCGCTGATCGAACGGGTCTCGGCCGCGCCCGTCCACCTGTTCGGCAACTCCCTGGGCGGGTCCGTCTCGGTCCGGGTCGCCGCCACCCGCCCCGACCTGGTGCGCTCGCTCACCCTGATCTCACCGGCCATGCCCGACCTCGTCCCCCGGTACGGGCCGGCGCGGGTGGCGCTGACCACGGTGCCCCGGCTCGGCGAGTGGGCCGCGGACCGGCTGACCATGCTGCCCGCCGAGCGCAGGCTCGGCGCCACCATGGCCATGTGCTACGCCGACGTCGGGCGGATCCACCCGGACCGCCTGCGGGAGGCGGCCGAGGAACTGCGGCGCAGGGACGGGCTGCCGTACTCGGGGGCGGCGCTGGTCAACTCGGCCCGGGGCATCGTCGCCGAGTACTTCCGGCGCGGCGAGGCGAACCTGTGGCGCCAGGCGGCCACGGTGAACGCCCCCACGCTGGTGATCCACGGCCGCCACGACCGGCTCGTCAACCCCCGGATGGCCGCCCGCGCCGGGCGGACCTTCCCCCGCGTACGGCTGGTACTGCTGCCCGACGCCGGGCACGTGGCCCAGATGGAGCTACCGGAAAGGGTGGCCCGCGAGGCCAGGCTCCTGATCCGTGAGGCGCTCCTCGCGCCGGTCGGGGAATGAGCCGGGCACCGGTTTGGTTTGTGCAGGGAGTGTGCTGTGCTAGCCGCCAGCCGCAATCGCCGAGACCCCCTGAAACGGGAGCAGAACTGTGTCGTTGCCACCGCTGGTAGAGCCGGCAGCCGAGCTGACCGTCGACGAGGTGCGCCGTTACTCGCGTCACCTGATCATCCCGGACGTGGGCATGGCCGGGCAGAAGCGCTTGAAGAACGCCAGGGTGCTCTGTGTGGGCGCCGGCGGCCTGGGCTCGCCCGCCCTGCTCTATCTCGCCGCCGCGGGAGTGGGCACGCTCGGCGTCATCGACTTCGACGTGGTCGACGAGTCGAACCTGCAGCGCCAGGTGATCCACGGCCAGTCCGACGTGGGCCGTCCCAAGGCCGAGAGCGCCGCCGACAGCGTCCGTGAGATCAACCCGCTGGTGAATGTGGTGGTCCACAACGAGGCGCTCACCACCGACAACGTGATGGAGATCTTCTCCGGCTACGACCTGATCGTGGACGGCACCGACAACTTCGCTACCCGTTACATGGTCAACGACGCGGCCGTGCTGCTCGGCAAGCCGTACGTGTGGGGCTCGATCTACCGCTTCGACGGGCAGGCCAGCGTCTTCTGGGCCGAGCACGGCCCCTGCTACCGCTGCCTCTACCCCGAGCCCCCGCCGCCCGGCATGGTCCCCTCCTGCGCCGAGGGCGGCGTGCTCGGCGTGCTGTGCGCGTCGATCGGCTCCATCCAGGTCAACGAGGCCATCAAGCTCCTCGCGGGCATCGGCGAGCCGCTGGTCGGCCGTCTGATGATCTACGACGCCCTGGAGATGACCTACCGCTCGGTCAAGGTCCGCAAGGACCCCGAGTGCGTGCTGTGCGGCAAGAACCCCACGGTCACCAGCCTGCTGGAGGACTACGAGGCGTTCTGCGGCGCGGTCTCCGAGGAGGCCCAGGAGGCCGCCTCCGGCTCCACCATCACCGCGGCCGACCTCAAGTCCATGCAGGACCGGGGCGAGAACGTCTACGTGATCGACGTCCGCGAGCCGAACGAGTACGAGATCGTCTCCATCCCGGGCGCCGTGCTCATTCCCAAGGGCGAGTTCCTCAACGGCTCCGCCCTGGAGCGGCTCCCGCAGGACAAGAAGATCGTCCTGCACTGCAAGTCCGGCGTCCGTTCCGCCGAGGTGCTGGCGGTCGTCAAGAACGCCGGTTTCTCCGACGCCGTCCACGTCGGTGGTGGCGTGCTGAGCTGGATCAAGACGGTCGACCCGAGCCTGCCGGCCTACTAGGCGGGCACCTGGGCGGGCACCGGCCACCCGTACGCGGGCGCCCCGCGGAGCGATCGCTCCGCGGGGCGCCTTTCGTTTCGTCCTGAGCGGTTCGCCCCGTCGGCCGTCCCACCCGCCCCGCCGTCGTGCCCGCCGGGACCGTCCCGACCGCCCGGCCGGGCGGGCCGATCGGGGTCACTCCGGGGCGAGGGTGAGTCCCGAGCTCGCGACGATCTCCTGGAGGGCGGAGACGTGTGCCCGGTAGGCCCGCCGTCCCGGGGCCGAGAGCCTGAGCCAGGTGCGCGGGCGCTTGCCCACGTACCCCTTGCGGATGTCGACGTATCCGGCCGCCTCCAGGGCGGCGGCGTGCTTGGACAGCACCGAGTCGCTCAGCCCCACCTGGTCGCGGACGAACCCGAACTCCGCCTCCTCCGCGGCGGCCAGCAGCGAGACGATCCGCAACCGGGCGGGCGCGTGGATGACGGGGTCGAGCTCGCTCACCGGGTCTCCTCGGCCTGCTCCACGCCCGCCGCGAGCCGGCTCGATATCCAGCGCCCGACGAGCGGCCCGGTGGCGGCCATGAACGCCGTCATCACCAGGCAGCCGTACGTGCCGGAGTAGGCGACCCGGGCGGCGTCCAGGGGGAAGGCGACGGCGAACGCCACGCCCATGCTCGCCAGCACCCAGACGACGAACCCGGTCAGCGCCGCCGCGGACAGGAGGCTCCGGTGGGCGCGCATCCGGGCGGCGAAGGTCAGCCTCAGCACCAGCCCGACCAGGGCGATCGTCAGCACGACGATGCCACCGGCCGTCACCGCCGGATCGGTGCCGGGTTCGGAGACGAACGTGACCCCGGTGGCGAAGAGGGCCACGCCGACGGGGTACCAGGCGGGAAACCAGGGTTCGGCGCGCAGGGCCTGTGCCTGGGTGGTGCGGACGTCGGCCAGCGTGCGGGCGGCGTCCTCGGGGGAGATGCTCATCGGGGCTCCTCGCTCTCTTTCTAATATGGAAAGTACTTTCTCCTTTCCAAAACGTCAAGTACTTTTCATTTCGACGGATCAGGACGGAACGGAGGATGACACCAGCCTTGCCGCATTAAGGTCGAGAGCGTGAATGAAGTCCCACGTCAGCGGCGCCGTTCATGGCCGACGCTGCTCGTGGCCTCCGTGCTGACGCTGTTCTGCGCGGCCGTGGCCGGGGTGGCGACCAGCGCCGCCGGGGCGGAGCTCACCCGCGGCCCGACCCGGGCGGAGCTGGACCGGGCGGCCCTGGACGAGGTGGCCAGGCGCTGGCAGGCGTGGCCCGCGGGAAGGATCTTCCCCGCGACCGTCCGGTACGCCGCCGAGCAGGGCGGTGAGGAGCGGGCCCGCCGGGTGGGCATCTCCCCGGAGACCGGCTGTGACGGCGCGGTCGACGCCCGCCTGCGCGGCACCCTCCGGCGCGCGGGCTGCCTGGGCGTCCTGCGCGCCACCTACATCGACGCCCTCCAGGGGGTCGTCGTCACCGTGGGCGTCGCGGTCTTCAACGACGAGATCGGCGCCGCCCGGGTGAAGGCGGCGCTGCCCGCGAAGGGCCGCCCCTCGCCCGGCCTGAGGGCGCTGGCCTTCCCGGGCACCGTCACCGACCGCTTCGCCTCGGCCGTACGCCAGGCGAGCGTGGCCCGCCACGCCGGGCCGTACCTGGTGATGGCCACGGCGGGCCAGACCGACGGCCGTCCCGCCAAGGCGGTCGGCGAGCAGCGTCCCACCCTCTTCGCGTTCACCGGCGACATCGCCGACCACATCCTCTCCGGCCTGTCCACGCCCGCCCGCCCCGACTGCCTGTCCGCGGAGTGGCGGTGCTGAGCGCGCCACGGCCGCCCGCCGGGCCGGTGACGGCGGTGACGGCGACGGCGGCGACGGCGGCGATGACGGCCCTGGCGACGCTGGCCCTGGTGTCGGTGGCACCGGTACCGGCCGCGCGGGCCGACGACGTCCGGGACAGCCAGCGGCAGGTGCTGCGGACGCTCGGCCTGCCCGCGGCGTGGCGGATCTCCGAGGGCAGGGGCGTGACCGTGGCCGTGCTCGACTCCGGGGTGGACCGCTCCCACCGCGACCTGGCCGGCTCGGTCGTCGAGGGCAGGGACTTCACGACGGGGGCCAACCCGCCGTGGGTGAGCCCCCTGCGGCTGCACGGCACGTACATGGCCTCGCTCATCGCCGGTCACGGTCACGGTCCCGGCGGGGCCGACGGGGTGATCGGTGTCGCGCCGAAGGCGAAGGTGCTGTCGGTACGGGTCATCCTGGAGGACGAGGAGCCCGGCTTCCAGGAGTTCAACACCGCCCGGCGCTACGAGAACGTGGTGGCCAAGGGCATCCGGTACGCCGTGGACCACGGCGCCGACGTGATCAACATGTCGATCTCCAAGGACCTGGCGACCCGGCAGGAACGGTCGGCGATCCGCTACGCGATCTCCAAGGGGGTCGTGCTGGTCGCGGCCGCGGGCAACGAGGGCGCCGACGAGCCCGCCGACGGCGGCCACGCCCCCTACTCCTACCCGGCGGCCTTCCCCGGGGTGGTCTCGGTCGCGGCGGCCGACCGGGGGCTGCGCCGGGCCTCGTTCTCCAACCGCAACCCCTCGGTCCTGGTGGCCGCCCCCGGGGTGGACATCCTCGGTGCCGGTCCCGGCGACGAGTACTGGGTCGGCCGCGGCACCTCCCAGGCCACCGCCCTGGTCTCCGGCGTCGCCGCGCTCATCAAGAGCAAATACCCGAAGATGTCGCCCGGCCTGGTCGTGCAGGCGATCACCGCGGGGGTCATCCGGCGGCCCACCGGCGGTTACGACACCGGCATGGGGTTCGGGGTGGTCAACGCCGGCCGCGCCCTGGCCGCGGCGGCCAGGATCTCCGGGCACACCCTCACCGCCAGGGGGGCCGGGGGCCACGATCCCGCCCGCCCGCTGGGCCCACCGGCCGAGCCGGTGCGCGTCGTCCACCGCGACCGGGCCAGGATCACCCTCTACGGCGGCGTGGCGGTGGCGGCGGGTCTCGGCGCGGTCGTCTCCCTGGTCGCGATCGCGGTGTCCGTGGGTCGCAGGCGCTCGCCGAGGGCCCGGAGCGGGCCGGTGCGCGATCCGGTGGCGGTGCCGCGCGGCTGAGCGGGCGCGTGGCGCGCGGGCCGGGACCGGGAGCGGCGGGCGGAGCGGGTGGAGCGGGCGAGGTGAAAATAGCCCGTGCCGATAGGGCGCGGAGGCGCCGCGACGTAGCATCGGAGTATGTCGCAGCCAGGGCGGTCCCAGGAGCCGGAGCGGCGCCCGGGAGCCTCCGCCCCCCGCGCTCGCGGCGGCTGGCCGCCGTCCGGTTCCCGGGTGAGCGGTCCCGGGACGGGCCGTGCCGGCCGGGTGCCCGGGCGGAGCGCCGCCGGGCCGGGTGCGGGCGGCGGGCCGGGGGCCGGGGCCAGGCGGGCCCGGGTGCGGAGCTGGCCCGCGACACGCCGTGACCGCGCGGCGATCCAGCGCGCCGAGCTGGCCGACCTGGAACAGGGCATCCGCTTCCGTACGATCTTCCTGATCCTGATCGGCACGATCCTCGCCGTCGCCGGGACCAACGTGCTGACCGGCGCGGCGGGGCTGCTGCGCGAGACGAGCTCGCGCCCGCTGACCGCCGCCGAGCAGGCCCGCTACATCCGGGAGGACATCGCCGGCCGCTGGCGCACCTGGTCGGCGGACCTGGTCTTCCCCGTCGAGCTGGAGTACATCGGCCTGGGCCGGGTGCAGCAGTACGCCCGCAGGATCGGCCTGGCCCCCGAGGTCTCCTGCGCGGCCGGCACGGACGCGCCCGTCGGCTCGGTGCTGACCGAGTACGGCTGCCGCACGCTGCTGCGCGCCACCTACGCCGACCAGACGTCCACCTTCGTCTTCACCGTGGGCATCGCCGTGCTCGGCGACGAGGACCGCCGGATCGCCGCGTCCGGCCAGCTGGCCGTGGACGACCGGGTGGGGGTACGCCCGGTGGCCTTCCCGGGCACCGCGAGCGAGCTGTTCGGGGCCGCGCAGCGCCAGCGCAACGCCTGGACCGGGGTCGGCCCCTACCTCGTCTTCTCGGCCGCCGGTTACGCCGACGGCCGCACCCGCCAGGCGGTCGCCCCGGAGGAGATCCTGCACAGCGAGCTGTGGCCCGCCGCCCAGGCGGTCGCCGGACGCATCGCCCGCGCCCTCGGCGACGAGCCCAGCGCCGTGCCCCAGTGCACCCAGGGGAACGTGTGCTGAGGCCGTTCCGGCTCCGTGCCGCGGGAGCACGGGCCGCGCTCTGCGCGCTGACGGCGCTGGCCGTATCGATCACGGCACCGGCCGCGTCCCCGGCCACGGCGGCCTCCGCTTCCCAGGTCTCCGCCCTGCCGGGGCCCGTCCTTCCGGCCCGTGCCCTCGCCGGTCCCGCCTCCCCGGACGGCGTCTCGGCCTCCCCGGACGCCTCGGCCCCGCCGGACGAGGCCGCGAACGCGCGCAGGGACCAGCGCTGGGTGCTGGAGATGCTCGGCGTCGAGCAGGCGTGGAAGGTCACCCGGGGTGCGGGCGTCACCGTGGCGCTGGTGGACAGCGGGGTCGACGACCGGGTGGCCGAGTTGCGCGGGCGGGTGATCTCCGGTCCCGACATGGGATCGATCGAGTTCGACCGGAACCGGCCGGACGCCGGGCGGCACGGCACCGCCATGGCCTCGCTCATCGCCGGGTCCGGCAGGAACGGCACCCAGGGGGTGTTCGGGGCCGCGCCCGGGGCCCGGGTCCTCTCGCTGCCGCTGATCGTCGAGGAGCGGGCGGACGGCCGCTCCCCCCTGCGTGACGAGAACCTGGGCTCGAACGCGGGCAGCCCTCTGGCCCTCGCGATCCGCTACGCCGTCGACCACGGGGCCCAGGTCGTCAGCATGTCGCTGGGGGCCTACGGGCCGGAGCAGAGCGAGCGGGAGGCCGTGTCGTACGCGCTGTCCAAGGGCGTGGTGCTGGTCGCGGCCGTGGGCAACGACGGCGACTCCGCGTACACCCTGGAGAAGGGCACGTCCTTCTGGAACTTCCCGGCCGGCTACTCCGGGGTCATCGGCGTGGGCGCGGTGGACGAGCTGGGCAGGCCGGCGGAGTTCAGCAGCGACAACCTGTCGGTGCAGGTCGTGGCGCCGGGGGTCGGCGTCCCGGTGGTCCTGCCCGGCGGAGGGTACGGCTCGTCGGAGGGGACCAGCTCGGCGGCCGCCCTGGTGGCCGGGGTCGCCGCATTGATAAAAGCGAAATATCCCACGATCTCCCCGCACTTGGTGGCGCGAGCCCTCACCTCCTCGGCCACGGCCCGCCCCCGGGGCGGCTACGACGACCATCTCGGGTTCGGCGTGGTGAACGCCGCCGGGGCCCTGGCCGAGGCGGGCCGGCTGACGGCGGGCGCGGTGCGGGTGCCGCTCCCGGTGCCCGAGGGCATGCACTTCGGGGAGGGCCTGCCGTCCGCCGGGCCCAGCACGCCCGGCCCCGAGCCGGCACGGCTCTGGCTGTACGGGACGGGCCTCGCCGGGGGTCTGCTGGCGTTCGCCGGGGCCGTGGTGATGCTCAACCGGCGCCCCGGTCGCGACACCGGCGGGGGTGCCGGCCGGGACGTGGGCCGGGGCGCGTCCGGGGTCGTGGCGTCCGTGTGGAGACGGCGCCGGAGGTCGCGGACGTGAGCACCGTTCGACGTCGATTCGACTGCGTTTTGGACAACGTTCGGATGCGGTAGCCCGGATGTCTGAATTCCCGCCCCGGAATGTCGGCCGCGTTCGCTAGTCTCGCGCCCTATGGGGTACGAGTTGCGCGTGCAGCGCCCTGCGCCTCTCGCCTTCGCGGAGCTCGCGGCCGTGCTGGGGCAGGCGGGGTTCGAGTTCAGGGGGGACGCAGGAGGCGGGAGAGATCCTGGCCAGGCACGACGGGGTCGTCCACGTCGTGGCGGTCTGGAACGGCGGCCTGTCCGGGGCTCCGGGCTCCGACTGGCAGGTGGCCCAGCTGGCGCGCGTCTCCGCGCTCCTGGGGGCGCGGCTGGTCGGTGAGGACGGCGAGTCCTACGCGATCCGCGACGGCCTGGTCGAGCAGCTGAACGGCTCGACGGCCTACGAGTTCGGCACGCTCGACGAGATCCTCGCGGCCGGGCCGACCGTATGGAGCAGGTAGGCCACCCCACCCCGTACGCCGAGCGGGTGCTCGACCTGGTCGAGCGGATCCCGCCGGGCATGGTCATGTCCTACGGCGACATCGCCGAGTACCTGGGCGAGGGGGGCCCGCGCCAGGTCGGCAGGGTGATGTCCACCTGGGGCGGCGGGGTTCCCTGGTGGCGCGTGGTGCACGCGGACGGCACCGCCCCGCCCGGCCACGAGCGGCGCTGCCTGGAGAGCTGGGGGGCGGAGCGGACCCCGCTGCGGGGCGTGCGCGTGGACATGCGCGCGGCCAGATGGGACGGGAAGCCGTAGATCACGAAATCCTGTAAATCGCTCAGGCCCGTATTCCACGGCGTAACCGCCTCCGCCGGGGCGCACTACCATGGCCAAGGACAGCGCTCTGTCCGAAAGGCGGTGCTTTCCCCATGGCCACCGGTGCCACCCCCGTACGAGCCAGCGGCGATCCCGTCGTTGACCGGCTGCGGGCTGTCCAGGACCTCTGCGACCGGGGAGAGCCACTCGGCGCGGTCATGGACGCCGTCCTGGCCGGCGGGCTGAAACCGGAGGAACGCCGCCGCTTCGACGCCGACGTGCTGGCCGGACCGCTGGGCACCCGCCTGGACATCTCGACCAAGCGCGGCGCGGCCCGCCGCCGCGAGTTCGTCACGCTGGTGAAGCCGTACGTGACCGGCGTCGACCCGAAGGTCAAGCGCGAGCTGCCGGTCGCCCGCAGGATCGCCTTCCACCTGATCGAGCACCGTTCCGTGGACGAGCTCGCCGACGGCGACGCGCTGCAGAAGCTGGTGGCCGCCGCGGCCGAGCCGTCCAAGCGCGTCCGCAAGAACCTGCGCTGGTACGCCGACCTGCCGCTCCAGGACGAGCTGCCCGAGGCGCTGTACCGGCTGCGGGCCGCCGACCTGATCCCGATGACGCAGATCGAGGACCTGTCCTGGTCGGGTGGACGGCTGCGCGTCAGCGGGCACGCCTACCTGGCGGGCCTGTCGGTGCGCAGCCGCCGCTTCAACCGGGCGAGCGTGGTGCTGCGCGGCCCGCGCTGGCTGCCGCCGGTGCGGATGCGCACCCGCAGGGTCTTCCACCCCGAGGCCACCCACGGGGCCGAGGAGGCCGGCTGCAACTACGACTGGTCCGGCTTCGTCGCCGAGCTGAGCCCCTGGCCGCTGCGCTGGCGTTCGGCGGTGCGGGCCGTGGTGCGCGGCGGCAAGCGGATGCTGCGCCGCCGCGAGGCCGTGCAGGACACCACCACCTGGCGCGCCGAGATCGTGATCTGGAGCCGGGGTGCCCGCTCCGTCGGCCTGCTGCGCGGGCCCAGCACCGGCCGTACCGAGCGGCCCTCGGGCCTGGACCTCGGCAAGGGCTGGTGGATCCGCCCGGTCTGGACCTCCGACCGGGCGCTGCAGATCGTGCTCCAGCCCACCCGGGCCGAGCTGACCGGCGTGCGCCTGGAGGGCGAGCGCCTGGAGGTCGGCGTCTTCCTGCCGGGCAAGGAGGTGACCAGGGGCCAGGCCCGCCTGGACGGTCACCGGATCGCCGCGGACTTCACCCCCGTCGAGGGCGGCACCGCCGTCGTGGTGCCGCTCGCGGTCGACTCGCTGCTGCAGGAACGCGACGGCGGCCGGCTCTGGATCGAGCCCAAGGGCGATCCGGCGGCCTCCGTCATGATCGGCAAGGCGAAGGAGAGCCGCACGGTCGTCGGCGACCGGGAGATCACCGTCCTGCGCGACCGCCGTGACCGGGTGAGCGTCTCCGCCCACCGGATCCGGCCGGTCATCACCTCGGCCGTCTGGGACGAGGGGGGCGCGCTCACCCTGGAGGGCTCCTTCCCGGGCTCCGGCACGGCCGAGCTGACCCTCAAGCACCGTACCGGCCTGATCCACGCCGTCCCCCTGGAGCGCGACGGCTCCCGGTTCACGGTGCGGTTCACGCCCGCCGCGATGCCGAGGTTCGGCGACACGGCCCCGCTGGGCAGCGGCACCTGGAGCATGGCGGTCCGCACGGGGACGGGCAGGGGCCAGATCGTCCCGTTCCGCGTCGACCACGCCATCCTGGACGGGCTGGACGAGGAGCCGAAGATCCGTGACGGCCGCGAGTACCGGCTGATCTCCACCCGCTTCGACATCCCGGTGCTCTCCGTGGCCGAGCACCTGCCCGACGACGAGAAGGGCGCGGGCGGCCTGTACGCGCTGCGCCGGGGCTTCTACCCCGCCGAGCGGGCCCGCGAGCTCACCGGCGCGACCGTCTACGTCGCCTACGACGGGCGGCAGTACGAGGGCAACGTCCGCGCGATCTACGAGGAGCGGGTGCGGCGCGGTGACGGCGGCGAGCACATCTGGGTGGTCAAGGACGGCGCGTTCACGCCTCCCGGGCCCGCGGAGCTCGGGGCCGAGGGCCCCGCGCCGACCGTGGTGCGCGCGGGCAGCCGCGAGCACTACGCGGTGCTGGCCCGCTCGCGGTACGTGGTGACCAACGGCTTCCTGCCGCCGTGGTTCCGGGCACGCGACGACCAGACGGTCGTGCAGACCTGGCACGGCACCCCGCTCAAGCGGATGGGCAACGACCTGCCGCACATGTCCCGCGACCCGCGCCCGCCGGCCTGGCACCGGCAGGCCGCCGAGGTGCGCGGCTGGGACCTGCTGATCTCGCAGAGCCCCTGGGCGACCCCGGTGCTGCGCCGGGGCTTCGGCTACCAGGGGGAGGTCCTCGAGAGCGGCTACCCGCGCAACGACGTGCTGGTGGCCCCGGACCGCGAGGAGCTGGCGGCGCGGGTGCGGGAGCGGCTCGGTATCGCCGAGGGCGCCAGGGTGGTGCTCTACGCGCCGACCTACCGCGACTACGACCGCAGAAACGCCTCGGTCCGGCTGGACCTGGCCGAGGCGCGCCGGGCGCTCGGCCCCGGGCACGAGTTCCTGATCCGGGCGCACTCGATGCAGGCGGCGCCGAACGTGCCCGCCGGCCTCGGACGCGACGTCACGACGTATCCGGACGTCACGGACCTGCTGTTGATCGCGGACGTGCTGATCACGGACTACTCGTCGGTCATGGTGGACTTCGCCGCGACCGGCCGCCCGATGCTCTTCTTCACCTACGACCTGCAGCGCTACTCCTCCAAGCGGGGTCTGTACCTGGACCTGGCCGCCGAGGCGCCCGGACCGCTGCTGTCCACCTCGGCCGAGGTCGTCGGTGCCCTGGGCACGATCGACGAGGTGGCCGCCGCCCACGCCGAGCGCTACGAGCTCTTCCAGCGCACCTACGCGCCCCGCGACGACGGCAAGGCGACCGCGAGACTCGTGGACCACGTGTTCGTCTCCTGACCCGCCCGGCGGGCTCCCGGGCACCGTTTTCTCGAACGGATTCCCGGGAGCCTCCGCCTTCGGTGCCTTCCGGCGCTTCCGCCCAGGTCCGGGCGGTGCCTTGAGGGCCGCGCCGTCCCGCACCCGCCCGCCGTCCGCCACGCCCGGCGCGGAATCCGCCATGTCGTACCCCCGGACTCGGCACGATCATCGTCCGGGATCTGGTGGAATGGCGAGTTGTGAGTGGTCGGGACTGGCGGCTGGTACGTCGTGAGGATGCAGGGAGGGCTGTTGCCCCTGTGCTCGACGAGCACCAGCGGGCTGTGGTGGCGCACGGGGGAGGCCCGCTGCTCGTGCTCGCCGGGCCCGGTACGGGCAAGACCACCACGATCGTGGAGAGCGTGGTCGACCGGATCGAGCGCCGCGGCGCCGACCCCGAGCGGGTGATCGTCCTCACCTTCAGCCGCAAGGCCGCCGAGGAGCTGCGCGAGCGCATCACCGCCCGGCTGCGGCGCACCACCCGCACCCCGCTGGCCCTCACCTTCCACAGCTACGCCTACGCCCTGCTCCGCCGCGAGGCCCTGCTCGCCGGGCAGGTGCCGCCGCGCCTGCTTACCGGCCCCGAGCAGCTGCTGGAGATCCGCCGCCTGCTGCACGGCGAGCTGGAGGACGGCGCCGTGCACTGGCCGCAGGACATGCACGAGGCCCTCAAGACCCGGGGCTTCGCCGGGGAGCTGCGCGACTTCCTGGCCCGTGCCGCCGAACGCGGCCTCGACGGGCCCGAGCTGGTCGAGCTGGGCCGCCGCCACGGCCGCCCCGACTGGGTGGCCGCAGGCAGGTTCGCCGGCCGCTACCAGGCCAGGTTCGACCTCGACGTCGAGCCGGTGCTCGACTACGCCGAGCTGATCCGCGCCGCCGGTGCGCTGCTCTCCGACCCCGACACCCGGGCCCGCGAGCGGTCCGCGTACGACGCCGTCTTCGTCGACGAGTACCAGGACACCGACCCGGCGCAGGAGTTCCTGCTCCAGCAGCTCGCCGGGGAGGGGCGCGACCTGGTCGTGGTCGGCGACCCGGACCAGTCGATCTACGGGTTCCGCGGCGCCGACGTGCGGGGGATCATGAACTTCCCCGACCGTTTCCGCGACGCCGCCGGGGCCAAGGCGCCCGTCGTCGCGCTGCGCGTCTGCCGCCGCAGCGGCGCCGAGCTGCTCCGGGCCACCCGCCGGGTCACCTCCCGGCTGCCCGCGACCCCGGGCGGAGCCGCCCACCGCGACCTGCGCGCGCTGCCGGACGCCGTTCCCGGCGACGTGAAGGTGCTGGTGGCCGACGGCACCCCCCAGGAGGCGGCGATCGTGGCCGACACGCTCCGCCGGGCGCACCTGCTGGACGGCGTCCCCTGGTCGCGGATGGCGGTGCTGGTGCGTTCCGCGACCCGCCAGGTGCCGCTGCTGCGCCGCGCGCTGGTCACCGCGGGGGTGCCGGTCATGGTCACCGGCGGGGAGGTGCCGCCGTTCCAGGAGCCGGGGGTCCGGCCGCTGATCAGGCTGATCCAGGTGGCGCTGCACCCGGAGAACCTGGACGAGGGGATGGCCGAGGAGCTGCTGACCGGCGCGCTCGGCGGCACCGACATGATCGGCGTACGCCGGCTGCGCCGCGCCCTGCGGGTCGCCGAGCACGAGGCGCTGGCCCACCCCGGAGGCGTACCGGCAGACGGGCCCGAGGGGGCCGAGGGGGCCGAGGGGGCCGAGGGGGACACGGCCGGCAGGGACGGCACCGGACCGGCCGGCGGGTCCACGGACGACTCCACGGACGGGGCCGGGGGCGATTCCACGGACGGGGCCGGGGACGAGGCCGAAGGCGGTTCCGGCGACGGGATCGAGGCCGGCGACGCCGGGACCGCGGCGCGGGGGACGTCGGATGGGGACGGGCCCGCGGAGGGAACGGCGGACGGCGCGGAAGGGGCGGACGGCCTGGCGGACCTGCCCGTCGAGCGGGAGGCCACCGGGCCGCGCTCCTCGGGCGAGCTGCTGGTCGCGGCCCTGAAGGACGCGCGGGAGCTGGTGCGGGTCGAGCCGCACGTGGCCGCGCCCGCCGAGCGGGTGGCCGGGCTGATCTCCGCCGCCACCGAGGCCGTACGACGCGGCGGTACCGCGGAGGACGTGCTGTGGGCCGTCTGGCAGGCCACCGGGCTCGCCTCCCGGTGGACCGAGACCAGCCTGCGGGGCGGCGTCAGGGGCGCCATGGCCGACCGCGACCTGGACGCCGTGGTGGCGCTCTTCGACCAGGCCGCCCGGTTCGTCGACCGGCTCCCGCACGCCGGGGTGGACGTGTTCGTCGAGGACCTGGTCGCGCAGGAGATCCCCGGGGACTCCCTGGCCGAACGGGCCCCCGACGGCGACACGGTCCGCATCATGACCGCGCACCGCGCCAAGGGCCTGGAGTGGGACGTGGTGGTCGTGGCCGGGGTGCAGGAGGGCGCCTGGCCGGACCTGCGGCTGCGCGGGTCCATGCTGAGCACCGACGACATGGTCGCCAGGGCCGAGGGCTCCGAGCACGAGAACCCGGCGGCCGTCCGCGCCGCGCTCGCCTCCCAGCTGCTCGCCGAGGAGCGCCGGCTGTTCTACGTGGCCGCGACCCGGGCGAGGAGGCGGCTCGTCGTCACCGCGGTGGGCGGCGACGACACCGAGGAGCGGCCCTCGCGCTTCCTGACCGAGCTGGTGCCCGGCTCGGCCGAGGAGAGCGGCATGGACGAGCGCTCGCGCTGGCTGAGCATGTCCGCGCTCGTGGCCGACCTGCGGTCGGCGGTCGCCGACTCCACCCGGCCGGAACCGCTGCGCAGGTCCGCCGCCGCGCACCTGGCCAGGCTCGCCGTCGCCGGGGTGCCCGGCGCCCACCCCAACGACTGGTACGCCCTGACGCCCCTGTCCGACGACCGCCCGCTGAGCTGGCCCGACGACATCGTGCGCGTCTCGCCCTCGGCGGTGGAGAGCTTCAGCAAGTGCGGCCTGCGCTGGCTGCTGGAGACCTCGGTCGGCGCGGGCGGCACCGACGTGGCCCGCGGCCTGGGCACGGTCGTGCACGCGCTGGCCGTGCTCGCCGCGACCGGCATGCCCACCGAGGAGACCCTCGGCAAGCGACTGGACGACGTCTGGCACGAGCTCGACTTCGGCGGCGTCTGGTACAACCGCAAGCAGCGCAGGGTCGCCGAGGAGATGATCTCCAAGTTCGTCCGCTGGCACCAGGAGAACCCCCGCGAGCTGGTCGGCCTGGAGGAGGCGTTCACGGCCACGGTCTCCGAAGGGGTGCAGATCAAGGGGCGGGTCGACCGGGTCGAGCGCGACGGCGAGGGCCGGGCGGTGATCATCGACATCAAGACCGGGAAGAACGGCCCCAGGGACGCCGACCTGGAGCGCCACCCCCAGCTCGGGGTCTACCAGCTCGCCGCGCTGCTGGGAGCCTTCCAGCGGCACGGCATGACCGAACCGGGCGGTGCCGCCCTGGTCCAGGTGGGCGACGCCGCGGGCAAGAAGGGCGCCAAGGAGCAGGCGCAGCCGCCCCTGTCGGAGGACTCCGACCCCGGCTGGGCACGCGACATGGTCGACACCGTCGCGACCGGCATGTCGGGGCCGTTCTTCCAGGCGAAGGTCAACGACGGCTGCCGTACCTGCGCCGTACGGTCGAGCTGCCCGGTCAGCAAGAACGGGGACCAGGTGTGCTGAGGCCCGCCGACCGCCGCGGGGGCGCCGCGTGCTGAGTCCGGTCCAGCTGGCCGCCAAGCTGGGCATCCTGCCACCGACCCCGGAACAGGCCGAGGTGATCGAGGCCGGCCTGGAGCCGATGGTCGTGATGGCCGGGGCCGGGTCGGGCAAGAGCGAGACCATGGCCGGGCGCGTCGTCTGGCTGGTGGCCAACGGGCTGGTCCGCCCCGAGCAGGTGCTCGGCCTGACCTTCACCAGGAAGGCCGCGGGCGAGCTGGCCGCCCGGGTGCGCGAGCGGCTCACCGGCCTGGTCGAGACCGGCCAGGTGCCCGCCCAGCAGATGGAGGGCGAGCCGACCATCTCGACCTACCACGCGTACGCGGCCCGCCTGGTCACCGACCACGCGCTGCGCGAGGCGCTGGAGCCGACCATGCGCCTGATCTCCCCGGCCGTCGCCTGGCAGCTCGCCGTGCGGGTGGTCAGCGCCTACGACGGGCCGATGGCCGAGGTCGAGTGGAGCCCGGCGACCGTCACCCGCGCGGTGCTGGAGCTGGCCGGGGAGATGGCCGAGCACCTGCGCACCCCGCGGGACGTGCGCGACGTCGGCGCCTGGCTGGACGCCCGTTTCGCCGAGCTGCCCGGCACGCCGGTCAAGGACCAGCGCAGGCCGCTGCTCACCCAGCGGGCCAGGGAGCAGCTGCTGCCGCTGGTGGAGGCGTACGACCGGCTCAAGCGGAGCCGGGAGGTCGTCGACCACGGCGACCAGATGGCGCTCGCGGCCCGGATCGCGTCCAAGCACGCCGAGGTCGGCGAGATCGAGCGCGGCCGGTTCGCCGTCGTCCTGCTGGACGAGTACCAGGACACCAGTCACGCCCAGCTCGTGCTGCTGCGCGCACTGTTCGGCGGTGGCCACCCGGTGACGGCCGTGGGCGACCCCTGCCAGTCCATCTACGGCTGGCGCGGCGCCTCCGCGGGCAACCTGACCCGCTTCCCCCGCGACTTCAGGACCGCCGCCGGGGAGCTCGCCCCGATCCGCCGCCTGTCGGTGAGCTTCCGCAACGGCGACGCCGTGCTGGACGTCGCCGCCCGGCTCCAGCTGCCGCTGCGGATGGAGGCCAGGGAGGTGCCGGTGCTGGTGCCCGGCGGCAACCGGGTCGAGCGCGGCCGGGTGGTGTGCGCGTTCCACGAGACCGCCGACGACGAGGCGGACTGGATCGCCGCGGGCATCGCCCGGGTGCTGGGGGCCGAGAGCGCGCCCGACGGCATGCCCTGGGGCGAGGGGGAGCGCAAGCGGGCCAAGCAGAGCGTCTGGGGCGGCCCGCAGGCGCTCCAGCCCCACGACGTGGCGATCCTGGCGCGCAAGCGCTCGCAGTTCCCCGCGCTGCGCCGGGCGCTGGAGTCGCGCGGCATCCCGGTGGAGATCGTCGGGCTGGGCGGCCTGCTGACCGTGCCCGAGGTGGCCGACATCGTCTCCACGCTGCGGGTGATCTACGATCCGAGCGCCGGGGACGCCCTGGTGCGGCTGCTGTCCGGTCCCCGCTGGCGGATCGGCCCCGCCGACCTGCGGGAGCTGGGGGAGCGGGCCCGCGAGCTGAACCGGGAGACCCGCGAGGGCGCCTCCCCGGTGGCCGATCCGCTGGACCAGGTAGTGGCGGACATGGCCGAGGAGCGCGGCAGCCTCATCGACGCCCTCGACGAGCTGCCCGACCGTCCCGAGTGGCAGGACCTGTTCTCCCCGCTGGCGCGGGTCCGGCTGGTCTCCGTCGCCCAGGAGCTGCGCCTGCTGCGCGCCCACACCGGCCAGCCGCTCCCGGACCTGATCCAGGAGGTCGAGCGCCGGCTCGGCCTGGACATCGAGGTGGCGGCCCGGGGGACGGCCGTCGGCCCGTTCGCCGCCCGCGCCGACCTGGACGCCTTCCTGGACGCCGCCTCCCGGTTCGCCGGGGACTCCGAGGACCCGACGCTGGGCGCGTTCCTGGCGTTCCTGAAGGCGGCCGACGAGGAGGAGAACGGCCTGGACGCCGGACGGGTGGGCGAGAGCAACAGCGTCAAGCTGATGACCGTGCACGCCTCCAAGGGCCTGGAGTGGCCGGTGGTCGTGGTGCCCGGCCTGTCCCAGGCGCTGTCGAAGGCCGGGACGCTCACCGTCGGCACCATGTTCCCGGCCCGTCCCACGACCAGCCCCAAGTGGACCGAGAACCCCCGCAAGCTGCCCTACCCGCTCCGCGGGGACGCCTCCGACCTGCCGGTCCTGACCGGGCTGAGCAAGGAGGAGCTGGCCGAGTTCGACGAGCGCTGCCGCGACCGCGACCTGCTGGAGGAGCGCCGCCTGGCCTACGTCGCGGTCACCCGCGCGCACTACCTGCTGATCGCGTCGGGGTACCGCTGGGGCACCGCGGCCAAGCCGCTGGAGCCGTCCGACTTCCTGGTGGAGATCCGTGACACCTGCGGGCGGGTGGCGTTCTGGGCCCCGGAGCCGGAGGAGGGCGCCACCAACCCGCTGCTGGCCGAGCCGCCCGAGTCCGCCTGGCCGATCGCGCCGGACGACGTCCGCTACGCCGCCGTCCTGGACGGCGCGACCATGGTCGAGGCGGCCCTGGCCACCCTGGCGGAGAACGGCGCCCGCGCCGGGTCTCCCGGTTCCGCGGGCCCCGCGGGCCCCGCGGGCTCCTCCGGCCCGGCGGGGTCCGCGCGAGCGGTGCCGGCCGGTTCCGGCCCGGTGCGCGACGCGGTGTACGAGGACGTCCCGCTCCCCGACATGCCCTTCCCCGACGCTCCCTTCTCCGAGGTGCCCTTCCCCGACGCCCCGGACGACGGGTCCTTCGGGGACGACCCCGGGGAGGTGCCCTTCCCGGACGGCCCTGAGGACGCGTTCGCCGGGGATCCCCGGGACGTCCCCTTCGAGGACCCGCGGGACGTGCCCTTCCCGGGCGATCCCGGGGGCGAGGCGACGCCGTCCCTCCCCCCGGCCCGGGACGTCGTTCCCGCGACCGAGCAGGAGGGAGTTCCCGTGACCGGGCGGGAGGGAGTTCCCGTGACCGCGCGGGAGAGTACCCCCGTGACCGCGCGGGAGGGTGTCCCCGCGGACGGGAAGGCGGGTGCCCCCGCGACCGCGGAGGAGGGGCCTCCCGCGGACGGGGACGCGCCGTCCGTGGCGGTGGAGCGGACGGCGCCCGTGGCCTTCGAGTCCGACGAGCAGCGGCCGGTGCCCGTGGCCGACCTGCGGGGATGGGACAGGGAACGGGCGAAGGCGTGGGAGCGCGACATCGAGCTCCTGCTCAGGGAACGGGAGCTGAACCGCAGGCGCGGTACCGGACGGGTGGAGCTGCCCGCCCACCTGACCGTCTCCGCCCTGGTCACGCTGGCCTCCGACCCCAAGGCGCTGGCCCGGCAGATCCGCCGCCCGGTGCCCAAGAAGCCCGCCCCGCTGGCCCGGCGCGGCACCTCCTTCCACCGCTGGCTGGAGGGACGCTGGGGGCAGCAGCGGCTGATGGACGAGTTCGAGCTGCCCGGCGCGTCCGACGACTTCGAGGAGACCGACGCCCACCTGGAGGAGCTACGCGCCCGCTTCGAGGAGAGCGAGTGGGTGGAGCGGGAACCGCTCGACGTCGAGGTCCCCTTCGAGACGATGATCGCCGACCGGGTGGTCCGCGGCCGGATGGACGCGGTCTTCCAGATCTCCGACGGCCGCTACGAGGTGGTGGACTGGAAGACCGGCCGCCGTCCCACCGGCGGGAAGGCCGAGGCCGCGGCCTCGGTCCAGCTCGCCGCCTACCGGCTGGCCTGGGCCCACCTGGCGGGCGTCCCCCTGGCGCAGGTCGGCGCGGCCTTCCACTACGTCCTGCTCAACGAGACCGTCCGGCCGGTCGACCTGCTCGACGAGCGCGGCCTGGTCGCCCTGGTCGAGTCGGTGCCCGTCCTCGGCTGATCCCGGGGTCTCCCCGGAGGCCGGCCCGAGGCCCTCGGGCGGCCCTCGCGGGGGCGGCTCAACCCAGGGGCAGGGGGCGGCGCGGCACGGGGGAGGTGTGGATGAGGGACGTCGTCGTGTGGCCGTAGGGGGTGAACAGGTCGAGGATCGGCTCCAGCTCGGCGACCGTCCGCAGGTGCATCACGAAGAAGAAGCAGTCGTCGCCGGTCATGCGGTGGCACTCGACGATCTGTGGGACCTCTTCGGCGATCTCGGCGATGCGCTGCAGCTCCCGGATCGCCGGGCGGATCCGGACCATCACCGTGACGGGGAAGCCCAGGGCCCGCGGGTCGACCTCGGCGCGATAGCCGGTGATCACGCCGGTCTCCTCCAGCCGCCGTACCCGGTCGGCCACCGCGGGCGCCGACAGGCCGACCCTTCGGCCCAGCTCTGCGAGACCGGCCCTGGCGTCGGTCTGCAGCTCGGTGAGGATGCGAAGGTCCAGGTCGTCGATTCCCTTGGGTTCGTACGCCCGCTCGGGCCTGATCCTTCGATTCGCCATTTCGCCAATCTACGGGCCCGTCGACGATAGGGGGCATGTCGTCCGCGGGCCCGCGTGCCCTCATCGCGACGGTGCCCCCGTGGTCCTACTTCATGGGCAGTGCCGTCTTCCACTACCTCGGCCCGGCCTTCGCCGTGCTGCTGTTCGCCAGGCTCGCGCCCCTCGGGGTGGCGGGCCTGAGGATCTGGAGCGCCGCGCTGGTCTTCGCGCTCTGGCGCCGCCCCTGGCGGATCCTCGCCCGCCTCGACGCGGGAGGCCGCCGGACGATCGTCGCCTGGGGTGCGGTGCTGGCCGCCATGAACGCCTGCTTCTACCTGGCGATCGACCGCGTCCCGCTGGGCACCGTCGCCGCGATCGAGTTCCTGCCCGTCATCGCGCTGGCCGCGTTCGGCGCCCGGACCCTTCGCAACCTCCTGGCGCTCGTGGCGGCCGTCGGCGGCGTCTACGCGCTGACCGACGTGCGGCCGGTCGGGGAGGGGCTCGGGCTCGTGTTCGCCTTCGCCAACGCGCTGCTGTTCGCCGCCTACATCGTGCTGGCCCACCGCACGTCCCGGCGGCCGGGCGGCACCGGTAGTGAGAGCGGCGGTGGCGCGGGTGGCGCGGACGGTGGCATCAGCGGCATCGACGCGCTGGCCGCGGCCATGCTGGTCGCCTCGGTCCTCGTCGCGCCGGTGGCGCTCCGGCAGGCCGCCCCCGCACTGGCCGACCCGATGGTGCTCGCCGCCGGGATCGGGGTCGGGATCTGCTCGTCGGTGATCCCGTACGTCTGCGACCAGCTCGCCATGGCGCGGATGACCCGTGCCACCTACGCGCTGCTGGTGGCGGTTCTTCCGGCCACGGCCACGGTGATCGGTGTCGTGGTGCTCCGGCAGTTCCCCTCGGCCGTCGAACTGGCCGGGGTCGCGCTCGTCGTGCTGGCGGTCGTCCTGCACCGCCCCACCCCGGAGCGGGCCTGACGGGCTCGTCCGTGGCCCGTGCCCTCCTCGCCGACGCCCGGGTCTGCGACACAACACGACGCGATGTGCGAAACGTGCCGTCACGTTCGGACGACGCAGGCGACCCGTCCGGCGTGGGGGCTTGCCCGGGGCCGGGCCGGGGGTTACCGTTGACGTGTTGACCGGATTTCATAATTGGTCAACGCGTCAGAGGGAGGGTAAGGGGTGCAGGAGAAGACCGGGCCGGTCGGACGGACCGACCGGATCCTCGACGCCGCGGCCGGGCTGCTCGTACGCCACGGCTACCGCAAGGTGACGGTCGAGGACGTCGCCCGGGAGAGCGGGATCGGCAAGGGCACGGTCTACCTCCACTGGCGGACCAAGCAGCAGCTCTTCGAGGCCGTGCTGCTGCGCGAGTCCATCGCGTACCTGGAGGAGTTCCTCGACGAGCTGCGCCGGGACCCGCGCACCCTGCTGCCGCACCGCATGGTCTCCTCCACGTTCCTGGCCGTCGCCCGCAGGCCGGTGCTGGGGGCGATGGCCGCCGGTTTCGTGGAGGGGACGCACGCGACGCGGGCCGACGCCTCCCTGCGGGGCCGCGAGCTGCTCGTCGCCGAGCGGTTCCACGACCTGATGACCCGGCACGGCCTGTTCCGCGCCGACGTGCCGAACCCGCTGTACACCTTCGGCGCCGTGACGACCGGCTTCCACGTCTACCGTTCCGAGGAACCGATGGACGTGGCGGCCAAGGCGGAGTCGCTCGCGTACGTGGTCAGGAACGCCCTGGAGCCCGCCGTACCGCCGGGTGATCGGGAACTGGCCGACGCGGCCTCGGAGATGATCGAGATCATCGAGGACCTGATCCCGCCCTTCCGTAAGTGGATCTACGCGTACGAACGCCCGGACGAGCCCGGCTGACCCGGGTCCGTCCCGACCAGGAAGGCACGCCATGACCATCATCGACGACGCATGGGGCCTGCACGAGGGGCACTTCTGGCTGCGTGACCGCCACCCGGACCGGCCGGTCCGGTTCGACGAGACCACCGGGATGTGGAACGTCTACGGCTACCCCGAGGTGATGCGGATCCTCGGGGACCCGAAGACGTTCTCCTCCGACACCGCCCGGACGCTTCCCCCCGAGATGCAGGAGCCCACCGAGGGCAACCTGGTGCAGATGGACCCGCCCCTGCACGGCAAGCTCCGCAAGCTCGTCAGCCACGCCTTCACCCCCAAGGTCGTCGCCGACCTCGAACCGCGGATCGCCGAGGTGACCGGCGAGCTGCTGGACGCGCTGGACGGACGGGACCGGCTCGAACTGGTGGCCGACCTCGCCTACCCGCTGCCGGTCATCGTCATCGCGGAGCTGCTGGGCGTGCCCGCCGGCGACCGCCACCTGTTCAAGCAGTGGGTGGACGGCATCTTCGACAGCTCCCGGCAGTTCTCCCTCCGCGACCAGAGCGAGGAGCAGGTGCGCGACCTGGCCTACGTCAGGGAGCAGGTCACGCACCTGACCGACTACCTGGGCGAGCACGTCGAGGAGCGGCGGCGCAGGCCGCGCGCCGACCTGCTCACCAAGCTCGTCGAGGCCGAGGTGGACGGCGAGCGCCTCACCCGGACAGAAGTGGTGAACTTCGCGAACCTCCTGCTGCTGGCCGGGCACATCACCACCACCATGCTGCTGGGCAACACGGTGCTCTGCCTGGACGCCCACCCGGAGTGGTTCGGCCGGGTCCGCGAGGACCGGTCGACGATTCCCGCGGTGATCGAGGAGTCCCTGCGCTTCTTCAGCCCGTTCGCCACCCTCGGCCGGGTCACCGACGTCGACGTCGAGCTCGGCGGCGAGCACGTGCCCGCGGGAGAGCTGCTGATGGTCTGGGTCGCGGCGGCCAACCGCGACCCGCGCCAGTTCGCCGACCCCGGTGTCTTCGACCCCACCCGCGATCCCAACCCGCACCTCGCCTTCGGCCGGGGGATCCACTTCTGCCTGGGTGCGCCCCTGGCCCGCCTGGAGGGACGGATCGCGCTCGGTATGCTGCTCGACCGCTTTCCCCGTCTGCGCACCGACCCGGACGAGCCGCCGCAGTTCCTGGCCAGCCCCAACCTGACCGGGGTACGGAGGCTGCCGCTGCTCACCTCGGCCGGCTGACCGCCGGCGTCGACGCGGCGCGCGGGATGGCCGATAGTGGCTCCTATGACGCCACCGATATCACTGACGCGCGCGTCGGCACTCGCCGTGATCGCCCTGGCCGCGGCGGCCTGCTCCGGCCCGTCACCGCGCGGGACGGCGTCACCCCCGGCGTCCGCGCCGACGTCCGCTCGGGAGTCCGCGCCGGCGTCCGTCTCCGCCTCGGCGTCGCCGTCCCCGGTGGCGCTGAGGCCCTCGCCGCTCCGGCTCCCCGCCGTCCGCGCGGGGGCCGCCTGCCCCACCACCCCCCGGCGCCCGTGGTCCGGGCCCGGGGAGGCGGCCGGGGTGCTCGGCGACGGGCCGCTGTACCCGATCGCCGACTACTTCATGAAGGGTACGGTCCTGGAGCTCCGCCCCGGCGACCGTGACCCGGACGGCTCGTACGTGAAGAAGGTCCGCTGGCTCTCCTCGGGGTACACCGGGCCGGTCCTCATCCGCGCCGACCGGATCGACGGGAAGGGTACGGCGAGCGCCAGGTTCTCCTACACCGGCGAGGTGCGCGACGACGGGTTCCACGCCGAGGTGACCATGCCGCCGAACAGCCTGCCGGGCACCACGACGGTCGGCGGGCCGGGCTGCTACGCGTACCAGATCGACGGCACGACGTTCAGCACGGTCGTCGTGTTCGGTGCCGTCAAGACCGGTGCCGCACAAGAATGATCTTGCGGAAAGAGCGCCGGTATACGGACAGATCCTCTATGTTGGGCAGAAAATGATCAGACCAAAAGAGAGCCCCATGACGGAAATATCCGGTATCAACCCCAACATTCCGCATCAGGCCCGGGTCTGGGACTACCTCGGTGGCGGCAAGAACAACTACGAGGCCGACCGGGTCGCCGCCGGGTACATCCTGCAGGGCTACCCGCAGATGGGGGCCGTCGTCCGGCAGGCCCGCGCGTTCCAGGGCCGCGTCGTCCGCTTCCTCGTGGAGGAGGCCGGGATCCGGCAGTTCCTCGACATCGGCACCGGGCTCCCCACCGACGACCACGTCCACGGTGTCGCGCAGCGATCCGACCCCACCTGCCGGATCGTGTACGTCGACAACGACCCGCTGGTGCTCGTCCACGCCCAGGCGCTGCTCACCAGCAGCCCCGAGGGCGAGTGCGCCTACCTGGAGGCCGACGCCCGCGACCCGGAGACGGTCCTGCGCGGCGCGGCCGCGACCCTGGACTTCGACGAGCCGATCGCGCTGATGATGTTCGGGGTGCTGGGCACGGTCCCCGACGACGACGACGCCCGCGCGCTCGTCCGCAGGTTCGTGGACGCGCTGCCCTCGGGGAGCTACCTGGTCTTCGAGGACGGGACGAACGTGGTGATCCCGGAGGCGGCCAAGCAGGCGGAGCAGGTCGTCCAGGAGGGCCGCGCCTACGACTACCGGCTGCGGACCCCCGAGCAGATCGCCCGGTTCTTCGACGGCCTGAAGGTGCTCGACCCCGGCGTGGTGTCGGTCTCGCGGTGGCGGCCGGCGCCCAGCTCGTGGGGGGAGCCCGAGGAGGTTGACGCGTTCGGCGGCGTCGGGCTCAAGCCCTGACGTCCTGACGTCTCGCCGTCCGGGCGACACCGGGACACGAAGACGAAGGCAGGGGCGGAGCGGCACGCGGGGGCCGGAAAGGCCGGGCGGGACGGCGTCCGGCCGCCTCGCCGGGCGGCCGGGGATCGGCGCGGACGATTCTCACGGCGGCCATTGATTCGGTGTTGGACGGAACGTATGTTCCTCTCAACATCCGAGTATGTCTCATGTTTTAGGGATTCTCCTATGCATGCACGCCTCAGGCGGACGATCACGGCGGCTCCCGCGCTGCTGCTGGTCCTCGCGCTGGCATCCCCCCTCGTCCCCGCCTCCGCATCGGCGTCCACGGCCGCGTCCGCCACAGGATCCACGGCGGCGTCCGCGTCGGCCTCCACG
Source organism: Streptosporangium longisporum (assembly GCF_039534895.1). Classification (NCBI taxonomy): domain Bacteria; kingdom Bacillati; phylum Actinomycetota; class Actinomycetes; order Streptosporangiales; family Streptosporangiaceae; genus Streptosporangium; species Streptosporangium longisporum. Next base: position 15,497 of record NZ_BAAAWD010000017.1, on the reverse strand, counting down.
TCGGGGGCGGCCGCCGTCTCGCTCCCCCCCGACGACTACTGCCTGGGCGAATGCGCCGACATCCTGCCCCCCGGGCAGAACGGCAACGCGACCCTGGCCGGGATCCTCGCCCACCAGGCGCTGGGGACCAAGCCCAAGCACAGCGACGACCAGCTCGGCCGGTACGCGAACCTCGTCTCGGCCTACACCGGCCTGACGAACGAGCAGATCTCCGACTTCTTCAACGACGCCTCGTTCGGCGTCCCCGAAGGACAGGTGGAGAGCACCACGAGCCCCCGCCCGGACGTGACGATCGTCCGCGACAAGGCGACCGGTGTCCCGCACATCACCGGGACCACCCGCGAGGGCACCATGTTCGGCGCCGGGTACGCGGGCGCGCAGGACCGCCTGTGGGTGATGGACCTGATGCGGCACGTCGGACGCGGCGAGCTGACCCCGTTCGCCGGAGGCGCGCCGGGCAACCGGGCGCTGGAGCAGAGCGCCTGGCGCAACGCCCCCTACACCGAGGCCGACCTGCAGGCGCAGATCGACCGGGTCAGGGCCTCCGGCCCGCGGGGCGCCCAGCTCTACGACGACGTGCAGAACTACATCAGCGGTGTCAACGCCTACATCGACCGCTGCATGGCGGACCGCAACTGCCCCGGCGAGTACGTGCTGACCGGCCACCTCGACGCGATCACCAACGCGGGCGGGCCGGTGGACTTCACCATGACCGACCTGGTGGCGATCTCCGGCGTGATCGGCGGTCTGTTCGGCGGTGGCGGCGGCGCCGAGATGCAGTCCGCGCTGGTCCGCGTCGCGGCCCGCGCCAAGTACGGCACGGCCGTCGGCGACCAGGTCTGGACCGCGTTCCGCTCGCAGAACGACCCGGAGACGACGCTCACCCTGCACAACGGCCAGAGCTTCCCGTCGGGGAACGCGCCGTCCGGCGCCACCGGGGTCGTGCTTCCCGACCCGGCCACGGCACCGGTGGACATCACCGCCAACGAGACCGGCTCGGCCGCGTCCTCGGCCGCCCCCTCGGCCACCGCCCCCAAGGGCATGATGGACGGCCTGCTCGTCGACAACTCCAAGCCCGGCATGTCCAACGCCGTGGTGGTGTCGGCCGCCGAGTCCTCGACCGGGCACCCGATCGCGGTGTTCGGCCCGCAGACCGGCTACTTCGCCCCCCAGCTCCTCATGCTGCAGGAGCTGTCCGGACCCGGCGTCCGGGCCCGCGGCGCCGCCTTCGCCGGGCTGAACCTCTACGTGCTGCTCGGCCGGGGCACCGACTATGCCTGGAACGCCACCTCCAGCGCCCAGGACATCACCGACACCTACGCCCTGCAGCTGTGCGAGCCCGGCGGCGGCACGCCCACCGTCTCCTCGAACCACTACCTCCACCAGGGCGTCTGCACCGCGATGGAGACGCTGAGGAAGACCAACTCCTGGAAGCCCACCGTCGCCGACTCCACCGCCAGGGGCTCCTACGACCTGGTCGTCCAGCGCACCCGGTACGGCCTGGTGAGCTGGCGCGGGACCGTCGGCGGGCGGCCCACCGCCTTCACCACCCTGCGGTCCACCTACCGGCACGAGGTGGACTCGGCGATCGGGTTCCAGATGTTCAACGACCCCGGCCAGATGGGCGACACGGCGGCGTTCATGAACTCCGCCTCCACCATCGGCTTCGCGTTCAACTGGTTCTACGTCAACTCCCGCGACGCGGCGTACTTCATGTCGGGCAACACCCCGGTCAGGTCCGCGGTCTCCGACCCGAACCTGCCGATGACGGCCGACACGGCGCACGAGTGGGCGGGCTTCGACCCCGCCACCAACACCGCGACCTACACCCCCGCCTCCACCCATCCGCAGTCGGCCGGCCAGGACTACTTCGTCAGCTGGAACAACAAGCAGGCCAAGGACTACGGCGCCGCGGACGGCAACTTCAGCTTCGGTCCCGTCCACCGGGCCGACCTGCTGGACCGGCCCGTCAAGGCTGCGCTGGCCGGTGCCGGCAAGCTCGACAAGGCGGGCACCGTGAAGATCATGGCGGAGGCCGCCGTGACCGACCTGCGCGGCACCAGGGTCCTGCCCGACCTGCTGCGGGTCCTGGGCAGCGCCGCGGTGACCGACCCGGCCCTGGCCTCGACGGTCTCCAAGCTGTCGGCCTGGGCCGCGTCCGGCGCCAAGCGGGTGGAGACCTCACCGGGCAGCAAGAACTACGCCCACGCCGAGGCGATCCGCGCGTTCGACGCGTGGTGGCCGAAGCTGGTCCGGGCCCAGTTCAGGCCCGGCCTGGGAGACGGCCTCTACCAGTCGCTGGTCAACGCCCTGCAGATCAACGAGTCGCCCTCGGGCCACCAGCAGGGTGACGTGTCCTCGTTCCCCGCCTCCGCCAACGAGGCCCAGGCGCACAAGGGCTCGGCGTTCCAGTACGGCTGGTGGGGATACGTGAGCAAGGACGTGCGCGCGGTGCTCGGGGACCAGGTCTCCGGGCCGCTGCCCGCCAGGTACTGCGGGGGCGGCACCGTCGCGGGCTGCCGCACCGTGCTGCTGGAGAGCCTGTCGGCGGCGCTCGCCGAGCCCGCGGCGACGACCTACCCGGCCGACGACGTCTGCTCCGCGGGCGACCAGTGGTGCTCCGACGCCATCGAGCACTCCCCGCTCGGCGGCATCAAGCACTCGCTGATCTCCTGGCAGAACCGGCCGACCTACCAGGAGGTCGTGTCGTTCCCTGCGCACCGGGGCGACGCGATCGCCAACCTCGCCCAGGGCAAGAGCGCCAGGGCCTCCAGCAGCCAGCTCTTCCACCCGGCGAGCCGGGCCGTCGACGGCGACCCCAGGACCCGCTGGTCCAGCTCGTCCAGTGACGACCAGTACCTCCAGGTCGACCTGGGATCGAACGCGACCGTGTCCAGGGCGGTGCTGCGCTGGGAGGCGGCCTACGGGTCGGCGTACTCGATCCAGACCTCCGCCGACGGCTCGGCCTGGACCACGGTCCGCTCGGTCACCGGCGGGAACGGCGGCGTCGACAACGTGACGTTCGCCCCGGTCCAGGCGCGCTACGTGCGCGTCCAGGGCGTCACCCGCGGCACCTCGAACGGCTACTCCCTCTACGAGCTGGAGGTTCACTCCCACTGACCCCGCCGCGGACGGGGAGGGCAGGGGGCGGCGGCGCGCGCACCGCGGCCGCCCCCTCTCCGCACCCCCGGAAGAGCGCCCGCACTCACGACCGGGACCCGTGCGCCCGGAACGGCACCGATGGGCCCGTGACCGGGCACTCGTGCGTTCGGGACGGCACCGGTGGGTCCGCGACCGGTACCGGTCAGAACGGGGGCAGCGGGTTCGCGACCGGTACGTACCCGGCCGAGCGGTCCGCCGAGCGGGCCCACCTGACCGACAGGTTGGCCTTGGCCGGAAGCGGCCTGCCGGAGAGCAGGTCCGCCACCGGCCGGGGCCACCCGCGGGACCCGGCGTACCCGGCCAGCACCTCCCGGGCCACCGCCCACAGCTCGCGTCCGAGCCCGTTCCCGTCCCGGTCCCCGTCGCCCGGCCCGTCCCCGTCCCCGGAGCCCGGAGCGGTTTCGGTGAGGGAGGCGGCGATCTCGGGGAGGTGGTTGACCATCAGGCAGTAGACCACCCGGTCCCACCCGGCGGCCGGGTCGTAGGTGAGCGCCTCGGCGACCCGGCCGGGCAGCCCGGACACCTCGTGCCGCCCGGCGACGAGCTTGGTCCCCTCCAGGTCGCGGAAGACCGCCTCCACCGGCAGGCCCGCCGCGTCCACGCCGATCAGGACGTTCTGCAGGTGGGGTTCGAGCACCACGCCGTGGCCGAGGTAGGCCTCCAGCACCGGCGGCGCCACGCGCTCCACGTACGCCCGCCACCAGCCCACCGGGTCGGCCACCGGATGCCCGGCCGCGGCCAGGGCACCGCTGAGCAGCGGGGTCACCCCCGGTCGGCAGACCGACCACGGCGCGACCCGGACGATCACCCCCAGCCCCTCCAGCAGCCGGGTGCCCAGGGCGGCTGAGCGGTAGCCCGGCTCGGGCAGCCAGCGGGTGCCCGGGAAGGCGGCCGACAGGTCCCGGAAGACCGGTTCGAGGCGGCGGCTCAGCTCGACCGCCCCGGCCAGCTCGTACCAGGAGTTCTTCCGCAGGCAGTTGGTGATCCGCACGTCCAGGCTGAACTTCAGGCACCGGTCGATCAGCGGCTCGTAGACCGTGCGGACCGACGAGGTGGGGACCGCCCTGCGGGAGCCCTCGCCCAGGTCGATCAGGCGGCCGTCGGCCAGCGGCGCGGCCAGGTCCGCGGCGAGCAGCTCCAGCTGCCAGGGGTGCGCGGGCAGCAGCGCGTAGCCCGGCGGCGCCTGGCCGAGCGCGTCCAGGGAGCTCGTGTCACCGGCACCGGCCAGCACGTCCCTCCTGACCCCCAGCAGCCGCAGCGGGAAGCTCGCGTGCGCCTCGGGCGCGTACCGCAGCCAGCCGTCGCCGCCGCGCGCCTTGGGGCTGGGATGGAACGGGTGCCCGAAGACCAGCGCCTGCTCCGAGGCCAGCCACGGATCGGCGGGCGGCGGCGCGTCCCGCCGCGCCGCGAGCAGCGTGGTCATGACGTCCCTGCTCTCGGCCACCTGGGAGGCGAACTCGTCGTTGTCCTCGCCGAGCTCGCTCTCCACCAGCCGCACGAGCCTCTCCGCCGAGAGCGGCTGCCAGGAGCCGTTCTCCAGCCACTCGGCCCGCCCGTCGAAGCGCAGCGCCAGGCCGCCGTGCGCGCGGACGCGCAGCAGGGTGCCGGCGACGCGCAGCAGCACGTACGGCCGGGTGTACTCGACCTGGCCGCGGGGTCCCGAGATCTCCCGCACGCAGCAGCGCAGCAGCGCGGCGAGTGAGGCCTCCTCGGCGACGGACGCCGGGGAGTCGAGGGCGAGGCTGGTCATGACGTCCTTCGCGTGGTCGTGGCCGGTGCGGCCTGGGGCGGCTGGCGCAGGTAGTTCGGCCCGCTTGTGCCGTAGAACTTGTTCACGTCGCGCGCGCCGGTGCGCGCCTTGTCCACCAGGGTCCCGGCCGTGACCATCGACTTCCCGACGAGCCGGGCGGCGTCCAGGGTCCTGGCCCGCAGCAGCCTGGCCATCGGGTCCTCCCCGTACTCGTCGAGCGCCTCGGCCAGCGTCCCGCGGACCAGCTCGAAGGCCGGGCGCGGCGCCAGCGCGCCGAACACCGGGGCCGCGGCGGCCAGGTGCAGGGTGATGGTCACGAACATGTCGGCCAGCGCGTGCGGATCGTCGGTCAGCATCCGGGGATCGGTGAAGTCCGGCACCGCCAGGCCCGCGTCCCGCAGCCGTTCGGGCGAGGTGAGCAGGCCGTCGTTGTCCTTGACGAGCACCCCGGCCAGGCCACCGCCCACGCCGCCGGGCCCGGTGTCACGCCCCGGTCCGCGAAAGAGCGGTCCACGGGAGAGCGGTCCGCGGGGGTCCGGTTCCGGTGCGCCGAGGGCCGGTTCGCGGGACGCCGGGACGCCGGAGCCGGGCAGGGGAGAGCCGACGGCCGGTCCGAACACCAGCGAGAGGTTCTGCTGGTGGGCCTCCAGCGCGGTGCCGTACCTGACGAAGAGGCGCACGTGGTAGCCGAACAGGACCCGCAGGTACTCACCGAGCAGCCCGGCGACGTCCCCTCCGCACCACCGCCCGGCCAGCTCCTCCACGACCGTCCCGCCCCCGGGCAGCGGTGCCGGCAGCGCCGCGACCGTGACGGCCTCCCCTGCGGGGTGGCGCCGCAGCAGCCAGCCCAGGTACTCGTGCCCGGCATGGCCGTAGGTCTGCTCGTCGGCCAGCAACACCCGCGGGTCGGGCATGGCGCGCAGCAGCAGCTCGGCCCGTGCCCCGTCGGCCAGCGTGCCGGGCCTGATCGACCTCCGGTTGCGCAGCCCGAGCGTGCTGGTGGCCAGCGGCAGCTTCAGGTACGTGCCCGGCGAGACCTCGACCGTGCGCATCGACAGCGTGGGCCTGACCTCCAGGTACGCCTCCGGCGCCACGACCGCCCACCCGACCTGCCCGACCTCGCCGATCGTCAGCGGGTGCACGGGGAACAGCGCGTGCGTCCGCGCGAGGCCCGGCGCGAGCCCGACGGCCTCGAAGACGGGCGCGCACGGGACCTCCGCCCCGGTCAGCCGCTCGCGCGGCACCGCGGCCCAGCGCAGCGCGAAGACGGGCGCGAACTCCGGCGCGTACGCCACCAGCTCCTCGTCGGACAGCCCGAACCGGCAGCGGGCCGTCGGGTAGACCGGGTGGTCGACGAAGGCGGCCAGCGTCTCGTACCGCGTGCCCCCGGTGGCGGTCGTGCCGCCGGGAACGGGGGTCAGCCGGGCGAGCACCTCCTCGCGCCGGGCGTCGTGCAGGTCCAGAGCGCGCAGCGCCTCACGGCACTCCCGGACGAACGACTCCACCCCGGGGGCGTCGGCCGGGGCGGAGACCTCCCGCAGCGCGTGCAGCACCTCCTCCAGGCGCAGCGCCTCCTGCGGGGCCGTCACGAAGTCCTGGAACAGCGAGCCCGGGACCAGCCGCACCCGCCTGCCCCCGGGCAGCAGCAGCGCGACCCCGTCCTTGCCGCGGGTCATCCGCCCGGCCAGGCCGCCGTAGTCCTCGCGCAGCAGCGCGTTCAGCACCCGGGCCGCCAGGTACGGCTCCCGCGGGCTCACCGGGCCGGACCCCGGGCCGAGGCGGGGACCTGAGCCGATCTCGGGACCCGAGCCGAGGCCGGGCCTCGGGCCGAAGCCAGCACCCGAACCGAGGCCGGACTTCGAGCCGAAGCCTGACCCCGGGCCGGGGCCGGGGCCGGTGACGGCACCGGCGGGGGAGGCGGGTCCCTGGCCGGAACCGGTCATGCGATCACCCACGGGTTCGCGGTGGTGAAGCCCGCGATGGCCGCGTCCACGCTCGCCCGGTCCGGCCCGATCGCGCGGACGATCCCCAGGTAGTCGCGGTTGGTGTGGTTCGGCTCGATCCGGTCGCCCACGGCGCGCAGCGGCCGGTGCCAGACCCTGACCGGTTCGCCGCCCGCGGGGACGACCGTCCCGGGGGCCGCGGCCACGGTCCCCGGCCGCCCGGCGACCAGGCTCAGCGCGGTCCCGTGCCCCCGGGCCCGGCCGGGAGCCGGCAGCCCCGACCCGAGATGGACGCCGAGGATCAGCTCGAACAGCGGCACGCCCAGCAGGTCCGCGAGCAGGAACTCGCAGTGGTCGCCGATCACCCGGTAGTTGACCTCCACGATCCGCGGTCCCCGCCGGGTCATCACGTACTCGGTGTGGCAGGCGCCCAGCCCCACCCCCAGCGCCTCCAGGGCCCGCAGCACGTGGTCGCGGCCGGGAGGCGGCTCCCAGTCCAGCCGTTCCTCCACGAAGTGCGGCAGCGGGCCCAGGACGGTGCGGAAACCGCCGAGCACCTCGATCCGCTCGCCGTCGCCGAGCGTCTCCATGGTGTGCAGCGGCCCGTCGAGGTACTCCTCCACGACCAGCGCCTCGCCGGGCCGCCGTGCCCTGATCCCCGCCACGGCCTCGGTGAGCTCGTCCGCGTCCCGGACCAGCACCACGTCCTCGCTGGCCACGCCCTCGCGGGGCTTGACGACGGCGGGGAAGGGCGGGTCGCCGGGCAGCGGGTCGGCCGGTCCCAGTCGCCGGGACCACACGCTCTCGACCCCGGCCGCGGCCAGCCTCCGCCGGGTGAGCGCCTTGTTCTTGGTGTCGACGCAGGCCCGCCAGTCCTTGGCCGGGAGGTCGAAGTAGGCCGCCGCGAGCGCGGTCTCGGCCTGGATGTGGTCGGAGTTGGAGAAGATCGCGTCCGGGGGGACGTGGTGCGCGACCGTGTCGATCACCGCTCGCGGGTCCCGTACGTCGCAGTGGAGCACCTCCGTCCCGGCGTCGCGGTGGTGCCCGGGACGGTCGGTGAGGATGGTGACCTCGCAGCCGAGCGCGCGTGCCGCCGGTAGGAAACCGTCGGTCACCGAGTCCGTCGGTTTCAGCGCGGTGAGGTACAGCCGCAATGCAGACACCCCATATCAGGTAAGGCTAACCTAACCGTCCGCATCCTAGTCAGACGGCGATCATCGCGTACGGGGGACCGGGGTATTGACCGTGTATACCCGTGTCGCCCGCCTATCGGGGTCTTCCTGCATCCCTGTACGCCGTGCCGGTGGAGACGCGCGTCCCGGTGCCCACCGCGGGCCGGTCCTCGCGCGGGAGCGGCCTTCCCACGGGGACGCTCCTTCCCCGAGGCGGTCCTCTCGCGGCGGGGCGGGGCGGGGCGGGACCGGACGGGAGCGGCCGGTCGCCGTGGCGCGTACGGGATCCGTCGGGAGGGAGGCTACCCGAACGGGCCGCGGGGCAGGGCCGGTCACGGCGCATAGGATGTGCACTCGGTTCGGGAGGACGGAACGGCGTGGAGATCACCGCACAAGAAGGACTGCTCGGCCCCCTGCTGCTCGCACGCACCGCCATCGACCGGTCGGCCGCGTTCCGCGGTGACGCCGGATGGCTGGAGCGGGCCTGGGCGGACGGGGCGACCAGGGTCGTGGTCGTCGACGACGGGCGGGCCCTGGTCCGCCGCGAGGGCGAGGAGGCCGGGCTGGTGCTGCTGCCCCCGGCCGAGGCGCCCGAGGGGGAGCGCTACCTGCTCGGCGTGGACGCCGAGCAGGTCGCCTACTTCGCCGTGGCCCCCCCGGGCGCCACAGGCTCCGGTCCCGCCCTTCTCGACCGGCTCGCCGCCGCGCTCCCCGCCGGGCGGGGAGAGGTCTCCGCGGCCGGGCTCCGGCAGGTCGGCTCGCTGCTGGGCGATCTGGACGCCGGGCTGCTGGTGTACGCGGTCGCCCTGGAGGCATGGCACTCCACCCACGAGTTCTGCCCCCGCTGCGGGAGCCGCACCGAGGTGCGGGCGGGCGGGCACGTCCGCGTCTGCCCCGCCGACGGCAGCCAGCACTTCCCCCGGGTCGACCCCGCGGTGATCATGCTGATCCACGACGACCGGGACCGGTGCCTGCTGGCCAGGGGGCCGCAGTGGCCCGAGGGGCGGCTGTCGGTGCTGGCCGGGTTCGTCGAGCCGGGAGAGTCGCTGGAGCACGCCGTGGCCCGCGAGGTGGCCGAGGAGGTCGGCGTGCGCGTGGTCGACGCGCGCTACATGGGCAGCCAGCCCTGGCCCTTCCCGCGCAGCCTGATGATCGGCTTCTTCGCGCGGGCCACGACGACGGAGTTCGTCCTGGAGCCCGAGGAGATCGCCGAGGCGCACTGGTTCAGCCGCGCCGAGCTGCTGGCCGCGCTGGAGAGCGGCGAGGTCCGCCTGCCGTCCTCGCTCTCGATCGCCCGCAGGCTCATCGAGACCTGGTACGGAGAGCCGCTGCACGGCGACTGGTGACCCTCGCCCACCGGTCCCCTTGGGCCCTGGACGTCCGTACGGCCCGGCCGTCGTCCGTACGGCCCGGCCGTCCGCGTATTCGAGCGACCTCGCAGGATCCGGACACGCGAGGGCCCCGGTGTCCGCGAGGACGGGGTGCGTCCGCGGTCCGGGGCCGGAGGCGTCGGTGCCGGGCGGCTACACGCCCGCGCCCGCCAGGATGCGCTTGAGCTCGATCACCGAGGGGTTGGTCCTGACGATCCGCCCGGTGGGGGAGTCCACCACCACGGTGGGCACGGTCTGGTTGCCGTTGTTGACGCTCATGACGAACGAGGCGGCGTCGGGGTCACTGTCGATGTCGACCTCGGTGAAGGCGATGCCCTCGCGGCCCAGCTGGCTCTTCAGCCGCTTGCAGGGACCGCACCAGGTGGTGGTGTACACAGTCAGCGCCATGTCTGAGAAATCCCCTCGTGTGATGTCCGGCGCCATTGCCAACAACGTGAGAGGCGTTCAGCTTCCCGAAGCGAGAAGCTTCTGCGCGACCCACTCCTGAGTCTGCTCGGCCACGCCCGGCAACCGGTACAGGGGAGCGCTGTGCTCGATGCCCGGTTCGGTGAGCACCGTCACCGGCACGCCGAACGGGCGCAGGTGCTCCTTGAGCTGGTTGCCGTGCTCGGGCGACACGAACTCGTCCTCCGAGTGCACCACCAGCATGGGTGCGTCGCCCCGGCTCGCGTGCCAGGGCACCTCCATGCTGGACCAGACCTTGGCGCACCTGCCGGTGGGCTCGCAGCCTCCGGCGAGCTTGATGGCGGCCTCGCGCAGCCTGCGCTTGTTCAGGTCGAAGGTGTCGGCGCCCTCGGTGTACGCGGTGAGCGGGGAGACGACCGGGGAGATGCCGACCACGCCCCGCAGGCCCCGCGGGCGGCTCTTGTAGGTGCCCGCCGCGGTGGCCAGGTGACCCCCCGCGGAGAAACCGATGATCACGTAGTTGTTCGGGTCGAAGGACCACAGCGCCGCGTGCCTGCGCGCCGTGGCGACGGCGTCCAGGGTGTCGGTGCGCTGGGCCGGCCAGGAGGCGTCGCCGGACAGGCGGTAGTTGAGGTTGAAGACGACGTAGCCCTGCTCGGCGTAGCTCCGGCTGATCTCCGTCATGTACTTCTTGTCGCCCGAGGACCACCAGCCGCCGTGGATGAGGAAGACGGCGGGCCGCTTGATCTCGTCGGACTGGTACCAGACGTCCATCCGCTGGCGGGGGTGCGGGCCGTAGGAGACGGTGTCGACGACGGTGCCCTGGCTCGACGGGTCGGGCGTGGCCGTCGCGGTGGGGGTCGGGGTCGGCGTGGGGGTGCGCTCCGCGGCCCCGCCGGTGCGGGCGCCGCCCGTCGCACCGCGTCCGGCCTCGTCGCCGGTGCTCTCCCGGCTCCCGGTCCCGGTTCCGGCGCCGCGGGCCGTGCGCCGGTCGCCCGCGTCACCCCGGGCCGCGGTCACGGTGCTCCGGGTCGCGGAGACCATGCCGGTCGGGGACGTCGGGCCGGTCACGGGCGTCCTCGTGCCGGTGGCGGTGGTCGCGCCGTCCAGCCGGGCCGGAGCGGCGGTCGTGTGGGCGTGCGCGGTCGTGTGCATCACCGCGGGTCCGAGCATCACCGCCGCGAGAGCGAGCGCACCCGCGGTTACCCCAGTTCGCACGGGCCTTTTTTCCTTCCCTGGGAGCAATCAGCCCCCATTGTGGAGCAAAGGACGTGCTTTGTGCATCTCGGCGAACCACATAGGTTGACGGCGGCGTGTTGCCAGAATGAGCGGTGCCGACCGGTGGCTGGGAGGATGGGGCCGCCCGGTCCGTCCGACCGCGTGTGTCCGACTGCGTGAAGGAGCCTCCGTGGAGCCCGACGACGTCCTGGCGGCACTGGACCCCGAGCAGCGTGAGGTGGCCGAAGCCGTCCGCGGGCCGGTCTGCGTCCTCGCCGGAGCGGGCACGGGCAAGACCCGCGCCATCACCCACCGCATCGCGCACGCGGTCCGCAGCGGGGTGGTCGACCCCCAGGGCGTGCTGGCCGTGACGTTCACCACACGCGCGGCCGGCGAGCTCCGCCAGCGGCTGCGGCAGCTCGGCACGCCGGGCGTGCAGGCGCGCACCTTCCACGCCGCGGCGCTGCGCCAGCTCACCTACTTCTGGCCGCGCGTCATCGGCGGGGACCCGCCGAGGGTGATCGAGTCGAAGCTGCCGCTGCTGATCGACGCCTGCCGCTCCCTGCGCAGGAACCAGGACCGCTCGGAGCTGCGGGACATCGCCTCGGAGATCGAGTGGGCCAAGGTCACCCAGATCGGCCCCGAGGACTACGTGGCCGCGGCCAAGAAGGCCGGGCGGACGCCGCCCGTCGCGGTCGAGGAGGTCGTCCGGCTCTACGAGGAGTACGAGAACCTCCGCCGCGACCGGCACCTGGTCGACTTCGAGACCATCCTGGAGCTCACCGCCGCGGTGATGACCGAGCACCGCGAGGTCGCCTCGCAGATCCGCCAGCAGTACCGCTACTTCGTGGTCGACGAGTACCAGGACGTCAACCCGCTGCAGAAGCTGCTGCTCGACACCTGGCTCGGCGGACGCGACGACCTGTGCGTGGTCGGCGACCCCAACCAGACGATCTACTCCTTCACCGGCGCGACCACCCGCTACCTGACCGGCTTCCCGGTCGAGTACCCCGACGCCACCGTGATCAGGCTGGTCCGCGACTACCGCTCCACCCCCCAGGTCGTCTCGCTGGCCAACCGGGTGCTCGACAGGGCACGCACCCCGCACAAGCTCGCCCTGATCGCCCAGCGCCCGGACGGCCCCGAGCCGGTCTTCACCGAGTACGACGACGAGACCGCCGAGGCCGAGGGGGTGGCCCGCGCGGTGCGCAAGCTCGCCGACACCGGGGTGCCCACCCGCGAGATCGCCGTGCTCTTCCGGGTCAACGCCCAGTCCGAGGCCTACGAGCAGGCTTTCGCCAAGGCCGGTCTGCCGTACGTGCTGCGCGGCGCCGACCGGTTCTTCGAACGCCCCGAGGTGCGCCAGGCGGTCGTGCTGCTGCGCGGCGCCGCCCGCTCGGCCGAACCCGGGGACACCCTCGCCTCGACCGTGCACCACATCCTGTCCGGCATCGGCCTCACCCCCCAGCCCCCCGGAGGCGGCAAGGCCCGGGAGAAGTGGGAGTCGCTCAAGGCCCTGGCCGACCTCGCCGAGGACATGGCCGCCTCCGGGGCGGACCTGCCGGCGTTCGTGGCCGAGCTGGAGCGCCGGGCCAGCGAGCAGCACGCGCCACCGGTGGAGGGGGTCACCCTCGCCTCGCTGCACGCCGCCAAGGGCCTGGAGTGGGACGCGGTCTTCCTGGTCGGCGTCACCGAGGGCATGCTGCCGATCGTCTATGCCGAGACGCCCGAGCAGATCGAGGAGGAGCGCCGGCTGCTGTACGTCGGCATCACCCGGGCCCGCGCCCACCTGGCGCTCTCCTGGGCGCTGGCGCGCTCCCCGGGGGGCCGGCGCTCCCGCAGGCCGTCCAGTTTCCTGGACGGGCTCACCGGCCGTTCCCCCCAGGGCCGCTCCGCGCAGAAGGGCCGCGCCGGGTCCTCCCCGCCGGAGCGCCGCCAGGTCGCCTCGCCGATCAGCTGCCGGGTCTGCGGCAAGACCCTGGCCGTCGCCACCGAGCAGAAGCTCGGCAGGTGCGCCACCTGCCCCGCCGACCACGACGAGAGGCTGCTCGACGAGCTCAAGACCTGGCGTACGGCGGTGTCGAAGAACGAGAAGCTGCCGCAGTGGGCCGTCTTCACCGACATCACCCTCCAGGCCATCGCCGAGCGGGCCCCCCTCTCGGAACGGGACCTGCTGGCGATCACCGGAATAGGACGCGTCAAACTGGATCGCTACGGCGAAGCGGTGCTCGAACTGTGCCGCAACGCCGCGAACCGGACGGAGGACGCGTGAACGAGGCGCTCAAGGAGCTTCTGGACCTGCTCGACCTGGAGCAGATCGAGCTCGACATCTTCCGGGGCCGCAGCCCCGAGGAGCGTATCCAGCGTGTCTTCGGCGGCCAGGTGGCCGCCCAGGCCCTGGTCGCCGCGGGCCGGACGGTGCCCGACGACCGGAACGTCCACTCGCTGCACGCCTACTTCATCCGGCCGGGCGACCCGGCCATCCCGATCGTCTACAACGTCGAACGGGTCCGCGACGGCCGATCCTTCACCACCCGGCGGGTGGTGGCCGTCCAGCACGGCAAGGCGATATTCACCATGTCGGCCTCCTTCCACGTGACCGAGACCAGCGTCGAGCACCAGGCGACCACCATGCCCGAGGTGGTCGACCCCGAGACCCTGCCGCTCTTCCGGGACCGGATGCTCCAGGTCGTGGGGAACGACTCGCCGATGCGCGAGTGGCTCGCCAAGCCCAGGCCGGTGGACGCCCGCTACGTGACCCCCCTCACCTGGGAGGCCCACCGCGACCCGGAGCTGCGCGGCTCCAAGACCAACGTCTGGTTCCGCTACGACGCCGAGCTGCCCGACGACCCGCTGCTGCACGTCGTGCTGGCCGCCTACGCCTCCGACTTCACGCTCGTCGACACCGTGCTGCTCACCCACGGCCTGGCGTGGGGCGCCTCCAACCTCTCCGGCGCCTCGCTGGACCACGCGATGTGGTTCCACCGCCCCATCCGGGTGGACGAGTGGGTGCTCTACGCCCAGGAGTCGCCGTGGTCGGGGGCGGCGCGGGGACTCGCCAGGGGCGAGATGTTCACCCGGTCCGGAGACCTGGCCGTGTCGGTAGTTCAGGAGGCCATGATTCGCGTGAGATAGTCGCAACACCGCAGGTAGAAAATATGTTGCCCACTTCCCCGGCAGGGGTTTAGGGTCATGGTCATGCAAGTCGGGCTCTACTGTCCGACGATCAACGAATGGAGGTGAGTCCGCTGTGAAAAGCATCCTGATGCCGTCCCAGATGGGACTCGCTTCCTCGCGCCGTAACACCGTTCTGCCCTGCGCCGTCCGGACCCTCCTCACCGTCGGTGCGGCAGCTCCGGTCTCGCAGGACGATTCTGCCCACTTCCAGATCGAAGCCCGACGCTGGGCCACGCCCGCCGCCTTCCCGGCGACGGCCGCTCCGGCGACGGTCAAGCCGGTGGCGTTCGTCCCGGCTGCCGAGACCCGGGTGGGCGACAGCTACGCAGCAATGACCCAGCACATCGGAAACGGTGGACTGCGCGGTCCGCAACCCTGGGGGCATCCTCCGGTCATGACCTGACCGAGGAAAAAAGCCTTCAGGCCGCGGATCCGCACCAGGATCCGCGGCCTTCTTGTTTGTCCGCGTCGTTCCTGACCCCCACCCCAAGAGGTAACCAAAGATCAACGCCTAGCTGAGAGGTGAAACAGATGGGGGCCCAGACGGTCATGGACCTGATCGACGAAGCCACAATCCCCTGTCGTACCGACCCCGACCTGTGGTTCGCCGAGTCTCCGGAGGACGTGGAGTTCGCCAAGGCGCTCTGCGGGGGCTGCCCGATCCGTGAGGCCTGCCTGGCTCGCGCTCTGGAGCGCGAGGAGCCGTGGGGGGTCTGGGGTGGCGAGCTCGTCCTGCGTGGGGCGATCGTCCCCCGGAAGCGTCCGCGCGGGCGTCCGCGCAAGAACCCGGTCGCTGCCTGAACGACCCGGTCACCGACCGGTACCACCGAGAACCCGATCGACCACCACAGAACGTTCCTCGAAAGGATCACTCCGATGAGCTACCTCTCCACCAGCGGCCTCGACCTGTCGTCTATGCACCAAGAACTGGTCCGGGACCGAATACAAACCCTCCACCGCGAGGCGGAGGAACATCGCAGGGCGGCCGGTCTCCAGCGCCTCCGGCGCGCCGAGCGCGATGCGGAGCGTGCCTCGGCCCGCCTGCGCACCGCGATCCTGCGCCTCATCTGATCCGCATCCGATCCGCATCTGGTTCGTATCTGGTTCGCGAGGATCGGCTGAGGCACGGGCCGGGACACAGCAGGCCGAGACACAAAGGAACATAGAAGAACGGCACGACGATCGAGGGGTGGGCCCGTACCGGGGTCGCCCCTCGATCGTTTCCGTTCCCCTCGGACGAGCCCTTCGGATCACCCGGGTTGTTCACCCAGGCCGTTCA
>NZ_BAAAWD010000016.1:0-93014 GCF_039534895.1 Streptosporangium longisporum | reverse complement strand
GAGCAGGGGGCCGCAGGTTCAAATCCTGTCACCCCGACGTGCAGGTCAGGGGCCGATTCCCGCCGGGGATCGGCCCCTCCCAGCAAGATCGAAAAGCCGTTTTGGGAGCAGATTGGGAGCGGATCTTGAAAGTGCTCCCAGCGGGCACGTCGCGAGCTCATGACGGCACCGCCGCGCGCCGGGCCGCCAGCGGCTTGGGCCGTGCCCGCAGCCGCAGCGGCCGGATGGCCGTGACCGGCGCGGCCCGGTACGGCTCCAGCAGCTCATCGAGGAGCGGCAGGGACGAGCCCGGCTCCCCGGGCCCCAGTTGCCACACCCGCTCCATCGCAGCCCGCCCCGCCAGTGCGAGCTCCCAGCGCTGCTGCAGAGCCGCCACGAGCTTCTCCCGCATCGCCTCGGTCGGATCCTCGTACCCCTCCCGTACGTGCCCGGTGCCCGAGTGGCCGCTCCGGTCATCGCGCAGCACGATCGGGATGCCGTCCTCGCTCATCCACGTCTCCTGCGAGTTCCTCGACTCGTGAGGCACGAAGCCCTTGAAGACCGGCAGCCACGCCATCACCGGCCCCTCTGGGGAGACGTAGGCGCTGCGGACGTAGCGGTCCAGCAGTTCCTCGCGCGTCAGCCCTTCGACATCCCGGGGCTTGGCTCCCTGCGTGAGCGCGTAGGCCACCAGCTCGGCCCGGGTCGACCGGCTGTTGACCTCTGAGGCCCGAGTGGCGCGGGGCAAGAACCCGCGGAACTTCGGCACCTCGTAGACGCCGTCCGGTCCGGGGATGACCTTCGGCAAAGGCACCCCGGGCCAGCCGGCCGACAGGCTCGCCATCACCGGCTGCGCCGGAACTCCCCGCCGCTGGCTCGGGTGGACGCCGTCGGCTGCGGGCCGCATGACGCGCTTCGCCCAACCCGATCGCCGAATGTGGCTGCCTTCGGAACTGAGGAAGATGTACTCGGCGCCGTTGCAGTACGGCTCCTCCTCCTTCTTGTCACAGCTGCAGCGCCGGGGTGGATCGTCCTTCAGGTGCCGGTCCAGCAGTTGCTCCAGGAACGGCGGGACGTCCACGGTGCGGATGCTGCCATCCTTGGGATAGCCACGGTAGAAACGCCCGTTCAACTCGTAGAGTTTCTGGTCGATGTCGATCTGGCTGCCGCGGAAGCAGGCCGGGGTGAACCCGCTCCCTTCAGACCAGCGGGTCCCGAGCCAGGCGTCGAAGATCACCCGGATGAACGCCGCCTGCCCGGCCAGCATGCCGGCCCGCTCGGCGATGAGCAGGATCTCCAGCGGCGTGGCGGATATGCGTCGCCGCTCCAGCACCCTGGCGATGCGCCGGTCGGCCCGCTTGCCCTTGGCCTTCGGGCGCGTCGCCGGATTCCGGCTGATCTTGGAGGGGACGGCGGCCTCAAGCCCCGTGTGGAGGCGGGCCCGGGCACCGCGGGCGGTGGACGGGTAGTAGCCGTACACCTTGACCAGGTCCCGCTCCCAGGCGTTGATCTCCTCGGCTGTCAGGCTGGCCAGCGTCCGGTTCTTGAAGAAGGGGAAGATGCAGGTCTCCAGGAAGAACCTGTACTGGTCCATGGTCGACAGCTCCAGGTCCAGGGATGCGTACCAGGCGGTGAGCCAGTCGTTGACGAGCATCTGGCCGGCGCGAGGGTCTACGTACCGGCCGGCCCGGACGTTGGCCTCTTGGTCGTCGGCGTAGTTCTTCGCGGCCTTCTTCGTCGGGAAGCCGCTCATGCTCTGGAGATCGCCGGCTGCGTCGCGCCAGCGGGCCCGGTATCCCTTGCCGTGCTTTTCGCCGTAGCCCATCACGCACCTCGCTCGGTGGGTGCGTGATCCTCCTGCTCGCGGCCGTACGTGAGGGCGTCCTGGGCCGTGGTGAATCCGGACATGGTCCGGTGCTGACCGGTGGGCGTGGTGTAGCGGACGCGCCAGCTCTGCGCGCGCCTTTCGGCGTAACTCATGGGGTTAGCTCCTCTGTGGTGTTCAGCCGATCGGGCATCCGATCGGCAGTAGCCCACACACCCCGTCCACGATGGGGTCCTCGTCGATCAGCGGTACGTCCACGTCGATCTGCGGTAGGAGCGTCGGTTTTGCCGGAGACGGCCGCTGTGAGGGTTGTGTGGGGGGCTTGGTGGCCGGTCCAGTCTGCTCCGGCCGGGCTGCGTCGGTGGGGGCCGGCGGGGGAGTGGTGGACCGAGGCGGGCGCGACGGAGCTGGCGAGTCGGACAGCTCCGGTGCGGAGGCATCTGCTGAGGGGCGTTCGGCGCGGGAGGTCGGCGCCGAGCTCCGGGAGGGGCGCGCGGTGCGTGAAGGGCCCGCGGTGCGTGAGGGCCGCACCCGGCGTGTGGCAGTGGAGGCGATGGTGGGGGTGCTGCCGGGGAGGGCCTGGCTGTTGCGGGTCATGCCCGTCGCCGTCAGGTGCTCGCTGATGATCCGGGTGTCAGCGGGGGAAGGCGTTACTGGGGCCGCGGTGATGGCGACCGTGGCGGCGGTCGCGGCTGCTGCAGTAGCCCCCATGATCGCCCCCAACGGGTACTCCTTGACCAGGTCGATGAACGCCAGGAGCGGCGCGGGCAGGATCAGGCGCTCCCGCCAGGTCTTGATCGCGCGCAGGGCGTAGGAGTGGGGGAGTCGACTGTTGATCACCACGACGGGGATCTCACCGCTGGCGGGGTCGATCTCGAAGGCGCCGACCTCCAGCTCGAACGGGGCGCGCTCGATGCCGTAGATGTCCCCGTTGGGCTGGCTCATCATGCGACCTTGCTGTGGACGTAGCGGGTGATGGAGTCCCACGCCGCGGCTTCGCGGGTGGGGGACCAGATGCCGATGGGGTGGACGACCACGCGGGCCTTACGCCCGTGAAGGGCGAGACAGACCAGGCGGGGTGCTCCGCTGGGACCGCGCATCGCGGACACGAATTCCGGCGGCGGGGTCGAGCAGGTCAGTTCGTGCCGTAACGCCTCGCGTACAGCCTCCAAGGCTCGACCTCTGCATGCGGTCGCGTTGACCACATGAAGCAGATCCTCCCTCGGAGCGGTCTTCCGGCTCTTGTCCGCAGCAGTCACGGAGCGTTCCACAAGTCGGTCAAGAGCTGGGCTACGACGGGACAGTGTCGTCACCTCCTGCTGTTAGTGCAACGAAAGCACTTTTGCACCCTTCACAACAAGGGATTATGTCCCACCCATAAAAGGGGATGATTCAATCCTTGACCAGCTTTAAAAGCGTTTGTGACGCTCTTGTTACGTTTGTTTGTGTGTGGACCGTATATGCCGAACAACCCTCTGTGTAACTGGTGTTACGCCGATGCCTGTTCGCCCGTTTCGTGGCGTTCTTGGTGCGTGGCCTGCTGGCGCTGGAGGTCGTCGACCTTCTTGTGGAGCACCTTGACCTCCTGCAGCAGGGCGGCCTGCTGCTCCTCCATGGCCCTCAGGTGCATCAGGAGTGCCTCGTTTAGTGCAGTTCCGGATACGGGCCCTGAGGGCGGTATGACTGTTTCCGCTGCTTGAGGAATTGCGGCCTTAACGGTCGCTATCTCCAGGGGGCTCGTCGCGTCCTTATCGACTGGGCTTGGTTCTCCTCCGTTAAGAATGGCGTCAATGCTGCCGGGCGCCCATTGGAGGGCTCTCTCCAGCCGCACGATGATCTTGCCGTCGTACGGGCCGGGCCTTGCGCCCTCGATCTTGCTGATGACGGTGACCGACGGGGCGCCGGCGGCGGCCAGTCCCTGCTGGGTCATGTCCAGCTGTTGTCGCCGCTGCCTGACCTGACGCCCGAGGCGTGCCCAGTCCTCGGGCGTGTGAAGGGTCTCGTCCATGGTGGGGCGTCTCCTGTCGGCGGGGAGGAGTCGCTCGCTCTCTCCCTGTCGCGCTGTCACTCCGACTGTAGACGCCCGTCGCAGTCCTGACCAGTTTTAGCGAGTTTTGACGCGTCTTAGCTAGTTCAAACGAGTCCTAAACGGTTTTGGGGCGTCCTAACCGGTTCTAGGCAGTCCAACGTAGTTCTAACTAGTTTTGACTTGTTAAAACTAGTTTTAACTAGTAGCGTGTTACGTATGCAAGTTCCCACCACAGACATCCCCCCTGACGGTGACCAGCTGCTTTACACCCCGCAGGAGGCAGCCAAGATCGTCCGCATGTCCAAGCACTGGCTCGTGACGCAGGCCAATAAGGAGGAGATCCCGCACCACAGGCTGGGGCGGTACTACCGCTTCTCGCGCGAAGACCTCATCGCGATCAAGGACATGTACGCCAAGCCTGCCCGCCGGTCCCGCCAGAGCACCTGATGGCCGAACCCCTCGTCATCAACAAGCACGAGCTTGCCCTGCTGCTGGGCTGCAAGGTGAGCTGGATCGAGACCAAGTGCGCGCAGAGGGAGATCCCTCACCTGCTGCTGGACGGCTACAAGTTCACCGAGAAGCACGTCGCCGAGATCCTCGTGATGTACGAGCGCCGCCCCAAGCGGCAGCGCCGCTCCGACGAGGAGCCTGCCGAGCAGCCTGCCGGTACATCCGCAGCGCCCCCGGCGCCGAGACGATCCCGAACGTCCCGGGCCGTGCCGCCGCCCACGAGCGGCGGTGTGAAGCTCCGCGACCGCGGGCTTCCCCTGCACCGGCTCGCCGCGAACGGCTCCTGACATGCCACGAGGCCCAGCCCTGGCCGGCCGAGCCTCGCTGGCCCCACATCCACAACCTGCAAAGGACGTAGAAGCCGTATGTCCATCATCCCCCATCACAGCGGGGTCGATACGAGGAAGCGCGTGATGAGCGCCTCTGAACCTCCGGGCCGCCTGGAACGGCTGCTCGCCCGGCTCACCCGCGGCCGGGCCGTAGACAGCGACGGCGCGGATTCGTGGCTGACGGACCTGCGGTCCGACTTCGAGCCGCCGACCGCCCAGCAGCCCGAGCCGCCGACCGCCCGGCCGGGTGGTCGGTACCCCTACGGGGGGGACGGCCGATGATGCCTCCCCTGCCCGTCGTGCTCGTCGACGCGGCCGCCGTAGGGCGCGGACACCTGCTCGCCGTGAACGGGTTCACCGCCCGGGCCCTCACCGCCGCCAGCGCCCAGAAGGAGCGGCGGATCACGTGGACCATCGTCGACCCGGTCCCGGCCGACGTCGAGGACCTCGGCGAGCTGGTCGTGCCGATCACCGGCGCGGTGGAGTGCATCCGCTACGCCGACTGGCTGGCCCGCCGCGCCGGTGGTGTCCGATGACGGCGCTCGCCGCCCCGGAGGGGCGCGTCATGGTCCCCGGGCCGGGCGTGTACCCGGACCTGCCGGAGGAGGACTACCACGCCGACCCCGTGGAGGGTGGGTCGCTGTCGTCCACCGGCGCCCGGCAGCTGGTCGCCAGCTGCCCGGCGAAGTTCCGGTACGCGCAGCTGCACCCGTCGCGGCCGAGCCGCGCCATGAACCTGGGCACCGCTGCCCACCAGCTGATCCTGCAGAGCGGCCCGGGGATCGTCGTCATCAAGGCCGACAACTACCGGACCGCCAAGGCCCAGGAGCAGCGGGACGCCGCGTACGCGGCCGGTAGGACCCCGCTGCTGCCGAAGGAGTACGAGCAGGTCAAGGAGATGGCCGCCCGGCTGCGTGAGCACCCGGAGGCGTCCGCTCTGCTCGACCCTCGGCGGGGCCTGACCGAGCAGACGATCGTCTGGCGGGACGAGGCGACCGGGGTCATGCAGCGGGCGCGGCTGGATCACCTGCCGTACCCCACCGCCCGGCGGATGATCATCGCGGATTACAAGACGTGTCAGAGCGCCGCGCCGCCCGACATCGAGAAGGCCATCTACGACCGCGGCTACCACCAGCAGGGCGAGTGGTACACGCGCGGTGTGCGCGAGCTGGGTCTCGCCTCCCGCACCGTCTTCGTCTTGATCTGCCAGGAGACGGAGCCGCCGTACGTGGTGACCGTCGCCGAGATCGACCCCCCGGCGATGCGCATCGCCGAAGACCGTAACCGGAAGGCGCTGGAGCTGTATGCGCGGTGCGTCGCCACCGACACCTGGCCCGGCTACTCCACCGACATCGAAGTCGTCTCCCTGCCCGCGTGGGTGAAGAGGCGTATGCACCGGGAGAACATGTGATGAGCACCTTGCACGCTGAGCGGGCCGCGCTCGCGGACCTCGCTCACGCTGAGAGCGACGTCTACGCCACCATCGCGGTGTCCCGGATGCACCCGCGGAACCTGACCAAGACGCGCGCGGCGATGCGCCGCTCGTGCAAGAACCCGCGGTTCGCCGAGAAGGCGTTCTACCAGTACTGGTCTGGCGATGAGCTGGTCCACGGTGAGTCGGTGCACCTGGCCCGGGAGCTGGCCAGGTGCTGGGGCAACGTCGACTACGGCGTCAACGAGCTGGACCGTGACGAGGTGGGCGGCCGGGTCCAGCTGCAGGTGTACGCCTGGGACACCGAGAGCAACGTCCGGCGGACGCAGACGTTCTGGGTGCGCGCCCTCGACCAGCCCGCCGACCCGCGTGACGTCTACGGCGCCCAGGCCGACATCGCCAGCCGCCGCCTGAGGGCCGTCATCATCAGCGTCCTGCCGGTGTGGCTGGTCGAGGAGGCCAAGGACCTGTGCCACTCCACCCTGGTCAAGGGGGACGGCCGCCCGATGCAGGAGCGCGTCGGCGAGATGGTCGACGACTTCGCCGGGCTGGGAGTCACCGTCGACCAGCTGGAGGGCCGGGTCGGCAGCGGCATCGACGAGTGGAGCCCGTACGACGTCGCTCAGCTGCAGGTGCTGCTGCGTGGCGTCCGGCGCCGCGAGCTGGCCGTGGAGGAGGTGTTCCCCACGCAGCGGGTGACGCTGCGGGAGATCGCGAGCGGCCTGACCCCCCTGGTGCCGGTCAACGACCCGCCCGCCGACGACGACCCGCCCGCGCCCGACGCGGGGGAACCGGTGAGCACCGACCGGCCCCCGGGCGGCGACGGCCCGCCCGCCCCGGACGTGCGCGAGCAGTCCGAACCGCCTCACCCCCAGCTGTCCGCGTCCGCAGAGCAGAAGGACGACACCCCCCGGAAGGACCAGCCATGACCTACCTCGATCGCCGTATGCGCCTGGAGCTGGATCGGCCCACCGTCGGTGAACTCGGCCGGATGAACGGCCGTCCGTGCATGTCTCTCCATCTCGGTTGGCACGAGAGCCTGCTGTTCACCAGCTCGCAGGATGCGCGGGACCTGATGGCGAAGCTGTCGGTGATCGCGTCCGCGCTGGAGGCGGAGGAGGACGCCGACCGGCGCCGGGCCGAGGCCGCGGCCTCCGTCGCACCGCCTGCTGGTCCGGAGCCCACGTCGGCCGAGGTGCCGCCCGCCGGTGAGTCCCCGGTCGCCGTGCTGGAGCCGCCGATCACGCACCCGGTCCCGATCGGGCCCGCCGTCCCGCCCCCCGTGGGCCCGGCCGTCCCGGGCCCCCTCGTCCCGGGCCCGGCCGGGCCTGTTGTCCCGCCCTCGGCCGAGCCCGCCGCCACGGCGGTGCTGCCCGCCTACCAGATCCCGGCCTGATGGCTGGACGTCACCGCCGTACGTCCCGGGTCCGCGCGTTCGCCGCGCGGGCCTGGGCCGCCCGCGCCCGCGAACGAGCCCGCCGCCCCAGCGGTGCCCCTCGTCTACCAGCAGATCCCGGCTCGATGGCTGGCCTGCACCGCCGCCTGGACCGGGCCCTCGCGTTCGCCGAGCGGGTCTCGGCCGCCCACGCCGACGACTGGGCCTGGGCGAAGAAACACAGCTGGAGCTGGAACTGATGGACATCTTCGCTGCGATCGTCAGCGTCGCCGCCACCAGCGGCATCGTCGCCGCGTTCTACATCGGCGCGGGGTACGGTGCCCGGCTGCTGCAGCCTCGCCGCCGTCGCCGCCGGACCCCGGCGCAGGCCGCACCGTTCGAGCTCGTCGTCCGGCTCCCGGCCGGCCACCCCGAACGGTTCGTCACGGAGATCGACTCCACCGACGTCGCGCTGGCCGAGCTCCAAGACCTGACCTGGCCGCAGGACGAGTGCCTCGCGGCCATCGAGTGCCCGCGTCTGGACCTCGACCCCTACAGCTCGCTGGAGGCGGCCCGGGTCGCGCTCCGGAGGCTGCCCCGGGCCCGCCGCATCACCACGGCGGCGCGTTCCTGCCCCTGCGGCGACTGGCACCTCGCCCGCCGCTGGGCCCGCCTGACTCTCTGACCCTGGAAGGACCTCCCGTGATTCACCTGTCCGTCGACGTGCAACCACCTACCGCCCCCGAGTCTCCGGGCTGCATCGCCCGCATCCTGTCCGGCCCGCACGAGGTCGGCATCGTCATCGCCCACGAGCAGGTCGTCGCCGAGGTGGCCGACCGCATCGACAGCGGGGAGCCCGCCGTCCTCGATGAGGAGTCCATCCGCTGGGTGCTCTGGCACTTCAAGGCCGAGGACGGCATCGAGCCCACCCTGTGGGAGCAGGACCTGGTGGCGTTGATCGCCACCGCGACCCCTGAGCACCGGCAGCGCCTGAGCCGCAGCTACCCCCGGCTCGTGGCCGCCGTCAACGTCGTCAAGGACCGCGAGCGGCCCGTCGAGGGCATCGACGTGCTGCGCTCGGCCCTGTTCAGCCTGACGGCCCTGGCCGGTTCCGCATGAGCGGCCGAGGCGTCACGGCCACCGTCGCCATCGAGTTCACGGACGGGGCCCGCGCGCAGGCCGTGTGCCGTACCGGCCAGTGCACCTGGCGAGGCACTGCCTGGCTGAACGTGGACACCGCCCGCTTCGAGCAGGCCCTTCACCGCGACGACCACGCGAAGGAGACGTGATGTGTGACCAGCGCAAGACGAAGCTGCTCATCGGCAGCGAGCAGGAGGGCGGTGAGAGGTACGTCCGGATCTGGTTCGTCTGCCCGCACGCCGCGGAGGCGCTCTCCTCACGGCTCGGCCCGCCAGCCGTCGAGTCGGTAGCCGAGCCAACCGCCGTGGCCACGATCGAGCGGGCCATGAAGCAGGCCATGGGAACGATGCCCGGGATCGTCATGGCCAGGGGAGACCAGCGTGATTAACATCCTCCACGCCCGCCTGTCGACGCAGAGGCTGCGGGAACTGGCCGAGGAGATCGTCGCGGCCTTGAAAGCCGACCCGGGCACGGCCCCGGTGTGCGCGTGCTCGGAGTTCGGCCGGTGCCCGGCGTGCGGGGGACCGCGCGCTGATGAGCGTCAGGCCGGCGGCTCGAACGGCAGCGCCTGACATGGCTGATTTCCTCGCGGGCGCGGGCAGCGTCATCGTGTACGGCTTCGCCGTCGTCGGCGTCCTCGTCGTGGGCGGGGCCGCGGTGCTCTCCGTTCAGGTTTTACTCGAGCGCCGCCGCCGCATCCGGCGGCGGCGGCTCCTCGCGGCCGAGATGCAGCAGGGCTACGAGGAGTGGTTGGCGCTTCGTGAGCGGCGGCGGCGGTGAACCAGCTGCTGCTGTCGGTCCTGGCGCTGGCCGGTCTTGGGGTGGACCTCACCCGGCAGGTGCTCATCGGCACCGGCGACCTGCCCATGGATCCGGTCGTCGAAGCCACCTTGGCCGCTGACCGGGCCGTACACGACCAGCTGCCCGTTGCCGAGGGGCTTGACCAGATCCGGGCTCGCATCGCCAGGCGCTCGGAACGGTGAAGGCGGTGATGGCCATCGCGTCCGCCGTGTGCGTCGTCGTGCTCCTGGTGCTCGCCGTCGGCGGATCGGTCGTCGCGGTCAACGCCCGTTTTCGGCGTCGCCCGATCTGGGTGGCGTACCTCGCCGTGTCCGTGGCGATCACCGCGGCCGTGCTGGCGGGCATGGTCGCGGCCGCCTCCTTCGACCCCGTGCCTGCGCAGGCTCCTGCGCAGGCCCCTGTCCCCGTGATGGAGGTCTGATGACTCAACCGAGCCCCGAACTGTCCCAGGAGGGGCTGTCTCAGGAGGCGCTGTACGAGGCGATCGACGCCTGGCGTCGGCAAGCCGATCTCCCCTGGTGGTGCGTGTCGCTGAAGACCGGTCGCACCGCCGCGCAGCTGCGGCTCCTCGCCGGGGGCGCCGCCAGCAAGGCGACTCACCAGGACGTGGCCGCGTGGTGGGCGCGACATACCGCCTCGCAGCAGCGCACCGAGTGAACACCAGCGAAGAGGCGGAACCGTGCAAGGCGTGTCAATCGACGAGGCAGCCCTTCCGGCGTGGGCGAGGCCGTACGTCACCCCGGCCCAGCGAGCGCTGGACCGCGGCCTGCTGTGGATTCTGCTGGTGTACCTCTGGCGGGGCCGGCACCCGTCGCGGACGTCCGTGGCGCAGCGGCTGTATGTCCACACGGTCGGCCGGGACCGCAAGGAGTGGGACCCGACTCTCCGGGAGCTGGCGGCCGACCTGGACCTGTCGGAGCGGACGGTGGAGCCTGCGCTGGCCGAGCTGGAGGCGGACGGGTGGATCATCGTGACCCGGCTGCATCGCCGCAACATCTACCAGTTGTCGTGGCCGCCGCGCGATGTGCTGGCCCCTCCGGAGCCGAAGGTGCCCCGGTGCGGGGCACCGACGGCGAAGGGCGGCCGGTGTACGAAGGCGGCGGGCCGGGGGACGGACACGCCGGGGGTGGGGCCGTGCCAGCAGCATCGGGACGAGCCGCATCCGGGGCTGCCGCTCGACCTTCAACCGCAATCGTTGCGGTCGCCGGAGGCTGCGGCGGCGGCGGATTCCACCGCAACGGCTGCGGTTCAGGAGGGTGATTCCACCGCAACGGTTGCGGTGGAGGAGGACGGTTCGACCGCAACCACTGCGGATCTCGACCGCAACGGTTGCGTCCCGACACCGCAACCGTTGCGTCCCGACACCGCAACGGTTGCGGTCCCTTACGTAGGTACGTTCGGTACGTTCAAAGTACGAGGTCCTTCCCAGGTTCTGCCCGTAGGGCAGCGAACGGACCGTAACGCGCGCGAGACCGGCGAGGCGCCTGCGGCGCAACCGAGACCCCCCTCGTTGTCCGCCCGCTCGATCGTCGCCGAGGTGCCCCGCTACCGGTCCGCCGAACCGTGGGTGCGCCGCGAACTCGCGCTCACCATCGACGAGGCCCTGCACGCCGGGTACGCCCGCGAGGCGATCATCAGCTACGCGGTGATGGTCGCCGACGAAGCGACGTTCAAGGCGCACCAGCACCTCCCGGAACTCCGCGAAGCCCTCAGACGCCTCACACGGGACACGGCGCTGGGGGATGCCCCAGAACCCCACCCCGCGCCGGAGAGCGGCCCAGACCGGCCGTGGAGCCCCGAAGATCACGAATCCTGGCGGCGTGCCGTCGCACACCTGGGCGCTGATCCCAAAGCCGCTGACTCCACCGGGACGGCCTGATGGGCAGCACCGCCCGCCGGGCCGCCCGCGACCATCTGCCCGCCCCCGATGGGAGGAAGGAGCAAGCCGCATCATGACCACCCGAGGCCGGTACTCGCACCGCCAGGACGTGCAGATCCGCGTGGTCGGCACCCCCGGCCAAGTCGCGCGCAAGGTCACCCAGCTGGCGCAGGTGCTGACCATCACCCACCAGAGCAGGCAGGTGCCTCGCAGCGACGAAAGCGGCCTGGTCACCGTGTACCTGGACGTCCGCGATGACTGACCCGCACCAGCTCAGCGTGCAGCCGGATCTGGAGGAGCGTCCCCGGCGGCGACGTACCGGCTGGGTGGCCAAGTGCGCCGACTGCAACCGGCGCATCTGGGCCGAGTCGTCCCTGCGCCGCCGGTTCGGCCGGCACCTCGGCGGCGGCTGCTACCGCAAGCGGGTGCGCGCCTCCCGGCGGCTCGTCATCTCGCAGACCTTCACCGTCCGGCCGCCCGGCCACATCCCCGGCCAGATCGCCATCACCGACCTTGACCAGGAGGAATGATGTCCAAGTTTCATTCGACAGCCCCGGCCCCCGAGCCTGGGAAGGCGTGCGGGTACGGCTGCACCCCGTCCGTGGGGTGGCGCTGGTACGCCGCCCTCGCCGGGTGGGAGCGGGTCTGCCACGCCCACCGCGGCGGCCCGAGCGTGACCAAGGCCGGGCACTACGTGCCCGACGCCGCCGCCGGGCGGACCGCCCAGCAGCCGGTGAGCCCTCCGCAGGAGCCGCCCCCGCCCGCCGAGCACGACGGGCTGTTCGAGCACGACGGGCGGTTGTCGTGATCCCCCCGCCGAGTGCGCTGCGCAGCTGCGACGACTGCAGCGCGCTGATCTTGTGGACCGTCACCGTGCACAACCGGCGCATGGCGGTGGACTCCGTACCGGACGAGGCCGGGAACCAGGCCGTCTACCGTGACGGTCTGGCCTGGCGCTCCCGCAGCCTCGACGGTGTCGACGCGCCCCCGAAGCGGCCGTGGGAGAGCCTGCACAAGCCGCACGTGGCGACCTGCGGCGAGGTCCGACCCGCCCAGGGGCAGGCCCCGGCGCCGAAGGACCCGCCGCGGTGATCGCCGTCGACGGCCGCCGGTGCCGACCGGGCCCGCGGCCCGGGGGACGGCCGGGCCGGTGCGCGAAGGGCTGGCGATCCCGTGCTGGGAAGAGCCGGTTTCGGGCCTCCCAGCTGCTCCGAAGCTGGGAGGATAGGGGCCATCGTGACCAGCTTCCCGCCCCCGCAGCCTCCCGCCCGCCGCCCGCCCGTGGACGTCATGGACTGCCCGCACACGGGCGACACCTGGCTCGTCCCATGGGGGCGGCTCACCGCCGACGACTGCGAGGCGCTGTCGGAGGTGCTCGCCGATCGCGCCCGGGCCCGGCGCGCGGCCCTGGGGGAGCCCTCCTGCGCGACCGCCGCAGCCGTCCTGCCAGGCGGTTGACGTGCCGGTAATGAAAACGTCCGTTCATGGTTTCCGGTTGAATATCGCGGAAATAGTGTGCGATGCTCCTGCCATGAATGGCGACGAGCCGGTCAAGGCCCAGGGCGACGAGGCGATCAAGGCCCTGCACGCCGTGCGCGCAGCCCATGCGCGGATCGGGGACGCGGAGAAGGCCGAGCGGGAAGCGGTCGTTGCCGCTCGTGAGATCGGTGTCCAGTGGCAGAAGATCGCGGACACGTTGGGTATGGCACAGGCAAACGCCAGCCGCAAGTACGGGCCGCTCCCGACCCCGGCCGGGAAGGCCAGCGACGAGCAGGCCGAAACCGCGCTGGCCCGGCTGGGCAAGGCGCACCAGGAGATCCTGGACGCCCAGCTGGCGGAGATCGAGGCCGTGGCGAACGCGCGGCGTCTCGAAATCACCTGGTCGGCGATCGCCACTGAGGTGGAGATGGACCAGCCGAACGCGGTGGTGAAGTACAGGAAGTTCATCAAGCAGCAGACGCAGGTGACCGTCCGGCCGGATGCGGCCGACTTGCTGCGCGGGCGCCGCACGCGCAAGGGTGAAGGGGCGGCGTCCGCGGGTGCCGGCGGGCCGGAGGGGGCGGCCGGAGCTTGACCGGCTGACGCAGGCCCAGGGGCGCGCACCGTACGGTGCGCGCCCCCTTTTTGTATTTCCGCAGGTAAAACGCCCAAAATCAGGGATTCACAGAAAAGCATTGTGCTATGATTAAGATATAGAAAACACCGCACCGCACCTCACAAGGAGACCGTCCCCATGGCCTACAAGACCGAGACCGAGCGCTACGCCCGGGCACTGCCCCCGCTGACCCAGGCCCGCGACGACGTCGCCAAGGCGATCGCCGAAGCCCACCCGGCCGAGGGCTGCCTGCCGATCCCGCCGATCGAGGTGCCCGCCAGCGCCGACGCGGTCCACGACGCGGTCAAGGAGATGTGCAACTCCCTGTGGATCAACAACGGGTCGCAGCGCCACCCCGCCTGGATCGCCGCGCGGACCGGCTGCACGCACATCTGTGAGACGCAGGTCCTGAACGTGTACGAGGTCCTGGTGGAGTGGTACCGCCTCCTGTCGAAGGTTCACTACTACGTCAACGACGTTCCGATCTGGGCTGACTGGCGGGCGGTGGAGGACCGGGGCGCACTCGACTGTGAGCTGCGCGTCCTGGCCGAGTTCCCGGCGGAGATGGCCAAGTACGAGGCCGGCCTGAGCGAGGAGGAGCGGGCCGAGATCAACGGGCAGCTGTGGGCGAAGACGCAGACCGAGTTCAGGCTGCGGACCTCGATGCGGGAAACGCTCGGGCGCGAGATGGTCCGGTCGAAGTCCCGCTAGCGCGAGCGTTTCCGCAGGTCAATACCGGTTTTCTCCTGCATCTGCGGAAACGCATTGTGCTATGATTGAGATATAAGAAATCAGCTCGTCCCACCTAGGAGGCCGCCATGCAGAACTGCGGAGCGACAGCCCGGCCCAGCACCTGCGACATCTGCGGGAAGGCGCCGGAGGCCCCTCACGACAACGAGACCCGCGGCAAGCACCTCGCCCGCATGGCCCGCATCGGCCGGTCCGGCATGTGCCCCTCCCCTCAGCGCTCCGAGTGAGCGGGTCGGCGCTGGAGCCGTCTCTCCAGCGCCGACCGGTCCACTCGGGCCGCCCCCAACCCCTTCACATCCCCACCCTGGAGGACAGCATGATCAGCGCCGAGAAACGTGCGCTCCTCAACCCCAGCCCTCTGCACGCCGCGGTGGCCATCGAGGCCTGCGCGACCGAGTGGAGGCGGTACGTCTCGGGAGCCGACCAGAGCCGCCCCCAGCTCGCCGAGCGCCTCGCGCGCCTCCCAGTGGCCGCCTGATGGCCGCGGTGATCTACCTGGCCTGTGAGGAGCACCTGGAGGGGCCGAGGTGCGACGACGACGAGGTGTTCGTCGGAGTCGAAACGGTCGCGGCCGCCCGCGTCCTGTGGGCGGCCAAGCATCCCGGCCGGAAGGACACCAAGATCGGCCGGGTGGTGATCGGCTGCGACATCGGCGGCTGCGCGAGGCAAATCTACGTCAAGACGGTTTCGATCACGGAGGCCCGGATCATCACGTCCGGGCACGACTTCGCCTGGTACGTCGCCCGCCGTGCGGGCGGCCGCCTGGTCGACGGCTGCCAGTTCCACCTGGGCACGTGCTGCATCCAGCACGCGTCCCGCTCCTGGATCGAGGGGCAGCCTCACCCGACCCTCGACCCGGCCGCCGTCCTGCCCGGGGAACCCGGTTTCCTTGGGCGGCCCGTCGCCCAGCTCGACCTGTTCACCACGGAGGAGCCGTGAGCGGCCGGCCCGGAGCCCGGGGCTGCGGCGCCGGGCAGGGCGGGCTCGCCGAGCACCTCGCGCGCCTCCCGGTGGCCGCCTGATGGGCGCCGTGATCTTCCTGTCCTGCGAGGAGCATCCGGAGTTTCGAGGATGCGACGACGACGAGTCGTTCACCGTCGAAACGGTCACGGCCGCCCGCGCCCTGTGGGCGGCCAAGCATCCCGGCAGGGAGGACACCAAGATCAGCCAGGTGGTCATCTCCTGCCGCGTCGACGGCTGCATGACCCGCCTGTACCTCAAGCACGTGGAATCGGTCACCGAGGCCCGGGCGCTGCTGTCCAGCCACCGGTACGGCTGGTATCGCGCGCGTCGGGCGGGCGGCCGCCTGGTCGACGGCTGTCAGACCCACCTCGGCGCGTGCTGCGTCCATCACGCGTTCCGCTCATGGGAGGAGCGTCTGCCTTTCCCGCAGCTCGACCCGGGCGTCATCCTGCCCGGGGAGCCTGGTTTCCCCGGGGAGCCCGTCGCCCAGCTCGACCTGTTCGCCACGGGGGTGCCGTGAGTGGCCTGCCCGGAGTCCGGGATGGGGTGCCGCCAGCACTCCACGGGACGTTGGCAGGGCTCTGACCTGGTAATTCACCGGAAAATCCAATGTCACGCGAAAGTGCAGCATGCTATGATTTAGATATAAGAAATCAGCTTGACCCCCACCTAGGAGCGAGATGAACTCCCAGATCACCCTCACCACCAAAGAGGCGGCTTCAGCTCTCAACATCTCGCTCCGTACGGCCCAGCGGTGGGCGGCGACCGGCAAGTTGGCGGCCGTCAAGGAGGGCGGTCGCTGGGCCATCACCCTCACCGCGGACCTGGGGGACTACAAGCCGGGCCAGCTGGAGAAGGCGCGTGAGCTGATCGGGGAGGGCGCTCTCCTCCCCACCAAGCGGCGCGGGATCTTCACCTCGATCAGCTCGGACGGGTCAACGACCTACCTCGTCCACCACTGCGCCTGCACCTGTCCGGCCGGCCTCCGTGGCAAGCACACGTGCTACCACCGGGCGGCTGTAGCCATCGTCACCGCGGCCACCACCCAGTGCGCCGCCTGATCATCCAAGGAGAATCACATGTCCAGCACGTCACAGCCCAAGCCGAAGCGCCCCACGACCAGGGTCCCGCGCGCGGCCACACCGAAGGCGGCGGCCGCGCTGAAGGAGGGCGCCAAGCGGCCCGCGCGGCGCAAGACCGGCCCGCAGGACCAGCCGACCACCGCGCCCGAGTCGGCCACCGAGCCGCAGATCGAGGCCCCGGCCACGCCGGAGGCCGAGGCCCCCACCGAGGAGACCACGCCGGAGGCGGCGGCCCCCACCGAGGAGGCCCCCGCCGAGGCCGCGACCGCGCCGGAGGTCGAGGCCCCCGCCGAGGAGGAGACCGCGCCGGAGGCGGAGACCCCCACCGAGGAGAGCGCGCCGGAGGAGGCGGAGGCCCCCACCGAGGAGCCGGAGCCGGAGGCCGCGGAGCCGGAGGCCGCTCCCACACCCTTGCCCGGGACGGACATCAAGGCGACCGCTTCGCCGAAGATTACGTTCGAGGTGGCTCGCGAATCCTTCGGCCAGGCCGTCGCCTGGGTGGCGCAGTCGCTGCCCACGCGTCCCTCCGTCCCGACCCTCGCGGGCATCCGCTTCGACCTCGGCGGCGGCGACCTCAGGCTGAGCGCGTACGACTACGAGGTGTCCATGAAGGAGACGATCAGCGTCGACTCCCAGGAAGAGACGACGCTGCTGCTCCCCGGGCGGCTCCTCAACGAGATCGTCCGCTCGCTCCCCGATGAGCGCGTCACCATCGAGGTCGACGGCGCGAAGGTGATCCTGACGTGCGGCCCCGCCACGTTCGGGATTCTCACCATGCCGGTCGAGGACTACCCGACTCTGCCCGAGATGCCGCCGGTGACGGGGCAGATCAACGGTGGGGACATCGCCCGGGCGGTCTCCAGGGTGGCGGTCGCGGCCGGTAAGGACGACTCGCTGCCGATGCTGACGGGCGTTCGGGTGGACATCAACGGCGGCGCGGTCACGCTGGCCGCGACCGACCGGTACCGGCTCGCGGTCAGCGACGTGACGTGGAAGGAGACGTCAGCCGAGCACTCCTGCGGGGTCATGGTCCCGGCGAGAGTCCTGACCACCGTCGCGAAGGCGTTCAGCAGGAACGAGGTGGCGATCTCGGTGGCCGACACCGGCGACGGCGCGCTGCTGGGGGTGTCGTCGGTGGGCGGGCGGCCGTGGGTGCCCGGCGCCAGGCGGGAGATGACGACTCGTCTGCTGGCCCCGGACTTCCCGAAGTACCGGTCCCTGATCCCGGAGGGCTTCAGCGGGCACGCCGACCTGCCTGTCCGGGAGTTCACGGAGGCGCTCAAGCGGGTCGCGCTGGTCGCACCCCGGGACGTGCCGGTCCGTCTGACCTTCGCCCAGGGGCAGCTCACGCTGGCCTGCGGCAGCGACGAGGCCGAAAGCAAAGAGGTGCTGGCCGTGAAGTGGAACGGCCCGGCCGGGGTGGACCCGTACACGATCGCCTTCAACCCGGCCTACCTGCTGGCCGGGGTCGACGCGATCGGGATGCCCGAGGTGCGGCTGAGCGTGAACAACAGCGTCCAGCCGGCGATCCTCACCGGCCTCGACAAGGAGGGTGAGCAGGTCCCGGGTTACCTGTACCTGATCATGCCGATCCGGCTCTCCTGACCGCCTCACCCCCCGACCGTTCACCTGCTGGCCCCGCCCTGTGCGGGGCCAGCCCCATTTCTGCAGGAAGTGAGGCTCCCGATGGGAAAGCGCCCCCGAGACAGCAAGGCGCAGCTCGACCTGTTCGCCCTGGACCTTCAGCCCTCCCAGCACCAGCTGGCCGCGCCGGGGCCCGCCGAGACGGTGCATCTGCCCGGCCTGCTGGCCGCGACCGCCCAGCCTCCGGTGGCCACGCAGCCGCCCGCGGTCGTGCAGCCCTCGGCGGCCGCGCCGAGCATGCGGGTCCCGCCGGTCATCGACGGTGACCGCAAGGCCCTGACGTCGCGCATGTCCGCCGACGACATCGCCGAGCGGGTCGCCGAGACCTGGTACCGGCAGCGCGCCGGGGACGGCATCAGCGTGTGCATGGGCATCATGGCCGGGCTGACACTGCTGCGGAAGACCGCCCGCGACGGCACCGACGTCGCCACCTTCATCCTCAGCCTGGACAAGGCGGAGCTCCTGGAGTTCCACCGGCGCATCTGGGGGCACCTGTGGGTCCGCCACCCGTACCTCATCGACTGCGCCCGGCCGATCCACGAGTGGCTCAACGAGGCCCAGGACCCGCCGGGCCAGGTGGTGGATGCGATCCACGCGGTCACGCACACGGCCATCCGGTCCGGGCTGCTGCACCTGACCGGGCAGGACGATCCGTCGTTCCGCTGCGACGTCGACGTCCTGGGGCGGGTGCTCACGCAGATGCGGTCGCCGGGCGCGCGGGATGCGATGTCGGAGTACCACACGTCGCCCGAGGTCGCGGATCTCCTGGCCGCCATCGTGTTCACGGGCGAGTATCTGGAGCCGGGCCACTGGTACGACGATCCGGCGGCGGGCACGGGCGGCCTGTTCCGGGCGGCGGCCCTGGCGATGCGAATGCGCGGCGCGGACCCGCGCCAGTGCGGCTGGTCGATGGGTGACCTGGACCCGATCGCGTCCGCGTGCGCCGCGGTCAACGCGCTGGTGTGGGAGCTGGGGCCGAACGTGCTGGTGTGGTGCGGCGACACGCTCGCGGTCGGCGACGGGCCGGCCCGGGCGCGCAAGCGGCGCGCGGAGGTGCTGGAGCACCACGAGCACATGATGAGCATCGCGTCGATGGCGGCGGCGGTGAAGCAGACGCAGATCCTGCTGGGCATGGTGGAGCAGGGTGCGGCGTAGGTGGTGGGGGTGCGCGAGCCCGACCGTAACGGGCTCGCGCACCCCCGGATTTTATGGCATTTCCGCAGGTCAAACGCTGTACGCCAAGATCGCAGTGTACTATGATGAAGATATAAGAAATTGAACTTCCCCCCACCCTGGAGGACATCGTGACCGACACCACCACCCCGGCCCCCACCACCACCGACACCGTCAAGACGGTCGTGATGAACATCCCTCTCAGCCGCATCGAGCGCGATGTCAACCAGCCCCGCGAGCACTTCGACGAGGAAAAGCTGAACGAGCTGGCGCTGTCCATCAAGAAGCTGGGCGTGCTGCAGCCCATCGCCGTCCGCACCTCCGACGCCGACCCCAAGGGACGCGACAGGGCGGGCCGCAAGTACACGATCATCATGGGTGAGCGGCGCTGGCGGGCCGCCAAGCTGGCCGGCCTGGACAGGATCCGCTGCATCGTCCACTTCGGCGTCGAGGACGGCGACCCCGAAACCCTCGCCAAGGCCGTCGCCGAGAACGTGGGCCGGGCCGACATGACCCCCATCGAGGAGGCCAAGGGCTTCCAGCGCCTGGTGGACCTCGGCTACCCGCTGGAAGACGTCGCGGCCATGTGCGGCAAGTCCGCCTCCTACGTCGGCTGGCGGATCGACCTGCTCAAGCTCGACCTGTCGGTGCAGGAAGCGGTGATGAAGGGCCACATCACGGTCGGTCTCGCCTGGTACGTCGCCAACCTGAGCCGCGACAACCAGCAGCGGTTCCTGACCCGCTACGTGCGCGGCGACTTCGCCAGCACCCGCGACGCCGAGGCGTTCGCCCGGGCGTGCCGCACGGAGGAGGAGAGGCAGGCCACCCAGGGCAGCTTCTTCGTCCTCACCGAGGACGCCGCAGCCGAGGCTGGCGCGGCCGGCAGCCCCCGCCAGGAGGGCCTGTACGCCCAGCTGCCCGAGGAGGAGCGCGAGCGGATCACCCGCGACCGCAACGCGCTCGTCGGCAAGATCGAGCGGCTGGACACGGCGGGCAGCATCCTCTCGGAGCTCGCGGCGATGGACCCCGAAGAGCTGGCGCTGCTCCTGGCGGGCGCCCCCGGCGGCGTCGCCGCCCAGCGGCTGCGGGTCGACCACCTGAAGGACGTGGCGACGAAGGCCGTGAGGAACCTGCGTGAGGCGCAGGCGGTGGCCACCGCGCGCACCAGCGGCCTGCAGGTCGACCCCGCGCTCGCCAACGACAGCGCGGCGGTCTCCGCGTAAGCCGTCCCCGCTGATGGTCCTGCGGCCAGGCCCGGCCGCAGGACCACAACCGTCTTGGAAGGGCATGCGATGAAAACCGTTCAGCGGCTCATGCGCCGCTACCAGGTGAACTACAACGGCGCGACCTGGACGCTGCCCGCCGACCTGCTCGGCGACAGCCGGGTGGTGAGCATGATGCGCGCCGCCCGCGGCTGGGGCCTGCCCATCGAGGTCACCGTCGACGGCGCGCCGGTGACCGTGCGCGCCTGCTCCTGGTGCCGTGCCCGCCCCCGGGTGTGGGAGTGGGACGGCGCCACGCGGCGGGAGCTGAGCCGGTGCGCCGCACCGCAGTGCCTGGCCGCGCGCCGCGCGGCCCGGGCGGGCCAGCTCACCCCGCCGTCCTACCTGGCGGCGCGGCCCGGAGCCCGCGCCGACTCCCCGGGCCCCGGCGATCACCAGGGCGCTCACAGCGATTCTCAGCCCAGTTCAGCCGCCGCCCCACCCTTTCCCCCTGCCGTGATCTACGAGGAGGTCTCCGCCATGTTCAGCCTGTCCCCCCGAAGCCCTGAGCCGATCGGCTACCAGGTGGACGACGAGCGGGTGCTGTGCGCGCCCGGCTGCCTGTCGCACGAGGACGCGCAGGCCCGGGCCGACGCCGGGCACCGCGCCGGCGACGTGCAGCCGTGGACGGTCGACCTGTGGCCGGGTGATCCACACCTGACCTGTTCCCGGTGTGGTCGCGTCCTGGTCCAGGCCCCGCCGGACACCGGCGAAGACGACGAGGAGACGTCGCGGGTTTGACTGAACGGCCGTTCATCAGGAGCGGCGCGATTCACCAGGCCAAACACGGAATTCCTCCTGTACGTCAAATACGCAGTGTACTATGATAAAGATATAAGCAATTGGCTTTATCTCCCCTTTGAAGGAGCCCCCGCGATGAGCGCCAGCACGCCTCCCCGCCAGACCCCCCTGAGCGACCGCGCGGCCGTGGCCCGCTTCGCCCACCAGCACGGCCTGCACGCCAGCTTCGCCACGGACAACTCCGTCCAGTACGAGCAGGGCGGAAGGTCGTTGACCGTCACCTACGACAGCACCGGCGGCCTCATCGCGGCCTTCTACATCCGCACCCCCACCCGGCCCGGAGTGCCGCTCCCCGACCGGGTCCACGTCATCAGCGCCCTCGCCGAGATGGCGCCCACCCCGGACGAGACCCCGGCCCCCTGACCCAGCCCAAAGCGGGCGCCGGTCACCCGGCGCCCACCCCCGGAAGGAGAACACCGCGGTGAGCACCGCAACCCCCACGCCCGACCCGGCCCCCAGACCTGAACGCTACTGCCGGGTGACCATCACCTCCTGGCGCACGGCCCCCGACGAGCCCAGCCCGCCGACCGTGGAGAACCCGGACTACCACCTGCGGTATTACGCGTTCTGCAGCGGCTGCGGCCACAACGGGCCGATCCGGTCGAGCGAGAACACCGCGGTCGAGGACGGCTGCGACCACGCCCACCCCGACTGGCGGGAGATGCCCGTCATGGACCACCGGCCCTACGAGGGCAAGCCCCTCGCCGCCTGGGAGAAGCAGGCGCGAGCCGTGTACCCGGCCGGGTGGTTCGACCGCGAGGGCCCCGTCCGCGCCTACCGCACCCCGGGCGGCACCCGCCACGTCCCCGGCTACGCGCCGGGCGGCGGCTACTCCATGGCCGTACTGCGCCCCCAGCCCGCCGCCGCGCCCATCCGCGGCGAGCAGGCGTCCCTGTTCGGATGACCCGAGAAAGGAAGAAGCCCATGAAGTCCCCCAGCGAGGCCGCGGCCGACTGCATGGAGGCCGGCGGCACCACCACCGACGTCCTGCACGCCATCGCCTGGGCGGTGACCGCCCAGGCCGGATGGGAGGACGCCCGGTACGCGCGGGTCCTCGACAACGTCCTCGACACGGCGGCGTTCCTGTTCGACTGCATCGCCCACGAGGAGGCGCACCGCACGGGCGTCACCGCCTACGCCGACGACGCGAGCTTCGACGACATGCTCGCCGAGCACCGGCCCGACTTCCTGCGGCTGGTGATCGCCCTGAGCAGCGACGAACCGGCCGCCACGGAGCAGGGCGAGCAGGGACCGGCCCGGGCCCGACTGAACGAGGCGTTCGACGAGGCGATGGAGCACGGCACGTCGGTCGTCTCCGCCATGTGCGTCGCGGTCGACGACCTCGACCCCGCCGGACAGGTCCCGTGGGTCATCGTCATCGACGGCGACCGCGGCGACGACGAGCACTACTTCCCCAGCCGGGAGGACGCCCTGAAATCGCTCACGATCGACGTGCAGGAGAGCTGGAACCGCGTCACCGACCTCGGCAGGCCCGACCTGCCTGCCGCGCCGCCGGACGACGCCACCGAGGCGATCGAGATGTTCTTCCGCGCGCTCGGCGAGACGTACGAGCTGAGGCGGGCCGACGCCGACCTCACCCCCGCCGAGGAGGTGGAGCGGTGAAGATCCCGACCGAGGTGCTGAAGGTCCTCGCCGACCCGCGCACCATCATCGACCGCGACGCACTCCACATCCCGTTCCAGGTGCCCGCGCCGCTGTACGAGCGACTCAAACGGACGTTCAACCACATGGGCGGGAAGTGGGACGGCCGCAAGACGGTGCGCGCCTTCGTGTTCCCGCACGACATCGAGACGTTCATGCGCGACTCGATCACCGCGGGGGAGTTCCCCTCGCGCTACGACGTCGGCTGGTACGCCACACCGCCCGCCGTGGTGGAGCAGATCCTGACCCTGGCGGGCATCACCGACAAGCGCCCGGGGCTGGTGACGCTGGAGCCGTCCGCGGGCATCGGGTCGATCGCCGGGCCGGCCGTCGCGCGAGGCGCGGTCGTCGACGTCGTCGAGGTCGACGAGCACCGGGCATCGGTGCTGGCCGGGCACGCCGCCTACCGGCGGGTGGTGCACGGCGACTTCCTGCAGGTGGATCCGCTGTCCTACGAGACGGGATTCCAGCGGGTGGTGATGAACCCGCCGTTCGCCGAAGAGCTGCGCCACGTCCAGCACGCGCTGAAGTTCCTGGGCGATGACGGGGTGCTGGTATCGGTGCTGCCCAGCTCCATCACCTGGCGCACCGACTCGGCGGCGGTGGCGTTCCGGAAGATGCTCGCCGACAACGACGGCGAGCTCCTGGAGCTGCCGGCCGGATCGTTCAGCGCCTCGGGCACGAACGTCCGCGCCGTCCTGGTGGTCGTCCCGACGATGCCCGGGCACACGATCCGCAACCACGGCTGGCACCTGCGCCAGCCGAAGCAGCTGGGCCTGTTCGCCGCCTGACGGTCGGCGTCCTGACCCGCGAAACGAAAGGAGATGTGAGGTTCATGAGCAAGCGAGGTGTCACGGTCAGCCTGGCCGTCTCGGTGTACTACGACGACGCGAAGGTGACGCAGGAGGAAGCCATCGCCGAGATGCACCAGGCGCTCGGCGAGGCCGGGAAGGGCGGCCACTTCGACCGCGGCCCGGTCGAGATCGCGTTCGGCGGTGACAGCGACGCGGAGCCGTTCACGCCGGCAGAGGCCGACGACGGAATGAGTTGGCTGTGACCTGCGAAAACTTCCCGATTCCCGGCCGAAATTCCTGGTATAACGCATGACCAGCTTGCTATGATAAAGATATAAGAAAACGCCTCACCACCACCTGAAACGAGGAAGCCATGACTGCCACCACCACCGAGCTCGACATCTGGCGCGAGGCGGTCGCCAAGATCGAGGCCCGCAACGGAGGCCCGGCCGCAGGCGACTACAGCGCCGAGATCGCCAAGGAGGAGCGCGCCAAGGCGGCCGCCGCCGACGCCCTCGACGACATGGCCCACGCCCAGGGGTGGGGCATCAAGGACCCGGCCCGCGCGGAGGCCGCCCGCCAGCGCGCCACGGCCGCCGACCTCCGCGCGCAGGCCGCCGAGCACGACCTCAAGGCCCACAAGTCCTACGAGGAGTGCGACACCGACGGCTTCGTCTCCCAGTGGGCCAGCGGCCTCCTCGCCGCCCAGGCCCGCCTGCAGGCCGAGATCGAAGAGGCCGGCGGACGCGCCCTGTTCCCCGCCCTGTTCGACACCGCGGGCAACCTGGTCGCCGCCGAGCACAGGCAGGGCCAGTGGGGCGCCTACTTCGCACTGCTCGACGACAAGGGCCGGATCACCGGCGAGTGGTTCACCCCGTCCAAGTCGAAGGACGCGCGCCGCGCCCGGGCCGCCGACGCCGCCAAGGGCTACTACTTCGGGTACGTGATGGCACCCGCCAAGGCCGAGCTCGCCGGCGGCAACGCCAGCTGCGTCACGCCCATCGCGGTCCGCACCGACGGCGGCTACTCGGCCGACGTCGAGATCGTCGACAACGGCCAGCACAACGAGTTCGGCCCCACCCTCGGCCGTCACTACGCCATCTGGGGCGGCCTCATCTGACCTTCACCCGCACCCCCGGGGCGCCCGCCCCGGGGGCCTACCTGCTGCAGAGGACTTTCATAGTCACATGGATCTTGCAACTTGCACGTATCACGAGTACCGGCCCGACATGGGGCACCCTGTGCGCACCACCGTAGGCGCCCCGCGCTTCGCCCTGGAGTACACGCTGCTCGGCCCGGCCAGGCTCATCACCCCCACCCGGGCCATGCTCGGCCTGCCCCAGGACGCCTACCAGCTGGCGTACCGGCGCCTGCTGAACGCCACGGGCGCCGCGCGTATCCACGCCGAGCTGGCCGGCATCGCGGCCGCCGCCGACGCCGTCACCGGCCGGTCGTCGGCGCGGCTCGTCCTGCTGTGCTTCGACCGCCTCGACAAGCGCGGTGGGTGGTGCCACCGGACCATGTTCGCCGCCTGGTGGCTGGAGCAGACCGGCCAGGAACTCCCCGAACTCGGCGCCACCCTCCCCTCCCAGCCGACCCCACCAACCCTGTTCTGACCCCCACCGCACGCCCCGGGACGGCGCCCAGCGCGCCGTCCCGGGCCGTCTACCTCACGGAGTGAAGATGCCCAACGACCACACCGCCCGCCCCTCCCTGAGCCGCCTCGACAGGGCGAAGGAGGCGTACGGCGAGTACCTGACGG
Source organism: Streptosporangium longisporum (assembly GCF_039534895.1). Taxonomy (NCBI): domain Bacteria; kingdom Bacillati; phylum Actinomycetota; class Actinomycetes; order Streptosporangiales; family Streptosporangiaceae; genus Streptosporangium; species Streptosporangium longisporum. Next base: position 67,727 of record NZ_BAAAWD010000016.1, on the reverse strand, counting down.
AGCTCGCGGCGGCCGGATTCGTCCCCTTCATGGGCTACTACGGCGAAGCCGGGTTCGTGATCGAGATCGACTGCCCCTCCGAGTGGAACATCGCCGTCACCGCCGACACCGCAGACCTCGGCCTGCCGGCGGCCCCGGCCGCGCTGACCATGCTCACCGTCACCCGCGAGGACGGCAGCGGCGTGATCTCCAGGGCGACCGTGCCGGCCGGGGCGGCGAGGCTCGCGGCGTACGTGAGCGGCGAGTACAGCCGCATCCCCGCCTGGACGGCGGAGCACCTGAACCCGGCTTACAACGTGGCCGTGCTGCTTGGCCAGCGGACCTGGTGGAGCGACCCGTACCGCGTCAGCGGGGAGGTCGACGACCGGCAGCCCATCAGCGGCATGACCCCGGAGCAGGCGTCCGCCGCGCGCGTGAAGCTGGCGGGCTACGGCATGCGCCTGGCCGCCGACGTCCTGGCGATACAGCTGCGGGACGGCGCGACATCTCTCGGGAACGCCGACTGGTTGCCCGAGAGCGCGAGCGAGGCGACGAGCAAGCTGAGCGACTCCCTCGGCGACTGGCTCACCTACACGCCGCTGGGTGACCAGCTGGCGTACCGCGCGAGTGGAGCCGACTGGCCGATTCCGTCCCGCCAGCTGATGAGCGAGCAGTACGCACAGGTTCTCGACGCGCTCGAAGCGGTTGGCATCGCGGCCGGGATGCGCGACACCGGCGGGGGGCACTTCACGATCGGCGTCTCCTGCCCCGGGTGGGACCTGCACATCGACAGCGTCGAGGGCGGCCTGCCGGAGGACCCTGTCGGCATCGTGCTCACCGTCCGCCGCTTCAACCGGGAGGGCGGCTATCTGGTGTCGGAGAAGGTGATCCCGATGTACGGGCTGCGGACCCTGGTGGCGTACGTGCGCGGTGAGGTGGAGCGCGCTCCGGTGTCCTGAGCCGGTGCCGGTGCGCGCCCCGGGAGCCGGGGTTCCCGGGGCGCGCACTGGCCGGCGGTGATTCTCGAATCACGAAACCCGATTTCACACCTTGATCACAGTGTGCTATGATTTTGATATAAGAACTGTTCGTTACACCCCCACCAAGGAGAAGCGATGACCACCACCACCACCGCCCCGGGCACCACGGACCCCGGCGACGGCTCCGTCACCGCCGCCCGCCTCCGCCGCATCTGCGAGGAGGTGTCCACCCGCTACCTCGAGCGCGCGAACGTCATCAGGCCCCTGGTGGCCTGCATGCTGGCCGGCCAGCACAGCCTGCTGCTCGGCCCGCCCGGAACCGGCAAGAGCGAGATGGCCCGCGACATCACCAGCCGCATCGAGGGCGCCCGCCTGTGGGAAATCCTCCTGTCCGCCTACACCGACCCGAAGAAAATGTTCGGCCCGATCGACGTGTCCGCCCTGATGAGCGGCGTCTACCAGCAGGTGTGGGACGGCCGCGCCACCCAGGCCGACATCGCGTTCGTCGACGAAATTTTCAAATGCGGCACCGGAGCCCTCAACGAACTGCTGGCCTTCCTGAACGAGCGCGTGTACCACCCGGAGGCGGGCGGCGACCCGATCCCGTGCCCGCTGATCTCCGCGATCACCGCGTCGAACGAGCTGCCCACCGGCGAGGCGTCCGCCGCCGTCTACGACCGGCTGCTCGTGCGCATGGAAGTCGACTACCTGAGCGAGCCGGGCAACTTCGCCGCGCTGCTCCGCTCCGCCGTCCAGGCCGGCGCCCCGACGACGCCGACCACGGTGCCGCTGGCCGACCTGCAGACCGCTGTGCGCGTGCACGTCCCGGCCGTCGGCGTCCCCGACGAGGTGGTGGACCTGATCGGCGAGCTGCGCGCCTCCCTGCGCAACGCCGGACTGGTCGCCTCCGACCGCAGGTGGCGGCAGGCGATCCGGCTGCTGCAGGCCGCCGCATGGCTCGACGGCCGCCGGACGGTCACCGTCACCGACCTGGACCTGCTCAAGCACGTCCTGTGGCACAGCCCGGCCGAGCGGCCCACCGTGGAGCGCGAGGTGGCGCAGGTCGTCAACCCGAGCATGGCGGCGGCGCTGGAGATCCTCGCGGGCGTCGAGGAGATCGCCGTCCAGCTGAAGGGGATGGCGGGCAAGGCCAGCGAGGACGTCTCCGAGTGGGCGATCCGGGAGGCGCAGCCCAAGCTCCGCCGCGCCGACAGGGACCTGCAGAAGCTGCTGCAGGAGTCGCAGGCGGCGGGCCGGTCCACGACCACCCTGCAGGAGGTCATCGACCGCAGGCGCGCCGTGCACGCCCACGTCATGAAGGAGGCCCTCGGCATCGACGCCGCCGACCTCAACTTCTGACCCGAGACCCTCCCGGAGCCCCGTGGAAGAGAGGCAGCCATGATCAAGAAGAAGCCGTTGGCGAAGCTGAAGGACTTGGCGACCCGGGCCGGGCGGTGGCTCGGCCTAGCCGCCGAAGCCAAGCCCGTCCAGCACACCCTGACGGTCGACGCCGACCGGTTCGACCAGGTCACCTGGGGCGACACCTACCGGCAGGCGGAAGCGCTGCAGAACCTGGCCTTCGACCTGGGCGAGAAGTTCGACCACGCGCCCGACCTGCTGCAGGACGCCTGGACAGCCGCCTACAAGGTGGCGCCCCGCGTGCGTGACCTCAGCGAGGTGGACCCGTCGCGGGCCGTGAACCACGAGGTGGTGTCCTCGCTGCTCGGCTCCCCGGAGTTCGGGGAGCTGCGACGCAACACGGCCGGTGACCCGTACGCGGCGGCGATGGCCGTCCTGGCGCAGGGCACCGCGCTGCGCGACATGCTCGAAAAGGGCAAGCAGGCGCAGCAGGCCGCCCAGAAGGCGGCGGACGCCAAGACCGACGCGGAGCAGGCGGCGGCCGCCGTGCAGGCCGCCCTGGAGGCGGCGGTCGCCGCAGCCGACAGCGACGGCCAGGTCCCCAGCGACGCCGAGCAGCAGCTGCAGGCCGCGATCGCCGCAGCCGAAGCCGCCGAGCAGGAGGCCGAGCAGGCCGGCAAGGACGCGGAGACCGCACTGGCGCAGGCAACACCCGGCATCCGCACAGCCGCCCGCCAGGCCGCCCACCAGGCCGCCCAACAGGCGCAGCAGGAGGCGGAGACGATGGCCGCCTGGGGCGTCGGCCCGGGCGAGCTGCAGAGAATGAGCTTCGCCGCCCGCGCCGCCCTCGCCAAGCGCCTGACCGGGAACCGCCTCGCCCGCTTCACGAAGCTGATCGGCCGGTTCCGTGCCATGGCGGCCAGCGAGCGGGCCCGCCGCGTCCAGCACACGAACGGCGAGATCGTCGGCCTCACCCTCGGAGCGGACCTGGGCCGCCTCGTACCGTCCGAGCTGGCAATGCTGGCGCTCCCGGCGCTGCGCGCCGACTTCGTCTCCCGCTACGCCGAAGGCCGCCTGATGATGTACGACTCCCAGGGGGAGGACCACGTCGGGCAGGGCGCCATCATCGCGCTCATCGACTGCTCGATGTCCATGCGGGAGGCCGGCCCGGACGGCATCACCCGGGAGGCGTGGGCGAAGGCGTGCGCGCTCGCCCTGCTCGACCAGGCCCGCATCGGAGGCCGTGACTTCGCGGCGATCCTGTTCGCGTCGAAGGAGCAGCAGCACGTCCTGTACTTCCCTCGCGGGCAGGCCGGTATCGAGCAGGTGCTGGAGCTCGCCGAGCACTTCTGGGGCGGCGGCACCGACTTCGAAGCGCCGCTCGGGCTGGCCACGGATCTGCTGGAGGCGCAGTTCAACGCGGACGGCACCCAGCGCGGAGACATGGTGCTGATCACCGACGGGGAGTGCGGGGTCTCCACGGAGTGGCTGCAGGGCTGGCGGAGCCGCAAGGAGAACCTCGGGTTCCGCCTGTTCGGCGTGTCCATCGCGCACCGGCCCGGCAAGACGCTGGAGAGCCTGTGCGACAACCTGCGCCACGTCACCGACCTGGATGACCTCGCCGACAGCCGTGACCTGTTCCGCGCCATCTGACCCCCGCTTTCACGAGAGGAACAACCGCATGAGCACCCCCAGCACCCCCGAGACGCCCGCCCAGAAGAGTCGCGTGTGGACCCCGCAGATGGGACCCGGCACGTACGACTTCGACAAGGGCGAGTTCACTCCTGCCGCCCCCGCCCCCGCCCTCATCGAGTACGCCGCCACCAACGAGCGCCGCGAGGGCGCCCCGGAGACGTTCGTCATCTACGTCGCCGGGGTCGCCGTGGGCTCCGCGACGTTCACCTACCTCGGCGCCGGCGAGTGGTACCTGTGCATGCGCGACACCTCCGGCGAGCCGACCTCGGGCACCCGCGGCGACATGTGGTCCGCCCCCATGCCGATCCTGCGCGAGCGGGTCCACATCGAGCACGACGTCCCGCTGACCGACATCGAGGTGCACGTCCCCGACATCGAGGTCTGACGCGCCCCCGCCCCCTCCAGAGACCAAACGGACGTTGTAAAAGGAGTTCACATCATGACCACCCCCACCCCCACCCCCGCCGCCCCCGCGCCCGCCGCCACGGGCAGCACCGCGGGCGCCTTCGACGCGTACACCAGCGCGATGGAGAAGGGCGACACGCCGCTGCTGGGCTACCTCGCGCTCTACAGCATCTTCGAGGCGCCCATCCTCCGCACCGACCTGGAGCGCTGGTTCCGGGAGCTCGGCCTGGACGAGAAGTTCCTGCCGGGCCCCATCCGCGAGGACGACGCCTTCGCCCGGGTCACCGGCCCGAACGGTGTGCGCGCCACGTACAAGCTGACCACGAGCCCCTCCGGCAAGGCCGCGCAGGGAGAGAAGACCATCGCGGTCACCCTGATGATCCGCCACGTCGGCCGGACCGGCGGGAAAATCACCCGGCACGTCGTCCGCGAGGTCCGCGACGAGGGCTCCTCCACCCTGTCCTACGACACGCGGATGGCGGAGCTCGCCTGGTGGCGCGACCCCACCGAGAGCGGCCAGCCCGGCGTCGGCGTCCTGCAGATCCACCCCGACGAGTCCGCGATCAACGCCCTGTCGCCCAGCGAGCAGGTGAAGGTGCGCAGCATGCTGCGCAGCATCGAGGAGAGCTACAAGAACCAGTGCGCCTACTTCAGCAGCGACCGGCTGCGCGCGATCGTCCGCAACTACATCGAGTCGCTGGCCGCGGTGCCGGTCCGCTCGACCGGCGGCGTCTACTTCGTGCACAGGACGCACGCGGCCCCGCTGGAGCCGCTGCGCAAGCTGGTGAGCAGGTTCGGAGCGGGCAGCCTCCTGACCCGCGTCCCGCTGCCCGAGCAGGAGGAGATGAAGGACATGGTGATCGCGGCGCTCACCACGAAAGCGAAGGAGGACCTGCAGCGGCTGGCGGGCGACATCGCGACCGCCCGCCGCGAAGGCCACTCCGAGGCGAAGGTCGGGGCGCTGTACCGCAGGTTTCGGGCCCTGCAGAAGGCGACGGCCGAGCACTCCGAGCTGCTGTCCTCCAGCCTCGACGACACCGCGGCCGCCCTGGAGCTGGCCGGAGCGCAGATCAGCAGCCTGCTCAACGGCTGACACCGGCACCACCGCCGAGCCCCGGGCGGGCGGGCCCCGCGCCCGCCAGCCCGGGGCTCGACCCATGACAGGAAGGAAACCGCAATGCCCTCCACCGAGCGGGATCTGCCCGAAGCGCTCCGGGAACGCCGAGATGGGCGCGCCCCCTCCCCACCGGCCGCCGACGCCCCGGCCGTGCCCCGGCGGCCCAAGCGGACCCTAAGCCGTGTTCCCGCTGTGCCCTTCTCTTCCCCTCGACCCGCATGCGAGCGGAGGTCACAGGAGTGCTCAACAGGGCTGCGACCTGCGAAAACTTCTCGGTTTTCTTTCGTGAACCCCTTCCCCGCCACACGAGCCGCACGCTATGATAAAGATATAAGAAATCAACCCCACCACCCCCCACGGAGGACATCATGAGCGCCCTGAACTCCTACGAGAACAACCTGGACAGCGTCAAGGAGAGCCTGAAGATCAGCGGCCGGTCCAACCTCCTCCCGGCCGCGGAGTGGGCATTCGTGGAGGAGATCCTCATGGGGGACAAGGACAAGGCGGCCGCGTTCGTCGAGCTCATGAGGAAGGCGAACGAGGCGGGCGCCTGCGCCCGGATGGACAGCGAGTTCGAGATCCGCTAGGCGGTCACCGGCCGGCCCTGGACCCAAGGTCCAGGGCCGTTTCTGTGCCCGGGGGCGGGGGCGGGTGCCGGCAGGGCGGTGGCCACCCCCGCGGGCGCGCCGCGCGCCCCGGCCGTCCAGGCGGACCCTAAGCGGTGTTCCCGGCGTGCCCTTCTCCTCCCCTCGCCCAGCGGGTGAGCGGAGGTCACAGGGGCGTTCAGCGAGGCTGTGACCTGCGAAAACTCTGCGATCCATGCGGCCAAACCCTGTCATACGTTTGCGCAGCACGCTATGATTAAGATATGAACTTCTCCACCACCCCCACCCCCACCACCACGGAGGCCAACGTGAACCCCAGCCCCGCACCCCAGAGCCTCGCCAGCGAGTTCAACGAGCGAGTCCGCAGGCTCACCCGGGAGGTCGCCGATCTCCTTCTGGCGGAAGACGCGGACATCGAGCGCGAGGCCGCGTACAAGGCGGCCACCACCGTCGCGCAGCAGGTGGGCAAGCGCGGGCTCGACGCACAGCGGGAGTTCCTGGGCCGGGGGCTCCACGACATCGCCAGCGACATCCAGATGCGGCTCGCCGAGCAGAACTTCGAGGGTTACGCCCAGGAGACGGCGGCCATGTCCGTGTTCCTCCGGGCGGTGGCACACCGGGACGAGGTGGCCGCCCTGGTCGAAGAGGCGCGGGAGCGCAGGGCCGACCCTGAAATGGTGGGCGGCATACTGGCCGAGTACGTGGCCAAGGTCACGGCCGCCCAGCTCACCGGCCCCGGGGAAACCCTGGCCGCGAAAATCCTCCAGAACTGGCTGGAGGGTGTCGAGTGGTCCGAGCTGGGTGCGCAGTACCTGATCGGTGGCGTCCCCGCGGCCCTGGCCAACCGGCCGGCCTCCTGAGCCAGCGGAGCCCCCGGGCCCGCACGGGCCCGGGGGCTCTCTCGGGGGTCCGGGTCGGCCGGGCGGCGGCCCCCTCGCGAAGAGGATCGCGCCCCCTGGCCTCGGCCCCGCGGCCCAAGTGGACTCTAAGCGGCGTTCTGTGCGCCCCCCTCTCCTCCTCTCGCCCCGGGGGCAAGCGGAGGTTACAGGCGAACTCAACAGGCCCTCTCACCTGCGGAAACTTCAGAAAACGACTGGTCATGCGAAACGCAAGCATGCTATGATAAAGATATAAGAAATTGAGTGTTTCACCCACCAAAGGAGAGACCATGTCCGTCCGCACCGCCCTCCCCGCCGGTCTCGCCCTCCACTTCGACCGCCCCGAGATGGCCCCCCTCGCCGAGCAGGCCGAGCGCCTCTTCGAGAAGGTCCCGCTGGCCACCGTCACCGCCTTCGTCGTCCAGGGCATGGAGGCCGCCAAGCGCGCCGGCACCAGTGGGAGCTGGGCGCTGGAACTGGCGGCGGAGGCCAACCGCCTGCTGGCCGCCGACCCGGACGAGCTGGAGGAGCTCATCTAGCAGCGATCAGGGCGGGGGCGACAAGCCCCCGCCCTGCCCGCGCCTGCCACCACCCACCCCGGCCGGGCACCGTCCCGGCGGCCACCAGAAGGAGAAACCGTGCCCCCCGCGCACCCGCCCGTCAGCCGGTCGGTGCAACTGCTCCTCGACCTCCCCGCTCTTGAGCGGCCGGCACCCGAGCCGCACACCGGCCGGCCGCTGGTCCGCCGTACGAGACACGGCCGCGTGATGGTCCTGTGCCCGGCCGGGCACCTCGTCCAGTCGGTCAAGGATGTCGACTGGCCCGGCTCCCGCCTGGAGGCGCAGGTCGGCGACCCCGGCTACACCGTCACCTGCCACGGCGCGATGGAGGAGCGGTGACGTGCAGCTGCTCCTGGACTTCCCCGAGCTGAACGTCCGTTCACGGCCGGTGCTGAACCTGCGGGCGTACGACCTGATCGTGATCTGCTCCAGCGCGGGGAAGGACAGCATGGCGCTGCTCGCCTACGTGGCCCAGCTGATCCGCGAGCAGGGCTACCGGGGCCGCGTCGTGGTCCTGCACAACGACCTGGGCGTCACCCGCTCCGGCGAGCCGGTCGAGTGGTGGGGGGTGCAGGCCGCCGCCCGCGAGCACGCCGAGCGCTACGGGTTCGAGTTCGTCGTGCGGCGGCGGCCGGGCGGCGGCCTGTGGGACCAGCTGATCGGCCAGCGCCGCCGGTGGATGGCGAACCACGCCCGCTGGTGCACGAGCGACCAGAAGGAGGGTCCGGCGATGACGTGGGTCACCGAGGCGGTCGCGGAGTTCTGGGAGCTGCTGGGCGTGCCCGCCGACCGGCCGGTGGAGGTGCTGTACTGCCTCGGCCTGCGCGGCGAGGAGTCCGCGGGCCGCGCCGCTCAGCCGATCGTCCAGGTCAACGAGCGCCGCTCGTCGGGCAACCGGCGGATCACGCGGTGGCTGCCGATCCGGGACTGGACGATCTGGGACGTGTGGGAGCAGATCCGGGAGGCAGGTCTGCGCCCGCACGCAGGTTACTCGTGGGGCTTGGCCCGGCTGTCGTGCAGCCTGTGCGTCCTGGCGTCCCTGCAGGATCTGATGCTCGCGGCCGCGCTGCGGCCCGCGCTGGCCGCGGACTACCGGTGGGCGGAACTGGAACTGGGGGAGCCGTTCACGGAGCGCCTGTCGATGGGGGAGATCCTCGCCGGGCTGGAGGCCGCTCGCGCCGAGGCCGCCGGCGGCACCGCGGCGGCCGCCGACGCCACGGTGGTGCTGTACGAGCTGGTGCGGGAGCGGCTGGCGTCCACGCCGATCGCGCTGGGGGAGGGGAAGACCAAGGCGGGCAAGCCCCGCCGACCGTGGACGGAGCAGCAGCTGGCCGGTCGGGCGACGGCACGCACGAGCGAGATCCTCGCCGCCGGGCGGCGCGCGGTCAGCCTCGCGGCCCAGGTGGACACCAGCGTGCGGATGCTCGGCCCGCTGGACGAGCAGGCGGCGGCGGTGCTCGCCGGAGCAGCGCGCTGACCTGCAAAAACGTGGTGATTCACGCGGGCAACCCCTGGTGCGCAAAAGCGCAGCACGCTATGATAAAGATATGAACTTCTCCACCAACCCCACCACGGAGGCCGGAATGACCGAGCACGCCGCCCACACGAGCACCACCCCCACCGAGGCCAGCACCCCGGAGGTCACGCTGGAGGGCCCCATGGACGTCGCAGAGAAGATCACCGTGGAGGCCGTGGACCAGAGGGGCAGGCGCTACGGCAGCTGGACCTGGGTGCTGCAGGAGAGCGGAGAGTGGTGCGCGTTCCTCTGGAGGGAGAACTGCAAGGACTGGATTCGCGATCACCACCTGGACGCCGAAAGCGACGAGCGCCTGTGGAACAACATCACGGTGGTCCGGGGCTACGGCAAGCACTAGCCGCCTCCGGTCCGGCCCCCGGCTCCAGCCGGGGGCCTCTCCAACCGCGAGCCCCAGCCCAACCAGGGCAACCGGCTGACCTGCAAAAACGCAGTGATTCACGCGAGCAAACACTGGCACGCAAAAGCGCAGCACGCTATGATTAAGATATGAACTTCTCCACCAACCCCACCACGGAGGCCGGAATGACCGAGCACACCGCCCACACGAGCACCACCCCCGCCGCGGCCGGCACCCCGGAAGCCGTGACCAAACCGAAGACGCCGGTCGACGTGGCCGAGAAGGTCACCGTGGAGGTCCTCTCCGCGAACGGCCACATGTGCGGAATGTGGACCTGGGTCAAGCAGGAGGACGGCACCTGGAGCGCGTTCCAGCTCGGGCAGGGCGAGTGGCTCAGGGAGCTGTGGCTGGACGCCCCCAGCGACGAGGTGCTGTTCGGCGAGACCGTCCGGCTCGTCCGGAGCTTCGGGGGCCGCTGACCGTCTCCGCCCCCGGCCCGCACGGGCCGGGGGCTTCGCCGCGTCTCGGGCGGGGGCGGTTATTTCCGCAGGTCAATATGGGTGCAACCCTGTACGACAGATGGCATAGCTTGCTATGATATAGATATGAAACTTTCCGCCACCCCCACCACGGAGGCCCCCATGTCTACCACCGCCGCGATCCTCCACGTCATCCCCGTCGGGTACTTCCGCGAGCCCTCGACCATCCAAGAGGTCCGCACCCCCGCCCAGCGTGAAACCCTCCTCGCCATCGTCAACCGCGAGGACTTCGACTTCGCCTGCAACAACCCCTGCGACGAGCTCATGAAGGAACTGCGCCCGAACTACACCGGCCCCTTCATGTTCCTGTACTTCACCACCGACGGCGTCCTCCACGGAGCTCGCATCGGTAAGCGCGGCGACATCCTCCGCGAAACCACCGGCGACGACGCTCGCACCCTGCGGTAACTGTCCACCCAGAGCCCCCGGCCCCCGACCGGGGGCCTTTCCTCATGCCGTCGCCCACCGCCGCCCCGTGTTGGCCGCCGCCGCTGAAGATCAGCTAGTATCCGAACAGATCAGCGGTAACCAGCTAGTATCCGAACGGATCAGCGGTACGTGTAGCGGCTCGGCTGGTCGCATGCGCCGGAGTTGTAACAGCTGCATGCCTCTCTCCCCGAGAGGCGGACCAGGTTCAAGTCCTGGCCGGCGCTCCACCTGCATCGCTCCAGCACAGGGGGCCGCTCGTGTTCCACGGTTCCATCCCCTCCGCGATGCGCTCCATCGTCTACGAGCACGCCGGAACCTGGCCCGACCAGGACATCTACGTAGGCTGCTCCGGCAACTTCACCCTGGAACGGGTGCTGCACTCCCGGTTCGGATCGAACCGCGCGGTCCACGGCAACGACATCCAGGCCTACAGCTGCGCCCTCGGCTGGTGGCTGTCCGGCCGCCCCCTCCCCTTCACCCTCCGCGAGGAACACGACGAGGACCTCGGCTGGCTCAGGCCCTACCTGGATGACCCCACCGACATCCTCGCCACCCTCATGCTCGGCACCCGCTTCCTGCAGTGGGTCGGCAAGGAGGGCGCCTACTACCGGCGGATGATCGCAGCCACCCAGGACCAGTGGCCCCGCATGCACGAGAAGACCGTCTCCAAGCTGAACGCGCTGTCGCTACGACTGGGCTCCTTCTACGCAGGCGACGTCCGCGACTACCTGAGCACGGTCGTCCCCCCGGACGCGCCGGTGGTGATGTTCCCGCCGTTCTACGCCAAGGACTACCAGGCGCAGTTCGCGTCGATCGACACCACGTTCGACTGGCCGGCCCCGGACTTCGGGGAGCTGGACGAGGCCGGCAAGGAGCAGATCATCGCCCAGGTGCGCGACCGGCCGCACTGGATGCTGGGCCTGCACATCGAGCGCCCCGAGCTGCGCCCCCACCTCGCAGGCGTCGTGCAGACCGCGAACCGCGGCCTGCCGATCTACGTGTACGCCGCCTCCGGGCCGCGCCGTATCGTCCGCCCCCGCCAGCTGACCGCGCCGATCCCCATGCCGAAAATCGGCCCCGACGACGAGCTGGGCGACCGCATGGCCCTGCACGTCCTGACCGGCGGCCAGTTCGCTGCGATCCGCTCCCAGTTCATGTCGAAGAGCATCAAGCCCGGCACGCCGCTCCTGGCGTGCGGCGTCTCCGTCGACGGCCTGATCGTCGGCGCGTTCGCGTTCCTGCCGCCGAAGTTCGACCCAGAAGACGCCTACCTCATGTCGGACTTCCCCGTGTCGTGGACCCGCTACCGGCGCCTGGCCAAGCTCATCGTCATGGCCGCCTGCACCAGCGAGGCGCAGCTGCTGCTGCAGCGCTCCCTGTCGCGCCGCATCACCGGCTGGACCACCACGGCGTTCACCGACCGGCCCAACTCGGCCAAGTACGGGCGCGGTATCCCCGGCGTGAAGCTGCAGAAACGCACCGAGCCGGGCGCCGACGGCATCCACCGCTACCAGCTGCAGTACGGCGGAGCGATGGGTGAACGCACCCTCAGCGAAGCGCTCGACCTGTGGAAACGCAAGCACGGCAAGGACACGCGATGACCGACACCACCGCCCCCGCCCCGGCCTTCCGGTCGCGCCTCGTCCGCCGCGACCCGCGACGCCTCACCCGGCTGCCGGTGAACGCCCGTTTCATGCGCAAGGAGGAGTACGACCGGCTCGTGGCCAACGTCCGCCGCGACGGGTGCCTCACCAGCGTGCCCCTCATCTACAGCGGCGGCGAGCACGACGAGCACGAAGAGCTGATCCTGTCGGGCAACCACCGCTGCGACGCCGCCGTGGACGCCGGTGTCTTCGAGATCGACGCCATGCTCATCGATGAGCCGCTGTCCGACCAGCAGCTCATCGCCCTGCAGCTGTCGCACAACGCGATCGCCGGAGAAGACGACCCCGCCACCCTCAAGCACCTGTACGAGCAGCTCGACGACGTCGACTGGCGCGCCTACTCCGGCCTCGACGACGCCGACCTCCAGCTCCTGGCCGAAGTCACCGCCGAAGGACTGTCGGAGGCGAACCTGGACTTCGCCACCGTGCAGCTCATCTTCCTGCCCGCCGAGCTGGAAGCCGCCCGCACCGCGTTCAACGACACCCGCTTCGGCCAGGACGAGACGTGGCTCGCCGCCCGCGCCGACTACGCACAAACCCTCGACACGCTCGCCTCCACCCACGCCGCACACCGAGTCGGCAACGTCGCCACCGCCCTGCACGCGATCCTCACGATCGTCGAACGCCACCTCGGCGACCTCCAGGACGGCTACACCAGCCCCCAGGGGGAGCCCCTCCACGCCGGACGCGTCGGCCTCGAAACCGTCCTCGGAGCCCGCACCCTCCCAGCCCCGGCCGCCATCACCCTCAACAAGGCCATCGCCCGCGCCGAGGGCCTCGGCGAGATCCCCCAAGGGCAGGGCTGGCAGCTCCTCGAACGCCTCGCTGGCGAGTACCTGTCAGGCCCCAACCACACCCCGCCTGAAGTGCTATAACGCGCCATGAGCAAGCTCAGGCCGCTCAAACTGGACCCCAAAGTCGACCCCTGGGAACGGCAACCAGACGAGTCGCTGCCCCGCTACAGCCAGTTCTGCACCTACCGCGATCTCGGCCGGGGACGCACCCTCCGCAAGACCGCTGAGATTCTGACCAAGAACGACCGGTACGTGCGGGACGTCGCGGTGGCGTTCAGATGGCGCGAGCGGGTCGACGCCTACGACAGCCACATGGACCGCCTGTACCAGGTGACGTGGGTCGAGGAGCGGCGCAAAGCCGCCGAAGCGGACGCGAGAATCCTCGGCGCGGGCCTGGGGAAGGTCGCCCAGCGGTTGCCGTCGCTCAACGCGGCCGACCTGTCCGCCGGGACCGTGATCCGGCTCATGGACGTGACGATGCGGCATCGTCGCGCCCTGTTCGGCGATTCGGCTTCGACGCTCACCGCGCACGGCGCGGAGGCGGTGGAGCAGCGGGCCCGAATCAACGAGGAGCAGGGGCTGCTGCTGGCGGAGGTGATCCGCCGCACCGCGGACGCGCTGCTCGACTCGGTGACCGAACTGGTGGTGGACCTCGCGGAGCGGGAGATCAACGAGGACTCCGACGAGGAGGTGCGCCGGTTCGCGGCCGCAGCGGTCGCAACGGTGCGCGCGCAGTGGCCGACATGGCTCGGACAGATCGTGCCGCGGGAGATCGCGGCGGTGACTGGAGGTGAGGACGATGGGTGAGATTCCCGCGCGCCCGTACACGCTGATCTACCAGCCGGCGCCCGGCGGGGTGGAACTGCGGCTGCTGCGGTCCGCGCTGCGGCAGCCGGGCGTCGTCGTGGAGATCGCCCACCCGGGGGAGGGGCTCACCGGCGGGCGGATGCTGCGCGTCGACGCCGAAGACCTGTGGCGGATCCTCGCGGCGGCCGAAGCGACAGCGGCGCTGCCCCCCGACGATGAGAAGGCGCGGCGAGCGCTGGCTGAGGCGATCACCCGGCCGCCCGTCACCGGGCACGTCGACGTCACCGTCCTGTCCCGGCAGCTGCTGGAGCAGCAAGCGCAGATCAGCATGCTGCGCACCCGCGCCGAGCACGCCGAGGCGGCGTGCGCCCGCGTGCAGGACGAGGCGGCCCGCTGGTGCGGTGAAGCCGTCGGCCTGGAGGCGGCGGCGGTGCGCCTGACCCGGCAGCTGCTGCGTCACGCCGACACCGAGCCGGCCGGGTACCTGGAGTGGCTGCCCGCGGACATCCTCGAAGCGGCGGAGCAGCAACCAGCCGACAACGACGACGACAGCGACGGCGGCGGCGGCGGCCAGGAGGGCGGCGCCGAGAGCCTGGTGATGAAGCTGGGCGACTACCGCGACGTCCCGTGCCCGGCGTGCGGGGAGACGCTGCTGGCGTCCACCGTGTACTGGCTCACCGGCGAAGGGCTGCAGGTCGTGGGCGGGGTGGCCGTGTGCGTGCAGTGCGGGACGTCGCCGTACACCGCGATGGACCTGCCCTGAAACGAGCCGCCGCAGAAACGGACGTTCAACCGACAGAGGAGACCCGCATGGCCCAGACGAAGCCGCCACTGCCCACCCGCATGCACGAGCCGTTCCCGCGCATCGCCGTGAACGATGCCCCGGACTCGCCGTTCAACGAGCTGCTCGGCCTCGCCATCGCTGCCGCGGACCGGTGGATGGTCGGACCCGACGGCCCCCTGCTCGGACCCGACCCCAGCCCGAGGGACATGGTCAACAGCCAGCTGAGGGAGGCGCTGCTGCATCTGCTGGAGCTCGGCGTCATCGACATCGACGAGGAGCGGATGCGGGCGGCGCCGGGCTGGCCGATGGACCGCCTGTCGTTCCGGGCCGACCCGGCGGGCGGCGGCCGTGGGTGACGTCCCCGCGGTCTCGGGGCGCGGCTGGCGGCCCTTCCGCTACCTCACCGAAGACGACCTCACGCTCATCGTCGACGACGACGTCATGATCCTCGACGACCTGCCGCGCCGCCCGGTCGGCGCCGCCTACACCGCGGCGGCCGCGAACCGGGCCGCCCTGTCCTGGAGTGACCACCAGCTGCTCCTCGGCAGGGCCCACGAAGACGCCCGCCGCGTGAAGAGCGCCTACCGAAGGAGGAACCGGTGATGTGGAGAGGCCAGCGGTCCACGGCCCCCCGGATCGAGCCGGTGGATCCGCCGGCGGACGTCCTGGACGCGTTGAGCTCCGGCCAGCTCCCCGCTCCGGGCCAGGCCGACGACATCGAGTGGCACGCCGTCGACGAGGCCGGCCGCCACGTCATCCGCGTCATCCCCGGTGCCCCGCGCGCCACCGACCACACGCTCGTTCCCAGCGCCGAGCTGGAGCAGCTGCGTTGCATCGCCCGCGTGAACTACGGGCTGTACCGCTCCGCCCACGCCGACGCCGAGCAGGCCGAAGCCGCTATCGCCCGCGTCCGGGCGCTGCACCAGCCCGCCGACGTCGAGTTCGCCCGGGGCCCACACCGAGAGCAGGGCGAAACCGAGAGCGTGAGGTACGTGCGGAAATGCTGCTCGCACTGCGCCGATGAGCAACACGGCCTGCCCGTCGACTGGCCCTGCTCCACCATCCGAGTCCTCGACGGGGAGACGACGTGAGCACCTACGACAGCACCGCCGACACCTTGAAGCATGCCCTCCGCGTCGGCGCCCTCATGGGGCAGCCGATCAAGGAGCTCGTCGACCGATCCACCCGACATGACCTGTCGAAGACCGAGCCGCCCGAGGTGGACATCTTCAACGAGTTCACGCCGAAGCTGAAGGGCTCCACCTACGGCTCCGACGAGTACAAGAGGTTCCTCGCCGCCATGGGAGAGGGGCTGACACACCACTACGCGCACAATCGTCACCACCCCGAGCACTTCGGCGCGCAGGGCATCAACGGCATGACCCTGGTTGACCTGATCGAGATGCTCGCCGACTGGAAAGCCGCAACCGAACGCCACGACGACGGCGACCTCGCCCACAGCTTGGAGATCCAACGCGAACGGTTCGGCATCAGCGACCAGCTCATGCGGATTCTCCGCAACACCGCCGACCACTTCGGCTGGAGTCCGCCCGGCCCGTAGCAGCGTGCCACCGACATCTGCGACCCCGAGGAAGGTCCTGACATTGCCGTACGACAAGCGCATGTGCCCGGGTCGCTGCAACCAGCCGTACCGGGACGCCGTCGACTTCTACGACCAGGCGGTCATCGCCTACGAGGAGGCCCGCGCCGCCTGGCGCTTCCCCCTGCGCTACCCGGCCAAGCCCGTCCCGCCGGCGCCGCCCGACGTCCGCCTCTACCTCGGTGACCCCGTCTGGCACCCGGGCTGCGCGCAGCGCATCCACGCCGCCCTCAGAGAGCTGGACGACCTCGCCTCCCAGGCTCAGGCCGAAGTGGATGGGCACCGGGACGCGGGCGCCCGGTACGGCCGGACCGGCGTCACCGCCAAGACGCACGCCGGATCACCGTCGCCCGTCACCGACCTCCTGGACCAGCTGTACGGCGACCTCATCGCGGTGGAGGATCCGTGGCGGCGAGCCCGCGGCTACCAGGCCCGGCCGCAGCGCACCCGCGGCGGCTCGGCCCGCAGGGCGTCGATCGCGTTCCTCCTCGACGAGCTCGACCTGATCTTGGAGGACCCCTGGTCCGTTGACTTCGGTCGCAGCGTGCTGGCGTGGCAGCACCGGCTCCGCGCGCTGACGAAGAGCGACCCGGCCGCCCGCCGGTCGCCGATCCGCTGCCCCCGCTGCAAGGAGGTCGCTCGTCTGTGGCTGCAGGACGACGGCTACTACAAGTGCGGGACGTGCGAGAAGCTGATGTCGCAGAGCGAGCACGATCGAGAGCTTTTCGAGCAGTCGGAACAGGAGGCGCACACGTCATGACCGGCCCCGTACAGGTGCGACCGGAGTTCTCCGTGAGACTCCGGTCCGGTCCCACAGCGTCCGGAGACGTCCGGAGTCATCCGGTCCCACCGGCCGTCCCTGTCTCGCGGGGGGCCCGGTGACGTCCATGCCCGACGCGTCGGCGGCCCGCAGCCAGGTGCTGCGCGAGCTGCGCCGCACCCTCGTGGCGAAGATGGTCATGCACGGCCTCGTCATCATCGTCGCGATCGCCGTCCTGGTCTGGATCTGGAGCGCAGCATGACCAGCACCCCGCGCCCCATCCCAGGCTTCGCCGCCCCGGACCCGCGCATCGCCCGCCTGCAGGACGAGCTCCGCGAAGCGAACGCCGGTCTGGCCTGCCTCACTTACCTGCTGGGCGGGGAAGCCGTGGTCACCGCCGCACTCCGCGCCGAGGTCCTCACCGGCCACCCGAAGCTGAGCATCATCGCCGCCGACGGCGGACACACCTACCGACTGGAGGCGGGCCGGTGACCGGAGACGAGTGGAGGGAGAGCTTTGACGCCGCGTTCGAGCGCATCAAGGCCGCCGACATCCGGGCCGCCCAGACCCGCGCCATCCAGGAGGTCATGGGCTGGGTATACCAGGGCAACCTCGACGCCGCCCGGGCCGCGGTCGCGAAACTGCCCGCCGACAAGCTCACTGAACTGTCTCTCGCCGCCACCGCGCTGGTGGCACTCGCCGACGAGGAGACCCGTCGCCGTGCCCGCCCCTGACGACACGCTGGCCGCGATCGACGACGTCATCACCTGGGATGGCGTCAGCGACGACGCCGCGGTGTGGGCCGCCGACGAGCGGCAGCAGCCCGACCTGCTGCCCGGGCTCGCGTCGATCGTCGACGCCGCCCGGCCCAGCCCTGAAGCGGCTCGCGCGTTCGCCGAGCGGATCACTGCGGGCATGCAGACGTTCGCTGAAGCCCTGCAGCCGGTCGTCGAGCAGATAGCCCGCACCGCCCGGGCGTTCGCCGAGTCGCCCGGCTGGCAGCAGCTCATCGACTGGGCCAACAGCCCGGAGGGGCGGGCGTACATCGAGGCCACCCAGCGCGGCGAGATCGAACCGGGCCCGCCGGCCTGCCACTGCCTGTGCGGCGCCACCCACCGCGACCGCATGGGCATCTGCGAGCACGACGCCGTCGACGAGATTGAGCGGGTGTCGGCCACGGTCGGCCGGGTGAGCATCCCGGTGTGCGGGCCGTGCCGGGACGCGCAGCTGGCGGCGGCGCGGTGAGCGGCTTCAGCGCCTCCCGGGTGGGGAGGGAGGCCCGCGGCCTCGCCCAGGGCGTGTGGGAGGTTCTGCACGCGTTCGACGTGATCTCGGTGGCCGGGCCGGTGTGGCGGTGGCGTGCGATCGACACCGGCTCCCGGGAACGCATCGCCGCTGTCCGTGCGGGACGGCGGAAGGTCGGAGCCGACACACCTCATCGAACAGTGTTCGATGATCTGATCGAGGAGCTCGACGCGCGGCGTGCCGACCGCGCCAGGCGTGCCCGAGCGCAGTCGGCAGCGGGCCACAGCGAGGGGCGGCGGCCGTGGACGACCTGATCGAGTTCCTCCGCGCGCGCCTCGACGACGACGAGCAGATGGCGCGAGCGGCGACGTGGTGCGAGGAAGCCGGAGTATGGCACGCCAAGCCGACGCCGTACGGTGCTCGGGGCTGGCCGGGGCCGCGCTGGTTCATCGAGGACGCGTTGGAAGACGGCGTAATCTCGCATGTCGACCCGCAGGCGTCGGACGACGAGGACGTGGCCCGCCACATCGCCCGCCACGATCCGGACCGCGTGCTCCGCGAGGTCGCGGCCAAGCGGCGAATCCTGGACATGCACGGGGACGATCAGCACTACTGCGTGTACGACGAGGCAGGCACGAACGGCTGGTCAGGTGCGCCATGTCTCACCGTGCGCCTGCTGGCCCTGTCGTATCCCGGCCACCGTGACTACCGAGAGGAGTGGCGGCCGTGGATGACCTGAACGCGCTTCTCCGGGAGTATGTGGACGATCTCAGTCCTTGGGGACAGGCGCGACGCGACGCGACGCAGACCATCGCCTGCTCGGTAGCCGAGGCCGAGAAGTTCCGCCGCCTGGTGGAGGAGCAGGGGATGGCGGGCATCATCACGGTGGTCGCCAGCCCCATCGTGCCGGACGGGACGGTGTACGTCATGGACATGCAGGCCATGGACGAAACGCTGCAGCAGCAGTGGAGATCGAGAGGCGGAATGCTATGGCCATGAACAAGGTACCGACGTGGCTTCGCACAGCCATCGAAGCGGAACTCACCGGCGGCCGCTACCACGTGGCCGAGGACTGTCCCGCCCTGCGGCCTGATCGCCTTGGCGTTGGGCTCCGGGGTCGACAGCTGCACGTGAGCGCCAATCTGCGTGTGAGCGCCGACGATGTGCGAGCGCCGCAGAATATGAGGCCGCAGTGGCAGGGTCCGGTGCCCGCGCGGGTCGGTTACACCGTTGTCATGGATGACGGGACGGGGGCCGTTCTGCCGTTTCCCGAAAGCGACGTGCTTCCTACCAAGGAGGAGGCTGAGAGCTACCGCGCTGGCTGTGAGCCGAACGAACGTTACCGGTACGTCGTGGTCGCCCTCGTCGCTTGCGAGCGGGTCCTTTAATTCGGAGCTCCAGACCTGTTTGCCCAGCTTGACGAGGAACCTTAAGGACCTTAAGGTTTGTGTATGACCTTCAGAGAGATGGGTGTCGAGGAGAGCCGGAAGAGGCTCGGTGACCTCGTTGAGTGGGCCCAGCAGGGCAGGACCGTCACCATCACTCGCCGCGGACGTCCTGCTGCGACGCTCGGCCCGGTCCCCCTGCACGTCGCCCTCCGGGACATCACCGTCGCAGCCCTCGACCAGGACGAGTGGCGTGACCAGGCCATCGACGACTGGATGGAGGCCGCCGCCGAGTATGGGCACGGCTTCATCGTCCTGGCCACCTACGACACCGGCGACGTGATCGCCGTCCTGGCCATCGAGAAGTGGGTGGGCGACCAGGTCATGGCGGGGGAGCGGCTCACCCTGCGCTTCCGCCGCGGCAACGAGGAGGTCGCGGAGGGCGACGGGGACATGCTCGACATCCACCCCGGCCCGTACAACCCCGCCCAGCACCCGGTCCAGGCCGGCCCGTTCAACCCTCAGGAGCCCGCTGTGGAGGGGCGCTTCAAGGTCCGCCTGAACGGCTCGGGCGGGATCCGCCTGGACTGGGGCGGCGGCGAGATCGACATGGACGCAGCCGAGGCAGACGGACTTTCGGCGGCGCTCGCGCAGGCCGCCGCCGACCAGAGAAGAACAGCAGGATGAGCAACGAGCAGCAGTGGGCCAGCCCCAAGGACCGCGCCCGCCTATTGCTGTGACCTGCGTGTTCGTGCGTCCTGGCGGGGCGGCGCCGACCCGTGTTGATCTACAGGCGGGCGGTGTGCAACACTTCCTGCCAGCGGAAACACGTGTGCCCTCGCCCAGACCGGTCGGGGGCCATTTGCATATCTGGGGGTGAACGTGCCCCCCAGCGTCGACGGCGAGCGTGACCCGGTGATCGTCGCCACAGCCGCCTCCCGGCTGCGGCGACGGCCCGGCACGATCCGCTCCTGGGCCGTCCGCTACAAGGCCCGCAAGCTCGGCACCTTCCAGGGCCGCACGGTGTACGACTTCGAGGACCTGGCCACGATCGAGGGGTGCATCCACCGCGGCGACGACGTCCCCGCCACCCCCGAGGCCCGGGACGAGCTGCGGGCGCGCCTGAACAACGCCTACCGCGTCGCATGAGGAGCCCCGCCGTGTCGCCGCTCGCCGTGATCCTCTTCGTCGCCGCCCTGCTGTGCTTCCTCCTGGTCGCGTTCGGCGTCGGTAGCTTCCGCCTCCTGGCGGTCGGCCTGGCCTGCTGGCTCCTCGCTGACCTGCTGCCCGCGCTCGCCCTCTGACCTGCTTCCCGCCTCTTGACCTGCTTGGAGGGTGCCATGACCGTCACCACCGCCGTCGACACCGGCCGGGCCACCACACGGTGGACGGTGCAGCGTTGGGACGCTGACCAGACCGCGTGGGTGCAGCGCCGCACCGGGCTGCACGCGCCGGCCCTCGACGACTTCACCCGGCTGGGCGTCGACTCGTACCGGACGACCGAAGTGCTGGGCAACCTGGTCACGAACGCGGGCTGGACCAGGATTATGAGCCTGGTCACCGCGCAGGGTGCCGCGCAGGCGCTCGACGCCACCCATGTGCGCATCGGCGTCGGCAACGGCGTCACCGCGGAGGCGTACACGGATGCGGACCTGGCGGCGGCCGCTGGGTCGGCGAACCGCTGGTTTCAGCCGGTCGGCGGCGCGGGCGCGCTCGGCACCCGGACGCTGACGTTCTCGGCGACGTTCAACCCGGCGGACGGCAACTTCGCCTGGAACGAGTTCGGCATCGACGTCACCTCGGGTGTGGCGGCGGCCGGTAACACGGTCGGGGCGCTGCTGCTGAACCGCAAGTCGGGCATCGCGCAGGGCAGCAAGGCCAACGGGCAGACGTGGGCCGCGACCGCGATGATCACGTTCTCCTGACGGTCTCAGCTTGGCCTGGCCACCAGCCCCGACGGTAGGAGGCGACCACCGTGGCGGTCAGGTTCGACAACAGCGGCGAGTACTACAGCCGCACGATCAACTGGGGTACGCAGTCAGCCTTCACCGTCTGCTGCTGGGTCAAGGCCGAAGCGCCTGTTTCGCTTCTCGGGGTCTGGCGCATCGAGCAGGACGACCAGGACAACGACTACGTGCAGCTGTCAGGAGCATTCGGCGGCGGGGCGCTGCTCGTCGCTACCGACGAGGCAACCGGTCCGATCGGGTCCCTCACCATAAGCACCGACACCTGGTACTTCGTCGGCGTGTCGATCAACGGCAGCTCAGGCCGCAGAGTCTCCAAGGCCGCAGGCGGCAGCTTCTCCACGGCGACGTGGGGCAGCGGCACTGGCCCCGTGAACATGGTCGAACTGTTCATCGGCACCTCCCGAATGGGCGGCTGGATTGGGTCGATCGCCGGGCTGAAAATCTGGACCGCCGCCCTGACACAGGCACAGCTGGAGGCCGAAGCCACGCAGTTCGCGCCGGTCCGTAGCGGCAACCTGCGGGCGTACTACCGGTTCGCGGGGCCCAGCACGACCGACGACTCAGGGCAGGGACAGACCCTCTCCGGCGGCGTCGGCGCGACCGCCGACACGGACCCGGCAATGATGACGACGATCGCCCTCACCGACACCGGTACGGCGTCGGACACCTTGTCGGCGACGGCCGCTGTGACCCTGACGCAGCCCGCGTCGGCCGCGGACGCGCTGACCTCCGGCCGCCTGGTCGTCCTCACCGACACCGGCGCCGCCGCACAGACGCTCAACGTGGCCGCCACGGTGAAGCTCGCCGAGACCGGGACGGCTGCCGACTCGGTGTTCAACGGCCAGCCGACGCTCCTCAACGACACCGCGGCCGGTGCCGACACGCTGAAGGTGGACGGGGCCGCGGCCGGGGTCGCGGAAACGGCGGCCGCCGCCGAGGCGCTCGGCGTGGCCGCCGCGGTGCCGCTGGGGGAGACGGGCACCGCCGCCGACACGCTGACCGTCAGCGAGGTGCTGTTCCCCGTCGTCGGGGAGAGCGCGTCCGCTGTCGACTCGCTCACCGTGGTCGAGGTCAAGGACCGGCACGCGGTCGCTCTACCGCTGCACCGCACCTGGTCAGCGTCTGCGCCGACCATCTGATCGAGGGGAGAGCGTGGTGGGCCCGTCGATCGACATTCCGGCGATCTCCAAGGAGTTCCTGAAAACGGGCGTCGGCGGCTCCCCGGACCTGCCCAGCTTCCCGGTCTGGGTCGCGCTGCTGCCGGTCGGCCAGGACCCCGGCCCCAGCGACTGGGTGAAAGCCGAGTGGATCGTCGAGAGCGGCGTGAACAAGGCCGCCGTCCTCGTCGGTGCCGGCACCGACCTGCCCCTGACGAAGGGGCTGCTGCACCAGGTGTGGGTGCTCATCATCGCCGCCCCGGAAGAGCCGGTGCTGAAGCCCGGCACCGTCTACGCCAGCTGACAGAGGGAGAATCGTGGCCGGCTTCCATCGCCTGACGATCGAGCAGGGCGCCACCTTCGAGGAGCGCTACGAGATCGTCGGCGACGACGAGCAGCCGTGGCCGATCCCCGCGACGTGGAAGGTGCGGGCGCAGATCCGTGCGGCGCCGCTCGCTCCGGCCGTCATCCTCGACCTGGCGCAGCTGCTCAGCGTCGACCACGCTGCGGGCACCATCACGTTGCGGATCCCGGCGACGACCACCACCGGTCTTGACCGGGGCGGCGTGTGGGACCTGGAGTTGTACGACCCTGACGATCCCGGCCAGGTGTCGCGGCTGCTGGCGGGCCCCGTCGATCTCGACGCGGAGGTCACCCGGTGATCGCCATCCGGGTCATTCCCGTCACGCCGCCCGGGCAGGGCGGCGTCCGGGTCCTGCAGATCAGCCCGCCGCCCGGGCCGAGCACCGTCCGCGTCTCCCCACCGGCCGGACCGCCCGGACCGCCCGGACCGCCGGGGCCGCCGGGGCCGCCGGGGCCGGCGGGCGGCGACATCTACATCTACGACCGGGCCGGGATCCCGGCCGCGACGTGGACGATCGTCCACGATCGCGGCCGCCCCGTGCACGTGAGCATCGTCGGCGACGACGGCCGCCAGGTCGTCAGCGACGTCGAGCATCCCGACCTGAACACCACCGTGATCACCTTCGCGGCGCCGTTCTCCGGCAAAGCCGTCATCGGATAAAGGGGCAGCATGGCTCTCAACGTTCTCAACGGCCTCGACCTGGGCAACCAGCGCATCACCGCGGTGGCCGACCCCAGCGCGAGCACCGACGCGGCCACGAAGGCGTACGTCGACCAGGTCGCCCGCGGCCTGACGTGGAAGCAGGCCGTGCGGGTGGCCACCACCACCAGCGGCGACCTGGCCACCGGGTACGAGGCCGGCGACGTCATCGACGGCGTCACCCTCACCGCCGGTGACCGCATCCTGGTCAAGGACCAGGGCGCCGCGGCCGAGAACGGCATCTACGTGGTGGCCGCCACGGGCGCCCCCGCCCGGGCCACGGACCTGCCCGCCGGAGGCGACGGCAAGGGGGTGGCGGTCACCGTCACCTCCGGCTCCGTCAACGGCGACCGGGTCTACATCCAGACGGCCGACACGGCGACGGTCGGCATTGACGCCCTGACCTGGTCGCAGCTCGGCGGCAGCGGCGGCACGTCGTACACCGCCGGGGACGGCCTGACCGAGTCCCCGGCCGGGACGTTCAACGTGAACATCGGGGCGGGCCTGGAGTTTTCCGCCGACGCGGTCCGGATCGCTGCGGCGGCCGCCGGCGCCGGTCTCACCGGCGGCGCCGGATCCGCTCTCGCGGTCGGCGCGGGCAGCGGCATCACCGTCAACGCCAACGATGTCGCGCTGGCCAGCTCCACCGCCGGAGCCGGGCTGACGTACACGACCGGTGTGCTGGCCGTGGGTGGCGGAACGGGCATCAGCGTGACCGGCGACGCCGTGGCCGTCGACACCGGCGTGGTGTCGCGGCACGTCGCCGCGAACGTCGGCGACGGCGTGGCCACGCAGATCGACGTGGCCCACAACCTGGGCACCTACGACGTGAGCGTGGAGGTGTTCACCAACTCCGGCGGCCGGGAGACCGTGCTGTGTGACGTGTCCCGCCCCGACACGAACACGGTCCGGTTGAACTTCGCGGCCCCGCCCACCAGCGGCCAGTACCGGGCTGTTGTGCAGGGCTGATGACCAGGCACCTGACCGCGCTGCAGCTGGCGCAGCAGTCCAGCCCTCCCACGCCGCCCGCGGGTTACACGGCGCTGTCGGCCCGTCCCGGGGACCTGCTCTACACCGAGGACTCCGGCGGCGTGGAGCGGCTCCTGGCGGCCGGGCCCGCCCCGGTGCGGCTGACGGCCACGGTCGCCTCGTCGGCGACGGCGCTCAGCGACGCCACCGGCCTCGGCCTGCCCCTGCAGGCGGGGCGGAAGTACCTGTTCCGCTTCGCAGGCCAGTACACCAGCGCGGCGGCCACGACCGGTCTCGGGCTGGCCGTCAACGGGCCCGCCCTCGGCGCGGACGGCCTGATGTGCAACGTGGTCGTGGCGCACACCAACGCGATCCCGATGCTCGGCACCGTCGTCGCGTACAACACCGCGGTGCTCGGCACGGCGAGCTCGGCGGCGACCCGCATGCCGTGGGAGGTGTGGGGCATCGTCCACGTCTCCGCGTCCGGCACGCTGCAGCTGCGCATGCGCAGCGAGGTCGCCTCGTCCGCCGTCACCTTGCAGGTCGGCTCGTACGGCTACGCGTGGGCGATCGGATGACGCAGCTGCTGAACCCGGCGCTGCTCGCCGAGACCGGCGCGGTGGGCACACCGGACGCCGGAGCCACCGCGCTGGGTGCGCTGGTGTCCGGCCCGGCGGCCCGGACGGCGGGCGGCGCCGCGCTGCGCGTCCTGGACATCGTCACCGGCCGGGTGGCCGCCGCGGTGACGAACACGACGACGACGCTCGCCGACATGACCGGCCTCGGCCTGCCCGTGGCCGCAGGCGCCACCTACGTGTACGAGTTCAGCGGCACCTACAGCTCGTCGGCGACGGGCTGCTACATCGCCGCCGGACTGGCCGGTCCGTCCGCCGGACCGTCCGGCGTGGTGTGCAACCTGCACCTGAACGTCGGTGTCGGCGCCGACACCTGGCACTCGGGATGTACGACGGCGTTCGGTGCTTTCAACACGCCTGGCTTCGTGGTGGCCGCCAACGCGGTGACGCCGTGGCGAATGTACGGGTCGTTCGAGGTGGGTGCCACCGGCGGCATCGTCGTCCCGCAGTTCGCCCGCAACGCGGGCGCCGGAACGATCACCATCCAGGCCGGTGCGTGGGGCTGGCTGCTGCGCGTCGCATGACAATCCCCGGGGGGCGCCGTGACGATGACCGTGCCCGAGTCGCCGTGGAGGATCGCCGCCCGCCAGTTCGTGCCGAAGCAGCGCCGGTGGGCCAGCCCCGGCGCGATGGCCAGCGCCATCGACCCGATGCACCGGCAGACGAAGCTGCTCGACCTGTTCGACCGGGAGCTGGTCACCCTGTTCGACGGCTCCGACGACCGCAACCTGATGATCTTCTGCCCGCCGCAGGAGGGCAAAAGTGAGAAGGTTTCACGTCGTACTCCGGCGTGGCTGCTGGCGCACGATCCGACGCTGCGGATCGCGATCGTGTCGTACTCGGCCGACAAGGCGGTGCGCTGGGGCAAGGAGATCCTCCGCGACGTGCGCGCCCACCCGGAGCTGGGCATCAAGCTGCGCAAGGACTCGCAGACGGGAAGCCGGTGGGAGACCGAGCAGGGCGGCCGCCTGTTCGCGGTCGGTATCGACGGCGGTATCACCGGCGAACCCGTCGACGTGCTGATCATCGACGACCCGGTGCGTGGCCGCGCTGAAGCCGAATCGGCGACGTACCGCAACACCGCGTGGGACTGGTGGGAGTCCAACGGCAGCACCCGCCTGTCGTCCCGCGGCAAGGTCGTGCTGATGATGACGCGCTGGCATGAAGATGACCTGGCGGGCCGTCTGCAGGCGCGGGAGCCGAAGCAGTGGCGGGTGGTGTCCGTCCCGGCGATCGCCGGGGTGGGCGACCCGCTCGGGCGGCGCCCGGGCGAGGAGCTCGTGTCGGTGCAACGCCGCAAGCCCGGCTACTTCCGCGGGTTGAAGGAGCGCCGCTCGGCGTACGTGTTCAACAGCATCTATCAGCAGTCGCCCAGCGCCGCCGAAGGCAATCTGTTCCGGAGGGCTGATTTCCGGTACTGGCATCCGCTGCCGGCCGACCTGGGACGGCACGGGATCGCCGGTGGCCGCCGCGTCGACCTGGACGGCCGCGCGATGCCGCTGGACGACTGCTGGCGGTTCCTCACCGTGGACTTGGCCGCGAGCACCCGCACGTCCGCGGACTTCACCGTCGCAGCGGTGTGGGCGATCTCCCCGGACGGGGACCTGATCCTCCTGGACCGGGCCCGGGCCCGCATCGAGGAGGCCGAGCACTGGGACCTGGTGCGGCCGCTGTACCAGCGGTGGGCCGCCGACACTGTGTTCGTGGAGTCGGCGTTCGGCACGGCGACGATGGTGATCGACGCCACCGCGTCGGGCATCCCGGTGCAGCCGCTCGTCGCCGACACCGACAAGATCACACGCGCGCTGCCGGCGACGACCCGCATCCGCCAGCACCGGGTGTGGTTCCCCGCCAATGCGGACTGGCTGGACGTGTGGTGTGACGAGCTGGCCGCGTTCCCGACCGCCGCGCACGACGACCAGGTGGACACGCTGGCGTACGCGGCGCGGGTCCGGTCGGCGAACTGGCTGCCGCCCGAAGACCTGGACACGGTGAGCCGCCGCGCCCAGTCGTCCGCGGGCGGCGCGATCGAGCAGGCGTACAACGCGGCAACCGGCAGCGACAGCGACGGCGACGACCTGGACTACATGACGCTCGACTACTAGGTGCCGGGGGTGCAGATGCTGAACGCTCCGACCCGCGACATCGGGTCCCTGGACCTCAACTACGGGCTGTGGCTGGGCGAGTGGTTCGAGACCATCCCGGACCTGCAGTGGCCCAGGACGGTCGAGACGTACAGCCGCATGCGCTACGACCCGCAGCTGACGGGTGTGCTGGCGGCGTGGACGCTGCCGATCCGCCGCGCGACGTGGGCCGTCGACCCGTCCGGCTGCCGCGACGAGGTGGTGCAGGTCGTCGCTGACGACCTCGGTCTGCCGATCCTCGGCGCCGACAACAAGCCCGGCCCGGCCCGCCGCCGGGGCGTCCGCTGGTCGGAGCACCTGCGGTTGGCGATGCTGTCGCTCACCTTCGGCCACATGGTTTTCGAACGCAGGTACGAAATCCGTGGTGGGCAGGCGCGGCTGGTGAACCTGGGCGAGCGGATGCCGCACACGATCGGCGACATCAACCTCAACCCGGACGGCACGGTCGCGTCGATCAGCCAGCACACCGCGGCGTCGCAGCCGATCCCCGCCGAGCGGCTCGTCTGGTACGTCCACGAGCGCGAAGGAAGCAACTGGGCGGGCCGCTCGATCATGCGCGCCGCCTACGGCGCCTGGCTGCTCAAGCACGAGCTGTGGAGGGTCCACGCCACGTCGAACCGCCGCTTCGGCATGGGGATCCCGGCCGTTGAAGCCCCCGCGGGGGCGACGCCCGCGCAGATCGCCGAGGCGCAGCGGCTCGCCTCAGCGATGCGCGCCGGAGACCAGTCCGGGGTAGGCCTGCCGCCTGGTTTCAAGATCTCGCTGTCCGGCATGACCGGCAGCGCCCCGGACACGCTCGCGTTCATCAGCTACCTGGACCAGCAGATGTCCCGGCAGGCGCTGGCCGGGCTGATGGACCTGGGGCAGACGCCCAACGGCTCCCGCGCGCTCGGCCAGGCGTTCCTGGACCTGTTCATGCTGGCCTTGCAGGCGACCGCGAACGAGATGGCCGAGATGGCGACGTCCGGCCACGCCGGAATGCCGGGCATCGTCACCCACCTGGTCGACACGAACTGGGGGCAAGACGAACCGGCTCCGCGCATCGTCGCCTCGGACGTCGGCACCCAGCACGAGGTGACCGCCGAGGCGCTGCAGATGCTGATGGCCGCCGGAGCGATCAGCCCGGACCCGGAGCTGGAGGCGTACGTACGGCAGACGCTGCGGCTCCCGGAACGAGCAGAGGAACTCCCGCCGCCAGCACCGGCAGCGGCGTCGGCCAAGACGACTCCAGCCCCGCCGGAAGTGGACCCGGAGGAGAACCCGGAGGCGGAGCCGGAAACCGCTCAGGAGGCCGCTCAGCGCCGCCTGACGCGATCTTCGGCGCGACCCCGCAAGGGCCGGGCCGCCACCGGGCAGCGGCAGATGACGCTCGACGAAGCGGAGTCCGGCGTCGACCCGGACGCTGTCCAATCCCTGTGGGAACGGGCGTTGGAAGCGCTGCTCGCCGCGTGGAAGTCGATCTCGCAGGCGTGGCGGGACAAGCTGGCCGAACTCGTCCGGGCAGCAGTCGATGGCCGGAACCTGCCCGCGCTCGCCCACATGCACCTCGACAGCGAGGAAGCCGAGCAGGTCCTCAACGAGGCCCTGGTCGCCTTGGCCGAAGCGTCGGCGCAGCAGATGGCTGCGGAGGCCGCCGCCCAGCAGGTGCCGGTGGAGCCGCCGCCCGTCGACGAAGGGCACCTGGGCGCGATCGCCGCCGCGCTGGCCGCGCTCCTCGCGGTGTGGCTGGCGGGCGCGGCCGCCCGGGAGGCGCTGCGCCTGGCCGTCCCCGGCGCGGACGGCAGCGACGTCGCTGACGCGGTGACCGACCACCTGGAGAGCCTGTCGGACGGGTTCCTCCGCGAGCAGTTCGGCGGCGCGCTCAGCACGGCGCAGATGACCGGCCGGTTCGCGGTGCTCGACGCCGCCCCCGCCGCCCGGTACCAGGCGCTGGAGATCCTCGACCGCAACACCTGCCCGGCGTGCGCGGAGATCGACGGCACCGTGTTCGACGACCTGGACGCCGCGAAGGCGGTGTACGGGACGGGCGGCTACATCGACTGCCACGGCCGCCAGCGGTGCCGCGGCCTCGTCATCGCGACGTGGAGGGGAACCCTGTGACCGGCCCCCCTGTGATCGTCGAGCACCTGCCCGGCAAGCACGACCAGAAGAAGCACGGCAACTGGACGGGCAAGAAGGCCGGCGGGGCGCCCCGGTCGCAGAGCGCTGCGAAGGCTGAACCGATCAAGGCAGAAGATCGCGTCCAGCTCCCTGACGGCTCAACGGGCCGGGTCATCACGATCCTGCCGACCGGGCAGGCCGCTGTGCTGCGTGACGACGGCAGCGCGTCCGTGCACGACGTCGGCGACCTGGCCCATGAGAAGACGGTCAGCGACAAGGAGCGGGCCGCCGCCCAGGCCCGGGCCCCGGTGCGGAAGAAGGCCACGCCGAAGCACACGAGCGTCGAGGACTGGGCCGACAAGGGCGGCGTCATCGACGGCGGCACCCGTACGGGGCGAGGCGACTGGCGCCTGCTGAACATCTGGAAAGAGCAGGGCTTCGACGGGCTGCCGCGCATCGCCGACGAAGACGAGCTGGACGACGAAGTAGCGGCCGGTGGCCTCGAAATGTGGCGCGGGGTGGGCGGTAACTCCAGGCAGGACGTCGAGGCGTTCGCCGACCAGTTCCGCACCGGGGACGAGCCGTTCCCCGGCCTCGGCATGTACGGCAACGGCACCTACTTCGCGCCGGACGCCAAGATGGCTCACGCCTTCGCCCGGGGAGGCGGCTCCAAGCACGGCGCGGTGATGCGGTCCGTGCTGCGCCGCGACGCCAAGGTCATCGACTACGACGACCTGCTCAGCCGAGCCGCCGCCCAGGGGGACGACGACGTGGACCCCAGGGTCCGGGACGCGATGAGCGATCCCGGGCGGCTCGCGGCGATGTTCGGCTACGACGCGATCACCGTCGGCGGGCAGAAGGGCGCAAAACCGCGAGAAGTCGTCGTGGTCAACCGGACCGCGCTGTCCATCTCACCGCAGCTCCGGGAGCCGCAGGAGTGACACGGCGGCCGCCGTCTGAACCAACCGAAAGGCGGTGACGCGTGTCGGGTTGGATTGTCCTCGCCGAGGTTTTCCCCACTTTCGCGGTTGCCCAGGAGCATTTGCCCGGCAAGCACGACCAGAAGTCGCACGGGAGTTGGGCGAGGAAGCAGGCCGGTGAAAAGCCGGCCGGTCGCGCGTCGGCGGCGCGGCGCTCGGATGACGACGCCACGCGGTCGCGCGAAGAGTCCACATGGGACCCGGACACCGACCCCCAAGAGGTCGAAGGAATGATCATCGACCTGGTCATGGTCCTGGACCCGTCCAAAGACGATGATCCTCTGCTGCTGCAGGCACAGCAGTGGCTAGATCAGGTCCGCTCTTCCCGCGACCCGTCTACCTGGCCCACGCCTGCAGAGTTGGCCGCGTTCGGCCACACCGACGGCGCGACGACCTGGCCCGGCAAGATCGTTATGGCGCAGAGGGGGTCGATTCCCAGCGCCGATGACAGCGAGTCGAAGCCGGAGGCGAGCTCAGTCAAGGTCGGCGACGATGTGGAGCTGCCGGATGGGATGAGCGGGCGTGTCGTGGCGATCGCCTACGGACAGGCGGCCGTTATGCGCTATGACGGCGACCCCGACGTTATTCCACTCGGCGATCGCGCACCCAAGGAGCCGAAAGGTAAGCCCGTCAAGGCCAGGCCGTACGAGGGTAGGGCAAAGCCTAAGCACATCGGGGTTGAGGACTGGTCCGATAAGGGCGACCTGATCGGCGATAGGCCAGCTGCGTCAGGAGGCCGTGACCAGCGCCTAGCGAACATCTGGAAAGAGCAGGGGTTCGACGGGCTTCCCCGAGCGGTCAGCGATGAAGAACTCGACGCGGATATCGCGGCTGGCGGAATCGAGATGTTCCGCGGCCTGACTGGTAGTTCTGGTCGGCCCTACGCGGAGCAGTTCATTAACGGCGATGAACATTTCCCCGGCCTGGGTGTTTTCGGAAACGGGACCTACACGTCGCCCGCTGCCTACTTCGCGGCCACGTACGCGGTTACAGATGGGCGCGGCTCAATGATGAGAATGGCGCTCCGCAGTGATGCCCGGGTGATCGATTACGACAAGCTGCCGGAAGCTGCACAGGAGTCGGAAAATGCTGTCACCGACAGGCGAATAGCGGACGCCATGACAGATCCGGGTCGCCTTGCATCCATGCTCGGCTATGACGCCATTCGAGTGTCACACATAAAGCCACATCAATACGTAATCCTCAACAGGACCGCCGTTTCTGTTTCTACCGACGTCAAGGACGTGCAGGGGTGAGCCCGGAACTTTCTCGTCGCATTGCAGCGATGCTGAATTCAACTAATCCAGATCCGCAGACTCGCACGCGCGTGGTTGCGGCCGCAGAGAACGCGAAAACGTTCGACGACCTGCCGGACTGGCTGCAGAAGATGATCACTCAAGCGGAGGGCGGCTCCGGGTCGGCGTCGGCGACCGAGAGCGGGTCTGGGCCGCAGGTCTCGAAGCGTCAGCAGATCCTGACCGGCCAGGTGTCGCTCACCGAGTCCGCGGCCGCCATGCAGCAGAGCTCGACGATCAAGGGCCGGTACAAGGTGCTGCTGATCCGCCCGGGCTGGGGATCGAGCGGCTACTACAGCGAGGAGGTGCTGAAGCGGGACGGCTCCAAGGCGTTCCCCAAAGGCACCCAGAACTACCTGAACCACCCCACCGTGAGCGAGCGGGCGGAGCGGCCGGGCCGCCGCGTGCAGGACTGGGCGTCGGTTCAGGTGACCGACCCCGTCTGGGACGACGAGCAGGACGGCCTGGTCGCCGAAGTGCAGGTGTTTCCGCACTGGCGTCACCTGCTGAACGAGGACTTCGCCCGGGAGGTCGGCCTGTCGATCCGGGCGGCTGGAACCGTCGAGTACGGCGAAGCGGAGGGCCGCACAGGTCCGATCGTGACGTCCCTCGATGAGGGCATCTCCGTCGACTGGGTGACCCGGGCGGGCGCCGGAGGCAAGGTGCTGGCGCTGATCGAGTCGGCGCTGACCGAGGGCCGCAACATCGGCTCCTGGCTGGAGGCGCGCCTGCACCAGGCGTTCAGCACCATGGCCGACGAAATGTACGGCGATGGGCGCCTGACCCGGGCGGAGCGGCTCAGCCTGTCCACCGCGATCGGTGACGCCTTGCACGCGTTCACCGCCCGCCTGGAGGACGAGAACCCGCAGCTGTTCTCCCGTGACCCCTACCTGGACCCCCGCTACGGGGTGGGGATGGTCGAGGACCGCGGCCCCGCCCCCACAACCGTCCTGCCCGCCGCTGGCGTGCAGGCGCAGCAACCTCCCCCGGCCGAGCCGGCCGCGGGGCCAACCGATGAGGAGGAGGACATCATGTCCACTCTGAGCGAGGGCCTGCGTGAGCGGCTCGGCATCACTGACGCCGACGTCGCCCCGGACGCCCTGCTCGCCGCGCTCGACGAGGCACTCGCCGAGCGCGCCGACACCTCGACCCCCGACCCTGAGCCTGCGGCTGCTCCGGCGCCGCAGCTTCCGCCGGGCGCCGTCATCGTCGATGAGGCGATGCTGGCGAAGCTGCAGGAGCAGGCGCAGCAGGGCGTCGCCGCCCGCGCCCAGCAGATCGTGGAGGAGCGGGACCGGGCCCTGAACGAGGCGGTGAAGGCGGGCAAGTTCCCGCCGTTCCGGCGCGAGCACTGGGCTCGGCTGTGGGACGCCGACCCGGACGGGACCCGGCAGACCCTGGAGAGCCTCGCCGAGAACACCGTCCCGCTGGCCGACCTGGGCGAGCCCGGCGGCGAAGCCGTGCTCAACGAGGAGGACGCGTTCTTCGACCGCGTCTTCTCGACCCCTGGGGAGGCGTAACCGATGGCTGACTACCTGCCCGTGTACCTCAACGGCATCGACCCGTTCACGATGTCGGCCTCCGCGCCGGTCACCGGCGGCCAGGTGCTGTACCCCTCCGGTGTCGGCACCGTCGCCCCCACCGCGGGCGCGAACGGTGCGGCCATCGGGATCGCCCAGAACGACGCCCCCACCGGCGGCCTGGTCACCGTGTGGCCGCTGTCCGGTGTGGTGCACGAGACCGTCACCCCCGCCGGAGTCACCACCGGTGCGGCCGTGACCTCCTCCACCGCTGGCGGGGTCGACTCCGGGACGCTCGCGACGGTCGCCGCCGCAGGCACCCACATCGGTACCGCCATCAGCACGGCCGCCGCGGGCAACAAGGTCCGCTGGATCGGTCGTTAACCGAAAGGACACGGCATCGTGCCTGTGAACCCCCCGGGAGCGCCTACCCTTTCGGGCGACCTGGTCACTATCCACCGGCTGCTGAAGTCGCCGACGCAGCTGCAGCGGCGGCTTCGGACGCTCCGCGACATGCGGTTCGTGGCGGACAAGATCCTGACGCAGCGTTTCCGCAGCAGCGGCGGCGCGGTCATGTACGAGGTGTCGGAGCCGATCACGACGTCCCGGCCGGTCGAGGCCGTGTCGCCGGGCTCGACCTACCCCTACGCGCCGGCCTACGACGGCGCGGCCGCCCTGGCGGCGGTGCAGGACTGGGGGCAGGCGTCGCGCCTGACCGACGCGGCGATCAAGCGCCGCATCCGCGGCGGCGACGAGCTCGACCGCGTCTTGCGGAAGGTCCTGAACACCGTCATCCAGAAGATCGACGCGCTGGCGATCTCGGCGGTGGCGTCCGCGGTGACCGCGACGCTGGACGCCGACCTGCACGGCGGCGCGTGGAACGGGCCGACGCCGAACATCCTGCGCACCCTGGAGGCGGCGAAGGCGTACATCTCCGACCTGGACATGGGCTACACCCCGGACTCGGTGCTGATGTCGTCCGAGATGTACGCGATCATGGTGTCGGACGAGAAGGTCAACAACCTGCGCCGCCGGGAGACCAGCGACAACCCCGTCTACGGCGGCGAGGTCGAGATGATCGACGACCTGGTCGTGGTCAAGGCTCCGGCCGCCCGGTTGCCCAGCAGCGACGTGTGGGTGTTCGACTCCACGCAGCTCGGCGGCATGGCCGACGAAACCGAGGTCGACCCCGGCTACGTGGTGGCCGAGATGGGCGTCCAGGTGCAGACCGAACGCATCGCGCGCGCGAACTCCTGGGACATCTGGGGGCGTCGTCTCACGGTGCCCGTCATCCAGGAGCCCGGCGCCGGCCTCCGCATCACCAACGCGAAGGACTAGCGATCATGTCGAAGACGTATCACGTGATCGGCGCGTGCGTCGCGAACGTGCCGGCCACGTCCGCGAACGGCCCCCAGCTCCTGACCCTCTACACCGGGCAGGTGCTTCCGGCCGACGTGCCCGCCGACCGGATCGAGCATCTGCTGTCGGTGCGCCTCATCGAGGAGGTGGGGGTGACGGTGGTCGCGCCGTACGACCCGGTCCCTCCTCAGAGGGTGGAGATCAGCGGCGTCACCCACGCCCCGGTCCCGGCTCCCGGTCCGACCCCGACCCCGCCCCCGGCGCCGACCCCGGTTCCGGCCCCGGGGTCGGCCACCGTTCCGGCGACGGTGAACGCCCGTTCCAAGGCGGCCGAGCTCATCGAGTACGGCGTGCGGCGGGGCGACGACCGCGCCGAGCTGGAGGCGCTCACCCGCGAGCAGCTGCTCGCGCGGTACGTCCGCAAGTAGATCGGCCCTGGCCCGGGACGGGCGCCCGGGCCAGGCCGGTCTGCGACTGAGGGGGGATCGTGGCCGAGTCGTGGTCTCCGACGCTCGAAGACGTCGCCGGGTTCATCCCCACCCGCACCCGGGACGCGTCGAAGCCGGGCAGCGACACGCTGCTCGGCACGTTCACCACCGACACCACCCCGACCGACGAGCAGGCGACCCGCACCATCCGGGCGGCGGCCGCGCATGTGCTCGGCGCGACCGGGCCCATCCCCGCGGCTCCGGAGCACCTGTCGATCCTGGCGAGCACGGCGGCTGCGCTGCGCGCCGCCGCCGACATCGAACTCGCCTTCCCAGACAGCGACGCCGACGTGCAGGTGTACGAGCAGCTCAACCGCCGCGCCGAGGAGGCGCTGCAGCAGCTGGTCGACGCCGTCAACGACGCCGGGTCCGGCCCGGAGGGCTCCCTGCTGCCGGTGTGGGTGATGCCTGAGGGGCCCTGGTGGGGCGACTACCCGCTGTAGGAGGCGCCGATGCTGTTCCGCTTCGACTGGAACGAACGCGAAGCCGATGATCTGCTGCGCAGCCAGGACGGCCCGGTGGGGCGCAACCTGGCCCGGGACGCGGAGACCGTCGCCCGGGGGATGCGGCGCCGCGCCCCCGTCTCCCGGGACGGGTCGCACGGCCGGCCGCCCGGCTACATGCGGTCGAAGATCGGCTGGTCGATGCACCGCGACGAGCTGGGCCTGTACGCCGACATCGGCACCACGGCCCGCACGCCGGACGGTGACCCGTACCCGCTGTACGTCGAGTACGGCACCCGGCCGCACACCATCCGGCCGAAGAAGCCGGGCGGCACCCTGCACTGGGTGGGGGCGGACGGCACGCACCACTTCGCCCAGGAGGTGCACCACCCGGGCACCCGGGCGCAGCCGTTCATCCGCCCGGCGCTCGACGACCTCCGCAGAGGCTGACCGTGCCCAGGGTCGCCGCTGTCACCGCGGTCCGTAAATGGGTCAACGCCCATCCGACGCTGGTCGGCAAGGGGCGGCCGCTGCTGCTCGGCGCCCACCGGGCCCGGCTGCGGTCCCCGGGACAGGGGGCGTACGTGCTGCTGTCGCGCGTCGGCGGCAGCAGCGCCCTCCTCGCCGAGGAGGGCGTCGACCGGGCGAGGGTCAGCGGCCTGATCCTCGCCGGTACCGACGAAGCCGCTGAGCTGGCCGCCACCGCGTACGCGGCCGCGCTGGACGCGCTGTCGGGCGCCCCGGCCGCGATGGGTGACGCGACGTGCCTGGTCGCCGACAACGTCGCCGGGCCGCTCCTCATCGACGGGCCCGGCGGCAACGACCAGTACGCCTACGCGGTGGACGCGGACTTCTACCTGATCTGACTGGAGGACTCATGACGGCTCTGCCAACCCAGGTGCTCGTACCGGGAGGGTCGGCGTCAACGCTCGTCGCTGCGGCGAGCGGAGGCGACACCTGCACCGCCGGTGACGGCGTGTTCCTGGAGGTGAACAACGGCAACGCCGGGGCCCGGACGCTCACCCTGGCCACCCCCGGAACCGTGGAAGGGCTGCCGATCAGCGACCGGCAGGTGACGATCCCGCCCGGCGAGCGGTGGAAGATCCCGATCCCGGCGCGGCTGTACGCGGGCTCCGATGGCCAGTGCGCCATCACGTACACCCCGGACGCGGCCAGCGTCACCGTCGGCGCCTTCAAGGTCATCTGATGGCGGCCCCCGCTTCGAAGGCGGAGCCGCCCGCTGAGCCGCCGCTGAAGACGCCCGTACCGGACACCGCCGCGCTCACCGGTGATGCGGCGCCGCCGTACTACATCGCGGCCCGGGCGCTGTTCGTCGACAACCAGTTCGGTCGCGCGTTCAACCCGGGCGACCGGGTGCCGGCCGAGCACGTGGAGCGGTTCGGCTGGACGGACCACGTGGTCCGTCCTGACCTGGCCGGAGCCGACCTCGTAAACGAGCCTGCGACCACGACCGGCCAGGCCACCAACAGCAAGGACGGTGCCTGATGGCGCGTGGTAAGCCAGAAGCGATCGCCCTCGGCCCGGGGTCGCTTTTCATCGGGGTGCTCGCCACCCCTGAGCCGATGGACCTGGTCACACCGTGGGAGTCGGTGTCACCGAACTGGACGGGCCTCGGCTACACCGACGAGGGTTCGACGCTGAATTACACGGTCGACTCCGAAAACGTGGAGGTCGCCGAGGAGCTGGACCCGATCGCGGTTGCGCTCGTCTCCCGGGAGGTGACGCTGGACTTCGCGTTGGCCCAGATTACGGCCACGAACTTGCGGGTCGCGCTCAACGGCGGCACCATCACCGCGGGCGCCGGAATCGTCACGTTCGAGCCGCCGGACCTGGGTGAAGAACTCCGCGTGATGCTCGGCTGGCAGTCGGAGGACGGCACCGAAAGGTGGGTGTTCCGCAAGGGGCTGCAGGTCGGCAACATGGAGATCAGCCGCGGCAAGGGCGCTTCCAAGGCGACGATCGGCTGTTCGTTCAAGCTGGAGCGGCCGTCCGGTGCGAAGCTGTTCAAGGCGATGCTCGCTGCGCCGGTGAGGCTCTGATGACCAGACGCTCCTACACCTCCGCCAGCCACGACCAGGACGCGCAGGTCGCGCTCGACTTCGAGCTCGACGACACCGTGTTCATCGGCGAAGGCGGCATTTCGATCATGGACCTGTCGGAGTATGCGCGCCTGGCGTCGCAAGGCGTCGACTCGGAAAGCCCCGAAGGGGTGGCGATCCTGGCGGACGTCTACCGGGGCCTGCTCGGCGACCGGGTCTACAACAAGTTCCGTGCGCACTGCCGCAAGCACCGAACGGACGGTAAGACGCTGGTGGCCATCCTGCAGGACCTGATCTCGGCAGCCGCCGACCGCCCTACCAGCAGGCCCTCGGACTCGTCTGCTGGGCCGCCGCCCGTCCCGGGTACGTCGAAGGTCGTTTCCTTCTCGCGGGGCACCGTGCTGCTGGAGGAACCGGCTCAGGTGTCGACGGCGGAACCTCAGGTGGTGTCCTTCGGCTGAGGGACCTGCCGCTGCCGGACGGGTTGAACGTCGTGCACGCCCTGTGGGTCGAGTGGCGCGCTGAGACGCTGCGCACCAGCGCGCTCCTCGCCCTGGCCGGCGCCCTGGAGAAGGTCGAGCCGGACCCGCACGTCGAGTTCGCCGACCTGTACGCCGCTCCCGCCCGCCCGGCCAGCCAAGACCCCGAAGAACGCCGGGCGCTGATCGCCCGCTTCGCCGCCCTGTAACCAGCAAGCGCCAGGCGAGGGGGTCACATGGCTCCCCTCGCTGACGCGTTCGTTCGGGTGCGCGCG
Organism: Streptosporangium longisporum; assembly: GCF_039534895.1. Classification (NCBI taxonomy): domain Bacteria; kingdom Bacillati; phylum Actinomycetota; class Actinomycetes; order Streptosporangiales; family Streptosporangiaceae; genus Streptosporangium; species Streptosporangium longisporum. Next base: position 29,334 of record NZ_BAAAWD010000016.1, on the reverse strand, counting down.
GACACGACCGGTGTGCGCGACGACGTGCGGCGCGACTTCGGCCGGGCCGGAGACGCGGCCGGAGACGACTTCAGCGACGGTTTCCGTAGCCGCCTCAGCGGCCTCGGCGACGTCGTGAGCCGCGTCTTCGACCTGTTCACGCCCCGGCTGGGCGGGCTGGTCGGAGGGTTCGGCCGGGTGACCGGCGCTGTCGGCGGCCTGGTCTCCAGCCTGGGCAAGCTGGGGGTGGCCGCCGGAGCCTTGTCGACGCTCGCCGCCGGGGCCGCGTCCGCCTCTGCGAGCGTCGCCGGTCTGGTGGCGGCGCTCGCGCCCGCGGCGGGTGCGCTCGCAGCCCTCCCCGGTGGAGTGCTGCTGGGCGCAGCCGCGATGGGCACCCTCAAGGTGGCTCTCGCCGGGGTGAGCGAGGCCTTCGCCGCAGCGTTGACCGGCGACATCATGAAGTTCGCCGACGCCACGATTGGCCTGTCCGGCGCCGCCAAGAGCGTCGCTCAAGAGCTGTTCGACATGAGCAGCGTCTTCCAGGACTTCCGGCGCTCGGTCCAGGACGCACTGTTTCAGCCGCTGATCGGCCAGCTGGCGACCCTGCTGCCGACGATCGACGCGCTGCGCAACGGCATGGTCGGCGTGACCGCCGAGTTCGGCCAGGGCGCGCTGCAGCTCGTCGAGTTCGCCCGGCAGGCGGAGACGATCTCAGCGATCGAGTCGGTCTTCTCCGACTTGCGCAGCGTGGTCGCCGCCATGGTGCCCGCCCTGCAGCCGCTGCTGGAAGGGTTCCGCGACCTGGGCGTGGTCGGCTCGCACTGGCTTTCGGCCCTGGCGCCGGGTATCGCCGAGGCCACTGAGCGCCTCGGCCGGTTCATGGGGCATGCCGCCGCGTCCGGCCAGGCGCTGGAGTGGATGGACGGCGCCGCGACCGTGCTCCGGCAGCTGGGGGCGATCTTCGGTGACCTGGGCGGCATCGTCGCCGGGGTCGGCCGCGCCATGGAGAGCGCTGGTGTCGGCGCGTTGGGCGTGTTCGGGCAGATGCTCGACGCCGCCCACGCCTTCGTGGACAGCGCCGCCGGTCAGCAGGTGCTCGTCTCCGTCTTCGAGTCGCTGGCGCGGGTCGGCCAGGCGATGATCCCCGTCGTCACGGCGATCGTGTCCGGTCTCGGCCAGCTGGCGCCGATCGTCGCCCAGCTCGCGGCAGCGTTCGGCCCGGCCCTCACCGCAGCCGTGCAGGGCCTGGTGCCCGCCCTGGTGGCGGTCGGCCCGGGCCTGGTCGCCCTGGTGCAGGGCGTCGGGGCGGCGATCTCCGGTCTGGCCCCCATGCTGGCGCCGCTCGGCGCGGTGATCGGGAACGCGCTGACGGCGATCGCGCCGCTGTTCGTCGCGATCGGCCAGGCGGTGGCCGCGCTGATGCCCGGCATCTCCGCCGTCGTCGGAGGGATCGGCGCAGCGGTGGGCGGCCTGGCGCCGGTGCTCGCACCGGTCGGTGCGGCGATCGGCGGCATCCTGCAGGCGCTGACGCCTCTGCTGCCGATAATCGCCCAGTTCGCTGCGCTGATCGCCTCCAGCCTCGCCACCGCGGTCGCGGCGGTGACCCCGCTGCTGACGCCACTCGTGGCCGCGTTCGGCCAGTTCATGCAGGCCGTCTCGCCGTTGGTGCCGCAGATCACCACGCTGGCGTCGACCGTCCTGTCTGGGCTGCTGCAGGCGCTGACCCCGATGGTGCCGGCACTGGGCGCGGTCGCCGCCGCGCTCGGCGGCGCGTTCATCGGCGCGGCGGCCGCGTTGCTGAACGCGCTGGTGCCGCTCACGCCGGTGCTGGCGGAGATCGGCATCATGATCGGAGGCGCCCTCGCCACCGCCATCCGGGCGATGACGCCGCTGATCAAACCGCTCGTCGCCGCGTTCGGCCAGTTCATCACCGCTGTGGCGCCGCTGGCGCAGCCGATCATGCAGCTGGTGACGGCGATCGTGAACGGGCTGATGCCCGCGCTGACGCCGCTGATCCCGCTGGCCGGTCAGGTCGTCGCCCAGGTGGGCGGCGCCCTGGTGGCGGCGTTCGCCACGGTGGTGCAGGCGGTGTTGCCGCTGCTGCCGGTGCTGTCGCAGGTGGTGACGTCCCTCGTCGGCGCGCTGCTGCCCGCGGTGCTGCCGCTGATCCCGATCGTCGCGCAGCTCGTCACGCAGCTGCTGACGATCACCCCCGCGTTCATCGGGGTGTGGATGGCGCTGGTGCCGCTGATCGCGCCGCTCGGCCAGATCGCCCAGGTGCTGGGCACGGTCCTGGTGCAGGCGCTGACGGTGCTCGCCCCGTTCATCGTGCAGCTGGTGACGGCGATCTCCAGCCTGCTGCCGGTCATCGCGCCGCTGATCACCCTCGCCGCGCAGGTGGCCGCTCAGCTGGGGCAGATCCTCGTGCAGGCCCTCAGCATGCTGGTGGCGGCGATCACCCCGCTGATCCCGCTGCTCATGCAGGTGGTGCAGCAGGTCGGTACCGCGCTGCTCACGGCGCTGACGGCGCTCGCGCCGTCGCTGATCACCCTCGTGCAGGCGTTCGTGTCGCTGCTGCCTGTGGTGACGCCGATCGTCGCCATCGTGGGTGAGTTGCTGGTGGCGTTCGCGCCGCTGATCACCGCGATCCTGCCAGTGCTGACGTCGCTGATCCAGGCCCTGGTGCCGGTCGTCGTCATGATCGTCGAAGCGTTCGGCGGGCTTCTGGGCGCGCTGATGCCGATCATCCAGGTCGTCGCGGATCTGATCGTCGCGCTGATGCCGCTGGTGCAGTGGCTGGTGCAGCTGGTCGCGACGGTGCTGCAGTACGTCATCCCGGCGCTGGGCCAGCTGATCCAGTGGATCGTCGAACTCGCCACGAAAATCGTTTCAGCGATCACGCCGGTAATTCAATGGCTGGCCGAACGATTCAAATGGGTCGTTGATCAAATTGTCAGTTTCTTTCAGTGGCTTTATGACGTTCTGGTGGGCCATTCGATCATTCCGGATCTTGCGAACTCGCTGAGAGAGTGGTTCGACAAGGCCGTCCAGTGGATCATAGATGCGATCAACGGGCTCGCATCGATTCCCGGGAAAGTCGCCGCATGGTTCAACGACATGAAGAACCGGTCAATCGACGTGGCGAACGATCTCGTCAACTGGCTGCGCAGCCTCCCCGGCAAGGTCCTGGACGCGGTCAACGGCCTCAACGTTCTCGCTGGTCGCGTGGGTAACTGGTTCAACGAGATGAAGGACTCCGCGATCGGCCGAGCCAACGACCTGATCAACTGGCTGCGGGGCCTGCCCGGCACCATCATGGGCATCTTCGGCAATCTCGGCGGAGAACTCGGAACCATCGGCCATAACATGGTCATAGGCTTATGGAATGGATTCGTAAACACATGGAATTCATTCATTGGCATGGTCGGAAATCTGTTCTCCAACATGGTGAATTGGCTGCGAAGCATTCTTGGAATTGCCAGCCCGAGTAAGGTTTTCGCCGCGCTCGGAAAGGAACTCCCGGCGGGTCTGGCGGTCGGCATGACCGCGGGTGAGCCGATGGTGGCCGCCGCCGCTGAGCGCATGGCCGGGGTCGCGTCTGCGTTCTCGGTGCCTGCCCTCCCCTCGCTCGGGGCGGCGTTCGGCACCGCGGCGGGCGGCGTCGGAGCAGCCGCCGGCGCGGGTGCCGGCAGCGGCGTGACGGTCCAGGGCGACCTGGTGATGCAGGTCGAGGGGGTGCTCGACCCGGCCCGGCCGGACGCCTACCGGACCCTGCTGGTGCAGCTGCGCGACGGGCTGCGGAACCTGGACCGGGAGGTGTACGCGTGAGCGGCAGCGACCTGCTTCTCGGCCGGCTCACCCTGCGGGAGACCTACAGCCTGGCGGAGAACGTGACCGGCGACGGCCGGACGATGAGCCTGGAAGGCAAGGAGGTGGTGGGCCTCGTCTCCAGGACGGAGTTACTCGAGCGCATGGAAGGAGCGCTCGGCCTGGTCGGGGCTCTCGTGCCCGCCCGGTGGACGCAGAAGCCGGAACGCAACGGCTTCTACACGATCACCACGGCGTCGGCCGACTACACCGACCGCGCCGGTCAGGGGGTGGCGTGGGTCACCTGGAAGGTGTCGATGCGGCGGCACGGCGCCGACAGCGACATCGACTTGGAGTCCCGGCTGACCGGCGCCCGCCGAGCGAACGACCATGCCCTGTCGGGGGAGCGGTGGCATGCGCCGCCGCCCGGCCACTACGCCTTGCACACCGGCGCGACCCTGCCGGGCACGATGACGCGCGCCACCACGGACGGGCCGATGACGGTGTACCGCGGCGTGCCGGCCGGGGTGTCGCCACGGTGGGGGTGCGCGGTCGGCGACTACCTGCGCGGCCGGGCCCGGATCCTGTCGGCCGGGTACGAGCGGGTGGGCACCGGCTACCGGGTGGACGCGGCGGCCTGGGAGGTGTCGAACGGCCTGGTGCGGGTGCGGCCCCTGGCGGTCGGCGGCAGCATCGAGGTGGCGTCGTACACCGGCGGGGTGTGGCGGCCGCGCGCCTGGTGGGTCGACGTCGGCGGCACGCAGATCGCCCGGTTCGAGTCGGCGACGGTGCTGCGCAACGAGCCCGAGCAGGTGATTCTCCGGCTGGTCGAGCACCGCTCCCCGGTCGGCCGGACTGTCCTGGACCTGACGTTGCGGCGCGGATCCCGCACGGTGGAGGGGTACCTGCAGCGCGGAGACGCCGGTCCCCTCAGCGTCTACCTGGCCACCGCGGAGACGCTGACGGACGGCACGTCGTACGTGGTGCGCGCCAGCGACGACGTTGACGGCAACCGGGTGACGGCGGGCAGCGCCAGGCACTTCACCCCGCACGCCAGCGGCGGCATGACGCGGCCCGCGGCGACGGCGATGGACTTCTACCTCGGCACCGTCGTCGGCGGCTCCGCGGCCGCGCCCGGCGACACGGCCATCCACCTGCGAGACCAGTACATCGGCGCGTTGCCGGAGACCACCGCCGCCGTGAGGAGGTGACCGGATGGCCGTGACCGAGGTGTTGATGGGGCTCGGCTCCTGGGGCGTCCAGCTGAGCGAGGAGACGCCGCGCGAGGTCCTCGACCGGCTGCAGTTTTTCAGCCATCTCGCGCTCGTCCCGGGCCGGGTCACCGTGGCCGAGTACCAGGACGAGCTGCTCAGCATGGCCCGCTACGTCGGCGTGCTCACCGGCCGGGAGTCCGAGCGCCGCAAGGCCATCCGCGGGCAGGGGATGGCCGTCTGGCTGGGCGACTCCGACGACAAGGGCGAGGTGCTGGAGACGGCCGTCCAGGTCAACGGCGCGACCTTCCCCAACGCAATCCGCGCCCTGCTCGGCTCGTCGACGGCCGTGGTGGAAGGCGTCCTGCACAGCGCGGCCGGCACCTACACCGGCCGCCACCAGTGGCAGTCGCGCCGCCAGGCGATCGACTACGTGTGTTCGACGATGGGATGCGACTGGCGCGTCAACGGCAACGGCACCCTCGACGCGGGCCCGCCTGCGAGCCTCTTCAAGACCACGCCGACCTGCGTCATCGTCCGTGAGGGCGCGGCCGGGCCGGACATGGCGCTGACGGGCCTGCCCGGGGACATGGCGCTCGCCCGGGACGTGGAGGACTGGACGTCCCGGGTGGTGCTGCTGGCCGAGGGCGAGGGCGCGTCGGTGGCTACCGCGGCGGTGAGCATCCTGTCGAACCCGTACCTGGATCTGCGCGGGCAGCCGGTACGGCGCACCCGCCTGGTCTCGGAGTCCGGGACGGCGACCGGCAACGCGCAGGCCCGCGCCCAGTTGCAGCTCAACAGGTTCAGCGGCACCCGCGACGCGATGCGGCTCAGCGCGGCCGACTACGACATCCGCGGCGCGTTCGTGCCGGGCGACTGGGTGTGGGTGTACGACCCCGACTCCGGCCTGTACGACACCGACAACGAGATCATCTACCGGGGCCAGCGGATCAATCCCATCCGGCTACGCGCGGTCGAGAGCAGCTGGCCGGTCGCGCAGGGCATGACGGTCGCCTGCCGACACCAGGACGGCACCTGGATGGACCTCACCCCGCACGTGCTGTGGGAGAGCGGCGCCACGTCCGTCGTCGTCGGCGAGCTTCACCGGGCTCTCACCTCGGGGGGCGAGCCGGTCGGACCGCGGCCGATCCCGGACGCGACCGTGCCCGGCACCGTCTCCTGGCTGCTGCCGTTTCAAACGGGCGTTTATCTCGATGCGCTCGGCGGCACCCGAGCGACCATCCAGCTGAGCTGGGACGAGCCGCTCAACGCGGACGGCAGCACCGTCCTCGACGGCGACCACTACGAGATCCGCTACGACGTGTCTCCAGCGACCGGCTGGCGGACGGCGTACGCCGCGTGGGGCGACACCCAGACCGTCATCGGCGACCTGTCGCCGGGCGTGGCCTACGACTTCCAGATCCGCGCCATCGACATGTCGGGCAACGCGGGCGAGTGGAGCGTGACCGAGACGGCGACCGCGCACCCCGACACGATCCCGCCCAGCACGCCGGCCGCCCCCGTGGTGGCCGGATCCTCACTCGCCCTGCAGGTGCGGCACGAGCTCGGCAAGGCCACCGGCGGCACCCATAACCTCGAACTCGACCTGTCCCACCTGGAGATCCACGTCGGCGACACGGCGGGCTTCAGCGCGGACGAGACGACGCTCAAGGGCCAGATGGCGGCCACCGCGGGGATGATGCAGGCGGAGATCGCCGCCGTGGGCACGGTCGAGGTGGCGGAAACGACCACCCGGTGGGTGCGGGTCATCGCGGTGGATATGGCGGGCAACCGGTCGGCGGCGTCGGCGGCCGCGAGCGCAACGGCGCTGCTGGTCGACTCCGCGCACATCAGCGATCTCACCGTCAGCAAGGTCACGGCCGGGACGATCTCGTCGAACTGGCTGATCGGCGCCAGCATCCGCACCGCGTCGTCCGGGCAGCGGGTGGAGCTCAACGCCACCGGCCTGCACGGCTACAACGGCGGCGGCATCGAACTCGTGTCGCTGCTCAACGACGGCTCGTTCACCCTGAGGACGGCCGCGTCCGGGGCCCGCATCGAGCTGGACGCCACCACCGGATTCCGCGCGTTCAACTCCAGCAGCGCGCAGACGGTGTCGATCACCCCGAACGGCACGTTCACCCTGCAGACGGCCGCGTCCGGCTCCCGGGTCGTACTGGACGCGGCCGGCATCAGGGCGTACAGCAGCGGCACCACCGAGACGGTGAACATCGAGGCCGCGAGCGGCACGGCCACCCTCACCGGCGAGGTGCGGTCGGCTGCGGCGGGCCGCCGGATCGTGGTCAACCCGCACGGCAGCACGGACCCGCAGATCAAGTTCTACCCGTCCTCCGGTACGAACGAGACGACGATCTCGGCGCCGCCGTCCTTCAGCAACGAAGCTGAGCTGCGGATCCGCACGGGCGTCGGCCTGAACTCCCGGCGAGGTGAGCTCTTCTTGGGGAGCGGGTTCTGCTACCTGCGCAACGGCGACGGCCCCATCCCGGAGGCCCGGCTGATGCTCAGCGAGCTGGGTCACTTCGATCTCGGGGCGAAGACGGGCACCGTGAACGCCTCAGGTGGAGACGTCACCGTGTCGTCGAGCCACAACGCGTTCGTCACAGGGCAAAACGTGCACCTAGTGGGGGGCGGCGTCCACCTCAGGGGCAGGCTCGGGGTCGGTAACAGCGACTCGGCGGTGGTCGCCGGGAAGGTCGCCACCTCTGGGACGGGCGGGACCGTGTTCTACGGGGTCACGTACAGCGGCACCCCGTACCCGGCGGTCGCGGTGAGGTCTGGAAATAACGCGGCGTTCAACCTCGGCGGCGTCGGTCCAAGCAGCTTTTCGTGGAGCTGGGGAGGACCGGGTCTCAGCGCGGGGGCGGATCACATTAATTGGTTCGGGAAGGTCGAATGATCGAGACATGGGCCCTGGTTGATGTGCACGCCGACGTCCAGCCGGACGGGGACCGCTGGTTGCTGATCTACAACGTACCGGCGGCGTACGCGTCGGACGGAACCTACTCGGTGTCGTACCCGGCGGGCATGATCAACGACTGGGCTGCGACCTACGGCTACGACCTGGACGACCCGGCCGAGGTGGATGCGCTGTGGGACCACCTGATCTACGCGCCGTACATAGCGGAGGTGGCCCGCCTCGAAGGCCGCGCGCACGAGGCCGCGCGCAACCCCTTCGAGATGACCGCCGACGCGGCCCGGGAGATGGCCCGCGACCAGCTGCGCCAGTTCAAGAAGACCAGGACCATCACCACGGCTTCGGCGCTGGCCGTGGCGGGCCGGGCGGCCCGCGCGAGCGGCACGCTGCTCGACCGGATCCGCGCCGACATGGTGGGCCGCGTCGACAGCGCGGCCGTGCGCGCGGCCGACGAGCACGCGACCTGGGCCAGGACCGTCGCCCAGGAGCGCATGGTGACGCTGGCGTACCGGATGAACGAGGCGAGGAGCGCCGCAGGTGGATGACCACAAAACGATCGACCTGGAGCGCTACGGCGACTACCGCGCCGCGCAGCGCAACGCGGCACTCGACCAGGTCGCCCAGCTACGAGCCCTGACGGATGACCTGACCGCCGAACGCGACCAGGCCCGCGCCGAACGCGACCAGCTGCGCACCGAGCTTCACCAGGTGCGCGCTGAGCTCGACTCCCTGCGCGGTCACGCGCCGACAGGGCCCGACGCCGCTCCCAGCGGCATCGGGTGACACCAGGTAAGAAGCCCTTCTCCCAGATAGGTGATGAGCATGACCCGCGTTATGAAGACCATCGACGAGAGCAGGCCGAGCACCACCACGCTCAGCCCGGACAGCCACCTGAAGCTGATCCCCGACCCGTGGGGCGTCTACGAGGTGGTGGGCCGTATCAAGTACCGCTCGGCCGCGGGCGCCGACTTCAAGTTCAGCTTCACTCTGCCGTCCGGCTCGCGGTTCGACTTCTTCGCGCTCGGCCCCAACGCCGGCGCCGCGGACGAGAACGCGCTGCGCATGGGTACGTTCAACTGGTCCGCCGGTGACACCAACACCGCCGTCTATGGCGGCATCGGCTCGTCCACCGACTCGACGCTCTACATCCGCGGCCTGCTGTTCACTGAGGACACGATCGGTGACTTCGGCCTGGAGTGGGCGCAGCAGGTCTCCACCGCCAGCACGACCAGGGTTCGCTACTGCTCCACCCTGGTCATGGAGTACGTCGAGGAGAACATCGGGTACTCGCCCGCTCCGTGAGGCGTCACCGGCGCCACGGGGGCGCCGGATCTCCGGCAGGGGGGACGGGTGCCGGAAGTCGACGACTTCCGGCACCCGTTCACGACAGCGTCCATTCGCCCTTATCGCGGCTCAGCATGACGCCGAACTGCAGCTTCGCGGGCTTCGCGTTGGTGGGGACCTTGAACACGATGAGGCCCTTCCGCGAGTCGCCGGGGGAGACGGTGATCGAGCCGCTGAAGGGCACGCCTTCCTTGACGTCGCTCATCAGCGTGGTGCGGTGCTGCTGGCCTTCGGTGTCGATCAGGTCGGCGCCCATGATCGGCGAGTCGGTGTAGACCTGCTGGCCCATGTTCTTCAGGGTCAGCTCGACGGCGACGTAGCGGGTGCCGGGGTCGGGCTGCAGGTACTGGTTCGTCGACGTGGCGTTGTCGATCACCCGGTTGAGGGTGACGGCCACTTCGACGCCGGGCTTCATCCCCTTGACGGTGATGGTCTCCCCGACCTTCGCGACCTGGCCCTGCTGTTCGGCAGGAGGGTCCGCGAGGCTCTGCCCGGCGTCTGCGGGCTGCCCGGCTTCGGTGGGCGGCGGGGCGAGGAAGCGCTGCCCGGTGTCGGGGGCCGTGCGCAGCTGGCTGTCCCCGCTGGTCGTGCTGCTTACCAGCACGATGGTGCCGATGACGGCCGCCACGACCGTCAGAGACACGGCGGTGATGATCCCGATGAGGAAGCCCTTGCTGCTCGACGGCGGCGGGGGCGGCTGGTGGCCGCCGTACCCGGGGTGGCCGTATGGGGGCGGGTACCCGTGCGGCGGGCCCTGCACGTGCCCGTAGGGCTGCTGCTGAGGGGGCTGCGGGTGCTGGTGGCCCGGCCGGGGCTGTGGGCCCTGCGGGGGATAGGTCACGACATCTCCAGACTCAAGGGGATGCGTGTCAGACGCGTATGACGCCCGTTTAGTTGGCGGGCTCGCGTGGCCGCTTCTGGCCACCTGAAGACGTGAGGTGGAGTATGAAACGCGATCGGCGTGAGCACCTGCGCCACAACCCGTTCGGGACCGCCGCGTCCGGCGGCGCTGTTGTGCTGGGCGGCCTGGGCGCGATCCTCGGCGACGATGTCTCGCAGGGCATGACCCTGAGCCTGCACGCGAGCGCCACGGTGGTGGCGCACCTGTGGGGTCTGATGCTGGCCACCGGCGGCATCCTCAAGTTGTACGGGTTGTACTGGGGCCGGAGCACGATGGAGATCCCCGGCCTGTGGATGATGAGCGGCGCCTACTTCTTCTACTCGCTCACCGTCGCCGCTGGCCTGGGCATGGGCGGTCTCGCGGCCGCCATCCTGTCCGCCGCCCTGGGGGTCGGCTGCCTGATCAAGGTGAAGATCATCATGCGGCATGCGCGCATCGCCGGCCGCCAGCACGACGCGCACGACGCGCACGCGGAGGACGAGTGAACTGGGGTGAAGTCGCTGTCTCCATCGCTCAGGTCGCCGCCGGCGGCACCATCGTCCAGGCCGTCATCTCCCTCACCCGGCGTCGCAGCGAGCTGCGGCAACTGGACCGGGGCACGGACTCGGTCGCCGTGGAGACCGCTGACCGCATTGTCAGCATGCTCCGAGCGGAACTGGAGATCGCGAAATCTGAGAATGCGACGCTCAAAGCCGAGTTGGCCGACCATCAGCGCCAGATCCTCGCCCTCGTCGAGCGCGTGTCCGAGCTCCGCGCTGATCTGGCGATGGCGAAAGCGGAGATCCAGCGACTGCAAGACGACGGATGAAGGAGCTGACGTATGAAGGCTATCCAGGCCAGGCACTACCACCGGGGCCGTACCGGCAAGATCCGCGTCGTCGTCGTGCACGACATGGAGTGGTCGGAGACGACCACCACGGCGGAGGACTGCGCGAGGATGTTCGCCACCATGGCACGCCCGGCCAGTGCTCACGTGTGCGTGGACTCCAACAGCGCGGTGCGCTGCGTGGCCGACTCCGATACCGCGTGGGCTGCCCCCGGCTGCAACCATGACGGGCTGCAGCTGGAGATGGCCGGTTTCGCCCGGCAGACCCGGGAGCAGTGGCTCGACACCTACTCGCGGGCCATGCTCAAGCAGGCGGCTCGGGTGGTCGCGGCCTGGTGCAAGCAGTACGACATCCCGATCAAGCACCTGACGGTCGCGGAGCTGAAGGCGGGCAAGAAGGGCCTCGTCGGCCACGTCGACGTGTCCAAGGCCTACCGGCGCACCGACCACCACGACCCGGGCCCCAGCTTCCCGTGGGATCACTTCCTGGACCTGGTGCGCGAGTACGCGAAGGGCGAGCCGTCGAAGCCCGCGGACAAGCCCATCAAGGTCGTGATCCGGGACGGCGTCGCGCTGTGGCCGGGCCGGGTCTTGCAGCTGAAGGACCCGATGATGCAGGGCGCCGACGTGCGCGCGTGGCAGGAGCGGCTCGTCCGTCGCGGCTGGAAGATCGACGCGGACGGCTGGTACGGCGAGCAGTCCCGGAGCGTGTGCCGCAGCTGGCAGCGCGCGGTCGGCCTGCCGGACACCGGCCGCGTGGATGAGGCGACGTGGGAGTCAACCTGGTCGTGGAAGTCTCCCAAGAAGGCGACGTGATCGAGGCGGCCCTGCTGCAGACGCTGATGAGACGCGTCGACCCGCACCGCCAGGAGCTCATCGTCGAACGCTCCTGCGATCCGCCACCGCGGCGGAATCCCCTGACGCCCCGAGCCGGTCGGCCGGGGTTTTTTCATGCCCGCGCCCGGGCGCCCGAACTCCCTCAGGAGAGGCCCATGAACAGCAACTCAGAACTCACTGGTGAACCGGCGCTGTGGGCCAGCCTCGCCGCCTCTGGCGTGCAGCTGGCCGCCGCGTTCTTCCTGCCGTGGTCAGACGCTCACGTTGCCGTGGTCAACGCGTTGATCCTCGCCCTCGCCGGTGTGTGGGTGGCGCTGGCCACGAAGAGCATCGACAACGGCGGGTCCATCAAGGCGGCGATCCTCGGCGCGGTGCAGGCGGCGCTGTCGCTGGCGATCACGTTCGGCTGGGAGGCCCGGCCGGAGCAGACCGGGGCGATCATGACCTTCGTCGGGCTCGGAGTCGCTGTGTTCATCCGGCAGACCAGCAAGCCCAAGAACGCTTTCAGCCTCGCGGCTTAGGGGTGGGCCGGATGGGCTTCTGGAGCAGGCTCCTCCACCTCGCGCAGGACCTCGAAGGCATCCATAAGCGGCTGTCTCGCATCGAGTGGGAGCAGTCTCGTCTACACGGAAAGGCAGATTTGATCATGACTATGCAGGAGAGAATCGACGCCCTGGTGAAGCGTCTCGGCGACCTGACGGAGGGTATCCGCGCCGACCTGGCGAAGATCAAGGCGGAGAACCCCAACGTGGATCTGGGGCCGCTGGAGGCTCGTGTCGCGACCCTGGAGGGCCTGGACGCCGAGTACCCGCCGGCGCCGCAGGAGGAGAACCCGGGCGTGCCGCCGCAGGAGCAGACCCCCGACGTGCCGCCGCAGGAGGAGACCCCGGGTGTGCCGCCGCAGGAGGCCGGCCGGTAAGTCCGCGGACTCGGAGCCCCCGCTGCCCTTCGGGGCGGCGGGGGCTTTCGCGCGTTCGGGAAGCCTCACCCGGCCCAGGCGTGCCGGTCGCCCCCGAGGAGCGAACAGCGAGCTGCCGCGCCGCGGCTTGGCCATACTGGGGAACATGGGCGAGTCCCTCGAAGAGGAGAAACGAACATGTCCTCACTGCGGGGAGCGTTTCATCCCGGCCGAGGACACTCAGGTCATCTGCGGGGCTAAGAACTGTCGCAATCGGCAGGCGAAGCGAGGCATAAGCGCAGCTGTTCACCGGAAGCTCCGCAGCGCCGTCTTCGAGCGTGACCGGTGGGTGTGTCAGCTGTGCGGTCGCCAGTGCGTTCCCGACCTCGGCCGGGAACTGCCCGACGGGGCGACCCTGAGCCACATCCTTGCCGTGAGGGACGGCGGGAAGTGGAGGATGCGCAACCTCCAGACTTTGTGTAACGCCTGCCATCGGCAGAAGGACAATGAGCGGCCGGTTGAGGTGCCCCCGTTGAGCCCGGAGCTGGAGGGGCGACTTCGTGAGGCGTTGAAGGAGAGCCGCCGGAACGCGGCGGCGCTGATCAGGGCCGAACTGGGGTACGGCTCCACGGTGGCCGCCAGGATCCTGAAAAGGATCAAGGAGGGGCGGGATCTCTGAACCGGCCTGCCGGGAGCGAGGCGCAGGCCCGCCGAGGGCCGCCCAAACGGGCCTGCGCCGATCCCGCGCGATAGGCGCACGGGAGTGGAACAGCGTGGCGACCCGGGAGTAGGGTCCGCAGGCCGTCACGCTGGTCTTATCGCGCCGCCGCCGTGTGGTTGTCGACGTTGAACGGACGCAAGCGCATAGTGATCCGACGCGCGGCCCTTACCGGGTAGGTGCTCGGGTTCCGCTCGGCGCGGTCGGCTCCGGAGCAGGAGGACCAGAAGAAGTTCGCCGCCTCCGCGTCGATCCACACGACGAGGTTGGGGACACGCAGCTGCGGCAGGCCGTCCTCGTAGACGAGCGTGGGGGAGATGCCGTGCTCGGAGAGCTCGCGCTGGAGGAAACGGATCGCGGCAGCTGCCGGCGTGTCCTGGTGAGGGACTGGGGAGGTCTCAGGAGGCACGGTCGTCAGCTCCTTCTCGGGTGAGGGTGTGACCCCGGGGCGCCATCGGCGGGAGCCCCGGGGTCACTCGGAATGGCAGGTCCTGCGGTGATCCCGCGGCGGGAGAAGAGTCAGCGGGATCACCACTTGGGGGCGGGTGGACCTGCCAGTGGCCTTCGTTGAGGAGCTGGTCCAGAAGCACGCTCGACAGCAGGGAGCCTTCTCGGACCAGGGTCGTCATGGTCTGGCGGCGGAGCATGGCGTAGTGGGCGGCCAGGCGCTTCGCGGCTCGGCCGGGCCTGCGCTCGGACGTTGTGCGCCAGCCGTGCTTGCGGCGCCTGCTCTGGGGCGCGTCCCACTGGTAGTGGTGTCCGTCGCAGCGGACCACCAACCCCACCCAGACGGACACGAGGACCTCGCCCCGATCCAGGTAGTACGGCTGCACGTCGGCGGTTATCTGGTGCATTTTGGACAGCGCTGCGGCGAGGCGCAGAGCCATCCGTAAGGCCGGGCTCCTGCGCTCCGCTTCTGTGATGCAAGGAAGCTGGAGAGACATAGCCAAGACCGTAGGGCGTCAATTACGGCACGTCATTGACACTTTCGCTGACGGCTCTGCGAAAGTATCAATGACGTGCCATTTCCGCAGGTCAATTAGTAGGGGACGCGGAGGGCGTCAGCGAGGTGCCGTGTGCTCGCTGGGAGTGTACGGCGGCGCATGAGCAGACCAGCCAGGATCTGCCGAGCGTACTTCTGAGCGACCAGCCATTCAGGGGAAGTGCGGTAAATGTCCTCCAATACGGCCATTGCCTCTGCGGGCTTACCAGTAGCGTGTAGCGCCATCGCAACATCCAAACGATGACGGTTTCGGCCTGCTGAATCGCCATTAAGAAGGTTGCCCGGAATGCGGTCGGCGATTGAGAGAACCTTGTCGTAGTGGTCGATGATCCCGGCGTTCTCGGCGACGACCATCGCCACGGTGACCGGACCGAACGTGCGGTGGGTAGAGCTGTCGGACTCGACCTCGCGACCGATCCGGACGGCGGCGGCCCGCGCGAGGCGGATGGCGTCCTCGGCCTCGCCGGGCCGGTTGTCGCGCACGGCCGCGCTGCTGACGCTGATGAGCAGCCGCCCCCACATGGCCAGCTCAGCGGCGGAGGCGCGCGAGAACCTGGGCTCGATGTCGTCGGCCCACCGCGTCGCCAGCTCGCGGGCCTCGGTCAGCCGGCCCATGCGGAGGTACATCCACGCGAGGGTGGCGGCGGAGGCGGCAGCGTCGAGGCGATCCTCGGCTGCGTCTATGGCCAGCCGTATCGGCGCCTCCGCGCGCTCCCACCGGCGTAACTGGACGCACAGCCAGCCCGTGATGTTGAAGAGCCGGGAGCGCACCGCGCGCCCTTCGCCGCCGAGGGCGTCGACGTCGCGGATCAGGGTGGGGAGCAGTGCCGCGACCTCTCCGTACCGGTTGGCGGCGAGCAGCGGCTTGAGGCCGTCGATCTGGGCTCGTACTTCGGGGAGAGACGGCGCCTCTTGCGGAGCGGGCATTTTGCCGTGCAGAGCGCGTTCGACCGGCTCCCACACACCGGTGTCGATCGGCGGCTCCTCCTCCTCGGTTTGAGGGGCGCCGTTGAGGAGTGTGCTGGTGTTCATGCGCAGCGCGCGGGCCACCTTGTGAACGGTGGCCATCTGAGGCTCTGTCACCACTCCCTGCTCGATTTTGCTGATGAGGGACTTCGACACTCCGGAGAGGTCGGCGAGTTCCCTCTGGGTGAGGCCGTGCCTTTTCCGAATGGAGTGAAGCCGTTGGGCAAGGCCCGTTTGCATGCTAGTTTCTGACATAGCCCTGCATCTCCTGAACCTTGATGACTCGACACCATCAGGCTACGGGTGCAGGGCTCATTCATGTCAGTCTTAGCTCCAAGATTCCTGCCGTAGAGACCTTGACAGGCTCCCGCCGGATCATGTTGTAGCAAAGCTTTCACGTTTCCAAATGCCGTTTGACGTCGGTAAACGGCTCTCGTTGATACTTCCATTCTCGCGACGGCCAAAGTGTCATTGACCTGGCCACGCGAGAGGCGTGCAATTCGGGTGTCAACTAGCTGTCATGTCTCATGACGCTAAGCAACTACCCCTGGAGGTCTCGCCATGATCGCGACCACACTCCCCCCGCCGCCCGCCGCCCTGAGCACGCTGGACCTGCGCGTCATCGTCGACGTCGCCCCGGGCACCCCGATCGCGCCCTGCGGCACCGACGACGGATGCGCGGCCAGCTGCGCCTCCTCCTGCACCAGCAACTAGCTGGCGACGCCGCGGGGCCGGGACATCCCGGCCCCGCGGCCCTGCCCCGTTCCCGACTTCGATCCCGACCGGCCGGAGGAATGATGCCCTCCCTCAGCTCGCCGCTCTACCGGCACGATGGCGTTGCGCTGCTTCGAGCAGCGGCCATGGCGCTGAGCCACACCCCCACCGTCTGGCCCGACCCGGGCGACACCGACGCGTGCCGCGCGTGGCTGTATCAGGTGTGGTCCCAGCCTGACCTGGCTGACGCGATCCAGCAGGCCAGCCGCCACCTCGCTGACTGCGTCGACGCCGTGCGCACCGGCCGGCCGGTGCGGGCCAAGCAGGTGCGCCGCGCGGCGGAGGCCACGGCCCGCTACCTGCTGCGCGCCTCCGGCCGGCCCACGCCCTTCGGTCTCTTCGCCGGGGTGGCTCACGTGACCTTGGGATCAGCCGCCGTGGTGCGCTGGGGTGAGGATCACCGAAGCGCGGTCCGCGTCGACGCCCAGTGGCTGGGCGACATCGTCGAGCGCCTGGAGGCGTGTCCGGAACTGCTGGAGCGCCTCGACGTCGTGTTCAACAACCTCGCCACCCGCCGTGGCGGGGAGCGGCTCGAAGTGCCGCACGGCCCGAACCGGGCAACGATCCGCTACGGCAGTGAGATCGAAGCGATCCGGGCCGCGTCGGCGTCGCCCATCCGGTTCGCTGACCTGGCCCTCAAGCTGACCGAGACCTTCCCCGACGCCGGTCAGCCCCTGATCCGGGTCGTGCTCACCACGCTCGTGCAGCAGGGCTTTCTGCTCACGTCCCTGCGGGCCCCGCTGACGGTCACCGACCCGTTGGCCTGGGTGATTGACCGGCTCCACGAAGCGGCGGCGGTGGCCACGCCCATCGCGCCGCTGCTGGGCGATCTGGAGGTCATCCAGGCGCAGGTGCGCGACCACAACCACGAGACCACCCGCAGCGGGCAGCGGCAGGCGTACGAGACGCTCACCCGCCGCATGCGTGAGCTGTCCCCTGCCGGCCGCACCCCGCTCGCGGTGGACCTGCGCCTGGACTGCACGATGCAGCTGCCCCGCGGGGTGGTCCGGGAAATGGAGCGGGCCGCCAGCGCGCTGCTGCGCCTGACCCGGCAACCGGAGGGGGAGGCGACGTGGCGCACCTTCCACACGGCGTTCGTGGACCGCTACGGCACCGGCGCCCTGGTACCGCTCACGGAGGTCATCAATCCCGACGCTGGGCTCGGCTACCCGGCCGGGTACCCGGGCAGCGTCTTCTCCGTGCCGGTGCTCACCCCGTCGAAGCGCGACGAGCAGCTCCTGGCGCTGGCGTGGCGCGCGACGGTGACCTCCAGCTCAGAGATCATCCTCACCGAGCAGGACATCCACGACCTGAGCGGTGGCCTCCTCGATGAGCGCTCCATTCCGCCCCATGTGGAGCTGGCCGCCCGCGTCCACGCCGACAGCCTGCAGGCGCTGGAGCGCGGTGACTTCACCCTCACCGTCTCCCCGGCCCGCAGCGCGGGCACCCTCACCTCGCGCTTCACGCTCGCCGCCGCCGGATCCGGCCTAGAGCAGGTCTACCAGGCCGTCCCCGCCGCGACCGTGGGCGCCGCGTCGGCGCAGCTGTCGTTCCCGCCGCTGTACCCGCACGCCGAGAACATCTGCCGCGTCCCGCGGTACCTGCCTCAGGTGCTGCCCCTCGGGGAGCACCGCGGCCCTGACGAGACGTCGATCGCGGTGGAGGACCTGGGCATCATCGCGACCCGCGACCGCCTGCACCTGGTCAGCCTGTCGCAGGGGCGGGTGATCGAGCCGCAGGTGTTCTCCGCGCTGGCGCTGAACAAGCAGCCCGCCCCACTGGCCCGGTTTCTGGCTCACCTGCCGCGCGCGTTCGGCGCCGCGTGGACCGAGTTCGACTGGGGACTCGCCTACGGACTGCCGTACCTTCCGCGGGTGCGGTACGGGCACACCGTCCTGCACACGGCCCGCTGGCGGCTCACCGCCGAGGACCTGCCCCTCGGCAAGAGCGGCTACGACGAGGAGCTGCGCCAGGCCCTGCAGGAGTGGCGGATGCGCTGGCACTGCCCGGCCACCGTGGAGCTGCGCGAGGACGACCGCAGCCTGCGGCTGAACCTGGAGGAGCCGTTCCACATCCACCTGCTGCGCGCGCACCTCAAACGCCACGGGCACGCCGTGCTCGTGGAGACCGCGGCCGCGTCACGGTTCGACTGGTGCGGCGGGCACGTCCACGAGATCGCTGTGCCGCTCGTGGCGACGCACCGGGGCGTCCCCTCTCCGTTGCGTGGCCCGCTGGTTCAGGTGCGTAACCGCGACGGGCAGGCGCCGGGCAGCGCCGGAGCCGCCTGGCTGTACGCGAAGCTCTACACCCATCCCGAGCGGTACAACGAGCTCATCGCCTTCCACCTGGCGGCTCTGCTGGCCAGCCTCGGCGACGAGCCGCCCTACTGGTTCGTGCGCTACCGGAGCCCGAACGAGACCCCCCACCTGCGGCTGCGGGTGCGCACCCCGGACGGTGAGCGCCGGTCGGCGTACGCGGCGGCGGTCGGGGACTGGGCGCAGCAGCTACGCGACGCCGAGGTGGCGGGGCGGCTGGTCTTCGACACCTACTTTCCCGAGGTGGGCCGCTACGGGTACGGCACGGCCATGGACGCGGCCGAGGAGGTGTTCGCCGCTGACTCCCGCCTGGTGGCGGCCCAGCTGCGGCACCTGACCGTCACCCCCGCCGCGCTGGCCGCGATGAACATGGTCGACATCGTGCACGGCTTCCTCGGTGATCCATGCGCCACGACGCACTGGTTCGCCGTCCGGCCCGCCCGCGCCGAGACCCCCGCCGGGCGGGCGGTGGCCGACGAGGCGATCAGCCTGGTCGTGCGCAGCGCGCCGCCCGACTGGCCGCAGGAAGTCCTCGCGGCGTGGCAGGCCCGCACGGCAGCGCTGCACACCTACCGGGGGCAGCTGCCCGTCGACGCGGACACCGACGTCGTCTTGGAGTCGCTGCTGCACATGCATCACAACAGGGCCGTAGGCGTCGACCGTGAAGGCGAGCGAACCTGCCGGCGCCTGGCGCGGCAGGCCGCTCTCGCCTGGCGAGTGCGCGCCGGGCACGGACGGTGAAGCCGCCCGCCCCGGGACGGGGCGACGAACTGGGCACCGGCCCCGCGGGGATCGCCCTGCTGCACATCGAGCGCGCCCGCGCCGGCTGCGGCGAGTGGGACAACGTCCGGGAGTGGGCGGCGGCCATGACCTGTGACCCCGTGATCGCTGATCCCGCCGTGTGCGGCCTGTACCGGGGTGCCCCCGCTGTCGCCTTCACCCTGCACACGGCCGACCAGCCCGCCTACACGGACGTGCTGACCGTCCTGGACGGCCACGTCGCCACCATCACCGGGCACCGCCTGGCCCACGCCCACGCACGTATCAAAAACGGCCGTTTTCCGGAGCTGCGGGAGTTCGATCTCATCAGCGGCCTGACTGGCATCGGCGCCTACCTGCTGCACCGCCACGGCGGCGGGGAGCAGCTGCGCGACGTCCTGGCCTACCTGGTGCGGCTGACCGAACCGCTGACGGTCGACGGCGAGACGTTCCCCGGCTGGTGGTGCGGCTCCGCCGCCGGGGGAGAGCCCTCGCAGCGCTGGCCAGGCGGTCACGGCAACCTCGGCCTCGCCCACGGCATCGCCGGGCCGCTGGCGCTGCTGGCGACCGCGATGCGACGCGGCATCACCGTGGCGGGGCAGGCCGAGGCGATGGATCGGATCTGCTGCTGGCTGGAGCAGTGGCGCTGCGGCACCGGAGCAAACGCGTGGTGGCCGGGGATGATCTCCCAGGCCGAACGGCGCGGCGGCACCGTCCAGCAGCCCGGCCCGCAACGGCCGTCCTGGTGCTACGGCACGCCGGGCATGGCCCGCGCCCAGCAGCTCGCCGCCCTGGCGGTCGGCGACCCGCAGCGGCAGCGCCACGCTGAGGAGGCGTTGGCCGGATGCGTCGCCGACGACAAGCAGCTGTCCCTGCTGGGGGATGCGTCGCTGTGTCACGGCTGGGCCGGCCTGCTCCTGAGCACGTGGCGCGCGGCCGCCGACGCCGACGACGGCGGGAAACTGGCCGGCCTCGTGCCGCGCCTGCAGGAGGGCCTGGAGTACCGCCTGCGCCAGCACGGGCTGCCGGTCGGTGACGGCCTGCTGGAGGGGGCGGCGGGGGTGCTGCTGGCCCAGCACACCACCGCCTCGAACGCGTCCGCCTCCTCGGGGTGGGATGCCTGCCTACTGCTGAACGGCTGATGACTCTGACCACCCACGACCCGCGAGATGAACGAGCTAGGATCCGCCTGCCTCTCTCCCCGGCGGTCCTCCGACGAAGGGATAACGATCAATGAAGACCACCACCAGCATCTCCCCTGAGGCGCTGCGTGACCGTATGGTCGACCGCATCGTGCATGCCGGTCACGCCCGCTTCGGCCTCGTTGGGAAGGCCATGCGGACGGTGCCGCGTCACGCGTTCGTGCCTGAGGTCTCCCTTGAGGAGGCGTACGCCGACCAGGCCGTGATCACCAAGCGGAACGATGGCGGCGCAGCTCTCAGCTGCGCGTCGCTGCCCCTGGTCGTGGGCATGATGCTCGACCAGCTCGGCGTCATTCCCGGCGCCCGCGTCCTGGAGATCGGCGCCGGCACCGGCTACAACGCGGCGCTCCTGGCGTACCTGGTGGGCCCCGACGGGCAGGTCACCACCGTCGATATCGACCCGGAGGTGACCGCGCAGGCCCGGCAGGCGCTGGACACGACCGGCTACGGCCACGTGAAGGTGATCACGCGGGACGGCGTGCTCGGCGCGGCCGAGTACGCCCCCTACGACCGTCTCATCGCCACGGTGGGCGTGTGGGACATCCCGCCCGCCTGGTGGGAGCAGATGACTCCCGGCGGGCGCCTGGTGGCTCCTCTACGCTGGCGCGGCCAGACCCGCAGCGTCGCCCTGGCCCGCGCGGGCGAGCGGCTGGTTTCGGACTCGGTGCAGCTGTGCGGCTTCGTCCCCATGGTCGGCCAGGAGGGGGAGCACGCCGGGCACATCGCCCCGGACGGGCAGGTCACCCTGTACTGGGACGCTGACCAGGCGGTCGACGTGGACGCGCTCGACGGGGTGCTTGAGCAGCCGAAGGAGGCCGTCTGGGCTGGGGTGACGGTCGGCGGCGGGGAGTCCTTCGACGGGATCTGGCTGCGGCTGACCGGCGTCGAGCCGGGCACCTGCCGCCTCGCCGCTGATGACACCGCGATCGACAGCGACCTGTGCTTCCCCGCGGTCGCGTCACGCAGCGCCGCCCTGGTGGAGGGGAACTCGCTGGCTTACCTCAGCCGCCGCCGGAACGAGAACAGCAGCCCGGGCAGGTGGGAGCTGGGCGCGGTCGGCCACGGCCCGGTCGGCGCCGAGCTCGCGGCGCGGCTGAGTGAGCAGATTCTCGCGTGGAACCGTGACCGGGACGCCGAGCCGATCATCACCGTGTACCCGGCGGGTACGCCCGACGACCAGGTGGACGGTCTCGCCATCGACAAGCAGCATGTCCGGCTGGTGGTGTCCTACTGATCACCGGGTGGAGCGACAGCAGAGAGCCCCCGCCCTTCTTCGGAAGGGCGGGGGCT
Organism: Streptosporangium longisporum; assembly: GCF_039534895.1. Taxonomy (NCBI): domain Bacteria; kingdom Bacillati; phylum Actinomycetota; class Actinomycetes; order Streptosporangiales; family Streptosporangiaceae; genus Streptosporangium; species Streptosporangium longisporum. The sequence continues at coordinate 7,569 of NZ_BAAAWD010000016.1, read as the reverse complement.
CTCCGCGTGCGAGGGGTTACAGGACGAGGACCGCGATCGCCGTGGTGGCCGCGCAGCCGTAGGCGATCAGCTGCAGGGCGGTGGGGCGGGGCGAGCGGGTGGCGGCGTACATGATGAGCGGGACCGTGACGGCCAGGCTGAAGAGGGCCAGCAGCATCACCCCGCCCAGGGCGCTCCAGCTGGTGGTGGCGCGCATCAGCAGCGGGGTGCTCATGATCGCGCCGACCATCAAGACCACCTCCAGCCACGCGATCAGCAGAGGTAAGCCGGTGATCTCGGCGGGGGAGCGGTGGCTCATGGCGTCTGGGTCCTTCGGTCGATGGGGAGAGAGCCGGGGGGTGCGCCACGGATCCACGGGTTGCCGCTGAGCGGGGCCCGAGTGCTCCCCGCGGGGGTGCGGGCGCTGCGTCGGCGGTACCCGTGAGATCCGTGTCATGTGTGATTTGTGCAGGTCAGGGTGCGAATTGATCCGTGGAGAAGATGTGTGATCGACACGTGTTGACCCGTGGGCGCGCACGGGTCCGGTCACGGATCACGACGTCGTCCGATCCGGTCGGCCGGGCCAGGCGTAGACCTCGTCCGGCACCGGCTCCCCGGCTTCGATCCGGGCGCGGGCGGCGGCCAGGTCCTCGCGCCGGTACCCGCGGCCCCGTGTCCCGTCCGGCTCCTCCCACGCCTCGATGGGGCTGACCCCGAGGGCGCCCAGGAGCATCCCCAGACGCCGGGCGGTCAGCCCGGCCCCGCCTCCGGGTGGGATCTGCTCCAAGATGAGCCGCGTGTGCAGGCGGGCGGCGTTGCGGGCCTCGAAGAGACCTTCGACGGCTGTGAGGATCGGCGGCACCGTGGGGCCGAAGCCGTCCGTCAGGGCGGCGAACACCGCGGCGTCGTCGGCCGGGGGACCAGCGGGCAGCCCGCCCCCGCCGCCCCCGCCACCGCCGGTGTAGGGCGTGGCCACCGGGCCGGTGGACGCCGATCCGGTACGTGCGCCGACCAGATGGAAGCAGCGCTCCCAGTCCCAGCGCTGGGCGTAGGTGTCGCCGGCCGCGGCCGCCGACAGCTCGTCCAGCCCGGGGCGCAGGTCGGCCAGGGCCACGGAGAACGCCGGGATCTGGTTGTACTCGATGCGGTACGCCTTGGCCGGCATCGGCCGTGACAGCAGCCCGGCCTTCACGTACATGCAGCCCGGGTGCTGCATGCGCGCCAGGCTGCGAGCGATGGTGTGATCATCGGGGAAGATCGCTTGCCCGTCGGAGACCCGGCCGACACCGAGGCCGATCACGCTGCCGATCTGCGACTTCGTGTCGCCGTCGCCGAACATCGTGACCGTGCCGCGCTGGCCGATCATCGCGACCTTGATCTCCTCGCTGCGGCCCTTCCGCACGAGCTGCTTGATCAGCTTGAGGGCGGCGCGGGAGGCGACGACGTCGGCGACCTCGTCGATGATGATCAGGATCCGGGGGCAGGCCGTCGAGGCGATGACCTTCTCCCCGCCGATGCGGGCATTCGCGCGGGCTTGGCGGATCGCTTCGGCCACGTTGAGCATCAGGTCCCACTCGGCCGGGGTGGTGGCCACCCAGTCGATCACGGGCCGGTCCGCGTGCCCGGCCAGCCACGCCTGGAGCCAGGGGGCGGCCATCCGGCCGCCCTTGGGGTCGATCACCCAGATGAGGGTGTCCACCATCCGGCCGGTCTCCTTGATGACCACGTTGATGAGGTTCGACTTCCCCGCATCGGTGATGCCGGCGATCATCAAGTGCTTGTCCAGGTTCAGCAGCGTCTCTTCGGCGTCCTCATGACGGCCGATACTGAGCGGCTCATTGCCGGTGCGTGGGGTGACGTCGTCGGGGATGGGGATCGTCTCCGCGAGTATGTCGATCGCGGAGACGTGCACGATGACTTGATGAGCGAGATCGCCCTCTTCGACGCGGAGGGCACCACGGCGGAGGTTGCCGTGGGCGATCTCCACCGCGGTGCAGGCCCGCTCCATGGCGAGGACGTCGACCTTGCCGTCCTCGGGCAGGTCCATGTAGATCTTCAGCCCGGCCCGGGTCTCCTCGCGGCCCGTCTCGGTCAGCCCCTTGATGCCGGCGCGGGCCCACAGCCGCACCCACTCGCTGCTGTTCCTGCGCAGTTCGGCCTCTTCCCGCTCGGCGGCGGTGCGGGCGGCGAGCCGGGCGCGGTAGATGCACATCGCCGGGTAGATCGGGCCTAGCGAGCACGTTGCGATCGCCCAGGCGGTCATCGCCGTCGACGTCCAGGGGGAGTCGATCACGGTGTAGGCCAGCCACGCCCCGGCTGTGATGATGACCACCACGGCGTAGGTCATGGCGCCCACGCTGGCCGCGCGCACGGCGAGCGCGACCACGACTCCGGCCGCTGCGGCGACCGTCACCCACGCCAGCTGCATGGGCGAGACGCCGCCGGTGATCGACACGATCCCGGCCAGCGCGTAGAGGGCGCCCGCGAACAGGAGCGGGCGCGTCCAGTCGTCGTTCACTGCTGGGAGTGGTCCATCTTCGATTCGTTGGGGCGGGGGTTGTCCAGGCGCTCCAGGTCGGCTTCGTGTGCGGCGCGGAAGATCGGGCCGCCCTCGGCGGCGAAGTCGGTCAGGGAGCCGACCATGCCGCGCAGCTCGTCCAGGTGGTCGACCACGACGGGGTGCATCGGCTCCTCGTCGCCGAGACGGGTGCTGACGGTGGACAGCGACTCGTCGAGCGCGGTGAAGACCTCGTGCAGGTCAGCGACGAAGGCGGTCATGTCGGCGGCGTTCTGCGGGACGAACCCGCCGATGTAGTCACGCAGCGCTTCGGCGGCGGCGACGATGTTGCCCGATGACATGGTGGTACTCCTTGACGAGCTGCTGCTGGTGGTGGCGGTGGGCCGGGGGATGGCGGGGCCCGGCCGGGGCACGGGCGCCGCTGGCGCGGGGACGGGGGCGGGCTTCTTCGGCTTGGCCGGCTTTTTCGGCTTCGGCCCGGCGGCCGCCGGGACGGGCTGCTCCGGACGCTTCGGACGCTCTGGTGGCTCCAGCGCGCGCACCAGTTCGGTGCCTCCGCGCAGGAGCAGAGCGAGGGGGGTGAGGGCGAGGGCGGCGGCGCCGCGCGCCCACCACGCCGCATCGTGCGGGCTGAGCGGTTTCGGCTTTTCCCGCTTGCGGGTGCGGACCTTGATGACCGGCGGGCGCGGCGCGTGGGGGCGGGCAGCTGGCGTGCTCGACGCGCCGCGCCGTGCTCCTGCCGGAGGTGTTTTCGCGGGTCGAAACAGCGACGATGCGCCGCCGCTGGCGCGGCCTGCGGTCCGGCCCGCCGTGCGTCCTCCGGCCGCTGTACGTCCTGCGGCCTTGGGCGCCGGGGAGGTTGATGACCGCACCAGCCGGGGACGGCCAGCGCTGCGCGGGGACGCCGCGCTCCACTGCCAGCCCGGCGGTCGCGGCGCGGCCGTGCTCGGTCGGGCGCCCTGCCGCCACCGGATGACGGCGCCGACCACCACGAGGCCGCCCACGCCCAGACCCGCGGTCGGCCACGGGCCCAGCAGCTGCCAGGACGCGGTGCCGCCGGTGATGACCAGGATCAGCCCCGGCGCAGCGAACGCCCGGCCCAGCGAGGCATCGCCGGGCCGGGCGGCACGCTGCTCGACCGCGGCGGCCTCGCTGTCCGGCGCGGTGCGCTCGACTGGCCGGACGGGGATGATGACCCGCTCGGCCGAGTCATCGTCGATCGAGTACGTCATGCCGAAGCCTTGTCCTTGGCCCCCCGCGCGTTGGCGAGAGGCTGCTGCCACGCGGGCAGCTCCTTGACCCACTTGGCGCGGTAGCGGGAGGCCTGCGCCGGGTCAGCGTCGGCGGCTGTCGCGAGCTCGGAGACCCGGGGGTATTCGCCCTGGGCGACCGCCGCGAGCCAGTGCGCGTGCATGATCCCGACCTTCGTGTCAGCCGGGGGCAGGGGCGGCGGCGGGCTGGGGTTGACCGGGTTGATGACTTTGCCGGGCGGGCGCGGGGGGGTCATCAGGATGGTCATGCCGTGAGGGGTCGGCGGCCGCCAAGGGAGAGCGTGCGCCGACATGTTGGCGACGCCGACCTTGACCGGCGCGATGACCGGGCGCACGGTCACGCCCGAGGTCGTCTCAGCCGCGGGGGCCGGGTCGTTGGCCGGGGCCCGGCCGCCGGTGCCGCCGAGCAGCGGGATGACCTTCCCGTTGACCGGGTGGATGACCGGCTGGGCCCCCCGGTCCTTGGTCACCATGAGGATGTTGGCCTCGGCCGCGCGGGTCTCATCGCGGGCCGCGCGCACCTCATCGCGGGCGGCGAGGATCTCCTCACGCAAGACCAGCGTGTTGGTCAGCTCGCGCGTCCCGGCAGCGAGGCGGTCGATGGTGTCGGCCTCCTTCGGCCGAGCGGGTGGCGTGGGTGACCACGTACTGAACGGCACCACATCCACGAGCTCGGCCGTGCTGAACAGCGCGGCAACCTCCTGCTGCAGCAGTCGCTGCTGCCCGGCGTCGACCCCGAGGCCGATGTGTCGTACCGCGGCCGCGGCGCGCGACTCCATGCGCCGCATCGCCGAGGCGATCTTCTTCGGGGAGGCGCCGGCGTCGCGGAGCGCGCGGGCGCGTTTGGCCGCCAGGGCGATGCGGGTCCGGCGGCGCGCGGCGTCGACGTCGGCGGCGGTGCGGTCGGTCGCCTCGGCCAGGCCGAGCCAGACCAGGATCCGCTCAGGGGTGATTCTCCAGTGGATGCGGGTCTGGCCAAGGCGGTGCCGCTCGATCGCCATGCCGCGCTCCCACAGCCACGCCGCCACCAGAGGTGCGGCGAGCCGGAAGATGGTCTCGGCGACGCTGCGGGCGTCCATGCTCGACAGCACTGCGGTCAGGCCGGTGAGGACCCACACGGCGACGCCGTCGACGCCAGCGGGCAATTTAGCCTGAACGCTGCGGCGGGCCCGGACTGCGCTGGTGATGACGGCGATTTCGATGAAGGCGAACAGCAGCAGCCGCAGCGGGCCGTCGAAGCCGAGCACGTCACCGGAGAAGCGCCACATGCCCTGGGCGGAGACGCCGGTCGCGATGCTGGCCGCGACGACGGTGAGGATGTCCTCCACGGTGTAGCGGCCAAGGCGGCGCTTGAGCCACCAGAGCCCGAGGCCGAGGACGGTGGCGACGATCAGGGCGATGATCAATATCCAGATCGGCGGGACAAGGCCCGCCAGAGTGATTACGGTCTGCATCGGTTCGGAACTCTCCTAGGCACATAGGAGTGGGCTGGATCACGCAGAAGGCCCTCGTTCGGTTGCAGCCGGGCGAGGGCTTCTGTGTTCAGGTGAGAGGGGCTGTGAACTGAGAAGCCCCCGCCGCGTGAGGGTGCGACGGGGGCTGGCTTCCAGGCGGGCGGTCACCACCCGAACCGCCGGGGATAGGGGCCCGGCAGGCAGAGAGGGGGCTCTGCTGCCTGCCGGACGATCAGGGGGTGGGTGACCGGCCACCGCTTCCCGACAGAACAGCGGTGGCCGGACGATTTCGGGTGGTCCCGTCCTCACCCTCCGAGAGGGCGGGACCATCGGCCCGCGGGCGGGTGCCTGCGCACTCACCCGCGGGGGTCTATGGGGTGGTCTGCTTGACCACGGTTGCCTCCGTCGCCGGATGGTGTAGGCCATCGGGGGAGGGCGGGCGGGGACACGCGCTCCGGTCGATGTCCGGGTCCATGTCCCAGTCGAGGTAGATCAGCCCGTCCACTCGGCGGCGCCTCTCCAGGCTGCGGCGGCAGTGACGGCAGGTCGCGTGAGGAGCGCCGATCATCCTGCGCTCCCCTGCTGTGCCTGCCCTTCCTTGTCGAGCTTGTCCGCCAGGTCTTGGGGACGGTCGGCGTCCAGGGTGCGTCCGGGCCGGGTGGCGTACCAGGCGCCGGGGCGCCCGCGGCCGTTGCTGCGCCAGATCCGCCAGGTGGGGAAGCGGCGCTGCAGGTGCGTCAACCACTCTTCGGCGGTGAGCTGTGGGGGTGCGTCGTCGGTCGAGTGAGCGGGGCTGGTCATGCGACTACCGCCTCGGCGAGAAGGACGACTTCGGTCAGGTGGCCGGTGTCGGTGCGGGTGGCTCGGAACGAGTCGGTGATCAGCGACAGCTCGGACCACTCGGCGCCGTCCTGGGTGCTGATGGGGCGCCCGGGGTTGCGGACCTTCATGGTCAGGCCCGCGTCGGTGACGAGGACGGTGAGGCGGATGGTGCCGTTGGCGGGGGTGCGCCGCCTGGCGATCGCCATCTGCTGAACAACGGCCTGGGCGGCGCGCCGCGCCAGGTGCGGGTGGCGCTTGAGCACGATGGTGTGGACCCAGTCCTGGGCGCCGTCAGCGGACGCGGGCGCGAAGGATTTCTCGTAGTTCTCATGCATCGGGGGAACCGCCAAGCCTGGTAGCTAGGACTCGTTGTCTCGGTACCTAGCTTGCAAGCTTGGTACCGAGGCAGTCAAGCTAGCGGCGTGATGGATCACGATGAACGTCCGCGGTATCTCCGTATCGCGGACGAGTTGCGCAACCTCATCTCCTCGGGCCAGCTGGCGGACGGGGACCGGCTGCCGTCTATCCCGGAGATCATGCGCACGTACGGCGTCGCGGACCGTACGGCGCGCGACGTCCTGCGCACGCTGACGTCGGAGGGGCTCGCCGTCTCCAGGTCGGGGTCCGGTACGTACGTCCGGGTGCGCCCCCAGCTGCAGCGTCTGGTGCGCGCCTGGTACCGCAACGTGCAGGCGGGCTCCCCGTTCGCCGCGGACATGGAGCGGCAGGGACGTCGAGGGTCGTGGGACTACGACTCCCGGACCGTCGTCGCTCCGGCCGGTGTGCGTGAGCGCCTGGGCCTGGGCGAGGCCGGTGATCAGCCCGACGTGATGCAGACGGAGTACGTGTTCCGCGCCGATGGGGAGCCGGTGATGCTGAGCACCAGCTGGGAGCCGCTCGCGCTGACCCGCGGCACGCCGGTCGTCGTCCCGGAGGAGGGGCCGCACGGCGGACGGGGTGTGGTGGAGCGGATGCTGGCGATCGGGGTGGTCGTTGACGGGTTCGTGGAGACCGTGGGCGCCCGGCAGGGGAGCCCGCAGGAGTGCGCCGGTCTGGACCGGCCGCCCGGCAGCGTGGTGCTCACGATCGACCGCCGGTATCCGGCGGGTGATCGGGTGGTGGAGGTGGCCGACATCGTGCTGCCGGCGGACCTGTTCTTGCTCGTCTACTCCGGCCCGGTGGGGGACCGCGCGGCGGAGTGATCCATTGTTGTGAGATTCGCCACAGAGGCTGAGTGGCCTGCTCCTGGGGTGGGGGAAGGCCCCGGGCCGGGGAGTCCGTTTTACGGCAAAAGCCCCCTCCGCGTTGCGGAGGGGGCTTTTGTGTGGAGCTAACCCGCTGTGAAGTTTAGGGGGTTCTGACCTAGATCAGAAAGCTCCGGGATTGGGAGTGGATTGGGAGCAGGTCACTCCCGGGAGGGCTCTGAAATCCTCGGGAATCGTGGGTAATCCTGGGTGCCACATGTGCTCTGAGGTGGGCGAACCTGGAAAATGACGGGATATGGCGCTTTGGTAAACCTGCTTTG
>NZ_BAAAWD010000015.1:0-908341 GCF_039534895.1 Streptosporangium longisporum | reverse complement strand
GCGGAAGAGTCCGGCGAGTGCCGTCAGGTGTGGACCCGGGGTCCCGCAGGGCACGTCCAGCAGGGACGGGGGAGGGGGGGGGGGTGGGACGGTGAAGGGAAGGGGTGGGGGGTGGGACGAGGGGAGTCGGTAGGGGGGGGGGGGGAGGGGGGGCTGAGTGGTAAATGAGAGGGAGGAGGGGAGGGAGGAAGGAGTAGGGGGCGTTGATGGGGGGCGGCTTGGGGGAGGGGGGGGGGCGGGTAGGAAGTTACTTAAGTGGGTTGGAAGTGGGGGGGGGAGGGAGGGGTGGTGGGGCGAGAGTGGTGGGTGGCGGGGGGGGGGGGCGGGAGAGGGGTGGGAGGGGGGGGGGGTGGGGGGCGGGGGGATGGGGGGGGGGCGGGGTAGTGGGCGGCGTGGGCTGGGGTGGGGAATAAAGGTGGGGGGAGGTGCGCGGGGGGAAGTGGGGGGTGGGGGAGGGGGGCGGGGGGGGGGGGGGGGGGGCGGGGGGGAGTGGGGGGGGGGATGGGGGGAAAGGTAGGGGCGAGAGGCGAGAGGCGGTGGGGGTGGGGGGAAGGGGAGGGTTTAGCGGGGGAGATGGGAGGGGGGGGGAAAAAGAACGCCCCGGAGAGCCGCGCGCGGACAACGCGGAAAGAACCGGACGGGTCGCGCTCGGCCTCTACTCTCCATACTCGCGCGCGCCCGGCGATAATCGCGTCGTATGACGTCCGCCAACTCGGCCTCGGGTACATGGTCCTTCCTCTCGCGGTCCGCGCCGGAGACGGCGCGGGCGCGTAGTGGTCACGAGGCCAGGCGATGCTCGCGGCCAGCAAAGACCTCTGCGGGGCGGGTCATGGCGTTCATCTCGGTGCACGGAATCCTGCGTGCACCTCCCGAGGAAGGACGGCTCCGCCGCAGCACCAGCAGGGCCTGCTGAACCAGGGCCCCTGGGCCCTCGCTGCTGTGCATCTCCAGGCCGCGCGCCACATGGCTGCGGTGAGGTAGCGCGCCCGCAGCTGCTCGTCGAACAGGTTGGGCAGGGACGAGCGTGGGGCGCGCCGCCGTGGCCAGGCGGTGAAGACTGACCGCTCCCGCCGTGGGTCGATCACCGCCGTGCAGGTCGGCATCAGCGCGTGCGCGGCACGAAGCTGACGCAGGACCCTGACGTTGTCCGGCCGCGCATCCAGCTGTCGCCTGGTGCTTGTTCGGGCAGGGTGGGGGGGCGACGATTCTCCACGTCCAGGTCAGATGTGGGGGCCACCCGTCGAGATGCCTGTGACCGGCACCAGGTAGGGGCCGTCCGGTTCCTCCGCCGAGGTGCAGATGAACAATCCAAACAGACCTGTCGGCTGAGAGGGCTGCTGGGACGGCTACCTGTGTGCCGGCCAGAACGTGCGGCTTCGACGGGCTGGCCGACCTGGACGTGGAGATCTTCGCCACACTGCCCGACCAGGCACCAGGCGCAGGCTTGGACGCGTGCCGGCAACGTCAGGCTGGTCAGCTTACGTGCCGCTGCAGCGCTGCTGGCGAACCTGCACGGCGGTGATCCGACTCCACGGCGGGGAGTCGGCACGGTTCCCACTTCACGCCCGTGTCCGGCCGGCTCGCCCCACTCGGTCCTGCCCAACCTGTTCGACTGGGTCGCCCGGCTGTGCGGGCGCGCTAGCCCTAGTCCGAGCAGGGCCGCCGGGCCTGACGATGCACATTCCCCCCCGCAGCGAGCCACCGGGGCCGGGTCAGGCAGAAATGCGCCTGCTGCCGGATGCTGGCGAGCCGGTCCTTGTCACCCGGAGGCACGCGGGAGGATCCTGACGAGATGAACGCCATGCCCGCCCCCGCAGAGGTGCCGTCGAGCATCGCCGGCCTCGGTCGACACCTACCGCGCCCGCGCCGCCGTCCCGGCCGCGCCCGCTGAGAGGCAGGACCATGTACGAGGCCGAGCTGGCGGAACGTCTACGACGCGATCTACGCGGGCGCGGCAAGGACTAACGATGCCGAGCGGCGAACCGTCGGCCGGCGTCCGCGCGCGGCTGCCCGGGTGCTTCGTCCTGCTGGACGTGGCCTGCGGAGGAGGGCCGGGTCCCACCTGGGCACCTCGCCGCTCTTCGGCCACGTCGAGGGGCTGAGCTGTCGGCGACATGCTGGCCGTGTGGCCAGGACGCGATCCCGGGGTGCCCGCCCACGAGGGCGATACATGCGCGACTTCCCCTCGGTTGCACCTTCGACGCGGTCACCCTGCATGTTCAGCTCCATAGCCTAACAGCGGGCGAACGAAGCGGGAGGGGAAGAGACGTGCGCGGCAGTCGGACGATGGCCGGCCCACGTTTGTCCCCGGGGGGCGTCCTGGTGCATGCGGAACCGTGTGGGGTTGTCCCGAGTCGTTTCCTGCCGGCTACGTGGGCCGGGGGACGTGTAGCACCGTGACGGCTCCGCACCCTGGCCCGGTCTCGCGCACGGGTCCAGGGAGGCGGGCGCGGCGTCATGGAGGTCCACTACGTGGTGGCACGACGCACCGCCTATGGCCCGTGCGTGTGGACTTCACCGTCCCACCCACGTGACACGCCTGTCACCCGGACAGTTCGAGACAGGCGTTCTAACACCGGCCTCACACCTGTACAGGGTGGACTTACTAGTGCGTGATGGGCGGTCCCCCCTCGGGGCGGGGTGCTGTCGCCGGGGACGCTCGGTCTTAGACCCTCCGGCCTGCCGCGCAGAGAAGCTCGGAATGTGGTACGGACAGTATCGCTCCCTGACCGGGCAACACGCCGTACGCGCCTCTGCCTGGCGCACGGCCGGGGGGGGGCCTCAGTTTGGGCAACTCCCTCTCGAAACCAGGTCCTGGCCTCTCGGCCTGGGGGACGGGGAAAGCGCAGAGTCGCCCCCGCGTCGTTGTTGCCAGCGGGTGGGCCGGCGGGAGGGGGGGTAACGTCGCCGGTGTACAGGCTAGGCCGGAGTCGCGGGCGCCGCGGTGCGCAGGGTAGTGGGTGACCATCCGGGAGACGGCCGCCCGCCGCGTCTCCGTAGGACATCTCGGCCATTGGTGCGGTCTTTGCGTACGCGGCTCGGAAAAGGCGGGCATGTCGTTCGTGGAACCTTAGGCCGCGTGCCGGCGGTGATCAGGCTGCAGCAGTGCCCGCTCAGCAGAAGTCGACCGTCCGCCGCCGGTCGTGGTCCACGTCCGTCCATGATCGCGGCCGTCCCATGGTCGAACGTCGAGCCAGCCGTGCAGGGCCCATTCAGGCGTGAATCGTGTGGCTCCACTCGACGCCTTGGCGGCATGCAGGGCCGGTTTAAGGGGAGGAGATACACCAGACCAGCATCGACCTGCGTGCTCGTCGCCGACTCGGTGATCGCGCTCCCAGCGCCTTCTCCCAGCCTCCGGGAGCGTCCGGGTGGCGACGGCGACCCGCCGTGGAACCGGCTGGTGCTCCGCTCCGCCCGTTCGATACCGCAGCGCGAGCGGGGTGTTGGAGTCCGCCCACTGGTCTGGCAGGCCGGCGACCAGGGTGAAACGTCTCGTCTCCTCCCCGCTGGCCTGACCATGAACCGTTCTCTCACCACGTGACCGAGCGTCATGCCATGGGGCATCAGGTCCTCAGGTGTCCGCGCCAATGCCGCCGTCGCGGGTGGTCAGCCCCGGTACAGCGCCGTTACCTGGCTCGTGACGATCACCAGGCAAGCGACGGGGTCGCCGGGCAGCACGGGCCCGCACCTGCTCGGCAACCCTGTTCGTTTTGTTCCAGCACGGGATTCATATTAATTCACGCCGGCAGCCGTCACAGGTCCGGTATCGTACGAGAAGTGGCCCGTATGCAGTTCCTCCTACGGGTGCGGGGACTGCTGCCGGATGACCCGGCGGAGCAGGTTTTGCGCATACGCCTCGGCCGGTTCCATCGGCTCGGCCTCGATCTGGAGAAGGCCCCGCGGTAGGTATAGCTGCACGCCCTGGACCGGTCGGTGAGCCGCGAGGCGAAGACGCACGGCAGTGCACGACTTGCCCACAGGCGGCCGGGGGCGCCGGCGGTGTCGCGAGGATGACCCCGGCCCTCGCCGAGGATGCCGCTCGGCCTCCGAGACGACACTTCTCCAGCCGTCGGCTGCTCCCTCGCGCCGCCGGTGAACCTCGGAGAGTCACGGGTAGCTGGGTCGGGCACCACGAACACCGTAAGCCGCCTGGCTGCGCCGGTGGCGGTGGTCAGCGTCGGGACACAGCCGCCGGCTGAGCCCTGGGAGTGTCAGACGTACGCCGCAGTCGGCGGGGCACGTCCAACACGCTCAGGGTGTCCGGTTTTCAAGGTATCTGGGTCCGTACACACCTGCGCAGTGTCCTCGCCCCGGCTCTCGAGGCCCAGCTCCCTGATAGCTCAGGCAGCCGCACGCTTGTGAACTGCTTCAAGCGGGCGTCGGCGCCCGCCGCCCGCACGGTAGTGGGGCCACCATGAGCAGGTAGTGCAGGCCGTTCCCGCAGCGGAGGTGGGTGCGGACCAGGCCGGACATGGTATCAGCCGATGATACTCGCCCGCGCGTCAGGCCTCTCCAGGCAGGAGCTGCGGCGCGGTCCTCGATGGCCGTGAAGCGCCGCTTCCTCGCCCGGTCCGCTCGGCGTCCCCGATACGGTCCTACCACGCGCGCCCAGCCCGGTCCGCGCCACAGCGGACACAGCGGTGTCCAGCCTCTCACCACCTTGGGCAGTGACCAGAAGCGCCGTCGGGTGCTCATGACTGCGTCCATTTGCTGTTCGAGGAGTATCTGGCGTCGATGCTGCGCGGATTCGAGCGGCGAGCTTACCCGTGCCGCGCCCCCATTCATCTCGAGACGCCCTCGGCGGCCTCAGTGGTTCAAAATGCGCCTAGACTGCTATGGTATTTATAAATGCTGCTCTTTCAACAGTGTTGTGGGGCATGTTCCTCCCCAGACGGCGTTGATCATTGCCTGCGGCTCACCGCGAGGTTTCCCGGGCGATGTCCGCCAGCCCACGGAAGAGGCTATCGCTGCGTAGATCGGTCCCGCGGGGGTCGAGCTCATAATTCGCCACTCTCATCGCGCGCACGGGCCCGAGAGACGTACGGTGCACCTGGTTCGTTCAACAGTGACGCTCTCCCCAATCGTCAGCCCGAGCAGAGATGGCGGTGGAAGGACACCTGAGCGCGCGCTGCAGGATCAAATGCTCGGACCTACCATATAGCATACCCATGGCAACGCCAGGAGCAAGTTCAGGTTCTTTTTGTTGTCGGTTTGGGTGACGTTATTAGTTCTCGGGGGGGTTCCTGTCACGGGAACCACCCGTCCCCCCGGTTCCCGGTGTATGTGTGTTGGTCCTCTGCTGGGGCGGGACCAACCCCGTGCCGGCGACGGCAGACACCCGTGTACCTTGCCGAGCCCCGGGCTGGGGTTGCCGGACGGCCGGAGCGCGGTGTGCCCCGCGGGCCGCTCCGGGCACCCCATGAAGTAGTCCCGCAGGCCGGTACGCGGACGGCCCGCGGGGGCCGTCCGGGGTCCCGCGCCGGGACCGGCCCCGGCCGGTCGCGGCGTCGGGACGCCCGTCCCCGGACCCTGCCCCGGGCTCCGTCCCGAACGGTGGCGCGGACGTGCGCTCGGCTCGTGCCGGCCGACGGCCACCGCCGCAAGCGCGGTGAAAACACGGGATCAACGGGAAGCCACCGGCATGTGGGCACGGTGACGAGGCCGGAGCACCGGGGAAGACCGGCGCGACCCTTGTGACCGGTGACCGCATGTAATAGAAAGATCTGTTCCCGGCTCGTTGGAAAGGTATCCGAGGCCGTTGACGAACCCCCTGTCCTCGAGTTACCGGGGGACCGAGCCCGGCAATGGGATTCCCGAACTTCCCTGTGAGGCGCTGGTGCCGTCGACGACCATTGTGGATTCTCGCGCGAGGTGCTCCGCCCAGGAGGGTGGTCGTCACCGCTATGGGGGTCCGTTCTCGCCTTATTCGGGGTGGGCTGGGAAACCACGTGGTCCAATCTGATTCGGGCACCAGCGCATTCGCGAGGATTTCCGGAATGGACGTCTCCGTCTTCCCGTCAGAATCGGCGCGCCAGGATCGTGGATTTCGACCCCGAGTAGTGGCTGCCGGCCCTCCCTGGTGGCGGCGCACTGAAAGACCAGCGGCTCGGCCTGGCCCTGGTGCCGCGGTGCTCGCGCTCACAAGGACCCGGCCTGTAGTGTGTCGACGCCGCCCTCGTCGCCGCGTGTGGGGGTGGGCGGTGGGCAGCGCCTCGCGCGAAGCAGCGTGCATACGTCGACGCGGGGGCCCGTCCCGCAACGCAGGGCTGTCTATGGCGCTGAGACGCCCTACACCTTCACTCGAAGGGTGTGGTCACGGTCGCCTCCGAGGTCGCGCCAGCACGTCGGCGCCCAGGGGCCCCTCCGCCTGCATGCACGAAACCGCCTGCGCCCCGGGGCGAGCGTGGGGCCTCGCGAGGCACATGGGACTGATCCGGAGGGCGTGGCTGACGTCGTCCTGGCCGGTGCGGGGCCGACGACGCCCTGACCCCCTTCGACCTCTGGGGCCTGCCCGCGCCCAGGCAGGCGCTCTCCCGGCGCAACGACGACCCGGCGCCGCCAGCAGGCCCTTCGACCCCGGCCGCGAAAAAAAAACGGGTTCGGGGTGATGACGCGGCTCCGGGTCACTGGGTGCTGGAGGCGAAGGCACGCCGTTCGGGGCGCGCGGGCCCGGGTTGTAGCGGGGAGGTGGCCGGGTACGGAGCCGCCACACCGACAGCCTACAACCGACGGCATCCCGCATCCGTAGGGGAGCCGCCGTGGGACGGCGGGCCTGCGCGTGGGGCCCCTGCCCTGAAGGACGCCGGCGTCGACCCGGCCTATGTACGGATACGTCAACGCGCACGGCACCGTCGCGCCCGGATGAACGAACCGCCGAGATCAAGGTGATCCGCCGGTGATTCGGCAGCGGGCCACGTCGATGCCGGTGAGCTCGACCAAGAGCATGACTGGCACATGCTTCGGGGGCGGCGGCGCCGTCCGAGCGTGGTGCCCCTTGAGGCCGTCCGCACCGGGAATCGCGCCGCCACGGTCGGTCTGGGCGACGAACCCCGAGGACCGCGGAATGAACTTCGTGCGCACCGAGCCAGGACACACGGCGGACGTTCCGGTCAGCAATTCCTTCGATTCGGCGGCAACAACGCGGTCCTGTGCTGCGCCGCCCCGCGGATGTGTCACCCTGACCGCCGGAACTGTGTGCGGGAAAGCAGTCAATGTGATCGTGAAGGATATCGGAAAATGTCGCAGAGCAACAGAATGTGCTTTCCAGCCTTTGCCGAGATCGGTGGGAGGGGGGGGGGTGTGGGGGGGGGCGGGGCGTGCCACGCAGAGGGGGTATTGGCCGAGAAATCATTCACCGACGACCTGGCCCATCGATCCGCTGGCCGTGCGGGGGGAGTGCGCCCTTCTCCGCAGGAGCACACCGGCATTGAACATTCCGGAAAGGACCTGGCACGTTAAGAACGGTCGCGGGGGGGGGCCCCTCGCCTCGTCGAGCACTCCGCGAGGCGGAATTGACCTCCCAGTGCGTTTCCCGAACACGGCGGGTGGCCTCTCCCACGCCGCCGACGTCTACACGATGTTTTCGCCGCAGAAGCTGCTCGGCTCGGTTCGCGGCACCGCGGGATACAACGACGACCCCTGGCTGTCCGCGGACCTGCTCGGCCCCGCACGGACGTCGACGCGTTTTCGTCGCTTGCCGCCTGGCCGCGACCGTGTACCTGTGAGACTCGGCAGCAGCCGGCCCCGAAGCCTGAAGAAGTGTCCTGTGACGGGGCGTGTGTACGGCTGCGAGCAAGATGGTGGGCCGAGGACCGGGCGCTGGCCGCGCTGGTCGAGCGGACCGGCCGCCGGCGCTGCTGTCCTTCGCGCCGGGGCGGGCGCGAGCACGTGTACGTCGCGCTCGGGGGCAGACGTGCTTCGTGCCCCTGCGCCAGCCTGGCGCGCTTGCCGCTCCTGCGGTACTCCGGCCCCCGCTACTTCGTCGCCGATGCCGGCCCCCGAAGGACCTAGCCTGGCGATCGTGGAGGGTTGCCCTGGACCTTCATGCCATCCTGCGCTCAAGGGGCCACGCATATCCTGGGGAGCGGCGGGACCCGAGCACCTGAGTCGTTGCTGCAGCGGCCGCGGGGTGAGACCCTCCCGCTGGCGTCCGAGTCCCTTTGTCGAGGAGACCGGGCGCGAGCGGTTATACGCGTAGTGTGGAGGTCTTCGTGGGCATACGTACCGGAGCGCTGGTGGGCATCGGGTCCTCCCGCACCTGGGCCCGCGACCAGCCGCCGTGGGAGCTGGTTTCGCGGACAGTCGAGTTCGACCCCACCGCTGCCGAGACCGCCCCGAGACCGGTGGTGGGGGGGGCGAAGAAATAGGGGGGCCCGCCGAGACCCACGCCCGCTTCCGAGACGCGTCCGCCGCCACGCCGTGCGACGTGACCACGGCGCCCACGACGGCGACATCGGACGGCCCGACGGCGACGTCGACGGCGCTCACGCGAGGAGACGCCGCTGGTGGTGCGCAGCCCCCGCTGGGTTCCGGCCGGGCAGCCCCCGGCCGACGTCTGGCGGACCGACGACTACGTACGGCGGCTCGACGGCGCCGGTTCCGTTTCGACGGAGGCGCGTGCCGGCTCGTGAAGATGCAACGGCCCGGCCGGGTCTACTCGCCGGCTGGAGGAGTCTTCTAGAATCGGTGCTGCCTGGCGCGGACCTGGCTTCCTCCCGGCACCGACGCCTTCCGCGCGGTAACCATTCGACCGCTCGTGTCCCGAGGGGAGGGAGCCCCTGTCCGTCCACGGATGTGCGCGCGGCCTGGGACGAGTGTTCGACGCCCCCCCCGGCAGGTGCGCCTGGTCGATCGGGGATTCGACCGTTTCCGCACCGCAAGCTCCTGGCGACTACAGCGACCTTCCCTTTCACTGGAGCAGGTAGCTGGACACGTTACAGCCTGTGACATCTGAGCGGAGCGGTCCACCGACAGAGCCATGGCCTCGATCGGGGGATCCCAGGCTAAGCACGCGCTGGGACGCGCCTGATGGAGCTCCTGCTGACCACGAGGATGTCCTCCGCATCGGGCCAGCGTGGACCTGCTGGCCGAGCGGCTTCTCCGTGTTTACAGGCGACAGGCCGGCACGAGTCGGTGTACGGGGATGCACCCACGGGCGTTCGGCCCCCTGGTGGCGGTTCACCCGCGCCCGACTCCCCGATGGAGCAGGGCCCGTGGCTGATCGCCCACCTGGGCTCCGGCCCAGGCAGGGTCCCCACTGATCCCGAGGTGTGGCCGCCTGATCTGTCTGGCTCCGTCCAGCACGAATGCACGTGTGGGGGGCACTCGCCGTGTCGAGCCGGCATTCTGCACAGACCGCTGGACCGACCTAAGTGGAACGACGGCTGTCACGAGCGCACGTCGATCCCGCGGCGACGGCACGGTGAAGTGCCAGCGGGGACGCGACAGCCCGCTGCGCCAACGCGGCGCTGGCCCACGGCATGGCAAATGTGGGGGCATGGGTGCGCGTGTGACCGACGGCCTGTCGGTGGTGCCCTCCTCAGCGGGCCCGTGCCAGTGGTTAATAATTACCATTGGACCCAAACCCGATCGAGTGATCTGCCGAGGTGCCTGGCCCTTCGTCAAGTCGTGGGACCAGCGGTCAAGGCCCCCGGCGGTGTGCATCTCTGAACTCCGCAGTGGCGGTGCATCAGGCTTAGGTACGGGCCGTCGGCTCCTCAGAGCGGCTGAGATCGCCGACATCCTGGCTCCACACGGGAGGCCATACCACGCGGGATAGGCCGGGTCCGGGGACCAACAGGGGCAGCTGCAACCGTGTCCCTGGTGGATCCGCGAGGAACCTTCCGTGCCGACATGGACTGCAAACACCCCTGCGCCGCTGCAGGAGGACCCTGACAGCCTCCGGGGCGCCCCGCAGTTCCTTCGGCGCGGTGCTCGACCAGCTCTACGGGGCCATGAGATCCTCGTTCCGCTAGGTACCATGGCTGCAACGGACTACCCGTCATTCTAGCTCGGTCGAGCTGCGGCACGGCGGGTCAACTTCCCGCATGGCTGGTCGGCCTGTGCTCCGACCAGATCGGCCTGTGCCTGCAGAGGTGGCCGTCCTCGCCGACCGCAGCTCGCCCTGCTGTGCGATCCGTCCTACACGGCGCGCGCCGCGATGCTCACCCCCGTCCCGGGGCGGGAGCGGCCGTGGCCGTGTTGCGCTCACAGCGCCACCTCGGTTCGGCCTCCAAGCTCAGTGCCAGCTTGCTGAACCGGCGCCCCTTACCGCGCTGCCCGACGAACCGGCGGCACCAGACCACGTGCCGATGGCCGCTCACGGGCCAACTCCTTGCCGGAGGCCGTGGAGCTGGCGTGGCTTGGTCGTCGGCCTCCCTCGCGCTTGTGCGTGGCCCAGCGGGGAGCGCTCGCGGGCGGAACGAGACTGCCACCGCCCTGTGGGCCGCCTGGCCCGCGTGTCGGCCTCCGGATCAGGCCGGACCGGCCGCTCGGCGAGCCGAGGTGCGTCGCGCCAGCCGCCTGCTGACAAGAGGCCGGCGGAGGAACCTGCTCCCCGCGAGGAATGACATCCTCGCGAGGACCGGTCCTTTCCGGGGCCGGAATTCCGGGAAATCCCGCTCCCGCGCGGGACGCGATTCCCACCGGGACCTGGCTCCCGCGTGAAAGAAGGAAGCCGGGCTCGCCCCGGCGGCGGAAAGTGCTTTCCTCCCCCGGGTTAACGCTTCATGATAACGTGAAGTTTCGAGAGGTCTGGGTATACTGTGGCCAAAGCAACACGCCGTGGATTCCTGGGAAGGTGTGTGGCCGCGCGGGAGGGGCGGCCGTCGGTCTGACCGCCGGTGCTCGAGCGAAGCGCCACCGCGGGGAGGACCCTCCGCCGGCCTGCCCGCCGGCGCCTGGGGGCGCCGGAGAACGATATGTGGGGCCCGGAAGACCCGCGCTACGCCTAGCTCGTCACGAGGGGCTACACGCCCGCTTCCGTGGCGCGCCTGAGTCGAGTGCTCGCGTCGTCACTCCCGCCCAGCGAGATCGTGGCAGGTGTCAACGAGGCGGGTAACGCGCGAACAAGAAGATCGTCGTGGGGGCGCAGACGTACGGCCACTGCTTCGAGATACTTCGTGGACTACGCCCTCGGTGTCGATCATCATCGACATCTCGGAGATGAACGACGTCTACTGGATCACCGGCCCACCACAGGCGTGCGCAGTCGAGGCCGGGGCAACGCTCGGCTAAGGCGTAATTCGCTCGCTCTACGCTCGATGGGGCGTCACGGGTCCCGGGAGGCCGGCGGCTGCCGCGAGCCTGCGGGGCGCGTAGGCGCACATCGCCGGCGCGGGTACGGCCCCCCGCGCGCGGCACGGGTGGTTATCGACCACCTCTACGGCGTGGAGGTCTTCTGGTTCGACCGCGTGGTGGTGGGGGGCCGGGGGGGCCCGGATCTCGTCTCCACCCCTAGGGCCCGCGACCCCAACCGGGACCTAGGTTGGTGGAAAAGCGCCAACTCCGGAGGCGGCGGCGGGGAACTTCGCGGATCGTCACCCGCTACCTGAGGTGGCGCCTCCGGGCGGAATGTCAGGGCAACGACCCTCGACCCTGCTGCTCCCAAGCCGCTCCCGCGGCGAGTACGTGGTCGTCGGCCAGCTGGAGCTGGGAGACATGACCGAGGGAGGGTCGGCTCTCGCCTTCTGCCCGACAACACGCCCGCTGGCGAGCAGCAGAAACCACGCCGGCCGCACCGTGTCGAGAGTGGGGCGGGGGGGGTGGACAGCCTCCTGACCATGCTACCACCGCTCCAGCGGGAAGATCGAGGCGTGGTGGTCGGCGCGCGGGTGTGGACCGGCGACGTGGCGCCGCGCGCGGAGGGGCATCCTGTGGACTCTTGGGGTGCAGACCGTCGCGAGGGCGTCGCATCGATCGTACCTTCGGATACTTCCGTGGCGCCTGGATGAAGGTGACCCTGTCCTACGATTCCGGGCCGCGCTACGCGGTCATGTTCAGTCGAAGGCCCTACCTGAAGAAGCGGCCTGGGTGGTGGACCCCCGGCGCAGCTGAAGGTCATCTACAGGTTCCTGACCGAGGGCGAGGGCGACGTCGGCGCGTCGGTCTACCTGATGTCGCTCGGCGGGAAGATCAACGCCGTGGATCCCGCGGCCACGGCCAACCCGCACCGGGTCGCACCGCTCATCGGCTTCTTCGACATCGGCTGGTGGGACCCGGCCGAGGAGGAGAAGTGGCTGACGTCGATCCGCGAGGTCTACCGGGAGGTGCACGCGGACACCGGAGGCGTCCCCGTGCCCGGCGACGCCTATGACGGCGCGTACATCAACTACCCCGACAACGACCTCGCCGACCGGCGCTGAACACCTCCGGGTGCCCTGGCACACGCTGTACTACAAGGACAACTACCCGAAGCTGCAGCAGGTCAAGGCCAAGTGGGACCCCAAGAACGTGTTCAACCACGCGTTGTCGGTCCGGCTCCCGGGAGCCTCGCACTCCCTGCCCCCGCAGCCCCGCCCGGACGCCTCCCGCAGGTCGGCGAGGACCGAGCCCCAAGAAGTACCCGGCCAGGGTGTCGCCGAGGCACGCGAACAACCTGCGCTCGCTCGGCGAGCCGGGCTGATCGAAGGGGCCGCCCGCCGTGCCCTCCGGCCCGGCGGGCGGCCCGTGCGCGGGTCCCTAGCGCGGCGTCAGGTAGATGACCCCGAGGTTGCGCCGCCGGATCGCCTCGGCCAGCTCCTCGCGGGTCGGCATGCGGTCGACGTGGACGACGATGCCGAGCCGCTGGTTCGCCTCCTGAGCCCGATCTTCCTGACCAGGCCCTCCATCTCGGTGGCCATGGCGTCGGGGTCGTCCATCAGCTCGGCGCGCATGGGGGTGCGCCTGCCCATGTCCGTCACCTCGACGTCGGCGCCGCCGCGCAGGTTCACCTTCCACCGGGCCTCGGTGTAGACGCACAGCCTGCCGTCCTCGTCCTGCTTCATGACGGGAACCTCGTACCGCTTTCCGGTCTTTCTCCCGGTGAAATGAAGAAGGATCACGCCGCCGACGGAGCGTGCTTTCCCCTTGCGCACCTGCACGCGCATCAGGGGATTGAAGAGGCGCATCATGAATTTCATCATGATGGGCGTTTCCTTGATGGTCACCGCATGAGCCGTGTTTTCCGCCATGACCCATTGTTTCATCTTCGCGATGATTTAAAAAAGGGCGGCGCCCGATCCGGCCGGGGGACGGTTCACCGGCGGCGAAACATGGGATGATCGGATGTATGTTCGGACAGAGGAGGGCGGACGGCGCCGGCCGGTGGGCGGCGCGGAGCACGGAGCGGGTTCAGAGCGGGTTCAGGCGAGGCGTCTGCTCCTCGCGTCGGCGTCCCCGGCGTCCCCGGCGTCACGGGCGCCCCCGCCCCCGCGGGTGCCTCCGGTACTTCCGGTGCTTCCGGTCGCCCCGGAATGACCGGTGTCGCGGGCGGTCTCGCCGGGGCGCCGGCTCGCCCTGCCGCCCACGAACGTGGCCACGCACCGGCCCGGCCCCTCGTGCAGCAGGACCGTGTACGGGTCCCGCTCGCCGGCCTCCACCGCGAAGACCGCGAAGTCGGCGCGCCCGCCCCGGTCCAGGCAGCCCAGGCGGCCGGGGCCCTCGTCCATGCCCAGCGCCCGCGCGCCGCCCCGCGTCACGGCCTCGACCAGGAGCCGGTCGTGCTCGGGCGCGCGGGAGAGGGCACGGGCGACGGCCAGCGGGTCGCCGCCGGTACGGGTGCCGATCGCGATCGCGCTCTCGCCGTCGAGCAGCCCGTCGGCGGCGAACGGCGACGAGATGGCGACGACCGTGCCGCGGGCCCGCAGGAGCTTGCGGTCGGCCTCGTCCAGCGGGCGGGAGATCGCGATGTGACAGCCGGCGTCGAGCGCGCCGACCTCGTCGAGGAAGGCGACGGTGTGGCGTCCGGGCTCGACGTGCAGCCGCAGGCCGAACGTCCTGGACAGGACGGTCAGGTCCTCCATCACGACCGGATCGGAGGAGTGGGCGGCGATGCCGATGACGCCCGGATGGTCGACCTCGCGGATCGCGGTGATCAGCCGGTCGCGTGCCTCGTCCTCCCAGCGGTCCTCGTCCTCGCAGCGGGTCTCCAGGTAGGTGACGCCGCCCAGCCCGGCCTCGCCGAGGGTGGAGGCCGCGTCGAGGTCGGCGGCGATGCCCCCGGCGGCGGTGACGCCGTACGCCGAGACCGGGGCCGCGGCGCGGTCGAGCCGCAGATGCGCGTCGATCAGGCCCGGCACGATCATTCCCGGCCAGTGGACCGGGGTGAGCAGGGGATGGGCGGCCACGATCTCGGCGCGCGGGCCGACCCGGGCGATCCGGTCGTTCCGCACGACGATCGCGCCGTCCCTGACCGGCGGGCCGCAGACGGGGAGCACGATGGGGGCGCAGTGGACGGAGACGGTGGCCCTGGCGCGCGTGCCGATGGTCCGACCGGCACGGGTGGGCATAGGCGCTCCTGTGTGTTCGTCCCCTTCGGAGAGGTTAAGGGGAGTGGCCCCCGATCTCAAATGGGTCTCCGGCGGGTCTCGCCTCCATGCTTCCTGACAGCGGGTTGTTGATCCCGCTGTAAGCGATCTATAGCGTCATTTATCGTGACTCGTCCCCCTAGGCTGATGAAAGCATCGATCGCCACGGTCATGCTGATTCTCGCCGGTCTCGCCACCTCCCTCCCCGCCGCCGCCGACCCCGCACCGGACCCCGAGCACCCCTGGCGCCTGGAGCAGTGGCCCAGGACCCAGCCCTGGCAGCAGGACGCCCCCGCCACCCCCGACGCCGACACCGCGCGCCGCGCCGAACCGGGCGCCCCCGCCCCGATCGACCCGCAGAACTGGAAGAACCCGGACCACATGACGTGGGCCGACTACCGCAAGCCCCCCGGCACGAACTGGGCCGACCCCGCGGTCAAGGGCTCCAAGCGGACCTTCCGCGGCGCGCTCGTCCTGGCCGACTACCCCGGCCGGCCGTTCGTGGTCACCCAGCCCAAGGGGTCCACGGTCTTCGGAAACCCCAGCGCCGAGGCCCACGACATCCCCCGCGACCAGGTCGCCGGCTTCTACCGGGACTTCCTCAACACCCCCGGCGCCCTCAACCGGGGCCACACCATCCACGAGTACTGGATGGAGGACTCCGGGGGCCGCTACGGCGTGGAGCTGACCGCGTTCGGGCCGTACGAGATGCCCGGCAAGTCGCACGAGTACGCCATGGAGTTCCAGGGCGGCACGGCCTGCCCGGCCGGTGACACCTGCAACCGCAACCTGCGCACCGACGCGCGGGCCGCCTGGACCGGCGCGGCGGGCCCCGAGGTGCCCGCGGGCTTCGACTTCGTCTTCTACCTGAGCGCGGGCCAGGACGAGTCGGCCACCTGGCAGGAGTTCGGCCCGATCAAGTTCCCGACCAAGGAGGCGGTGACCGACGCCTTCGGCCCGCCCGACGAGAGCCTGCCCAACTGGGCCAGGACCCGCTACGTGGAGTGGACCTCCTGGGCCTCGGCCTCCTCGATCTGGCCCAACGCCGGGGGCGGCTCCTCCACCCAGGCCGAGAGCTCCGGGCAGGGCGTCTACGCCCACGAGCTCAGCCACATCCTCGGCATCGGCGACAACTACAACAACCCGTTCGGGGTGCCGCCGCGCCGGGCCTACACCGGCATCTGGGAGATGCTCAGCCGGGGCAGCTTCAACGGCCCCGGCGGCCCGCACAGCCGCTGGCTGATCCCGCCCACCGCGGGCGCCTCGATGGGCGCCCAGCACATGCTCCGCAACAAGATCAAGCTGGAGATGGTGGACGAGGCCAACGTGCTGCGCCTGTCCAGGGACGCGCTGGCCGAGTCCGGTCTCGTCGTGGCCAAGGTGACCGCCCGGGTCGTCAAGCCGGGGGCCGAGGACCTGTCCGGCGTCAACATCGCCTTCACCGGCGGCGACCGCGCCCCGGCCTGCGACGTGAGCACCGACCCGTTCTGCGACGGCGGCGGCTACGACAACTACACGATCGAGGTCGTGGACCGGATGGGCGCCGACTCCTTCACGCCCGACTCCGGCGTGCTGCTGGCCAAGACCAAGAACGTCGACCAGGCCCCCTTCGAGTGGGTGGTCGACGCCAACCCGCAGGACATCGGCATGACCGACTACGTCCTGCCGGACGGCACCGCCGTGCCCATCACGATCGGCGACTACCGCCAGCTCTCGGACGCGCTGTTCCACGCCGGCACCGGCTCGGGATCGGAGTTCGAGTACGTGGACCGGGCCAACCGGCTGCACTTCTACGTGCTGGACCTCAAGCGCGACCGCAAGGGCGTGCTCTCCTACACCGTGGCGGTCCGCTCCCTGGACGGCGCCGGGCCGAGCAGGCGCGGGGTGAAGGTGCTGCCCACCCTGGGCCTGCCGTCCCGGGACGGCCGCTCGACGTGCCGCTTCCCGCTGTTCAACACCGGTAGGACCGCCCCGGCCCAGGGGACGCACCCCGAGGACGTGAGCGCCCACCTCTCCGGTGACGTCTACCGGCTCTCGGCGACGGTCACGGGACGGGGCTGGACGGTCTCGCTGCCCAACGAGCTCGCCACCGCCGACGCCGGCCGGAGCACCCGGGTCACGGTCGACGCCCGCAGGGCCTCCACGGGCGCCCGCCTCGGCACGGTGACCCTGACCGCGGTCTCCGAGAGCGACCCGTCCAGGACGGCCACGGCGACCTGCCACGTGCTGGGCCGCTGAGGGCCCGCGTCACCCGGGCCGGATGCCCGGGTGACGCGGCGCCGCGGGTGGACGTCTGATTCAATCTCCAGGAATCGAAGGACATGCCGGTCGGCGGGGGCCGCGGGCGTGCCGTGGTCCTCGTGCGAGGGGTGTGGATGACCGGGGCGCCGAACGTGCCTGATCAGCCCGACCTGCGGTCGCCCGCCCGGCGGCCGGGACGCCGGATCCGGCTCGCCGCGCCCGCGGCGGCCGGGCTGGCCGCCGCCATGGCCAGCGTCCTGGCCACCTCGCTGGACGTGTGGGAGCTTCCCCTGCAGGCCAAGGTCGGCGTCACCGCGCTCGCCGGCCTGCTGGTCGGCCTGCTCACCTGGGCGACGGCCGGCAGCCGCGGTCCCGAGGAGCGGGGCGCCTCGGCCGGGACGGTGTGGCGCCCGCCCGACCAGTGGCCGCCGGTCACCGCGCACTTCACCGGCCGCACCGGGTCGCTGGCCGAGCTGCGCGAGGTCTTCGCCGCGCGCCGCCGCTCCCGCGACCACGCCGACGCCGCCCCCCTGGTCGTCTCGGTGTACGGCAGGGGCGGGGTCGGCAAGTCCGCGCTCATCGCCCGGTTCGGCAACGAGATCGCCGACGACTTCCCCGACGGCCGCCTGTACGCCGACCTGCGCGGCCAGGTGGAGGCCCCGGTCGACCCCGCCGAGGTGCTGATCGGGTTCCTGCGCGCGCTCGGCGTGCGGCTCACCACCGACCCCGGCGGGCTGGCCGAGCTGCGCACCCTCTGGCTGACCTGGACCAAGGGCAGGCGCATCCTGATCTTCCTGGACAACGCCCGCGACGGCGACCAGGTCAAGTCCCTGATCCCGGCCGAGCCCGGCTGCGCGGTCATGGTTACCTCCCGGCAGCCGCTCTTCCTGCTCAACACCTACGACAAGCAGCTGTCGGTGTTCGACGAGGCGCAGGGCGTGGAACTGCTGGCCAGGCTGGCCGGGAACGACCGGGTCTCCGCCGACCCGGAGGCGGCCCGGGAGATCGTACGGATGTGCGACCACCTGCCGCTGGCCATCGGCATCTGCGGCGGACGCCTGGCCACCAGGGAGAACTGGACCCTGCGCCGGCTCGCCGACCGGCTGCTGGACGAGCGCAGGCGGCTGGACCAGCTGGAGATCGCCCGCAGCCTCGACAAGAGCGTGCGCGCCTCCCTGCAGCTCAGCTACGACGACTGCACCGGCCTGCAACGCCGCCTGCTGCGCCTGCTCAGCCTGGTCGCCGCCCCGGACGTGCCCGGCTGGGTGGCCGGTGAGCTGCTGGCCACCTCCGAGGTGGAGGGGGCCGACCAGCTGGAGGCGCTCATCGACGCCCAGCTCGCCGAGTGCTCGGGGACCGACCTGTCGGGGGTGATGCGCTACCGGCTGCACGACCTGGTGAAGATCTTCGCCCGCGAGCCGGCGCTCACCGACGACGAGGCCCGCCGCCGGGCCGCCATCGAGCGGGTCCTGTCCGGCTACCGCCGCCGGGCCGAGGCCGCGGCCGTGGCGCGCTGGCCCCAGGACTGGGGACGCGTCAGGCCCGCCGGGCAGGACCCGGGGCCGGAGCCGGTGACGCGGGCCGAGGTCTCGGCGGCCGACTGGCTCAACGCCGAGCGCCTGACCCTGGTCGCGGTCATCGGCCAGGCCAGGAGCATGGAGATGTGGGAGCTGGCCTGGGGCCTGGGCAGGGCCTTCTGCTCGCTGTGCCACTCGCTGCGGGCCTACTGGTCGGACTGGCGGGCGGTCGCCGAGATCCTGTGCGAGGCCGCGGAGCGGACGGGCGACCCGCGGGCCCTGGCCATCGCGCTGCTGGACCGGGCGGCGGTGGCGGGCGGGCAGGGCGATCACCGCGCCGCCCTGCGGGACGCCGAGCGGGCGCTGGAGGTCTTCGACGGGCTCGGCGAGTCCTGGTGGGCGGCGCGGGCGATGCGCGCGGTCGGCATGACGCTGTTCAACGACGGCAACCTCGACCGGGGGCAGGGCCACCTGATCGACGCGATCACCGTCTTCACCGACGAGGACGACCGGTGGTGGGCGGCCAGGACCCGGCGCAACCTCGCCGAGCTCCGGCTGGCCCAGCGCAGGCCCGCCGAGGCGCGGGAGCTGCTGGAGGACGCGCTGCGGGTGTTCGAGCGCGACCGCAACCGCTACTCCGAGGCGCAGACGCTGCGCGCCTACGGCGAGGTGCTCGGCGCGACGGCCAGGGCGCTGCGCGCCGCGGGTGACGACCGCGCCGCCGGGGACGACTTCGCCAGGGCCGGTTTCAGTCTCGACCGGGCCGCGGAGATGTTCCGGCTCCGCGGCGAGCTGTGGGAGGAGGCCCGGTGCCTGCGCGCGGCCGGCGAGGTCGGCGACCCGGCCAACGCGCTGCGCGAGCTCACCTACGTGCGCCGGGCCGACGAGATCCTGGTCGCGCTCGGCGACACGTGGGGGGTCGCCAGGACCGAGCTGTCGGCCGGACGCGCCCTGGGCAGGCTGGGCCGTACGCGCGAGGCGCGCGCCAGTCTGGGACGGGCCGTGCGCGCCTTCGAGGAGCTGGGCGACCGCTGGTGGATGGCCAGGAGCCTGCGCTACCTGGGGGAGGCGCACCTGGAGGCGGGGGACGACCGGGCCGCGGTGGACGTCCTGCGGCGAGCGCAGGACATCTACCGCAGCCTGGGCAACCGGTCCGGCATGAACCGCACCCTGGAACTGCTGCGCCGCGCGGGAGGCTGAGCCCCGCCCGCCGTACCGGGCCGGGGCGTGCCGGTCCGGAGGCCGCGCCGGGGTGCCTGGCCGGGGTCCGGGTGGGGGTGCCGCGCCGGGGCCGCGCGGGGTCGCGCGGAGTCGGGGACCGGTGGCCGGGGTCAGGGGCCGGCGGCCGGCAGCAGGTGGCGGGCGGTCAGGCGGGCCTCGTCGATGCTCTCCTGGAAGAGCCGCTCCACCTGCCGGGCCTGCTCGGTCAGCTGGCCGAGCCCGGGGGCGGCGAGCGCGTCCTCGGTGGTCTCGGCGACCAGCGCCTCGTAGCGCGGGGCCTGCTCGGCGAGCTCCTGGAGCCGCCGGTGGGCGCGGTAGACGTCGTCGGCCCTGCGGACCTGCCCGGCGTACTCCTCCAGCGTGCGGATCCGCGCGTCCAGCGAGCGCTCGGCGGTCTCCAGGGCCGCGGTGTAGGGGGCGAAGGCGTCGGCGATCCCGGGCGGGAGCGGGTCGGGCATCAGCCGCCGGTGGTCGGCCCTCAGCTCCGAGAGCCGCTTCAGCTTCGAGGCGATCTGCCAGGTCTGGTCGGGCAGCGTCACCGCGTTGTCGATCGTGTCGAGCAGGTTCGCTTTGTTGACCTCGGAGTCGAGCACCGTCTCGGTGGCCTCCTGCGTGCGGCGGAGCAGGTCGCCGCAGTCGGGGTCGAGATCCTCGGGCAGGATGTACCGGTCGCGGTGGCGCATGGCCGTGCGGAAGCGGCGCCATGCCCGGTGGCCCTTGACGTCGCCGCTCAACCGGGACATCGAGGACAGGAAGATCGCGATGCTGATGACGATGAGGCCCGCGGTGAGACTCAGCCCCATCAGGAACAGCAGGAACAGCAGGGTCGCGCACACCCTGGGGGTGCTGGGCAGCTTGGGCGGGGGAGCATGCCCCCTCCGGGCCGCGCGCAGCGCCGTCGCGTCGGCGCGCAGCGCCGACGCCACGGTGGGCGGCAGGGAGGGATCGATCAGAAGGTGAGGGGGACGTCTCCTCGGACTCACGCGACCTCCTCGCGGCGAAGCACGGCCGGCCCCTTCCACGGGCCTCATATGAGTTAAGACGAATTTGTCGGCAACGTTCAAATATGACGGTAATTACGGAAGCAACCGCCTCCCGTTAACGGCCTGTACGTAAAGCGGCGTATAAACTCGGGAGCGATGAGAGACTTCACGCGTTGGATCGAACTCGAAGGTGCCGTCAACGTCCGTGACCTGGGCGGGCTCGCCACCGTGGACGGTGGCACCACACGCTTCGGCCGGATCTACCGGGCCGACAACCTCCAGGGACTGACCGAGCGGGACGTGCGCGTGCTCGTCGGCGAGCGCGAACTCCGCCACGTCGTCGACCTGCGCTCCGGGCCGGAGGTGCGCCTGGAGGGCCCGGGGCCGCTCACCGCCGTGCCCGAGGTGAGCATCCACCACCTCACGCTCTTCGCCGAGGGCGGCCGGTACACCGACGTCGAGGCCGACACCATCGAGGCCGACAAGGTGCTGCCCTGGACCGGGCGGGACGACGAGCGCACGGCCGAGCTGCGGGTGACCGGCTACTACTACGGCTACGTCCGCGACCGTCCCGACTCGGTGCTGGCGGCGCTGCGGGCCATGGCCCGCGACGACGGCGCCGTGATCGTGCACTGCGCCGCGGGCAAGGACCGCACCGGCGTGCTCAGCGCCCTGGCGCTGGAGGTCGCCGGGGCCACCCGGGAGGCGATCGTCGACGACTACGTCGCCACGGGCGACCGCCTGGAGGACATCCTCGTCCGGCTGCGCGCCAGCGAGACCTACCGCGCCGACCTCGACACCCGGCCGGCCGACGACCACCGGCCCAGGGCCGAGTACATGGAGCAGTTCCTGCGCGTCATGGACGAGCGCTTCGGGGGGCCGTTGAGCTGGCTCACCTCGCAGGGCTGGACCGAGTCCGACTCCCGGCTGCTGCGCGCCCGCCTGCGCGACTGACCCAGCTGACCCGGCCGATCCGGCCGATCCGGGTTTCTCCGGGAGGGCGGGCGCCGTCAGGGAGCGGCCGGCTCCGGGAGGGCCCGCAGACCCCGGAGGCCCGGGTCTCCGGCCGCCGCGGGAGGGCGGCCGGTCTCACAGGGTGACGACCCGGCGTTCGGCGGCCGAGAGCCGGGCGGCCTCCAGGACGACCAGCGCCCGGACGACCTCCTCCGGCTCGACCGGCGGCGGGGCGCCGTCGCGCAGGCAGGCCAGCACGGCCGGGTAGAAACCGGCGTAGCCGCCCGGCTCGGTGGGCACGGCACGGCCGTCGTCACCGGCGCCCAGGGTGCCCCAGCGCTCCTCGGGCTCCTCGCCGAAGCCCGGCGAGGCCGGGGTCAGCCCGGCCCGCAGCTGCTCCTCCTGCACGTCCAGGCCGTACTTCAGGTACCCCGCCCGGGTGCCCAGCACCCGGAAGCGGGGGCCGAGCCGCGGCACCAGCGCTCCGGCCCACAGGTGGGAGCGGGCCCCGCCCGCGTGGGACAGGGCGACGAACACGTCGTCGTCGGCGCTCACGCCGTCACGCCGGACGTCGCACTCGGCGTAGACGTCGACGACCGGGCCGAGCAGGCGCAGGGCCTGGTCGACCAGGTGGCTGCCGAGATCGTAGAGCAGCCCGGGGATCTCCTCGGCGCCGCCGGTCTCGCGCCAGCCGCCCTTGGGCACGGGTCGCCACCGCTCGAAGCGCGACTCCAGCCGGGTCACCTCACCCAGCTCGCCCGCCTCGATCAGCCGTCCGAGGGTCAGGAAGTCACCGTCCCAGCGCCGGTTCTGGAAGACCGTCAGCATCAGGCCGCGTTCTTGCGCCAGCGCCACCAGGTCGCGGGCCTGTCCGGCGGTCGCGGCCAGCGGCTTGTCCACCACGACCGGCAGGCCCGCGCCGAGCGCGGCCCGTGCCAGCGGGACGTGCGTGCGGTTGGGGGAGGCGATCACGACCAGGTCGACGGCGGCGTCGGCATCGACGGCATCGGTGGCATCGGCGGCGCCGGACGTGTCCCAGAGCGCGCCGGCGTCCGGGACCACCCGGGCGCCGTACCTCGCGGTCACCTCGGCGGCCCGCTCGGGGTCACGGGTGACCACCGCGGACAGCCGCAGGCCGGGGGTGGCGGAGATCAGCGGGGCGTGGAAGAACGCCCCGGCCACCCCGTACCCGATTAGAGCGACCCGAAGGTCAGTCACCGCGCTGCTCGTCGCGTTCGGCCAGGAACGCCTCGAACTGGGCGGCGAGCTCCTCCCCGGTGGGCATCTCCGAGCTCTCGGCCATCAGGCTCTCCCGCTCGGCACCGGCGGCGAACGCGTCGTACTGCTGTTCGAGGCCGGTGATCGCGGTGGACAGCTCCTGGGAGGCCTGGATCTGCTCGGCGATCTCGGCGTCGGTCTTCTCCGCGGCCTCGCGCAGCCCGTCCAGCGGGAACGCCAGGCCGGTTCCCCTGGTCACCGCGTCCAGGGCGGCCAGCGCGGCCGTGGGGTACTCGGCCTGGGCCAGGTAGTGCGGGACGTGCACGGCGTACCCGAGGGCGTCGTAGCCCTTGGCGCCGAGCCTGAACTCCACCAGCGCGGCCGCGCTGCCCGGCACCTGGACCCTGCCGAAGGCGCTGGTCTGGCCGGCGACGAGCTCGGGACGGCTGGCGTGTCCGGTGACGCCCAGCGGGCGGGTGTGCGGCACGGCCATCGGGATGCCGTGGGTGGTCACCAGCCTGCCGACGCCCAGCCGGGCGGCCAGCGTCTCCATCGCGGCGGCGAACAGCTCCCACTCGCGGTCCGGCTCGGGGCCGGTGAGCACCAGGAACGGCGTGCTCGTGGTGTCGTGGAGCAGGTGCACCACGAGCTCGGGGCTCTCCACGGCCACCCAGCGGTCGGTGTCGAAGGTCATCACGGGACGCCGGGAGCGGTAGTCCAGCAGGCGGTCCACGTCGAACGTCGCCACGACCCGGTGCTCCAGCTCGTCGAGCAGGTGGGCGATGGCGAGCCGTCCGGCACCACCAGCGTCCACGAACCCGTCGAAGTGGTAGAGCAGCACCGGATCGGTCAGCTCAGGGACATCACCGCTGAGCCGGTAGAGATCCGTCGGGTCGGACACCGTTTCCAGCCTTTCGTCGGTCTTCTCTTCAGCTCAACCCGCCGGGGGTCCGCCGAATTCCGCGAGCCTTCGTCGATCACTGGGAACCCTACCGGGGCACAATGGATCGCACGCAGCCTGACCCGGGCGTAAGGGGTCCGCGACCGTCCGTCCGCCCCTCCGGGAACCGGACCGGCCGGGACGCGTTCCGGCCCGCACCGCCTCCGACCTCCCGCGGCCGTCCCGGTTCACCTCCGCGACGGGTGCGACCCGGACGTCCGGTCAGCACGTATCCCCAAAATGGGACGGTCACTATATGGGTGAATCGGATATCCACCTGATCAGTGACCTATAGGAAATCAGCCCCGGTTCGGCCATTCTGGGGGAGTGGGAACTACTACTGCGCGTAGGTCCGGCCTACCTCTTCGCATTCCTCCCCTTCCCTGCCCCTTCCCCAGCGAGGTGAATCCGCACGTCGAGAGGGTCAACACCGAGACCCTCGACTGGCTCGTGGAGACGGGCCTGGTGCGTGACAGCGAGACCGTCGAGCGCTACCGGCAGGCGAAATACGGCTGGCTCGGAGCGCGTACGTATCCCTACGCCGAACACCACACGCTCCGGCTGGTGACCGACTGGTGCGTGTGGCTGTTCGCCTTCGACGACGCCTTCTGCGAGGAGAACCGCGGCGCGGCCGAGATGAGCCGCCTCCTTCCCCGCTTCCTCGCCGTCCTCGACGACCTGGACGAGGACGCCGAGGTCGAGGACGCCTTCGCCCGGGCGCTGCTGGAGATCAAGACCAGGATCGCCAGGTACGGTGACCCCGACCAGCTCGACCGCTGGAGGGCCGTCACCAAGGACTACCTCTTCGCCCAGGTGTGGGAGGCCGCCAACCGCGAGGCCGACGTGGTGCCCCCGCCCGGCGACTACCTGTTCATGCGGCGGCGCACCGGCGCCATGCTCACCGTCTTCGCCCTCATCGACGTCGCCAGCGGCCGCCGCCTCTCCCCGGACGAGTGGCGCCACCCCGCGGTCAAGGCCATCACCGACAACGCCAACGACGTCGTCGTCTGGGACAACGACCTCATCTCGTACGCCAAGGAGAGCGACGGCGCCAACGCCCGCAACAACCTGGTGAACGTGCTGGCCACGCACCGGGGCCACTCCCGGCAGCACGCCATGGAGGCGATCGGCGCCATGCGCAACCGGGCCATCGCCGAGATGGTGGAGCTGCGCCCCTCCCTGGAGGCGCTCGGTTCCGAGGCGGTGCTCGCGTACGTGCGCGGCCTGGAGTTCTGGGTCAGCGGCAGCGTCGACTACTCGCTCACCAGCTCCCGCTACACGACCGCCTGGGAACGCGCGGAGACCCCCGCCGACCGGCCCGGGGCCGGCTGACCCGCCGCCGGTGGACCCGCTCCGGGACACCGGCGGCCGGGGACACCGGCGGCCGGGCTCTGCAGCCGGCCGGGCCCTACGGCGGCCGGGTTCTACAGCGGCCGGTCGTCCTCGTGGTCGCCGAGGGCGAGGATGATCAGCTCCTCCAGGTTCAGTCGCTTGCCCCGGGCGAAGGCCTCCTCCTGGACCTCGTCGCCGAGGAGGCGCTTGCACTCCTTGACGCAGCGCTCGTGCTCGACGTTGAAGAACGGCGAGCTCATCTGCGGCATCCCGAAGGTCCGCCAGTTGGCCTGGCCGCCGCCCATCAGCCGGGAGGCGAGCTCGGGCTGGCCCTCCTCCAGCGCCTGCTTGGCCACCACCTCGATCGCCAGGCCGATGCCGAGCACGTCGTGGAAGTAGCGCTTGAGGCGGAGCGCCTCGCGGGCGTTCGACATGGCCTCGGCCGACCGGCCCATCGCCTGGTACACGCTGGCGAGCGCGTAGATCGCGTACGAGCGCAGCCACAGCTCGCCGCGCTGGGTGCAGACCGCGATGCAGTCGCGCAGCAGCACCTCGGCCTCGGCGGGCTCGTTCTGGATGAGCAGCACCATGGACAGCTCGACGATCGAGGGCAGCAGGCCCGGGTTGAGCTCGCGCCCGCTCTTGTGGAACTCGATCGCCACCCCCAGCAGCGCGCTCGCCTTCTGCAGGTCGTTCTGCAGGAACGCGGCCGTGCCGAGCATCTTGGTGGCCAGGATGACCGCGCCGGAGTCGCCCACCCTGACCGCGTCGGAACTGCACTGCTCCGCCGCCTCGATGGCGCCGCCGATGTTGCCCTGCGCGCTGTGGATGTAGGACAGCACCCACAGGGCCTTGCACCGGTCGGGGGTCGGCTCGGTCGCCAGCTCCAGGGTCTTCTCCAGGTACAGCCGTCCCTCGCGGGCCAGGCCGCAGGCCACCCACATGAACCACAGCGAGGACAGCAGCTTGAGCCCCGACTGCACCTCGCCGGGGGTGCGCAGGCAGTGGTCGAGCGCGACGCGGATGTTGTCGTGCTCGTGGCGCATCCTGACGTACCAGTAGACCTGGCGGGCGCCCGACCACGCCTCCTCGCTCCGCTTGGCCAGCTGCAGGTAGTAGTCGCGGTGCCTGGTCCTGATCGTGGCGCTCTCGCCGAGCTTGTCCAGCCACTCCTCGCCGTACTGGCGCAGGGTGTCGATCAGCCGGTAGCGGTGCCCGGACGGCGTGCCGTCGCTGAGCAGGATCGACTTCTCCACCAGGCTGGAGATGAGATCCATGATGTCCTCGGAGGGGAGGTTGTCCCCGGAGCAGACGTAGCGGGCGGCGTCGAGCTCGAAGTCCCCGGCGAAGACCGACAGCCGCGCCCACAGCAGCCGCTCGGCGGGCTCGCACAGCTCGTGGCTCCACCCGATCGCGGCCCGCAGCGTCTGGTGCCTGGGCAGCGCCGTGCGGCTGGCGCCCGCGAGCAGGCTGAACCGGTCGGCCAGCAGGCCGAGGATCTGCTCCACCGACAGCGCGCGCATCCGGACCGCGGCCAGCTCGATGGCGAGCGGGATGCCGTCGAGACGGCGGCAGAGCTCGGCCACCGGCCCGACGTTGTTCTCGTCCAGCATGAAGGTGGGCACCACCGCGCTCGCCCGCGCGACGAACAGCTGCACCGCCTCGTTGGTGAAGACGTCCTCGCCGGGGGAGTCGCCCGGGACGGCCAGTGGCGGGATGGAGACCGTGTGCTCGCCCCTGGCGTTGAGCGACTGGCGGCTGGTCGCCAGGATGGTCAGCCCCGGGGCGCCGGCGAGCAGGTCCTCGAAGAGCGCCGCGCACGCGTCGACCAGATGCTCGCAGGTGTCGATGATCAGCAGGAGCTCGCGGTCGCCCAGCCACTCGATCAGCGTCTCGTCGGCCGAGCGGGCGGACTGGTCGGCGATGCCGAGGGCCGAGGTGATCGTGTGGCGGACCATGCCGGAGTCCTGCAGGCGGGCCAGGTCGGCGAACCAGACGCCGTCCTTGAAGCGGGTCCGCATCTCGTGCGCGATCCGCAGGGCGGTGCGGGACTTGCCGACGCCCCCGATGCCGGTCACGGTGACCAGGCGGTGCTCGCCCAGCCGCTGCCGGAGCGTGGTGAGCAACCTGGTACGCCCCACGAAGCTGGTCAGCTCGTTGGGGAGATTGCCGTCTCGCCGCCATCCTGCTGGCGTTGTCATGGCGCCTCACGGGGGTAGCTGACACCTGCTCCCGCATCGTACCGCCTGGTTTGCCGCCTGTCCCCGGCGTCACCGGGCCCGAAGGGGCGTTCAGGAGCGTTCGGGGGCGTTCCGGGCCGTCCCGCCGCGAAGGGGGGCCGAGACGGCGGATCGGGCGGCGGATCGGGCGGCCGGGCGGAGGTCGCGGGGTTTCGCCCGGCGGAGGGAACGGCGCCCGCCCGGGTGGCTAGCATGGGGCCTGTGACAGTGCCTGAACCCGATGACCTGCGGCCCGTCGACCTCGCCGACGACGGCCTGCCGATCCTGCCCGACCAGACCGTCGACGACACCGACCTCGGCTGGAGCGAGTGGCGCGAGGCCGACGACGACGCCCGTCTGATCGAGGACCGCCCGCCCCACTGGTGACGAGCCCGTCCGGGCCGGTGCCCGCGCGGGGTCTGTTCCCGCGCGGGCACCGGCCGGAGACGGATCAGGGGACGGATCAGGTCCGTTGACGGATCAGGTCCGGGGCGACCCGGGACGGCCGATCACCACGGGGACGGCGCCGGCGGCGCCACCACCGGCGGGCGGTCGTCGCAGGTGATGGTGTTCGGCAGCAGCCAGGGGGCGAGCCAGGGCCCGGTCGTGCCACCCCCGTCGTTGCCGCCGAGGTCGGTCAGCGAGAACTCCGAGCCGGTGGACGGGAAGCCGAACGCCCCGCAGTTGTTGACGCCGACCGCTCCGACGTTGCGCGCGTCCACGTTCTCGAAGGTCGCCGACCCCTTCACCCGGGCGCTGACCACCGAGGTGCCCGTACCGTCCACCCTGGTGTCCTTGAAGTGGACGTTCGTGATCGAGTACAGGTCCTTCACGCCCCAGTCGCTGACCAGCATGATCGCGTTGTAGGTGTTGTCCAGGAAGTGGTTCCCGGTCACCCGGACGTCCGCGTCGATGCTCCTGTCGAGGGCGTAGAACCAGATGGCACCCAGGCCGATCTTCCAGTTCAGCTCGAACGTGCCGGACCGGACCGTGGTGTTGTCCCTGATCGACAGCTTCCCGGCGAACGCCTCGGCGCCGAAGCGGGACCCGACGTGCAGCGCGCTGCCCTCGCGGACCGGGTCGGCCACCAGGTTGTTCGAGACGGTGTTGTCGGTGCCGCCGTAGACGGCGATGCCGTTGGCGAGGGTCGGCGTCTGCACGGTGTTGCGGTCGAACGTGTTGCCGGTGTTGGCGATCTTCTCGGACCACATGGCCAGGCCGTCGTCACCGGTGTTGCGGATGACGTTGTTCGACACGACCGAGTTCGTGACGCCGCCGTGGAAGTTGAGGGCGTCGGCGATCTGGTCGACGATCACGTTGTTCGTGATCCTCAGGTTCGTCATCGGCCCGTCGAACCACATGCCGACCTTGGTGTGCCGGATGTACAGGCCGTCGACGGTCGAGTCGCTCAGTGCCCCGCCGATCCCGTTCACCTGGTCGGTGTCGATGCGCTCGCGGACGTCGCCCTCGATCGCGAAGCCGGACAGGTGGACGTTCCTGCTGCCGCCGTCGGCGGCGTCCCTGCCGTAGAAGCCGACGCCGGTGTGCACCGAGCCGTCGGGGGCCGGGGAGGGGAGCGTGACCTGCTCGCCCTTGATGATCGTGTACCAGCTTCCGGCGCCCTCGATCGTCACGTCGTCGACGATGATGTGGCGGTTCACCCGGTAGACACCCGGGGGGACGTACACCTTGAGGTGCTTGCGCTTGGCGAAGGCGATCGCCTTGTCGAACGCGCCTGCGGAGTCGCGCCGTCCGAACGGGTCGGCCCCGAACGCCAGCACGTTCGCCGCGACGAGCCGGACGCGCGGCGCGCCGACGAGCTCGGAGTCGAGCAGGTCCACGACCGTCCACGCGGCCCTGCTCCCGGCCGGGACGGTCAGCCGCACCCGGTCGCCCGCGCGGTAAGTGCGGCCGAGCAGCAGGCGCTGCTCGTCGTAGAAGTGGGTCGGGCGGAACGGCTTGGTGATGACCGGGGCCGGTGTCGTGGCCGACGGCACGCAGCCGCACTCGGTGATCCACCAGTCGGGGTGGAGCAGGTCGGCGTCCGGGTCGTTGGTGAACGGGTACTGGTTGTACAGCCAGGCGTACTCGGAGGTGAGGGTCATCGCCCTCCTGCCGCCGCCGTTGACCGTGACGTCGAGCGGCGCGGTGATGCCGCCGCCGCCCGGCGCGTCCGGGATGCTGTAGCGCACGGTGATCGCGTTGGCCGCGGCCGGCAGCGTGAACTCCACGTGCTGTCCCGGCGTCAGCCTGACCGCCCTGCGCCCGGACGCCTCCGAGGGCAGGGTGTACGCGGTCCGGTCCGGGCCGATGACGGTGCCGTTCGTGACGGCGTTCTCGGCCTCCTGCTCGGCGAAGCGCACGTCGGCGCCCCGGCCCGCGACGAGCGCCGGGTCCAGGGCGGCGCGCGTGACGACGGGGGCGGCGGCGCGGGTCGTGCCGACCGTGCCGACCGTGCCGTTCGCGGCCCGGTCGGCGAGGGCGGGGCCCGCGGGCGCGACGCCGAGCCCGGCGACGGTGACGGTCAGTGTCGTGACCGCCACCGCCGCTCTGAGCGCCGACCTGCCGGACCACCTCGCCATGGCTCCTGTGATGCTGCGCGACATCGGACGCTCGTTTCTCTCGGGGGGCGGTACACCTGAGGGCGCTCGGGGGCGGACGCCATGAGGGTGAGGTGACAGTAGAACCCGCCTCGACCGTTCCACAAGAGATCTGTGAAATAATTTCGTAACGTTGCCACATCTCTGCGTTGCTTCTCCATCTTCTTGCGGAGAGCCTGTCAGGGGGCCGGCCTGCGGGAGCGCGGCCGTGACACCGGGGTGACGCCCCGGTGACGCCCGAGTGATGCACGGCCGCCCGCGAGGACGTGGGGGCGGCGGGGGCCGGCCCGCGCACCCCGGCCGATCCCGCCGCCCCGCGTGGCCTCACCGCCGGCCGGGTGTGATCGCCCCCGTTGAACGGTCGTGGACGAAGGGCAGAAAGGCCCCGAGGAACGCACCGTCCTCCAGCGGTTCTCCGGGGCGTCCCGGCTCGAACTCCTCCGCGACGAGCGGGTCCTCGCGCCTCAGGGGACGAGGGCCGACGAGCACGAGGATCCTGTCGCGGGCGCCCGTCGCCGACAGTGCCTCGGCCCATGCCGCGGGAATGCCGAGCACTCCCAGGTAGAGGTGGCCGGGCGGCTCGTCCTCCCTGACCGGTTCTTTGACCCGTACGGCCACCCAGTCCGGAGCGAGGCCGTCGTGATCCCCCTGTACGAGCCGCACCGACCAGCCGGGTCTGACGGTCGCCTCGGTGAAGCGTTCACCGAACCCCGCGGGGAGCCAGAGAATCCGCTCCGGCCTCGACAGCCACGCCGGCGCGCCGTGACCGTGATCCTCGGTCACCTCGACAGTGATCAGCAGGGCCGGTTCGGGGGTGCCTCGCGGATCGAGACGGACATCGGGCGGCACCATGACCGGCCGGGGAGCGATGGCGAACCTGCCCTGTACCCCGGACTCGTCACCCAGGCACATCGTCGTGTGAGCGGGCGCGCGCGAGACGTCCCTCTCGTTCACCCACCTCACCTTGGACGGCGCGCAGCGAGCATGGTTGAAGCGGAGTTCGAGCAGCGTGGTCGCGGGGCTGAGATCGGGATCGTAGCGGGTGACGACGAGCTGGACGGTGATGTCCTCGACGCCGGCGTCACCGGGGTCCCCGCACGTGGAGCACTCGTACACCGTCCGGTCGCGCATGCCGGAGAGCACGAGCTCCTTGTCCACGACGTCGTCGCGCGGGACGCCCCGCAGTCCCTCCCCGGCGAGGAACCGCTCCACGTCCTCGGCGAGGACGAAGCGGCGGCCACTGCGGATGACGGCGAGGGCCTCCCGGTACTTCTCGCCCGTCCGCCTGACGCGGTCGCGGACCTCACGGCCAAGGTCGCGGTTGTCGTGCGGCACGTCTCGTCCCGGTCCGGCGGTCGGCCGTCCACGCCCGGCCCCGCCTGGTCGAGGGACGCGCGTCGGCGCCGAGCTCACGGAACGGGGGTGATCGCTCGTCGTCATCGCCACTACCCCGGGATGTGTGTCGTCCCCGCGTGGTGGGACGACCCAGGGTCCCCGCGTACGGGGGCCGGAGCGCCAGCACCTGAAACCTACACCAGCGGCGAGCGCTCATACATGCCGAAGACGGTGGCCGCCCGATCCTTGAACTCCAGGCGGTGGCCGAGGTCGCCCTGCGCAACTGGCCGGCCTGACGGGGAACCGCTAGGAGACCACGTCCTTGGCGCGGAAGCGGCGGAAGGCGAAGGCGATCAGGATCACCGAGTAGGTGACCGAGACGGCGGCCCCCTTGAGCATGCCGTCGTACTGGGGCTGCGGGGCCAGGGCGTCCAGCCACGCGGTGTTCCAGAACGTCGGCAGGAACTCCCGCAGCGCGCCGAGCTCCTCGACCGCCTGCAGGATGTTGCTGACGATCACCAGGCCGACCGCCCCGCCGACCGCGCCCAGCGGGGCGTCGGTGCCGACCGAGAGCAGAAAGGCCAGGGAGGCGACCACGAGCTGGCTGACCATGGCGTAGGCGACCACCACCCCGAACCGGGGGAGCATGTCCAGGGCGGCGATCGTCTCGCCGGTCCCGGGCACCCGGACGTCGTTCCAGCCGAAGGCCAGGGTCCCGGCCAGCAGCGCCATGGCCGGCACGCAGATCACCGCCGCCGCCGAGTAGCCCAGCGCGACGATCAGCTTCTGGCGCAGCAGCCGGTCACGCGGGATCGGGGCGGCCAGCAGGTAGCGCAGCGACGACCAGCTCGCCTCGACGGCCACGGTGTCACCGCAGAACAGCGCCACCGCGACCACCAGCAGGAAGGTCGCCGACACCGACAGGGCGAACGCCGCGAAGTTGAGCCCGCCCTCGGTGGCCAGGTCGGAGATCCGCAGCGTGGCGCTGGGCTGGCCGGACCCGGCGCCGAACGTGAACGCGATCACCAGGATCCACGGCAGCGCGAGCAGCAGGCCGAACATCACCAGCGTGCGGCGCCGCTTGAACTGACGGACGATCTCCACCCCGAGCGGCAGCGTCCGCCCCGGCGCGTACCCGCGCGCCGCGCCGGTCGAGGCGGAAGCCGGTACGGCGGCGGTGCCTGAAGGGGTGCCGGACGGGGTGCCGGGCGGGGCGGGTGCGGGGGAGACGTCGCTCATGCCTTCTCTCCGATCAGATCCAGGAAGACGTCCTCCAGGCGGGTGCCCGAACCGTTGACCGGCGCGCGGCTGCTCAGCAGCTCGCTCACCGTCCCGGCCGTGACGAGCCGCCCGCGGTGCATGACCACCACGTGGCTGCACGTCTGCTCCACCTCGGCGAGCAGGTGGCTGGAGACGATGACGGTACGGCCCTGCGCGGCGTAGCGGATCAGCACCTCGCGCATCTCCCGGATCTGGGGCGGGTCCAGGCCGTTGGTGGGCTCGTCCAGGACGAGCAGGTCGGGCAGGCCCAGCATGGCCTGGGCGATGGCCAGGCGCTGGCGCATGCCCTGGGAGTAGGTGCGGACCGCGCGGTCCAGCGCCTTGCCGAGCCCGGCGATCTCCAGCGCCTCGGCGAGACGGGCCTCCTCGGCGGCCCGGCCGGTGGCCTTCCAGTACAGCTCCAGGTTGTCGCGGCCGGACAGGTGCGGCAGGAACCCCGGCCCCTCGACGAACGAGCCGAGCCGCGACAGCACCGGCGCGCCGGGCACCACCCGGTGGCCGAAGATCCGCACCTCGCCGCCGTCCGGCCTGATCAGGCCCATCAGCATGCGCAGGGTGGTGGTCTTGCCCGCGCCGTTGGGACCGAGCAGGCCGAGCACCTGGCCCTGCTCGACGGTGAACGACAGGTCGTTCACCGCGAGCTCGCCGTTGCGGTACGCCTTGGTCAGGCCGCTGATCCGCAGCGGCACCGAGGCCAGCTCCGGGTCGTGCTCGTCGACGGCGCGGCGGCGCCCGGCCAGCAGCAGGAGCGTCGCGGCGACCAGGGCGACCAGCGGCAGCGCCCAGATCCACCAGGCGGGCCCGGTGGAGGGGGTGCGCAGGGCGGCGTGGGTGGGCACGGTCACCGCCGGGGAGGCCAGGCCCACCGTGTGGACGGCCGGGACCGCGGAGGTGCTGTACCCCAGGTCGGTGGTGGTGAACGCGACCCGCAGCCGGTGCCCGACGTCGAACCCGTGGTCGATGGCGGGCAGCGCCACCGTGGCCTCGCCGGAGCCGTCCGCGCCGAGCGTGATCCGCACCGGTGCGGCCAGCCCCTCGGGCAGGATCGGCGCCTGGGCGGCGCCCGCGACGTCGTACAGCTTGGCGAACAGCGTCACCTCGGACCCGGCCCCGCCGGTCGTGTCCCCGGTGTCCCGGGTGTCTCCGGCGTCCCCGGTGTTTCCGGTGTCCCCGGTGT
The DNA here is from genome assembly GCF_039534895.1 of Streptosporangium longisporum. Classification (NCBI taxonomy): domain Bacteria; kingdom Bacillati; phylum Actinomycetota; class Actinomycetes; order Streptosporangiales; family Streptosporangiaceae; genus Streptosporangium; species Streptosporangium longisporum. Next base: position 874,819 of record NZ_BAAAWD010000015.1, on the reverse strand, counting down.
TCTCCGTCCGCTCGGTGGATCCGGCCGCCCCGGTCCCGGGGGAGCCGGACGGGGAGGTCACCCGGACCCGTACCGTCGAGCTGCCGGTGACCTGGAGCGGGGCGGTCAGCGGGGCGGAGTCGAAGACCGCGCTCTGCCCGGCCATGTCGGCCGAGAGGTTCACCGCGCCGCCGAGACCGCCGGCACCGCCGAGCCCCCCGAGACCGGGGACCGCGGAGATCGAGGCCGGGGAACCGCCCGGCGGGTTGGCCACCGGCTGGTCGGGGCCGCTGAGCGGCACCGAGACCCGGCCGCTGCCCGACAGTCCCGGATAGGTGGCGGCGACGGCGTGCAGCTGGACCGGACGGCGGGTGCCGGGGTCCCGCCCGCCGTCGCGGGTCACGGTGAAGGCCTCGCCCGCCCGGTCCCCGCCGGTCTTCTTCAGGTGGCGGTCGAACCAGCCGAGCGTCCTGTCGTGCAGCCAGTCGGCCTCGCCGTTCCCGCCGTCGTGCCCGCCGTCGAACCAGGCGACCTCCACCGGGGCGCCGGTGGCGGCGACGGCCCTGGCGTTGGCGTCGGCCTGACCCAGGGTGAACAGCGAGTCGCGCCGCCCCTGGAGCAGCAGCGTCGGGATCCTGATCCTCCCGGTCACCGAGACCGGGCTGGACCTGCGGAGCGTCTGCACCGCCTCGGTCGTGGCCCGGCCGCTCTCGGCGATCCGCTGGTACATCTCACAGATCTCCGGCAGGAAACGGCCGCACCGGACCTCCTGCGGGGTGGGCGGGCGGACCGCTCCGGGACGCGCGGCGTCACCGGCGCCGGCCCGCTCGCCCGCGTCGTCGGCGCCGTCGGCGTCGTCGTCCGTGTCGGCGCCCGCGCCCGTGTTCGCGCCGCCGAGGGCGGCCAGGCCGCCCGGACCCGCGGCGGAACCGCCCCGGCTGAAGAACAGCCCGGCCCACATGCGCTTGAACACCCCGCTCTCGGGCCCCTGGCCGGTGGCGTTGGGGAAGAACGCGTCGGCCAGGTCGTACCAGGTGATCTGCGGGACGATCGCGTCGATCCTCGGGTCGTGGGCGGCGGCCATCAGCGCGATGGCACCGCCGTAGGAGCCGCCCGCGATGCCCACGCGGGGGTCGCCCGCCGCGTCCAGCCGCACCTCGGGACGCCTGGCGACCCAGTCGACGAGCTGGCGCACGTCCTTGACCTCGTAGTCGGGGGAGTTCAGCGCGATCTGCCCGGACGAGCGCCCGAATCCCCGGGCCGACCAGGTCAGCACCGCGTACCCGTCCTGCGCCAGCCGCACGGCGGACTGCCTGGTGCTCTGCTTGCTGCCGCCGAAGCCGTGCGCGAGCAGCACCACCGGAGCCCGGCCGCCCCCGGCCGGGGGGAAGAAGCTCGTGTCCAGCGTGACACGCTGATCGTCGCGCGGCCCGTCCACCACGGTGATCATCTGGTTCAGCGCCCGCACCTGCGGCGCGGACGGCCACACCAGCCAGGCCGCGACGCCGATCACCAGCACCGTGACCGCCGCGACCCAGACGGCCCGCCTTCCCCCACGTTTCATGACGTGAGCCTACTGACCCCCGCCGACTTCTCCTGAGACGGTTCTCAGGAGGAAGTCCGCCGGTCAGCGCCACGGCGTGGCACCGGACGCCCTCGCCGGCCGTCCGCCGTGGGCGTCGACGTGGGCGAAGACGCGCCGGTCGCCCCGATGTCTCAGGGTTGTCCCCGATTGCGGAGCGAGGCGAAGGGGCGGCATCATTTCGCGCGTGAAGCCAGTAGAGAGCCTACGAAGAAGAGCGACCCCCGTCATCGAATGGGCCCTGCCGTACTGGACACGGGGGAGGGCGGGCAGACAGACCCCGGAGGACCTGTTCCGGCTCCTCTACCTCGGATGGCTGGTGGCCTTCTCGTTCAAGGTCCTCGGCGCCTCCTGGGACGTCTCCTGGCACTTCAAGTGGCTCCGCGACGACCTGGCCCCGCCGCACCTGCTCAACAGCGTCGGAACCGCCATCGCGCTCGCGCTCACGATCATCCACATCTACACCGGCTACGGCGTCGACCGGCTCGCGCAGCGCCTGATCGCCTGGGGCACCGGGATCTTCCTGCTGGCCGTGCCGCTGGACCTGATCAACCACCGGGTCAACGGGCTCGACATCACCTCGTGGAGCCCGTCCCACCTGATGCTCTACATCGGCACGCTCTTCATGATCTGCGGCGTCATCCGGGGCTGGTTCGTCCGGGCCGTCCCGGGACGGATGCGCACGCTCGTCCTCGGCGGGCTCTTCGTGTTCCTCTTCGAGAACGTCTGGTTCCCCGAACAGCACCAGGAGTACGGCGTGTACGGCCTGGCCGCGTGGGACCGGGGCGAGCCGGACGCGGAACCGATCCTGATCAAGTTCGCCGCCGACCAGATCGGCCTCCCCGTGGACGACAGGGCGGTGGCGCTGCACTTCACGCTGCCCGTGCCCGACGCGCTCTACCCGCTCTACGCCGCGATGGCCGCGGTGCTGGTGGCCGTCTACGCCCGCGCGATGATCGGACGGATGTTCTCGGCCACCGCCGTCGTCGGCGTCTACGTCGCCTTCCGCACGCTGATCTGGCCCCTGCTGGCCGTCGCCGACTTCCCGCGCTCGGCCGTGCCGGTCTTCCTGATCGCCGCGGCGCTCGCCGTCGACCTGGCCTTCCTGATCAGGATGCCCGTGGTCAGGGCACTGGCCGGCTCCGCGGGCGCGGTCCTCCTCCTCGACCAGGCACTGCGCTTCCAGAACGCGATGTTCATGTCACCGCCGCTGGTGCCACCCACGACCATGCTGATCGGCGGGGCCGGCCTCGCGGTGCTCTGGCTGGCGGCCGAATGGTCGTTCGACCGCCACGTCCTGCACGCTCAGGCCAGGGAGGCCGTGGTCAGCGCCACCGCGACCCCGTAGGCCACGCCCATCACGGCCAGCTCGGCCGCGGCCCACCCGACGACCGCCGTCGCCCGCCCCCGGGCGACGTGCGGCATCAGGCGGAAACGGATGCGGGCGGCGAGCGGGATCAGCAGCGCCACGCAGACGGCCTTGGCCACCAGCAGCGGCCCGTACTCGCCGCTCAGCAGCGCCCCGGGCAGCTCCACCCCCGGGGTGAGGGCCATCGTGGCCAGGCCGTTGACCACCCCGGACAGGCTCACCACCACCAGCGCCAGGGTCGCCAGCCGGGAGAACGCCGGCAGCACCCGCGCCAGCAGCCCGCGGTCCGAGGCGACCAGGGCGACGACCGTGACCAGCCCGCCGGTCCACGCCGCCGAGCCCATCACGTGCAGCTCCATCGAGATCATGATGGGGTCGTGCCAGACCGAGTCGACCGCGTGGCCGGTCACCGGGATCGGCAGCAGGCCGAAGAAGGCGACCACGATCCGCAGCTCGGCCGGGACCTTCTCGCCGTAGCGGACGGCCAGCAGCCCGACCGCGGCCGCCGCCAGGGCGCAGGCGGCGCTGAAGAGCATGCCCTGACCGGCGCCGACACCGTCGACGTACGTGGCGATCATGCCCGGGGTGGGCAGCGTCCCGGGGTTGAGCTCGGCCGTCTGGAACACGATGACGGTCAGCGCCAGCAGCGCCCACGCCCAGGCGAAGGTCACGGCCAGCGGCCGTGCCCGGCGCATCACCGGCTCGGTCCGCTCCGGGTCGTCGAACCCGAGCAGTCTCGGCAGCAGGCTCAGCCCGACCACCGCCACCGCGGCCAGGTCCAGCAGCACCCGCAGCACCGGCAGGCCGTACTCCACCAGCGGCCCGGGGATGGCGATGCCCGGCACCGCCTCCTGGGCGGTGAACGCCGTCGCGGCCAGCACGGCCACCACGGCGCCCGACACCAGCCCACCGGCCAGCAGCCTCCTGGTCGCGGCGGTCTCCGGCGGGACCCGCTCGGCGGTCACGGTCATCGGGCCCCCTCCTGCTCCCTGGTACGGCGCATCGCCACCACCGTGGCCCCGCCCAGCAGCACGATGGAACCGGCGATCCACAGCACGGCCATCCCCGCCCCGCCGTTCTGCGCGGCCTCGGCGGCCTGGGCGCCCAGGCCGGGTTCCTGCGGCGCGACGGCGGAGGCCGCGGGGGTGGCGGAGGTGGCGGGGCCCGCGGCGCCCGGTCCCGGAGCGGTCAGGGTGAAGGAGATCGCGCTGGAGACGGGGTGGCCGTCGGCGGAGAGGATGCGGTAACCGACCACGTACCTCCCGGCCGGGCCGAGGGGTCTCACGCCGATGCCGACCCGCGAGCCGTCGACGGCGGTCGTGCCGTCCTCCCACCGGGTGCCGTCCGGGCCGGTCACGCTGATCCGCGCGTACCCCTGCCGGACGGGCTGGTCGAAGGTGAGCGTGATCTTCGCGGGGCCCCGCGCCAGCTCGGCCCCGTCCTCGGGGTCGCTGCCGATCAGCACGTTGTGGGCCTGCGCCGGGGTGACCGCGCCGAGGGACGCGGTGACCGCGAGGAGCAGGACCGTGAGTAGCCGCCTCACCGGTCGTGGCCTTCCGTTGAGTTCGTCATGACCATGACATGGTCCCATCCCCGGCCACCGGGAGGAGCGCGCCCGGGATCCTACGCGGTCGTGGGACCCGGCTTCTCCAGGGACGTCCTGAGCGCGCCGAGGAACTCGGCGGCGTCGCGGCCGTTGACGTAGCGGTGGTCGTAGGAGAGGCCGAGGGAGATCACCCGGCGGGTGACGAAGGAGCCGTCGCGGGCCTGCACCGTCTCCGGACGCGGCGCGGTGAGCGAGAGCGCGCAGATCTGGCCGGGGAAGACGATCGGGACGGCCGTCGTCACCGAGGCGTCGGTGTGCAGGGTCACCATGATGTTGCCGCCGACCAGGTCCCGCTCCCTGAAGGCCCCGTTCAGCGCGGTGGCGCGGAACCGGGTCAGGTCGCGGGCGATCTCGTCGAGCGGGCGCCGTCCGGCGTCGCGCACCACCGGCACGTACATGCCGTTGCCGACGTCGACGGTCACGCCCACCTCCGCCGTCGTGGCGCGCCGGGCGCGGTAGCCGTCGAGGGGGGTGGCGAAGAAGACCGGAAAGTCCTCCAGCAGCCGCCCGGTCGCCTGGACGAGCAGTTCCGGCATGCCGATCAGGGCACGCAGCCGCTTGGTCTCGGCGCGGGTGAACGGCAGCGCGTCGGTCACGTCCACCCGCATCTCGGTGAACGAGGCCGGGATCTCCCGGTGCGACCGCTCGACCACCTCGGCCGTCCGGCGCTGGGCCCTGGACGGCTCGATCAGGCCGGCCTCCCCGGCCTGCCCTATCTCCTCGGCCTCCCCTGACTTCCCGGCCTCCGCGGTCTGCCGGACCTCGGTGCCTCCGGTACGGGTGCCGTCGACGTCCGCGCCGCCCCCGCGTGCGCGGTCGCCGTACGGTCCCGTTCCCGCGGGAGGGGTGACGCCCGCCGCGGCCCCCGGCGTGTGCGGGGCGTCCGGGGCGTCCGGGGTGGTCCGGGTGCCGGGCCCGGAGGGGGACGGGACGAGCGGTTCCAGGTCGGCCCGGCGGATCACCTTCCTGCCGAGGGCGCGCACCCGCTCCATGGAGATGCCGGACTCGTCCATGAACCGCCGGGCGGGCTCGGTGATGACGAGCCCGCCCTGATCGGCGACCGGAGCCGCATGCCCGTTCTGTTCACTCGACGGGCCCGAGGGGGGCCGCCCGGCCGTCACGCCCGCCCCGGGATCCGCCCTGGGAGTCGCCTCCGGACCTGCACCGAGGCCCGTCCCGAGGTCCGCGTCCGGGCCGGTCCCGTCGGCCGGAAGGAGGGCGATCACCTGGCCCGGCGCGCACTCGGCGCCCGCGGCCAGCAGGTGCCGCAGCGTCCCGTCCTGCTCGGCGGTCAGCTCCTCGACCGCCTTGGAGGTCTCCAGCTCGGCCAGCACCTCTCCGGTCCGTACCTCCTGGCCGTCCTTGGCCACCCACTCCACCAGCACGTACGTGGCGTCGTTGTTGTTGAGCTTGGGCACCCGGATCTCGGTCACGACAGGGCCTCCACGATGGCGTTCCGGATGTCGCCGGCCTGGACGAGGACCTCGCGCTCCAGGTGGGGCGCGGCCGGGATGACGCTGTCGGCCGCGTTGACCAGGCCGATGGGGCGGCGCAGGGCCGGCCAGAGCCGGGGGTAGAGCACCCGCGCGACCTCCGCGCCCCAGGTGCCGCCCGCCGAGCCGTCCTCGACCACGCACACGTGCCGGGCCCGCTCCAGCCCGGCGAGCTCGGGCAGCGGGTAGAGCCGGGCGGGGATCAGCAGCTCGCAGGCCAGGTCGTCCTCCAGGAGCAGGGTGCGCATCGCCTCCAGCGCCCGGTGCGTCATGCCGCCGTGGGCGACGAGCACGCAGTCGGGCTCGGTCACCCCGTCCACGAAGACCCGGGCGACGCCGTCGCGCACCTCGTACCCGAACAGGTCGTCCACGGTCCCGCCGGTGTACATCCGCCGGGTGTAGAGGACCTTGTCCTCGAAGAACAGGCAGGGCCGCTCCTGCGCGAACATCTCGGCGAACAGCTCACCGGCGTCGTGGAACGGCGTCATCTCGAACAGCGACAGCCCGGGAACGCCGATGAAGTGCTTCTGCGGGCTCTGGCTGTGGGTGGGGCCGTACCCCCGGTTGCCGCCCGACGGGCAGCGCACCACCAGCGGGATCGGGACGGGCCTGCCGTACATGGAGGTGGACTTGGCGGCGAAGTTCACCAGCTGGTCGAAGGCGAGCGCGGCGAAGTCGGCGAACATGATCTCGACGATCGCCCGGTCCCCGGCCAGCGCCAGGCCCGCGCCGACACCGGTGATCGCACCCTCGCTGAGCGGGGTGGACCGCACCCGCCGGCCGAAGCGGGCCGACAGCCCCCGGGTGACCTTGAAGGCCCCGCCGTAGGGGTCGGAGACGTCCTCGCCGAGCAGGTGCACCCGGGGGTCGGCCTCCATCAGGTCGTGCAGGGCGCGGTTGAGGTGCTCGGAGACCCTGCTCATCCGCGCTCCCACACCGACGGGGGGCGGGCCGTGACCTCGGCGGCGATCCGGTCGACCCGCTCGCGGGCGCGGGCGTCCAGCCGGGCGAAGGCGTCGGGGAAGGCGCGGGCGTAGCGGGTGTACCAGTCGTGGCCTGCGGCCAGGGCGATCTCCTCGGGGGTCCTGGTGTCGTCGCCCTTGCTGTGCGGGCCGATCCGGTGGGTGACGAACTCGACGACCAGCGGTCCCGGCCGCGAGCGGACCGCCTCGACCGGCGCGGCCAGCCCGGCGCGGATCTCCTCCACCTCGGTGGAGGTCACCCGGTGGTACGGGACGTCGAACGCGGCGGCGCGGTCCGCGATGTTCCCGGCCATCTGCGTCGACGTCGGCGTGGACTGGGCGATGCCGTTGTTCTCCACGACGACCAGCAGCGGGACCCGCCAGAGCCTGGCCATGTTGAGCGCCTCGTAGACCGACCCCTCGCCCCAGGTGCCGTCGCCGACGTACACGCAGGCCAGCGCGCCCGTGCCGGCGAGCTTCAGCGCCACGCCCACCGCGACCGGCAGGCTCTCGCCCTGGACGCCGGTGGACAGGAAGCGCCGGTGGTAGACGTGCTGGCTGCCGCCCACCCCGGCGCAGAGCGCACCCCGGCGGCCCATGATCTCGGCGAGCAGCCCGTCCGGTTCGTCGTACCTGGCCAGGAAGTGACCGTGGCCGCGGTGGTTGCTCAGCACGAAGTCCTCCTCGCGCAGCAGCGGCGCGAGGGCGACCGGGATGTACTCCTGCCCCAGGCACGTGTGGGTGGTGCCGCTCAGCTCGCCCGTCTCGAAGAGCCTGAGCAGGGTCAGCTCGAAGTGCCGGATCAGCAGCAGGCGCTCCAGGTCCTCCGGGGGCGGTGCGAGCGGCGATCGCCGCAGGTCATGACGGGGTGAAACGGTGGAGACCACGTGTGCTCCTGGCATCGGGTGACAGGGACCACGCTCGGCCGGGCGCTAGAGGACGGCATGGGAGCGCTCCCACCGGGGAGCGTAGGAGGCCGGAGGCGGAGTGTCAATGACTGAGGAGATGACAGAAAATCAGGAAAGCGAAAAAGTCGGATTTATCTGCGTAAAGGGTCTAACAGGGGGTTTATTCAGCTTTATTAGACTCGAAAACGATGCTGAAACCTTGACGAATTTGGCGTGTCATCCCTAGCCTCCTTCGTGGGAGCGTTCCCACGTCGCCGTGCCCGCACGGCGGACGACGCGCTCGGACGGGTGGACTCATCCCGGCCGCACCAGCGTCACCCGGCGGCGGAGAACATCCGCGCCGATCATCACGCCATCGAACCGGTTCGTCCCGTCTGGGACGCGCCGATCCGCTCGGCCGCCATGGGACCGCCCACTCGGGCGGCCCTGTTCTCAACCACCGCGAGGGGGCTCGGGTGGTTCTCCTCGCCAGCACGGAGGTGTCGTGACGCGAACCGGCCTCTCACCGGCCAAGAAAGCACTGCTCGCCCAGCGTCTGGGCGGTCGCGTCGTCGCGACGTCGATCCCGCCGCGTCCGGCGGACACGGCGCCGCCGCTCTCGGCGGCACAGGAGCGCCTGTGGTTCCTGGAGCAGTACGCCCCGGGCACCGCCGCGTACACCGTGGCCTTCGCCGCCACTCTGGAGGGGGAGATCGACGAGGCGGCCCTCGGCCGCGCCCTGACCGAGGTGACGCTGCGGCACGAGAGCCTGCGCACCCGGGTGGTCACCACCGAGGACGGCGGGCCCGCGGTCGTCGTGGACGACGCGCCCGCGGCCGAGCTGCGGATCACCGACGACCCCGCCGAGATCGACGCCGAGACGGCCAGGCCCTTCGACCTGGCCACCGGACCGCTGCTGCGGGCGCTCCTGGTGCGGCGCGGCCCGGCCGAGCACGTGCTGCTGCTCACCATGCACCACGCGGTGACCGACGGCTGGTCGTGCGACATCGTCATGGAGGAACTCCTCACCCTGCACGCCGCCTACCGCGATGACCGCGAGGCGGGGCTGCCGGCGGTGCGGGTGCGCTACGGCGACTACGCGCACTGGCAGCGCGGGCGCGAGCACGCCGAGGACGTCGTGTACTGGCGGCGGCGCCTGGACGGGCTGGCCCCGCTGGAGCTGCCCACCGACCACCCCCGGCCGGCCGAGCAGGGCTGGCGGGGCGCCGCCTGCGGCGTGAGCCTGGACCCCGCCCTCACCGAGGCGATCACCGCGCTCGGCCGCTCCTGCGGCGCCACCCCGTACATGACGCTGCTGGCCGCGTTCGAGGTGCTGCTCTGGCGTTACTCGGGACAGCGCGACTTCGCCGTCGGCTCGCCCGTCTCCGGCCGGGACCTGCCCGAGCTGGAGCGCGTGGTCGGGGTGTTCGTCAACTCGCTGCCGATGCGCGCCGACCTGTCCGGCGACCCCACGTTCGCCGGGCTGCTGGAGCGGGTCAGGGAGACGGCGCTGGACGCCTACGCCCACCAGGAGCTCCCCTTCGACCGGCTGGTCGGGGAGCTGGGGGTGGAGCGGGACGTCGGCCGTTCGCCGGTGTTCCAGGTGATGTTCGCCCTGCAGAACTACCGGTCCCGGCCGCTGGACACCCCGGGGCTGACCATGACCCCGCTCCCGGTCACGGTCACGGCCAGCCGGTTCGACCTCGCCCTCTACCTGTTCGACACCCCCGAGGGCCTGCTCGGCCACTTCACCTACGCCACCGCGCTGTTCCGCCCCGGCACGGTCGAGCGGATGGCGGCCTGCTTCGAGCAGCTGCTGAGGTCCGTCGTCGCCGACCCGGCCGCGCGGATCTCCGAGCTGGAGTTCCTGCCGCCGGACGAGCGCCGCCGGGTGCTGGCGCTCGGCGAGTCCGGCCCGGTGACGCCGCTGGGCCCGGGCCTGCTGCACGAGGCCGTGACCGAACGCGCCCGGCTCGTCCCGGACGCCGTCGCGGTCGTCGCCGGTGAGGTCTCGCTGACCTACGCGGAGCTGGAGCGGCGGGCCGGCAGGCTCGCCCGCCTGCTGCGGAGCCGGGGCGTGGGCGTCGGCGACCGGGTGGCCGTCCTGCTGGAACAGTCGGCCGAGACGGCCGTCGCGGTGCTCGGCGTGCTCAAGGCCGGTGCCGCCTACCTGCCGCTGGACCCCGAGCACCCGGCCGAGCGGCTCGCGTACGTGCTCTCCGACGCCGGCGCGAGGGCGGTCGTGACCACCCCGGAACTGCGCGACCGCGCGCCGGGCGACCTGCCCGTGGTCCTGGCCGCGGGCCCGGACGGACGCGGGGCGGAGTACGAGGACGGGCCGGACGGGAACGACGGGGAGCCCGTGCCCGGCGTCACCCCCGACGACCTGGCCTACGTCATCTACACCTCCGGGACCACCGGCCGGCCCAAGGGCGTGGCCGTGCAGCACCGGCAGGTGATGGTCTACCTGGCCGGGGTGCGCGAGCGGCTGGAGATCGAACCCGGCGGGGTGTACGGGCTGCTGCAGTCCCTCGCGTTCGACTTCGGGGTCACGATCTTCTACCTCTGCCTGATGAGCGGGGGAGCGCTGCACCTGATCCCCTCCCGCACGGCCGGGCCCGAGCTGGCCGCGTACTTCCGCCGGAACGGCCTCGACTACCTCAAGATCACGCCGTCCCACCTGGCGGCGCTGCTGGCCGACGCCACCCCCGAGGAACTGCTCCCCCGCAGGCTGCTGATCCTCGGCGGCGAGGCCGCCCCCCGGGCCTGGGCGGCCGGGCTCGCGGCGACCGGGCGGTGCCGGGTGGTCAACCACTACGGCCCCACCGAGGCCACCGTCGGCGTCACCACCTACCCGGTCGTCCCGGGAAGCGTCGTCCCCGACGGTCCCGACGGTGTCTCAAGCGACGCGGTCGCGGGCGGGGGCACGGTGGCGGCCGGGACGGTCCTGCCCATCGGCTCTCCCATGCCCGGCGCCCTGGTACGGGTGCTCGACGACGACCTGCGGCCGGTCCCGGCCGGTGTGCCCGGTGAGATCTTCCTCGGCGGTGACCGGCTCGCCCGCGGGTACCTCAACCGCCCCGCTCTCACCGCCGACCGCTTCCTGCCCGACCCGTACGGCGCCCCCGGGACCCGGATGTACCGGACCGGGGACCTCGGCCGCTGGCTTCCCGGCGGGGAACTGGAGTTCCTCGGCCGCCGCGACCTGCAGCTGAAGGTCCGCGGCTACCGGGTGGAGCCGGGCGAGATCGAGGCGGTGCTCGCCGAGCACCCCGGGGTGGCGCACGCGGTCGTGGAACTGCGCGGCGGGCGCCTGGTCGCCTACCTGGTCGCCCCGGCCGCGGGTGGCCGTGCGTCGAACGGCGCGACCCCGAACGGCGCCGTCGCCGACGGCGCGGTCCTCGGCGGCGCGACTCTGAACGGCGACGCGGCCGCGGACGGCGCGGTTCTCAGCGGTGCGGAGCTGCGGTCGTGGCTGGCGCAGCGGCTCCCCGACTACATGGTCCCGGCCCGCTACCTCTGGCTGGACGAGCTGCCGCTGAAGTCGCACGGCAAGGTCGACAGGTCCAGGCTGCCCGACCCGGGCGCCGAGGCGCCGTCCGCCGGGTCCGTACCGCCCGAGACCCCGCTGGAGGAGACGGTCGCCGCGATTTGGGCGGACGTCCTGGAGGTGGAACGGGTCGGCGCGCTCGACGACTTCTTCGACCTGGGCGGCCACTCGCTGCTCGCCATGCGGGTGATCGCCCGGTTGCGCAAGGAGGTTCCCGGCCGGGTGCCGACCGTGCTGGAGCTGTTCAAGAACCGTACGGTCAGGGACCTGGCGCGGTTGCTGGAGAGCGGCGACGAGGGTGCGGCAGGGCTGCTGCACCGGCTCACCCCGGCCAGGACGGCCTCGGCCACCATGGTCTGCGTCCCGTTCGGCGGCGGCAGCGCCGTCGTCTACCAGCCGCTGGCCGACGAGCTGCCCGCGGACTGGGCGCTGTACTCGGTCGCGGTCCCCGGGCACGAGCTCGGCGAGCGGTCCCGTCCCTTCGACGAGGTCGCCCGCGAGTGCGCCGACGAGATCCTCGCCGGGATCAAGGGATCGCTGATCCTGTACGGGCACTGCGGGCTCGGCGTCATGCTGGTCACCGAGATCGCCCGCCACCTGGAGGAGGCCGGCCGCCCGGTCGACGCGATCTACCTCGGCGGTGTGTTCCCCTTCGCCCGTCCCGGCCGCGGCCTGGGCCGGCTCGGCACCCTGATGGACCGGCTGACCAGCGACCAGGGCAGGATCAACGCCCTGGCCGCGGCCGGTCTGGACGTCGAGGAGTTCGAGCGCGACCAGCTCAAGCTGATCATCGAGAACCGCCGCAACGGCACCCGGACGGCCGAGCGCTACTTCACCCGGCTGTTCGAGGAGGATACCCGCCCGTTCCAGGCGCCGATCATCTCGGTGGTGGGAGAGCGGGACCCGGCGACCGAGTTCTACCAGGAGCGCTACCGCGAGTGGCGGCACCTGTCCGGCACCGCCGCCTGCGTGGTGCTCGACGAGGCCGGGCACTTCTTCGTGAAGTACCGCGCCCGCGAGCTGGCCGACATCCTCACCGGCACCCACCTGGCCCTCGCCTCCGGGCGGACGGCGCCGCTGGAGCGCACCGAGGACTCCACCTGGTGGCTCCAGGGCGTCTCCGGGCCGCCGCCCGTCCCCGCGCCGTCCCCGGTCCCGGGATCGTCCCCGGGCCGCGCGCTGTCGCTGGTCCCCGACCCGTCCCCGGACTCCGGGGGCGCCGGGGGCGCCGGGGGCGCCGGGGGCTCTGGGGCGTCCGTGACCGGGCCGGACCGGCCCGCCGCGACGACGGGACCCCCGCCCGGGATGCGGCGGTTCCTGCTGGTCTCGATCGGACAGCTCGTGTCGATCACCGGATCGGCGCTGACCGAGTTCGCCATCCCGATCTGGATCTACCTGACCACCGGCTCGCTGGTGAGGTTCGCGCTCTTCGCGGTGCTCGGCCTGGTGCCGGGCATGCTCGTGGCGCCGCTCGCCGGGGCGATCGTGGACCGCTACGACCGGCGCAAGGTCATGCTCTGCGGGGACGTCGCCGCGGGGAGCACACAGCTCGTGCTCGGCGTGCTGCTCTGGACCGGGAACCTGCAGATCTGGCACATCTACCCGCTGCTGGTCTGCCTGTCGGTCGCGCTCACCTTCCAGCGGTTCGCGTACGGCTCGGCGATCCCTCAGCTGGTCCCCAAACGGTTCCTCGGGCACGCCAACGGGGTGGTGCAGATGGCCACCGGCACCGCCCAGCTCATCGTGCCGCTGATCGCGACGGGCCTGATGGCCACCATCGGGCTGGGGGGCATCCTCATCATCGACGTGGTCAGCTACGCGGTCGCCACGCTGGTCCTGCTCTTCGTCCGCTTCCCGTCGGCCATGCCGTGGCGCCGCAGGGAGAGCGTCCTGGCCGAGATGGCCAACGGCATCCGCTACTCCTGGGGCAACACCGGCTTCCGCGGCATGCTCGTGTTCTTCGCGGTGCTGAACGTCTTCCTGTCACCGCTCTTCCTGATGGTCTCGCCGCTGGTGCTGTCGTTCGCCACGCTCGACGACGTCGGCGCGATCGCGTTCGCCGGAGGGCTCGGCGTCTTCCTCGGCGGCCTGACCATGACCGTCTGGGGCGGACCCCGCAGGCGCCGCCTGTACGGGGTGCTGCTGGCCACGCTCACCCTCGCGGTGTTCTGCGTGCTCACCGGCCTGCAGCAGAACCTCGTCGTGATCGGGGCCGGGGCCTTCGGCATGTCGTTCTGCCTGACGATGCTCAACGGCGTCTACGCCACGATCATCCAGGTCAAGGTGCCGCAGCGCTTCCACGGCCGGGTCATCGCGCTCAACACGCTCGTCGCCTGGTCCACCCTGCCGATCGGCTTCGGCCTGGTGGCCCCGTACGGCAGCGCCGTGTTCGAACCGCTGATGGCGCCCGGCGGGCCGCTGGCCGGCACGGTCGGCCTGGTGCTCGGCACCGGCGAGGGACGCGGCATCGGCTTCATGTACGTGTGCTTCGGGCTGGCCATCGCGCTCATCGCGCTGGTCGCCATGCGGGTGCGGGTGCTGGCCCGTTTCGACGTCGACGTCCCCGACGCGCTCCCCGACGACCTGGTCGGTTTCGAGACCCTGCAGAGCCGTGCCCGCAACAGAAACCGTACGGAAAAAGAAACGGAAGAGGTCAGAGCATGACCGGCCCGCTGGCCCCTAGGATCGCCGCCATGATCTCCACCGCCTGCGACGGGCGGCCGACCGCTCAGGAGATCCTCGGTTCGGACGGTTCGCTGTCCGCGCTCGGTGTCACCTCGCTTGGGCTGCTCCGGCTCATCGACGCGGTGGAGGAGGAGTTCGACGTCACCCTCGACCTGGACGGCGAGGCCGCCTACCTGGACAGCTTCCCGCTGCTGGTCGGATACGTGAACGAGAGGACGCCGTGACCTCCCCGGCGACCCCGCCGACGCCCGCGACCGTGACGGCGCCGACGGTCTCGCCGACCCCGGCGACCCCGGCGACCCCGGCGAGACCGGCGAGGCCGGCCCCCGTCCCGGCCCCGGCGACCGTTCCCGGGATGCTCCGGCTGCGCGCCGCGCAGGAGCCGGACCGGGCGGCGGTCGTCGTCGAGGGCGGCCCGGAGCTGACCTTCGGCGAGTGGGAGCGCCGCTCGGACGCGGTCGCGCACGGCCTGCTGGAGCGGGGCGTGCGGCACGGCGACCGGATCGGGCTGCTGTTCGGCAGCCGGGACTGGGCCGACTTCTCGGTCGCCTACTGCGCGGTCCTCAAGGCCGGGGCGGTCGCCGTACCCGTCTCCGACCGGCTCGCCCCCGCCGAGGTCCGGCACATGCTGGAGCACTGCTCGGCATCGGCGGTGCTGTGCGGGACCGGCCTGGTCCCTCCCGGCGGGAGCGACCGGTGGAGCGCGGCCGTCGCCGACCTGGAGGACGGCACGGACACCCCGCCCGACGTCCGGGTCTCACCCGGCGACCTGGCCCAGATCCTCTACACCTCCGGCACCACCGGCCTGCCCAAGGGGGTGGGCGCCAGCCACGCGAACCTGGCGTACGGCTGCGAGACCCGGCCGAACCGGCGCAGGTTCGGCCACTCGCGCCACCTGCTGCACGCCTTCCCGATCGGCACCAACGCCGGCCAGACGATGCTGATCAACGCGCTGGACGCCCGCCCGGCCATGCTCACCCTGGCGCGCTTCACCCCCGCCCGCTTCGCCAGGCTGATCGAGTCGCGGGGCGTGGGGACCGTGTTCGTGGTCCCGGCCATGGCGATCGAGTTCCTCAACGCGGGCCTGCACGAGCGGCACGACATGTCGAGCGTCCTGCTGCTCGGCTCGGCGGCCTCGGCCCTCCCGCCGGCGGTGGCCGTACGGCTGGCCGCCGCCTTCCCCAAGGCGACGATCACCAACTACTACACCTCCACCGAGGCGGCCCCCGCCCAGACGATCATGATCTTCGATCCGTCCCGGCCGGGGGCGCTGGGCAGACCGGCGGCCGGAGCCGCGCTGCGCGTCGCCGACCCCCAGGGCCGCGCGCTGCCCAGGGGCGAGACCGGTGAGGTCTGGCTGCGCTCGCCCACCGCGCCGCGTTCCTACTACCGGGACGAGCGCTCCGGCACCGAGACGTTCCGCGACGGCTGGGTGCGGATGGGGGACCTCGGCTACCTGGACGACGGCGGTTACCTCCACCTCGTCGACCGGGAGGGCGACGTGGTCAAGTCGGGAGCGTTCAAGGTCTCGACGATCCAGGTGGAGGCGGCGCTGCACGAGCACGAGGACGTCGCCGAGGCCGCGGTGGTCGGCGTCCCGCACCCGGTGCTCGGCACCGTCGTCGCCGCCGCGGTGGTGCTGCGTTCCACCCGGTCCGACCGGCCGGACGGGGACGGGGAGCCGTCGGGTCCCGGGGGTCCCGGCGGGGGGTTCGCCGGGGAGCTGCGCGCCTTCCTGATGGAGCGCCTGGCCGGGCACGAGCTTCCCGACCGGGTGCTCGTGGTCGACGCCCTGCCCAGGAACCAGTCGGGAAAAGTCATCAAAAGGGAGCTGCGGGGCCTGTTCGAGGCCGCCGCGGCAGGCCGGACGGAGGGCACCTGAAATGTCGCTGCCGCTGATAGACGGATGGGAAAGGGCGTCCTTCGCCCAGCAGGGAATGTGGATCACCGAGCGGACGGGTGCCGGCGGCCGGGCCTACGCGATGCCGCTGACCGTGCGGTTCGACGGCCCGCTCGACGTGGACGCGCTGCTCGCCGCCTGCGCGGCCGTCGTCGGGCGCCACCCCGTGCTCGCCGCGGTCCTGGCGGAGCGGGACGGCGAGATCCGGCTGCTCACCGGTGAGGCGCCGCCGCAGATCCGGTTCACCGACCTGTCCGGGCCCTCCGGCGAGGCCGCTCCGGAGGCCGCGATCGACCAGGCCCTCGAGGCCGAGGTGGCCCGCCCCTTCGACCTGGAGACCGGCCCGCCGTCCAGGTTCACCCTGTTCAGGCTCGCCCCCGGCCGTCACCTGCTGCAGGTCGTCGCCCACCACGCCGTCTTCGACGGCATGTCGAAGGAGGTCCTGCTCCGCGACCTCGCCGCCGCCTACGCGGGGTCCGCGCCGGCCCCCCTGCCGATCTCGTACGGGGAGGCGGTCCGTACCGAACAGGAGCGGGTGGCCGCCGCGCTGGAGGAGGCCGCGGAGTTCTGGCGCCCGCGCTGGCACGACGAGCAGGAGGTGGCGCTGCCCGGCCCGGCCCGTCCCTCGCTGCGCGCCGCCCCCGGCGACACCCTGGACCTGCACCTCGGCGACGAGGTCGCCGCGATCGCCGGGCCGCTGGGCCTGACCCGCTTCGAGACGGTGCTGGCCGTCCTGCACACGCTGCTGTACGGGTACGGCAACACCACGGTCGCGGTGGCCGTGGACCTGTCCACCAGGACCGAGGAGACGCGCGAGCACGTGGGGGCGTTCGTCAACGAGCTGCCCGTGGTGTCCCGCCCGGCGGGGACGTTCGCCGAGTTCGCCCGGTCGGTGCGGGAGGAGGTGCGGGCGATCTACCGCTTCCGGGAGGTCCCGCTGGCCAGGGCCCTGGGCGGGATCAGCCCGCGCGCCGCGCTCACCCCGGTCTCGCTCAGCTACCGGGGACGCTCGGGCGCCGACCCCTCCTTCGACGGCCTGGAGACCTCGGTCGACTGGTCGGCCTCCAACGGCGCGGTCCGCAACACCCTGCACCTGCAGATCGTCGACGGCCCGGACGGGATGCGGGCCCACCTGCGGTTCAACCCCGAGGCCATCGGCCGCGCCGCCTGCGAGCGGGTCGCCGAGGACCTGCGGGTCCTGCTGGAGGGCGTCGCCGCCCGTCCCGGCACTTCGATCGACGAGCTCCCCCTGCCCGCCCGGGTCGTCCGCGCCGTCCCCGCGGAAGCCGCTGGAGCCGCTGGAGCGGCGGAAGCGGCGGGCTCCGTCGCGGTCGCGTCCCCGGCGGTCGCGCCCGCCACGCAGGGGGCGGACGCGGAACTCGTGCGGGTGGTGACGGAGATCTGGTGCGAGGCGCTCGGGACGGACGAGGTCGGCCCGGAGGACGACCTGTTCGACCTCGGCGGGCACTCGCTGACCATCACCCAGATCATCGCCCGGGTCCGGGACCGGCTCGGCGTCGAGCTCTCCTTCGAGGTGTTCATCGACACCCCGACCGTCGCGGGCGTCGTCGAGGAGATCGGCAGGTCCCGATGACGGCGACGGCGGACGGTCTGGTTCCGCTGTCCTCCGAGACGGTGGAGTTCACGGGCGCGCGAGGCGGCGACTCGCCGTTCACCTGGGGTCAGCTGGCCTTCTGGCGGCTCACCCGGTGGCTGGACGACGACGACCCGTTCTACAACATGTCCTGGGTGCTGCCGGTCTACGGCAGGCGCGACCTCGACGCCGTCCTGTCCGCCCTGCGCGCGCTCGTCGAGCGGCACGAGGCGCTGAGGACGACGTTCGAGCAGACGCCCGAGGGGCCGGTGCAGCACGTGGCCGACCGGGGCCGGTTCACCGTCGAGGTGTTCGACACGAACGTCAAGCCGCTCGCCGCCGCCAGGGAACTGGCCGCCGGAATGGCCGCCAGGGCGTTCGAGTACGCCGCCGATCTGCCGTTCCGCTGCGCGGTGGTGACGGTCGACGGACGTCCCAGGATGGTCGCGTTCGCGCTGTGCCACCTGGCCGTGGACGGTGGCGCGCTGGACGTGCTGGCGCGCGACTGGCGGAGCCTGCTGGCCGGGGCCGAGCCGCCGGGGCCGGTGTGGCAGCCGATGGACCAGGCCGCCTTCGAGCAGGAGGGGGCGGGTGCGGCCCGTGGCGAGCGGGCGCTGCGGCACTGGCGCGCGCAGCTGGAGCGGGTGCCCATGACCATGTTCGACTTCCCCCCTGTGACGCCGGAGGAACCGCGGTTCATCCGGCTCGGCATGGAGTCGGTCGCCGCGGCGGCCGCGACCGAGACGCTGGCGGCGCGCTGGTCGGTCAGCGCGTCCACGGTGCTGACCACGGCGAGCGCGGTGCTGCTGAGCGCGCTCACCGGGCACCGCCAGGTGGTCATGCAGCTCATCGTGGCCAACCGGCACGACCCCCGGGTCGCGAGCATGGCGGGCACCGCAGCGCAGGACGGGCTCTTCGTCCTCGACCTGCCCGGCGGGACGTTCGCCGACGCCACCCGCGCCGGGCACCGGCAGGCGCTGACCGCCTACCGGAACGCCCAGTACGACGCGTACCGGATGATGGCGCTGCGCGAGGAGGTCGGCCGCGAGCGCGGCGGGCCGATCAACCTGTCGGCCTACTTCAACGACGCCAGGACCATCACCGACTGGCCGCACCTGCCCGCGGTGGACCCGCCGGGCGATCCGGCCGCGATCGCCGCCCTCACCGGGCGGACCAGGGTCTTCCACGTCGCCTCCTGGGCGCAGGTGGACGCCACGGCCATGTTCTCCACCGGCCCCGCCACCGACGTCTGCCAGCTCTACCTGATGGTCGACACAGCCTACGTGCCGCGCTCCACGACCCAGGCGCTGCTGCTCGGCATGGAGACGCTGCTCGTCGCCGCGGTGGCCGGGGACGTCCCGCTGGACGGGGTCGCGGAGCTGTGCGGCATCACGCCGGTGGAGCGCCCCGCCGCGACGCGGGAGCACCCGGAACCGGTGGACGCCGTTCCGATGGGCGCGAGCCCGATGGACGCCGCTCCGATCGACGCCGTTCCGATGGGCGTCGGTCCGGTGGACACAGGTCCGATGGAGGCCGGGCGGCTCGCCGGGCAGGGGATCGCCGTGCCCGCGACACCGGGAGGTGGCCGGTGACCGCGGAGGAGCAGGCGCCGCAGGGCTCGCGCGCGGCGCTGCTCGACCGGCTGCTGCGGCTGCCTCCCGAACGGCGCGAGGCGCTGCTGCGGGAGATCCGCGAGCGGGGCGGGAACGGCTCCGCGGGGACGACGGACCGGGACACGTCGGGGGGCACGTCCGGGGACACGGCCGGGAACACGCACGGGAGCGCGGCCGAGACCCCCGGGAACACGACCGGCCGGGACACGGGCGACGCGGGCGGCGCGGGCGACGTGGGCACGGACGACGGCCCGGCCGGGGAGGGCGAGGTCTGGCCGCTGTCGTTCGGGCAGGAACGCCTGTGGTTCCTCGGCAGGTTCGATCCCGAAGACACCACGTACCACACCCCCTGGTGCGTGCGGCTGCGCGGGCCGGTCGACGCCGGCGCGATCGCCGCGGCATTCACCCGCGTCGTCGAGCGGCACCACGTGCTGCGCACCCGCTACCGGCTGGACGGGGACCGTCCCGTCCAGATCGTCGTGCCCGCCGCGCCGGTGCCGGTGGAGTCGGTGGACGTCACCGGCGACCCCGACCCCGCCGTGGTGGAGTTCGTCGACCGGCCGTTCGACCTGGAGCACGGCCCGCCGCTGCGGGTCGCGCTGCTGCGGCTGGGCGAGGACGACGTCCTGCTCTGCATCGTCCTGCACCACATCGTCGTGGACGGCTGGTCGCTGGACGTGCTGATGCGGGAGGTGACCGAGTGCTACGCCGCCCACCGGGAGGGCAGGCCGCCGCGGCTGGAGGAGCTTCCCACCCAGTACCCGCGGATCGCCGAGGAGGACAGGCGCCGCGCCGAGAGCGACGAGGACGCCTCGCACCTGGAGTACTGGACCAGGACGCTCGCCGGGGCGCCCGCCCTCGACCTCCCCCCGGACCGTCCCCGCCCGGCCCGCTGGAGCGGACGCGGCGGGCAGGAGAGCCTGCTCGTGCCCGACGAGACGATCACCCGGCTGGAGGAGGTCGCCAGGGCGGCTCGCTGCACGCTCTTCACCGCGCTGCTCGCCGCCTACCAGGTCACCCTGGGCGGGGCCTCGGGGCAGGACGACTTCTGCGTCGGCGTGCCGGTCGCGGGCCGGGACCGCACCGAGATCGAGCCGCTCATCGGCTACTTCGCGACCACCATGGTGATGCGCGCGGACCTGTCCGGCGACCCCACCTTCCGCGAGCTGCTCAAGCGCACCCGGCTGACGCTCTTCCGGGGGCTGCAGCACGCCGGCACGCCGTTCGAGCGGATCCTGGGCGGGCTGCGCCTGCCCCGCGACCTGGGCAGGCCGCCGCTCTACCAGGCCATGTTCAACCTGCACAACCTTCCCAAGGGCCACCTGCTGAACACCACGATGGGCGACCTGTCGGCCGAGTTCCGTCCCGTCCCCACGGCCGGCCGTACCAAGGCCGAGGTGTCCGTGGACGCCTGGCGGGGGCCCGAGGGCCTCGGCGGCGTCCTCGACTACAGCAGTGACCTGTTCTCCGCCGAGACCGCGCGGCGCCTGACCCGGGCCTTCACCGGCGTGGTGGAGCGCGCCGGGGCCGACCCGGATCTCCGGCTGTCCGACCTGAGAGGTGCAACACCGTGGTGACGACCGTGCCGATGACGCCGAACCCGTCCCTGGACCCGTCCCCGGACCCGGCGTCCGAGCCGATGCCGGGATCCGGCGGAGGCGCCGGATCCGTGCGGGAGCCGGGAACGGGACGATCCCGGGCCGGATCCGCGCACCGCTCACCCGCCCCGGCACCGGACGCGGTCGCCGTCAGCGGCCCCGGGGGCGAGCTGACCTACCGGGAGCTGTCCCGGCGGGTCGGGGACCTCGCCGCCGTGCTGCGCGAGCGGGGGGTGGGCCCGGAGACGCCCGTCGGGCTGTGCATGGAACGGACCACGGGGATGGTCGTCGCGCTCCTGGCGGTCTGGGCCGCGGGCGGCGCCTACGTCCCCCTCGACCCGGCCTTCCCCGAGGACAGGCTGGCCCTGATGCGCGAGGACGCCGGGATCGGCCTGGTGCTGACCCAGCCCGGCGTGGACCGGCGGCTGCTGGCCGGCGTCCCCGACGTGCTCTCCCTCACGGCCGGTGGCGAGGTCCCGCCGGCGCCGGGCGGCACGTCCGCGTCCGGTGCCGCCCTTCCCTCCTCGGGCCTTCCCGTTTCCGATCTTTCCGCGCCGGGTCTTCCCGTTCCCGGGCTCTCCGGCCCGGCCGGGAGCGGGCTGGCGTACGTGCTCTACACCTCGGGTTCCACCGGGCGGCCCAAGGGCGTCGAGGTGCCCGGCCGGGCGGTGGCGAACCTGCTCGCGTCGTTCGCCGACCGGCTGGGGCTCCTGCCCGAGGACCGCTGGCTGGCCGTCACGACCCTGTCGTTCGACATCTCCGTGCTGGAACTGCTGCTGCCGCTGGCGTGCGGGGCTCGGGTCGTGGTGGCCTCCGCCGAGCAGGCCGCCGACGGCCCGGCACTGCGGGCGCTGGCCGTCGCCGAGCGGATCACGGTCATGCAGGCCACCCCGGCGACGTGGCGGATCCTGCTGGAGGCCGGGGGCGTACCGGAGACGGTCCGCCTGCGGCTCTGCGGGGGAGAGGCGCTGCCCCGCGACCTCGCCGACGCGCTCCTCGCGCCCGGCGCGGACCTGTGGAACGTCTACGGGCCGACCGAGACGACCGTGTGGTCCACGGCCGGGACCGTCGAGCCGTCCCCGGCCGGGATCGACCTGGGCGGGCCGATCGCCGAGACGTTCCTGTACGTCCTCGACGAGCGCGGCCTTCCGGTGCCGGACGGCGAGGCGGGAGAGCTGCACATCGGCGGCGACGGGCTGGCCCGCGGCTACCGGGGCATGCCCGGCCCGACCGCGGCCCGGTTCCTGCCCGACCCCTTCGCCGGCCGTCCCGGGGCCCGCATGTACGCCACAGGCGACCTGGTCCGGAACGCCCCTGACGGGCGCCTGGAGTACCTCGGCCGGGCGGACCGGCAGGTCAAGATCAGAGGATTCCGCGTCGAGCTCGGAGAGATCGAGACCGTGATGCACTCGGTGGAGCGGGTACGCCGGGCCGCCGCGGGCGTCTGCGACGGGCCGGACGGCCTGCCCAGACTGGTGGCGTACGTGGTCCCCGCGTGGCCACCGGCGCCGGAGGGTCTGTGGGAGACGCTGCGCGACCGGCTGCGGGCGAGCCTGCCCGAGTACATGGTCCCGGCGCACCTCGTCACGCTCGACGCCCTGCCGCTCACCCCCAACGGCAAGCTCGACCGCGCGGCGCTCCCCGCGCCCGACTGGACGGCGTCGCCGGCGACCCCCTACCGGGCACCCTCGACCCCCGCCGAGGACGAGCTCGCCACGATGTGGGCCGAGGTGCTGGGCGTGGACCGGCCGATCGGGGTCGACGACGACTTCTTCGAGCTCGGCGGGCACTCCCTGACCGCGGCCCAGATCATCGCCAGGGTCCAGTCGCGCTTCGGGGCCGCCGTGCCGATCGTGGCCCTCTTCGAGAACCCGACCGTCGCGGGGCTCGCCCGATGCCTGGACGACCTGGACGACGACGACCTGGACCTGTCCGAGATCGCCGCGCTGCGCGACCAGCTCGACGGGCTCGACGCCGACGAACTGGCCGCCATCTTCGACGAACTGGCGCCGGGCTCGTGAAGGCGCCCCTGTCCCCGGCGCAGGAGCGGCTCTGGCTCCTGCAGCGTCTCGACCCGGGCAACGCCTCCTACAACGTGTACCTGGTCCGCAGGCTCGAAGGCCCGCTGGACAGGTCCGCGCTGCTGCTCGCGCTCACCGACGTCCTGTCCCGGCACGAGAGCCCGCGCACCCGGTTCGCCGAGGAGGAGGGCGTGCCCTGGGCCGTGGTGGAGAACGATCCGCCCGCGGTCGAATGGCTGGACGCGGGCGATCGCGGTGACGCCGGACACCTGGTGGCCGAGCGGGTCAACGCCCCGTTCGACCTGGAGGCCGGGCCGCCGCTGCGCGTCGCGGTGATCCGGGTCGACGCGGGCGAGCACGTGCTCTGCCTCACGATGCACCACATCGTCGCGGACGGCTGGTCGCTCAACGTCCTCCTCGACGACCTGGCCGACTGCTACACCGCCCGGCTGTCCGGGACCGAGCCCCGGCTGCGCCCGCTGCCCGTGCAGGCGAGCGACTACGCCCGGTGGCAGCGCCGCAGGGCCGGGCGGGCCGTGCCGTACTGGCGCGAGAAGCTCGCCTCCCCGCCCGCGTCGGAGCTGCCGTTCCGGCGCGCGGGACAGGGGAGCGGACGCGGCGAGACGCAGCGCGTCCGGTTGCCCGCGGCCACGGCGCGCAGGCTGGAGTCGCTGGCCGCCGAGCACCGCACCACCCTGTTCACGGTGCTGGTCGCGGCCTACCAGACGCTGCTGCTGCGGCACACCGGGCAGGACGACGTCCTGGTCGGCACCGTCGTGGCGGGCCGTGACCGGGTCGAGCTGGAGCCGATGGTCGGGTACGTCTCCCAGACGCTGATCCTCCGCGGCGACCTGGCGGGCGACCCGCCGTTCACCGCGCTGATCGGCCGTACCCGCGGCGAGGTCCTGGGGGCGCTGGGCAATCCCGCGGTCCCCTTCGAGCAGCTCAGCCACCCGGCCGAGTCGCTGCTGCCCTCCATGCTCATCCTGCACACCCAGGACGCCGGTCCGCGACGGCCCTTCGGCGACCTGACCGTGACCGACGCCGACGCCGGTTTCCGGCAGGCCAAGGTGGACCTCCTGGTGGAGGCGTGGTCCGACCAGAACGGCCTGGAGCTGTCCTTCTGCCACGACACGGGCCTGTTCGAGACGGAGGAGGTCGGCCGCCTGGCCGCCAGGTTCGCCCTCCTGCTCGGATCCGTCGCGGCCCGCCCGGACACCCCGCTGTCGGCGCTGCCGGTCTGGACCGACGCCGACCACTCCGACATCCGCGCGCTGCCGGCCGGGCCGGTCCCGCCCGCCGGGCACGCGGCGCTGTCCGCCTCGGACGCCGCCTCGGACGCCGTCGCGGACACCGCCTCGGACGCCGTCGCGGACACCGCCTCGGACACCTTCACGGACACCTTCACGGACACCTTCACGGACACCGTCGCGGGTGCCGTCGCCGGCGACGGCGCGACCGGGGTCCCGGGCGTCGTCACGGTCCCCGGGATGATCGCCGAGGCGGCGCGGCGGGCGCCCGGGGCGGTCGCCGTGGTCTGCGGCCGGGAGAGCGTCACCTACGGTGAGCTGCTGGCCCGCACGCAGGCGCTCGCCGGGGTCCTGCGCGAGCGCGGCGTGCGGCGCGGCGACGTGGTCGGCGTCTGCCTGCCCCGCTCGGTGGAGGCGATCGTCGCGCTGCTCGCCATCTGGCAGGCCGGGGCCGCCTACCTGCCGTTCGATCCCGAGGTGCCGGACGAGCGGCTGGCCTTCTCGATGGCGGACGCCTCGGCCACCTGCCTGATCACCCTGCGCGAGCCGCCCCCGGGCCGTGTCGCCGTCGCCCCCTCCGCCGGGAACGGGACCTCCCCCGGAAGCGGTGCTGTCACCGGGAACGGTGCTTTCACCGGGAACGGGACGGCACGTGTCACTGCGGACGGTGACCCGGGCCGGATCGCGGTCGGACCGCTGGACGCCGCGTACGTCATCACCACCTCGGGCTCCACCGGCGTTCCCAAGGGGGTGCTGGTCGAGCACGGCGCGGTGGCGGCGCGGGTGCGCTGGATGCGCGCGGACTACGGCCTGACCCCGGCCGACGAGGTCGTGCAGTTCGCCTCGCTGGGCTTCGACACCCACGTCGAGGAGATCTTCCCCACGCTGGCCGCGGGGGCCAGGCTCGTCCTGCTCCCCGACGGTGCGACGTCCCTGCCCGCCCTGCTGTCCTCACCCGCGGGCGGGACGGTCACCGTGCTCGACCTGCCGACCGCGTACTGGCACTCGCTGACCGAGGAACCGGAGGAGACGGCCTGGCCGCCCGCCCTGCGCCTGGTCATCCTCGGCGGCGAGCAGGTCGCGGCACCGGCGGTGGAACGCTGGCGGGGCCTGCTCGGCGACCGCGTCCGGCTGGTCAACACCTACGGCCCCACCGAGGGGACGGTGATCGCCACCGCCGCCGACCTCGGGGCCGGGGACGTGACCGGCCGCCCGCCGATCGGGACACCGATCGGCCAGACCACCGTCCGCGTGCTCGACGGCCGGGGAGAGCCCCTGCCGCCCGGTGCGGCCGGGGAGCTGGTCATCGGCGGGGCCGGGGTGGCCCGCGGCTACCTCGGCAGGCCCGCGCTGACGGCTGGCGCGTTCGTCCCCGACCCGTACGGGGCACCGGGAGCGCGCCGCTACCGCACCGGCGACCGGGCGCGGTGGCGTCTCGACGGGCGGCTGGAGTTCCTGGGACGGTTCGACGCGCAGCTGAAGATCAGGGGGTTCCGGATCGAACCGGGGGAGGTGGAGAGCCGCCTGCTCGCCCACCCGGAGGTGCGGCAGGCCTTCGTGACCGGCCGGGGGGAGGAGCTCGTCGCCTACGTCACCGGCACCGCGGACCCGGCCGCGCTCAGGGTTCACCTGGAGCGGTCGCTGCCGCACCAGCTCGTCCCCACCTCCTGGGTGACGCTGGACGCGCTGCCGCTCACCACGAGCGGCAAGGTCGACCGGGCCGCGCTCCCCGAACCGGCCGCACCGGTCCCGTCCGCGGGACGCGTGGAGCCGCGGACGGACGCCGAGAGGCTGGTGGCCGGGATCTGGGACGAGCTGCTCGGCGCGGGTCCGGTCGGCGTCTTCGACGACTTCTTCGCGCTGGGCGGGCACTCCCTGCTGGCGACCCGGGTGGCGGCCCGGATCAGGCGGGCCACCGGGATCGAGGTGCCGATCCGCACGGTCTTCGCCCGGAGCACGGTGGCCGGCCTCGCCGAGGCGCTGGAGGAGCTGCTGATCGAGGAACTGGAGGCGCTGTCCGACGAGGAGGCCATGGAACTGCTCGCCGACTCCTGAACCATCGCCGGGTCGTCGGTGTGGACGTCTCTGACGACCCGGCCGGGGATGCGGGACGCCCTGATCATCCCCTCGTCGTCGCCGCACTCCCATCCGATTTTTCGTCCTAATTGTACGAAGAGTCCAATAAGACGCAAAGGTCGCCGAGGGTATGAGGTCCCGCGTGCCGGTGTGGCGTCCTTCACTCAGCGTTGTATTCGGGCCACTCCCGATCCGGTGAGTGACGGGGTCGTCGCGTTGGGTGATGTCACCCTTCCGGTATGGCAGTGGTAGCTCCCCGGCCCGTCGCGGGAATCATGCTCCTGATCTTCGTCAGCGCCGCCTGGGGATCGGCCTTCCCGCTGATGAAGGACCTCATCGTCCGCGTGCCCGTCGCGGACCTGCTCGCCGAGCGGTACGGCATCGCCGCGCTCGCGCTGGCCGCGCTCCGGCCCGGGCACCTGCGAGGGCTGCCGGAGGGCACCTGGCCGACCGGCATCCTGCTCGGCCTGCTGTTCGGCCTGGGCCAGACGGTCCAGGCGGTCGCGCTGCACGACCTGCCCTCGTCGGTCTCCGGGTTCACGGTCGGCTCGTACGTGGTGATCACCCCGGTCCTCGGGCTGGTCCTGCTGGGGGCCAGGACGTCGGCGCGGGTCTGGGCCGCGGCGGCGCTGGCGATGGCCGCGATGGCCGTCTTCACCGTGCTGCGCGGCACCGAGGGCGGCCACGTCTCGCCGCCCGCGCTGTTCGTCACCCTGCTGTCCGCGGTGCTGTACGCGGGCCACACGCTGGCGCTCGGCAACTCCCCGGCCGCCCGGCAGAACGCCTACGCGGTCACGGTGATCCAGCTCGGCACCATCGCGGTGATGACGGGCCTCCTCGCCGCGCCGGACGGCCTGACCCTGCCCGCGGCCCCGGGCGACTGGGCCGCCCTCGGCCACCTGTCGATCGTGGCGTGCGCGCTGGGCTTCCTGGCCCGTTCGTGGGGCCAGGTGCACGTCCCGCCGGTGTCCGCGGCGGTGATCCTGTCGTCCCAGCCGCTCTGGGTGACCGCCCTGGCCGTCGCGCTGTACGGCGAGCCGCTCACCGTGGGCGTCTTCCTCGGGGGAGGACTGATCGCCCTCGCCATGCTGCTGATCGTGCTGCCCGGCGGGCCGCTCAGCCCAGCTCGTCGGGTGACAGACCCAGCTCCGCCGCCGCGGCCGTCCGGATGAACCCGGTCAGCCGGGCCCGCGGCAGCACCCGGCGATGCACCGTCAACTGCGTGGACAGGCCGTCGATCAGCGAGATGATCCGCCAGGTCGCCCCCTCGGGATCGGGGCAGGTGAACACCCCCGCCCTGACGCCGTCCTCGATGATCGCGCGCAGGGACTGCCTCCAGCGCAGGTCGATCCTGCGGGACATCTCCTCCAGGTCGGGGTTGCGCATCGACTCGGCCCAGGCGTCGATCCACAGGGCCCACGACTTGGACTTGCCGATGGGGGAGTACAGCCTCAGCAGGGCCCGCAGCCGGTCGAGGGGGGAGCCGCCCGCCTCCTCCACCGCGGCGAGCGCGTCCAGGTCGAGCTGGGCGGCGTAGGAGAACGTCTGGGCGAACAGCTTCTCCTTGGTCTCGAAATGGTAGAAGAGCAGCGCCTGGCTCACCCCGGCCGCCTGGGCTATGTCAGCGGTTCGGGTGTGAGCGAACCCCTGGGTCGCGATGACATCACAGGCGGTCCGGAGCAGATCTTCACGACGTAATCGCCCAAATCCCCTTGCCACAAGGGAACACTAGCGGGTCAAGTCCGGCTGTCCGGGGCAGGGGTGAAGGTCAGGGGGGTGTGACCCCAGGTGAGGGGCACCCCTGGTACGGGCCCTGTGCGCACGGGACGCGGCTCCCGTGGCCCGGCCGGAGCCCCCGTGAGCCGTGACATGTCCGGCTCAGGGGGGATCGTCCTCCTGCTCGCGGGCGAGCGGGAGACGCAGCACGAAGCGCGCTCCCGCGGAGTCGTCCTCCAGCCTCAGGGTGCCGCCGTGCGCGAGGGCGATCTCCCGGGCGATGGGCAGTCCCAGCCCGGTGCCCCCGGCGTCCTTGTTACGGGAGGCGTCCAGCCGGGTGAACCGCTGGAAGACCAGTTCCCGCTGCTCGGGCGCGATCCCGGCGCCGTCGTCGAGCACCTCCACGACGGCGGTGCCCTTGTCGTCCCTCTCGTCCCGACCGCTCTCGGTGTTCCCGGTGTCCCCGGCCCGGGACACTCTCACCGAGACCCGGTGGGCGGCGTGCCGTTCGGCGTTGTCCACCAGGTTCGTCAGCAACCGGGCCAGCCGGAGCCGGTCGCCGACGACCGTCACCCCCGGTGACAGGTCCCTGTCGATCCGGATGCGTGCCCTGCGCCGGTCCAGCTCGTCACCGGTCAGCGCGCCCAGGTCGATCCGCTCACGGCGCGCGGAGATCCCGGAGTCGAGCCTGGCCAGCGTGAGCAGGTCCGAGACGATCGCCTGGAGCCGGTCCAGGCTGCAGAGCATCGCCCTGGCCTTGGAGTTCCAGTCCACGTCGTCGGGGTAGAGCAGCGCCTCCTCCACCTGGGCGCGCATGGCCGTGAGCGGGCTGCGCAGGTCGTGCGAGGCGTCCGAGGCGAACCTGCGCTGCTGCTCGGCCGCGGCCTCCAGCCGGTCCAGCGTCTGGTTGATCGTCTCGGCCAGCTGCCTGATCTCGTCCCGCACGGCCGGGACCGTCACCCGGCGGCCGATGTCGGTCGCGGTGATCTCCTCCAGTTCCCTCCTGATCTCCTTGACCGGTTCGAGCGCCTCGCCCACCGTCCGGTAGGCGCCCAGCCCCGACAGCAGCACGGTCAGCAGCGAGGCGCCGAGGATGACGGCGAACAACCCGGGATGGACGTACCAGGGGACCGGTTCGGCGACGGAGTAGACGACCAGGTCGCCGCCCTCGCGATGGACCCGGAAGGCCACCACCCGCACGCACTCCCCGGGGAAGGCGGGCAGGTCGCAGACCCTGCTCTCGTGCGTGGCCCCCGACCCCGGGGGGACGAAGTCCGTCACCGGAGGGGCTCCGGCCAGGTTGGGCGTGGCGGCGACGACCCGGCCCGTCGCGTCCAGCACCTGGATGCCGTCGCTCTTCCCCCTCGGCAGCACGGCCGGGACCGGCCCCGGCCAGGACAGCCGGGCCGTCTGCAGCGCGGCCCCGGCCACCTCCTCGGTCTTGAACGCTCCCGACAGGTCGTGCAGGGCGGCCGTCGCGACCGCGGTGATGGCGACGCCGGAGACCAGGGCCATCATGACCGCGGTCATCGTCAGTCGCAGACGTACCGACCACGCCCTCCCCTCGAACACGTCACCCCCCGGCGTATGGAAAACCCTGGGGGATTACTTGCCGTTTCATGGACATTCACGGCCAAGGCGGGGCAAATATCTCCAAAACTCCTTAGTAGAGCATTGCTCTGTACGACCCATCCGGCGCTGGCTAGAGTAAGTGAGCACTGATTGGAGCGGACATGAATCTTCAGGAGTACCGGCGCGAGGCCAGGGCCTGGCTGGAGGCCAACGCCGGGAACACCGAGGTCGAGGCCGCCCCGGACCCCGGTGGCGTCGCCGCGGCGAAGGGCTTCATGGCGCGCCTGTACGACGCGGGCTACTCGGGGATCACCTGGCCGCGCGAGTGGGGCGGGCAGGGGCTGACCCAGGCGGAGGAGCGGGCCTTCGCCGAGGAGGCCAAGGACTTCACGCTGCCGACCTACGTCTTCTCCATCGGGCTCGGCATGTGCGGTCCCACCCTGGTCGACCTCGGCACCCCCGAGCAGAAGGCCCGCCACCTGCGGCCGCTGCTGCGCGGCGAGGAGATCTGGTGCCAGCTCTTCTCCGAGCCCGGAGCCGGAAGCGACGTCGCCGCCCTGCAGACCCGGGCCGTCCGCACCGAGGACGGCTGGCGGGTCACCGGGCAGAAGGTGTGGACCTCCGTCGCCCAGCACGCCTCCTACGGCCTGCTGCTCACCCGCACCGATGTGGACGTGCCCAAGCACAAGGGCCTGACGATGTTCATCGTGGACATGCGCGCCCCCGGCGTCACCGTCCGCCCGCTGCGCGACATGACGGGCCGCGCGCACTTCAACGAGATCTTCTTCGACGACGTGCACATCCCCGGGGAGAACCTGGTCGGCCAGGTGAACGACGGCTGGAGCTGCGCCGTCACCACCCTGCTGCACGAGCGCCTGTCGATCTCCAGCGGGGTCGGCATGGGCGGCCAGAAGGACAACCCGGTCGCCTTCGACGCGCTGCGCCGCACCGCCGACACCTCCGACCCGGTGGTCAGGGACGCGCTCGTCGAGCTGTACGTCCGCTCCCGCGCGCTCGCCCTGTTCAACCAGAGGCTCTCCCAGGAGACCAGGGCCGGGATCTTCCCCGGCGCCCGGGGCAGCGCCGCCAAGCTGCTGCTGGCCGAGCTGACCATGTTCCAGGCAGACCTGGCCACCTCCCTGGCCGGGCCCGAGGCCGTCGCCTACGAGGAGGGCGGCGGCGGGCTGGCCGAGGCGCTCTCCCTGGCCCCGGCGATGGCCCTCGGCGGCGGCACCAACGAGATCATGCGGAACATCGTCGGGGACCGGGTGCTCGGCCTGCCGCCCGAGCCGCGCCTGGACAAGAACGTGCCGTTCAAGGACCTCACGGTGAACGGGTGACCCGCCGGCCGGTGCAGAAAGGGCGAAACACATGAGACTCGTGCTCACCGAGGAACAGCGGGAGCTGCGCGACGCGGTCCGTTCCTTCCTCGCCTCGGCCTCGCCGCTGCCCCGGGTCCGGCAGGCCGCCGAGTCCGGGACCGGTCACGACCCCGAGGTCTACCGCAGGCTCGACGGCGAGCTGGGCCTGAGCGGCCTCGTCGTCCCCGAGGAGCACGGCGGAGCCGGGGCCGGGTACGCCGAGCTCGCCGTCGTGCTGACCGAGACCGGCGCGGCACTGCTGCCCGGCCCCTTCCTGGCGGGCGCGCTGGCCACGATCCTGCTGACCGAGACCGGCGAGAAGGAACTGCTGCCCGGCATCGCCGCGGGCACCACGGTCGCGACCGTCGTCCTCGACGGCGACCGCGCGATCAACGGCGCCGAGGCCGACGTGGTGCTCGCGCTGGACGGCCCCCGCGTGCTGGCCGTGCGCGGCGGCACCCGTACCCCGCTGACCACCCTGGACATCACCCGCAGGCAGGCCCGGGTGGACCTGACCGGCGCCGAGGAGATCGTCTCCTCGGCGCAGGGCGTGGCGCGTGCCAGGGACCTGTTCGCGGTCGCGGTGGCCGCCGAGCAGCTCGGCGTGCTGCGCGCCTGCCTGGAGGCCATCGTCGGCTACGCGAAACTCCGGGTGACGTTCGGCCGCCTCATCGGCTCCTACCAGGGCGTCAAGCACAGGCTCGCCGACATGCACTGCAAGCTGGAACAGGCCGAGTCGATCGTCCGGTACGCCGCCTGGGCCGCCGACGAGGCGCCCGGCGAGCTGCCCTCGGCCGCCGCGCTCGCCCAGGCCTACGTCGGCCGGGCCTGCTTCGAGGTGGCCCGCGACAACCTGCTGCTGCACGGCGGCATCGGGTTCACCTGGGAGCACGACGCGCACCTGTACTACAAGCGGGCCAAGGCCGACGAGGTGCTGCTGGGGCCGCCCCGCGCGCACCGGGCCCGTCTCGCCGAGCTGCTGGAGCTCTGAGGAGGGGCATGGCCGACATCAGCGCCCTGCCCGGCTTCTACCGGATCGCCGAGGCCGACCCGCAACGCCGCGCCCTGATCGACACCGACGGCACCGTGACGACGTACGGCGAGCTGCTCGCCCTGGTGAACCGGGTCTCGCACGGACTGCGGGCACGCGGGCTCACGACGGGCGACGTGGTCGCCGGGGTGCTGCCCAACGGCATCGACGCGGTGGTCATGCTGATGGCCACCGGGCAGACGGGGCTGTACTACGTACCGGTCAACTGGCACCTCACCCCCGCCGAGATCGGCTACATCCTGGACGACTGCGACGCCCGCGTCGTGGTGACCGGCCCCGCCGGCGGCGCGGCCCTCCCGGTCGGCGGCGCCCTGGACGGCGTCGCCGCCCTGGCCGGGGGGCAGCCGGAGACCGCCCCGGCGGACCGCACCTCGGGCGCGGTCATGTGGTACACCTCGGGCACCACCGGGTTCCCCAAGGGCGTGCAGCGCCCGCTGTCCGGGAAGGAGCCCGAGGAGACCGTCCCGCTCTACACCTGGTTCATGGGGGAGGTCTGCGACCTGCGGCCCGGCGACGAGGTCCACCTGGTGACCTCGCCGATGTACCACTCGGCGCCGTGCGCGCACACCATGTTCGCCCTGCACCTCGGGCACACCGTGGTGATCGCGGCCAGGTTCGAGCCGGAGACCGTCCTGGAGCTCGTCGGCCGCCACCGGGTGAGCAACGCCATGATGGTCCCGACCATGTTCCACCGGATGCTGCAGCTCCCGGCGGAGGTCAGGGAGCGCTACGACGTCTCCTCGCTCCGGCAGGTGGTCCACACCGGCGCGGCCTGCCCGGTCGCGGTCAAGAAGGGCGTCATGGACTGGTGGGGGCCGGTCCTGTACGAGTACTACGGCTCCACCGAGTCCTCCGTCGCCTTCGCGGTCAAGCCGCTCGACTGGCTGGCGCGTCCCGGCACGGTCGGCCGCCCCGTCCCGGGCGTCGAGGCGAGGATCCTCGACGCCGACGGGAAGGAGCTCCCCCCGGGGGAGGCGGGCATGATCCACGTCAGGTCGGCCACCGGCGGGTTCGAGTACCGCAAGGACCCGGCCAAGACCGCCGCCAGCATGCGCGGCGCCTGGTACGCGCCGGGCGACATCGGCTTCATGGACGAGGACGGCTTCCTGTTCATCTGCGACCGGCGCACCGACCTGATCATCTCCGGCGGGGTCAACATCTACCCGGCCGAGATCGAGGCGGCGCTGCTGGAGCACCCCTCGGTCGCCGACGTCGCGGTGATCGGCGTGCCCGACGAGGAGTGGGGCCACACCGTGGTCGCGCTGGTGCAGCCGGTGCCCGGCTCCGCCCCCGGCCCGCAGGATCTCCTCGACCACCTCGGCCCGCGCATCGCCCGCTTCAAGCACCCCAGGGTGGTGGAGTTCCGCGACGAGCTGCCCCGGACCCCGACCGGGAAGCTCTCCCGCTCCCGGGTCAGGGAGGAGTACCTGGCCCGCTAGGCGCTCCCACCGGGCCCGGCGGTCCCCGGCCCGGGCGGGCGACGGCGACCGGAACAGGCCGGAACAGGCCGGAACGGACCGGGCCCGGCCGGTCGCGCGGGCCGCGACGGTCCGTCACCGGTCGCCGGGCCGGCCCAGCTCGGCGCGGAAGAACCGGTGCACGTTCCCGCCGATGATCTTCGTGATCTCCTCGTCGGCGAAGCCGTGCTTGAGCAGGGCCTCGGTGACCAGCGGCAGCCCGCCCGGGCCGGCGAGCCCCGGCACGGCCGCGAACGCGTCGATGCCGTAGTCGTCCTCGCAGCACGGCGGCTTCACGTCGTGCATGACCTCGCGGATGAAGTCCGGCCCCAGGCCGACGTGGTCGATCCCGGCGACGCCCGCCACGTGCTCGATGTGGTCCACCAGCCGGTCCAGGGTGTACTCGGCGGGATCGGCGGACAGCAGGGCGGCCAGGAAGTTCACGCACACCACGCCCCCGGTCGCGGCCACCCCGCGCAACTGCTCGTCGGTGAGGTTGCGGTGGTGGTCGCGCAGCGCGCGGGCCGACGAGTGGGTCGCCATCACCGGCCGGGCCGCCAGCTCCAGCACGTGCTCCACCCCGCTGGCGCCCAGGTGGGAGACGTCGAAGACGATGCCGAGCCGTTCCATCTCCCGCAGCGTCTCCACCCCGGCCGCGGTGAGCCTGCTGCCGGTGGCGTCCTCCCCGCTGCCGTCGGCCAGTGCCGTGCGTCCCCAGTGCGCGATCGAGGCGACGCGCACGCCCAGCCGGTGCAGCGTCGGCACCAGCTCGACGGCGGAGTCCAGCCCCGGCATGCTCTCCATCGCCAGGACGAGGGCGATCCTGCCCTCGGCGAGCGCCTCGTCGACCTGCGTCCCGTCCAGGCAGAGCCGTACGGCGTCGGCGTTCCCCTCGGCCAGCACGTGGGCGCACTCGATCATGCGCAGGGTCTGCCGGAGCGCGCCCTCGGGCCGGTAGGCGTCGTCGACGAAGACGGGCAGCACCTGCACGTTCACCCCGCCCTCGACGAGCTGGGGCAGCCACCGCTCCCGGAAGAACGACGCCCACCGCCGCGGCGGCCTGGCGGTGACGGCCATCAGCAGGTCGTTGTGGGCGTCGGCGACCACGGAGTCGCGGTGCAGGTCGGCGGCCGGGGGGCCGAGGTGCAGGTCGGCGGACACGGGCGGGCCCTTCTGGGTGGACGGCTCTCGTCCGTCCCGACGCTACCGGCATCGTCGCGTCCCCGGCCGTCCGGCGGGCCGGGGCGGAGGATCGGCGGACCGGTGGACTGTGGGCCGATGGCCGGTGGGCCGGTGGGCCGGTGGGCCGCGGGATCGGGGGCCGGGGTGGGGGTGGGGGTGGGGGTCAGCGGGCGAAGCGGAAGGCGTCCGGGCGCGGGGCCCTGGTGATGCGGCGGTAGAGCATCGTCGTCCCCGGCCAGTTACCGGTCACCCGGCCGGCCTCGTTCTTGTACCAGCTCCTGCAGCCCGCCTGCCAGACCATGCGGCTCATGGCCCGGTCCAGGCTCCGCCGCCAGGTGGCCATCGCCTCCGGCCTGACCTCCATCGGCCCGCGCTCGGCCAGGTGCGGCAGGCACCCCATGATGTAGCGGACCTGGCACTCGATCATGAAGACGATCGAGTTGTGACCCAGGTTGGTGTTGGGCCCGTACAGCAGGAACAGGTTGGGGAAACGCGGGACGGCGATGCCGAGGTAGGCCTCGGCGCCATCCCTCCACTCCTCGGCCAGCACCCGCCCGCCGCGCCCGGTGATCCGGACCGGGGCCAGGAACTCGGTGGTCCGGAAGCCGGTCGCGTAGACGATCACGTCGGCCTCGCGGAGCCCGGCGACGGTCCGCACGCCCTCCGGGACGATCCGGACGATCGGGTCGGTGACGACGTCCACGTCGGGGCGGGCCAGCGCGGGGTAGAACCCGTTGTCGATGACGACCCGCTTGCAGCCGACCGGGTAGTCCGGGGTCAGCCTGGCGCGCAGCTCCGGGTCAGGGACCTGCGCGCGCAGGTGATCCAGGGCGCGCCTGCGCACCAGGTCGGCGCTCCACCCCCCGGCCAGGGCCGGGTACAGGGTGTGCTCGCCGTAGCGGTACACCCATTCGCGGTAGGCGCGCTGCAGGAACGGCACGCGGTGCAGGGCCGCCCGCATACGGGGACCGAAGACGGCGTCCGGTTTGGGGATGACCCAGCTCGGGGTCCGCTGGAAGACGTCCAGGTGAGCGGCGACCTCGGCCACCTTCGGGACGAACTGCGCGGCCGAGGAGCCGTTCCCGATCACGGCCACCCGGCGGCCCGTCAGGTCCTGGGAGTGGTCCCAGCGGGCCGAGTGGAAGGCCGCCCCGGCGAACGCCGACATTCCCGGGATGTCGGGCAGGTGGGGCCGGTTGAGCTGCCCCATGGCCGACACCACCACGTCGAACACCTCCTCCCCGTCCCCGGCATCGTCCCCGGCGCCGCTCACGGTGCGCACCCGCCACCGGCCCGACGGCTCGTCGAAGGTGGCCGAGACGACCTCGGTGTTCAGCCGGATGCGCGGGCGCAGGCCGTGGGCGTCGGCACATCGTCGCAGGTAGTCCAGGATCTCCGGCTGCCCGGGATAGCGGCGCGTCCAGCTGGAGTACTTCTCGAACGAGAAGGAGTACAGGTGTGAGGGGATGTCGCAGCCCGCCCCCGGATAGGTGTTGTCCCGCCAGGTGCCCCCGACGTCCGGCCCCTTCTCGAAGATCGTGTACGAGCGGATGCCGGCCTTCTCCAGCCGGATGGCCATGCACAGCCCGCCGAATCCGGCACCGATGATCGCGATGTTCGGGCTCACAGGCGCCCTCCGGGGGTCAGCATCCACTTACATTAGGCGCTCGGCCGGGATCGGGGAATAGGCCGGTAGTCTGCGCAGGTGCCTACGCTTGCCGAGATCGTCACGGAGCTCGAGACCCGCTATGACCCGCGCTGGGCGGAGTCGTGGGACGCGGTCGGGCTCGTCTGCGGGGACCCCTCCGCCGAGGTGCGCCGCATCCTGTTCGCGGTCGACCCGACGGCCGCCGTCGCCGAGGAGGCCCTCGACTGGGGTGCCGGCCTCATCGTCACCCACCACCCGCTCTACCTGCGCGGCACCACCAGCGTCGCGGCCACCACCCCCAAGGGCCGCCTGGTCCACACCCTGGTCAGGAACGACGTCGCGCTCTTCGCCGCGCACACCAACGCCGACGTCGCCGACCCCGGGGTCTCCGACGCGCTGGCCCGCGCCGTCGGCCTGACCGGCCCGCTCGTGCCGCTCAGGCCCGCCGACGACGACCCCCGCCGCGGCCTGGGCCGGATCGGCTCGCTGCCCGCCCCCGTACCGCTCGCCGAGTTCGCCCGGCAGGCCGCCCGCGGGCTCCCCGCCACCGCCGGCGGCCTGCGGGTCGCCGGCGACCCGGCCCGCCCCGTACGGAGGGTCGCGGTCAGCGGGGGAGCCGGGGACTCGCTGCTCGGCACGGCCCGCGCCGCCGGTGTGGACGTGTTCCTCACCGCCGACCTGCGCCACCACCCGGCGAGCGAGTTCGTCGAGGACCCCGGTGCCCCCGCGCTGATCGACGCGGCCCACTGGGCCACCGAGTGGCCCTGGCTCGCCGACGCGGCGGGCCATCTCACGTCCGCGATGGCCGCCCGGGGGATTAATGTTGAGACGCGCGTATCCGAGACGGTCACGGACGCCTGGAACACAACAGCAAAGTGCGAGGATTTCACGTGAAAGCAGCCCCTGCGGCCCAGAAGCGTCTGCTTGACCTGGCCGAACTCGACTCCGCCCTCGACCGGCTGGCCCACCGCCGCCGCACCCTGCCGGAGCTGGCGCAGATCGACGAACTCTCCGCCCGTATCGCCCGCATCGCGACACAGGTGATCGCCGCCGAGACCGAGTCCGGGGACCTCGCCCGCGAGCAGACCAAGGCCGAGGCCGACGTCGACTCGGTCCGCAGCCGCGCCATGCGCGACCAGAAGCGCCTCGACTCCGGCCAGGTCTCCTCCCCCAAGGACCTGGCCAGCCTCCAGTCCGAGATCGCCTCCCTGAGCCGCAGGCAGAGCGACCTCGAGGAGGTGGTCCTGGAGATCATGGAGCGCCGCGAGACGGCCGACGAGCAGGCCGCCAGGCTCGTGGCCGAGCGAGACGAGCTCGCCGGCACCCGCGGCACCGCCGAGGACCGCAGGGACGCCGCGTTCGCCGAGATCGACAAGGAGAGGGGCGAACTCCAGGCCAGGCGCGAGGAGGTCGCCGGCGACATCCCGGCCGACCTGCTCACCCTCTACGGCAAGCTCCGCGAGCAGTTCGGGGTGGGCGCCGCCATGCTGCAGGGGGCCCGCTGCCAGGGCTGCCGCACGAGCCTGTCCATCGCCGAGATCAACCGCATCAAGGCCGCCTCGCAGGAGGAGGTCATCCGCTGCGAGGAGTGCCGCCGGATCCTGGTCCGCACCGCGGAGTCCGGCCTGTGACCTCGCCCGTGACCTCGTACGTCATCGAGGCCGACGGCGGCTCCCGGGGCAACCCCGGACCGGCCGGGTACGGGGCCGTCGTCAAGGACGCCGCCGACGGCCAGATCCTGGTCGAGACGGCCGAGGCGATCGGTACCCAGACCAACAACGTCGCCGAGTACCGGGGGCTCATCGCGGGCCTGGCCTGCCTGCTCTCCCTGGCCGGGGACGGCGCCAGGGTCGAGGTGCGGATGGACTCCAAGCTGGTCGTCGAGCAGATGGCCGGCCGCTGGAAGATCAAGAACGAGGGCCTGCGCCCGCTCGCCCTGGAGGCCGGTGCCCTGGCCAGGCGCCTGAAGGTGACCTGGCGCTGGATCCCGAGGGAGAAGAACAAGGACGCCGACCGCCTGGCCAACGAGGCCATGGACGCCGCCGCCAAGGGACGTCCCTGGTCCCTGTCGGCGTCGTCGGCGTCCTCGGGCGCGGTGGCGGGGACGTCGGCCGCCCCGGCCGCGAGGTCGGCCGAGGGCGCGAGGGGAGCGTCCGGCTCGTCCGGCTCTTCCGCGGGGACGTCGGCGGCCTCGTCCGCGCCACGGGCGTCCGGGGCCGGAACGTCCGGTGGCCGGTCCTCCAAGAAGAGCGCCCCCGCCACCGTCACCGGCGCAGGGCCCGCCGAGAACCTGCTCCTCTTCGACACCGACACCGACACCGAGGTCGCGGAGGCACCCGCGAGGGCGGAGCGGAAGGCCACGTCGACGAGCCCGGGCACCGGCTGGCGCCCGCCCACCTCCGTCGCGACCTCGATGTACCTGCTGCGGCACGGCGAGACGCCGTTCTCGGTCGAGCGCAGGTTCTCCGGGCTCGGCGACCCCGAGCTCACTCCCAACGGCGTGGCCCAGGCCGACGCCGCCGCCGCGAAGCTGGCGAAGGAGTCGTACGGCCTCCAGGTGATCGTCAGTTCCCCGCTCAGGCGCGCCCGCGCCACCGCGGAGGCCGTCGCGACCAGGGCCGGCCTGGACGTCGTCGTCGAGGAGGGGCTCAGGGAGACCGACTTCGGCGACTGGGAGGGTCACACCTTCACCGAGATCCAGCGCCGCTGGCCCGACGAGCTCGCCACCTGGCTGGCGGACCCGTCCGCCGCGCCGCCGGGTGGGGAGAGCTTCGGGGTGGCGGCGCGGCGGATCGAGGCGACCAGGGACCTGCTGATCGAGCGCTACGAGGGCAAGACGATCCTCGTCGTCTCCCACGTCACGCCGATCAAGATGCTGGTGCGGTTCGCGCTGCTGGCCCCCCTCGCCGCGCTGTACCGCATGCACCTCGACCTGTCGGCCCTGTCCCTGATCGAGTACTACGCCGACGGCCCGGCGGTGGTGAAGACGTTCAACGACACCTCGCACCTGCGCTGAACCGGCGGTCCCGGGTCCTGCTCGCGTGCCCCCGTCCCGCTCGATCCCCGTTCCGGCGCGGGCCTCTTGCCGCCCGGTTGGAGCCCACGTGGGAGCCGATAGGCTTGGATCACGGCGGACGAGCCGGCCGGGCGGCCGCGTCGGGCCTCTCCGGAGGCCCGCCGAGGAAGGTCCGGGCTCCACAGGGCAGGGTGGTCGGTAACGCCGACCCGGGGTGACCCGCGGGAAAGTGCCACAGAGAACAGACCGCCTCGTCGCGAGACGGGGTAAGGGTGAAACGGTGGTGTAAGAGACCACCAGCGCCCACGGTGACGTGGGCGGCTCGGTAAACCCCACCCGGAGCAAGGTCAAGAAGGGGCGCTCCCCGGAGCGTCCCGCGCGCGACGTTCGAGGGCTGCCCGCCCGAGCCGCGCGGGTAGACCGCTTGAGGCCGCCGGCAACGACGGCCCTAGATGGATGGTCGCCCCTTCACGCGAGTGAAGGACAGAACCCGGCCTACAGGCCGACTCGTCCGCCTCTAAGGCCCTGACCTGCGACGGAGCATTCACTTCGTGCCCGTGTTCCGCTGCTGTTCCGTCAGCGCCGGAATGGTCATGCTTTCGATGGCGCCGCGCCCAAGATCCTCATCGTCGGGGAACAGATGTCCATACGTGTCCATGGTCTCGCTGATCGTCGCGTGACCAAGCCTGGATTGGATCACCTTCGGGTCGAGGTTCGCCCGGATCAGACTCGATGCGTAGAAGTGTCGGAGATCGTGAAACCGGGTCCCTTTCGGTAGGTCGGCGCCCTCGACTGCTGCGGACCAACATGTCCAGAACGAAGACCTCTTGACCGGCCGCCGACACCGGTTAGTGATCGGCACATCGTTGGCGCCCGGCTCGAACCTTTGCATGTGTGCAGTGATCTCGGCGAGGACCAAGTCGTCCGCCGGGACAAACCGCTTCGATGCCTTGGTCTTCAACGGCGACAGTTGACCGCGCTGCATCTGCTGGTGAACGTGAGCCCGACGTCGGAGAAAGTCCACCTTCCCCGTTGTGAGACCGAGGGCTTCCCCCTCTCGCAGGCCGAGACCCGCCCCAAGTCACACAGCCAGCCTGTACCGGGGCGTGATCGTCTCCGTCAACGCCAAGACCGCAGCTACAGGAAGCGGCTCGACCACACGCGGCTCAATCCGGGGGAGTGGCACCCGTGAGCAGGGATTCGCCGGAACTACGCCGTCATCTACTGCGGACTGCATCAACGCCCGCACCACGGCGAAGCCGCTGCGGAGCGTTTGGCATGAACGAGCTTGGCGTCCGCTTCCGAACCTCAAGTCGTGATCGTTCCGCCAATGATGCGCTGCACCTCGGCCAACCTCGCTCCGTCGTCACAGATCACCGCCTACGTATCGCCGAAGACGATGAGCGGAACGAACCCAAGCTCTCGGGATGAGTCCGTTACTGAGGTTGAACTCGTGATGTCGTAGGGGCTGATGGCTCGTCGTCCGTGCGGTATCACCGGGGCGTGCGGTATGCACAAGGAGGCGGACTGACTGCCGAACGGCGGCAGTTCCGCGAGGAGTTACGACTCAAGGCGGCCGAGCGGTTCGCCCAGGGCGAGGCGACCTCGGTCATCGCCAAGGCCCTGCGCGTCAACGTCCGCTCGGTACAACGGTGGCGGCAGAAGTGGGAGGAGGGCGGTCCGCGGGCCCTGCGGTCTCAGGGGCCGGCATCGCTTCCTGAGGTTCCCCTCGTAGCCAGGAGCAGTTCGCGCAGTTGGAGGCGGAGCTGGCCAAGGGGCTGGCTGCGCACGGCTGGGAGGACCAGCGCTGGACACTGGCGCGGATCAAGACGGTGATCGGTCGATGCTTCCACATGGCCTGCACGATCCAGGGCGTGCGGAAACTGCTGGCGCGTAACGGCTGGTCCTGGCAGGTCCCGGCCCGACGGGCCATGGAGCGGGACGACGAGGCGGTGGCCGGGTGGGGCAAGGAGGTGTGGCCCTGCGCGGAAGGCTGGCGGCGGCCCGTGGAGCCTGGCTCGTCTTCGAGGACGAAGCCGGATTCTCCATGACGCCGCCGCACGCGAAGACCTGGTCACAGCGCGGCCGGACCCCGCTGGTGCGGGTCCGCGGCCGCTCCCGCAGGCGGATTTCCATCGCCGCGCTGACCTGCTGTAAAACCGGTCACCGCTCCAGGCTCATCTACCGGCCCCGCCATGACGACGGCCGTCGCGATGGGCGCAAGAGCTTCTCCTGGCGCGGCTACCGGGACCTGTTGATCGCAGCACACCAGCAGCTCGGTGGCCCGATCGTGCTCGTCTGGGACAACCTCAACGTCCACAAGGCTGCCGACCTGCAAAAATTCGCCGAGGCCCGGGACTGGCCGACCATCTACTATCTGCCGCCCTACGCACCCGACCTCAACCCCGTCGAGGGGATCTGGTCCCTCCTGCGACGCGGCTGGCTCTCCAATGTCGCCTTCAGCACCCCCGAACACCTCGTCCAGCGCATCCGGCGGGGCCTACGGCACATCCAGTACCGCAGCGAACTCATAGACGGCTGCCTTGCCGAGACCGGCCTGACGATCAGACCCACCTGAGCAACCCGGCCACATGACGAGTTCAACCTCATTAACGCAGGGCGACCGCGAGGGCTTCGGCCAGGGGCACGGGCGGGCGGCCGATCAGGCGGTGCAAGTCGCCGGAGTCGGTGTACATCTCGCCGCGGTTCATACCGCGGTCAGCGTCAGCGAGGACCTCTGCCAGCTCGGCGGGCAGGCCTGCGGCGGCCAGTACCTGGGCGAAGTCGGCCACCGGGAGGTCAGAGTAGGTAACCTGCTTTCCGGCCGCATCGGTGATCGCAGCAGCGAGCTCGGTCAGGGTGAAGGATTCGTCGCCGCCGAGCTCGTACACGGCGCCGGTGTGGCCTTCAGCGGTGAGGACGACCGCTGCGGCCTCGGCGTAGTCGGCGCGAGACGCGGCGCTGATCCGCCCCTCGCCCGCGGCGCCTACGACCACGCCGTTCTGCAGGATCTGCGGCAGTTGGCTGGTGTAGTTCTCCAGGTACCAGCCGTTGCGCAGCAGCACGCTGGGGATTCCGCGGTCCCGCAGATCCTTTTCGGTCTCGCCGTGCGTGGCACCGATGACGGTGGTGGCCGTGTCCGCGTGCGTCGTGCTCGTGTACGCCACCAGCGACACGCCTGCGGACGCCGCCGCGTCGATCACGCGGCGGTGGTTGGCGACCCGCTCGCCCACGGGGACCGAGGCCGAGATCAGCAGCAGCCTGTCCGCCCCCGCGAATGCCTCGGCCAGGCCGTCGGTGTCCGAGAAGTCGGCGCGGCGTACCGTGATGCCGCGGTCGGCCAGGTCCTTGATCCTGGCGATGTCTCGGCCGGTCGCGATGATGTCCGCGGCCGGGATCCCGCGCCGCAGCAGTGCCTCGATGGTGAGCCTGCCCAGATGGCCGGTGGCTCCGGTGACGACGATCGACATGTTGGTCAATCCTTCCTTCCACGCGTGCCTCGCGCGCTTGCTGCGGTCCGTCCGCAGCGGGTGGAACACAGAATGACCTGGACACTCCCTGTTGGGGAGTAGCCACTTCTTAGTACGGTACTTACCAGACCGAAAGCATTGAGGTGAGCCGCATGGCTGCTGTCGAGAACGTGACCGGGCCCGTACCGTCGTTCGATCCGTACGAGCGCGGCTGCCCGTCGCGGGACCTGCTCGACCAGATCGGCAGCAAGTGGGCGGTGCTCGTGCTGGGCGAACTCGGCCGGAACGGGACCTCCCGGTTCGGCCAGCTCCGGCAGGCGCTGGCGGGCGTGAGCGAGAAGATGCTCACCCAGACGCTGCGCACCCTCGAACGCGACGGGCTGGTCAGCCGGACCGTCTACCCAGAGGTGCCGCCGCACGTGGAGTATGAGCTGACCGCGCTCGGCCAGACGCTGCGGGAACCGCTGA
The DNA here is from genome assembly GCF_039534895.1 of Streptosporangium longisporum. Lineage (NCBI taxonomy): Bacteria > Bacillati > Actinomycetota > Actinomycetes > Streptosporangiales > Streptosporangiaceae > Streptosporangium > Streptosporangium longisporum. Next base: position 831,713 of record NZ_BAAAWD010000015.1, on the reverse strand, counting down.
AGGTGCTCACGGAGTGGTCCGTGCTGCACATCGAAGAAGTCATCACCGCCCGCGAAAAGTACGACGACCGCACGGAGCGCACCCGGTGATCGGCGGCGGCCGACGGTCTGGTCACAAACGGCTGCCGCGCCGAGACCGGCCCGACAATCAGACCCACCTGAGCAACCCGGCGACATCACGAGTTCAACCTCAGTATTCAATACTCCATTTAGCTTTCCGACGGGTAGTGCCTCCCACGTGGACGATCCCGCGGAAGACGTCCCAGACCAGCTCGGTTCCCGCGCAACGGTCGCTGTCGATTCTCAGCAGGGGTATCCCCGCCGCCGCCAGGCGCAGGGAGATGTGGTCGGCCTCACGGTCGTCGGCACGCGTGAGGATCAGGACGCACGGAATGCAGTCGTCGTCGTACCGCGCGGGCCGGCCCACGAGCGACTGGAAATCGAGGGACTGCGCGGACAGTGCGGCCCTGAACATCTGCCTTCTCAGCAGAAGGGGGAGATGGTCTCCGCCATCAACGGCTCCGTTCACGAAGCGCGTGCGGGCCGGCGGGAGTCCCGCCGGCCCGCACGTCCGGACTCAGGTGTGGTCGGATTCCGCTACGACCTCAGCAGTGCGTCTTCGAGCACGGCCGCATGAAGGTGGTGAGGTCCCTGCTCGCGTAGGCCGTGAACGTGGCGTTCTCCACGGTGGCCCACTCCTCGAGCAGCTCCCGCCCCTCGCTGTCGGAGATCTCCAGCACCTGCTTGGCCATGTCCTGCACCGTCATCTCGACACCTCCTCCCGATGGGACCGACTCTTACGTCCCTCAGCATCGGTATTCGGTGACCCGTGCAGGTAGAGCAGTCACTACTCATCCGGCCGACCTGGTAATACTCATGAGGACGCGACTTCAGCCGACCCGGTACTCCTTGCGAGGACGCGGCTTTCTGGTCACGACCGGACGGCCGCGGGTCCGGCGGTGATGGCCCTGGTTCAGGAGGCGCGTCTGTCCTCGATGTGGACGACGGTCAGGTCGTGGCCGTCCCGGTCGCGCTTGCCGCGGCCGAAGAGGCCGACCGTGAGGTCGTCGTGGTTCTCCAGCTCACCGGGATCGACATAGGTGAGGATGTCCGGGTGATGACCGGTCACGGCCCAGCCGGATGCGTCGTCCAGGTCGACGGTGGTGAAGTCTCCGGCCGGTGTGCCCGCGCGGACGGGGCCGTACTCCCTCAGGAGGGAGGTCGCCTGCTGCGCGAGGTCCCCGGCCGGTTCCATCAGGATCACGCAGGTTCCGTGGGCGAACAGTACCCAGGACTTGGCGGGGTCCAGCAGACGACGCCAGGTCTCGATCACGGCCGTCGGGTTCATGCGGGGCAGCGTAGCGGCCGGCGACGACAAGTCCGGGAGAACGACGACCCACGACCAGGCCACCGAACACCGATGTCGCTCACAGGGGGAACGCTTCGGCGGCGTCTCGAGGACCGGCCTGCTCATCGTGCTCCCTTCGCCGGCTTTCATTGAACGCCGTGGGACACCTGGTCCTCTGCCGCGCCCAGCCATCGCCGGTACCAGCGGGCGAACCCGAGCGGCTTTCCGTCTTCGTCGAAGAGCGGGCGGAACCCATCGTCGTCGGCGGTGTTGTCCACCCACATCCGGCCCCGTGCCGGACCGTTGACCACCAGGACCTCCCGCAGTGCGCAACCGAGGTGGCACAGGTACAGCAGCCCGATCGAATGCCGAGGGTGATGGACGACCGCGGCGTGCTGCTCCCAGTACGCGTCCTCGGCCGCGGTGAACTCCTCGGCGGAATCGAAAGCCTCCTCGTCAGGCGGCGGGGGTAAGGCGTCGGCCGGGTTGAACGCCTCGATGTGAGGAAACGGCTGGTCCAGCGTGTCCACATCCGTGAGGTCGGCGCCGTCACCCTCCCACTTCCACCGGCCGTCCACGCGCCGCACGGGGAAGAGCCCGTAGGCGGGTCCTGCTCCGCCGCGTCCTGCCTGCAGCAGGAACGACCGGTACTCACCGGGGAGCTCTGTCCGGAGTTGTGCCTCCACCTCGGCCAGCTCATCGATTCCCAACGGCGGCTCAAGGGTCCAGCCGTGGCTCACAGAGCCGAACACCACACCGGCACCAGGGGCGGCCGCCAGTTGTGCAAGCCGTTCGCGTACGTTCGACCAGTCCGAATGCGTCACGGTCGGCACGATACAAGCGTGGGCGATCCGGCCCCCACCCGTGCGCTGATCGCGAAAGTTCCGGTGGTAGGCAAGGTGGGATACTCACCGAATGCCGCTCTACGTTCGTCGTGAGAACACCGGTCACCTCGGTGGGGCCGTGCCGACGCTGGTTGCCGCCAGATGTCGCTCCACGTTCCCCGCTTGATTGGTGTGCCGCGCGATGTTGTGAACACCAACTCGGCCTCCCGCAGGAACGGTTACCGGGGATTGGTCCGATCGATGATCTCGACTGCCTTCGGGGAACTCCTCGAGATGGGTTGTGAGAATGGTCGTGATGCTGTCGGACAGGAGGATCGTGCGATGGCTCTTGGGTGTTATGGGCGGCCCGAGGTAGACCTCATTGCCCTTTGCCGTGCTGGTGACGTGGCAGGGGCGGTAGCCGCAACCACCGGCTGGGCGACGAGGACGGGCAACTGCCGATGTTGACCGTGGCCGGTGACGAGGAGACCGTCACCGTGATCGGCGCGACCGACCTGTTGAACCGCTGAGGTCTGCCGGGTGGTGCGGGCTGGGACCGGCCGAAGAGCCGCAGCCCGGCCCGCGAACGTTCTACTGTGTCCCCGTGACGGCCATCCGGGTGGAGGGCCGTCAGGCCTCGCAGCCGCTCTCGGTCTCGGCGTTGCAGACGTCGAATCCGCCGACGCCGTTGGCGACGTCGATGCCGCCGTTGCCGATCAGGGTGTCGTCGTCGGAGCCGCCGTTGAGGCCGTCCCGGTTTGAGCCGCCGTTCAGGGTGTCCAGACCCGCGCCGCCCAGGATCGACGACTGCAGCGACGTGGAGTTGGTGACGGTGTCGTTGCCCCCAAGCAGCGACGCGTCGATGAACTGGATTCCGCTCCCGGTTCCCAGGCACTGGGCCACGTTGGCGCCGACCTGCGTGCAGCCGGTTCCCGTGCTCACTCCGGACGTGGAGTCAACGGTGATCTTGCCCTGGAGCACCCTGATGTTGACCGTCTCACTGCTGGGCGTACCGACGATGAACAGCGTGCGCCCGCTGACGTGCACGGACGTACCGGCCGCCGCCTGCGCGGGAATCGTGAGCGCGACGGCTGCCATGAGACCGGCCGAGACGACCGCCAAGGCGGTGACAGTGCGGTGTGCGAACGACATCTGGATTTCCCCGTCCAGTGGTTGAATACTTGACGGAACAAATGGAACCGGTCATCTCTCTCCCTGTCCGCGGCTTTTTACCGGTTGAGTGCACCGCTTGGAAGCCCGTTCACCGACATCGGAACGGCGGGTGGTGGCAGCTCCGCTCGCGTCGGCTCGCCAACCCCGCTGACCGTTCGTTGTTGCTTGAGTTCCTCTTCGTCGACGGGGTGTTCGATTCTTTCGGCAACCGCGTTCGGGTCCGTGGCGTCGTGGGCCAGGACCGGCCGAAGAGAAGCTCCGTCGGCTCGATCGGGGCCCCGGGCAGCATACGGCCGTGGACCTTGGCATCCCCACCACGCGCAGTGATCGATGAACCCCACGAAAGTGGGCTGCCGCATGGCCTGCAAACAGGTTCGAGAACAAGTTCAAAGAAGCGTGCTCAAACACCCTTCAGAACACGATCGAGTGCCGCCTGGCCTGCAGGTCCCCAGTTCGGCTTCCCGCCGGGAAGGCCCCGATCTCCGTTCTGCCCCATGAGCATCAGGAAGAGGCTCTTCAGAGCGGCCAGCCCGCGGGCACGCCGGATCGCCGCCTCGTCCGCCTGCGCGTACATGTCGAAGAACCGTGAGGCCGCGTCCGCAGGTAGCAGCACCCATGCGGCGGCGAGGTCCCACGCCGGATCGCCGGCGAACATGTCACCGAAATCGATGATGCCCGAGAGCGTTCCGTCCGAGACGACGACGTTCGCGGGATGGAGGTCGCCGTGCACCCACACCGGCGGGCCCTCCCACGCGTGGGCCGCAACGGCGTCGTCCCAGACGGCCCGGACGTCGGCCGCGATGTCGCCAGGGTCAACGGCCTGCAAGAAGTGCTCGAAGCCGTCCGTGCAGTTCCTGGGATGGGCACCGCGGTCCGTGGCGATCGGTGCCTCGGCGGGCGCCTCCACATGGAGCGCCCGGAGAAAGCCCGCCAGCGTGTCGGCCGCGTGGGCGCCGCGACTGATCGAGCCGTGGTCCAGCGGCTCGCCGGGAACCCACGTCACCACGGTCCAGTGCTTGGGGAAGCGCTCGCACGGTTCGCCGAACCGCACCGGAACCGGCACCGGGAGCGGCAGGCGCGGGGCCAGCACAGGTAGCCACCGCCGCTCCTTGAGCTGAATCTCCGGGGTGAGGTCCATGCGCTGCATGCGCACGGCCAACTCGTCCCCGAGGCGCCACATCTGGTTGCCCCAGCCGCCCTCCACCTCGTGGATGGTCAGCCCTGCAAGGTCTGGATGTTGCTCCTGCAGCAGGTCACGGACCAGGTCTGCGGTGATCTCGATCTCGGTGCCGGTCATGCGAAGTCACAGTACTGAGACGGCAGGCGGAGCGGCTCTCGCTCTCATTATCTCGCTGTGATTCCTCTGGCATCACCGATTCGGTTTCAGCGAGCTGCAGATCAGAGGCTATGAGACGGAACAGCCTCATGGTTACCTGAGATTTCTCGTGAGGTGGCTGGCCGAGTTGTACCTGACCGCAAGACCGACAAGCTCGACATCCGCCTGGGCGGCATCTACGCGCTGGAGCGCATCGTCCGAGACTCGGCTCGCGACTGAGATGTCGTCGACCGCCGGACAGGCCGACGTGGTCCCCTCCGTAGGTACGCGTCGACACGTCGGCCTGCGCGGGTGGTGCTGTGTCCGCAGGGGAGGAGCGAATCTGCAGCGCCAGGGCGGTGCCGGCGATGAGCAGGCCGACCAGGCCGATGAACATGCTGATCACACTGGCGCGCTGGTCCAGCACCTCCAGCACCTCGTTCGGCAGGTCCAGCGGATCGGTGAAGAACCCGACCAGCCCTACGCCCAGCAATCCCAGTGACACGACCACCACCACGACGGCCACGGCGCGGCGAGGGCGAGAGCGGCCGGGGGGCGGGGGCGGGGGCGTGGTCGGCGAGCTCGACGACGGCGGGGGAGAGGGTGGCACCCTTCCAGCTTGGTACCGGTCGACGGCGGACGGGGCGGGGTCGCCGACCTGTTACCGATTCCCCGCCAGATCAGACGTCACTTTCCCTCCCGTCCGAAATATTAGAAATTCGAGTATCTCGGACAGAGGTGGAAGGGGTCCGTCCAACTCACGGGAATAGGGATCTCCACCGACGTCTTCGAGCTCAACCTCTACCGGATGCAGCTCTGGCCGCCCCAGACGGTGTAGCGCCGCACGGGCCTGCTCAGCGGGCTCGGTCGTAGACCATGGCGATCTCGCCCAGCTCGCCGGTCTCCTGGTGTGTGAGCGTCCACTTCGAAGCCGGCAGGCCATCGTCGAACAGTCGCTGCCCGCCCCCGGCGATCTCAGGGAAGATCATGAGGTACAGCCGGTCGAGCAGGTCTGCCGAGAGGAGCGCCTTGATGACGCTCGCGCTGCTGTTGACGAGGATGTCGCCCTCACCGGTGGCCTTGAGTTCGGTGACGACGTCCGCGGCGGGGGCGTTCACCACGCGGGTGCGTTCCCACGGCGCTTCGGTCAAGGTGGTCGAGAAGACCACCTTTTCCGTGTCGACCAGCCACTTCGCGTATCCACGATCACGCGGATCGGCGTTGTCGTCTTCGGCGACCGGCGGCCAGTACGTCATGAATCCCTCGGCATTGAGTCGGCCGAGCAGTGCCGTCGTCCCACCTTCCCAGATGCGGGTCATGTGGTCACGCGCGACTTCGGTGGTCACATACGGGGCGAACGGCCCGAAGTCGCTGGGCCCACCGGGACCGTTGTAACGCCCGTCGAGGGTGAGGCTCAGGTTCGCGGTCACCCTGCGGCCGGTTGAGTCGGTCATGTAGTGCTCCTTGTATCGGTGTCGTGCCCGGTGTCGCCGGTGCTGTCGGAATCCGCGGCGAGGATCGCCGCGAGTTTGTCGAGGCTCTGGCCGAAGCCGATCTCGATGCCTGCGACGAAGTCCGCGGAGTCCGCGGAGTCGACTGTGCTGTCGGTGATCTGGAAGTGGACGTCGAGGTCCGTGCCGGTGTCGGTGCGCTGGAGGCCGAGATCGAGGTGGGCGGTGAAGGCGAGAGCGCCGTCGGGAAGCAGCGGGGAGAGCCGGTAGACGAGGCGCTCACCGGGGCGTACGTCGTCGACGACTCCCTGTGCGCGCCCGGCTGGCAGGTCGGAGCCGTCGACGTCCTCGGCATCGCGGTACTCATGGACGATCCGCCCACCCGGTCGCGCTTCGAAGACAAGCTCGGAGACGCGCAGGTCGTCCGGCGTCCACCATCGGGCGAGCAGGGAGGCCTCGGTCAGGTGGCGCCAGACCAGCTCGGGGCGCCCCGCGAGCGACCGAAGGAACCTGAACGAGCGGCCGTCGGCCCACCCCGGCTCTTTCGCGGCGAGCCGCTCCGCGTGGAGGCTGAGCCCGTAGCGGTCGTAGGTCTCGCGCGCGCCACCGGCATGGTCCGCGGTGTCGGCGAGCCGGCTGAGCGCAGCCGCCAACTCCCGCAGAGGACCGGGTCGGAGCGCGTAGATGCGGCGCTGACCGATGCGCTGGGAGGTGACGACGCCGGCACGTTCAAGGGCTTGCAGGTGCTTGGTCGTCTGCGGCTGGCGAGCCTCGGCGAGCCGGGCAAGGACGCCGACCGGCCGGGGCCGCTCGGCCAGCAGGGTCACGAGCCTCCAGCGGGCCGGGTCGGCCAGTGCGCTGAGGAGTGCGTCCATGGAAAAAAGTATTCACCATCAAGAATATTCGTGTCAAGGAATATATAGGGATCGGCTGGACGGTTTCGGCTCGGCTGAGCCGGGTCCGGCTGAAAGGTCTCCAACCGGAACCGCACGAGCAGCAGGCGAGGGCGCATCACCCGCGACCCGGCCCGCGACCACCCCACCGACATGGAGGTGTCGGCCGCCTTCGTCCGCGAGCACTCCCGCGATGCTGAGACCGACGAAGCAAGGGAGGTGAAACCTCGCGGTCCGGAGTTGAGGACCGGCCTCGATCGCGTCGTACCTGGCTGCACGACTCTTACCGGTACTCCGAGTCGACCCTGACCCGAGTCGAGCGCGTGTGCGGTGCCGGCCGATGCTCGCGCGCGCTGCACGCGAGCATCCCGGCCTGGCCGGCAGCCGTGAGCGCGAGCGCAGGCTCAGCGAGCACCTGAGCGCGCTGGGCCTGACTGTTCGGACACCGCGTAGCACCGGCGGGACCATCGCCTGTGGTCCAGGAGGTCGAGCAGGTGGCTCAGCGGTGTGAAACTTCCACGAATCCGCGTACGCGCCGAAAATACGGATCAGTGGATCCGTCCTGATCAAAGGCACCGCGAATGGTCGCCGTTCTGCTCGTGGGGCCTATGTGTCCTGTGGTTTTCCGTGCCGGGACGCCACATTAGACAGCCTTGTCGCCCGCCCATACTGTCCCGGTGCGGCCCGTTCCCGAATTCCGCAGCATGCAGCACACGACGTGCGGCGTTTCGCCGCCGTCAAATCAAAGGAGGTTGCGAATTGCAAACACGTACGCGGCGGCTTCGCCCGATGAGGTCCCTGGTCATCGTTCTGCTGATGGCCGTTTCGGCCCTCCTGCCGCTCACGCCGGCACACGCGGCATACGGCACCCCGATCCCCGTGTCGATGGCCGTGTACGGCGGTTGGAACGGAACCCAGCTCCTCGCCAGGGTGGACGGAACGATCCAGTTCGACGACGCGAACCAGAAGTACCAGTACCACCTCTCGTTGTGCCGCGTCTCCAGTTTCGTCGGGCCGAACGTCAGAGTTCTGGTGAACAACGTCTACAAGTCCACCCTGTATTGGAACGGCGGCTCCCCAACAGCCCAGTGCCCGGCCTCCTACATCGCGACTGCGCATTCCGCTGAAGTGGACAACGGAAGCACGGTTCACAATGTGACGCTCACCTTGGTGGGCTCGGACTTCAACGCCAACGTCTTCCGCGAGCGCACCGAGACCTGGACCTACGACAACCCCTTCAACTGAGCGAACCCGCGCTGACGACCCCGCCGGACCATTTCCGCCGGGGTCGTACCTTCTGCGGATCAACGCCCGCGATCATTCTGATCACCGAGCGCGGAACCCTGATTCCCAACGTCGGGATGCCGTGAACGAACGTGCCACCCGGGCCGGGCGGGGTGATGACCGACGAGGCCGGGGTCATCACCGGTGACCTCACCGCAGCCATCACCATCGTCGGTGACCAGGTGCAGGTGCAGGTTCAATACACCGGCGCCGAGGAGTGGTACGCCCTCACCGGCACCCCCGTCACGCTCGCCGGCCGCACCGGACGAGAGGTGGAGACCGTCGGCTTGCGCGCCATCCGTGCCGGGCTTCCCGAAGGACTCTGTGACAAGCTCGGTGAGGAGCGGCTCGGTTGAGGGCGACGACATCGATGCCACTGCAGCGCTGGAGTGGCGTCGACACGGTGAGTACCGGCACACTGTGACCCCCTTGAGGAGGTCGGGATGCAAGTCGTACACATCAAGGCGTGGGATCCAGATGACTTCGCGCCTGGCCGCGTCAGCCGCAGCCGCTGTACCTGCGGTGGAAACGGCCCCGACGACCCGTGCACCGAAGAGATCGAATACACCGTCACCGACCGCATCAACCGTCGTTGGTCCAGCTGCGAACACCACCTGAACGCCTACAACAACTCCCGGCCAACCCCCTGAACAGCAACAGCACCCGCCTGGCTCGGTGACAGCCCCTTCCTGCGATCCGCAGTGACCCGGGCGGCTCTGCTGTCGACAGTCCCACTCGGGAGGTGTTCGCCGGTGGCGGCGGTGATCCGGCGGACCTGCCCGCAGTGGTCGCTCCCGTCGAGGCCGGTGCGGAGCAGATGATGCACTCGGCCGGCGCCGGGACGGTGGGATCGCTCATCGGGTTAGGCCCCCATACTCTTCGCGGCTTTGGCTGAGACGTCCAGCCAGGCCGAGTGAGTGAGTCTCGCCTGGGCGGTCGCTGCCCGCCTCGGCCCCCGTCCGGTCCGGCTACCAGAACGTTCCTTCGCGCCGGCGTGGCTACACCAGGGCCGGGGCGGCGTGCGGTGTCGATCCGCGCAGGCGGGCGGCGTCCTCGCTCGGTGGCGCGCCGAACTGGCGGCGGTACTCGCGGCTGAACTGTGACGGGCTGTCGTAGCCGACACGGTGGCCGACCCCGGTGACGTCGTGGGGATGGGTGGCGAGCAGCAGTCGGGCCTCCTGCAGCCGGATCTGCTTTTGGAACTGGATGGGGCTCATCGCGGTGACCGCCTGGAAGTTGCGGTAGAAGGCGGACACGCTCATGCCGGACAGTTGTGCCACGTCCTCCACCCGGAAGGACTGCGTGTAGTGGTCGCGGATCCACCGGACCGCCCGCGCGACGTGGGTGAGGTTGCTGTCGGCGAGGCCGAGCTGGCGTACGACGGCGCCCTGCTCGCCGGTGACGAGCCGCCAGAGGATCTCCCGCTTGATCAGCGGCGCGAGCACCGCCACGTCGCGTGGCCGGTCGAGCAGGCGCAGCAGCCGGACCACCGCGTCGACGAGCGCGTCGGGCGCGTCGCTGACGGCCATGCCGGATGGCGTGCCGCCACCGGGCGGGAGGTCCCCGGGGGCCGCCTGCAGCAACAGCTCGGCGATGGTGGCCGGGTGCAGGATCAGGCCGAAGCCCATCGCCGGCCGCTCGGGACTGGCCTCGGTGAAGTGGCCGGTGATCGGCATGTCGACCGAGGCGACGAGGTACTGCCCGGCCCGGTACTCGTACACGCGGTCGCCCAGCGCGATCCGTTTCGCGCCCTGCGCGATGAGTGCCAGCACCGTGCCCGACATCGACGGCGACGGCGGATACGGCTCCTCGACCTTCGAGACCAGGACGCCGTCGATGTCGGTGGTCATGTCGGGCCGGGCATGGCGAGCGAGCAGGGAACGCAGCTCGGCGAGGTCCATGACCCGATTGAACCACAAGCCTGATAATTCTTACAGCGATAGGATCAGGCAAGAGATCAGGAGCATCATTCTAATATTTCCCCTGGTAGCGATGATTGCATGGGCTTATCGAAATCCCCGGAGCAAGAGAATGCTCCACGAACGAGGAGATACCCCATGGCCGTCGGCCACGGTTTCCACGCCACCATGACCGCGCAGCCCGGCAAGGGTGACGAGCTGGTCGCGTTCCTGCTCGACGCGCCGTCCCTGTCGAACGAGGACTGTGTCGTCTTCCTGGTCAGCCGCTCGGCCGGCGACCCGGACGTCGTCTCCGTCACCGAGGGCTGGACCAGCGAGGAGGCCCACGGCAGGTTCTTCGCGACCGAGGAGGCGCAGGCACTGGTCGCGAAGCTCCAGCCGCTGCTCACCGGCGAGTCCCGGTACACCGACGAGGTGCCGGTCGGCGGCAAGGCCGCCTTCTGACACCCCGGCCAACCCTGAGCGACCCTGAACGACCTTTGGTCGACCCCGGCCGGCATCAACGAACCCCAGCCGACCCCGTTGAACCCCGGCGGCCCCAGGTGACCTCGCTGGATCTCAGCGAACCCTGGCCAACCCCGGCGAGAGGAACCCAACCATGGCGAAGGACCCCAGCACGACATCGGCACGCCCCGGCCTCGACCCTGAGCTGCACGCCCTCCTCGCGGAGATGCCGCTCATGTCCGAGCTCAACCCCGAGGTGCTCGCCCAGCTGCGTCAGTACCCGTCGACGCCGATCGACACCCTTCTCGACGGCCGCGCCGTCGACCGCAGGGAGATCACCGTTCCCGCCCCGGACGGCACGCCGATTCCGCTGTCGATCCTCAGTCCCGCCGGTACCGATCGCGCCACGGCGGCGCCGTGCGTCTACTGGATCCACGGGGGCGGGATGGTCATGGGAGACCGCTTCTCGCAGATCGACATCCCCCTCGACTGGCTCGACCTGCTCGGTGCCGTCGTGATCTCCGTGGACCACCGGCTGGCACCTGAGGCCGGCGGCACGACGCTGGTCGAGGACTGCTACCACGGTCTGCTCTGGGTCGCCGAGCACGCCGACGAGCTGGGCATCGATCCCGCCCGCATCGTCGTCGCGGGGGTCAGCGCCGGCGGTGGCCTCGCCGCCGGGGTCACGCTGATGGCACGCGATCTCGGCACCCCGGCGATCGCCGCCCAGGTGCTGGTCTGCCCCATGCTCGACCACCGCAACATCACCACCTCCAGCCGGCAGTACTCCGGCGGGGAAGGCGTCTGGACCCGTGAGATGAACGAGTTCGGATGGCGGTCGGTCCTCGGTGACCTCGCCGGCCGGGACGTGCCCGGTTACGTCTCTCCCGCGGTGGCCGGTGACCTGTCGGGCCTGCCGACCACCTACATCGACGCCGGTACGGCCGAGGTCTTCCGCGATGAGGACGTCGACTACGCCACCAGGATCTGGGCGGCAGGCGGCCAGGCGGAACTCCACGTCTGGGCGGGAGGCTTCCACGGATTCGACGCGCTGTACCCGCAGGCGCGCGTCTCGGCCACGGCCCGCCGGACGCGCGACGCCTGGCTCGCCCGGGTCCTGAACCCGGCGACCCGGACACCCCACGAGCCCTGAACCCGGCGTCTTGAACACCACGAGCCCTGAACCCGACGGCCTGAACACACGAAAGCCGGCACCGCCGAAACGGTGCCATCTCACTGACGAACAGGAGAGTCCAATCATGCAGGTCGCCATCGTCACCGGTGCCAGCTCCGGCATCGGGCAGAGCGCCGCCATCCAGATCGCCAGGCGCGGAACGGGAGTGATCCTGACCTATCACGGCAACGAGCCCGGAGCCCTGGACACGGTGGCCACGATCGAGAAGGACGGCGGCACGGCCGTCGCGCTGCCACTGGCCGTCGGCCGCTCGGAGACGTTTCCGGCCTTTCGCGAGTCCGTCGCCGGGGCGCTGCGCGACACCTGGCGGCGGGACACGTTCGACTTCCTGGTCAACAACGCCGGCTTCGGCCATATGGCGATGTTCGAGGACACGACCGAGGAGACGTTCGACACGCTCATGCGAGTGCTGCTCAAAGGCCCGTACTTCCTGACCCAGACCTTGCTGCCGTTGCTGGCCGACGGCGGCGCGATCGTCAACACCGCGAGCAGCGCGGCCACGTTCTCCGGCATGGAGCCCGGCTACTCCGCCTACGGCACCATGAAAGGCGGCCTGGTCGTGCTGAGCCGCTATCTGGCCAAGGAGTTCAGCGCGCGCGGTATCCGCGTCAACTCCGTCTCCCCTGGTTCCACCCGCACCCGCATCGCCGACAACGCGTTCGAACGCCACCCCGAGGTGATCCCCTCGATCGCGGCCAAGACCGCCCTCGGACGGCTCGGCGAACCCGACGACATCGGCATGGTGATCGCGACGCTGCTGACCGAGGAATGCCGCTGGATAACCGCCCAGGACATCGAGGTCTCCGGCGGCTACAACCTCTGACCGCCTCGCCCCGCGACCGGCCGGGTTCGCCGGTGCCTTCCTCTTCCACTTGGCGGTCATCGCTGCGGCGGTGCCGGATCTGCTGCTGTTTCAAGCAGTTCCGGCTTCCGCCTCAGCTGCGGTGCAGCCGGTCGTGCTCGTTAACGGCCAACCGGTCCCCCCTGAGCAGTTGACGGTTTCAGCCGCGGGCGTTCCGTCGCTGGTCGATTCAGCGGCCACGGCGATAACGGTGCAAGTATCCGAGGATTACCTACCCGGCGGCGGCAAGGATGGGAAGAGGCCTGCGGGGCGTTGTCGGTTGACGCCAAAGACGCTGTGCCGGAGAAAAAGTTCACCCGCTCCTCCCCGAACAAGCCCGGCTCGGGGATGTTGCCCCCACAGGCTCGTAACAGCGCGTCGTTGATGGGCATGACGATCGAGAGCTACTACCCCGACGATCGATCCCTGGTGGACACTCTCACTTCGGAGTTGCGTGCTGATGGCTATGGCGGCCTGGGGGCGTATTACGAGTATCGATACAAGGTTTGCGTGCTGGAGAACGGCACCCTCGACGCATGCACACTGTCGGAACGGCGGAACATGTTCGACGCGGGGTGTCGGCGGGGGTGCTGAAGTGGGGCAAGAGGTATGTGTGGGAGGTGACGATCCGCGACACCAGCACCCAGGAGACGGGCATCCTGTCGAATCTGAGCTTCCTGACCGTGGTGCGCCGGCCCGTGGGGGGATCCCAGTTGGCCACTCGCGGTGCCAACGGCCAGGAGTTTCACCGGCTCGCGGGCAACTGGTATAACGGTCGAACTGGATGTAGCTTCAAACTTTCACCAAAAATTATAAAGGTATGATGTCACCTCGAAAAAGCAAGGATGGCCTTGTAAGTGAAATGGGTGGTTCTAATACTCGCCGTCGCCTCGGTGACAACAATAGCAATAGCTCTCGTATTGAGAGGCGACGGAGATCCTGAGGTGCTATATTGGAGCAGGATGCTCACTTCGATGGGTCTCATGGCCTTCGCCGGCGCTGCCGTCCTCTTCTCCACTCACCTGTTCCTCAAAAAGGAAAAGGATCGAAAAAAACTTTAATGCTGACCGTATTCCGATGGCGGCCGTCTCCCGGATACGTGTCCGGGAGGCAGTTGTTGTCGAAATACGGGGCATCGAATACCGGACCTGAAAGCCAACTTCACGGTCCCCTGATTTTCTCCAGGGACCGTTGTTTCTGCTCAGCGTCGGCCTGTTCGTCGGCGCCCTGTGGATCCCCGGCTTCCCTGCCCTCACCCCGGTCGGGAAGCCGGGCCTGCCGCTGAGCCGGCTGCTGGACCTTCTGAAGCTCTCTTTCGCGGTGGTTCCGGAATCGGCGGCGTCATCCCCTGATCGTGGCCTACCGCAAGCAGAAGATCACCGAAGCCGCCGAACACCGCCAGCAGGCCGCCGAACTACGCGCCGATGAGGCCCACCGGCGCGAGGCGACCAAACTGTTCACTGCTCTGTTCCGCCGCTGTTCTGTGGGAGAACCAAAACCAGTGATAGGTGACGCGAAGCGTCCGCAAGCGTAATCCCTGATCAGAGTCGTGATCGAGTCGTTTCTGCAGGTAGCTGGCTCTAGGATCGGGGATCACCCAGATCTACGAGGGGCGAAGGTTGCTGGTCCTTCGTCGCTGAAGCCGTGCTGGGGCAGCGCGAGGATGATGGAGTGGTGGATTTTCCAAGCTTGGAGCGTCAGCGCCTGATGGCGGTCACTGCGGCCTTGTTCACCCATGGCGCCGACACTCCCGAGCTTCTGCACCTGTGGCTCCACCTGGAGACGGTGACCGTCGTGGTCCGTGTCGCCGCTGATTGGACGTTTCACATCACGCCGGATGAGCCGGGGGAGAGCTATGCGATGCAGGAACTCGACAGTCGCGTCGACATGGTCCCTGCCTCGGCAGAGGTTTTCTTCGTGCGGCATGTCGGGGATCGGCTTGTACACGTGGTTGAGAAGTTCGATACCGAGGTTCCCGCCCAATGCGTGGGGGCGGAGTTCATCTTCGAGACGGGAAGCGTGGTCGCGCAGAGTTTCGAAGGTGATCTCCACCTGGCCGGCCGGTGATTCGGTAAAGCCGCCGGAGTGGACGCTCGCCGTGGAGGCCCATCCCTCTCGGGAAGGAAGATCGCAGGGCATATCCAGGGCATATGAGGGCGACAAACCCTGGAAACCAGCAGAAGGCGTCGAGAGAAGAAAACGTGTCCTGACCAGGCCTGACATACGGATGCCCTGGTCAGGACGCTGGTGGTAGCGCCACATCAACAAGCGCGGGAAGCCGGATCGGGTGCGTGTTCTGCAGGCCGGGAGCGGAAAACGGTTCGATTCTTCCCGTGATGGACGGGTACCTTCCTGACCCGGGCAGGCCGATCCCGCAGGAGGGGTGTTGAGGCGTAAGAGTCCGCAGGAGAAGAAGCGCCTGAGCTACACCAAAGACCGCCGCAACGCCTACGGGGAGAACGACAAGAGCTCCCGCAAGAGCATCCGGCGCAACAAACGCGCTCCTCATCGGGCGAACAGGCACCGGGTGAACCAGGTCCTCGAAGCGGCCGTCGGCGTTGTCGACGAGGGCGCCGAGGAGGAGGTCGAGCGGCGGCTGCTGCTGAAGCGGCCGAAGTCCTGGGAGAAGTCGCCGGACGCGCCTCTGGAAGAGATCGTTCAGTACACCCTGCGGCGGCGGATGACGCTGGGGACCGGTGATTCGAAGCGGGACGCCGCCCGTCTGGAGCGTGTCCGCCGACGGACCCGGCAATCGGCCGGCTGAGCGTGCCTCGTCCGGGCACGGCGGCTCGTCTCCCAAGAGGTCCCACCGAGGGCACATCGGGGGCACACCGCGTCTGCGGACGGCGGCGGGCAACGGCAGACGACGAAGACGTTCCCACAGCTCCATGACGTGGTCGCGGATTCCGTCGCAGGTCATGGGCAGGCCGGATCACAATCCGACCTGCAGGCCGGCTCGTCCGCCTTCCCCCTCGCCGGGTTGCGGTGCAGCCGTGATCGGGCAAGACCGAAGCGGCCGGAGGGCACGATCGGCCGATCGCGCGACACCGGACGGTGATCGAGCACGCCCCCGCCCCGGTCAGGGGAGCGCACTCTCGGGGGCGGCGCCCTCCCCTGTGGAATAAGCCCTTCGCTCAGCCGTGCGTCCCGCGCCGGCCGCCCTCTCCCGCATCAACCGATCGGTTGATGCGGGAATCCACCGTTCCGCTCCCCGCACGGGCGATCCGTCACCCCCGCTCCCGCGCGACGCTCAAGGCATGCCGACACACCAGGAGCCTGCGCTCCGCACCACCGGACTCCGCAAAGCCTTCGGCGACCACCTGGCCGTCGACGACATCCACCTCACCGTCCCGGCCGGATCCTTCTACGGCCTGGTCGGCCCCAACGGCGCCGGCAAGACCACCACCCTGGCCATGGCCGTCGGCCTGCTCCGCCCCGACGCCGGCAGCGCCGAGATCTTCGGCGTGGACGTCTGGCACGACACCGTCCGGGCCAAGGGGCTGATCGGCGTGCTGCCCGACGGCAACGCCATGCCGGAACGGCTCACCGGCCGCGAGGTCCTCACCTACCTCGGCCTGCTGCGCGGCCTGCCCCCAGCCGTCGTCGCCGAGCGCGCCGACGAACTCCTGCGGGTCCTCGAACTCGACTCCGCGGAGCGGACCCTGGTCATCGAGTACTCCACCGGTATGCGCAAGAAGATCGGCCTGGCCGTCGCCCTCCTGCACGCGCCCCGCCTGCTCGTCCTGGACGAGCCCTTCGAGGCCGTCGACCCCGTCTCCTCGGCCACGATCAGGGCCATCCTGCGCAGGTTCACGGGCGGCGGCGGCTCCGTGATCATCTCCAGTCACGTCATGGCCCTCGTGGAGCAGCTCTGCGACCAGGTGGGCGTCATCTCCGGCGGCCGCGTCGTGGCCGCCGGGCCGCTGGCCGACGTACGCGGCGCCGCGACCCTGGAGGACGCCTTCGTCGACCTCGTCGGCGCCCGCACCGGAGGAACGGAGGGGCTGGCATGGCTGACGTCCTGACCCCTGGCCTGCCCGCGCTGGCGCGGCACATGGTCCGCATGCGGCTGGCGCTCATGCGCCACTCCCTGCGCGGCGACAACGCCTCCAACCTCTACACCGCCGTCCTGTTCGGGCTGGTCATGGCGTTCGGGACGATCGCCGTGGCCGTCCTGTGGCCCGCCCACCTGCCCCTCGTCCTGGCCGTGTGGCTCTGCGGCTGGGTCTTCGGCCCCATCTTCGCCGGGGGCGGCAGCGAGGCCCTCCGCCCCGAGTACTTCTCCATGCTCCCGGTCACGCCGGGCCGGATCGCGGCGGCACTGCTCGCCGGAGCCTTCGCGGGCCCCGCGCCCGCGGTCAACCTCGTCGCCCTGCTGTCCCTGCCCGTGTACGGCTGGCGCTTCGGACCGGCCGGAGTGCTCATCGGCCTGGCGGCGGCCCTGACCACGCTCGTCACCATGGTGATGATCTCCCGCGTCGTCGTGGCGCTCATCGGCCTGTTCGTCAGATCCCGGGTCACGGCGGCCACCGTCGGCATCGTCACCGGCACCGCCATCGCCCTGTGCGGCAACGGCTGGGCGCCCGCCGTGGCCCTGGGCGGCGCCGACGCAGCCTCCTGGTCCCAGGTCCTCGTCCGCGTCCTGCCCTCCGGATGGGGCGTGGCCGCCGTCGAGGCCCCCTGGCCCCTCGCCCTCGCCGTCCTCGTCGCCGGCGCCGGCGTGATCGCCCTCCTCCTGGCCGTCTGGGCGAGCCTGCTGTCGCGGCGCGTCGTCTCGGCCGCACGCGGAGGTGTGCCACCCCGCCGCGGCACGCCCCGCCCTTTCCCCGCGACCGGCGGTGCCCGCGTCGTCGCCGCCAAGGAACTGCGCGCCTGGTGGCGCGACCTCGTCCGCATCCAGCTCCTCGCCACCGCCTTCTCCTACGCCGTTGTCACCCCCCTCCTGCTCGTCACCGTCGACGTCTGGATCCTGGTCCCCTTCACGGGACTCATCACGATCGTGATCGCCGCCGCGTCCTCGGCGAACCTCTACGGCGCCGACGGGACCGCCCTGTGGCTCACCCTCATGACCCCCGGCGCGGAACGCGCCGACGTACGCGGTCGTCAGCTGGCCTGGCTCCTCATCGTCGGCCCGGCCGCCGTCGTCCTCTCCCTGGGCGGCACCCTCGTCAGCGGCCAGACCTGGGCATGGCCGTGGACGCTGGGCCTGCTCCCCGCCCTCCTCGGCGGCGGCGCCGGAATCATCGTCCTGCTCGCCGTCACCTCGCTCGTCCCCGGCACCGACCCCCACAGGCGCGGCGGCAACCCGCTCAGCACCGGCGCCGACGAGACCGCGGAAACCGGCCTCGCCTGGCTCGTGCTCCTCGCGGTCCCCGCCACCGCCCTTCCCGCGGCCGGCGCCGTCCTCCTTCACCCCTGGGCCGGCGTCGCCACCGGTGTGCTGACCGGCGCCCTCGGCGCCTGGGGATTCGGCAGGATCGCCTACCGCAGACTGGAGAACCACGGGACCGACCTGCTCAACCTCATGAAGCACGGACCGCCCCTCAAGGCCGACAAACCCACCGTCGCGGACCTCCCCGTCCGGCACCGCATCGGCGTCACGATCTGTTACGCCATCGCCTGGCTGCCCTTGTTCCCCCAGGGGCTCGTGCCCATGGTCATGAAGATCTTCGGCGTCGAGGAGCGCGTATGGTTCCTCGCCCTTCATCTCCCGCCGCTCTGGCAATGGCCCACCATCATCTTCATGATCGCTACAGGGCTGCTCATGTACGGCTACGCCATTCTGATTCCCATGCGCCTAGGCTCGTCCTCGTCGGCCATCAGGTGAAACCCATCCGTACCCGGCAGGAGGGCCGCGCCCCGGATGAACGATCCCTTTCCGCTCTCCGTCTGGGAACGACGTTTCGATCACGCCGTCGAGATCGTCCCCTACATCACCCTCGCCGCCTCCCTCGTCATCAGTCTGTTCTCACCGCAGCAGCCCGAGGGCGGGATCCCCCGCACCCTCGTGCTCACCGCCCTGGCCCTCGCCTGGATTCTCGGCGCCCGCGCCTTTCTTCCCGCCGCCGTGCGCCGACGGAGGGCCGCGGTCACCGTTCACTTCGCCGGCGTCATGGCCACCGCCGCGCTGCTGGCGGTCCACGACCCCATCTTCGTCATCTACTGCATCTCCGGCTTCTTCCTCGCCGCCAACTTCGCTCCCTCCAGGTGGACCTTCCCCGCCGTCGCCGCCACCTCCGTCGTCCTGTACGGATCGGTGCTCGACTGGTCCCAGGCCACCGTCCAGCTCGTCGCCTTCTACCTGGTGATCGTCGTCGTGCAGACCCTCGCCATCGGCGGTGGCCACATCGCCGGCATCAGGCTCGAGGACCGGCAGCGCAAATACCGCAAGGCGGTCAGCGACCTTCAGGCCGCCCTGGAGGAGAACGCCGACCTCCACGCCCAGCTCCTCACCCAGGCCCACCAGGCCGGCATCCTCGACGAACGCGGGCGCATGGCACGCGAGATCCACGACACCCTCGCCCAGGGCCTCACCGGCATCATCACCCAGCTACGCGCCGCCCAGCGCGTCGAGGACTCCGCCCCCCACGTCGAACTCGCGCTCGGCCTCGCCCGGGACAGCCTCACCGAAGCCCGCCGATCCGTCGCCGCCCTCCAGCCCCACCAGCTCGAGAACGCCCATCTCCCCGAGGCCATGACCACCCTGGCCCGCAACTGGACCCAGACCACCGGTGTCGACCTCCACGTCGAGGTGACCGGCGACCGCGTCCCCCTCAGCCCCGCCATCGAGGTCACCCTCTTCCGCGTCGCACAGGAGGCCCTCGCCAACGTCGCCAAACACGCGGGCGCCACTCGCGTGGGCCTCACCCTCTCCTACACCGGCACCGTCGTCCTGCTCGACATCCGCGATGACGGCACCGGCATCCACGCCTCCGACGGCAAAGGGTTCGGCCTGAGCAGCATGAGACAACGTCTGCGCGGCGTGGGCGGCTCCCTCGAGATCGAGAGCACGCCCGGCGAGGGCACCGCCGTCAGCGCCACCGTCCCCGCGCTTCAAGGAACCCCCCGATGATCCGCCTCCTCATCGTCGACGACCACCCCATCGTTCGTGACGGCCTGCGCGCCGCCTTCGAAGCCGAACCCGACATCCAGGTCGCCGGCGAAGCCGCCAACGGCCGCGAGGGAATCGACCGCGCCGCCGCACTGGAGGTCGACATCGTCCTGATGGACCTGCGCATGCCCGAAATGGACGGCGTCACCGCCATCACCGCCCTGCGTCACTCCCACCCTCACATCAAGACCCTCGTCCTGACCACCTTCGACGGCGACTCCGACGTCCTGCCCGCCATCGAGGCGGGCGCCACCGGCTACCTCCTCAAGGACGCCCCCACCGACGAACTCCTGCGTGCCGTCCGCGCCGCGGCCGCCGGCGAGCCGGTCCTGTCCCCTTCCGTCGCCGGCCGTCTGATGGGCCAGGTACGCAGACCGGTCAAGGCCGCCCTCACCGACCGCGAACTCCAGGTCCTCACCCTCGTCGCCGACGGCGCCTCCAATCGCCAGGCGGCCGCCAAGCTCTTCATCAGCGAGGCCAGTATCAAGACTCACCTGCTGCACATCTACGACAAACTCGGCGTCCGCGACCGTGCCGCCGCTGTCGGCGAGGGTTACCGACGAGGTCTGCTCCGTTAGTACGACAACGACAGGTCGTGATCTGGGGTCGTGTGGTAGACGACGCCGGGCGGATCGGCAACTGCCAGATCGGGGGGTTCCTCTCCCGTCCCCTCTGAGCAGGGACCACGGGGCCGCGCGGCGCCGGTTCACGGGGCCGCGCAGCGCCGGTTCGAACTCCAGGCCGGCCGTCCGAGCGGCGTCCTCATCGGCAGCGTCCGGATCGCCGCCGGATCCCCGGGGCGACGGTGGCCGAGGTGACGACCCCTGCCGCATCGACATAGGCCGACCGTCCGGTGCGAATACCAATGCCTTCGCCTTGAGCAGGCGATGAACGGCCACGACCGATGCGGGATTCCGCGAGACGGTGGGCCCGCCCGGGTGGGCCCACCGCACGCCTGCCCGGCGAAGGGCCGCCCCGCCATCGGGTACCGCCGCCCTCCCCGGCGGTGACTCAGCGGTCCGGCCTCGACGAGGTGCTTCGGACTCCTCCGGCCGGACGGTCGCCGAGGAATCCCTCGACCGCCTCGGCGAAGGCCTCCGGAGCGGTGACCCAGGGGTAGTGGGCCCCGGGCAGCACGACGCTGGTCCCGTGCGGGAAGATCCCGGCCAGTTCGGCCGCGTGCGCGGGCGACGGTCCCGGGTCCTGCTCTCCGGCGATCACCAGGACCGGGGCGGTGACCTTCGCCAGGCCCGCCCGGGTCTGTTCGGCGGCGGGCATGCCGGTGTGGAAGCGCTTCGCCGCCTCGGGCGAGCGGTCGGCGAACCGGGTGGCGTGCGCCTCGGCGGTCTCGTCCCAGGGACTGTAGAAGAACGGCTGCGCCCTCAGGCGCCGGCTCTCGTCTCCCGCGTCCCATGCCTCGAGGTCCGGCAGCCTGCTCTCGTACCAGCTCTCGTCGGCTCGGCGCTCGATCCCGGCGTACCACTGCTCGTCGGTGATCTCGATCCCCGCCGGGTGCACGCTCGGTGTGACCAGCACCAGGTGCGCTATCCGTTCGGGATGCCGGGCCGCGTATAGCAGCGCCAGCCCTCCGGCCGCCGAATGCCCGAGCAGGTCCATCCGCTCGAACCCCAGGCGCACCCGCAGCGTCTCGACGTCCGCGACCATGCGGTCCATCGCGTACGTGTCCGGGTCACGGGGCGCCGCGGATTCACCGGTTCCCCGGTTGTCCAGCAGGAAGAGCCGGCGCCGGGCCGACAGACCGCCGAGATCTCCCAGGTATCCCGAGGACCGTCCCGGCCCGCCCGGCAGGCAGACCAGCGCCGGCCCTTCTCCCCGCTCATGACAGACGAGCACGGTCCCGTCGTACGACGTGAAAGTGATCATTTCCTCATCCTCGCATCGCGGCCTCCGGCGCCGTCACGCCACGGTCTCGATCTCCGGCCCGGAGCGACCGGACGCCCGCCCGCGTGCCCCGTCACCGTCGCGCACCCGCTCGTGACATCGGACGCCGAGGGCCACGATGACGGTCCCGGGGCATCGCCGGCCTCGGCCTGCGTCAGCGGGACGTGCAGGCGGCACGGCTTCCTCGTACAGGTCGGCAGGCCGGTGTGACGAGCCCGCGGTGAGCGCGGGCTCGTGCTCGATGAAGGTGATCGCGGGACCGTCGCGGGCGGCGTCCCGTGCATGGCGGATCCGATGCGGGACGTTGTACGCTGATCACGATGAACACCTACCTCAGCAGAATGGGGGTCCCGTTCCGTCAAGGTGAGTGCTGATGCGCTCCTTGACCGTGAACGAGGATTCCCGGCTCTCCCTCTGGCTGCATGTGCGCGAGTTCGCCGTGCCGCCCCCCATGATCGAGTCTGCGACCGCCCGTCGTACCGCCGGGGACTGGGCTGGGGCGTGTGCCGCGGCACACGTCGACGTCGATCTCGACCTGCGCTCCGCGGCTCGTGCCCACGGCAGGGAGCTCGCGGCCCGCGTCCGCGCCGACCTCCGTCATCTGGCTCCCGACCTGCTGCGCTGGCACATGCCGAGGATCGCCCCCGACGGCCTGCTACGCCCGGGCCTGACCGTCTCTCTCGCCCGGTACCACCCGGCGTCGCACGGGGGAGGTGGCACGGTGCACCTCGTGGTCCGGACCCCACCGGCCTGGGCGGACGCCGGTCAGCGGATCGGCCTGGCCCTGTGGGACGGGTCCCGGTCCGGGGTCGGCGCGCATCCGCATCCCCGTCCGCACCGGTGCTTCCGCCTCGACCTGCACCGCCACCTGTGGGACGCCCGCAGGGCCGGTGAGCTGCGGGCCCGTTCCGGCGCGGACCGGCCTTCCGACGACGGCCGTCCCGTTCCGGACCCGGACGTACCGCCGGAGCGCGGCTGCGCCGTGGACCGGTGGGCGGCCGAGGCGCGGATCCTCCTCCGCGAGGAGGGGCGGGCGGGCGGTGCCGTCGTCGTGCGCCTCGGGGGGCGGCGCCGGCTGGTGCTGGAACCGGAGACCGACGGCACACCCGGGCTCCCGGCGATGCGGATCACCACGGCCCCCGCGAGGGGTGGCGGGCCCGCGCTGCCGGTGCTGCCCGACGCGGCGACATGGGTGCTCCCCGACCTGGCGCTGCTCCGCGCCGGCCTGATCGAGGCCGACCGGCTGCACCCGCTCGTCGCGTCGGCGCTCGTGCCGGGCCGTTCCCCGTCGGACGCTCCTCGGGTGCCCGGCGGCGGAACCGGGCAACGGCTGGTCGAGTGCCGTGGCGCCCGGCACCGGATCGGTCTCGTGAACGGCGTGCTCGTCGCGCTGGACCACGATCCGGCGGAGATCCACCGCGAGAAGCTGCTGGCCGCGCTGACCGGCACCCCGCTGCCCTGCCTGCGGGTGATCGACGAGGAGCACCGCGACCCGGAGTGCCTCGCCGACGTCCGTGCGCGCCTGGACCACGGCGACGCCACCGGTGCTCTGACCGCCGTCGAGGATCTCCTCGGCTCCGGCGCGCCGCTGCCCGAGGGCACCCTGCGGGACGAGCTGGAGACGGCGGTACTGCGGCGGATCGCGTACGGCCTGTTCCGGACCGGACTGGCCGGGGTCGGCCAAGGCCCGGCACCCCGGCCCGACCGCCGTCCCAGCGGCAGCCGCGCACGTCCGCGTCACACGATGTTCCGCTGATCCGCGGGTTCCGTCCTCCCTCGCGTCCCGTGACCGCGTTTCCGCCGATCCGCAGGTCGTCCTCCTCGCGTCCTCCCACCGCGTTCCCGTCCCGGCCCGCCCCGCTCGACCAGACCTCGAAGGTGATCTCATGCCCGCATCCGTCCTGCCCGCATCTCCGGCCACCGTCCCCCTGCCCGCGTCTGCGGACCTCCCGACCCCGCCCGCCCCCGCCGCCACGTCCTGCGACCCGGGTCACGCCTCCAGGCTGGACGTCGCCGCCGACCTGCTCGCCCTGCTCCACGACACGGCCACGGAGCCGCGCGCCGACACGCAGCTGGAGGCGCTGACCCTGGCCGTGGCGGCCGACCTGCCGGTGCTGCTGTGGGGAGAACCGGGGATCGGCAAGACCGCCGCCCTGGAGCAGCTCGCCGTGGCCCTCGACCTGCCGCTGACCACGGTGATCGCCAGCGTGCACGAACCGTCCGACTTCTCGGGTCTGCCGGTGGTCGGTGACGACCCCGCGGTACAGGGTGTCCCGATGGCCCCGCCGGACTGGGCCGTACGCCTGGCCCGGACGGGCCGGGGACTGCTCTTCCTGGACGAGCTGTCCACGGCGCCGCCCGCCGTCCAGGCCGCCCTGCTCCGCCTGGTGCTGGAGCGGCGGGTCGGCGCCCTGCGGCTGCCGCCCGGGGTCCGGATCGTGGCGGCCGCCAATCCGCGCTCCTCCGCGGCCGACGGCTGGGAGCTGAGCGCGCCCCTGGCCAACCGGTTCGTCCACCTGCGGTGGGTTCACGACCACGACGTCGTGGTACGCGGCCTCGGCGGGACCTGGCCGCGGGCATCGCTGCCACGGCTCGACCCGGAACACCTTCCGGAGGCCGTGACGTTCGCCCGGCGCGCGGTGTGCGGGCTTCTGGCCGCCCGCCCCGCCCTCGTGCACCGGTTGCCGGGCGACGAGACCCGCCGGGGCGGCCCGTGGCCCTCGCCCCGCAGCTGGGAGATGGCACTGCGCCTGACGGCCTTCGCTACCGCGGCGAACACGTCCCGGGAGGTGCTGTCCATGCTGGTCCGGGGCACCGTGGGGGACGGGCCCGGGCTGGAACTGCTGGCCGGCCTGGACCGGATGGACCTTCCCGACCCCGAGACGCTGCTGGCCGACCCGTCGGCCGCCGACCTGCCGGAGCGGGGCGACCTGCGCCAGGCCGTGCTCGACGGCGTGGTGGAGGCGGTCCGGAAGCGGCCGGAGAGGGACCGCTGGGACGCGGCGTGGGCACTGCTGGCCCGGGCGCTGGAGACCGGAGCCCCGGACCTGGTGGTCGTACCCGCGTCGACCCTCGCCGCGCTGCGCCGCGAGGACTGGGACGTCCCGGCGTCGATCGAGAGGCTCGCCGGGGTGGTGTCCCTGGGCGGGAGGGCGGACAGGGCCGCGGCGCGGATCGCCGCGGGGCCGAAGCGATGACGCCCGGCGCGGTGGGGGACCTGGACGTCGAGAAGCTCTTCGCCGCCCGGCTGCTCGCCGCCCGGGCCCGGCCCTACCTGGCGACGGCGCTGTTCGCGCTCCACGTGGTGGAGTCACGACGCGTGCCGACGATGGCCGTGGACCGGCACTGGCGATGCTACGTCTCGCCGGTGTTCGTCGGCCGGGCCCCGGTGGAGGAGCTGGCGGCGGTGTGGGTCCACGAGGTCTCCCACCTGCTGCGCGACCACCACGGGCGGAGCGACCGGGTCGCGGCCGAGCGGGAACTGACCGGGCCGGGAGAGCGGCTGCGGATGAACATCGCCGCGGACTTCGAGATCAACGACGACGCGTTCGGGGACGGGCTGGCCCGGCCCGGGGACGCCGTCGAACCGAAAGCCTTCGGACTGCCCGAGGGGGAGCTCATGGAGGACTACCTGCGCCGGTTCCGGCTCGGGCCGTACACGCAGGAGCTGGTGTGGCTGGACTGCGGCAGCGGCGCAGACGGGCTGGAACGGGAGTGGGAGCTCGGACCGGACGGCGCGAACGGGCTCAGCCCGCAGGAGAGGGACGCGGTCCGGTTCCGGGTGGCGGAGGGCATCAACGCCCGCCCCGGGAACACCCCGAGGGGGTGGCGGCGGTGGGCGGAGGAGGCGTTCCACCCGCCACAGCCGTGGCGGGAACTGCTCGGCGCGGCGGTCCGCTCGGCGGCCTCCGGCCCGGGCGCGGGGGAGGACTACGTCTACGGCCGGCCGTCGCGGCGGTCCGCCTGCCTGCCCGGCGTCGTCCTGCCGAGCCTGCGGCGCAGACCGCCCCGGGTCTCGGTGGTCATCGACACGTCGGGGTCGGTCAGCGACGCCGAACTGGGCAGCGCGCTTCTCGAGGTCGCCGCGATCGTCCGGGCCGTGGGCGGCCGGCGCGACCTGGTCAGGGTGCTGTCGTGCGACGCGGCGGCCCAGGTCGTGGGCCCGCTGTGCCGCGCCGAGGGAATCTGTCTGGTGGGCGGTGGCGGGACGGACCTGCGGACGGGGTTCGCCGCGGCACTGCGCGCGAGACCGCGGCCGGACGTCGTCGTGGTCCTGACCGACGGCCAGACCCCCTGGCCGGACGAGCGGCCCCCCTGCCGGACGGTGGTGGGGCTGTTCCGCGGGAGGGACCTGTCCGGGTCGTGGGACGAGGACGATCCCGACCACGTGCCGGACGTACCGCCCGAATGGGCGCGGGTGGTCGTCATCGGCTAGCCGTCCCGTCCGTCCGGCCACCGGACGCGGAGTGGGACGTGTACCGGCAGAGGCCGGTCGGCGGTCCCGGCATGTCCCGGGGCATGCGTCCCGCTCGCCGTCGGATCGCCTGTCAGGCGGCGTGTACGCCTGTACGGGCCCCCGTCGAACAGGCTGACAACACGATCTTCTTGTGGACAGGGGGTGCGATCCGGAACCGTGGACCCCGCCGCGGGAGCCGGACTGGTGACCGTCACCCGGGCCGGAACGGGCTCGCCGGCCGTGGCCCGGACGACGGCCCCGAGGTGACCGGCCGCACCCGAAAGGAGCATCGGCGTCGCCGACTCTCCGGGACCCGGACCGCACAGACACCAGACCGCACGGACACAGGGAGAACACCATGAGAACGCGCAACAGGATCCTCACCGCGGTGGCCGCCGCGGTGGTGCTCGGCGGGACGGCGATGACCACCGTTCCGTCGGCTTCGGCGGCCGGTCGTAACGGTGTGTGCGAGGCCGGTGAGTTCTGCTACTACTTCAACAGCAACAACCAGGGATCGGTCTCGGACTTTCCCGGATCGGTCGGTGACTACGGCACCAGGCAGCCCTCCTGCTTCGACTACAAGGGGCCGGGCAACGGCAAGGGCAAGTGCGTCAAGAACGCCGCCGCCTCGGTGTGGAACCGCACCCCCGCCACCGTCCGTGTCCATTTCAACAGCAACTACGCCGGCAGCGTCCACCAGGACTTCCCAGCCGGGGCCCGAGGCAACCTCAAACCGGGCCTGAAGAACCAGAACGCCTCCCACCGCCTCCTGAGCTCCGCACCGCCGCCGACCTCGACGCGCGTCGACATGACGTACGCCCTGTACAAGGCCGGTGGTGGCCGCATCAGCTGTGGCTTCGACGGTTACCGGAACACGAAGGGCAAGCACGAGGGCATCGACTTCACCCGCAGGGTCGGCGCGCCCGTCCACGCCCTGGTGAGTGGTCAGGTCATCAACGTCGCGCGCGGAGGCAACGGCCGCTCGGGGCTCTCCACGATCGCCGTCTACAACGCCTCGTTGAAGAAGACGATCGTCTACCTGCACGTCGCTCCGCAGTCGTCCCTGCGCGTGGGCCGGCAGATCGCGCGCGGCCAGCTCATCGGCACCGAGGCATGGCGCGGGGTGTCGTCCAGCGGAGCGGCCCACACCCACGTCGAGATGCGTCCCGGATGGCACAAGCGCGCCACCAGGAGCGTCGGCGACTACACGCTGCTCAACCCGAACCCGAACTCGTTCTGGGTCTCCCAGGGCTACAACCTCCGCTAGCGTACGCGGCCCGTGACGAGAAGGAAGGCGACCATGTCCCCACGAACCGCACGGCCGGTCCGGCGGCTCACCGCGGTGGCCGCCGCGGTGGTGCTCGGCGGGACGGCGATGACCACCGTTCCGTCGGCTTCGGCGGCCGGTCGTAACGGTGTGTGCGAGGCCGGTGAGTTCTGCTACTACTTCAACAGCAACAACCAGGGATCGGTCTCGGACTTTCCCGGATCGGTCGGTGACTACGGCACCAGGAAGCCCTCCTGCTTCGACTACAAGGGGCCGGGCAACGGCAAGGGCAAGTGCGTCAAGAACGCCGCCGCCTCGGTGTGGAACCGCACCCCCGCCACCGTTCGCGTCCACTTCAACAGCAACTACGCCGGCAGCGTCCACCAGGACTTCCCGGCCGGGGCCCGAGGCAACCTCAAACCGGGCCTGAAGAACCAGAACGCCTCCCACCGCCTCCTGAGCTCCGCACCGCCGACCGGGTGCAAGACCGACGGCACGCACGGCAGGCCGCCCACGACGATCCTTGTCTACCGCACCTCCCTCGACCGCGTGGACCGGGTGGCGTTCAAGACCTACATCAAGAACGTCCTGCCGAACGAGTGGCCGTCGTACTGGCCGAGGGAGTCCCTGAAGGCCGGGGCGATCGCCGTCAAGAACTTCGGCTGGTACTGGGCGTTGAGGTCGGCGAGCAAGACGCCAAGCGGCCGGTGCTACGACGTCGCCGACACCACGGCCAGCCAGGTGTACAGGCCGGGCTCGGCGACGGCGGCGACGAACGCCGCGGTGGACGCGACGTGGGGCACCCGGATGACGCGCGGCGGGAAGATCTTCAAGGCCCAGTACTGCTCCACGACGACGTCGTGCCGCCACTGGGTCACCGGTGACTGGATGTCGCAGAACGGCTCTCGCGACAAGGCCGGGGCGGGGTGGAGCTTCTCCAGGATCCTCAAGGCCTACTACAGGGGGATCGCCCTGACCCGCTGACCCCCGGACCGCTTGATCCCCGTGGGCCGTCCGCCCCTGGTTCCCCGCCGTGCGTCGCGCGGCGGGGGACAGGCGTCACTCGACGACGACCTGGAAGTTGAGCGGCCGGCCTCCGGGGAACGCGACCCGTCCCGAACCGTCCATCATCTTGAACCGCACGTAGCAGAAGCCCCGGTTCCCCGGCGCGGTGACGTCGGTCCGGACGTCGACCATCTTCCCGGGACGTGTGTCCTTGATCGGTACGTCCGAGGCGGTCCGGCACTGGTCGGGGTGCTGCGGGTCGAGGCGGTGCAGCGAGTACCCCTTCCACGGCACGGTCCCGGCGTTCTTGAGCCGCCACACCTTGGTCCTGGTCTGGCCGGGGTCGACGCGCGTGCAGTCGGGGAGCGTGATGTCCCCGATGAACACCGCCGAGTCCCCCTTGTGCGCGGGCGGGCCCCACGGCGGGTTGGTCGCGCGCACCGGGCAGTCGGCCGCCGACAACGAGGTCTTCGACGGGTCCGCGGACGGGCTCGGGCCGTGCCCGCCGGTCCCGGGGTCGCGGTCGACGACGGTCGTGATCAGGACCGCCGTCCCCATGCCGACGACCGCCGCCGCGAGCGCGGCCGCGGCCAGGTGGGCCGTCCGGAACCGCCCCCGGCCGCCCGGCGCGGGAGGGGCCGGCCGGACGTCGCCCGGACCCTCGCCGGGCGGTGACGGCGGTGCGGTCGGTACGGGCGCGGGTGCCGGGGGCTCACCGGCGAGCCGTGGCGCCTGCGACCCCACGGCGGTGCGCGCGGTACGACCTTCCTCGACGCCCGGAACGACGCCTGGAACGACGCCCGGAACGACGCCTGGAACGACGCCCGGAACGACGCCTGGAACGACGCCCGGAACGACGCCCGGAGGGACGCCTGGAGCGACGCCCGGAGCGGTGCCCGGGGCGGCGGCTGCGGGCTCACCGGGATCGGCCGCGGGGGTGTCCGCGCGGACCGCAGGATCTCCGGCGCCCGCCGATCTGACCGCGAGGTTCGCCCTCTCCCAGCGTTTGCGGTACGCGGCCGGGTCCGCCCCGCAGGCCCTGACGAACTCGACGGTGGTCTCCCAGCTCGGGAGCCGGTTGCCCTTCGTGGCCTCGTGCAATGTCGTGTGCGAGATAGCCCCCGACCTGCCGGACATTTCCCGGAAAGGTGGGTTGCCGACGGATTTGCGAAGTTCGCGCAGCGTCGCCGCGAAGTCCTCGATGGTCTCCGTCCGTACAGGCATGTCGTCCACCGGGTGAAGCTAACAGCGCCCGCGGTGTTTACTCAACCTCGAACCCGCGGTGGCGAGCGGAGTAAGGCGATCCGGTATCGGTAAGGCATACCTTGATGAACCGCCGTGAAGCCGTCACCGAATTTCGATGACGCCGATCCGGCGATCGTCCAGCCGGTCGGCGCATTCCGACGGAACGTGACGGCTCTTCGGTCGACTCGTCGTGAACCCACGGCCCGCCGGTCATGGCGAGTATGAGGAACGGCCCGCTCAGGAATGAGTATTCACTACTCTCCTTCCCGGATTTCCCGGCTGTCAGAGTTTCTCCTGCCGAAGGAAATCCATTTCGAAGGGGATGATGAGAATGAGGCTCCGTACCGTTTCCGCGGGACTCGCCGTCGCGGCCGTGGCGGTGATGGCAGCCGGGGGCCCGGTGAACGCCGCGGACGGTCCTTCCGAGGACGAGGTCAGGACCGCCGTTCAGCGCGCCGTCGCGGGCAAGGCCACCGCCGCGGACCTTGAGATCATCAAGAACGACCCGCAGCTGGCCCGTACGGTGCCGGTGTCGGTGAAGGTGGGGGACCCGGTCGTCACCCGGGTCGACCCGCCCCGGCGGCCCGCCGGCCGGGACTCCTCCGCGTCGCGCGCCGCGCTGCTGCTGTACGACCAGGTGTGCGTGAACACCGACGTCCCGCTGACGCTCACGTCCTGGGCGGGTACCACCATCTACACCTGGCACCATGCCTTCTCCTACTGCACGGCGAACCGGACCCCGGGCCGGGAGTCGAGCCGTGTCATCAGCGTGGGCCTGTACAACCGGGGCGACTACCTCACCGACAAGAGCTCCGTCGTCTACCCGCAGGGTCTGGCCACCGACGTGTTCAACGCCCCAGTGAACGGGGTGATCGGGACCAACACCACCGGGGTCGGCTCGCGTTTCTTCTCCCACATGGCGCGCTCGGTCAACCTCTGCTTCGCCCAGTTCGCCTGCTACGCCAGCAACCTGCCGCAGAGCAAACTGACCATCGGCCGGGACGGCGTCGCGGTGGAGTTCGCGTCCCCACTGTGAGAACACCCGTCGTATCCGAATGGAACAGGTCCCGGTGAGACCGGGTCCGTCGGCCCGCCCGTGCCCCGTGGCACGGGCGGGCCGGTCCTCCGGCTCACGCGTCCGCGCGGCCGAGACGGTCGGCCAGTTCCCGGCGGGCCGAGACGCCCAGCTTGGCGTAGACCCGCTGCAGGTGGTTGTCCACCGTCCTGACGGAGATGGTCAGCCTGGCCGCGATGTCCTTGCTGGCCATCCCCTCGGCCGCCAGGATCGCGATCTCCCTCTCCCTGGCCGTGAGCGGCACGGCCGCGCCGGCCGTCCGCAGCACGGGCGTCCGCGCACCCTCGCACAGGGCGGCGCTCGCGGCCGACCGCGTCGCGGCGGCCGAGGCCCGGCGGGGATCCCCAAAGCGGCGCCACAGCTCCGCCGCCGCGCTCGCCGCTTCCGCCGCGAGCAGGCTCGCCCCCATCCGGTCGAAGTCCCCGGCCACCGCCGACAGGCCGTCCGGATCGTCCGAGGCCAGCGCGGCCGCCAGCCGTGCCCGGGCGGCCGTGAAGGGTCCTCCGGTCCTCGCGAGCTCCGCCAGGCGCTCCGCCGCCCCGGCGGCGCCCCCGAGCCGCGCGAGGTCGGTCAGGAACACGGTCTCGGAGGAGAACTGGCCCCGCTCGCGGGCCTCGTCCGCCGCCGCCCTGAGCACCGTCCTGGCCTTCTCCTGTTCTCCACGCGCCACGTGCGTCCACGCCTCGCCGAGCCGTTCCTCGGGGACGTGCACCGGTACTGCGAGGCCGGCGTACTCGGCGAGGGCGGTCTCCGCCGCGCGCACGTCGCCCTGCAGCGCCGCGGCCGCGGCGAGCCCGGCGAGGGCGAGCGGACGGATGATCACCCCCTGGGGGCGGGTGTCGTGCACGATCTCCGCGTACCAGCGGCGTGCCGAGGCGGGACGCCCCGCCAGCCAGGCGTTGCGGGCGAGCGGGAAGAGCAGGAGCGTGCGCTGCCACCCGGTCGGCGCCCCGGCCGGGTCGGTGTAGGCACGCTCACCGGCGACGCGGGCCTCCTCCAGGCGTCCGCTCTCGGTCAGGGCCAGGACGAGGGCGGATCGCGCGGCCGCCTCCTGCGGGGACTGCCCCCTGCTCTCGTCCCGCGCCCTCGCGCACAGGGCCACGGCCCGTTCGGCCCACCGCACCGCCTCCTCTCCCCGCCCCAGGAAGGACAGCGTGCTGGCCCTCGTCGCGGCGGCGGCCGTCCACGCCGCCGCGCCCGCGACGTCGTCCACCGGCGGTTCCTCGTCCGGCATCGAGTCGAGCAGGCGGAGGCTCTCGGCGTGGTGGCCCAGGTTGGAGAGGATGTTGGCCTCGTTCACCCGCAGCGCCCACAGGGCGGCGGGGCTCGTGACACGGTCGCGCGCGGCGTCGTTCGCGGCGACGGCCTCCTCGCGGGAGGCGCCACGGCACCACATGAGGTTGTGCGTGCGTGCCAGTGCCACCGACAGCGCGCGGCTCTCCGTGGTGGCCCGCCCGTCCGCCCTGTGCAGCACGTCCTCGGCCTCCTGCGGCCGTCCCGCCTCCGACAGGGTACGGCCGAGCAGGAGCAGCGCCGGGAAGGTGAGGCCCTCCTCGGGGATCGCCCGGAGGAAGACGAGCGCGCGGGCGTGGTCGCCGCCGTACGCGGCGAGCCGGGCGGCCTGGAGCAGCAGGGCCGGATCGGCGGTGCCGGTACCGTCGAGCCGGTAGGAGGCCAGGCGCATGGCGTCCTCCTTGCGGCGCGAGCCGGTCCGTTCCAGCCTGTCCGCCCGCTCGCGCAGGATCTTCTGGCGGCGTAGCTCGGTGATGTCCGCGGGCAGCACCTCCTCGTAGAGGGGATGCGCCAGGCGGGCGTACGTGCGCCGACCCTCCCGCACGACGGTGACGAGTCCGGCCCGCTCCAGCTCGTCCAGGATGCCGGTGCCGGGGTCGTGTTCCAGGTCGGCGACGGACACCGGGCCGCACAGCGCGAGGACGTCGAGGAGGCGGCGGCCGCACGGGGGCACCGCCGCGAGCCGGTGGCGGATCAGGTCCGTGAGACGCCGGGTGACCGGAAGGGACTCGGCGGCCGACAGCCGCCAGATCTCCCCGTCGTTCGCCAGCCTGCCCTCGGCCAGCGCGCCGCGTACCAGTTCGCCCAGGTAGAGCGGGTTGCCCCCGCTCGCGGCGTGCAGTCGGTCGACGGTCTCGCGGTGGACGTGCCCGGCCAGGGTGCGCCGGAGGAGCTCGTTCACCTCCGGCCAGGTCAGCGACCTGAGGTCGGCGTGATGGACGGCGTCGCCCCGCCCGAGCGTCACGACGCCCTCCTCGGACGAGGCGTCCGAGTGCACCGTGCCCACCAGGAAGACGGCGCCGGTCTCCATGAGCTGGCGCAGCAGCAGGGCCGAGGCGGAGTCGAGCAGGTGCAGGTCGTCGATGAGCAGCACGAGGCGGGCCGTCGCGGTGTAGGCCCGAGACATGAGCCGGACCGCGGTCGCGAAGCCCGCGACGGGATCCGACAGGTTCACCCCGTCCGGCAGCAGGTGGGCCATCGCCCCGAGCGGGATCCCGGCCGCCGCGGCGGTCGCGGTGGCGCGGCCCACGGTGTGCCCCCGCAGGCCGGCGACGGCGAGGCACTCCTCCGCCAGCCGTGTCTTGCCGACGCCGGGCTCACCGAAGATGAAGAAACCGTTGTAACCGGTTCCGTCGAGGACGTCCTCGAACGCCTTCAGCTCCGCGTCACGGCCCACCAGGGACCATCGTCTCGGCATCACCTCTGCCGTTGCCACCGCGAATGTCTCCTTTCATCGGACGAATGAGCGTGTCGTACGGGGCCGGCCGCGTCGGCGGGGCCGGAGACGTCTCATGATTGTCCGACGTCATCCAGGAGCAGGGTATAGAAAGAGAAAAAACGTGTTAAATACTCCCGTAAGCGGTCCGTTCTCGACCCGGATGTCAGGGTTCGGAACCCGGAGAAGATTATTCGGTCACGGGTCGTGAAGGTCGTCCGGAATACGGTTCCGGGCAGGGAAAAGGTGACCGTCGCTCATCATCGACCGGGTGAAGGTGCGACCTTTTCGATGCTATGCCGGGTATGTCGGAAACCGATGATTTTCGAGTCATCGGGGCGGCCTGCGTCCTCGTGTCGCGCCAAGGACTCCTCCGTCTCCGGTGTGAACGGCCACCCTCTTTTGAACGCGTTCAGTGCGCTGCCCTAGGCTGGTCCCACCGAGCCTGGGGGGTCCGATGAAGACAGTGATACCCGGAGGAAGCGGTCAGGTGGGTGCGATCCTGGACCGTGCGCTGACGGCCGCGGGGCATGACGTCGTGGTGCTGACCAGGCGGCCGGTACGGGAACGTGAGGCCAGCTGGGACGGGGAGACCCTCGGGCCCTGGGCGGAGGAGATCGACGGCAGCGACGTCGTGGTCAACCTGGCCGGTCGCAGCGTCGACTGCCGCTACACCCCCGCCAACCTGAAGGCCATGATGGACTCGCGCGTGCACTCCACCCGGGTCGTGGGCGAGGCGATCGCGGCCGCCGCGCGGCCGCCCCGGGTCTGGCTGCAGATGAGCACCGCCACCGTCTATGCCCACCGCTTCGACGCCCCCAACGACGAGGCGACCGGCGTGCTCGGCGGAACCGAACCCGGCGTCCCGCGCTACTGGGCCTACAGCGTCGAGATCGCGAAGGCGTGGGAGCGGGAGCAGGAGCGGGCCGAGACCCCGCACACGCGCAAGGTCGCGCTGCGCACCGCCATGGTGATGAGCCCCGACCGCGGCGGCGTCTTCGACGTCCTGTCGCGGATGGCGCGGCTCGGCCTCGGCGGCCCGATCGCGGGAGGCGCGCAGTACGTGTCCTGGATCCACGACCGTGACTTCGTCCGCGCCGTCGAGTTCCTGGCCGGCCGGGACGACCTCGCCGGGCCGGTGAACCTCGCCGCCCCCGAACCCCTGCCGCAGCGTGCGTTCATGCGCGCGCTGCGCGCCGCGTGGGGTGCCCGCATCGGCCTGCCCGCGACGAGGTGGATGGCGGAGATCGGCGCGTTCGCGCTGCGCTCGGACACCGAACTCCTGCTGAAGAGCCGCCGGGTCGTCCCCGGCCGCCTGCTCGAGGCGGGCTTCACCTTCGACCACCCCCGGTGGCCGCAGGCCGCCGGCGACCTCGTGCGGCGCGTACGCGGAGGGGACGGCGTCACCGGGTGAGCGTCCCGGCGCTCTCCTGGGCGGCCTCTTCTCCGTGCTCCGCCTGCCTTCTCCGTGCTCCGCACGGCGCGGTTCGACGGCCGGTGCGGGTCCGGGCCCCGGGTGCGGGTGATCGAAGAACTGTCGGTGGGGTCTGTCAGGCTGGCGGGCGATCGGTTCGACGATTCCGCCCCCGCGCACGGAGCCCCGGAAGCCCGGAAGTCCGGAAGTATGGCGATCCGCAGGACGGGTCACCGGCCCGTGCCCCCATCAAGGAAGAGGCCTATGCTCACCACCCGCTATGTCCCCGGCGCCCCCAACTGGATCGACCTGGGCACGCCCGACGTCGAGGCCGCCGCCGCCTTCTACGGTTCCCTGCTCGGCTGGAGCTTCCAGTCGGCCGGTCCGCAGGCGGGCGGCTACGGCTTCTTCGAGCTCGACGGCAAGGTCGTCGCCGCCGTCGGGCCGCTCACCCAGGAGGGGGCGGTCCCGGCGTGGACGCCGTACTTCCACACCGCCGACGCCGACGCCACGGCCAAGGCGGTCGAGCAGGGGGGCGGGACCGTGCGCATCGCGCCGGACGACGTCTTCGACAAGGGCAGGATGGCCGGGTTCACCGATCCCGGCGGTGCGGAGTTCGCCGTCTGGCAGCCGGGCACGATCACGGGCCTGGACCTCGTCACCGAGAACGGCTCCCTGGCCTGGCTGGAGCTGTACGTCCCCGAGCTGGATGCCGTCCGGCCCTTCTACCAGGCCGCCTTCGGCTGGAAGGTCCAGGACATCGCGTTCGGCGACATGCCGTACCTGCTGCTGTCGACCGCCGGTGACGACGGCCAGGACCTGGGAGGCGTCATGACCCTCGGGGAGGGGGACAGGCCGCACTGGCTGTCCTACTTCGAGGTGGCCGACTGTGACGCGTCCGTCGCCCGGGTGCGGGAGCTCGGCGGCGACGTTGTCGCACCCGCCGTGGACATCGAGGGCGTCGGACGTTTCGCCGTGCTCACCGACCCCCACGGCGCGCGCTTCGCCGTCATCGCCAGCGTCGGCTGACACGGGCGACGGAGACGACCACCCCGGCGGGGTCAGGCTCATGGGCTGACCGGCCCGGGTCCCGAACCGGTGCGGGGGTGCCCGGCCGCTCCACGTGAGGCGGCCGGGCCGCCGACCGTGGTCAGCCGGGGCAGGCGTCGCGGCAGGCGCCGAAGCGGCCTTCGTCCGGCCGGGTGAAGCCGGTCTCCGGCGTGTCCCGTAACGCCTCGGTCATCGTCTCCTTCCAGATCGGGCCGGGGATCGACGTCCCCTCCACCCGCTCGTAGTGCCGGCCGCCGACGGTGACGTCCTGCAGCGTGTGCTGGAACGCGCCGCGCGGGTCGCCGAGGCTGACGGCCGAGGCCAGGACGGGGGTGTAGCCGGCGTACCAGGCCGCGGTGTAGCCGTCGGACGTGCCCGGCATGCCCGCCGCCTCGCGGCCGACGCCCTGCGGCAGGCTCCCCGCCAGGGCGTCCGACAGCACCGCGGTGACCGCGTCGGCGACCGCCGGGTCCAGGACCTCCCGGCACCGCGGCGGGAAGGAACGCGGCGCCCCCGAGGCGTCGCGGATCTCCGTGATCACCGTCGGCTCGCAGAAGCGGCCGCGGGCGGCGAGAGTCGCGTAGGAGTTCGCCACCGAGACGGGGTCCGTCTCGTTGATGCCGAGCGTGAACGTCTCGAACTCCTGCAGCGGACGGCCGTCGGTACGCCGTCTTTTCATATCCCGGGCAATCGTTTCCGGGCCGGTGCGGGCCCGGGTCCTCAGTGCGGAGGATCACCGTCCGGGACGCCGGGCCCGGGAGCCGCCTTCCGGACGCCGCCGGTGAGGAGACGCCGGGGAGGAGGAGACGCCGCCGATGAGGGGGTGCTGCGGGTCAGGTCTTCTCGGGGCGAAGGCCCAGCTCCCCGGCGACGTACGCCACGGGCCCGAGGCCCCTGCCGTTGCGGAAGGTCCTGACGGTGATCTCCGAGGGGTCGTGGAAACCGAGCGCCCGCAGTGCCTCGACCGCCTGTGTGGCCGGCGGCCCGGCGTCCGCCCAGATGATCGGCGTGCCGAGCGTCCAGCCGATGTACGCCGGGGTGGCCGTTTCGGGCGTCCAGCCGATCTCGAACAGCCGCCGCTCGCGGTCGGTCCTGGGATCGCCCGGCTCCGGGAGCTCCGGCCCGCCGGGGTGGTGGTCGATCGCGCCGGTGCTCACCAGACCGTCCACACCCGTCATGAACTGGACCACGCCGTGGTCCTCGTTGCGCATGACCACGGCGCTCTCGGTGGGGAGGGTCAGCAGCACCCAGTCCAGGCGCCGTCGCAGGTCCTCCCAGCCGGTGCACAGGGCGGGAGCGCCGGTGGCCGTGGGCCGCTCGTCGCGATCACGCAACCGGTCCGGCACGTCGAGGGGGCCGTCCTCGCCCCACGACCGGCAGCGCAGCCGCTCCGGCGGCACGGCGAGCACGTCGCGCAACGCGCCGATGACGGCCTCACCACAACGGGCGAGGTGTTCCTTGTCGGGTTCGTACCATCCCCAGCGCAGGGACCAGGTGGGGCGGATCGGCGAGGTCCCGGTGGTCTCCGGTCTCCAGCCCAGCGCGTGAAGCCGCTCCCGCTGGACGTCGGAGAGCCCGCGCGCCTCGAAGATCTCCGCGTGGGCGTACTCCTCCATGAACAGGCTCAGCATGACGTACGTCCCGGTCGTCGAATCGCCCAGGCGCACGCGGTCACCCGCCGACTCGCAGTCGTCCAGGCAGGAGACGAGCCACGAGTGGGCGAACCGGCCCTGCTCACCGGTGTGGTACTCGACGACATGGGGTTCCGCGAGGACGTCCCAGATCGAATCCCCCGTGTCGTCGTCCCCACGAGGGGCCGTGGAAGGGTGGCCCACCGTCAGGGTTCCTCGGGACGGATGCCCAGCTCCCCGGCGACGTGCTTCACGTGCTCGTCGCCCATGCCGTTGCGGAAGGTCTTGACGGCCAGCTCCGAGGGGTCGTGGAAACCGAGCACCCGCAGTGCCTCGACCGCCTGCGTGGCCAGCGGCCCGATGTCCGCCCAGACGACCGGCCTGCCGATCGTCCAGCTGACCGATCTCGCGCCGGCCGTCTCGGGCGTCCAGCCGAGCTCGAACAGCCGCCGCTCGCGGTCGTTCCTCGGGGCGTCCCGATCCGGGAGCTCCCCCGACGCCGGCCGGTAGTCGAGCGCGCCGGTGTCCATGAAGCCGAGGCGATCGCTCATGAACTGCACCCCGCCGCGATCTCTGTCGGTCAGGATCACGGCGCTGTCGGTGGGGAGGGTCTGCAGCACCCAGTCCAGGCGCCGTCGCAGGTCCTCCCAGCCGGTGCACAGGGCGGGAGCGCCGGTGGCCGTGGGCCGCTCGTCGCGATCCCTGAAGCGGGACGGGGCGTCGAGGGGGCCGTCCTCGCCCCACGTCCAGCATCGCAGCCGCTCCGGCGGCACGGCGAGCACGTCGCGCAACGCGCCGATGACGGCCTCGGCGCGACCCATGAGGAACTCCACGTCCCTCTCGTACCAGGTCCAGCTGACGGTCCAGGTGGGACGGATCTGCGAGGTCCCGGTGGCCTCCAGTCTCCAGCCCAGCGCGTGAAGCCGCTCCCGCTGGACGTCGGAGAGCCCGCGCGCCTCGAAGATCTCCGCACAGACGTACCTGTCCATGAACTTGCTCAGTATGACGTACGTCCTGGTCGTCGGGTCGCCCAGGCGTATGCGGTCCCCCGGCACGTTGGAGCCGTCCAGGTACTGGACGATCCACGGGGGAGCCGCCCCGGCCTCACCGAAGTAGGGCTTCGCGAGGACGTCCCAGGTCGAACCCCGCGGGTCGTCGCCGCGGGGTTCGGAACCGTGAGTGTGCGCGTTCATTCGACACGTCCAACGGGCTCGTACGGGAAAGATTTTCCGCCCGATGCTACCGGCCGGGGTGGTACGCGCCGACCGGGCGGCATGGTGTGGAACCTCCGGGTCCGGCCGTATCGTGGAGCGCCGCGGCGCAGGTCGTGTGACGGCCGCCCGGCCGGGCGGGCACCGTGGCTGCGTGGCTGCGTGACTGGGTGACTGCGTGACTGCGTGAGGAGGAGGTTCCCGTGTCGGAGGGGCCGGTGGCCGTGGCCGCCCGGAACAACGCGGAATGGTGCGACCTCGTGTGCCGCAGTCACGGCCTGCCCGGTGAGTTCGGTCCGGGGTTCTGGGTGAACCGGCGTCATCGCCTGGCGTACTACCCGAGCCTGGTCACCCTGTCGCCGCGGACGAGCGCGGACGATGTCGTCGGCGCTCTCGGTGCTCTTGGCGCCCCCGTGCCGGGGACCGGGGTGAAGGACAGCTTCGCGACCCTCGACCTCGGCCCGGCCGGGTACGAGCCGTTGTTCGAGGCGACCTGGATCCATCGTCCGGCGGGACGCGACCGGCCCGCCGGAGGCTCCCTGAGCTGGGAGGAGGTCACCTCCGCGGACGAACTCGACGCCTGGAGGTCGGCCTGCGCGGACGAGGCCGCCGGGGTGTTCCTGCCGAGCCTGCTGGAGAGCCCGGAATGCAGGGTCGTCGCCGGTCGTCTCTGCGGGCGCGTCGTCGCGGGTGCGATGGTGAACCTGTCCGAGCGGGCCGTCGGGGTCTCCAACGTGTTCTGTGGCGAGCGGGACCCCGACGAGGTGTGGGGCGGCCTGCTGGACGCGGCGGCCCGGATCGCCCCCGACCGGCCGGTGGTGGGGTACGAGCGGGACGACGCGCTGCGCGCCGCGATCCGTAACGGCTGCCGGCCGATCGGGCCCCTGCGGGTGTGGGTCCTCCCTGCCGACGGGTGATGCCGGTACGGGAGACCTCGGCCCGTGGGAGGCGAGGTCGTCCCGGCCGGTACGGGAGATCGCGGCTTCCGGGAGGGCGGGATCGTCTCGGCTGTTACGGGAGGTTCCGGCTCCAGGTGGGGACCCTCAGACGTCCCGACGGGAGAAGGCCGTCCAGGAGGCCGCGGTGAGCAGGAGCGCCCAGGCGGTGAGGACGAGCAGCCCGCCGGTCCGGCCGAGGGAGGTGCCCGGGTCGTCCGCCGTGCCGAGGAGATCGAGGGCCGCCTCGTGGGGGAGGAGCCTCACCAGCTCCGGCAGGCCTCCCCGCAGCAGCGGCGAGATGAGGACCGGCGTGACGACGAGAACGGTCAGCGGGATGACGACGCTCCTCGTGACGACGGCGAGGCCATGGGCGATCAGGCCGAGCAGGAGATGGACGCCCAGGAGCGCCGCGAGGTCACGGGCCGCGGCACCGGCCCCGAGGTGCCCGCCGGTGACCTGCGGGACGTACCGGACGAGGTGGGCCGGAAGGATCGCGGGGACCGTCGCGAGCAGGACGGCCACCGTGGTCGCGGCGAGCCGGGCGGCCTGGAGCTGGTTCCGGCCGGGGACGGCGGCGAGGCTGACGCGGATCTGCCCGGTGCGGTACTCGCCGCCCGCCGCGTGGACGGCGATCGCGATGAGGACGTAGGCCGGGGACAGCATGAGCGTGCCCAGCCGCTCGATCGCGACCGGCCCGTCCTGACCGGTGATCCGCACGGCGTCCGTGGTGGCCAGGACGGCGAGGGCGAGGTTCGCGGCCGACGCGAGGGCCAGGGCGATCCAGGTGGCGGGCAGGGTACGGATCTTGAGGAGCTCCGAGGCCAGGACGTCGCCGAACCGTGGGGCGCGGGCGGTTCGCGACGCCTCACCGGACCGGAGGAGCGCGCCGGGCCTTCCAGGATCACCGGGCCTTCCAGGATCACCGGGCCTTCCAGGATCACCGGGATCACCGGGATCACCGGACCTTCCGGACCCGGCGGGCCCGCCGGGTCTTCCGGGATCGCCGGGCCCGTCGGTCCTGACGGTCTTCCCGGTGCTCATCGCGCGTCCCTCCTGCCGAGGGTGATCCCGGCGATGAGCGTGGTCGCCAGGGCCCAGCCGACGAGCACGAGCAGGCCGTGTACCGGGCCGGCGCTGAGGTGGTTCGCCCCGGCGTCCAGCAGCAGGTTCCGCCCGGCGCCGGCCGGCAGGAACGCGTCCAGGCCGGGCCCGGTGCGGGCCGGTGACCGCATCATGGTGAGGGCGAGCAGGACGACGGTGACGGCGATGCCGATCAGGGTGCTCCGGGCGATGACGGTGATCGCGAAACCCGTCAGCGAGAACAGCACCGCGAAGACGACGAACCTCCCCTGGCCGAGGAACGCGTCGCCGGTCAGGAGCAGCCCCGGGTTCCAGTCCCTGACGGCGGCGTACGTGAACGCGGTGCTGATCCCCGCGATCAGGACCGCCACGACGAGCAGGTACGCGGTGGTCGCGAGGACCTTCGCGGCCAGCAGCCGGCCCCTGCGCGGGACCGCGAGCACGCTCAGCCCGAGCTGGTGCGAGCGGAACTCCTGCCCGGCGATCACAGCGGCGGGGATCGGCAGGAACACGCCGATCTGCAGGGAGGACGCGACGAGCATGTCGAGGACCGCCACGGTCGCCGCCTGGGGCTCGCCGATGAAGATCTCGATGATGCCGTCCGGGGTGATGTTCGCCACCGCCTCGGCGTAGAGCCCGGCCGAGGCGGACATGACCAGCACGTCGAGGGCGAGGATGATCCCGGTGACGATCCACACGCCCGGCAGGGTCAGGATCTTGGACAGCTCCGCCCGGGTCGCGTGCAGCACGGCGCCCGTCGTCCCGGTCCGGGACGACCGGCCGGTGGGTGCGGGGGACGTCCGCGGCACGGCGCTCACCGTCCCGGTCCCGGACGGTCGCCGGTGAGCGCGAAGAACGCCGCCTCCAGCGACGGGTGCCCCGCGGTGACCTCGGCGACGGGTCCCTGGGCGACGACGCGGCCGTGGTCGATGACGACCACGTCGTCGGCGGTGCCGGCCATCTCCGCCATCAGGTGGCTGGACAGCAGCACGGTACGGCCGGACGCGGCGTGGTCGCGCAGGAGGGTGCGGATCCAGCGGATCCCCTCCGGGTCCAGCCCGTTCGCGGGCTCGTCGAGGACGAGGATCTCCGGGTCGCCGAGCAGCGCCACGGCGATGCCGAGCCGCTGCCCCATCCCCAGCGAGTACTTCCTCACCCGCTGCCGGGCGACGTCGGCCAGGCCCACCACGTCCAGCACCTCACCGACCCTGCGCGGGGGTATCCCGTTGGACCGGGCGACCCAGGCGAGGTGGTCGACGGCCCGGCGTTCGGGCACCGGGCCCGCCCCGTCGAGCAGCGCCCCGACGGTGCGCAGCGGGCGGTCCAGGTCGCGGTACCGCTTCCCGTTGATCGACGCGGTGCCGCTCGTCGCCGCGTCCAGTCCCAGCAGGATGCGCAGCGTGCTGGACTTGCCGGCTCCGTTCGGGCCGAGAAAGCCGGTGACCCGGCCGGGACGCGCGGTGAAGCCGACGTCGTCGACGGCCACCTTGTCCCCGTACCGCTTGCTGAGCCGAACAACCTCGATCATCGCCTGCCTCGCCGTTTCGCCGTCTCGTCGGATGGACGGCTTCAGCCTGCTGCGCGAGGGCCCCGGCCCGCGTCACCCGAAAGTAGACACCTGCCGGACCGGCACCGGCGGGACCGCTCCCGGCGGTGTGCGGGTCACCCGCTCCGCGGCTCGTGCAGCAGCCCCGCCTCGTGGGCGAGCACGGCCAGGTGCGTGCGGTCGTTCACGCCGAGCTT
Organism: Streptosporangium longisporum; assembly: GCF_039534895.1. NCBI lineage: Bacteria > Bacillati > Actinomycetota > Actinomycetes > Streptosporangiales > Streptosporangiaceae > Streptosporangium > Streptosporangium longisporum. Next base: position 789,171 of record NZ_BAAAWD010000015.1, on the reverse strand, counting down.
GGCGAACATGCGCCGCAGGTACGTGCGGACCGTCTCCACGCTCAGGAACAGCTCGTCGGCGATCTGCTGGTTCGTGTACCCGCGCGCGACGAACCGGATGACCTGCGTCTCCCGCTCGGAGAGCACCTGGCCGGCGAACGCGTGCCCGCGCTCGGGCCGGTGCGGCGCGAACCGCCGCAGGAGCCTCGCGGTGACCTCCGGGGCGAGGACGGCGTTGCCCGCCCGGACGGTACGGACCGCCTGGAGCACCTCCGGAGGGGACGCGTTCTTCAGCAGGAACCCCGACGCCCCGAGCGTCAGCGCCTCGTACACGTACTCGTCGAGGTCGAAGGTCGTCAGCATGATCACCCGGGTGCTCGTGTCCCGCAGGATGCGGCGCGCCGCCTCCAGACCGTCGGTGCCCGGCATCTGCACGTCGAGCAGCGCCACCGCCGGTCTCAGCGCCCCGGCGAGCCTGGCCGCCTCGGCCCCGTCGGACGCCTCCCCGGCGACCCGGAACCCCGCGGTCCGGTCGAACAGCTTGCGGTACACGCCGCGGAAGCGCTCGTCGTCGTCGGCGAGCAGGACGCCGATCACCTCGTCCTCCGTCCCGGACCCGTCCGCCGGCCCGGTCACGAGGCGTCCCGCAGGGGCAGGCGCGCGGTGACCTCGAACCCGCCCTCCGGGTGGTTCCGCCAGGTCACGGTGCCGTTCACCAGGCGGGCCCGCTCCCGCATCCCCAGCAGCCCGAACCCGGAGCCCCCGTCCGGCCGGGCCCCCGGGCCGTGGTCGCGGACGCTCGCGACGATCACGTCGCCGTCCCGGTGGACGTCCACCGCGCATCCCGCGCCGCCCGCGTGCCGGACCACGTTGCTCAGCCCCTCCTGGACGATCCGCAGGACCACCGCGCCGATGGCGGGGTCGACGTGCCCGTCCACGTCGATCCGCGCGTCGACGCCCACCCCGGCGCCGCGCGTCGCGGCGACCACCGAGGGCAGCTGCGCGATCCCGGCGACCGTCTCCCGTGGTTCAGGGACCGGGACCGGGAGCATGTCACGAGCGCCCGCGTCCTCACGCCCGACCATGGCGGCGGGGGAGGAACGCAGCGTCCGTACGAGACCCTGCATCTCCTCCAGCGCGCTCCTGGCGTGCGCCTCGATGCCGGCCAGCGAGTCGCGCAGCTCCTGCTCACCCGCGTCCCGGAGGCCGCGCGTCACGCCCGCCTCCGCGCCGATCACCCCGAGCGCGTGGCCGACCACGTCGTGCACCTCGCGCGCCACCTCCAGCTGCACGCGGGCCCGCTCCGCCTCCCGGGCGGCCTCGATCCGCCCGGCGACGGTCGCGCCGAGCAGCCAGGCGACGCTCAGCGCGGCCACGGAGAGGAGCAGCCGCTGCCCGGCGCCGCTCACGCCCTCCTCCGGGACACCGGTCACCGCCGTCAGCGCCGCGACGGCTCCGGCCAGGACGAGGACGAACGCGCGGGTACGGGAGGCGCGGGCGATCGCGAGGGAGTACAGGCACCAGGCCGTGGCGAGCATGGGGTCCTGGCACACTCCCAGGGCCGCTCCCGCGACGGTGGCGATCCCGGCGGCCGCCGTCGCCGGGACCGGCAGGCGCCGCCGGAGGATCATCGCCGCGCCCGCGACCGAGGCCAGCACCAGCCCGGCCACCAGGCGCGGCGGGTCCGCGGCCCCGAGCGCGGGCGGCACCCAGAACACCCCGACGACGCCGGCCGCGACCAGGGCGTCCGGGAACGGCCGCGTCCCGTCGTCGGAGCCGGTCACGACGCGGTCGGCGAGAGGGCGGGTCCGCATCACTGCACCCTATGTCGCGGCACGGCGGTCGTCGGAACGGGTCCTGCGGTCGGGACTGGTCCGGTCGCCGGGAAGCGGGGACCGCCGGGACGTCTGGAGCAGACCGGTGCCGCACCGGCGGTCGTGGGGCCGATGCCACCGCGACGGGTTCCTCCGTTCGCAGCACACCCGCCGCTGCCCGAGGAACTCGACCGTGGTGCACGTCGACGAGCCGGAGCGGATCTCGGCCCTGTGGCCCGTGGTGGCGTCGCCGTCGCCGCCGCCGGCCCGTGAACCGGTCGTCGTGACGGTCGCGGCCGAGGGGTTGGAGCCGGTGACCGCGCCGGGGAAGAGGCTGCCCGAGGCGGTCGCGACGTTCACGATCGCGCCGGAGGCGATGTCGGCGCGGGTGGCCACGTAGGTGCTCGTGCAGGTCGTGGACTCCTGCGGCGCCAGGCTCGTCCGCGGGCAGGTGATCTGTGGTGGTGCCCCCGACGCCGAGGAGATGTCGGTCACGCGCACGTCGCTCAGCGTCGTGTTGCCGGTGTTGACGACCAGGTAGAAGTAGGTGATCGTCCGCCCTTGCCCGGCGGTGCTCGGCTCGGCGCTCTTCAGCAGCGTCAGGGCGGGGGCCGCCACGGTGCTGACCGTCGCGGTCGAGACGTCCGAGACGGCCACGATGCCCAGCCGGGAGGTGCCCGACGCGGTCGCGGTGTTCACGATCGCGCCGACGTCGACGTCGGTCTGGGTGGTGACGTAGGTGCTCGTGCAGGTCGTGGTGTCCTGCGGCACGAGGGTCGTCACCGGGCAGGTGATCGCCGAGGGCGTCCCGGATCCGGTGAAGACGGTGGTCGTCACGCTCACCCCGTTCAGGGTCGTGTTGCCGGTGTTGACGATCAGGTAGGAGTAGGTCAGGGTCCGTCCCGCACCCGTCAGCGCGCTCGGTGACGCCGTCTTCAGCAGCGCCAGGCTGGGAGCCGGCGCGATGGCCACCGCCACCGTGGACGAGGCCGAGGAGACCACCACGGCCGCCAGCGGCGGGGCGACGACCACCGCGGGAGCGGTGTCCGACACACCGGACGCCTGGGCCGTGTTGACGATGCTCCCGGTGTCGATGTCGGCCTGGGTGGTGACGTAGGTGCCGGTGCAGGTCGTGGCCTGCTGCGGCTCCAGCGTCCGCGTCGGGCAGGTGATCGCGCCGGGCGTCCCCGTACCGGAGAACGAGGTGATCGCGACGCTCACCCCGTTCAGGGTCGTGTTGCCGGTGTTGACGATCAGGTAGGAGTAGGTGAGGGTTCGTTCCGCGGCCGTCAGCGTGCTCGGTGACGCCGTCGTCAGCAGCGCCAGGCTGGGAGTCGGCTCCTTGCTGACCGTCGCGGTGGAGGGGGCGGAGGTCACCGCCGGTCCCATGGGTGGCGTGCCCGAGGCGACGGCGCTGTTGACGATCGCGCCGGCGTCGACGTCGGCCTGGGTGGTGACGTACGTGCTCGTGCAGGTCATCGAGTTCTGCGGCGCCAGGGTGGCCGACGGGCAGGTGACCCGCGAGAGCGTACCCGAGCCCGAGAAGAGGATGTCGGTCACGTTGACGCCGCTCAGTGTGGCGTTACCGGTGTTGATGACCCGGTACGAGTAGGTGATCGTCTGGTCCGGCCCGAGCAGCGCCGTCGGGTCGGCGGTCTTGAGCAACGCCAGTTCGGGGGCCGGTTCGGCGATGATCGCCACCGTGGACGGTGCGGAGACGACCGCGGGGCCGGACGGGGGCGTGCCCGTGGCGAGCGCGGTGTTGACGATGGATCCGGTGTTGATGTCGGCCTGGGTGATGACGTAGGTGCCGGTGCAGGTCGTGGTGGCCTGCGGCGCCAGGGTGGTCGCCGGGCAGGTGATCTGGGTCGGCGTGCCGGACCCCGAGGAGGTGTCGGTCACGCTGATACCGGTCAGCGTGGAGTTGCCGGTGTTGACGACGTCGTAGGAGTAGAGCACCGTCCGTCCCGCGGCCGTCACCGTGGTCGGCGACGCCGTCTTGAGCAGCGCCAGGCCGGGAGCCGGCACCTCGACGACCGTCGCGGTGGAGGGGGCGGAGGTCACGACGAGACCGGTGGGCGACGTGCCCGAGGCGGTCGCGGTGTTCACGATGCCGCCGGCGTCGATGTCGGCCTGCGTGGCGATGTACGTGCCGGTGCAGACCGTCCTGGCCTGGGGGGCGAGGGTGGCGGCGGGGCAGGTGACCTGCGGGGGCGTGCCGGTGCCGGAGAAGGCGGTGTCGGTGACGCCCACGTCGGTCAGGGTGGTGTCCCCGGTGTTGACGATCGTGTGGGAGTAGATGATCCGCTGCCCCGCGGCCGTCACCGTGGTCGGCGACGCCGTCTTCAGCAGCGCCAGGCCCGACGTCGGCTCCTTGCCGACCGTCGCGGTGGAGGGGGCGGAGGTCACGACGAGACCGGTGGGCGACGTGCCCGAGACGGTCGCGGTGTTGGTGATGACCCCGGCGTCGATGTCGGCCTGGGTGACGACGTAGGCGCCGGTGCAGGTCGTCGTGGCCTGGGGAGCGAGCGTGGTGACCGGGCAGGTGGCCCGCGGGGGCGTGCCCGACCCCGAGAAGAACGTGCCGGTCAGGGTCACTCCGGTCAGGGTGGTGTTGCCGGTGTTGACGATCACGTACGAGTAGGTGATCGTCTGGCCCGCCTCGGTCGCGGAGGTGGGGGAGGCCGTCTTCAACAGGGCCAGGGCGGGAGCCGTCTCGACGACGACGGTGCCGGTGGAGGGGACGGGGGGCAGGGCGGGGCCCCCGGGCGGTGTGCCGGTGACGGTGGCGGTGCTGACGACGGCTCCGCCGTCCATGTCGGCCTGGGTGACGACGTAGGCGTTGGTGCAGGTGATGCTCTCCCCGGGCGCGAGGACCGTGACGGGGCAGGTGATCGCGGTAGGGGTCCCGGTGCCGGAGAAGGCGGTGGTGGTCATGCTCACGTCCGTCAGGACGGTGTTGCCGGTGTTGGCGACCAGGTAGGAGTAGGTCACCCTCTGCCCGGCCGCGGTCACGGCGGCCGGTGACGCCGTCTTCAGCAGTGCCAGGCCGGGGGCCGGGGTGGCGGTGACCGTGGCGGTGGAGGGGGCCGAGGCGACGGCGGGCCCGACGGGTGGTGTGCCGGTGGCGACGGCGGTGTTGGCGATGGACCCGGCGTCGATGTCGGCCTGGGTGGTGACGTAGGTGCTCGTGCAGGTCGTCGCGTTCTGCGGGACGAGGACGGTGACGGGGCAGGTGATCGCGCTGGGGGTGCCGGTGCCGGAGAAGGCGGTGGTCGTCACGCCCACGCCGGTCAGGGTGGTGTTGCCGGTGTTGGCGATCGCGTACGAGTAGGTGATGGTCTGGCCCGCCTCGGTCGTGGCCGTGGGGAAGGCCGTCTTCAGGAGGATCAGCGCCGGGGCTGCGGTGGCGGTGACCGTGGCGGTGGAGGGGGCGGAGGTCACGGCGGGCCCGACGGGTGGTGTGCCGGTGGCGACGGCGGTGTTGGCGATGGACCCGGTGTCGACGTCGGCCTGGGTGACGACGTACGTGCCGGTGCAGACGGTGATGTCCTGGGGGGCGAGCGTGGTGGCCGGGCAGGTGACCTGCGGGGGCGTGCCGGTGCCGGTGAAGGCGGTGCCGGTGACGCTCACGCCGGTCAGGGTGGTGTTGCCGGTGTTGGTGACCAGGTGGGAGTAGGTCACCGTCTGCCCGGCCGCGGCGACCGTGGTCGGTGAGGCGGTCTTGAGCAGCGCCAGGGTCGGAGCGGCGGTGGCGGTGATCGTGTTGGTCGACGGCGGGGAGGCGACGGCCGGTCCGGTGGGGGGCGTGCCGGTGGCGACCGCGGTGTTGACGATGGTCCCGGCGTTGATGTCGGCCTGGGTGACGGCATAGGTGCTCGTACAGGTGGTGGAGGTCTGCGGGGCGAGCGTGGTGACGGGGCAGGTGATCGGGGTGGGGGTTCCGGTGCCGGTGAAGGCGGTGTCGGCGGCACCGAGGCCGGTCAGGGTGGTGTTGCCGGTGTTGGTGACCAGGTAGGAGTAGGTCACGGTCTGCCCGGCCGCGGTCACCGTGTTCGGCGAGGCGGCCTTGAGCAGGGCCAGGGCGGGAGCGGGAGGAGCGGTGACCGTCGCGGTCGACGGGGCCGAGGTCACGGCCGGTCCGACGGGGGGTGTGCCCGAGGCGACGGCGGTGTTGACGATGCTTCCGGTGTTGATGTCGGCCTGGGTGACGACGTAGGTGCCGGTGCAGGTGGTGTTCTGTCCCGGGGTGAGGACGGTGATCGGGCAGGTGGTCGCGGTGGGGGTTCCCGTTCCGGTGAAGGCGGTGGTGGTGACGTCCACCCCGGTCAGGGTGCTGTTGCCGGTGTTGGCCACCAGGTAGGAGTAGGTCACCGTCTGCCCGGCCGCGGTCACCGTGCTCGGCGACGCCGTCTTCAGCAGCGCCAGGCCGGGGGCCGGATCTTCGGTGACCGTCGCGGTGGACGGGGCGGAGGTCACGACCGGTCCGGTGGGGGGTGTTCCGGTGGCGACGGCGGTGTTGACGATGGTCCCGGTGTCGACGTCGGCCTGGGTGGTGAGGTACGTGCCGGTACAGGTCGTCAGGTCCTGCGGCGCCAGGGTGGTCACCGGGCAGATGATCGTGGGTGGCGTGCCGGTGCCGGAGAAGGCGGTGTCGGTGACGTCCACGCCGGTCAGGGTGGTGTTGCCGGTGTTGGCGACCGTGTACGAGTAGGTGATCGTCTCGCCCGCCTGCGTCGAGGCCGTGGGGAAGGCCGTCTTCAGCAGGGCGATGGCGGGAGCTGACGGGGCGGTGACCGTGGCGGTGGAGGGGGTGGAGGTCACGGCCGGTCCGGTGGGTGGTGTGCCCGTGGCGGTCGCGGTGTTGGCGATGGATCCGGTGTTGATGTCTGCCTGGGTGACGACGTAGGTGCTCGTGCAGGTGGCGTTCTCCCCGGGGGCGAGGACCGTGACCGGGCAGGTGATCGCGGTGGGGGTTCCGGTTCCGGTGAAGGCGGTGGTGGTCACGTCCACGCCGGTCAGGGTGCTGTTGCCGGTGTTGGCGACCAGGTAGGAGTAGGTCACGCTCTGCCCGGCCGCGGCGACCGTGGTCGGTGAGGCGGTCTTGAGGAGGGCGAGGGTGGGAGCGGACGGGGCGGTGACCGTCGCGGTCGACGGGGACGAGGTCACGGCCGGTCCGGTGGGGGGCGTGCCCGTGGCGGTCGCGGTGTTGGCGATGGATCCGGTGTTGATGTCGGCCTGGGTGACGGCGTAGGTGCTCGTGCAGGTGGTGGTGGCCTGGGGGGCCAGGGTCGTGATCGGGCAGGTGATCGGGCTGCCGGTGCCGGTGCCGGTGAAGACGGTGGTCGTCACGTCCACGCCCGTCAGCGTCGTGTTGCCGGTGTTGGCGACCAGGTAGGAGTAGGTCACGACCCGGCCCGCCGTGGTCACCGTGGTCGGCGAGGCCGTCTTGAGCAGCGCCAGGGTCGGGGCGGCGGTGGCGGTGACCGTGGCGGTGGAGGCGGCCGAGGTGACGGCCGGTCCGGTGGGGGGTGTGCCGGTGGCGACGGCGGTGTTGACGATGCTTCCGGTGTTGATGTCGGCCTGGGTGACGGCGTAGGTGCTGGTGCAGGTGGTGGAGGCTTGCGGGGCGAGCGTGGTGACGGGGCAGGAGATCGGGGTGGGGGTGCCGGTTCCGGAAAAGGCGGTGGTCGTGGCGTCCACGCCGGTCAGGGTCGTGTTGCCGGTGTTGGTGATCAGGTAGGAGTAGGTCACGGTCTGCCCGGCGGCGGTCGCCGTGGTCGGTGAGGCGGTCTTCAGCAGGGCGAGGGCGGGAGCGGACGGGGCGCTGACCGTCGCGGTGGACGGGGCGGAGGTCACGGCCGGTCCGGTGGGTGGTGTGCCGGTGGCGACGGCGGTGTTGACGATGGTCCCGGTGTTGATGTCGGCCTGGGTGGTGACGTAGACGTTGGTGCAGGTGGTGTTCTCCCCAGGGGGGAGGACGGTGACCGGGCAGGTGATCGGGGTGGGGGTGCCGGTGCCGGTGAAGGCGGTGGTCGTGACGCCCACACCGGTCAGGGTCGTGTTGCCGGTGTTGGCGACCAGGTAGGAGTAGGTCACGACCCACCCGGCCGCGGCCACCGTGGTCGGTGAGGCGGTCTTCAGCAGGGCGATGGTGGGGGCGGCGGTGGCGGTGACCGTGGCGGTGGAGGGGGTGGAGGTGACGGCTGGTCCGGTGGGTGGTGTGCCGGTGGCGACGGCGGTGTTGACGATGCTTCCGGTGTTGATGTCGGCCTGGGTGACGGTGTAGGTGCTCGTGCAGGTGGTGTTCTGCCCGGGGGGAAGGACGGTGACCGGGCAGGTGACCGCGGTGGGGGTGCCGGTGCCGGAGAAGGCGGTGGTGGTGACGCCCACGCTCGTCAGGGTCGTGTTGCCGGTGTTGAGGATCAGGTAGGAGTAGGTGACGACCCGGCCCGCCGCGGCCACGGTGGTCGGCGAGGCCGTCTTGAGCAGCGCCAGGGTGGGGACGGCGGTCGCGCTGACCGTGGCGGTGGAGGGAGACGAGGTGACGGCTGGTCCGGTCGGGGGTGTTCCCGTGGCGGTGGCGGTGTTGACGATGCTTCCGGTGTTGATGTCGGCCTGGGTGACGGTGTAGGTGCTCGTGCAGGTGGTGTTCTGCCCGGGGGGAAGGACGGTGACCGGGCAGGTGACCGCGGTGGGGGTGCCGGTGCCGGAGAAGGCGGTGGTGGTGACGCCCACGCTCGTCAGGGTCGTGTTGCCGGTGTTGGCGACCAGGTAGGAGTAGGTGACGACCCGGCCCGCCGCGGCCACCGCGGTCGGTGAGGCCGTCTTCAGCAGCGCCAGCGCGGGAGCCGCGGCCAGGGTGACCGTCGCCGTCGACGGGACGGAGGTGACGGCCGGCCTGGTGGGGGGTGTGCCGGTGGCGACGGCGGTGTTGACGATGGATTCCGCGTCGACATCCGCCTGGGTGACGACGTAGGCACCGGTGCAGGTGGTGGAGGCTTGCGGGGCGAGCGTGGTGACCGGGCAGGTGATCGCGGTGGGGGTGCCGGAGGCGGTGGAGACGTCGGTGACGAACACCTCGGTCAGCGTGGTGTTGCCGGTGTTGACGACCGCGTAGGAGTAGGCGATCGTCTGCCCCTCCTGGGTGGCGACCACCGGGAAGGCCGTCTTGAGCACCGCCAGGGCGGGGGCGGCGATGGTGGTGACCGTCGCGGTGGAGGCGGGGGAGCTGACGGCGGGGCCGGTGGGTGGCGTGGCGGTGGCGACGGCGGTGTTGGCGACGGTCCCGGCGTCGATGTCGGCCTGGGTGACGACGTACGTGCTGGTGCAGGTGGTGGAGGCCTGCGGGGCGAGGGTGGTGACGGGGCAGGTGATCGGGGTGGGGGTTCCGGTTCCGGAGAAGGCGGTGGTCGTGACGCCCACGCCCGTCAGCGTCGTGTTGCCGGTGTTGAGCACCAGGTAGGAGTAGGTCACGACCCGGCCCGCCGTGGCCACCGTGGCCGGTGCGGCGGTCTTCAGCAGCGCCAGGCCGGGAGCCGGGGTGGCGGTCACCGTGGCGGTGGAGGGGGCCGAGGTGACGGCCGGTCCGGTGGGGGGTGTGCCCGTGGCGGTCGCGGTGTTGGTGACGGATCCGGCGTCGATGTCGGCCTGGGTGGTGACGTACGTGCTCGTGCAGGTCGTGGTGGCCTGCGGGGCGAGGGTGGTGGCCGGGCAGGTGATCGGGGTGGGGGTTCCGGTTCCGGTGAAGGCGGTGGTGGTCACCCCGACCCCGGTCAGCGTGGTGTTGCCGGTGTTGACGACCGCGTAGGAGTAGGCGATCGCCTGGCCCCCTTGCGTCACGGTCACCGGGAAGGCCGTCTTCAGCACGGCGAGGCTCGGAGCGGAAAAGGCGCTGACCGTGGCGGCGGAGGGGGTGGAGGTCACCGCCGACCCCGACGGTGATGTGGCGGCGGCGACGGCGGTGTTGGCGATGGCTCCGGCGTTGATGTCGGCCTGGGTGGTGACGTACGTGCTCGTGCAGGTGGTGGAGGTCTGCGGGGCGAGGGTGGTGGCCGGGCAGGTGATCGGGGTGGGGGTTCCGGTTCCGGTGAAAGCGGTGGTCGTGATGCCCACGCCGGTCAGGGTGAGGTTGCCGGTGTTGACGATCGCGTAGGAGTAGGTCACGGTCCGTCCGGCGGCGGTCACGGTGATCGGTGAGGCGGTCTTCAGCAGGGCCAGGCCGGAGGCCGGGGTGGCGGTCACCGTCGCGGTCGACGGGGCGGAGGTCATGGCGGTCCCGGTGGGGGGTGTGCCCGAGGCGGTCGCGGTGTTGGTGATCGTCCCGGCGTCGATGTCGGCCTGGGTGACGACGTAGGTGCCGGTGCAGGTGGTGGAGGTCTGCGGGGCGAGGGTGGTGGCCGGGCAGGTGATCGGGGTGGGGGTTCCGGTTCCGGTGAAGGCGGTGGTGGTGACGCCCACGCCGGTCAGCGTGAGGTTGCCGGTGTTGACGACCAGGTAGGAGTAGGTCACGGTCGGCCCGGCGGCCGTCACCGTGGCCGGTGAGGCCGTCTTCAGCAGGGCGAGACCGGGGCTGGAGATGACGCCCACCGTGGCGGTCGAGGAGGCGGAGGTGACGGCGGGCCCGGTGCGGGGTGTGCCGGTGGCGACGGCGGTGTTGGTGATCGTCCCGGCGTCGATGTCGGCCTGGGTGAGGACGTAGGTGCTCGTGCAGGTGGTGGTGGCCTGCGGGGCGAGGGTGGTGGCCGGGCAGGTGATCGGGGTGGGGGTTCCGGTGCCGGTGAAGGCGACGGTGGTCACCCTGACCCCGGTCAGGGTGAGGTTGCCGGTGTTGACGATCGCGTAGGAGTAGGTCACGGTCCGTCCGGCGGCGGTCACGGTGATCGGTGAGGCGGTCTTCAGCAGGGCGAGACCGGGAGCCGGGGTGGCGGTCACCGTCGCGGTGGAGGAGGCGGAGGTGATGGCGGCCCCGGTGGGGGGTGTGCCGGTGGCGACGGCGGTGTTGACGACGCTCCCGGCGTCGACGTCGGCCTGGGTGACGGCGTACACGTTCGTGCAGGTGGTGGTGGCCTGCGGGGCGAGCGTGGTGACGGGGCAGGTGATCGGGGTGGGGGTGCCGGTTCCGGTGAAGGCGGTGGTGGTCAGCCTGATGCCGGTCAGCGTGGTGTTGCCGGTGTTGACGATCGCGTAGGAGTAGGTCACGGTCCGTCCGGCGGCGGTCACGGTGATCGGTGAGGCGGTCTTCAGCAGGGCCAGGCCGGGAGCCGGGGTGGCGGTCACCGTCGCGGTGGAGGAGGCGGAGGTGATGGCGGCCCCGGTGGGGGGTGTGCCGGTGGCGGTCGCGGTGTTGACGACGCTCCCGGCGTCGACATCGGCCTGCGTGACGACGTAGGTGCCGGTGCAGGTCGTCGAGGCCTGCGGCGCCAGCGTCGTCACCGGGCAGGTGGTCGCCGGTGGTGTTCCCGAACCCGAGAAGGACGTACCCGTCACCGTCACCCCGGTCAGCGTGGTGTTGCCGGTGTTGACGATCAGGTAGGAGTACGTCACCCTCTGTCCCGCCGCCACCACTATGGTCGGCGAGGCCGTCTTCAGCAGTGCCAGGCCGGGTGCGGAGGCGACGCTCACCGTGGCGGTGGAGGGGGCGGAGGTGACGTCCGGTCCGGTACCGATGGGTGGCGTGCCCGAGGCGATCGCGGTGTCGGCGATGGCTCCGGCGTCGATGTCGGCCTGGGTGACGACGTAGGTGCTCGTGCAGGTCGTCGATTCCTGCGCCACCAGCATTCCCGTGGGGCAGACGACCGCGGAATGCGGACCCGTACCGGAGAAGGCGGTCTCGATGATCCTCACGTCGGAGAGAGGCGTCCTGCCCGTGTTGGTGATGAAGTAGGAGTAGGTCACGGTCTGCCCCTAGGCCGTCACCGTGCCCGGTGAGACCGTCTTCAGCATCGCCAGCGTCGAGACCGGCTCGGGGGCGGCCAGCGGGATGTTCTCGGCGGGCACGCTGACCCGGGAGGCCGTGCCGGAACCGGAGAACTCGACGGTCGTGCCGGTGTCGGCGGCCGTGCCGGGGGAGTCGGCCCCGAGGGTGACGCGGAACCTCACGGACGTGGACCGGCCCGGGGCCAGGCTGCCGCCGCTGACGGCGTTCGCCCCGGTGCCCAGCCGTACCCGGACCCGGTCGCCGGCGAAGTCTCCCTGGTCGTCGCCGGTACGGTCGGTCTTGGGCCCGACGCCGGGGCCGGTCGCCACGGAGATGCTCCCGGGGACGAAGACGGTGTCGGCGGGGATCGGGGCGGTGAGCACCACGCCGACGGCGGTGTCGTCCCCGGTGTTGGTCGCGGTGACGGTGTACTCCAGCACCGACCCCGGCGCGGGGTCGCCCCCGCCGACCACCATGGCGGACCTGGTCGACCGGACGTACGCCTGGCGGATCGTTCGGGTGCCCGCGATCGCGTCCGCCCGCTCGCCGGCCTGCGTGCGGGCTTTCCCGCTCGGGCGGCCCGGCCCGGTCCCGCTCTCGGCCTCGGCCTCGGCCTCGGCCTCGGTATCGGCCTTGGTCTCGGTCCCGGTCCCGGTCCCGCTTCCGCTTCCGGTCTCGGATCCGGTTTCGGTCCTGGTCTCGGCCTGAGGCCCGCCCTCGACCCCGGTCCCGGCTGCGGTCTCGGCCCCGGTCTCGGTCCCGGTCTTGGTCCCGGTCTTGCCGGACGGGGCGCCGGTGGTGGCGGGGTGGGGGGAGGTGTCTCGGCAGGTGGTTCCGGCGTGGGTGTCGACCGTCGGGATGTACAGCTTCGTGCCGGAGGTGCGTACGGCGTAGCGGATCGAGACGTCGTCCCCGGCGGGCACGTCGCCCGTCCATCTGAGCAGGGAATCGTCGTGGGACAGCGTGCCGGAGGTCGTCAGTGTCTCGCCGACGGTGGTGGCGCCGGGGACCGCGGAGAGGTTCTCGGCGAAGCGTGCCGCCTTGGCGCCGGTGTCGCCGGTGTTGGCCACGTGCACGGTGATGATCGTCCGGGCGCCGTCGCGGTGCGCCTGCCGGGTCAGGCGCAGTGACGGTCCGGTCCTGCCCTGGCCGCAGGTGATCTCGAACGCGGGGACGTCCTTCGGGTCGCCGGTCAGGGCGAGGGCATGCGCCATCGGCCCCAGGCCGACCGCGCACACCATGAACCCAGACAGAGCGTTTCCAAGAACGCCTCTGCGCGTACACGTCCAGAGCAGCACGGCCGACCTCCCGCAGGAATTCCGACAAATAACGCCGAATCATCAAGCGGGGGGCCGATGCGGTCGTGATGCGCGGGACCCGGCCCGGCGACCGCCGAGCCGGGTCACGTCGTCAGGCCCTCGGGACAGGCCGGGCCGTCAGGACACGAGGCTGATCCCCGGCATGGGGCAGAGCATCTCCTTCTTCGCCTGGAACTCCTTCTTCGCGCTCCAGGGGACCGTCTTGCCCGGGGGAACGGTCACGAGTGCCTGGGCGTAGTCCAGCGTCGTCGCCTTGGTGGTGGTGAAGTACACGACGATCTTGTAGGTGACGGGCTTCTTCCCGGGGTTCCTCGCCGTTCCCTGGGCACCCCAGCCGCCCGGTACGGCCGCGCACTTGGTCTGCACGACGTTCTGGCGGACGCGGGGCTCGTTGGCCAGCTGCGTCGGCAGCGGATTCGCCACGATCTCCTCGGGGGTCGGTACCGCGGCCGGCTTCTCCTCGGAGATCGCCGCGACCTTGCGCATGGGCTCCTCGTCCGCGAAACATCCGGCGGCCAGCATGGAGACCATTATCAGCGCAGAGACTTTCACCGTCGAAGATGATGTGCATTTCATGTTCACGACCGGCTCCCGCCATATCGATTGGTTCGTTGTCGTTCGGTTCGTCGGCGGACACGGCACCAGGGCGTCGGGCCGGAAACGTCCGCCGGCCGCTCCGGAATCGCGGTACCACCTGGTGCGACGCATTCGATGACCGCCGAGACCGTTTATTCATGATTTTCATGAGAGGTGATGTCTCATATCATGCACGATGGTGCGGACGCTCCCGGCAGGCGACATTCTTCGTTGTCCGTCGCTGACCGCCTTTTGAGGCAATGTTCACGCTCGGCCGTTCTTTTCCCTCCCGTGCTCGCCGCCCGCCCGCGTGACACGATCCCCCGCGAGGGCGGCGTCACGGCCGTGCTCCTTCGGGTGCGGGCGGGAGTGGTGGAACAGGCCGGTGCCGCACCCGCGGCCGTGGGCCCGATGCCACCGCGACGGGTGCCTCCGCTCGCAGCAGACCCGCCGCTCGCCGAGGAACTCGACCGTGGTGCACGTCGACGAGTCGGAGCGGATCCCGGCCTTACGGCCCGTCGCGTCGCCGTCGCCGCCACCTCCCGAAGCGGTCGTCGTGACCGTCGCGGCCGAGGGGTTGGAGCTGGTGACCGCGCCGGGGAACAGGCTGCCCGAGGCCGTCGCGGTGTTCACGATCGCACCGGAGCGGATGTCGGCCCGGGTGGCCACGTAGGTGCTCGTGCAGATCGTCGAGTCCTGCGGCGCCAGCCTCGTCTGCGGGCAGACGATCTGCGGCGGTGTTCCCGACGCCGAGGACAGGTCGGTCACGCCCACCCCGTTCAGCGTCGAGTTGCCGGTGTTGACGACCAGGTAGAAGTAGGTGATCGTCTGCCCCTCCCTGACCGTGCTCGGCGACGCGCTCTTCAGCAGCGTCAGGGCGGGGGTCGGCACGGCGGTGACCGTCGCGGCCGACACGTCCGAGGTCGCCACGATGCCCAGCCGGGAGACGCCCGAGGCCGTCGCGGCGTTCACGATCGCGCCGGCGTCGACGTCGGCCTGGGTGGTGACGTAGGTGTTCGTGCAGGTCGTCGAGTCCTGCGGCGCCAGCGTCGTCACCGGGCAGGTGATCGCCGAGGGCGTTCCGGTGCCCGTGAAGACGGTGGTCGTCACGTCCACCCCGCTCAGCCTCGTGTTGCCGGTGTTGACGATCAGGTACGAGTAGGTGATCGTCTGCCCCGGCGCCGTCAGCGTGCTCGGCGCGGCCGTCTTCAGCAGCGCCAGGCTGACGACCGGCAGGACGGTCACCGCCACCGTGGACGGGGCCGAGGCCACCACCACGACCGCCCGGGGGAGGGCGGCGGCCACGGGGCCCGAGTCCGAGACGCCCGAGGCCTGGGCGGTGTTGACGACGGTCCCGGCCTCGATGTCCTCCTGCGTGGAGACGTAGCTGCTCGTGCAGCTCGTGGACTCCTGCGGTTGCAGCGTCCGCGTCGGGCAGGTGATCACGCCGGGCGTTCCCGTGCCGGAGAACGACGTGTCCCGCACGTCCACCTGGGTCAGGGTCGTGTTGCCGGTGTTGACGATCAGGTAGGAGTAGATCAGGGTCCGTCCCGCGGCCGTCAGGACGCTCGGCGACACCGTCTTCAGCAGCGCCAGGCTGGGAGCCGGCCCCCCGCTGACCGTCGAGGTTGACGGCTCGGAGGTGATGACGGGGCCGAAGGGCGGGGTGCCCGTGGCGACCGCGGTGTTGATGATCGCGCCGGCGTTGACGTCGGCCTGGGTGGTGACGTAGGTGCTCGTGCAGGTGAACGTGTCCTGCGGCGCCAGGGTCGTCGCCGGGCAGGTGATCTGCGGGGGCGTGCCCGAC
Source organism: Streptosporangium longisporum (assembly GCF_039534895.1). Classification (NCBI taxonomy): domain Bacteria; kingdom Bacillati; phylum Actinomycetota; class Actinomycetes; order Streptosporangiales; family Streptosporangiaceae; genus Streptosporangium; species Streptosporangium longisporum. Next base: position 773,757 of record NZ_BAAAWD010000015.1, on the reverse strand, counting down.
CCCGAGAAGGAGGTGTCCGTCACGCTCACGCCGCTGAGCGTCGCGTTGCCGGTGTTGAGGACCCGGTACGAGTACGTGATCGTCTGGTTCGGCCCCAGCAGCGCCGTCGGGTCCGCCGTCTTCAGCAGCGCCAGGTCGGGTGCCGGCTCGACCTCGACCGTCACCGTGGACGGGCCGGAGGCCACCGCCGGGCCCGAGGGGGGCGTGCCCGTGGCGATCGCGGTGTTGACGATGGATCCGGCGTTGATGTCGACCTGGGTGGTGACGTAGGTGCCGGTGCAGGTCGTGGTGTCCTGCGGCGCGAGCGTCGTGACCGGGCAGGTGATCTGGGTCGGCGCGCCGGACCCCGAGGAGGTGTCCGTCACGCCCACGCCGGTCAGCGTCGCGTTGCCGGTGTTGACGATGTCGTAGGAGTAGAGCACCGTCCGTCCCGCGGCGGCCACCGTGCTCGGCGAGGCCGTCTTCAGCAGCGCCAGGCCGGGGGCCGTCGCGGCCGTGACCGTCGCGGTGGACGGGTTGGAGATCAGCACCTGCCCTCCCGGGGAGGTCGCGGTGGCGGTCGCGGTGTTGACGATCGTTCCGGCGTTGACGTCGGCCTGGGTGGTGACGTACCTGCTCGTGCAGGCGGTGGAGCCCTGTGGCGCGAGCGTCGTGACCGGGCAGGTGACCACCGGGGGCGTGCCGGAGCCCGAGAAGAAGCTGTCCCGCACCTCCACACCGGTCAGCGTCGCGTTGCCGGCGTTGGTGACCAGGTACGTGTAGGTCACGGTCACCCCGGGTGCCGTGATCGTGCCCGGCTCCGCCGTCTTGGACAGGATCAGGCCGGTGATCACCTCGACGGCGACCGTGGTCGAGGACAGGGGGGAGGTCACCGGGGAGCCCCCCACCGGGGTGCCCGAGGCGACCGCGGTGTTGGTGATCGTCCCGGCGTTGATGTCGGCCTGGGTGACCAGGTAGGTGCCCGTGCAGGTCGTCGCGCCGTCCGGCGCCAGCGTCACCGCCGGGCAGGTGATGACGGGAGGCCCGCCCGACCCCGTGAAGAAGGTGTCGGTCACGTTCACGCCGGTCAGCGTCCGGTTGCCGGTGTTGACGACCGCGTACGAGTACGTGATCGTCTGTCCCGCCTGCGACACGACCGACGGGGAGGCCGACTTCGACAGCGTCAGGGTCGCGAACAGCTCCGCGGCGACCGTCGCGGTGGACGGCTCGGAGCTCACCGGGGGACCCACCGGCGGGGTGCCCGACGCGACCGCGGTGTTGACGATCGCGCCGGCGTCGACGTCGTCCTGGGTGGTGACGTAGGTGCCCGTGCAGGTCGTCGTGGCCTGCGGCACCAGCGTCCGCACCGGGCAGGTGATCTGCGGGGGCGTCCCGGTGCCGGAGAAGTCGGTGTCCACCACGGTCAGGGCGGTCAGCGTCGTGTTGCCGGTGTTGACGATCGCGTACGAGTACGTCACGGTTCCCGCCTCTCCCGGCCGTGCCACCGTCCTGGGCGACGCGGTCTTCAGCAGCGCCAGGCTGGGGGCGGGCTCGGCGGTCACCACCACCGTCGACGGGTCCGAGGTCACCACGGCGGCCGCCGACGGCTCCGCCAGGCTCACGGCGGAGGTCAGCACGGTCTCACCCGGCGGTACGCCCGCGGCCACCGCGGTGTTGACGATCACGCCGGCGTCGACGTCGGCCTGGGTGGTGACGTACGTGCTGGTGCAGGTGGTGGTCTCCTGCGGGGCGAGCGTGGTGACCGGGCAGACGATCACGCCGGGCGTCCCGGTGCCCGAGAAGGTGACGTCCGCCACGGTCACCCCGGTCAGCGTCAGGTTCCCGGTGTTGACGACCGCGTAGGAGTAGACCACCTCGCGTCCCGCCGCCGTCACCGTGCTCGGCGAGGCCGTCTTCAGCAGCGCCAGGCTGGGGGCGGGCTCGCCCGTGATCGCCACCGTGGACGGGGCCGAGGTCACCGGGGGACCCACCGGCGGGGTGGCCGACGCCGTGGCGGTGTTGACGATGACCCCGGCGTTGACGTCGGCCTGGGTGGTGATGTAGGTGCCGGTGCAGACGACGGTGTCCTGCGGTGCCAGCGTGGTGACCGGGCAGGTGATCACCGGCGGTGTCCCGGTGCCGGAGAAGGACGTGTCGGTCGCGCTCACGCCGGTCAGCGTGGTGTTGCCGGTGTTGACGACCGTGTAGGAGTAGGTCACGGGCCGGTCCGCCGCCGTGAACGTGCTCGGGGACGCCGTCTTCAGCAGTGCCAGGGCGGGAGCCGCCACCTCGACGACCGTCGCGGTCGACGGCTCGGAGGTCACGACGGCCCCGGCGGGCGTGGTGCCCGAGGCGACCGCGGTGTTCACCACGCCACCGGCGTCGATGTCGGCCTGGGTGATCAGGTACGTGCTCGTGCAGGTGACGGTGTCCTGCGGTGCCAGCGTGACGGCCGGGCAGGTGATCACCGGGGCGGGCCCGGTGCCGGTGAAGGCGGTGTCGTTGACGTCCACGCCGGTCAGGGTGGCGTTGCCGGTGTTGACGATCGTGTAGGAGTAGGTCACCTGCCGTCCCGCCGCGGTCACCACGCTCGGTGTCACCGTCTTCAGCAGTGCCAGGCCGGGAGCCGCCTCCCCGCCGACCGTCGCGGTGGACGGATCGGAGACCACCGCGGGACCGGTGGGCGGTGTGCCGGTGGCGACGGCGGTGTTGGTGATGGATCCGGCGTCGATGTCGGCCTGGGTGGTGACGTAGGTGCCGGTGCAGACGGTCGTGTCCTGGGGGTTCAGGACGGTGACGGGGCAGGTGATCACCGGGGCGGGCCCGGTGCCGGTGAAGGCGGTGTCGATCACGCCGACGTCGGTCAGCGTGGCGTTGCCGGTGTTGATGATCGTGTAGGAGTAGGTCAGGGACCGTCCGGCGGCGGTCACCGCGCTGGGCGACACCGTCTTCAGCAGCGCCAGGCCGGGAGCCGCCTCCACGACGACCGTCACGGTGGACGGGTCGGAGGTCACCGCCGGGCCCTCCGGAGGAGTGCCGGTGGCGAGGGCGGTGTTGACGATGGCCCCGGCGTTGATGTCGGCCTGGGTGATGACGTACGTGCTGTTGCAGACGACGGCGTCCTGGGGGGCGAGCGTGGTGACCGGGCAGGTGATCGCCGGGTTGGGCCCGGTTCCGGTGAAGGTGGTGTCGGTGACGTTCACGCCGGTCAGGGTGGCGTTGCCGGTGTTGACGACAAGATAGGCGTAGATGACCGTCCGCCCGGCGGCGGCCACCGTGGCCGGTGCCGCGGTCTTCAGCAGGGCCAGGCTGGGAGCCGGTGTGGCGGTCACCGTCGCGGTGGAGGGATCGGAGACGACGGCCGGTCCGGTGGGCGGTGTGCCGGTGGCGAGGGCGGTGTTGACGATGCCTCCGGCGTCGATGTCGGCCTGGGTGGTGACGTAGGTGCTGGTGCAGGTGGTGGTGTCCTGGGGGGCGAGCGTGACGGCCGGGCAGGTGATCACCGGGGCGGGGCCGCTGCCGGAGAAGGACGTGCCGGTCACGTCCACCCCGGTCAGCGTCACGTTGCCGGTGTTGACCACGAGGTAGGAGTAGACCACCGTGCGGCCCGCGGCCGCCACCGTGGTCGGCGAGGCCGTCTTCAGCAGCGCCACGCCGGGAGCCGGTGTGGCGGTGATCGTGGCGGTGGACGGGGCGGAGGTCGCGACCGTCCCGCCGGGGGAGGTGCCGGTGGCGGTGGCGGTGTTGACGACGGTCCCGGCGTCGATGTCGGCCTGGGTGGTGACGTAGGTGCCGGTGCAGGTGGTGGTGTCCTGCGGCGCCAGGGTGACGGCCGGGCAGGTGATCACGGGAGGTGTGCCGGTGCCGGAGAAGGTGGTGTCGGTGACGTCCACCCCGGTCAGCGTCGTGTTGCCGGTGTTGAAGACCAGGTAGGAGTAGTCCACCGTCTGCCCGGCCGCGGTCACCGTGTTCGGTGTCCCCGTCTTCAGCAGTGCCAGGTCGGGAGCGGGGGTGATGGTGACCGTGGCGGTCGACGGCGGGGCCGCTATGAGGGAGCCCCCGGGAGGCGTGGCGGTCGCGGTGGCGATGTTGACGACGGCCCCGGCGTCGACGTCGGCCTGGGTGACGACGTAGGTGCTGGTGCAGGTGGTGGTGTCCTGGGGGGCGAGGGTGGTGACCGGGCAGGTGATCACCGGAGGCGTGCCGGTGCCGGAGAAGACGCTCTCGGTCACGTCCACCCCGTTCAGGGTGGTGTTGCCGGTGTTGACCAGCAGGTAGGAGTAGACCACGGTCCGCCCGGCGGCGATCACCGTGGTCGGCGACGCCGTCTTCAGCAGGGCCAGCTCGGGGTCGGGCGTGGCGGTCACCGTCGCGGTGGAGGGATCGGAGGTCACGGCCGGTCCGGTGGGCGGTGTGCCCGACGCCGTCGCGGTGTTGGTGACGGTCCCGGTGTCGACGTCGGCCTGGGTGAGGACATAGCTGCCGGTGCAGGTGGTGGCCTCCTGGGGAGCGAGGGTGGTGACCGGGCAGGTGACCACCGGGGCGGTGCCCGAGCCGGTGAAGGCGGTGGTGGTGACGTCCACGCCGGTCAGGGTGGTGTTGCCGGTGTTGGTGACCAGGTGTTCGTAGGTGATCGTCTGCCCGGCGGCGGTCGCCGTGGCCGGTGACGCCGTCTTCAGCAGGGCCAGGGCGGGAGCGGCGATGACGGCGACCGTGGCGGTGGACGGGTCGGAGGTCACGGCCGGTCCGGTGGGGGGCGTGCCGGTGGCGGTCGCGGTGTTGACGATGGTCCCGGCGTCGATGTCGGCCTGCGTGGTCACGTAGGTGTTGCTGCAGACCGTCCTGGCCTGCGGTGCCAGCGTGGTGACCGGGCAGGTGATCGCGGTCGGGGTGCCGGTGCCGGTGAAGGCGGTGGTGGCCACGTCCACGCCGGTCAGGGTGGTGTTGCCGGTGTTGGCGACCAGGTAGGCGTACGTCACCGTCTGCCCGGCCGCGGTCACCGTGGTCGGCGACGCGGTCTTCAGCAGCGCCAGGGTGGGAGCGGGGGGAATGGTGACCGTCGCGGTCGACGACGGGGAGGCGATGGCGGGCCCGGTGGGCGGCGTGCCGGTGGCGACCGCGGTGTTGACGATGGTCCCCGCGTCGACGTCGGCCTGCGTGGTGACGTACGTGCCCGTGCAGGTCGTCAGGTCCCGCGGGGCGAGCGTGGTGACCGGGCAGGTGATCACGGGAGGTGTGCCGGCGCCGGAGAAGGCGGTGTCGGTGACGTCCACGCCGGTCAGGGTGGTGTTGCCGGTGTTGACCAGCAGGTAGGAGTAGGTCACCGTCCGCCCCGCGGCGGCCAGCGTGGCCGGCGAGGCCGTCTTCAGCAGGGCCAGGTTGGGGTCGGCCGTGATGGTCACCGTCGCGGTGGAGGCGTCGGAGGTCACGGCGGGTCCGGTGGGCGGTGTGCCGGTGGCGGTGGCGGTGTTGACGACGGTCCCGGCGTCGACGTCGGCCTGGGTGAGGACGTACGTGCTGGTGCAGGTCGTCGAGTCCTGGGGAGCGAGGGTGGTGACCGGGCAGACGATCGCGGTGGGGGTGCCGGTGCCGGTGAAGGCGGTGGTGGTCACGTCCACCCCGGTCAGGGTGGTGTTGCCGGTGTTGGTGACCAGGTAGGCGTAGGTGATGGTCTGCCCGGCCGCGGTCGCCGTGTTCGGTGAGGCCGTCTTCAGCAGCGCCACGGCGGGAGCGGCGACGGCGGTGATCGTGTTGGTCGACGGCGGGGAGGCGACGGCCGGTCCGGCGGGCGGGGTGCCGGTGGCGACGGCGGTGTCGACGATCGTCCCGGCGTCGATGTCGGCCTGGGTGACGACGTAGGTGTTGCTGCAGACCGTCCTGGCCTGCGGTGCCAGCGTGGTGACCGGGCAGGTGATCGCGGTGGGCGTGCCGGTGCCGGTGAAGGCGGTCTCGGTGACGTCCACGCCGGTCAGGGTGGTGTTGCCGGTGTTGGAGACCAGGTAGGCGTACGTCACCGTCTGCCCGGCCGCGGTCACCGTGTTGGGTGTCCCCGTCTTCAGCAGCGCCAGGGTGGGAGCTGCAGGAGCGGCGACCGTCGCGGTCGACGGGTCGGAGGTCACGGCCGGTCCGACGGGGGGCGTGCCGGTGGCGGTCGCGGTGTTGACGATGCTCCCGGCGTCGATGTCGTCCTGGGTGGTCACGTAGGTGTTCGTGCAGGTCGTCATGTCCTGCGGGGCGAGCGTGGTGACCGGGCAGGTGATCGCGGTGGGCGTGCCGGTGCCGGTGAAGGCGGTGGTGGTCACGGTCACCCCCGTCAGGGTGGCGTTGCCGGTGTTCACGACCATGTAGGAGTAGGTCACGGTCCGCCCGGCGGCGGTCACCGTGCTCGGCGACGCCGTCTTCAGCAGCGCCAGGCGAGGAGCCGGGTCCCCGGTGACGGTCGCGGTGGACGGGTCGGAGGTGACGGCCGGTCCGGTGGGCGGTGTGCCCGAGGCGGTGGCGGTGTTGGTGACGGTCCCGGCGTCGATGTCGGCCTGGGTGGTGACGTAGGTGTTCGTGCAGGTCGTCGAGTCCTGCGGGGCGAGGGTGGTGACCGGGCAGACGATCGCGGTCGGGGTGCCGGTGCCGGTGAAGGCCGTGGTGGTCACGCCCACCCCGGTCAGGGTGAGGTTTCCGGTGTTGACGATCGCGTACGAGTAGGTGATCGTCTCGCCCGCCTGTGTCGAGGCCGTGGGGAAGGCCGTCTTCAGCAGGGCGATGGCGGGAGCGGCGATGACGGTGATCGTGGCGGCCGACGGGTCGGAGGTGACGGCGGGTCCGGTGGGTGGTGTGCCGGTGGCGGTGGCGGTGTTGACGATGGTCCCGGCGTTGATGTCGGCCTGGGTGGTGACGTAGGTGTTGGTGCAGGTGGTGGAGGCGCGGGGGGCGAGGGTGGTGACCGGGCAGACGATCGCGGTGGGGGGTGCCGGTGCCGGTGAAGGCGGTGGTCGTCACGGTCACCCCGGTCAGGGTGGTGTTGCCGGTGTTGAGCACCAGGTAGGAGTAGGTGACGGTGCGTCCGGCCGCGGCCACCGTGGTCGGTGACGCGGTCTTCAGCAGGGCCAGTGCGGGGGCGGCGGTGGCGGTGACGGTCGCGGTGGAGGCGTCGGAGGTGACGGCGGGACCGGTCGGTGGGGTTCCGGTGGCGGTGGCGGTGTTGACGATGGATCCGGCGTTGATGTCGGCCTGGGTGACGACGTAGGTGTTGGTGCAGGTCGTCGAATTCTGGGGCGCGAGGGTGGTGACCGGGCAGGTGATCGCGGTGGGCGTGCCGGTGCCGGTGAAGGCGGTGGTGGTGACAGACACCCCGGTCAGGGTCGTGTTGCCGGTGTTGAGGACCAGGTAGGAGTAGGTCACCGTCTGCCCGGCCGCCACCACCGCGTTCGGCGACGCCGTCTTCTGCAGGGCCAGGGCCGGAGCGGCCGTGAGGGTGACCGTCGCGGTCGACGGTGCGGAGGTCACGGCCGGACCGGTGGGTGGTGTGCCCGAGGCGGTGGCGGTGTTGGTGATGGTCCCGGCGTCGATGTCGGCCTGGGTGATGACGTGCGTCCCGTTACAGGTCACCGACTCCTGCGGTGCCAGCGTGGTCAGGGGGCAGGTGATCGGGCCCGGCGTACCGGAGGCCGTGGAGACGTCGGTGATGGCCACCCCGGTCAGGGTGGTGTTACCGATGTTGACGACCGCGTAGGAGTAGACGATCGTCTGGCCCTCCTGCGTGGCGGCCACCGGGAACGCCGTCTTCAGCATGGCGATGGCGGGAGCGGCGATGGCGGTGACCGTGGCGGTGGAGTCGTCGGAGGTCACGGCGGGACCGGTGGGCGGTGTGCCGGTGGCGGTGGCGGTGTTGACGATGCTCCCGGCGTTGATGTCGGCCTGGGTGGTGACGTAGGTGTTGGTGCAGGTCGTCGAGGCTCGCGGGGCCAGGGTGGTGACCGGGCAGGTGATCGCGGTGGGGGTCCCGGCACCGGTGAAGACGGTGGTCGTCACGGTCAGACCCGTCAGGGTGGTGTTGCCGGTGTTGAGCACCAGGTAGGAGTAGGTCACGGTGCGTCCGGCGGCTGCCACCGTGGTCGGCGACGCGGTCTTCAGCAGGGCCAGTGCGGGAGCGGCGGTGGCGGTGATGGCCGCGCTGGAGGGGTCGGAGGTGACGGCCGGTCCCGACGGTGGGGTTCCGGTGGCGGTGGCGGTGTTGGTGACGGCCCCGGCGTTGATGTCGGCCTGGGTGACGGCGTAGGTGCTGGTGCAGGTCGTCGAATTCTGGGGCGCGAGGGTGGTGACCGGGCAGGTGATCGCGGTCGGCGTGCCGGTGCCGGTGAAGGCGGTGGTCGTCACGCCCACGCCGGTGAGGGTCGTGTTGCCGGTGTTGAGGACCAGGTAGGAGTAGGTCACCGTCTGCCCGGCCGCCACCACCACGTTCGGCGACGCCGTCTTCTGCAGGGCCAGCGAGGGAGCGGCCGTGAGGGTGACCGTCGCGGTGGAGGGATCGGAGGTGACGGCCGGTCCGGTCGGTGGGGTTCCGGTGGCGGTGGCGGTGTTGACGACGGTCCCGGCGTCGACGTCGGCCTGGGTGATGACACGCGTTCCGTTACAGGTCGTCGAGGCCTGCGGGGCGAGGGTGGTGGTCGGGCAGGTGATCGCGGCCGGGGTGTTCGAGCCGCTGGAGACGTCGGTGATCCTCACCCCGGTCAGGGTGGTGTTGCCGGTGTTGACGACCGCGTAGGAGTAGGCGATCGTCTGGCCCTCCTGCGTGGCGGCCACCGGGAACGCCGTCTTCAGCATGGCGATGGCGGGAGCGGCGATGGCGGTGACCGTCGCCGTGGACGGGCCGGAGGTCACGGCGGAGCCGGTGGGTGAGATGGCGGTGGCGGTGGCGGTGTTGGTGACGCCCCCGGCGTCGACGTCCGCCTGGGTGATGGCGTACACGCTCGTGCAGGTGGTGGTGGTCTGCGGGGCGAGGGTGGTGGCCGGGCAGGTGATCGGGGTGGGGGTGCCGGTGCCGGTGAAGGCGGTGGTGGTGATCCTGATGCCGGTCAGCGTGGTGTTGCCGGTGTTGAAGATCAGATAGGTGTAACTGATGGCCCGCCCCGCCGCCACCACCGTGGTCGGTGCCGCCGTCTTCAGCAGCGCCAGACCGGGAGCGGAGATGGCGGTGACCGTGGCGGTCGAGGAGGTGGAGGTCACGGCGGGACCGGTGGGTGGTGTGCCGGTGGCGGTCGCGGTGTTGGTGATCGTCCCGGCGTCGATGTCGGCCTGGGTGACGACATAGACGTTCGTGCAGGTCGTGGTGGCCTGCGGGGCGAGCGTGGTGACCGGGCAGACGATCGCGTTGGAGGTCCCGGTGCCGGTGAAGGCGGTGGTGGTCACCCTGACCCCGGTCAGCGTGGTGTTGCCGGTGTTGACGACCGCGTAGGAGTAGGTGATCGTCTGGCCCGCTTCCGTCACGGTCACCGGGAAGGCCGTCTTCAGCAGCGCCACGCCGGGAGTGGCGGGGGCGGCGACCGTGGCGGTGGAGTCGTCGGAGGTCACGGCCGGTCCGGTGGGGGGTGTTCCGGTGGCGGTCGCGGTGTTGGTGACGGCTCCGGCGTCGATGTCGGCCTGGGTGACGGCATAGGTGTTCGTGCACGTCGTCGAGTCCTGCGGCGCCAGCGTGGTGACCGGGCAGGTGATCGCGGTGGGGGTGCCGGTGCCGGTGAAGGCCGTGGTGGTCACCCTCACCCCGGTCAGGGTGAGGTTGCCGGTGTTGATGACCAGGTAGGAGTAGGTCACGGTACGTCCGATCCCGGTCACCGTGGTGGGTGAGGCGGTCTTCAGCAGCGCCAGGCCGGGAGCCGGTGTGGCGGTCACCGTCGCGGTGGAGGGGGTGGAGGTGACGGCCGGTCCGGTGGGGGGTGTGCCGGTGGCGGTGGCGGTGTTGGTGACGGCTCCGGCGTCGATGTCGGCCTGCCTGACGACGTAGGTGCTCGTGCAGGTGGTCGAGGCCTGTGGCGCCAGCGTGGTGACGGGGCAGGTGACCAGGGACCGCGCCCCTATGCCCGAGAAGGACGTGCTGGCCACGCTCACTCCGGTCAGCGTGGTGTTGCCGGTGTTGACGACCAGGTAGGAGTAGGTCACGGTGCGTCCGGCGGCGGTGACGGTGGTCGGCGAGGCCGTCTTCAGCAGCGCCAGGCCGGCGGCCGGTGTGGCGGTGACCGTGACGGTGGACGGATCGGAGGCCACGGCCGGTCCGGTGGGTGGCGTGCCGAAGGCGGTCGCGGTGTTGGTGACGGCCCCGGCGTCGACGTCGGCCTGGGTGGTGACGTAGGTGCTCGTGCAGGTCGTCGTCGCCTGCGGCGCCAGCGTGGTGACCGGGCAGGTGACCGCCGAGTGCGCGCCGGTGCCGGAGGTGGTGTCGGTCACCCTGACCCCGGTCAGCGTGGTGTTGCCGGTGTTGATGACCGCGTACGAGTAGGTCACGGTGCGTCCGGCCGCGGTGACGGTGGTCGGCGAGGCCGTCTTCAGCAGCGCCACGCTGGGAGCGGAGGTGACGCCCACGGTGGCGGTGGACGCGGTGGAGGTCACGACCGGTCCCGACGGGGGTATACCCGAGGCGGTCGCGGTGTTCGTGATGGCTCCGGCGTCGATGTCGGCCTGATTCGTCACGTAGGTGCTCGTGCAGGTCGTCGAGGCCTGCGGTGCCAGCGTGGTGACCGGGCAGGTGACCACGGACCGCGGCCCCGTCCCCGAGAAGGCGATGGTGTTCACCCTGACCCCGGTCAGCGTGGTGTTGCCGGTGTTGACGATCGCGTACGAGTAGGTCACGGTCCGCCCGGCGGCGGTCACGGTGATCGGTGAGGCGGTCTTCAGCATCGCGAGGGCCGGAGCGGAGGTGATGCCGACCGTGGCGCTGGAGGGGGCGGAGGTCACGGCTGGTCCGGTGGGTGGTGTGCCGGTGGCGGTGGCGGTGTTGACGATGGATCCGGAGTCGATGTCGGCCTGGGTGATGACGTAGGTGCTCGTGCAGGTCGTCGTCGCCTGCGGAGCGAGCGTGGTCGCCGGGCAGGTGGCCACCGGTGGTGTTCCCGTCCCGGAGAAGCCGGTGCTGTTCACCCTGACCCCGGTCAGCGTGGTGTTGCCGGTGTTGACGATCAGGTAGGAGTAGGTCACGGTCCGTCCGGCGGCGGTCACCGTGGTGGGCGAGGCCGTCTTCAGCAGCGACAGGCTGGGAGCCGGCGTGGCCGTGATCGTCACCGTCGACGGGTCGCTGGTCACGGCCGGTCCGGTGGGGGGCGTGCCGGTGGCGGTGGCGGTGTCGGTGACGCCTCCGGCGTCGATGTCGGCCTGGGTGGTGACGTAGGTGCTGGTGCAGGTCGTCGATGCCTGCGGCGCCAGCGTCGTCGTGGGGCAGGTGATCGCGGAGTGCGGCCCCGTGCCGGAGAAGGCCGTCTCCGTGATCCTCACGCCGGTGAGGGTGGTCCTGCCGGTGTTGGTGACCAGGTAGGAGTAGGTGACGCTCCGCCCCGCGGCCGTCACCGTGCTCGGTGACGCCGTCTTCAGCATCGCCAGCGACGAGACCTGTACGGGGACCACCGTCGAGGTGCCCCCGGTGGTCACGCCGGTCTGGGTGGGGGTGTCGGCGTTGGAGAACTCGACGGTCGCGCTGTTGTTCACCGTCGTGCCGGGGGAGTTGGCCCCGAGCGTGACGCGGAACCTCACGGAGGTGGACTGGCCGGGTGCCAGGCTGCCGCCGCTGACGGCGTTGGCCCCGGTTCCCAGCCGCGCCTGGACCTGGTTGTTGATGAAATCCCCCTGGTCGTCCCCGGTGCGGTCCGTCTTGGCCCCGATGTTGGGCCCCGTCACCACCGAGATGCTCCCCGGGACGTAGACGGTGTTGGCGGGGATCGGGTCGGTGAGCGCCACGTTGATGGCGGTGTCGTCCCCGGTGTTGGTCGCGGTAATGGTGTACTCGATGATCGATCCCGGTTCGGGGTCGCCCCCGCCCACCACGGTGGCGGACTTGGTCGCCTGGATGTTCGCCTGGCGCAGGGCGACCTGGGCGAAGATCGCCTGGGGCCAGTAGGCGTCTCCCGCGGTGCTGAAGATGAACCGGGCCGAGGTGTCGTTGTTGCGGAACGCGGTGGAGGCGTCGACGATGTTGGAGTCGTAGCCGAGGGTGTTGGTGTAGGCGGGGTTGCGGTCGGTGACCTGGCCGCCGAGCGTGGCGATGGTGGAGTTGAAGAAGTTGTTCGCCGGGTGCAGGGCGTCGCTCAGAACGGTCAGGGGGCCGTTGGTGGTGTCGATGCTCAGGGAGTCGCCGGTGATGGCGTTGTCGCCGTCGTAGGCGATCTCCCCGATCTGGACGCTCACCGCGCCGGTGGTGGGGGTGCGGATGCCCGACAGGGTGATCGCGGTGTCCGGGGTGGCGTTCTGCTGCTCCAGGAAGCCGTCGAAGACGGTGATGTTGCGCAACGGCAGCGTCGCGTCGCGGTAGGCGACCACCAGCGACCAGCCGCCGAAGGCGCCCAGGCCGTCGTTGCCCCGGGCGGCCTGGACGTTGGCCACCGTGTAGGTGCCGGCGCCGGCCGCGGTCACGATGGAGGTGACGTCCGCCGAGGCGCCGTAGACGATCCCGTTGGCGGTGATGTTGTCGGGGGTGTCGCCGATGTCACCGGCCGCGGCCACGATCGTGCGGTAGACCGCGCTGCCCGGCGTCCTGAACGACACCTGCCCGCGCAGGGCGATGTCGGGCGCCAGGCGGTTGCCGGCCGGCAGGCCCGCGGTGTTGTTCGTGGTCTGGCTGCGCGCGCCCCAGTACAGGCGGGCGTAGGCCACCTGCGCACCGGCCGACAGGGTCAGGTTGGCGGTGCTGGAGTTGAACGTCGCCGTGTCGGCGTCCACGTCGATGAAGGTGGCGTCGACGTTGTTGTTGCCCGAGCCGGTCCGGCGCGTGGCACAGTCGGGCACCGAGGGGGGGTAGCAGGTGACGACCGAGTTCGCGGCGCGGGTGATCGCCCCGCGGAAGTTGTTCACGTAGCGCTGGGTGAAGGGGATCGGCGCCAGCAGGGCCGCATCCGTGCCCGCCCGCTGCTGGTCGGGCCTCGCGTCCGCTCTCGTGTCGGCTCGCGCGTCGGCCTTCTCGTCCGGGCGGGCCGGCCCGGTCTCGCTCTCGGCCCTGGTGTCGGCCTCAGCCTCGGTCCCGGCTCCGGTGTCGGTGTCGGTGTCGGTGTCGGACGGAATCTGCGCGGGTGATCCTGGTGGGACGTCGCCGCTGTTCTCGGCGTTCTCCGACGCCGGTCCGGCCGGGGTGTCGCCCGGGGTGTCGGCCGGCATGCGCCGCTCTCCGACTCGCCCGTCGGTCGTGACCCGGGATTCGCCGGTGGGCGCGTCGGCCGTGACCTCGGCCCCGTCCGCCGACGCCCTGACGCCTCCCGGGTGACCCGGGGCGTCCTGGCAGGTGCGTCCCGCGTCGGTCTCGACCGTCGGGATGTACAGCCTCCCGACGGTCGTCCGGACCGCGTACCGGACCGTGATGTCCTCCCCGGCCGTCACATCGCCCGTCCACCTCAGCATGGGCTTCTCGTAGGTCAGCGTGCCGGAGGTCGCCAGCGTCTCACCCACGGTCCTGCCTTCGGGAACCTCGGAGAGGTCCTCGCTGAACCTCGCCCCCTCCGCGTCGGCCTCACCGGTGTTGACCACGTGCACCGTCACGATCGTCCGGGCACCGTCACGACGCGCCTCACGGGTCAGCCGCAGGGTCGGACCGGTCCGGCCCGAACCGCAGGTGATCTCGAACGACGGGACCTCCGCCTTCTCACGAATCGCGGCGGAGGCGTCCGCCGTCACTCCCAGGCCGACCGCACAAGCCATGAATCCAGACAAAGTGCTTTTAAGAAATCTCCTGCGCGCACACGTCCTAGGCAGCACGACCGACCTCCCGCAGGAATTCCGACAAAATATGTCGAATCAGCAAACGGGGGGACGAACTTTCTGTCGTGACATTACCCTGACCACGGCTCTAAGAGGATAGCCGGATCATCAACGGCCGAAACCTCCGTCGGGCCAGGTAATCACGACCTGGCTGATTATATTGCTGCCTGGGATTCGATTCCTTTACATGCGGCATTTCTCCCGCAAAGGTAATCAACTATGATTCGTCCTGGTCTTTCCTGATGAATCCCGGGCACCGCGATCGGCCCCCCGGTCGGAGGACGGCTGCCGGAGCGGTTCCGGTGAGGATCGGCGTTCCTTCCGGCCGTCCCCTTCATGGCGCCGCCGGCCGCCCGGGAGGGCGCGCCATGCGGATGCGACGATGATCCTCGTGCCCGGCGGTGGGGAACCGGGCCGTACGAGCGACGACGACGATCCCACGGGGGACGAGATGAGCCGACCCGAGTCCATGATGCTGGACGAGGCGCTGCCACGCTGGCACCGGAGGGAGCGGCACCGGCTGCCGGTCGATCTGCCGGCCCCCGCCGTGATGCGTGCCGCCGCCGAGGTCACCTGGGCGGAGGTCCCGCTGTTCCGGGCGGTGATGACGGCGACGGGGCTGGGAAGGACCCGGTTCCCGGCGGACGCCCCGGTGCTGGACCTGTTCCTCGGCAACGGGTTCACGGTGCTGCACCGCGGTGAGGACGAACTGCTGGTCGGCGGGATCGAGCGCGTCTCCCGCCAGCGGCCCGTGATGCCGCTGGCACCCGGCACGACCCCGGAGGTCTTCCGTGCCTTCGAAGCGCCGGGTCACCTGAAGCTGGCGGTCAACTTCCGCTGCGTCGGCGGCGTGTTGAGCACCGAGACCCGGGTGTACGTCACCGACCGCCGCTCCCGGTGGCTGTTCGGGGCGTACTGGCTCGTCATCCGGGCGGGCAGCGGGTTCATCCGCCGGGTCTGGCTCCGGGGCATCCGCAGCCGCGCCGCCCGTACCGGACCGGACATCGGTCCCGCGAGCCGGGTCTGAGGCGCCGGGCCCGGAGAGACCGGCCCGGTCTGTGAGCCGGACCGGTCCGGTGGGAGGTCAGATGCCGCGGCGCATCGCCCTGGTGCCCGTGACCAGGCCGATCACGGCGATCGCGCAGGCCGCGACCGTCCCGTACAGCACCGAGGTGTCCGCGAAGCGGCCGGAGAAGAGCGACCGCTCCGCCTCGACGATGTAGGAGATCGGGTTCAGCGCCGCGGCGGTCTGCAGCCACCCCGGGCCGGAGTCCATCGGCAGCAGCACGCCCGACAGCAGCATCAGCGGGAACATCACGAGCTGGGTGACCCCGTAGAAGAGATCTCCTCCCGGCCTGGACGCGATCGCCAGCACGAAGGAGAGCGCGCCCAGGCCGACGCCGAACACGACCAGCATCACCAGACCGGCCAGCACTCCCGCCGGATGCAGGCGGAAGCCCAGCGGCACCGCCAAGGCGATGATCAGGACGGCCTGGGCCAGCAGGGCCACGAACTCCTTCAGCGTCCGGCCGACCAGCATCGCCGTGCGGTCCAGCGGGGTGACCAGCATGCGCTCCATCGAGCCGCCGATCAGCTCCACCAGCAGCATGTATCCGGCCATCATCGGCCCGGACAGGCACATCATGATCAGGATGCCGGGCACGAACCACTGCCAGTGCGAGCCCTGGCCCGCGAAGCTCTGCGTCTGTCCGAGCAGCGGGCCGAACAGGAACAGGAACAGCAGCGGCTGCCCCATGGTGAACAGGAGGCCGAGGGGCTCACGGAACATGGGGGTGACCTCGCGGGAGAACACGGTCGCGGTGTCACGGAGGAACGGAACGCTCATGGGGACCTTCTCTGCGGGAGCGGGGGAAGCAGGGGAAACAGGGAAAGCGGGGAAGCGGACGAGAGGGAGGCGACGCGAGGGAGGAGCGGGAGGGCCACGGTGCGCGCGGTCAGGCGACGGTCTCGGGAACGGTCTCTCCGGCCGGGGCGCCGGGGGCGGTCTCGTCGGACTCCCGCAGGCTGCGGCCGGTCAGCGCGAGGAAGACGTCGTCCAGCGTGGGCCGGGAGGTCTCGGCGGTGGCGGCCTTCACGCCGGACGCCTCCAGGTGGCGCAGGTACTCCGGCAGCGCCGCGTCCGCGCGGGGCACCCGCAGCCACACGGTCGTCCCGTCGGTGGTCACCGCGCCCGCCCCGGCCATCCGCTCGGCGATAACGGCGGCCCGCGCGGTCTCGGACGCGTCGTGCAGGGTCACGGTGACGCGGTCACCGGCCAGGTCGCTCTTCAGCCCCTCGGCCGTCCCGTCGGCGATGACCCGGCCGTGGTCGATGATCACCACCCGTTCGGCCATGCTGTCGGCCTCCTCCAGGTAGTGGGTGGTCAGGAAGAGGGTGGTGCCGTGGTCCGCGCGCAGCCGCAGGATGTGCTCCCAGATGTTGGCGCGGCTCTGCGGGTCCAGGCCGGTCGACGGCTCGTCCAGGAACAGCAGGGCGGGCCGGTGGACGAGCCCCAGGGCGATGTCGAGGCGGCGGCGCTGGCCTCCCGACAGGGTGCCGGGTTTGCGGCCGGCCAGCGGTCCCAGCTCCAGCCGGTCGAGCACCTCGTCGGCTCGCCGGCCGGCCTCCCGCCGGGTGAGGCCGTAGCAGCGTCCCTGGGTCACCAGCTCGTCGCGGACGCGGAAGTTCTCGCCCGCGCCGTTCTTCTGCCCGACGTAGCCGATCCGGGCGCGGACCCCCGCCGGGTCCGCCACGACGTCACGGCCCGCCACGGTCGCGGTCCCCGACGTCGGCGGGAGCAGCGAGGTGAGCATGCGCAGGCTGGTGGACTTCCCCGCGCCGTTCGGGCCGAGGAAGGCCACCAGCTGGCCCGCCTCCACGTCGATGTCGAGGCCGCGTACGGCGTCGACGCTCTCCTTCTTGATCATGAATCGGCGGGTCAGTCCTCGGGCATGGATCATCGTCCCCTCCTCGGGGTGTGGGATACGGGGGCATGCCGAAAAGACCCCTGCGGGGGCTCGTCGGGAGATGCCTCATCCTCACCCACGTGATCCGCGGATGGCAAACGTGAAAGGTGCATTCATGTTCTGTCTGACCTGCGGAAACACGGTTCCGTCCGGGATGCGGGACGGGAGGCTTCGCCGGTCGTGCCGGGGGTGACGGCCGCGCTGACGTGGGCTTTTCCCGGCAGCGGCCGTACGGCGAGAAGAGAATGTGGATTTTTCGCGATCCGGGCTCGCGCGGGGCGGCGCCGGGGTCTTCCGAGCCCGGCCGGGAACGTCGCCGGACGTCATCGGTGAGCGCCACCGGACGCCGCCGGACAGCGAAGAACTCCGGGCGCCCGTGGGCACCCGGAGTTCTCGTGTCCCCGAAGGGACCCGGAGCGGGTGGTGTCAGGTCTTCCCGAACCGTCAGGTCTTTCCGAACCGTCAGGTCTTTCCGAACCGTCAGGTCTTCCCGGACTGTCAGGTCTTCCCGAACTGCGGCTGGACCGGAAGGGGATCGGTGAGGGTGCCGGAGGCGCCGGCGCCGCGACGGCGGAACAGGGCGTCGAGTGCCCAGGGGCCGGGGCCGAGCACGGCGATGATCAGGAACGACCAGCAGAACAGGGCCGCGAGCTCGCCGCCGTTGCGCAGCGGCAGGAAGTCCTGCGGGAGATGCACCACGAAGTAGGCGTACGCCATCGAGCCGGACGCGAGCGTGGCGGCGGAGCGGCTGAAGACCCCGGCCAGGACGAGCAGGCCGCAGACCACCTGGATGAGCGCGGCCCACCAGCCGGGCCAGACGGCGAACTCGACGGCCTGGCCGGTGCCGCGGTTGCCACCGAAGAGCCCGAACATCGATGCCAGGCCGTGGAACAGGAAAAGGAGACCCGTCACCATACGGAAGAGCGAGAGGACCGGGCCGCTCAGTCGGTCGACTTTCATCGGATCACCCCCGCCTTCTGTCGGGGGGACCCGTCCGTCGTCTCCGCACGATGCCGCGGTGGTCGTAGCTCCGCTTTCGCACCGTCACGTTTCATGTACGCGACCACTTCTACCTCCAGGTGAACCGGGCGTCAGATTCCCCGTCATGGTAGGTGACCACGGATGTGGTGTCCGGCCTCGAAAAAACGCGCTGTTTGGAATGGATCCAGTTCAGGATGAAAGAGGCAGTTGGGCAGGGTATTGGGGTCTTTGGTCAATACCTGTTCTACTTGATGGGTTGATGTAACTTTCAACTGTCCTGTGAATGGCGCGTTCCATTCCTGCTCCCCGTTCTTCCCGGACCCGGACCCGGACCCGCTCACGACCACCGGAACCCCGGGCGCCGTCCCGTGCGGGAGGGGTCAGACGTCCTTCCAGGACAGGGCCAGGGTGGTGTGGCGCTTGGGGATGAGCAGCCCGTCACGCGGGGCCTCGCCCTGGTAGGCGTCGATGCGGAGCCCGGTCGTCATGGGGCGATCCGCCATGTCCCACGCCTGGACGTGGGCGACCAGCTCGGAGGCCAGCCGCAGCCGGTCCGGCCCGTGACCGCGCGCGATCAGCGTGCCGTCCGGTGACGGCTCCAGCAGGCACAGGTTGTCGCGCTCCACGATCCCGACGGCCATCCTGAACCCCGTCAGGTCGAGCGGGGGCGAGGCCAGCCACCCCGGCCGCACCTCCGAGATCGTGCACCAGCGCGGTTCGTGCACCGCCAGCCAGAGGCTCAGCCCGTCGAGGAGCTGGGAGGGGCCCACGCTGATCTCGGTGGAGCGCTCGACCACGGGCCCGTCGAGCGCCCCCAGCACGTCACCGATCTCACCGGCCTCGGGCAGCGAGATCATCAGGTCGGACTCCCGGTCCAGCACCACGGTCGTCTCCGGTCCCGCGAAGGGGCCGCGCATCCGCATGAACCCGCAGGGCAGGACCGAGCGGCTGGTCCAGTGCCCGTCGTCGCGCTCCATCGCCACCGAACGCTGCACCCCCCGCAGGTCCAGCGGGGCGACGAGCCGGCCGTCCGGCCCGAGCTGCTCCAGCCAGGCCGGGGCCAGGTCCCACACGCCGACGGTGGCGATCACCCGGTCGTAGGGCGCCTCGGGCGGGAACCCCCCGGCCCCGTCGGCGCACACCAGCCTCACCTCGGGATGACCGGCCGCCTCCAGGTGCTCACCGGCCAGCGCCACCAGGTCCGGGTCGATGTCGACGCTCACCACCAGGCCCTCGGGCCCCACCAGGTGGGCGAGCAGGGCGGCGTTGTACCCCGTCCCCGTCCCGATCTCCAGGATCCGCTGCCCCGGTGCCACGTCGAGCTGGTCGAGCATCAACGCCATGATCGCGGGCTGGGAGGAGGAGCTGATCGGCCGCCCCTGCTCGTCGCGCTTGGTCACGATCGCGTCGTCCTGGTAGACGGTCTCCGCCGGGAGATCCGGCAGGAAGACATGCCGCGGCACCGTCCGAAGCGCGCCGGTCACGGCGTCGCTGATTCCTCGTACGCGGACCTGAGAGACCAGATCCTCCCGTAACGCGTGCCACTCAGCCATCTCGACCTCCGTGCCGTATGCGTACCTGGTGCCCTGAGTTTTATATGCCCCCGTGGATGGTGAAGCTCCATGGCGCGCCGCTGTTCGCTGTCCCTTATCGGACAAATCCATGCGGATGCCAGGGGGCGTGACGCTATCTCGCCCAGGGACGCCACGCAATGCCCGGCGGGAGAAAGGCCGGGACCGGCACGGGAAAGGGGGCGGGGCGGGTGGAGGGCGGGATGGCACCCGCCCTCCACCTCCGGCCCTGGGAGCGTGGACCGCTGTCCGGCATTCGGGGGACGGAGCCGGACAGCCATGAATCTATGCATCCACCCGTCCGATGTATGCGTAGAAATACACCCTTACTGCAGACAGAACTCGTTCCCCTCGGGGTCGGTCATGAGCGTCCAGTACTCCCCGTTCTCCTCTGCGGTACGGACCTCGGTGGCACCCAGGCCGACGAGCCGTTTCACCTCCGCCTGCACCAGCGGGCGCCGCTCCTCGATCGGCGCGCCGGACGGGCCGCCCACGTTGACGTCCAGGTGGACGCGGTTCTTGACGGTCTTGGCCTCGGGCACGCGCTGGAAGTAGATCCTGGGCCGTCCCTCGTCCGGATCCACCAGCGCGGCCCAGTTGGACCGCTGCTCGGGGGGAATGCCCTGGGAGTCCGCCCAGGCGTCCCAGCTGTCGAACCCCTCGGGGGGCGGCTGGATCCGGTATCCGAGGGCCTCGGCCCAGAAGGAGGCGAGTTTCCGCGGGTCGCCGGCGTCGAAGGTGATCTGAATGTCCATGGGGATTGCTATGCCCACTCCGCCAGAATCCTGGCCTCCTTCTCCGGGTCGATACCGTGCCACTTGAAGGAGCGCTCGGCGGGCGGCACCTCGCGCAGCCACGCCCAGGTGTCGCGTACCGTCTCGGCGACGGGACGGCAGGTCAGCCCGGCCGCGAGGGCCTTGGCCGAGGACGCCAGCCACACCCCGGCGAACTCGGGCCCGCCCGGGGTCCAGACGGGGAACTCGGTCCACGGCGCCACCTCGCGGTCGAGCAGGAAACGGTCGTCCACCCAGACGAACTCGGCGTCCGAACCGGTCACCGCCCGGCACTCGGCCAGCCAGTCGCCATAGGTGGTGTTGCCCGGCACCCCGCTGACCAGGAAACGGTCCGCCTTCCCCACCTCGGTCCGGTCCAGGACGAACGTGGCGAGGTCCCGGACGTCGATGACCTGCATGGCCCGGTCCGGGTCACCCGGGGCCAGCACCCGCCCGCCCCGGGAGATCCGGTCCAGCCACCAGGGCAGGCGGCCCACGTCCTCGTACGGGCCGAGGATGAGACCCGGCTGGATGATCAGGGCGTTGCCCTCGAACGCCTCCATCGCGCGTTCGCAGCCCGCCTTGAGCGTGCCGTAGTCGCCGTCCTCGGGGCCCGCGTCCGGCGCGCACTCGTAGATCGGCGAGTCGTCGTCGCACGGTTTGGCGGGGAAGTCGCTGATCGCGGAGATGCTGGAGATGAACGTGTAGGTGCCGGCATGGCCGTTGAGCCTGCGCACCGACTCGTCGACGATTCCGGGGACCCTGCCCATGACGTCGATGACGGCGTCCCACTCGCGGCCCTCGACCAGGCGGTCCAGGTCCTCGGCCACCTCGCGGTCGCCCCTGACCGCCTCGACCCCCGGCAGGTCGACGCCGCTGCGTCCCCGGTTGAACGTGGTGACCTCGTGCCCGCGCCGCAGCGCCTCTTCGGTGATCGCCCGTCCCACGAAGACCGAGCCACCGATGATCAGAATTCTCATGGCGCCTGATTCTGGGCGCCGGGCCACGGGAAGGCCATGGACTTTCACCCGGGGCGCAAGCTGTCCGCTCAGAGCGGATCCTGCGGGGGCCACCGGCGTACGTCGGGAGCGGGCCGCTCCCCGTGACGTCCGCTACCGTCCGCTACCGCCCGGAGCGTCGCGCCCGCTACCGCCCGGAGCGCCGGCGCGCGAGATGGACGGTGACGTCGGCGGTGATCTCGACCGTCGCGGGCAGGACCCGCATGATCCGGTCGAACACCTGCCCCCGCTCCGCGGCCGGCAACATGAGGTAGGCCGAGACGGTCGAGAGATGGCCGACGTAGTCGTGAGCCGTCATCGTCAGGCGCCGTTCGAGCACGGACTGCCGGACGTCGGTGAACCGTCCGGAACGCTGGAGCTCCGTACCCGGCCACTGCATGTCGTGCTCCGGAGGCGTCCCGTCGGGGGACGGAATGTCGTCGCTCTCCAGGAACGGTGCCCGCGCCACGCGAACGGCCTCCCGCACGGCCGGATCGGCGGGCTGGATCGGGCCGCCGAACGAGGCGAACACCCCGTCCGGTTCCAGGAGCGCCGCCACGCGTGACCACCGGTCCTGCGGGTCGGTCCAGTGCAGCGCCGCCGCCGCGTAGACCAGCCCGTACCTCTCGTCCGGCCGCAGGTCCTCGAACGCGGCCCGCACGGTCCTGACGGTCGCCGGCAGGTGCCTGCGCAGCTCGGCGAGCATGGCCGCGTCGGGATCGGTCGCGGTGACCGTGATCCCCGGCCGGGCGAACAGGCGGGTCGCCTTGCCCGTCCCGGCGCCGATCTCCAGGGCGGTCCGGATCGGCCGGGCCGCGTACGCCGCCACCCGGTGGAAGAGCTCCGCGGGATACCCCGGCCGGAACCGTTCGTACGCTTCCGCGATCACCCCGAAGCTCAGTGCGCGACCGGTCATGCCGATCATCCTGACACGGGACGCGCCGTCCGTGCCCGGTTCTTTCCACGACTCCCGGCCGTGAACGGCACGGGCCTGGGGCACGAGGACCGGAGGGGGAGGCACCCGGAGCTCAGGCCGGGCCGCTCGCGACCTGGGGGTGCTGTTCCAGCAGGTGCACCCGGGCGGTGCCGATGTCGAAGTACAGGCCGATCAGCTCCAGGTCCCCGCCGCGGAACAGCCGGTCCACCTGCGGGTAGGTGCGCAGGTTCTCCAGTTGCTGGATCACGTTGACCCGGCAGAGCCGGTCCAGCGGCCCGTGGTCCTCGCCCGCGCTCTCACCGGCGATGAACCGCGCCAGCGTGTGGTTGCCGTGGCGCATCCAGCGGGAGAGCGCGGGCTGACCCGTGACCTTCTCCCCGCCGCTGAGCAGCGCGGCCATCGCTCCGCACCCCGAATGCCCGCAGACCGTGATGGTACGGACGTTGAGCACCTCGGTGGCGTACTCGATCGCCGCGGCCACCGAGTCGTCCTCCGGCTCCGACCCCAGCCGGGGCACCAGGTTGCCGACGTTGCGGACCGTGAACAAGTCCCCCGGGCCGCTCGCGGTGATCAGGTTCGGCACGATGCGCGAGTCCGCGCAGGTGATGAAGAGATGCGACGGCTCCTGGGTGCGGGCCATCGTGTGCAGCAGGGGACGGACCAGGGGCGCCGTGAGCCGGTGGAACTCCCGGGCCCCGGCCAGCAGGTCCGGTACGGCGGGACTGCCGTCGCGGTCCGGGTGCCGGGCGGCCAGCGGCGAGTGCGCCACCCGGCGTCCGCGCCGGCGATGGGACCAGGGCAGCCACCAGCGGTCCGGCGCCCGGGGCGGGGTCTTGGCCGGGAACATCCGCACGCCGCTGGCCGCCATGGCGTACCACTCGTCGTGGATCTCGTCGATGTTCACGGTCCCGCCGCCGCGCTCGTACTCCTGGCGCCAGTCGTGGATGGCCTCGAACGCCGCGTTGTCCATGAAGTCGATGTTCAGGTCCAGGTCGACCGTCACCCCCGCCGGGATGGCCCGCAGCTCCGAGGTGAGCGTGGGAACCCCCAGGAAGGTCAGCGACCCGCCGATCACCACGTGCCAGCGGCCGTCCGGCTCGGCCGTGGCCCGCACGGTCACCCGGGTGAGCCGGCGCAGCGCGAGCAGCGCGGCCAGGCCCAGGCCGACCAGGACGCCCTCGGCCAGGCCGAGAAGCACCACCCCGGCCATGGTGACCACGTACACCGGGACCTCGCTGTGGCCGCGCAGGTTGCGCAGGTGTCCCATGTTGACCATCTGGACGCCGATGAAGACCAGCAGCGCGGCCAGCGCCTCCATCGGGATCAGGGCGATCATCCAGCCGAACCCGAGGGCGAACAGCAGGAGCCAGAAGCCGTGCATGACCGTGGACCACCGGCTGCGGGCCCCGGCCCGGACGTTGGTGGTGCTGCGGACGATGACCCCCGCCACCGGCAGACCACCTAGCGCACCGGTGATCATGTTGGCCACGCCCTGGCCGGTCAGCTCCCTGTCCAGGTCCGAGCGCCTGCCCCGGTGCAGCTTGTCCACGGCCACCGAGCAGAGCAGCGACTCCACCCCGGCCAGCAACGCCACCAGCAGCACCGCCGCGACGATCCCGTGCCAGTCACCGCTCGGCCAGACCGGCCCGACCCAGGAGTCCAGGCTGACGGAGAGGTCGATCCGGGTGACCTGCCAGCCCGCCGCCCAGGCGGTCACCGAGGCGACGAGCAGCGCCGCCAGCGGGGCCGGAAGACTCCGCACCCGCTGGGGCAGGCGGGTCCAGGCGATGAGGACCGCGATGGTCAGCACGCCGACGAAGACCGCGTGCGTGTGGTTGTGGATGATCTGGTGGGGCAGCTCGACCAGGTTCTCCACCGCCGAACGCTGGGGACTGCCACCGAGCACCACGTGCAGCTGGGCGAGGGCGATCACCACGCCCACCCCGGCGAGCATGCCGTGGACCACGGCCGGGGAGACGGCCAGCGCGGAACGCGCGACCCGGCAGACGCCCAGCAGCAGCTGCAGGGCCCCGGCGAGCAGGGTGATCATGCAGGTGGCCCGCCAGCCGTACCTCATCACGAGGTCGGCGACCACCAGGGAGAGACCGGCGGCGGGCCCGCTCACCTGGACGACGGAGCCCCCGAGGAGACCGGCCACCACGCCGCCCACCACCCCGGCGATGAGCCCGGCGGCCAGCGGAGCCCCTGAGGCGACCGCTATGCCCAGGCAGAGGGGCATAGCGACCAGAAAGACCACCACGGAAGCGGGCAGGTCATGCCTCAGCGCGGAGGCGAGACCACCCGCCGCCAGCTTCCCGTCACTCTTCGTGTCCGTCGCCATGGGGCAGACCCTACGGGTCCGCACCCGCTCCTCCCGGGGTTTTACCCGAGCCTTTTACGCAGGACGGAGAGAAATCAGCGGTAGTAGTCGGGGTAGTCGGGCTCCTGGACGCGGTGGTTACCCCGCGAACCGGGCCTGGCCCGCTCCTCGGTACGACCGCCCGGCGTGGTCTCGGGGGCCGCCGTCCCGTAGAGCTCGCCGTAGCTCGGCCAGCTCGCGCCGTCGCTCCCCGGCGGGGTGCCGGGCTCCGGCCAGGCGGCCGGGCTGGCGGGGGTGGCCGGCCTGGGCTCGTAGCCGTACCCTCCCTGCGTGCCGCCCCGCGGGTCGGCCGGACGGGACCCGCCCCGCGGATCGGCCGGACGGGACGGGGCCGGGGTCGGCGAGTAGCCGCCGCGGGAAGGACCGGCCGAGGCGGGCACCGCCGGGTTCGGGCCGGTGACGGCGTCGTCGTCGATGGTGGCCCAGCCGGAGCTCACCTCGTACGAGCCCGAGGCCGGAGCGCCGTACACCGGGGTCTGGTACGAGGAGTAGGACGGGCCCGCGTCGTCGAGGATGTCGGCGGTGTTCGCCGTCGGCCAGCCACCCGAGGAGGGGTTGGTGACCTGCGCCCACGGGTTGTCCGTCACGTCGCTCTTGGACGGCTGCGGCTGCGGGCGGTGCTGCGACGGCTGCGACGCGCCTCCGTAGGACACGCCGAGCGGGTCCGCCGCGGAGGTGACGGGGAAACCGCCGCTGGTCGTGGGACCCATGGGAGGCATCGGGGCGAGCGGGCCGCCGTGTCCCGGCCGGGTGCCCGCGGGAGAGGCCGGGCCGCCGGCCCGGGAGCCGGCACCGCCGGCGGGGGCGGTCGCGCTGCGACGGGAAGGGTAGGAGCCGCCGACGAGCGGGTCGTTCAGCGGGTCGGGCCGCCGGGCGGGAGCGCTCGACGCGGACTGGGCCGCCTGCTGCGAGGCGGAACGGTTGCCCGCCCGGCGGGAGCTCGCCCGCGAGGGACGGCCCTCACCGAAGGAGCCCGCGACCGGCGCCGCGAAGGTCACGGTCTTCTGCTCGGCGAGCGAGGCCGCCGTGGGGGCCGGGTTCGGCTGGACCGGGGCCACCAGGTCGGACAGGCCGGAGGGCAGGGAGGCGGAGGCGATGGCGGGTTCCGCGGAGGGCCGCGACGGCGAGGCCGCGGGACGCTGCGAGGCGTCACGGGCCGCGGGCCTGGTCGGCAGGGGCGCCTGCACGGTCGTGGCCTCGGCGTCGACCGTGCGGTCGTTCGGCTCGACGGGACGGCTCGCGCCCATCCGGGCGGCCAGGGATCCCCCGAAACCGCCCTCGTCGGCCTGCAGCCGCGTCCAGTAGTCGTCGTCGTAGTCGTCCATCTGGCCGAACTCGTTCAGACCGCGCTTGCCGCGGGAGCTCGGTGGCCGCGGCTGGCGCGGGGGCTTCGGCTCGTCGAACGGGGTGAGGTCGGGGGTGAAATGGTTCATCTTCGGTTCTCTGGTGGCGAAGTCGTCGCTGGACGTGGTCGGCGCCAGCGCCTCCTTCTCCGCCATCTCCCGCAGACGTTCCGCGGGAAGCGCGCTCTCCCTGCGGTTCATCGACCGCATTCCCAGTGCCACGACGACGAGCACGAGGAGCACGACGGCGACCAGGCTTACTACGACCGCGATCATTGCACCACCCTCAAGGCCATGGCCTTACAGCGGCGCCGGTGAGATCGCGCGGCCATCGACGCGACCTGCCCCCCTGCATCACCTGCGCTCGGACATTGGATCTGATTGTGTCGGACCACTATGAGCGTTGTCACACCCTAAGTGAAGAATTGGTAACCATTACTACCTCCGGTGTTCGGCCGGTCACTCGACGTGAACCGTGGTGAGCCGTCCCCAGGCGATCGTCTTGTCCGCGATGCTCTTCAGGGTCTCGTTGAGCGGTGCCCCCTTGCGGAGACGGACCCAGTCCTTCAGCGCGTAGACGGTGAAACGATAGTTCTCCTGGGCTCCGCACGGTGGGTTGTAGCCCACCCTGCCGTTCGTCGTGCTCCCCTCCACGGCCCCCGTGGGCACGCTACCCTCCGGAAGCTCGTTGGTGCGCGGATCGATGTCGAACACGACCCAGTTCACCTCGCCACCTGTCCGGGAGTTGTTGTCCACGACGATCGCGACGGACCCCGTACCCTCAGGAACGCGTGACCAACGTAGCGGAGGGTTACCGGCCGAACCGTCACACGAGTAGTCGGACGGCAGGGGGCCGCCGTCCCTGACCCGAGGGCTGGAGACGCTGATCGGTTCCAGCTGCAACCGCTCCGAGGAGGCCATGCCGCTCGCCAGCCCGCACCCCGATGACGAGACGGCGAGCGCCGCGACCACCGCCATCGTGGAGGTGTGCCGCGGGCGACGCGTAGACGTGTTCGGCTGCCCCATGCCCGATGATGCTACGCGGCTCTGGAAGATGCGCAGACCGGATCGCGAGGTTCCGCGCTGAAGAAAAGCTGTGAAAACAGACGAAATCAAGGGACAGAAGGGGTGGGAGGGAACGTCGCAACGATTTTCGTCGTCCCGTGTTCCCGGCCTGTCCGCCGACCGTACGCCGTCGATCCATGACCGGTCGCCGGTGTCCGCCACCCCGGATCGGTCAGTCCCCGCCCAGTTCCCGGTAGGGCTTCCTGAGCAGGTCCACCAGCGGGATGTGCCGTACCTTGACCGCCGGGGGTTCCAGGATCCGCAGCAGCAGGTCCGCGGGGACCGCGGTGGCGCGCGGTCGTGGTCGCACCCGGCTCAGCGGGACACCGGGGGAGTAGAAGTCCCCGACCCGCTCGTCGAAGGGCACGTCACCCGGCTCGGGAACACCCGTGTCGCCGGTCTCGGCAATGGGCACGTCACCCGTTCCGGGAACACCCGTGTCGCCGGTTCCGGGAGCGGGCATGTCACCCGTTCCGGGAACGCCCGTGTCGCCGGTCTCGGAAGCGGGCACGTCACCCGTCCTGGGAACGTCCGTATCGCCGGACCCGGGAACGCCCATCTCAGCTCACCGCCCGGGGGCCGAGCCGGAACAGCTCGCGCAATCGTTCGGTGGACAGGTCGGCGATCCAGTCCTCGCCGGTGCCCACCACGCTCTGGGCGATGGTCTTCTTGCGTTCGATCATCTCGTCGATCCGCTCCTCCAGCGTGTCGAGGCAGATGAACTTCCTCACCTGCACGTTCCGGGTCTGGCCGATCCGGAAGGCCCGGTCGGTCGCCTGGTCCTCCACGGCCGGGTTCCACCACCGGTCCACGTGCACGACATGGGCCGCGGCGGTCAGGTTGAGCCCGGTTCCGGCCGCCTTCAGCGAGAGCAGGAACAGCATCGGCTCGTCGTCGGTCTGGAACCGCTCCACCAGCGCGTCGCGCCGCTTCTTGGACAGCCCGCCGTGCAGCCAGAGCACCGGCCGGTCGAGGTGGGCGGCCAGGTAGGGCTGGAGAAGGGTGCCGAACTCGGCGTACTGGGTGAAGATCAGCGCCTTGTCGCCCTCCTCGACGATCTCCTCGGCCAGCTCCTCCAGCCGGGCCAGCTTGCCCGAGCGGCCCGCCAGCCCGGACCCGTCCCGCAGGAGCTGGACGGGGTGGTTGCAGATCTGCTTCAGCCGGGTCATGGCGGCCAGGACGTTGCCGCGCCGCTCGATGCCGCTGGAACCGTCGATCCTCCCCAGCATCTCGCCGGCCACCGCCCGGTACAGCCCGGCCTGCTCCGGGGTGAGCGTGCACCAGACCTTCATCTCCTGCTTCTCCGGCAGGTCGGTGATGATGGAGCGGTCGGTCTTGAGCCGCCGGAGCACGAACGGGCCGGTCGCCCGTTTCAGTGCCGAGACGGCGTCGGGGTCGCGCCGCGTCTCGATCGGTTCCTGGTAGCGCGTCCTGAACCGCCGGGCCGGGCCGAGCAGCCCGGGATTGCAGAACTCCATGATGGACCAGAGCTCCGAGAGGTGGTTCTCCACCGGTGTGCCGGTCAGCGCCAGCCGGGTACGGGCGGGAATGGACCGCACCGCCCTGGACTGTCGGGCCGAGCTGTTCTTGATCGCCTGCGCCTCGTCGCAGACCACCCGCTCCCACCGGAGCGCCGCGAGCGCGCCCAGGTCCCGCAGCGCGGTGCCGTACGTGGTGATGACCAGGTCGGCCTCGCGCACCGCGGCGGCCAGCTCCTCGTCGCGCCGGCGCGCTCCACCGTGGTGGACGTACACGCGGAGCGAAGGGGCGAAGCGGGACGTCTCCTTCTGCCAGTTGCCGATCAGCGACATGGGACAGACCAGCAGCGTCGGCCCGGGCACCCCGTCCCCACCGGGCCGCTCGCCTCCGCCCGGCCGTTCGCTCTCGCCCGGCCGGGTGCTCTCGCGTTCGGAGAGCAGGAGGGAGAGGGTCGAGACGGTCTTGCCCAGCCCCATGTCGTCGGCGAGGATGCCGCCGAGGCCGAGCCCGGACAGGAAGCTCAGCCACGACAGACCGCGTTCCTGGTACGGGCGTAGCTCCCCCCGCAGGGTGCGCGGGGTGGCGACAGGGGTGAGGCGGCGGTCGGCCTCGCCGGAGAGAAGGTCGCCCAGCAGGCCGTGGGCGTCCACGGCGACCAGCGGCAACTCCTCGTCACCGCCTTCCACGACCTCCCGGATCACCTCGCCGACGGTCCGTTCCCCACCGTGCCGCTCGACCACCTTCAGCGCGGCCTTGATCTGCAGGTCGTCCAGCTCCACCCAGCGTCCCCTGACCCGCACCAGGGGGACGCGGAGCGCGGCGAGCTCGGCCAGCTCCTCGGCGCCGATCGTGTGGTCGCCGATGGTGACGTCCAGCCGGACGCTCACCCGGTCGTCGAGGCCGGATCCCGCATACCCGGATCCCGCACGGCCCGATCCCGCACGGCCGGATCCCGTGTCACCGGCGGATCCGTGCTTCACGGGACCGGACCCGTCGGACCCGTCGTGCCCGGACCCGTCGTGCCCGTCGGTGGGCCGGTGGTCGTCGGCGAGGGGACGGGTGGTGAGCTTGAGTCCCAGCCCCTGGCGACCGGCCCAGGCGGGCAGCCGCACGCCGTACCCCGCCGCCCGGAGCATGGGCGCGCCGTGACGGAGGAACGAGAACGCCCAGGCGGTCTCGACCGTCAGACCGGTCGGCAGGGGAGCGCGCAGCGCGATGTGCAGATCGGGGTGGAGCCGCACGGCCCGGGCGAGGCCGGTACGGAGCACCTCCTCGGGTCGCCCGGGGAGCCAGGGCGCCCGCTCCCCGGCCCGGATGCGCTCGGCCGACAGGTAACGGGCGGGACCACGCGCGTCGCGTCCTTCGCCGGACCCGCCGATCCGGCCGGTCCCGGGAGTTTCGCGAAGGCCGTCGGACGCCGGGGAACCACCGCTCTCGCCGGTCTCGTCGGCTCCGCTGGACGAGGTGTCCGCGTCGCCCGCGTCGCCCGCGTCGTTCGAGATGCTCGTGTCGCTCGCCGGAGCGAGGCCGAACTCGACGTGCCAGGAGTCCTCGTCCTCGGCGGGCTCGATCAGCCGGAAGCAGACCCGCACCGGGCCCTCCAGCTCGTGTGCGGAGTCGAGCCAGCCGGTCAGGGCCTCGCCGAGCGCCGCGACCTCGGCCGGTCGCGCACCGGGGAGCAGGGCGTCATCGCCGGTCAGCGCGTACAGCCAGCGGTCGGGCAGGGCCGTCCTGAGTCCGGGACGGGAGCCGAGGATCAGGCGGCCGGGCAGTGACAGCCGTACCGCGCCGTCGGTCAGGTCGTCCAGCAGTTCGCCCAGCACCTGCGCCGACGACCTCTCGTGCGCGACCGCCCTGCAGACCGGCGGCATCGCGGCGGTCAGGCCGGGCAGGACGGACCGGTCGGCGCCGGTGAGCACCGGCCGCCATCGGGCGGCGTGCACGTCGCCCTCCATGACGAGCTGCGGCAGCACCCGGCCGCGCCGGACCAGGTCCCGCGCGTGCTCGGCCACCACGGCGAGATAACGGAGCGAGAGAGCGGGCTCCCAGACCGGGTCGTCGGCGTCGCCCTCGTCCTCGGAGGGGCGGGGGGGAGGTGCTTCCCGAGGCGAGGGCCGGTAACGAGCCGAGCAGCCGGAGCGCGTCGGCCGGCCGGAACAGCAGCGCGGGGATCCGCCAGGGGGAGATCTTCGGCTTCCGTGCCCTGCTGGACAGGCCGGACTCCGGGGAGGGAAGCGGGCCGGAGGCCGAACCGGGGAGCAGGACGGTCAGCTCCCGCTCCTCGACGACGCCCACCATGCCCGTGAAACCCGCAGGGAGCCCGACGCCCCTGACGCCCCCGACGCCCCCGACGCCCGCGAGGCCCCCGATGTCCGCGGCACCCGTACCGTTCAGGCCGGCCGTGCCGCCGGTGATCGCTGAGGCGATCGGGACGGCCGGGGCGGGGGAGGAACCCGAGACGGCAGGGGAGCCCTCCTGAGGGGTCACCCGGCCCTCGCGGGGTGTCCCCGGGGCGCCGGGGAGGACCCCACCGGAAACTTCGCTTAGCGTCCCATCTGGGGTCTCTTGTGAGGAATCACCCAGAATCAGGTTCACGGTGGCGGCGAGCGCGGCCGTGGACGCGGCGAACGGGTGCCCGCGGAGCAGGGCACGGGAGGCGGACGCCGGCGCCCGGGAGGTGTCCTCCGCCCAGATTCCGAGCGACCCGTCCACCCACACCCCGTGAACCACGAGCACGTGACCACCCCTGCTGCAGAATCGCCTGTGATGGACGGGTCCGGCCCCCGTTCCGCCCGCGAACAGACTAGACGTGGCTGCGGAAGGCCCGGATCGCCAAGGGAGCGAACACCACGGCGAACGCGACGGCCCACAGCAGCGAGAAGAGCGTGGCGCTGCCGACGTCACCGCCGATCAGCAGACCGCGGATGGCGTCGGCCAGGTGCGTGACCGGGTTGATGTCCGACCAGGTCTTCAGCCAGGAGGGGAACGTGTCCGAGGGCACCAGCGCACTGCTGGTGAAGGTCAGCGGCATCATGGTGGAGAAGCTGATCATCTGCACCTTCTCCGGGTTGGAGGCCTTCAGCCCGATCAGCACCGCCATCCAGGACATGGCCAGGGCGACCACGACCAGCAGGGCGAGAGCTCCCAGCAGGCCGAAGACGCTGGTGGTAACCCGGAACCCCAGCACCATGCCGAAACCGATCAGCAGGGCGAAGGCCCACACCTGTTTGACGGTGTCGGCGATGATCCGGCCGGACAGCGGCGCGGTGCGGGCGATGGGCAGGCTGCGCAGCCGGTCGAAGACGCCCTTGGTGATGTCGGTGTTGAGGCCGATCGCGGTGGACAGCGTGTAGAACAGGGCGTTCTGCACGAGCAGGCCGGGCAGGGCGAACTGCAGGTAGTCGCCGGTGGAGCCGGAGATGGCGCCGCCGAAGACGTAGGTGAACAGCAGCAGGAACATGATGGGCTGGATGCTCAGGTCCAGCAGTTCCCACGGGTTGTGCTTGATCTGGACCAGGCTGCGCCAGGCCAGCGTCATGGTCTGCTGCAGGGTGGCCAGCGGGGTGACGCGCTTGGCGGCCACCTGCGGGATGGTCGTCGTCAGCGTGGTCATGCGAAGGCCTCTTCCTTCTCGGTGGTGTCCTCGTCCTCGGGCCGGTGACCGGTGATGGAGAGGAAGACCTCGTCCAGGCTGGACTTGCGCAGCGCGAGCTCGGACGCGACGACCCCCTGGTCGTCCAGGCGCCGCACGATCACCGGGACGGCGGCCGGGTCGTGCACCGACGCGGTCGCCCTGCCCCCGCTGAGGTCGGGCGCCTCGCCCAGCACGTCGGTCAGCACCTCGCCCACCAGGGGCAGGTGCTCGGGCCGCAACGGGCGCACCTCGAGGACCTGGGCGCCGGTGGTGGCCTTGAGCTCGTCGGAGGTGCCGGAGGCGATGACCTTGCCGTGGTCGAAGACGATGATGTCGTCGGCGAGCTGGTCGGCCTCCTCCAGGTACTGCGTGGTGAGCAGCACGGTGACGCCGTCGGCCATCAGGCCGCGCACCACGCTCCACAGCTCGGTGCGGCTGCGCGGGTCGAGGCCGGTGGTGGGCTCGTCGAGGAAGAGCACCTGCGGCCGACCGACCAGGCTCGCGGCCAGGTCGAGACGCCGCCGCATGCCGCCGGAGTAGGTCTTGGTGGCCCGTCCACCGGCGTCGGAGAGGTCGAAACGCTTGAGCAGCTCGCTCGCGCGGGCCCGGGAGTCGGCACGGGGCATGCCCAGCAGGCGGCCGATCATCATCAGGTTCTCGAAGCCGGTGAGCATCTCGTCGACGGCGGCGTACTGGCCGGTCAGGCCGATCATCGAGCGCACCTGGTGGGCCTGGCGCGTCACGTCGTACCCGCCGACGGTGGCGGTGCCCGCGTCGGGGCGGAGCAGCGTCGCCAGGATGCGCACCGCGGTCGTCTTGCCGGCCCCGTTGGGCCCCAGCACGCCCAGCAACCGCCCCGGGGGCACGAGGATGTCCACCCCGTCCAGGGCACGGGTCTTCCCGTAGTGTTTCACCAGGCCTTCGGCCTGTATGGCATATGTCATCGTCTGAGCCCTTCCGTCGTGATGGACCTCACAGCATGTACCGTCCCACCGACATTTTCCGGCCTTCGGTTCGTCCGCCCCAGCCCTGTTCGCGCCCCGGCCGCGATCCGTCCTCAGCCTGTTCACGCTCGGTTCCGTCCGCTCCGCGGGGAGCCGGGAGGCGAGGCGTCCGGACGGGCGCGGCGTCCGTGGTTCCGGGACCGTTCCAGCGGCCGTCGTCCGGGACCCGGCCGGGCCGTCCGCCGGGACAAGACCGTTTAGGCTGGCAGCGTGAGTGACCGAGCCGATGAGCACAGCACCGCCTCGCAGGAGGCGCGGGCGTCCGAGCGTTCGGTCGAGCGCCGCCGGGGCGGCCCCGGACGTGACCGCTTCTCCCTGCGGGATCCCGCCAACCCCGTCTCGCGCAAGGCCATCGCCATGTGGCTGCTGGAGGGGTTGTTCTGGTCCGTCGTGCTGGCCGTCGGCTCGTACATGCTCGCCCGGTGGATCGACGGGGATCGCTGGTCATGGCTGCCCGCCTGGGTGCTCGACAACATCTGGTGGCTGCCGGGGGTGATCGTGGTGCTGCTGATCCCCGGGCTGTTCATCGAGCCCTTCTGGCGGTACGCCGTGCACCGGTGGGAGTTCAGCGAGGACGTGGTCTACGCGCGTTCCGGCTGGATCAGCAGGGAATGGGTGTTCGTCCCGGTCAGCAGGATCCAGACGGTCGACAAGGCGCAGGGCTGGATCGAACGCATGCTCGGCCTGGCCACGGTGGAGATCCGCACCGCCTCGCACGCGGGCTCGTCCACGATCAAGGGCCTGGACTACGCGGTCGCCGCCGAACTGGCCGAAGGGCTCGCCCGTCGTGCGGAAGAGCTCAGGGACGACGCGACGTGACCGGATCCGACGCCGACCACCCCCCGATCCGGCAGCCAGGCCCGGACGTGCCCGCCGATCGTCCCCCGGCCGAGAACTCCGGCCCGGCCGTTCCGGCCGATCGCCCACCGGCCGGGAACGCGGGCCCGGATGCGTCTGCGGATCGTCCCCCGGCCGGACGTCCCGGCCCGGACGTGCCCGCGGATCGCCCTCCGGCCGAGAACTCCGGCCCGGGTCTGCCCGCTGATCGCTCACCGGCCGAGCCTCCTGTTCCGGACGTCGCCGCCGGTCGCGTTCCTGCCGGGTCCTCGGGTCCGGACGTCACCGCGGGCCACGGGCTCGCCGCCCCGCCCCCCAGGGCCGCCTTCGCTCCGGCACCCGGGCCCGGCGGCCTCCCGCAGGGGCCGCAGGGGCCGCAGGAGCCAGGTGGGCCGGAGACGGAGAACCTGGAACCGCCGACCGGCGCGCCGTTGCGGCTCAGCCCGAAGGTGCTGCTGACCGACCCCATCCGGATGCTGCCCTCGCTCCTGTTGCCGCTGGCCGGAGTCCTGTTCATCGGCGGGTTCTCGCCGGGGTCGTTCGTGTGGGCGTCTCTGGGCGTCGTCGGCTCCGTCGCGTTCGCGGCCGTGCGCTGGGCGACCTTCACGTACCAGATCGTCGGCGATCGGCTGGAGCTCACCCGGTCGCTGATCAGCAGGTCGGTGCGGACCATCCCGCTGGAGCGGATCCGCGGTGTCGACGTCAGTGCCCCGCCGCTGCACCGCCTGCTCGGCATCTCCGTCCTGCGGATCGACACCGGCGCGGGCGGCGAGGACAAGCAGGAGGGCGAGCTCGACGGGGTGACCGTCGAGGAGGGGGAACGCCTCAAGGCCGTGCTGCTCTGGCACGCGCGTGCCCGGACGGCGAGACGCGCGCAGGCGCGCGGGACGGTCCAGGCGACCGGTCAGGCGGGCGCGGAGGCGCTCACGGCCGACGTGCCCGCGGGGCCGGGAACGTCCGCCGGGGCCGGGACGGTCCATCACGAGGTGGGGGACACCACTCCGGAACGGGTCTTCTTCGTCCTGCCCCGCAAATGGCTCGCCTACGGACCGCTCTCCGGCTCCTACCTGCTGACCCCCTTCGCGCTGGTGGCCGGTGCCGTGGGCCTGGCGTTCCAGTGGGGCACCGAGTTCGGGATCGACAGACGGGTCGTGGTCGGCGCGGGGGAGTGGCTCTGGGAGCATCCGCCCCTGCTCATCGCGGCCCTGGTCCTGCTCGTCCTGGCCATGCCGGTGGTCGGGGTGATCATGTACGCGGTGTTCAACTGGGACTTCAGCCTCCGCGCCAGGGAGGGATACCTGGTCGCCGGTCGCGGCCTGATCACGCGCCGGAGCGTGTCGCTGGAACGGCGCAGGGTGCGAGGGTTCGAGTTCGTCCAGGGGCCGGCCGAGCGCGGCGCCGGGCTCGGCCGCGCGTGGGCGATCGTGACCGGTCTCGGCGACTCGGAGACCCGGGGACAGCTGCTGCCGGTGGCACCCAAGGACATCGTGCTCGACGTGGTGGGCGAGGCCATCGGCTCGATCACCACCGACCTGAGGCCGCACCCGATCGCGGCGCGCAGGCGCAGGCTGTTCCGGGCGATCTTCCCCTGGCTGCTGATCGCCGCCTGCGCGGTGACGGCCGCCGTGCTCTGGTCCGGGTTCTGGTGGGTGCTCGGGGTGCCCGCGCTGATCCTCACGGTGCTGGGCGTCCCGCTCGGCCTCGACCGCTACCGCTCCCTCGGCCACACCTACGACGGTACCCGGCTGTCGGTCAGGTCGGGGTCGCTGCGCCGTTCCCAGGCGGTGATCGAGGATCGGGCCGTGGTCGGCTGGACCCTGAGTCAGACCTGGTTCCAGCGCCGCGTCGGCCTGCTGACCGTGACCGCGGGCGTGGGAGCCGGCAGCGGCGGCTATGCCGCCATCGACGTCGGGGAGGCCGAGGGGCCGGCCTTCGCCGCCGAGGTCACCCCCGTCTGGATCACCCCGTTCCTCGTTCCCGGTACGCCGTCGCCCGCCGAGCGGACCGGGTCGTCCGGACCGCTCTGACGTCCGTGCCGACCGTCCACGCCGCTCCCGCCGCCGTCCGGCGCTCCCCGGAACGGCCGGTGTACGCGAGAGGGGGCGACCGGACCCCGGCCACCCCCTCCCGCACGGCGCGTCAGTCCTGGCGCCGGGCGCCGAACATGATCTCGTCCCAGGTGGGCACCGAGGCGCGCCGTCCCCGGGACTTCTTGGCCGGTCGAGCCGGTGCCGGGGCCGGCTTGGGCGGCTCCGCGGGCTTGGGCGGCTCCACGGGCTTCTCCGCGGCGGGCTTGTCGGCCTTGGTCTCCTGGGTTCCCGCGGGGTCCGCCTCCGGTGTCTCCGGGTCGGTCCTGGCCGGTTCGTCCACGCTGACGCGCGCCGCGGGTACGGCGATCGGGCCCTCCTGGACGGCCGGAGCGGCCGGTGCGGGGGAGTCCTTGGTGGTGACAGGACGCTCCGCGACGGGCTCGGACACGACGGGTTCGGGCTTGACGGGCTCGGCCACGGCGGGTTCGGGCTTGACAGGTTCGGGCACGACGGGTTCGGCCGCGGGAGGCGTGGGAGAACCGGACGCGGCGGCCTCGGACGTACCGGGACGTTCCCCGGCGGTCTCGGACACGGCAGGCTCGGACGGGGTGGGCTCGGACACGGCAGGCTCGGACGGGGCGGCCTGTTCCGCCGGGGTCACCGCGGCGGACGGCGTGTCGCCGGTGCCCTCGGCGCCCCCGGTGGCCTTGGCGTCCCCGGTGACCTCCGGAGCCCGGACGGTCTCCTCCCGTCTCGGAGCCTCCTCCTGCCTCGGAGCCTCCTCCTGCCTCGGAGCCTCTGCCTGGTTCGGGGCCTCCGTCGCCGGGCGCGGCGCGGTCTGCGGTGTGACGACCGGAGCCGGTACGGTCTCCGGCGCGGCGGGCGCCTCGGCCACGGGAGGCCGCGCGGGCGCGGCGACGGTGTCCCGCGAAGTGGCCGCGGGCGGACCGGTCACGGGCGACGCCGTGGACGGCCCGGCCACCGGTGACGGCGCGGGCGAGCCGGCCGCAGGTGGTGCGGTCACGGGCGCCGCGGCCGGGGAGGGCCCTGCCACAGACGGCCCTGCCACAGACGGCGCGGCCGCCGTCACGGCGGCCTGAGGAACGAACGGTGGGGAAACGGGCGGCGTGAGGTCCGGCTCCGGGGACGCGGGCGGCCCGTACACGGCCGGCTCGTACGGAGCCGGCTCGGGCGGGGCGACCGGCTCGGGCAGCACCGGCTCCGGGGGCCGCACCTGGGTGACGGCGTCGGTGCCCTGGGCGGCGGCGGAGGCACGCTCCGCGGTCCTGTCCGGAGGCTGACCGGCGCCGTCGGGGGCGCGCAGCGGCGGCACCGAGACCCGCGGCGCCTCGTAACCGGCCGGGAGCGGGGGCATGGGCGGCTGCTGGTAGGCCGCGGGCGGCGTCGCGGGGGCCGGCGCCGGGGTCGCCGGCGCCGTCGGGGGCTCGACCTGGGCGTAGGCGGGCCGGGCCGGCGGCTCGTGCCGCAGGACCGAGGGGAAGGCCACCGGTGGCTGCTGGTGCAGCGACTCCGACGCCAGCGACGGCACCGGGGCGAGCTTGGCCACGCGCGGCACGAACGGCGTGACCGTGCTGTCCTCGACCGGATCGGCGTCGTCCCCGCTGGAGAGCCGCAGGGCCTCGTCGTCGTGGGGCGTGATGTGGCGCCGGCGCGGGTCGAAGATCCACTCGGCGTTGCGCGTGTGACCGTTCCACACGAAGCCGAGCTTGATGCGCCACATGTTGTCGTCCCGCTTGGCGGAGTCCCACTCGATCTCGTCGGCGGGGACGCCGCGGCGGGTCAGCCGCTCGACGACCAGGTCGCCGAGGGTGGGACCGGGAGCGGAGTCGCCGGGCAGGCGCACGGCGCAGCGCTGCGCCTGCTGTGCCATGTACTCACGTTCCTGGAGCACGGGACCCTCGAACCATCGCACGCGCTCGACCGGGATGCCCGCCGTGTTGGCGATCTCCTCCGCGGTCTCGCCGGCACGGATCCGGGCCTGGATCTCCTTGGGGCGCAACGGACTCTCCACTTCGATCTCGTACTGGCCGAGACGGGAGAAGTTGCCGCGGACGGCAGCACGGAGCCGGTCGTCGACGGGCAGCGTGAACCGGGTACCCCGGCCGGCCGTCGCCAGCACGAGATAGGTCCCGTCCTCACTCACCGCGACGAGTCGGAGCTCCTGCATGCGAGTCCCTTCGTCGTCGTGCTCAATCTTCCCCCGGACCCTTGAGTCTCTCGCGTGTGCCGGTTGCCTGCCAGCACCGTACCCGGCATGTCCGAACATCGCCTTCCTGGATGGGGCTCGCAGCGATGTGACGCCGGTCACATTTGCTCCATTCATCTGATTACAGGGCACCTGTCTGGAGCAGCGACTTCGGGGTCCTGCAGGGATTCTCACGGATAACTCCGGGAACCGCTGCGGACTTCCGCCAATAACCGGAAGACGGCCGAGACGCCGGTCCGCCGATCCGGGCGGGACGGGACGGGGTCGCGGCGTCGCGGCAGGGCCCGTCGTCGCGCTCCGTGACGACGGACCGTGACGGGGACGGCGGGCATGGGCGGGGGGAGGGCGGGCATGGGCGGCGGGAGAGGATCATCTCCAGCGGACTCCCTCGGGGTCGAGTGGCGCGGGCCCCTGCGAATCTGCCCCCCGCGCGGGCCGGGGCAACGACGGACACGCGGACGCGTCGTTCTTCGAGCGAGCCTTTGCGCCGCCCTTTACCGAGACCTTGTGGGAGGGGCCGGTCCGCCCCGGACGCGAGCACCGATCCGCCCCGGGCACGAGCACCGGTCCGCCCCGGGCACGAGCACCGGTCCGTCCGGACCCGGGCACCGGTCCGCCGGAGGTGAACGTGCCGGTCCGCCGGGGAGAGCGCCGCTCCGCGCGGGGTGGGAGCACCGGTCCGCCGGAGGCGGGATCCGGCCCCGCTACGCTGCCGGGACCCGGCCCAGGACGGTGTCGAGATGGTCGTTGGCGAACGTGCCCGCCGGGTCCAGGGTGTCCCGTACCGCCAGGAAGTCGGCGAAGCGGGGGTAGACCGTGGCGAGGTAGGCGGCGTCGCGGGTGTGCAGCTTGCCCCAGTGCGGCCGTCCCCCCAGCGCCGTCATGATCTCCTCGACGCCCTCGAAGTAGGCCGGGTTGGGCGTCGGCCGGTAGACGTGGCAGGCGATGTAGGCCGACCGCCTGCCGTAGGCGGTGGACAGCCAGGCGTCCGAGGCCGGGGAGACCCGGACCTCGACCGGGAAACTGATCCTCCAGTCGCGCCGTGCCAGCAGGTCGCGGACCTCGGCGAGGGCCTGGCCGAGGTGCTCGTACGCGATGGCGTACTCCATCTCCAGGAAGCGCACGTCCCGCACGCTGGCGAAGACCCGGTGCGAGGCGTCGGTGTGGGTGGAGGCCGACAGCGCCGCGGCCGAGAGGGCGTTGAGCCGGGGGATGGCGCCCGGGAAGCGTGCGCCGATCCCGCAGAGCGCGCCGAACAGGGTGTTCTCCATGAGGTGGTTGTCGAGCCAGTACTTCAGCGCGCCCGGCGGCCGGGCCGGTCCGGGGCTGCGGTTGTTGCGCTTGGTCAGGCAGGTGTCGGTGTGCGGCAGCCAGAAGAAGTCCAGGTGCTCGTTGCCGTCGACCAGTTCCTCCAGCGAGGCGAGGATCGAGGTCAGCGTCCTCGGCTCCCGGGTGCTCCGCAGCAGGAAGGACGGTTCGGTCCGGAACGTCACCGAGGTCACCACGCCGAGCGCGCCCAGGCCCACCCTGGCCGCGTCGAACAGGTCCCGCTCGGGCACCCCCCGGATCACGCCGTCGCCCTCGGCGCGGACCGTGACGATCTCCCCGTCGGCCAGCACCAGCTCCAGGGCCAGGATCTGGTCGGCCAGGCCGCCGGCGTCCCGCCCGGTGCCGTGGGTGCCGGTCTGGACGGCCCCGGCCACGGTCTGGGCGTCGATGTCGCCCATGTTGGCCAGGGCCAGGCCCCGGCGGTGCAGCTCCGCGTTGAGCGCGCGGATCGTGGTGCCCGCCCCGGCCGTCACCCGGCCGTCCCCGGCGACGCGGATCCCGGTCAGCGCGCCGGGACGCAGCAGCAGGCCGTCGGTCAGCGCCACCCCGGTGAACGAGTGCCCGCTGCCGATCATCCGCACCCGGCGGCCCGCCGCCGCGGCGTCGCGGACGGCTTGCGAGACCTCCGCGGCGTCGGCCGGGGTGCGGATCTCCGCGGGGGTGGCGGACTGGTTGCGGGCCCAGTTGCGGAAGGTCTCGGGCATGCTCGCTCCTGCCCCGCGGGTCTGGCCGGGCCCGGGGCGCGGGGGCTCCCGGACGCGAGACGACCCGCCCGCGGCACGCGGGTCGTCGCCGGTCCACCGGCTCCGTCAGCGAATATGAAGAGTACTCACGATTGACGGCGGACGACAGGGGGACGCGGCCGGACGGGACCCCGGGCCGGCGGGTGATTTTCCCGGCAACGGTCTCTCCGGCGGCGCACGGGAACTAGTGTGAGCGCAGTGTCACGTCTTTCCGGGTTGCGGTTCTTCGTCCCTGCGATGGTGATCCTTACCGCTCTCGTCGCTCTCGGCGCGGTCGTGCTCCTGCTGATCGTCCCCGGTGTCCCCCCGGCCCCCCACGCGGCCGAGGCCGGTGTCCGGGACCTGGCGGCGATCGAGCCGATCGCCACCGCCGCCCCCTCCACCCCGGCCGCCGAACCGAGGACCGAGCCCGCCTCCGAGCCCGCCTCCGAGCCCGCCTCCGAGGTCGTCCCCACCCCGCCCCGGCTGATGGTCGTCTCCCGCTCGACGCTGACCGAGCGGACCCGGACCGGCATCTCCCGGCTCAGGCACGTCCGCAAGATCGACGTCTTCGACGGGGGAGTGGTCAAGGTGGCCGGGGTGGGACTCAACCTCATCGCGGTGGACCCCGCCCGCTTCCGGGCCTGGACCCCCGACGGCGTCGCCGCCCAGCCCGCGCTCTGGAGCGCCCTCACGGCCGGGGACCTGGTCGCCGACAGCTCGGCGGTACGCCGCCTCGGCCTGGTCCTGGGCTCGCACTACCAGGTGGACGGCGGTCCTCGGCTGCGCGCCGCGGCCGCGGCGTCCTTCGGGCTGCCCGGCGTGGACGGCATCGTGGCCGAGGAGACCGGTCGCCGCCTGGGCCTGCTGCCGGGAGTGGCGATGCTCGTGCACGGGCCGCAGAAGGCCACCGCCCTGCTCAGGAAGCGGGTGGGCAGGCTGCTGGGCCCCGGCTCCCAGGTGGTCGCCGTCGGCCGCGCGACCGGCGCCGCGACCACCCGCAGGACCGGCGGCGAGAAGGCCGCGAGCAGCGACGGCGGGACCGGGCCCACCCGCGGCGACACCGGCACCGGCCCGGCCGCGACCGGCGAGAAGGCCAGGCGGGTCGCGGTCGGCAGGCCCGCGAGCTACCTGGAGCTCTACCGGAAATCGGCCGGGGTCTGCCCGGGGCTCTCCTGGACGGTCCTGGCCGCGATCGGGCAGGTGGAGAGCTCGCACGGGCGCAACAACGGCCCGTCGTCGGCGGGCGCGCAGGGCCCCATGCAGTTCATGCCCGCCACCTGGAAGGCCTACGGGGTGGACGGCGACGGGGACGGCGTGGCCGACATCTGGAGCCCCTACGACGCGGTCCCCTCGGCGGCCAACTACCTGTGCGCCAACGGGGCCGGCCAGGGCGGCAGGAAACTGGAGAAGGCCATCTGGTTCTACAACCACTCCTGGTCCTACGTGGCCAAGGTGATGGCCGTCTCCCGGGGGTACGCAGCCGCGTACCCCTGAGAGGCCGCCCGGGTGCGGAGTCCTCCCGCGCGTCAGCCGGGACGGCGCCGGGGCGCCGGGCAGCAGGTGGCCGGGCAGGCCAGGGGCTCCGGCTCGGCGACCAGCTCGCCGACCATCGAGACGAACCTCGGGTGGACGCCCGCCGTGGCCGCCCGCACCAGCGGCAGGCCGATCCGCTCCGCCGTCTCGGCGGCCTCCACGTCGAGGTCGTAGACGACCTCCATGTGGTCGGAGACGAAACCGATCGGCACCAGCACCACCGCCGGGGCGTCGATCTTCTCCAGGTGGTCGCAGACGTCGGGCTCCAGCCACGGGATGTGCGGAGCGCCGCTGCGGCTCTGCCAGACCAGGTCCCAGGCCCGGTCCCCGCCCACCGCTTCGGTGATCAGCGCGGCCGCCCGGCGCAGCTGCGCCTCGTACAGCCCGCCCTCGGGCCCGGCCGTCTCGGCCATCGAGACCGGGATGCTGTGCGCGGTGAAGACCAGCCGCGCACCCTCGCGCACCCCGGCCGGAAGGCGGTCCAGCGCCTGGCGGGTGTGGTCGGTCATCGCCGCGAGGAACCCGGGATGGTCGAAGTAGTGACGGAGCTTGACGATCTCCGGCGCCCCCTCCACCGCGGCCCGGGCACGCGCGATGTCGTCGCGGTACTGACGGCAGGCCGAGTAGGAGCCGTAGGCCGAGGTGACGAAGGCCGCGGCCCTGCGCACACCGTCGTCGGCCATCCGGCGGACCGTGTCCTCCAGGAACGGGTGCCAGTTGCGGTTGCCCCAGTAGATCGGCAGATCGACGGTGGGCCGCACGGCCTCGATCAGGTCACGGCACTGGTCGTTGATCGGGCTGGCGCCGCCGAGGCGCTGGTAGTGCTCCTCGACCTCCAGCAGCCGCTCGCGCGGGACGCCGCGGCCCCGCACCACGTTCTCCAGGAACGGCATCACGTCGTCCGGTTTCTCCGGTCCCCCGAACGAGACGACGAGAAGTGCGTCGTAATTCCCCATGGCATTCATCAAACCGCATGCCGGGGTGTCCTCTCGCATGCTCACCATGGGTAGTTCGTCACCCGGTGCCCGACGGATGCATGCCCGGAGATCCGAGGTTGAAGAACGATCGCCGGGTAGGTTCAAATCCGTGACTCCATTCAATGACATTCATGACTATGTCGGTGTACCGCGGCTGGTGTCCCTGCGGCTCTCCCCCGACGGCACGCGCCTGGCGGGCGTGGTCCAGGCGCTCAACCCCGACGGGAAGTCGTACGGAACCTCGCTGTGGGAGATCCCCCTGGGAGACGGCGGGCCGCGCAGGCTGACCCGGTCGGTCAAGGGCGAGGCCGGGGCGGAGTTCACCGGAGCCGGTGACCTGCTCTTCGGCTCCCGCCGGCCCGACCCCACGGTCAAGGACGCGGACGAGGAGGTCCCGGCCCTCTGGGCGCTGCCGGCGGGCGGCGGCGAGGCCCGGCAGATCGCCTCCAGGCCGGGCGGCGTGACCGGGTTCGCCACCGGCGGGCGGACCGTGGTCTTCGGCTCCGACGTGCTCCCCGGTGACGAGGCCGACGAGGCCGGGCGGCGCAAGGCACGCAAGGAGGGCGGGATCAGCGCGGTCCTGCACGAGGACTACCCGGTGCGCTACTGGGACCACGACCTGGGGCCAGGCGAGACCCGGCTGTTCGCGGGCACCCTGGGGGACGGCGAGCGGCTGACCGAGGTCAGGGACCTCACCCCGCAGCCGGGCCGGGCCCTGACCGACGAGGCCTCCTACGCGGTGACGCCGGACGGTTCCACCGTGGTGACCACCTGGAGCGTGCCCCTGCCGCACGGCGAGCGCCGGTCGGAGCTGGTCGCGATCTCCACGACCGCGGACGGCTCCCGGCGGGTCGTGGCCGGGCAGGACGGCCACGACTTCGAGGGCCCGGTCAGGATCTCCCCCGACGGCCGGATGGTCGCGTGCGTCCGCAGCAACCACGCCACCGTCGACCGGATCCCCGAGACCGTCCTGTGGATCGTCGACCTGGCCACCGGCGAGGGGCGCCCGGCCGCGGGGGCGCTGTGGCCGGGCGACCTCGTCTGGGCCCCCGACTCCCGCTCCCTGTTCGTCACCGCCGACCACCGGGGACGGCGGCCGGTCTTCCGGGTCGCGGCCGACGGCTCCGCGCCGGAACGGCTCACCCCCGACGACGCCGCGTACTCCTCGCTGAACGTCGCGCCCGACGGCGCCGTCTACGCGCTGCGCAGCGCCGTGGACGCGCCCGCCGCCCCGGTCAGGATCACCGCGGACGGCACGATCGAGACGCTGGCCTCTCCCGTCCCGCGGCCCGAGACGCCCGGCACCCTCACCGAGGTCACCACGACCGCCGACGACGGTGCGGAGATCAGGGCCTGGCTGGTGCTGCCCGAGGGGGCCTCGGGCGAGGACCCGGCCCCGATGCTGCTCTGGATCCACGGCGGCCCGCTGGCCAGCTGGAACGACTGGTCCTGGCGCTGGAACCCGTGGATCATGGCCGCGCACGGGTACGCGGTGCTGCTGCCCGACCCGTGCCTGTCCACCGGCTACGGGCCGGAGATGATCCGGCGCGGCTGGGCCGACTGGGGCCCGCGGACCCACGCCGACCTGATGGCGATCACCGACGCCGCGCTGGAGCGGCCCGAGGTCGACGCCACCAGGACCGGCGCCAT
Source organism: Streptosporangium longisporum (assembly GCF_039534895.1). Classification (NCBI taxonomy): domain Bacteria; kingdom Bacillati; phylum Actinomycetota; class Actinomycetes; order Streptosporangiales; family Streptosporangiaceae; genus Streptosporangium; species Streptosporangium longisporum. Next base: position 729,398 of record NZ_BAAAWD010000015.1, on the reverse strand, counting down.
GGGCGGTTCCTTCGGCGGCTACATGGCCAACTGGCTGGCCGGGCACACCGACAGGTTCAGGGCCATCGTCACCCACGCCTCGCTGTGGAACCTCGACCAGTTCGCCGGCACCACGGACGCGTCCATGTACTGGCAGCGCGAGTTCGGCGCCCCGGGGAGCGAGCTGTACACCAGGCTCTCCCCGCACCTGTCACTGGAGAAGATCACCACCCCCATGCTCGTCGTGCACGGCGACAGGGACTACCGGGTGCCCATCGGCGAGGCGCTGCGCCTGTGGTGGGACCTGAGGCGTTCGGAGGTGGAGTCGAAGTTCCTCTACTTCCCCGACGAGAACCACTGGGTGCTCAAGCCGGGCAACGCCATCGTCTGGTACGAGACCGTTCTGGCGTTCCTGGGTCAGCACGTCCTGGGCCGCGAGTGGAAACGGCCGGAGTCGCTCTCGTGAGCCTCGCCCCTCGGATCGGGTGGGACGATGGTGATCCGCGGGGCGGGTGTCCCGGCGGATCCGGCGTGGCGGAACGTTCCGCCACGCCGGACCCGCCGGGGCGTGCGGGAGACGGGAGATCGCGGCGGGTGCCGTGGTGAACCCGGTGGAACGAGCGAGGAGCGGTGAGCGGATCGTGGACAGTGCCGTGACCTTCGGCCGGCTGGCGGAGGAGATCGCCCGGGAGGCCGGTGAGATGCTGCTGGCCAAGCGGCCGGCCCGGCCCGAGGTGCTGGTCACCAAATCCAGCCCCACCGACGTGGTGACGGCCCTGGACCGGGCCTCGGAGGAGCTGATCAGGGACAGGATCAAGGCGGTCAGGCCCGACGACGCGATCCTGGGCGAGGAGGGCGGCACCACCGGCGACGGCAGGGTCCGCTGGATCGTCGACCCGATCGACGGGACGGTCAACTTCCTGTACGGGGTGCCGGAGTGGGCGGTCAGCATCGCCGTGGAGGTGGACGGCGAGGTGATCGCCGGAGTGGTCAACGTCGTGCCCCGCGCCGAGGTGTTCACCGCGGTCAGGGGCCGGGGGGCGTGGCTGGCGGGGGAACGGCTGAGCTGCAACACCGGCGTGCCGCTGGAGCGGGCCCTGATCGCCACCGGGTTCGGCTACGGGAGCGGGCGCAGGGCGGTGCAGGCCGAGGTGCTGCGCCACGTGCTGCCCCGGGTGCGCGACATCCGCCGGGGCGGCTCGGCCGCCTCGGACCTGTGCGCGGTGGCGGCCGGGAGGCTGGACGGCTACTACGAGCGCGGCCCCCAGGAGTGGGACTACGCGGCCGGGGGCCTGATCGCCGCCGAGGCCGGGGCCCGGGTCGGCGGGCTGGAAGGACGACCGGCCAATCCGGGCCTGACGCTCTGCGCGGCACCCGGCCTGTTCGAGGAGCTGCACGACCTGCTGCTCGGGCTCGCCCCGGAACGCGACGCCTGACCGGGCCGGGAGCTCGATCGGGCCGGGTATGGGCCGGGCCGGGCATGGAAGAGCCCCCCGGCCCGGCCGGGGGGCTCTTCCCGCCATCAGCGCTGGAGGGGAACGCCGTTGTCTGTCGCCAGACGTTGGAGATCCTCGATCTCGGCGGTGAAGGTGTCGGCGAGGTAGTCGTCCCCGCTGGACCGGGCCTCCTGCAGGTTCCTGTAGGCCTGGTCGAGGCGGTGTTCGATTGTGGAGGTGAACTCGCCCATCTCACCTTCTTTCTCACGGGCTCAGGGGATGGAAAGTAGCGCGGTAGAGACTGGATCCGGCTGTACCCACGGTGAACAGCGCGCTAAACCTCCGTGTTCCCGACATCACGCGCAGTGCTCACATCGGGGACCCTTACCGTGTGCTTACAGGGGATGGAGCGACAATGGGGAGCCGTTCCAGCGGCTGTCCAGGAAATGTGACGGGAGGTGCCATAGGCCGTGCGAGTGCTTGTGGTTGAGGACGAGCGGGTGCTCGCCGACGCGATCGCGACCGGGCTCCGGCGCGAGGCGATGGCCGTGGACGTGGCCTACGACGGTGCCGGAGCGCTGGAGCGGACGGGCTACATCGACTACGACGTCGTCGTCCTGGACAGGGACCTGCCCAAGGTGCACGGGGACGAGGTCTGCCGCCGGCTGGTGGCCTCCCGTACCGCGTCGCGGATCCTGATGCTGACCGCGTCCGGCGACGTGGACGACAAGGTCGAAGGGCTGGGCCTGGGGGCCGACGACTACCTGGCCAAGCCCTTCGTGTTCATCGAGCTCGTGGCGCGGGTGCGCGCGCTCGGCCGCCGCTCGGCCCCGGCGCTCCCGCCGGTGCTGGAGCGCTCCGGGGTGCGCCTGGACCCGGGCAAGCGGCTGGTCAGCAGGAACGGCGAGGAGATCGCGCTCACCAAGAAGGAGTTCGCGGTCCTGGAGGAGCTGATGCGCGCCGAGGGGGCGGTCGTCAGCCAGGAGGACCTGCTGGACAAGGCGTGGGACGAGAACATCGACCCGTTCACCAACGTGGTGCGCGTCACCATGATGACCCTGAGGAAGAAACTGGGCGAGCCCCAGGTGATCGAGACGGTTCCCGGGGTCGGGTACAAGCTGTGAGCGCTCCGGCAGGCGGGGAACAGGACCGCCCGACCTTCGTCCCGACGGGCCAGGGCGGCGAGTCCGTGCCGACCCACCCGATGATCAGCCCGCACTCCGAGCGGAGCGGGTGGAAGAGCGAGCAGCTCGGCTCCGGGCCGGTGGATCCGCAGGGCAAGGGGCTCGCCGGCCACCCCCCGCCGCCGACCGGCCCGCCCGCCTGGGACGGGCCGCCCCCGGCCGGTGCCTCCCCGGCGCCGCGCAGCCTCCTGGACAGGGCGCGGTCGATCATCGACCGGGTCAGCATCCGCTGGCGGCTGACCATCACCTACGCCGTGCTGTTCTTCACGGCCGGGGCCCTGCTCGTGGTCGTGATCTACCTGATGGTGGGCTGGTCGCTCTACTCGGCCTGGCCGGAGTTCCCCATCACCGACCTGGACCAGCTCGTCGGGCCGGAGCTGGCGAGCAACATCAAGCAGGAGTGGCGCTGGCAGCAGCACGTCACGACCACCGTGACCCAGCGGGAGCTGCTGGCCCGCTCGCTGCTGGCCCTGCTCGGCGTGGGCATCCTGGCCGTGATCATCGGCTACATCGTCGCCGACCGGGCGCTCAAGCCGATCCAGCAGATGACCGCCACCGCCCGCAAGCTGTCGGGCAGCACCCTCGCCCACGAGCGGATCGACCTCAAGGGCCCCGACGACGAGCTCAAGGAGCTCGCCGACACCTTCGACGCGATGCTCACCAGGCTCAATGTGGCCTTCGACACACAACGACGGTTCGTGGCCAACGCCTCGCACGAGCTCCGCACCCCCCTGACGATCAACCGGACGGTCCTGGAGATCGCCCTGGGCGACCCCGAGGCGTCGGGTGACCTCAAGGCGCTGGGCCGCACCCTGCTGGAGGTCAACGCCCGCAACGAGCGCCTGATCGAGGGCCTGCTGCTGCTGGCCCGCAGCGAGCGCGAGCTGAGCGTGCGCAAGCCGGTGGACATGAAGGACGTGGCCGAGACGGCCGTCGACCAGCTCGCCGCGCGGGCCGAGGAGGCCGGGGTCACCGTGACCGCCGAGCTCCAGTCGGCCGAGACCGTCGGTGATCCGGTCCTGCTGGAGCGGTGCGTGGCCAATCTCGTGGAGAACGCCATAAAGCACAACGTTCCCGAGTCCGGACGTTTGTGGGTGAGGACGGGAATGGTGGAGGGGGCCCTGGTTGTTCAGGTGGCCAACACGGGGCTGCACGTCCCCGCGTACGAGGTGAACAGCCTTTTCGAGCCGTTCCGGCGGCTCAACGCCGACCGGGTCGACTCGGACAAGGGGGCGGGGCTCGGGCTCTCCATCGTCCGCGCGGTCGTGCGGGCCCACGGGGGCAACGTGACCGCTCTACCCAGGGACGGAGGAGGGCTGGTGGTCACCGTGCGACTCCGGCCACGTTGATCCGGCGGGGGGCGTCTCGTTCACGCCGTACATGTGGTTGGATGTGCCGTCGAACACGGTGGTGCATGCCGCCGATGCTGTGGTTTACGCCATATTTGGCTAACCGTGGCCATTGGCAGTACGTCCCTCACGTGTAGGGAGGTTCAGTGACCATTCCGGCGGGGTACCCAAGCAGGAATCTCTCTGGCGGATCGGGCACAAGCCGTGCCTCTCGAACGTTACACACGCGCGAGTGAGCGCAGACAGATAGATGAGGGGGATGGAGCAGACCGATGGCTACCGACTACGACAGTCCACGCAAGACCGACGACGACCTCAGCGAGGACAGCCTGCAGGAACTGCAGGCACGCCGTACCGACAAGTCCTCGGGCAGCATCGACATCGACGAGACCGATCTCGCCGAATCGCTCGAACTGCCGGGCGCGGACCTGTCCAACGAGGAGCTCTCGCTCCGGGTGATTCCTCGCCAGGCCGACGAGTTCACCTGCGCGCGCTGTTTTCTGGTGCACCACCGCAGCCAGCTCGCCGTGGAGAAGAACAACCAGCAGATCTGCCGGGAGTGCGCGGCCTGACGATGATTCCGACGGCCTGTCCGAGGTGTGTCCCTCCCCTTGGGGGTAGGGCCTTCGGACAGCCTTGAGGAGGTTCCGAGACATGACGTCAGAGAACAGGCAGACCGGTGCCGCGCCGGACGACTTCACGGCCGAGAAGTCGGCCGGCGCGCATGAACGAGAAGTCGCGGAGATCGTCGGCAGGCTCGCAGAACCGGGCGACATGGACGGGGCCGAGCGGCGCAGGCTGCTCGGCCGTCTCACGAGATCGCTCGCCCAGGGGGCGAGGAAGGCCAAGGCGTCCGGGGCAGGCCGGGGCCGCTGGCTGACCGACGTCTTCATGGCGGTGGCGCCGCGCATCCCCATCCGCGACCTCGCCACCCTCTCCGACCACCACCACGGCCTCACCTCCGAGGCGCTCGCCGACGACCTGGTACGCACCGCGACCAAGGCCACCATGGCGGTCGGCGCCATCGGCGGGGCAGTCGCCGCGGCCGAGTTCGCCGCGCCGCCCCTGCTGCTGTCCGCCCCCGCCCAGCTGGTCGCCGAGACCCTCGTCGTCGCCGCGATCGAGGTCAAGCTCATCGCCGAGCTGCACGAGGTGTACGGCCTCCAGGTCCCCGGCACCGGCTCCCAGCGCGCCATGGCCTTCGCGATGGCCTGGTCCAAGCAGCGCGGGGTCGACCCCATGGCCCCCGGGACGATGACCGTGGCCCTCGGCACCGCCGCCAAGACCGCGCTCCGCAACCGGCTGATGCGCACCATGGGACGTCACCTCACCACCTTCGGCCCCTTCCTCACCGGAGCCGTGGCCGGCGGGTTCCTCAACCGCGCCGCCACCAACAAGCTCGGCGACGCCGTACGGGCGGACCTGAGGATCCAGCGCGGTGCCCTTCCACCTGGAAAGTCATAGAAGTTCGTTGAACGGGTAGTCCTTTACGTAAGCTCTCGACTACCTGGAGGAATCTGTGCTGGGCCGCAGCGCGTTCGTGATCGTCGCCAACCGTCTTCCCGTCGACCGGGTCGGGGAGGACATGTGGCGGCGCAGCCCCGGCGGCCTCGTCACCGCGATCGCCCCCGTCCTGCAGCGCAGGGAGGGGGCGTGGGTCGGCTGGCACGGCGCCCCGGACGAACGGCTGGAGCCCTTCGAGCACGACGGCATGCAGCTCGTGCCCGTCCCGCTGTCGGAGGAGGAGGTCGAGCTCTACTACGAGGGCTTCTCCAACGGCACGCTCTGGCCGCTCTACCACGACGTGGTCGCGGCCCCGATCTACTCGCGCGTGACCTGGGAGTCCTACCGCGCCGTCAACGAGCGCTTCGCCCAGGCCGCCGCCGAGGAGGCCGCGGAGAACGCGGTCGTGTGGGTCCAGGACTACCAGCTCCAGCTGGTCCCGGCCATGCTCCGCAAGCTCCGCCCCGACCTGCGCATCGGTTTCTTCCTGCACATCCCGTTCCCGCCGGTGGAACTGTTCTCCCAGCTGCCGTGGCGGCGCGAGCTCGTCGAGGGCCTGCTCGGCGCGGACCTGGTCGGGTTCCAGCGGCCCGGCGGCGCGTCCAACTTCATCCGGCTCTGCCGGATCCTGCTCGGCTACCAGCACCACAAGAACGACATCCAGGTGGGGGACCGGCTGGTACGGGCCGCGGCCTTCCCGATCTCCGTCGACTTCGGCGAGCTCGACTCGCTGGTCAGGGAACCGCACATCATCGCCCGCGCCAGGGAGATCCGCGCGGAGCTGGGCGACCCGGAGTGCATGCTGCTCGGCGTGGACAGGCTCGACTACACCAAGGGCATCGGCCAGCGCCTCAAGGCGTTCGGCGAGCTGCTCTCGGAGGGGACGATCAAGCCCGGCGAGGCGGCGTTCGTGCAGATCGCCACCCCGAGCCGGGAACGGGTCGAGGAGTACATGCGGCTGCGCGACTCGATCGAGCTGCAGGTCGGGCGGATCAACGGCGAGCAGGGCGAGCTGGGGCAGCAGCCGGTGCAGTACATGCACCAGTCCTACGGCCGCGACGAGCTGGCCTCGCTCTACCTGGCCGCGGACGTGATGGTCGTCACGCCGCTGCGCGACGGGATGAACCTGGTCGCCAAGGAGTACATCGCCTGCCGCAACGACCTGCGCGGCGCGCTGGTGCTCAGCGAGTTCGCCGGGGCGGCCGACGAGCTGCGCCAGGCGTTCATGGTCAACCCCTACGACGTCGACGGGCTCAAGCGGGCCATGCTGGCCGCGATGCGGGCCACCCCGCACGACCTGTCGCGCCGGATGCGCTCGCTGCGCCGCAGGGTCTCCACCTACGACGTGGACCGCTGGGCCAAGGAGTTCCTGGCCGCGCTGGAGGCGTCCTGACGCCGTCGTGACGTCGTGACGCCGTCCTGACGTCGTCGTGACGCTGCCCCGGCACTGCACCGACGCCTGCCCCGGCACCGCTCCGGCGGCTCGGCCCGGGATCGCGTCCGTGGTGGACGCGGCCCCGGGCCGGTGTCGTTCCCGCCGGTCGGCCGTCAGCCGGTGACGTCCTTGGCGGCGGCCTTGACGGCCCTCCAGGCGTCGTAGCGCTTCCTGGCGGTGCGGGCCACCACGATCTGCGTCACCTGCATGCCGACGCCCATCACCACGGCGTAGCCGATCGCCTCACCGAGGTCGACCTCCAGCGACTCGTTGTCGACCGGGGCCTTCCTGCCCGTCGCCTTCTCCCAGGCGAAGCCGACGATCTTCCTCACGCCCCAGGCCGTGGCCAGGCCCAGCAGGCCGCCGATGGCCTTCCACGCCATGTCCTGTTTCTCGGTTGTGTCGGCCATGTGGTCCTCCCGTTCGCGGTCGCTCAGAACCCTAGTCTCTCCGAGCGCCGCCCTGTTCGAAGCCATACCATAGGGAGGCATGACACAACAGCGACCGCGCCCCGCGCCCATGCCCGAGAAACCCACTCTCGACGGCCTGGAGTCGGTATGGGCGAGCCGCTGGGAGGCCGAGGGGACCTACCGTTTCGACAGGTCGCGCACGCGCGAGGAGATCTACTCGATCGACACCCCGCCGCCGACCGTGTCCGGTTCCCTGCACGTGGGACACGTCTTCTCCTACACCCACACCGACACGATCGCCCGCTTCCGGCGGATGCGCGGGCGCGAGGTCTTCTACCCCATGGGCTGGGACGACAACGGCCTGCCCACCGAGCGCCGGGTGCAGAACCACTTCGGCGTGCGCTGCGACCCCTCCGTCCCCTACGACCCCTCGTTCTCACCGCCCGCCCGGCCCGACGCCAAGCGGCAGGTCCCGATCTCGCGCGGGAACTTCATCGAGCTGTGCGAACGCCTCACCGCCGAGGACGAGAAGGCCTTCGAGGAGCTGTGGCGCCGCCTGGGCCTGTCGGTCGACTGGTCGATGACGTACGCCACCATCGGCACCGACGCGCGTGCCGCCTCCCAGCGCGCCTTCCTGCGCAACCTGGCCCGCGGCGAGGCGTACGTGGCACAGGCGCCCACCCTGTGGGACGTCACCTTCCGCACCGCCGTGGCCCAGGCCGAGCTGGAGGACCGCGAGTGGCCCGGGGCCTTCCACCGGCTGGGCTTCACGCTCTCGCAGGAACAGCGGGCCAGGGGGTTCGGCGACCGGGTCTGGATCGAGACGACCCGTCCCGAGCTGCTGCCCGCCTGCGTCGCCCTGGTCGCACACCCCGACGACGAGCGCTACCGGCCGCTGTTCGGCACCACGGTCAGGACGCCGCTGTTCGACGTCGAGGTGCCGGTGCTGGCCCACCACCTGGCCGAGCCCGACAAGGGGTCCGGCATCGCGATGATCTGCACCTTCGGCGACGTCACCGACGTGGTGTGGTGGCGCGAGCTCGGCCTGCCCACCCGCCCGGTCGTCGGCTGGGACGGCAGGCTGCTGCCGGACGCACCCGAGGGCGTGCCCGCGGAGCCGTACGCGGAGCTGGCCGGCAGGACCGCGCACGGGGCCCGCGAGCGGATCGTGGAGCTGCTGCGGGCCTCGGGCGGCATGGAGGGCGATCCCCGGCCGGTGCGGCGCGCGGTGAAGTTCTACGAGAAGGGCGACCGCCCGCTGGAGATCGTCACCACCCGGCAGTGGTACCTCCGCAACGGCGGGCGCGACCTCGCGCTGCGCGAGGCGCTCCTGGAGCGGGGCGCCGAGCTGTCCTGGCACCCCTCGTACATGCGGGCCCGTTACGACGCCTGGGTGCGCGGCCTGGCGGGGGACTGGCTGATCTCCCGGCAGCGGTTCTTCGGCGTGCCGATCCCGGTCTGGTACCCGCTGGACGGCGAGGGCGAGCCCGACCACTCCTCGCCCATCACGCCGCCGGAGTCCGCCCTGCCGGTGGACCCCGCCGGCGACGTGCCACCCGGCTACACCGAGGACCAGCGCGGCAAGCCGGGCGGTTTCACCGCCGACCCCGACGTCATGGACACCTGGGCCACCTCCTCGCTCACGCCGCAGATCGCCGGGGGCTGGGAGCGCGACCCCGACCTGTTCGGCCGGGTCTTCCCGATGGACCTGCGCCCGCAGGCCCACGAGATCATCCGGACCTGGCTGTTCTCCACCGTGGCCCGCAGCCACCTGGAGCAGGACACCCTGCCCTGGAGCGACGTCGCGATCTCCGGGTGGATCATCGATCCCGACCGCAAGAAGATGTCCAAGTCCGTGGGCAACGTGGTCACCCCGCTCGGGCTGCTGGAGCAGTACGGCTCCGACGCGGTCCGCTACTGGGCGGCGCACGGCCGTCCGGGCACCGACACCACCTTCGACACCGGCCAGATCAAGATCGGCCGCCGTCTGGCCATCAAGATCCTGAACGCCTCCAGGTTCGTCCTCGGCCTCGGCGAGGGCGGCGGCGAGGTCACCGAGCCGATCGACCTGTCGATGCTGGCCCGTCTGGCGGAGGTGGTCGAGGAGGCCACCGAGGCGATGGAGGGCTACGACTACACCCGCGCGCTGGAGCGGACCGAGCGGTTCTTCTGGGAGTTCTGCGACGACTACCTGGAGCTGGTCAAGGCCAGGGCCTACGACGGCGTGACCGGCGCCGGCCGCCCCGGGCGGGCGGGACGCGCCGCTGACGCGGGCTTCGGTGGCACGGCGGACGCGGGCGGGGCGGCGGGCCCGGGTGAGGCGAGCGCGGCCGCGCGTTCGGCGCACGCGGCCCTGCGCGAGGCCCTCGACGTCATGCTCCGGCTGTTCGCGCCGTTCCTGCCCTTCGTCACCGAGGAGGTCTGGTCCTGGTGGCGGGAGGGCTCGGTGCACCGGGCGTCCTGGCCCGGGCCGGGCCGGCGCGAGGGCGATCCCGAGCTGCTGCCCGCGGTGGCCGCGGTCCTCGGCCGGGTCCGCAAGGCCAAGTCCGACGCCCGCCTGTCCATGCGCGCCGAGGTCTCCCGGCTGACCGTCACCGGCGCGGGGGTCGACCTGGTGCGCCAGGCCCAGGACGACCTGTGCGGCGCGGGCGTCATCGACGAGTTCGTGCTCCACCCCGGCGAGGGCGAACTGCTGGTGGAGGTCGCCCTCACCTGACCGCGACGCCCGCGACTCTGTCCTTTCCGTCGGGCCGCACCGTCGTACGGTCGAGACACGACAGGTGAGGGGAGGACGGGTCATGCCGCCAGGATGTGGGAACTGCAGCTGCTACCTCGAGGACAGGGTGATCTCCCGCCCACCGGCCGAGCGCTGAGCCCGGCCGGGCGGGCGCGGGCCACCGCACGGACCGGCACCCGCCCCACCGGGCGGGTGCCGGCTCCAGGCGAGGGCCGGCCGCCTCCCGGTCGGCCTTCACGTCCCGGTCGGCCCCGGTTGCCTCCCGGCCGGGTCTCGGTCACGTCCCGGTTCGACCCCGGTCGCTCCCGGCCAGGCCCCGGTCCGCGTCCCGGTCAGGTCCCAGACGCTCCAGGCCTAGTCCCGACGCCGGGCGCGTCCTGGACCGGTCCCGGTCGTGTCCGGGTCGTCGCCGTGTCCGACCGGTAACCCACGCGCATTTTCCGTACCGGCGTGACAGGCTTGGATTCGTGATCTCCGATAGGGAACGCCTGACCAGCCTGGTGCCTCGCACGCTGCTCCGCCTCGCCCTGTGGAGCCTGTGCCTGATCATCATCGGCTGGGCCGTCTTCTACTTCGCGCAGTTCATCGCCACGCTGCGCATCGTGGTGCTGCCGGTCGCCGTGGCGCTGCTGCTGACCGCGTTGCTGTTCCCGATCACCCGGCGGCTGGGCGCGATGGGCATGCGGCCCATCTACGCCACCTGGATCACCATGCTCATCGCGCTCGCCGTGCTCGGCGGCACCGGCTGGATCATCGGGGTCCGAGCGAACGACGAGTTCCCCGGCCTCGTCGACCAGGTGCGCCAGACAGCCAAGTCCGTCGAGAACTGGCTCTACACCGGGCCCCTGCACCTGAAGCCGAACCAGCTGACCAGCATGGTCGACGAGGTCAGCAAGCAGGTCACCGCCCAGCGCAACCAGATCACCCAGACGGTCCTGACCGGCGCCACGGTGGCGGTGGAGGTGCTGGCCTCCATCGTGCTGCTGCTGTTCGTGACGTTCTTCCTGCTCAAGGACGGCGACCGGATCTGGTCGTGGTTCCTCAAGGGGTTCGGGAGCATGGCACCGCGCGTCGACCGGGCGGGCCGGACGGCCTGGGTGACGCTCTCGCAGTACGTGCAGGGCACGGTCGCGGTGGCCGCCGTGCACGGCGTGATCATGGGCATCGTGCTCGCGGGCATGGGGGTGCCGCTCTGGGCGCCGCTGGCGGTGCTGATCTTCCTGGCCAGTTTCATCCCGATCGTCGGCATCTTCTTCGCCGGGGCGGTGGCGACGCTGGTCACCCTGGGCGCCAAGGGCCCGATCTACGCCCTGATCTTCCTCGGCATCCTGCTGGTGGAGCAGCAGCTGGAGAACCACGTGCTGCAACCCCTGATCGTGGGCCGGGTGCTGCACTTCCACCCGCTGGCGATCATCCTGGCGCTGGCCGTGGGCGGCATCCTGGCGGGCATCGCCGGCGCGGCCGTGGCGGTGCCGGTCGCCGCCGTGATCTACCGGGCACTGCCCGAGCTCAGCGCCTCCCCGCCGCGCGCCCTGCCACCGGCCTCGCCCCACCCCGGCCCGGACCCCGCCGGCGGCCCGGATCCCGGCGGCCCCGGAGGCCCCGGAGGCCCGGACCCCGGTGGCCCCGCCTCCGAGGGGCCCGGTGGCGGCTCCAGCGGCCCCGGCGGCTCCACCGGCCCCGGCGGCCCCGGCGGTTCTGGCGGTCCGGATGGCCCCGGCCCGGAGGTGCCCGGTCCGGTGCCGCGCGGTCCCGCGGAGCCCGTCCCGGGCCCGGAAGGGCCGCCCGCCGGGCGGGAAAGCCGGTGAATGAGGAATCACCGCAGTCCAAGGGGTAACGTTCTGCCCCGTGACCCGTTCAAGCGTGACCACCCCCCCGCCGGACGCCGTCCGTCCGGGGCCGCTTCCCGGCGGGCCCGCCCCCGGTTCCCCGCTCGGTCCCCACTACAGCCGCTGTTTCGGCTGCGGGGACGACCACCCCACCGGCCTGCACCTGACCGCCACCACCCCTGACGGGATCACCGTCCAGGCCAGGTTCGTCGTGGGGGAGAGCCACCAGGGCGCACCGGGCCTGGCCCACGGCGGCGTGCTCGCCGCCGCGATGGACGAGGTCATCGGCATGTCCGTCTGGCTCTTCCGGAAGCCCTACGTCACCGGGCGGCTGGAGACCGACTACCTCAGGCCGGTCCCGGTCGGTACCGAGCTGTATCTGCGCGCCTGGTGCAACGGCATGTCCGGCCGGAAGGCGTACCTTGAAGCTGAGGGCCGGATCGGTTCCGCGGACGGCCCGGTCGCCGTGCGGGCCGCGGCGCTCTTCATCGAAGTGGGCATGGAGCACTTCGTGGAGCACGGCGGCCAGGCGATCATCGACGAGCACCACGAGTACGAGGTGAACCCGTGACCCACACCGTCGAGGTGTTGATCCACCGGCTCGACGCGGACCTGCCGCCGCCGTCGTACGCCCATCCGGGCGACGCGGGGGCGGATCTTCACGCGGCCGAGGACGTCGAGCTCCTGCCCGGTGAGCGGGCCGTGGTCGGCACCGGGGTGGCCATCGCGCTGCCGGACGGGTACGCCGCGTTCGTCCACCCCCGCTCCGGTCTGGCCGCCCGGCACGGGGTGACGCTCGTCAACGCGCCCGGCACCGTGGACGCGGGCTACCGGGGCGAGATCAGGGTGACGCTGCTCAACACCGACACCAAGGACGCCGTACGGCTGCGCCGAGGGGACCGCATCGCGCAGCTGGTGATCCAGAAGGTGGAGAGGGCGGTGTTCCACGAGGTGGACCGGCTGCCCGGTTCGGCGCGAGGCGCCGGCGGGTTCGGGTCCACCGGCCGATGAAGGCACCGACGCCGCCGTCGGTGCCGCCGGGGACGCCAGGGACGCCAGGGGTGTCCGGGGCGCCCGCGGTCCCGCGGGGAGCGGGGCCGGTGCGGTGGGTGCGGCGGATCCGGTGACCCGGGCCCGCACGGGCCCCGGCCCGGCGACCGCCCGCCGCCCGGCAGGATGAGTGACCAGTGAATCTTCAAGGAGCGTGAGGAAAGTGTTCCGACGTCGCCGTCGTGAGGAGTCCCCGGCCGTCAAGGCCGCGGTGGAGGAGGCCGAGCAGGTCCCGGCACGGGAGTCCGGCCCATGGGACTCCGAGGAGCCGTACCCGGAGCGGGAGAGGGTCGATCTCGGCGGGATGCGCCTGCCCGTCGACGCCGGTTTCGAGATCCAGCTCAACCTGGCCGGAGAGCAGATCGTCGGCGCGGTGGTGCTGTACGACGAGAGCGCCCTTCAGGTGCACGCGTTCGCGGCGCCCAAGCGGAGCGGCATCTGGGACGAGGTCAGGGCGGAGCTGGCCGAGGGCGTCAAGAGCGCCGGCGGCACCGCCGAGGAGCGGGAGGGGCCCTTCGGCGTCGAGCTGGCCGCCAGGATCCCGGCCGAGAGCGGCGGCGACCAGCCGGTCCGCTACATCGGCGTGGACGGGCCGCGCTGGTTCCTGCGCGCGGTGATCAGCGGCCGCGCCGCCCAGGGCGCCGACTCCGCGGCGACGCTGGAAGGTGTCGTCCGGGACATAGTCGTGGTACGCGGGGACGAGCCGATGGCGCCCAAGGAGGCGATCGAGCTCCGGCTGCCGCCCGAGGCCAGGCAGGGCGCGGAGCAGCAGGGAGGCGGCAGGGACAAGCCCGACCTGAACCCCTTCGGCCGGGGGCCGGAGATCGCCGAGATTCGCTGACGGGCCGGATCGCGTACGCTGATGCGACTCGTATGTGAAGGAGAGGGTCCGTGGGTTCTCAGGAACCGCATAAACAGGGCGGCCTGCGGGGCTTCCTCCGCCGCCTGACCGCCGGTCAGGCGGAGCTGGAGGCCGACGAGCTTCAGCAGGACCTCGACCGTCACGGCGCCACCGCCATCGTCTCGTGCGGCGGGCGCCGCCGGTTCTGCGTCACCGGCACCCTGCGGACGGTGACGCTGCGCCCCCGCGGGGGCGCCCCGGCGCTGGAGGCCGAGCTCTACGACGGCTCCGACGTGATCGACCTGATCTGGCTGGGCCGCAGGAGGATCGCGGGCATCGAACCCGGCCGCCTGGTGCTGGCAGAGGGACTCGTCAGCATGCAGGATGGACGCAAGGTCATGTTCAACCCCAGATACGAGCTGCGCCCGGCCGCCGGTGCGTGAGCGATCGACCACGAGACGGTGAACGAAGAGATGACCACCAGCGAGGAGACCGCCGCGCACGACACGGTGGAAGCCGTGCTCCGCAGCCAGCTCGCCAAGGCGTTCGGCGGGATACGCGGTGTCGTGGAGGCCGCCGTCCCGACCATCGCCTTCACCGGCATGTGGATCGCCACCTCGGACCTGAGGCGCTCCCTCATCGTCAGCGTCGGGACGGCGGTGCTGCTGCTCGTCGTGCGGCTGCTGCAGCGCTCGACGCCGCAGTTCGTGATCAACAGCCTGATCGGCATCGGCATCGGCGCGTTCTTCGCCTCGCGGACCGGCCAGGCCGAGGACGTGTTCCTGCCCGGCATCCTCTACAACGCGGGCTACTCGGTGGTCATGCTGCTGTCGATCGTCACCCGCTGGCCGGTGGTGGGCTTCATGATCGGGTCCGTCACCGGTGATCCGACCGCCTGGCGCTCCGACCCGGCCGTGGTGAAGCTCTGCACCAGGCTGACCTGGCTGCTGATGATCCCGTGCGTGGTCCGGGTGGCGGTGCAGCTGCCCGTCTACCTGATCGGCCGGGACCAGGCCGTCGCCGAGCTGGGCATCCTCAAGATCGTGATGGGCTGGCCGCTCCAGATCGCGGCACTGGCCGCCATGGTGTGGCTGCTGGCCCGCGGCCGGACCCCGGTGCAGCCCACCGCCTCCTGACCGGGCCTCCCGGCACAGGGCCGAGCGGGCCTCCCCCCGGCGGCACAGGGCCGGGAGACGGCTCAGCGCGGCGTGCGGTGGTGCGGGGACAGCAGCTCCGCCAGCTCCTCCTCGACCTCCTGGCTGGCGACGAACATCAGCTCGTCCCCGGCCTCCAGGGGGTCGTCGGCGGTGGGCACCAGCACCCGTCCCTCGCGCAGGATCGCCACCAGGGCGGTGTCGTTGGGCCAGGGCACCGAACCGGCGCGCTGGCCGACGACCGGCGCGTCCTCGGGCAGGGTGAGCTCGACCAGGTTGGCCTGGCCCTGGCGGAAGGTCATCAGGCGCACCAGGTCGCCGACGCTGACCGCCTCCTCGACCAGGGCGCTGAGCAGGCGCGGGGTCGAGACGGCCACGTCCACCCCCCACGACTCGTTGAACAGCCACTCGTTCTTGGGATGGTTGATCCTGGCCACCACCCGGGGCACCCCGTACTCGGTCTTGGCCAGCAGCGAGACCACGAGGTTGACCTTGTCGTCACCGCTGGCGGCGACGACCACGTGACAGTCGGCCAGGCCCGCCTCGTCCAGCGAGGAGATCTCGCAGGCGTCCGCGAGCAGCCACTCCGCCCTCGGCACGGTGTCGATCTTGATGGCCTTGGGGTCGATGTCGACCAGCAGGACCTGGTGGCCGTTCTCCAGGAGCTCGGCGGCGATCGAGCGGCCGACCGCTCCCGCGCCGGCGATGGTGACGCGCATCAGTGCTCCTCTTCGGGGCCCGAGGACAGCACCTTGTTGATGCGGTCCATGTCGGTCTCGACCGCCAGGACGTGCAGCACGTCGCCCTCCTGCACCACCGAGTCGGTCCGGGGCAGCAGGGTCTCGCCCATCCGGTTGATGAACGCCAGGCGGCTGCCCGCCGCCGCCTCCAGGTCCCGTGTCGGCGTACCGACCCAGCCCGGATGGTAGGCCACCTCGGCCAGCACCACGCGTCCGCTGGGGTCGCGCCAGAGCGGCTCGGCGCCCTCCGGCAGGACGCGGCGCAGGATCTGGTCGGCGGTCCAGCGGACCGTGGCCACGGTGGGGATGCCCAGCCGCTGGTAGACCTCGGCGCGCCGGGAGTCGTAGATCCTGGCCACCACGTTGTCCACGCCGAACGTCTCGCGGGCCACCCGGGCGGAGATGATGTTGGAGTTGTCGCCGCTGCTGACCGCCACGTAGGCGCCGGCGGCCTCGATGCCGGCCTCCTCCAGGACGTCCCGGTCGAAACCGATCCCGGTCACCCTGCGCCCGCGGAACCCCGCCCGCAGCCGCCGGAACGCCTGCGGGTCACGGTCGATGATCGCGACCGAGTGGCCACTGTCCTCCAGGATGTGCGCCAGAGTCGAACCCACCCGGCCACACCCCATGATCACGATATGCATGCTCCCCCGCCGGTCGCTGTAGGCGGATCTTGCTCCCGATGTATTCAGCCAGTATGGCCCGCTCCGGGAGTGCCGCGTCAGCCGCCCCGAGATTAGGGGCTAGCATCGGCAGACGTGTCGAAGGTGACGGACCTTGTCAAACGCCTTTTCATCGGGCGAGCGCTGCGCAGCACGCAGCTGAACGAGCAACTGCTGCCCAAGCGCATCGCGCTGCCGGTCTTCGCGAGCGACGCGCTCTCCTCGGTGGCCTACGCCCCCCAGGAGATCCTCGTCATCCTCTCGCTCGCGGGGGTCTCCTTCTACCACTTCAGCCCCTGGGTCGCCCTGGCCGTCGTGGTGGTCATGCTCACCGTGGTGGCGTCGTACCGGCAGAACGTGCACGCCTACCCCAGCGGGGGCGGCGACTACGAGGTCGCCACCGTCAACCTCGGCCCCAACGCCGGCCTGACCGTCGCCAGCGCCCTGATGGTCGACTACGTGCTGACCGTCGCGGTGTCGGTCGCCAACGGCGTCGACTACGTGGGCGCCACCATCCCCTACGTCGCCGAGCACAAGCCGCTGGTCGCGATCGTGATCGTGGTGCTGCTGACGCTGGTGAACCTGCGCGGCATCCGGGAGTCGGGGGCGGCCTTCGCCATCCCCACCTACGCCTTCATGTTCTCCGTCCTCGGCCTGGTCCTCTGGGGCGGCTTCCGGGTGCTCGTCCTGGGCGACGAACTGCGCGCTCCCACCGCCGACTACGAGATCATCGCCGAACAGTCGAACGTCACCGCCTTCGCCGCGGCCTTCCTGATCCTGCGCGCGTTCTCCTCGGGCTGTGCCGCGCTCACCGGCGTCGAGGCGATCAGCAACGGCGTGCCCGCCTTCCGCAAGCCGAAGAGCAAGAACGCCGCGAGCACGCTGCTGATGATGGGCCTGGTGTCGGTGACGATGTTCATCGGCATCATCACCCTCGGGCTGGCCTCGGGGGTGAAGGTCGCCGACCCCGCCGTGGCCTTCCGGGACGTGCTCATCGAGGGCCGGCCGGCCGGGCCCGACTACTACCAGCAGCCGATCATCGCCCAGGTGGCCGACGCGGTCTTCGGCGGCGGCTCGCTCCCCTTCTTCGCCATCTCGGCCGTCACCGCGCTGATCCTGTTCCTGGCGGCCAACACCGCCTTCAACGGCTTCCCGGTGCTCGGCTCGATCCTGGCCCAGGACCGCTACCTGCCCCGCCAGCTGCACACCCGGGGCGACCGGCTGGCCTTCTCCAACGGCATCGTGATCCTCGCCGCCGCGGCCTGCCTGCTTCTGTGGGGGTTCGACGCGGACGTCAGCCGCCTGCTCAACCTCTACATCGTGGGCGTCTTCGTGTCGTTCACGCTGAGCCAGATCGGCATGGTCCGGCACTGGACCCGGCACCTGGCGACCGAGGAGGACCCCAGGGTCCGGCACCGGATGCACCGCTCGCGGACCATCAACTTCTTCGGCGGCGTGATGACCGGCGTGGTGCTGGTGGTCGTTCTGGTCACCAAGTTCACCCACGGGGCCTGGATCGTCTGCGTGGCCATGCCGGTGCTGTTCCTGATGATGAAGGGCATCCACGGGCACTACGAGAACGTCGCCGAGGAGCTCTCCGTCGACGAGGACACCGAGCTGACCGAGTCGATGCTGCCCGCCCGCAACCACGCCATCGTGCTCGTCTCCAAGATCCACAAGCCGACCCTGCGTGCCCTCGCCTACGCCCGCGCCACCCGCCCCTCCAAGCTGGAGGCGATCACCGTGGGGGTGGAGGGGCCCGAGGCCAGGGCGCTGCAGGAGGAGTGGGAGCGCCGCGGCATCCAGGTCCCGCTCAAGATGCTCGACTCGCCCTACCGCGAGATCACCCGGCCGATCCTGGAGTACGTCAAGTCGCTGCGCCGCCGCTCCCCGCGCGACGTGGTGAGCGTCTACATCCCCGAGTACGTCGTGGGCCACTGGTGGGAGCACCTGCTGCACAACCAGAGCGCGCTCCGGCTGAAGGGCCGCCTGCTCTTCCAGCCCGGCGTCATGGTCATCAGCGTGCCCTGGCAGCTGCACTCCTCCGACCGGCTCAAGGGCCGTCCCGAGCCCTTCGCGCCCGGTGCGGCCCGCCGGCCGGCGCGAGGGGCTCGGGACGAGGACGTCAAGGCATAACCTTTCGTATGCGCTCTCGGGCGCGAGGAGGACCGACCGACGACGAATTCTGGGGGCAGCGGGCAATGGCGATCGAACTGACGGTGGGACCGGTTGCGCACGGTGGCTGGTGCGTCGCCCGTCACGACGGCCGGGTCGTCTTCGTACGGCACGCCCTGCCCGGCGAGCGCGTCATGGCCGAGATCACCGAGGAGACCTCCCGGTTCCTGCGGGCCGACGCGGTGGAGATCCTGGAGCCCTCCGCGGACCGGGTGACCCCGCCGTGCCCGTTCGCCGGTCCGGGCCTGTGCGGCGGCTGCGACTGGCAGCACGCCTCCCTGGACGCCCAGCGCCGCCTCAAGACCGACGTGGTGGCCGAGCAGCTCTCGCGCCTGGCCGGGATCGACTGGAAGGGGACCGTCGAGGAGGTCCCCGGGGCCCCCGACGGGCTCGGCTGGCGTACCCGGGTCCAGTTCGCCGTCGACCGCGAGGGCGGCCTGGGCCTGCGCCGCCACCGCTCCCACGACATCCAGCCGGTGGACCTGTGCCTGATCGCCCACCCCGAGGTGGAGAACGTCGGCGCCGAGGTCATGAACTGGCGCAACGCCTCCTCGGTCGAGGTCATCGCCTCCTCCGCCGGCGACCAGGCCGTCGTGATCGCCCCCAAGCCCCGGCGCACGGTGGCCGTACCCGACCTCGACACGAGCGTGGCGGTCTTCGTCGACGAGGGCAAGGGCCGCAGCCGCGTCGTCCACGGCCGTAACCACCTGGTCGAACGCGTCGGTGAGCGGGACTTCCAGGTGACCGGCAGCGGTTTCTGGCAGGTGCACCCCGGGACGGCGGCCACCCTGCTGGACGCGGTCCTGGAGTTCGCCGCCCCGCAGCCGGGGGAGTGGGCGCTCGACCTCTACTGCGGCGTCGGCCTGTTCGCCGCCGGGCTGGCCGAGGCGGTCGGCCCCGAGGGGGCGGTCTTCGGCGTCGAGTCCGAGTCCGTCGCCGTCCGCGACGCCGAGCGCAACCTGCGCGACCTGCCCCAGGTCCGCTTCGCCCGGGGCCGGGTGGAGAACGCCCTGGAGCGCTTCGGGATCGAGCGCGCCGACCTGGTCGTGGTCGACCCGCCCCGGGCGGGGCTCGGCCGCGACGTCATCGCCGGCCTGACCGGCCTGCAGGCCACCCGGATCGTGTACGTCTCCTGCGACCCGGCCACGCTCGCCCGGGACCTGGCCTGGTTCGCCGAACGCGGCTACTCCCTCGCCGGCCTGCGCGCCTTCGACGCCTTCCCGATGACCCACCACGTGGAGTGCGTGGCGCACCTGGTCAAG
Organism: Streptosporangium longisporum; assembly: GCF_039534895.1. Lineage (NCBI taxonomy): Bacteria > Bacillati > Actinomycetota > Actinomycetes > Streptosporangiales > Streptosporangiaceae > Streptosporangium > Streptosporangium longisporum. Next base: position 709,652 of record NZ_BAAAWD010000015.1, on the reverse strand, counting down.
GAGCCGGTCCAGGCCTGACCGGCGGCGGATCGGCTCTTCGGGGAGGGGGGCGGGCCGCCGAACACGAAGGGCCCCCGCCGTACGGCGGGGGCCCTTCTCGCGTGAGCGGCAGGCTACGAGCCGACGCCCTCGAGCCGCGTGACGACGCGGGCGAGCAGGTCGCGGATCTCGACCTGGCCGGCTTTGAGCTCGGCGACGTCTTCGGCGACCCGGTTGAGCTTGGGTTCCATGGTGCCGAGGGTGCGTTCGATGACGCCGAGCCGGTCCTTGATCTCGGCGATGTCGGTCTCGACGGTGGAGACGCGCTCCTCGATGTACGGCATGAGGTCAGGATAGGACGACCCCCGCGAACGCGGGGGTGAACGGGCCGTCGTCGCAGGCCGCTTTCCTGGCCGGATCAGGACGTTTCCCGCTCCTTGCGATCCCCTGCGGCCGGACCGTCGCCGTCCCGGGCTCCAGATCACGTCTCTGCTCATCGACGGATGAAAACCGTTATTTCCTACTTATTATGTGTATATTACGGAGATCACGTGAGTGACTCAGGAGACAGGATGACATCACCGGCAGATCCGTTCGCCGTCACCGGCGACCAGGAGCTGGGCAGGCTTTTTCACGGGTTTCAGCAGGATCTGGAGGCGCTGGAAGGGCTGCGCGATCGGATCGACTCCGTCAGGGGCCGGGGCGAGGCGGCCGACGGGCGGGTCGTGGTGAACGTGACGCAGGCCGGGACGCTCGTCGGGCTCACGATCGACCCGCGCGCCATGCGGCTCGGCTCCGACCGGCTCGCGGCGGCGATCATCGAGGCCGCCGCACGGGCGGCACGCGACGCCGAGCAGGAGGCGGGCGACCTGGTGGCGCCGTTCGTCGCCGGCACGCTGCTGGACGGCGACCGTACCGATGAGGCCCGGCGGCGTTGAGGATCAGTCCCGGCCGCGCGAGCATCTACGGGTTCGGCACCCTCGGCATCGCCGCCTTCGTGTTCGAGATGCTCGCCGTCGAGTACCCGGCGGGCGATCCGGACAAGGCGCGCCAGGCCGCCGCGGTCTGGGCCCGTCTGGCCGACCGCATCGAGAAGAGCCCCGACCGCACCTACCCGGCCGCGGAGTCGGTGTGGCGCAGGAACAGCGGGGGCGGGGTGGAGGAGTTCAAGTCGGCGGTCACCACTGAGCTGTACCCGCAGGCCGAGGAGAACGGGTACGCCGCCAGGCTCGCGAAACGGTGCCGCGACAACAGCGCGGCCTGCACGGAGTTCGCCACGACGATCGAGTCGGCCCGGGACGCGTACTGGACGCTGGCGCTGGCGAACCTGGCCAGTTTCGTCTTCATCACCACCTTCCCCTGGCAGGCCGGGGCGGCGTACCAGATCACGCAGATCCTCATCCGGCGGGCGCAGGCCCGGCTGCTGGCGAAGCTGCTGCAACACAGCATCGCCAAGATCGTGCTGAGCAAGCTGACGGAGTACACGATCGGCAGTATCTTCTTCGCCGTGGGCGACGTGGCGGTCGTGGCGGGCGTCAAGGCGGCACGCGGTGAGTCACCCGGCTCGCTGGAGGAGAACGCCACGCAGGCGCTGAAGGAGTTCACCGCCTCGGTCGCCTTCTACGGGGTGTTCGACGCGGCCGCGCCCCTGGCCCGGAAGGTGACCGCGAACGCGGACGCCCAGAACTTCCTCAACCGCATGGCCGGCGGGTCGATCGGATACGGCCCCTCCTACGACGTCATGAACGGGCAGTCGGGCGAGGAGCTCGTCCCCACCTGGAAGGAGACCCTGGGCCGGGCGCTCCTGTACTTCACCATGGCCCACAAACCGGCGGGAGGCTGAGAACGACATGGAGTTCGACAAACCACAGATCCGCTCGGCGGCGGCCGCGTTCGACGTCGAAAGGGACGACCTGGCCGCGTTCGTCGCCCAGGCCACCGAGGACCTGAACGCCGTCGGCGACTTCTGGGGCGACACCGCGGAGGGCGTGACGTTCTTCAAGGGCCAGGGCGGCGCCGGCGGCTACGAGGCGGTCACCGGCCAGATCATCGCGGGCATCACGGTGTTCCTCGACGCGCACCATGAGATCGCCGGACGACTGCGCCTCATGACCGACAACGTCGAGGTGACCGACTGGAACACCGTGGCCGCCGTCCTGTCGACGCTTCCCGCCGCCGATCCCGGCCGGCCGATCTGGGGCGCGGACTGACCGCGCGGCCGACCCCGGCGTTCCCGGACGAAGAAGGGCGGAGGGTCCCGAATGAATGATCTTGGAAGCCGATGTTCCTCGCCATGTACGATCACCCAGTGGTCGACCCGCCGGGCGAGGCGAACTCCCCCCGCCGCCGATCCCTTCTCCTCACCGTGCTCTTCACCGTCGTCACCGTGGCGGGAACCACGGCCGTCGCGGTCCTCACCGCCCGGGGCGGTCTGGAGAGAGCCGACCAGATCTCCTCTGTCATATCGTCATTCACCGCCCTGATCGCGCTCGCCGTCGCCCTTTACTACCTTGCCCGTAGCAGCGTTCTGCAGAGACAGGAGCTCCTTCGCGCCGAACGCGCCCGGCAAGCCCTGCGGCAGGCGGAGAACACCCTGGGCGAAGGCGACCGGCTGGCCCTGCCGGCGCTGTGGGACGTGACCCACAAGCGGCTGGACTACTACCACCAGATCGCCACCAGCCAGGCCCGCCAGAGCTTCCGCAACGCCCAGATCGCCATGACCGTGGGCTTCGTGCTGCTGGTCGTCTTCGCCGTGCTGGCCCTCAGGGCCGCCACCCCCACGGCCAGTGTCGTCACCGGTGCCCTGGGGGCGGCCGCGGCCGCGTTCGCCGCCTACATCGGCCGTACCTTCGTGCGTTCCCAGGAAAGCGCGGCCGGTCACCTGCGCGCCTACTTCGACCAGCCACTGGAGTTCTCCCGCTATCTGGCCGCCGAGCGCCTGCTGGAGGCGATGGACACCCTCGAGCCCGAGCAGCGCACCGCCATCGCCGGCGACCTGCTGCGCGCCATCGTCACCCCCGGCCAGCCCGCCGCCGGCCTCTCCGGCACCGACGGCGCCAAGGACCCCGCGTGAGCATGGACCGGCCCGCCAGAGGAGCCGGGGGTACGCGCTGCTCCGAGGCCCGGCGCATCGTCTCCGCGGGGTCCCCTCCGCCCGCGGAACGCGTCTAGTGCTGTGACCAGAAACGTCTGCCGGGTTGGCGTGTAGGGCGACTGGGCCGGTTGGATGGTGCTGATCACGTTCGATCGGCGCTCAGGAGGCTAGGTGACGCGACCGGTCAAGGTCCGCAGGCTCACAGATCAAGAGGGGCAGAAGCTACAGCGGATCGTGCGGCGCGGCACGGCCGGCACGGCCCGGTATCGGCGGGCGATCGAACCGGGGCCTCAGCGCGTCCAGGCTCTCGGATCGCTTACAACCGGCGTACCGGAAAATCTTCGAAAAAGTCCGGACGGCCGTGTCGGATCAGGGCTGGGCTGTTCGTAGCAAGGATGAGAGGTCGCCCACGAGGGACGCCCCTGAACCGCAGGAGATTCGGCCTGACGGACTCTGTTGCGACTGATCAGATCGGCGCCGCGGTCTGGCCGAGTAAAACGACGACAAAACCTGGCGAAAGGAACTGCGATCATGAAACTGACGACCGTCACGCACATCTCCGTCGACGGCGTGATGCAGGGACTCGGTGGGCCGAACGAGGACCGCAGAGGTGGATTCGAGCGCGGTGGATGGGCCTTGCCGCTGCTCGACGACGAGAGCGAGATGTTCCTCGGCCAGATCTTCCAGCGCGCTGACGCGTTCCTGTTCGGACGGCGGACTTACGAGATCTTTGCCGGCTCCTGGGGAACCGGCTCCTGGGGGACGGATCAGGGCAGCAACCCGATCTCGGCGGCGTTGAACGCGCAACCCAAGTACGTGACATCGACCACGCTCACCGACCCGCGATGGGCGGACACGACCGTCCTTTCCGGTGACGTCGCGGGCGCCGTCCGCGAGCTGAAGGCCACACCGGGAGGTGAGCTGCAGGTGCACGGCAGTGGCGGCCTGGTTCGCTGGCTGTTCGACAAGCAGCTTGTCGACGAGATCACCCTGCTCACCTATCCCGTGGTCGTCGGCCAGGGCACGCGGCTGTTTCCCGCCACGGGCCCGGACACAGCACTTGAACTGTTCGACTCGCGAGCCACCTCAAATGGCGTGACGATTCAGGTTTACCGGCCCAGCGGGCGCCCACAGTACGCAACCTAGTGCTGTGACCCGGAACGTTTGCCGGGTCGGGTGAGGGTTTCAAGCTGCCGGTGCGAGGGGCCGACCGCCCCAGCGGATGCCCTTTTCACTGCGGATGCGGATGCGGACGCGTTCGCGACGTTGAGCCGCCAGGAGGGCGGGGTGGCGGGTGTGGGCGTTGCGCTGGCGCAGGTAGGCGTGCAGGGCACGGGTTTGGGCCGTGTGGTTGGAATGGTCGGAGTTGGCGATGGTGAACTGGCGCAGCGGGCCGAAGTGCGCCTCGATCGGGTTGGCCCAGGAGGCGTAGGTCGGGGTGAACAGCAGTCTGACCTTGTTCTTCTTGGCCCAGGTGCGGATGCGCCAGTTCTTGTGCGCCGACAGGTTGTCCAAGATGACGTAGATCGGGGCGCCGTCGGGTCGGGCGGCGCGGATCGACTTCAGGGCGGCCCAGGTGGGGTCGATGCCTTTGCGGGCCCGGTTGATGCCCCACAGCAGGTCATCGCCGACCGCATAGCAACCGTGGAAGTAGGTGACGCCCTGGGTGCGGTGGTAGGTGGCCGGCAGCCGGTCCGGTTTGCATTGTGGTGCCCAGCTCGTCCCGGCGGTGGGCCGGATGCCCAGGGGGCCGAACTCGTCGAAGACGAAGGTGCGCTCGGGCCGGTGGGTGAGGGCGTACTCGATTGCGTCGAGTTTGGTGTCGAAGTCCAGGTCTTGGTGCGCTGGAAGGTGATGCTGTGGCGGGCCGGCAGGGTGCGTAACGTCTCCCGGCCGAGGGTGAGGGCACGGCCGGGCAGACGGCGCAGGTAGTCCAGGAGTTTGCGGATGGACCAGCGGGTGAAGGGCCGGCCGAGTTTGGCTGGTCGTGTGGTGGCCGTCTGCGCGATGAACGCCTCATCGTCAGAACTCAGCAGGCGGGGACGGCCTCCCGCCCGCTGAGGGTCCGGGCAGGCCAGCCCGATCTCGTTGAAGCGATGAATGACATCGCGCACGGTGTCCTCATCTGCGGCCACCAAGCGGGCGATGACCGCCACCGTGTTGCCGCCGGCCGAGGCCAGCAGGATCATCGCCCGCCGATACCGGACCGTGCCGGCCGTGCCGCGCCGCACGATCCGCTGTAGCTTCTACCCCTCTTGATCTGTGAGCCTGCGGACCTTGACCGGTCGCGTCACCTAGCCTCCTGAGCGCCGATCGAACGTGATCAGCACCATCCAACCGGCCCAGTCGCCCTACACGCCAACCCGGCAGACGTTTCTGGTCACAGCACTAGACGTCGGCCAGGTCGGCCAGTACCTCGGCGGCGTGGTCGCTGCCTGCCTCGGCGAGCCTGCGCAGCTCGGTCACGTCGCCGCGCTCACCGGCGATCTCGACCAGCTCCGCCACGGCGTCGCGGTTCCCGGCCTCGGCGAGGCGGCGCAGCTCGTCCAGGTCATGGAGTTCGCCGGCCCGTCTGACACGGTCGTCGTTCGTCATGCCGTCATCCTTCCACTGATCGGCGAAGCCGGGGTCTCACTCCTGGTCAGTCGAATCGGTACGGGACATCGACCCGGGCCCGCGCGTCCGGACGTTCCCGTCAAGGTCCTCACACGGTGAACGCCAGTGCGGTCACCACGGCGGCCAGCAGGAACAGGCCGGCGGCGATCGGGACCGAGCGTGGCTGCACGCGTTCGGCACCGAGACGCTCGTACACCCGCTGCAGGCGCGACGTGATCTGCGCGCCAGGTGAGGCCCGCGAACAACAGCAGCAGGCACGGCAGGCAGTAGACAAGGGCGTAGAACGACGATGCCGGCGCCTGTCGGTATGTGAGCGGCGTTAAGTCGTTCGATGGCGACCAGGTACGGGAAGGCGTTGGGCAGGTCCGCTCCGGTGACCAGCACTCCCAGCGGGGCGGCGGTCCACGGACCGAGCCGGCGCGGGAGTACGACCGCCGCGCGCCTGCGCGTCCGCAGCCGCCGGATTCCGCTGACGACGAGGATGACGGCGGCCAGCAGCAGTGCGCCGCGGCGCACCAACGCCGCACCGCCCTGCACGGCCTCCCCGAGTTCTCCGCTGCCGCCGAACAGCGCGGCCCCCGCGCCGAGCACGGCGGCGTAGGCGCCGGCCACGTAGGCCAGCGCGATGAGCCCCGGGCGGCGCAGTAGCCGGACACAGCGCCGGCACGTCGCCGCGAAAGCCGGACGCGTGATCGGCCGCAACCGTCGATATCCTGGCCGGCATGGCCGTTGCCCGCATGCCTCTCCTCGCCGTCGACTGCCCCGACCCCGGTGCGCTCGCCAGGTTCTACGGCGCGATGCTGGATTGGAAGATCGACGTCTCCGCCGACCGGGCCTCGGTGTGCGCCGAGGACGGCCGGTGCATCTCCTTCCATCGGGTGGACGATTACACGCCGCCGACGTGGCCGACCCAGGAACGGCCCCAGCAGATGCACCTCGACATGCTCGTCGACGACCTCGATGCCGCCGAGGCGGCAGTGATCGCGCTCGGTGCGACCAAACCTCCGGACCAGCCCGGTACGTCATTCCGGGTCTTCCTGGACCCGGCGGGTCACCCCTTCTGTCTCTGCCTGAACTGATCCGGACGGGAGCTCAGGCGTACGCGAAGATGTCACCGTCGATGGGTGGCAGACTCTGATGGATGACCTCGGAGGCGATCACCGCGGCGGCCGCGGGCACCTGGAAGCTCGGTGACCTGACGGTCAACCGGATCGGATTCGGCGCGATGCGCCTGACCCAGAACGGCGGGGCGTTCGGCGACGGCACCCCGAGCGATCGCGGCCGGGCGATCGCCGTGCTGCGCCGCGCGGTCGAGCTGGGCGTCAACCACATCGACACGGCCGCGTTCTACTTCTCCCCGCTGCGCTCGGCCAACGAGCTGATCAACCGGGCGCTGGCCCCCTACCCCGACGACCTGGTCATCGTCACCAAGGTCTGGCCGGGTCGGGACCCGTCGGGAAAGTGGTGGTGGGCCACGCCGGAGCAGCTGCGCGGACAGGTCGAGGAGAACCTGCGCCAGCTCGGCCGCGACCACCTCGACGTGGTGAACCTGCGCATTCCGCCCAGCCGGGCGGCCGGTTCGATCGCCGAGCACTTCGGCGCGCTGGCCGGGCTGCGCGAGGCCGGGCTCGTCCGCCACCTGGGCCTGTCCAACGCCACGCCCGCACACCTGGTCGAGGCCCGCTCCATCGCCCCGGTGGTGTGCGTGCAGAACCCTTACGGCATCGGCCTTCGGCCCGACGGGCTCGTCCGGCCGCGTACCTGCGCGGAGCAGGGCATCGCGTTCGTCCCGTTCTTCGCGATCGCCGGCATCGGGCAGGAGGCGGGAACGAGCGGCGCCGACAGCGAGGAGGTCGTGGCCGTCGCCCGCACGCACCGGGCGACGGCCGCGCAGGTCCGGCTGGCGTGGACGCTGCAGCAGGGGCCGAACATGCTGGCCATCCCCGGCACCGGAAACCCCGGCCACCTGGCCGACAACGTCGCCGCCGGTGCGCTGCGGCTCTCACCACAGGAGCTGGCCCGTCTCGAGTCCGCCCACCGGTCAGGAGCGTGACCGGCCAGGCGGTGCTGTCACTGGTAGACGATCGACGACTCCTCGGCGCCCTCGCGCACCGCCCGTGACCCGTCCGGCCCCATGGAGCCACATCCTCACCACCCGCGACCACCTGGTGTACTGGCGGGAGCAGGCGGGGTCCGTATAGACGATCACCAGCGAAGGCGGTCACAGGGCGCCCTCGGAGCTCCGTGTCGATCACCGGCTCGACGCGGGACCTCAGCGATCCCCCGGCGCGCTCGCGTCGTGGACCAGCAGGGCGATCTGGACGCGGTTGTTGAGATCCAGGCGGGTCAGGATCCGTGACACGTGCGTCTTCACCGTCGGCAGCGCCAGATGCAGCTCCCGTGCGATCTCCGCGTTCGACAGGCCGCGCCCGACGGCCAGGGCCACCGCCAGCTCCCGCTCGCCCAGCAGCGCCAGCCGGGCACGGGCGGCGGCCCGGTCGTCCTGCCCCGAACCGTCGGTCACCTGCTCGATGAGCCGGCGGGTGACGGCGGGGGAGAGCACCGGGTCCCCGCCGGCCACCGTCCGGATGGCCGTGACGATGTCCTGCGGGGAGGTGTCCTTGAGGAGGAATCCGGCCGCGCCGGCGCGCAGTGCCCGCAGCACGTGCGCGTCGGTGTGGAAGGTGGTCAGGACCAGCACCTCCGGGGCGCCGGGCCGGGCCCGGAGCGCCCGGGTGGCGGTCAGCCCGTCCACGCCCGGCATCCGGATGTCCATCAGCACCAGATCGGGCCGGTGCGCGGAGACCAGCGCGGGCACCTCGGCCCCGTCCGCGGCCTCCGCGACGACCTCGACGTCCGGGGCGCCGCCCAGCATCAGGCGCAGCCCGGCCCGCACGAGCGCGTCGTCGTCGACCAGCAGGACACGGATCATCCTCCCCCCCTCCTCAGCCCTGGCCCGCGACGGCCACGGTGCCGGACCCCTGGCCCGCGGCGGTCGCGGTGCCGGTCGTGGGCCACGGAAGCCAGGCGTGGACCCGGAACCCGCCGTCGGCGGGCCCGGCCGTCAGCTCACCGCCCGCCAGGCGGGCCCGTTCGGCCAGCCCGATCAGTCCCTGCCCGCCGCTCCCGTTCCCACCCTCGCCTTCGCCCTCGCCGGGGATCGGGGCCGGTCCTGGCGGGGGCGTGTTGCGGACCTCCACCGCCAGCCTGCCCGCGGGCTCCCCGGTCACCTTCACCGCGACCGCCGCGCCGGGCGCGTGCTTGCGCGCGTTGGTCAGCGCCTCCTGCACGATCCGGTACGCCGTACGCCCCACCACGGCAGGCGGCCCCGGCCCGTCCGGTGGCCCGGTCAGCTCGATCCGGCCGCCCGTCGCCCTCGCCTCCGCCACCAGCCGGGCCAGGTCCGCCAGTTCCGGCTGAGGCCGCTCACGCTCCTCCGGCCCGGCCCGCAGCACCCCGATCACCTCGCGCAGGTCGCGCAGGGCCAGCTGGGTGCTCTCCCGGATCACCTCGGCGGCGCGTGCGATCTCCTCCCTGGGCGCGCCCGGGTTGAACTCCAGCGCCCCCGCGTGCAGGCTCAGCAGCGACAGCCGGTGACCGAGCACGTCGTGCATCTCGCGGGCGATCTCCTCCCGCGTCTCCCTCCGGGCCCGTTCGGCGCGCAACTCCGCGCCCGCCTCGGCCAGTTCGGCACGCTCGCGCAGCGAGGCGATCAGCTGCTGCCGGGAGCGCCGGAACAGCCCCCACCCGATGGCCCCGGCGATCAGCGCGAAGTACGTCAGCGCCGAGCTCGCGCGGTCCTCGGGCAGTTCCGCCAGCCCCCACAGGAAGACGGGCAGCGGGGCGAAGGCCAGCGCCGCCACCCAGGCCGTGACCCTCCACGGCCGGGTCGCGGCCACCGTGAACACCGCCACCATCGTCGGGCCGACCAGGTAGTGCGCCCGGGTGCCGGCCAGCAGCACCACCACCGCCAGCGCCACCGGCCAGCGCCGCCGCAGCAGCACCGCCGCGCACCCCAGCGCGCCGACCACCTGGTCGACGTCCCGCCACAGGGGGTCGAGGTCCGCGGGGATCGGTACGGACTGCGCGCTGACGGCGGCGAAGCAGGCGGCGAAGAGGAACAGTGCCAGGTCGGCGGCCCAGTCGCGGGGGCTGCGGTGGATGCGGCGCATACTCCGGAAATCTACGTGCCCTCCGCTCGCGACCGGCTCCTCGCGCCGCGGCCGGATACTTAAGTACGACCCTCACGCCCCCACCCGCGACCTTGGTCACCGCCCGGCCGTCCTGAGCCCGATGCCGTGCCCTGCGCCGCGCGCCTACCGTCGGGCCATGACCTCCTTTGAACCCGCGTCCCCCCTGAGGGCCCTGTCCGGCCTGGTGTGCTTCGTCCTCGTCGTCTGCGGCGCGAGCGGCCTCCTGCACGAGTGGCTCGGCTGGACCCCCTTCATGGGCTTCTTCCGTTTCCTCGCCCCCGACGGCTACGAGATCTACACCTACGTCATCATGATCGTCCTCGGTCTCGCGATCGGCACGGCCGGTGACGTGGTCACCCGGCGGAGGCGCCGATGACCCGCCACGCGGAGTGCGCGGCGCACCCGGCCGGGGAGCCGGTCTAGTCCCCGGCCCGCGAGGACGCGACGGGTGGCCCGTCACCGGCCCCGGGAGCCCCGGGAGCGCCGGGAGCGTCGGGAGGCCCGGCGGAGGCGGTGGAACGGGCGTAGCGGGCCGTGAGGCCGCGGAGGTGCTCGACGAGCTCCGGGGGCTCGGTGACCTCGAAGTCGAGGTCGAGCATGCCGAGGTACACGGCGATCGTGTTCAGGCTGTCAGCGCCGGTGTCCAGCACGCAGGTGCGCTCGTCCAGCGCCTCCACCACGCCGACGGCCGGGTTGATCCGCTCGGTCACGACCTCGGCGGGCGCGTGGACGACGATCCGGGACCGGTGGCGCCAGGCCGCGGCCGAGACCCCTCGCGCGACGTACGCGGCCGCGCCGCCCTCGGGCGGATCCCGCGGGGGGAAACGCGGGCCGGTGGGCGTGCGCGGCTCGACGCGGTCGACCCGGAAGGTACGCCAGTCCCGGCGCTCGACGTCCCACGCGACGAGGTACCAGCGGCGGCCCCACGACACGATCCGGTGCGGTTCGACGATCCGCACGCCCGCGGACCCGTCGTGGGCGCGGTAGCCGAACCGCAGCCGCTCCCGGTCGCGGCAGGCCGCGGCGAGCACGGTCAGCACGCCCGGGTCGACCACCGGGCCGGGACGGTCCGCGGGCACGGGCTCGGTGTACGTCTGCAGCGCGTTGACCCGGTACCGCAGCCGGGACGGCAGCACCTGCTCCAGCTTGGTGAGCGCGCGCAGCGAGGTCTCCTCGATGCCCGCGACGCCGCCGCCGGCGGAGGTGCGCAACCCGACCGCCACGGCCACCGCCTCGTCGTCGTCGAGCAGCAGCGGCGGCATGGCGGTGCCGGCGCCCAGCCGGTAGCCGCCGTCGGTGCCCCGGGTCGAGCCGACCGGGTATCCGAGCTCGCGCAGCCGCTCGACGTCGCGGCGCACGGTCCGCTCGCTCACGCGCAGCCGCTCCGCCAGGTCCGCGCCGGACCAGTCCCGCCTGGACTGCAGCAACGACAGCAGGCGCAGCAGCCGCGCCGAGGTCTCCAACATGGTCCCAAGACTGCCAGGACTTCAGGACAGAAGCTGACCGGAAGGGTCCGTAATGTTCTCTTCATGAGCGAGAACACCGAGGTCAGGCCCTTCCGCATCGACGTCCCGCAGGCCCGGCTGGACGACCTTCACGACCGGCTCGACCGCACCCTGTGGCCCGACGAGCTCCCCGGCACCGGCTGGGACTACGGCGTCCCGGTGTCCTACGTGCGCGAGCTCGCCGCGTACTGGCGCGACGGATACGACTGGCGCGCCCACGAGGCCGGGATCAACCGGTACCCGCAGTTCACCACCGAGATCGACGGGCAGAACATCCACTTCCTGCACGTCCGCTCGCGGCACGAGAACGCCCTGCCGCTGATCCTCACCCACGGCTGGCCGGGCTCGATCGTGGAGTACCTGAAGATCATCGATCTTCTCACCGACCCCGAGGACCCGGCTCAGGCGTTCCACCTGGTGATCCCGTCGCTGCCCGGCTTCGGCTTCTCCGGCCCGACCCGGCAGAAGGGGTGGAACCGGTACCGCACCGCCAGGGCGTGGGCGGAACTGATGCGCAGGCTGGGCTACGACCGCTACGGCGCGGCCGGGAACGACGGAGGTTCGTTCGTCTCGCCCGAGGTCGGGCGGATCGACCCCGAGCACGTCGTCGGGGTGCACGTCACCCAGATCTTCTCGTTCCCCTCAGGGGACCCCGCCGAGTTCGAGAAGATCACCCCGGAGGACCGGAAGGCGCTGGAGTCGCTGCAGTGGTTCTACGACAACAAGATGTCGTTCAACATCCTGCACTCGCAGCAGCCGCAGACGCTGTCGTACGCGATCTTCGATTCGCCGGTCGGGCTGCTGGGCTGGAACGCGCAGCTCTTCGGCGACACCGTCGACGTGGACGCCGACTTCGTGCTGACCAACACGATGCTCTACTGGCTGACCGGCACCGCGACGTCGGCCACCCGCTTCTACTACGAGGACGCGCACGCCGAGCATCCCGCGGAGCCCACCACCGTCCCGATCGGGCTCGCGATGTTCGGCGGCGACTTCGTCTCCATGCGCACGTTCGCCGAGCGCGACCACCGCAACATCGTGCACTGGAGGTCGTACGACCACGGCGGCCACTACGCCGCCCACATCGTGCCCGACGTGCTCGCCGGTGACCTGCGGACCTTCTACGGCGCCCTGCGCTGACCGTTCGCGCGCCGGGGAGGCGGGGTCGCGCCGGGGGAGGACGGGGCGCGACGGTGGGGGACGCGGCGGTGGGCGGGGGCGACCCGGCCGGACCCTCGGGCCACCCGGGCCAGCTGGGCCACCCGGGCCACCGCCGCGGCTCCATGAGGTCAGGCGGTGGCGGGGGAGTCCTGCTCGGAGCGCGTCTCCAGGCGCTCGTACCGCTGCCGGGCCGCCTGGGGCGTGCTCAGGCCCAGGCTGAACGCGATGTCCTGCCACGTCATCCCGCGCCCACGCGCGATCTTCATCAGGGCGAGCTCCGTCGTGTCCTGTTCCGCGCGCACCTGCGGCAGGAGGGTCAGGGCGGCCATCAGATCGGTGGTGTCGATCTCCGGCTCTCCCGGTTCGGCGGGGACGGAGCCCCCCGCCATGACGGCGACCAGCCGCACCACCTCGTGCGGCGAGGGCACCGACGGGTGGACGTGCCGGGCTCGGCGCTCGGGGGTGCCCGCGTGCCGGTCGGCGAGACGCATCAGGGCGGTGTAGGTGCGCTCCGAACGCTGCGCGGCCGGATCGGGACGGGTGAAGGGGTTCGCATCGGACATGGAAGCATCATGTCGAGAAAACACTTTGTTTTCAACTTTTTGTTCAACTCGGATGGCGCGCATCGGCCGGGCGGGGGTGGGCGGGACGGTGGCGGGCCCTCCGGGCCGGTCCCTGTGGCGTCACGACGCCGGACCCGGTGGGCGTCTCCCGCAGAGGCCTGCCCCCGGTCCGTGGCCCGGTACCGGCCGGGCCCGAGGGCGGGGGTCGGCTCCAGCGGGAGGCGTTCATCGCCCCGTCAGTCCTTGTGTCCCAGGAATCGCGCACCCCATCGGACGGAATGCCCTTTTCCATTGCATGCCCGACATTTGCCGAAGGCACCCTTGAAGGTCGTCGAGTGGGATTCCTTGGATTTGTTGCAGGCCTTGCATTTCATGTACGGATGGAACTTGCAGGAGGCGAGATAGAAGACGATCGCGATGACGGCGACGATCAGAACGGGGTGTACGGCCAGGTCGGAGCCTGCCTCGCCTACCGGGGCGGCGATGGGGAGAGGTGGGATCGAGAGCACGCGACCAGATTTGCACGGGAGACGGCGGCGCATCAGCCGTTTCCGCGCGCCGGTCCTTCGGAAGGGGCGTTTCCTGTGCCGATGTGCCGGTACTCCCGGCGGATCCCCTCCGTCGAACCAGGTTCAGAGCGGGGCCGTGCATTCTTCCGTGTATGTGGAGGAACTCGCCCACAGGCATATTCTGATCGTGACCGGAACCCCGCCGATCACCTTCCTGACGGCAGGGGTGCGCGCCTTGCCGTCGCCGTCGGCCGCCGTGACGGGTACGTCGCAGGTGTGCCAGGGGCCGTTCCCCCGCCGCCAGTCGAGCCGGATGCCGCCCTGCCCGGTGCCCGCGAGGCCGCGATCGCGGTAGCCGCGACCCCAGTAGTACATCTCTCCCCGGTGGAGGCGGTACCAGGCCGAGCCGCGCAGGTGACCGAAGTCGAGAACCGGATCGACGCGCCGGGCCTCGTCACCCGGCAGCGGGGCGGAGTCGATGACGTCCCCCTCGGAGACGCCCGCCCGGCAGGGCAGCGCGGAGTCCCCGCCCCCACCCCCGGCGGGGGAGACGGTACCGGCGTCCGGGGGACGCGAGGAGCGCGAGACCGCGACGGTCACCAGCACGGCGACGACGGCGAGTACGACGACGAGCACCGCGCCGCCGATCACCGGCACGGACGGCCGGCCACGATCCCGCGGGGTGAGGCCGGGGACGGGCGGAAGGTGGCCGGGGTCGGGCGGAAGGCGGTCGAGAGCGTCCCATGCCGCCAGCCAGACCTCCACCTCCTCCGGACGGCAGGCGCAGGGGCGCGTGGGACATCGCTCCAGGGCGCCGGCGACGACGACCCGCTCGACGTAGTCCCGCTGGGGCAGCGTGTCCTGTCTCGCGGCGTCCTGGAAGACGCGTCCGATCACGGCGCGGCTCAGCGCGCCACCGTGGCGCTGGACCCTCCTGGTGAGCTCGTTCAGGGACAGGCCGGGTCTCGCGGCCCGCCACTCCTTCAGGTGCTCGCGGAACTCCCGGGGGGTGCGGGCGGTTCGCGGATCCGGCTCGCCGGCCGTCATCGACCTCTCGCCCTCCTTCGTCGGTGTGCGGAAGGACCTTATGGGCGCGGCGGTCCGGGTCGCACCTCCCGCGCCCGGGCCTCAAGGCACCCGGGACGTCTCCGGGACGTCCCGGAGACGTCCCGGAGACGCGTCACGCCTGGTGGAGGGGCCGGTGAGCCGGTTGGCTCGGAATCGTTCGCGGCACGACCCGCCGCGATCCCCCGACCGCACAGGAGGCGGCCCCATGTCCTTCGCACTCTCCCGGCCCACCGCCGGGATCCTCACCTCGCTCACCGCGGTGGCGGCGCTCTGCGCGGCACCCGCCGTCCCCGCCGTGGCGGCCCCGGTACTCACCGCCGCGGCATTCGGCGCGCCCAACGAGACCGTGCACGGCATCGACTTCTGGACCCAGCCCTACGGCAACTACTGCGGGCCCACCACGGCGGCGATGATCCTCTCCCAGGGCGACGCCAAGGCCCCGAGCGTGTACGGCCTGGCCGCCCGGATCGGGCTGAGGCGTGATGTCGGCGGTACGTACCGGACCGAGATGAAGACCATGCTGGAGACCGGTGGTCACCGGTGGCAGGTGACCTCCAGCGGTGACCCGGGCCGGCTCCTGGACACCGTCCGCCGGAACATCTCGGGGAACCAGGCCTGGCGTTCCGCCGTGGCGGTGGGGTTCAGGGGCAGGATCACCGGCCACGTCAACGGCAGGTACTTCACCTACCCGCAGAGCGTGGACCACTGGATCGCGATCACGGGCTGGGACACCGCCGGCCGTAACGTCCTGGTGCACGACCCGGTGGCCGGACGTCCCGGCTGGGGGAACGTGCCGTCCAGTTACTGGATCGGAGTCGACCGGATCCCCGGGCTCAAGACCTGGGTGCACCGCGCCTGACGCCGGCCGCGGCGCCGGTCCCGGTGCTCCCTCTCCGGGACCGTCCCTCGCCGCCGTTCCTCACGGGCGGCGGCGGGAGGAGGCGCGCACGATGATCCCCACACCGGCGCCCACGGTGATCCCGGCGACCAGTCCCGCGGGCACCCCGGAGCCCATGCCCACCAGGACTCCGGTGACCAGGCCCGCGAGCAGGCGCGCGAGCGCGCCCGCCACGGGCCGCGCCGTCACGCGCACGCCGGAACCGAGGGGGTGCGCGTCGCGCCCCGGGATCGCGGCCCCTCGCGGGGGCGGGCCGCTCACGGCCGCTCCTCCTCCTCTTCCGTCTCCTGCGCGCCGAGGCGCTCCTCCAGCCGTTCGAGCCTCAGCACGATGGGGCGGAGTTCCTCGCGCACGGCCGCCGACAGGGCGCTCGCCGCGCCCGCGGGCAGGGTGAAGGGGGCGGGGGAGGCGGGGGGAGCGATGGGGGTTCCCTGGGTCTGCGCGCGCAGGTGGACGTACCCGACGAGGGCGGCCGAGACGGCGTGGCGGGTCAGCCGGTGCTCGGCGCCCAGCTCCCGGAGCACGCGCCCGGCCGTCCCGTCGGGCTCGGCGATCAGGCCGAGCAGCAGGTGCTCGCATCCGACGTAGTTGTGGCCGAGCGAGGTGGCCTCGGTGACGGTCATCTCCAGCGCCGCCGCCGCCGACGCGCCGAAGGCGAGCCTCGACGCGGCGGTCCCGGCGTCCCCGGCCGAGGAGGGCGCGTTCCCGGCCGCGGGGCCCGACCGGTCGAGCCTGCGCCGTACCTCCTCCAGGCTGATCTCCAGAACGCCGAGGACATGGAGGGCCAGGTTGGTGCCCTCGGCGAGCATTCCGCCCAGCAGGTGCTCGGTGCCGACCTCGGCCGCGTCCAGTGCACGTGCCTGGTCCACGGCCAGTTTGATCACCTCGCGCGCGCGGGGGGTGAAGTTGGGCAGCCTCGTCAGATCGTCGAGGTCGGAATCGCCGAGCGCCGTCTCGCGGATGGCGGTCACCCGCCGCACCGCCTGCTCCAGGGCCCGCTGGCAGACGGCCGAGACCGGCACGCCCGCCTTCTTCACGGCCTCGGCGAGCTCGTCGGGCAGATACACGTTGATCTTGGGCATCGTTTCCTCTTGGGGTTAGGAGAGGGTTATAACCCATTCATAACCCCAGAGGGGGGTGCTTGTCCAGCGCGACGTCCGGGTCACTGGCGCAGCGCTACCGGTCGCCGGCGCGTCGCCCGGGGTCGCCGACGCGGCGCCCCGGGTCGCCAGTGCAGCGCTCGGGTCGCCAATGCAGCGCCCGGGTCGTTAGCGCAGCGCTCCGGTCAGCAGGCGGGTCAGCTCGGGGGTGAGGGCGACACCCCGGGTCGAGAGCCAGGCCAGCCGGTTGCGGCTGGTGAAGGCGGCGAGCCTGCGCGCGTCGAGCCGGGTGAGCCGCCCGTGCCCGGCCAGCACCGGGGTCAGCGCGATCCGGTCCCAGGCGGTGGCCCGGCCGAGGGAACGGGCCACCTGCGGGTGCGCGGCGCGTACGGCCGAGGCGACGGGACGCAGGCGGGCCCCGGCCGCGGGGGCGCCGACGGGGGCCAGGAGGTTGACGGTGGAGATCTCGGCCCCCGCCGCCCGGGTGGCGCGGAGCATCTCCTGGTCGTGACGGGCCAGGCCCGCCCCGGTGACCGGCAGGGTGAAGCTCACCGCCAGGGAGCGGCCCTCGCGGGCGGCCTCCCGCTGCAGGACGGTGATCGCCCGGGCGCGCCGCCGCACGGTGGCCGTGGCGGCCGGGCCGTGAAGCTCGAAGTCGATGTACGCGGCGCCGAAGGCGGTGATCGCGCGGCGGTAGGCGGCGGCGAGCCGTTCCGGGTCGGTGCAGGCCGAGGCGAGCTCGCGCCCGGACGGCCCGCCGAAGGCGAGCCCCGCCTTGCCCCCGGCGGCCCGCAGGCGGCCGAGCCGGTCGGCCACCGGGGCGCCGTCCCGATCCCGGAGCCCGCCCCAGGTGGGGACGCAGCCCTTCTGCCCGGCGGTGAGATGGCCCAGCGTGAACCAGCGCACGTGGTCCGTCCTGACCGCCCTGGGCAGGTCGAAGCGCGGGTCGCGCGCGGCGTCCACGAACGTCACGAACCCCGACGGGCGGGAGACGGCCGCCTCGCGGTCCACCGCGGGCCTCCTCCCGGACGCGGCCGGACGCGGCGTACCGGAGGGGGGGGCGGCAGCGGCGCGGTCGCCGCGCGCGCTCCACTCGCCGGTCGCGCCGGAGGGCAGCAGCCAGATCGCGGTACCTGTGCCCGCGACGAGCGCGACCGAGGCGAGCACCACCAGGGAGCGGGGCGGGGTGCCGGGCTCGCGGGCCCGCAGGGTGTCGGGGCGGTCGGTCGCCACGGGCATGAGCTCCCCTCCTCGACGGCGGGGGCGATCGCCGAGCGTGTTCGACCCGCTACCCGATGCGTCAGAGGGCAGAACGTTAGCAAGCGCCCACGCCACGGCGCGGGCTTTCTGCGGATGCCGTCCGTAGTGCCCGGATAATGGTCTGCATGAAGTTGAGGATCTTCACTGAACCGCAGCAGGGCGCCACCTACGACGAGCTGCTCGCGGTCGCGCTGACCGCGGAGCGGCTGGGGTTCGACGCGTTCTTCCGCTCCGACCACTACATGCGGATCGGCAAGGGCGACCCCGGGCCCGGCCCCACCGACTCCTGGATCACCCTGGCCGGCCTGGCCCGGGAGACCTCCACGATCCGTCTCGGCACGCTGGTCACCCCGGCCACCTTCCGGCTGCCCGGGCCGCTGGCGATCAGCGTCGCCCAGGTGGACCGGATGAGCGGCGGACGGGTGGAGCTGGGGCTGGGAACCGGCTGGTTCGACGCCGAGCACACCGCGTACGGCATCCCCTTCCCGCCGATCGCCGAGCGCTTCGGCAGGTTCGAGGAGCAGCTGGAGATACTGGTCGGGCTCTGGACCACGCCGGTGGGGGAGACGTTCTCCTTCGAGGGGGCCCACTACCGGCTGGCGGACTCCCCGGCGCTGCCCAAGCCCGCGCAGAGCCCCAAGCCGCCGATCATCATCGGCGGTACCGGCGCCACCCGGACCCCGCGCCTGGTCGCGCGGTTCGCCGACGAGTACAACGTGCCGTTCCGCACCGTGGAGGACACCGCCGAGGCCTTCGACCGGGTCAGGAAGGCGTGCGAGGCCGAGGGCAGGGAACCGGTCACGCTCTCCGTCGCGCAGACCGTCTGCGTCGGCTCCAACGACGCCGAGCTCGCGCGGCGGGTCGAGGCGGCCGGGCAGGACCTCGCCGCGCTGCGGGTGGCCGGGCTGGCCGGGACCCCCGCCGAGGTGACCGAGAAGATCGGCCGCTTCGCCGAGCTGGGCGTCGAACGGGTCTACCTGCAGATCCTGGACCTGGTCGACCTCGACCACCTGGAGCTCATCGCCGAGGAGATCATGACCGACGTGTAGTCCGGGACGGTCCCGGCTGTGGCCCGGGGCGGTCCCTGCACCGGCGGGCCGGTTAACCCGTGGCCGTCCCGCCGGTCGTGCGGCACACTGAGCCGGTGCTGCTGACGATATCCACCACCGTACGGCCGGCCACGGACCTCGGATTCCTGCTGCACAAGCATCCGGACCGGGTCCAGGAGTTCGACCGCTCCTACGGCGTGGCCCGCGTGCTGTACCCGGAGGCGGGCGAGGAGCGCTGCACGGCCGCGCTGATGCTCGAGGTCGACCCGGTCCGGCTGGTGCGCTCGCGCGACCGCTCCACCGCGGACCACGCGCTGGGCCAGTACGTCAACGACCGGCCGTACGTGGCCTCGTCGCTGCTGGCCGTGACGCTGGCCGACGTGTTCCGCACGGCGCGCACCGGGCGCTGCGACGCCCGTCCCGGCCTGGCCGCCGGGCCGATCCCGCTGGAGCTCACGCTGCCGGTGCTGCCCTGCCGCGGCGGGCCCGAGCTCGCGCACCGGCTCTTCGAACCGCTGGGCTGGCGGGTCGAGGCACGGGCCCTGCCGCTGGACGAGGGATTCCCCGAGTGGGGCGACTCCCGCTACGTCCGGCTGGTGCTGCGCGGGCAGGTCCGCCTGGCCGACGCGCTCAACCAGCTCTACGTCCTGCTTCCGGTGCTCGACGACGCCAAGCACTACTGGGTGGCCCCCGACGAGGTGGACAAGCTGATCAGGGCGGGCGAGTCGTGGCTGGGCGCCCACCCCGAGCGCGGCCTGATCACCCGCCGCTACCTGGGCCGCCGTCTGGCGCTGACCCGCGCGGCCTTCGCCCGGCTCGCCGAGATCGGCGACGACGTCGAGGACGAGCTCGACCCGCCGATCGAGCAGGAGCCCACCGTCCCGCCCGTGGAGCCCGCGGTGGTCGCGGACCCTGCAAAGGCCGCGGAACCCGCGGAGCCCCTGGAGCCCAAGGACACTCTGGAGCCCAAGGACCCCGTGGAGCCCGGTGCCCCTTCTCCCGAGCCGCCGGTCCGGCGGCCGTTGAACGTCCTGCGGCTGGAGGCCGTGCTCGCGGTGCTGGAGCGGGTGGGCGCGAGCAGCGTCATCGACCTCGGCTGCGGTTCCGGCCGCCTGGTCGGGGCGCTGCTGGAGCGGCCCGGCTTCACCAGGGTGACCGGGACCGACGTGTCCTCGCAGGCCCTGGCGGTCGCCGCCCGGCGCCTGCGGCTCGACCGGATGCCCGAACGGCGGCGGGAGCGGCTGGAGCTGTTCCAGGGGTCGCTGACCTACACCGACGACCGCTTCGCCGGGTACGACGCCGCCGTGCTGATGGAGGTCGTCGAGCACGTCGACCCGGCGCGCCTGGAGGCGCTGGAGCGGGTGGTCTTCGGCAGCGCCCGGCCGGGCCACGTGATCGTCACGACCCCCAACGTCGAGTACAACGTCCACTACGCCTCCCTCGTGGGCCCGCGCCACTCCGACCACCGCTTCGAGTGGACCCGCGCCGAGTTCCGGGCGTGGGCGGCGAAGGTGTGCGGGGAGTACGGCTACCGCGTCGGGTTCGTCCCGGTGGGGGACGACGACCCGCTGGTGGGACCGCCCACCCAGATGGCCGTGTTCGGCCCGGTGGACGCGACCGGCCAGGGTGACGCCGCCGGCGCTGCCGGTGCGGACGCCCCGGTGGACGCGGGCGACACGGCGGACCCAGGCGACACGGCGGGCCCGGCCGGCACGGGGCCGGACGGCGTCGGCGTGAACGGTGCCGCCGTGAACGGTGCAGGCGTGGACGGTGGGGTGGGAGGTGGAGATGACTGAGATCGTCGTACCGGAGATGTCGCTGGTCGTGCTCGTGGGTGTGTCGGGGAGCGGGAAGTCGACCTTCGCGCGCCGGCACTTCGGGCCGACCCAGGTGATCTCCTCCGACTTCTGCCGCGGGCTGGTCTCCGACGACGAGAACGACCAGACCGCCACGGCCGACGCCTTCGCCGTGCTGAACTACATCGTCGGCACCCGCCTGCGGCGCGGGCTGCTGACGGTCGTGGACGCCACCAACGTCCAGTGGGAGGCCCGCAAGAAGCTCGTCGAGCTCGCCAAGTCGCACGACGTGCTGGTGGACGCGATCGTCCTGGAGGTGCCCGAGGAGCTCGCGGCCGAGCGCAACCGGAGCCGGCCCGACCGCGACTTCGGCGCGCACGTGATCACCCGCCAGCGCAAGGACCTGCGCCGCTCCATGGCCAGGATCTCCCGCGAGGGGTTCCGCCGGGTGCACGTGCTGCGCGGCCCCGAGGAGATCGAGGCCGCCACGGTCGTCACGGAGAGGGCGTGGAACGACCGGCGCGAGCTGACCGGCCCGTTCGACGTCGTCGGCGACGTGCACGGCTGCCGCTCCGAGCTGGAGACGCTGCTGCGCACCCTGGGCTGGGAGATCGAGCCCGGCGGCACCGGCGCGGTCCACCCCGGGGGCAGGACCGCGGTGTTCGTCGGCGACCTGGTGGACCGCGGGCCCGACTCGCCGGGCGTGCTGCGGCTGGTCATGGGCATGGTCGCGGCCGGGACCGCGCTGTGCGTGTCGGGCAACCACGAGCAGAAGCTGGCCCGCGCGCTGGGCGGGCGCAAGGTCAGGGTGGCCCACGGCCTGAAGGAGTCGCTGGACCAGCTCGCCGCCGAGCCCGAGGAGTTCCGGCGGGACGCGCTGGCCTTCATGGACGGGCTGGTCAGCCACTACCGGCTCGACGGCGGCCGGCTCGTCGTCGCCCACGCCGGGCTCAAGGAGGCCTACCACGGCCGCGCGTCCGGCCGGGTGCGCGCCTTCGCGCTGTACGGCGACACCACCGGCGAGACCGACGAGTACGGCCTGCCGGTGCGCTACCCGTGGGCGCGGGAGTACCGGGGCCGGGCCATGGTCGTCTACGGCCACACCCCGGTCCCGCGGGCCGAGTGGGTCAACAACACGATCTGCCTGGACACCGGCGCCGTCTTCGGCGGGACGCTCACCGCGCTGCGCTACCCCGAGAAGGAGATCGTCTCGGTCCCGGCCGAACGCGTCTGGTACGAGCCGGTACGGCCGCTCACCGACCCCGGCCACGGCGACCCCGGCCACCGCGACCCCGGTTACCGCGACCCCGGCGTGCTCTCGGTCGAGGACGTCCGGGGCACCCGGCACGTCGAGGTGCGGTACGGCGGCGGCGCCGTCAAGGTCCGCGAGGAGAACGCGGCCGCCGCCCTGGAGATCATGAGCCGGTTCGCGGTCGACCCGCGCTGGCTGGTCTACCTGCCGCCGACGATGGCGCCCGCGCAGACCTCGCGCCTGGAGGGCCACCTGGAGTACCCCGCGGAGGCGTTCGCCGAGTTCGCCGCCGCCGGGGTGGACCGGGTGGTGTGCGAGGAGAAGCACATGGGCTCGCGGGCGGTCGTGGTGCTGGCGGCCGGCCCGGACGTGGCGGCGGCGCGGTTCGGCGTCACCGACGGCACCGCCGGGGCGGTCTACACCCGTACCGGCAGGCCGTTCTTCGCCGACACCGGCGCGCTGGTCGACCGGCTCAGGAAGGCGTGCGCGCCGCTGATGCGGGAGCTGGGGTCGGACTGGCTGGTCCTCGACTGCGAACTGCTGCCCTGGTCGGTCAAGGCCGAGGGGCTGATCCGCGAGCAGTACGCGTCGGTGGGTGCCGCGGCCCGCGCGGCGCTGCCGGAGGCGATCGCCGTGCTGGAGGCGGCGGCCGGGCGCGGGTTGGATGTGAGCGAGTTGCTGGACCGCACCCGCCGCCGCTCCGTCAACGCTGCCCGTTTCAGCCAGGCATATGCACGTTACTGCTGGCCTGTCGCGGACCTGGACGGGGTCCGGCTGGCCCCGTTCCAGATCCTCGCCTGCGAGGGCCGGGCGACCGCCGCCACCGAACCGCGGACCTGGCACCTGGAGACGCTGTCGCGGCTCGACGACCCGCTGATCGCGCCGACCCGGCACGTGTTCGCCGACACCTCCTCGCCGGAGTCGGTCGAGGCGGCCACCGCCTGGTGGGAGGCGCTGACGGCCGAGGGCGGCGAGGGCATGGTGGTCAAGCCGGTCCAGGTGCCCGACGGGCGGAGCCGGGTGCAGCCGGGCCTCAAGGTGCGCGGCCGGGAGTACCTGCGGATCGTCTACGGACCCGACTACACCGAGAGCCTGGACGTGCTGCGCAACAGGTTCCTGGGACGCAAGCGCTCGCTGGCGCTGCGCGAGCACGCCCTGGGGCTGGAGGCGCTCTTCCGGCTGGCCGGGGGCGAGCCGCTGTGGAGGGTGCACGAGGCGGTCTTCGCCGTCCTGGCGCTGGAGTCCGAGCCGGTCGATCCCCGTCTGTGATTTTTCGACAAAGCCGGATGAAGAAGGAGACATCTCCCGCGGTGTGACGATCGTCGTATCCGCCCTGGTCCCTAGGCTCTGAACACGCCGGCGGGGCGAGGGCGGGCCACCGATGGGCGGGCGGCGACGCGCGGCCGTCCACGGGAGCCGGAGGTTCGATGTCTCAAGCCCCTTTTCGGGGGAAAGGACTCTCATGGCCGGCACTGCCCCCTCGGGGACCTCCAGTGAGAACATCGGGCACGTCGTCTTCATCACCGCCGCCGCGGCGATCGGAGGCTTCCTCTTCGGGTACGACAGCGCCGTCATCAACGGCGCCGTCACCGGGATCGAGAAGTACTTCGAGGTCGGCGCGGTGCAGACCGGCTTCGTCGTGGCGATCGCGCTGCTGGGGTCGGCCCTGGGCGCGTGGGTCGCCGGAGGACTGGCCGACCGCTGGGGCCGGACCAGGACCATGCAGGTGGCCGCGATCCTGTTCGCGATCAGCTCGGTCGGCCAGGCGCTGCCCTTCGCCGTGTGGGACCTGGCCTTCTGGCGGGTGCTCGCCGGCGTGGGCATCGGGATGGCCTCGGTGATCGGCCCCGCCTACATCGCGGAGGTCGCCCCGCCCGCCTACCGGGGACGCCTGGGCTCCTTCCAGCAGCTGGCCATCGTGCTGGGCATCGCCGTCTCCCAGCTGGTCAACTACGCGATCGCGGAACGGGCCGGGGGCGACGTCAACAACGAGCTGCTCGGCCTGCAGGCCTGGCAGTGGATGCTCGGCGCCTGCCTGGTCCCCGCCCTGCTCTACCTGATCTTCGCGACGATCATCCCCGAGTCGCCGCGCTTCCTGGTCGCGGCCGGCAGGTCGGCCGAGGCGCGCAAGGTGCTCGGCGAGGTCGAGGGCGAGAACACCGACCTGGACGCCCGGATCACCGAGATCGAGAACTCGCTGCGCAGCGAGCACCGGCCCCGGCTGCGCGACCTGCGCGGCTCCCGGCTGGGCCTGCTGCCGATCGTCTGGATCGGCATCCTGCTCTCGGTGTTCCAGCAGTTCGTCGGCATCAACGTCATCTTCTACTACTCGGCGTCGCTGTGGCAGTCGGTCGGCATCAACCAGTCGGACTCGCTGCTGATCAGCTTCTCCACCTCGATCATCAACATCGTCGGCACGTTCATCGCCATCGCGCTGGTCGACAGGATCGGCCGCAGGCCGCTGCTGCTGATCGGCTCGGTGGGCATGGCGGTGTCGCTCGCCGTGGCCGCGTGGGCGTTCAGCGCCGGTGTCCCGAACGGCGAGACGGTCAGGCTGCCCGAGACGCAGGGCACGGTCGCGCTGGTCGCCGCGCACGTCTTCGTGCTGTTCTTCGCCCTGTCGTGGGGCGTGGTCGTCTGGGTGCTGCTGGGTGAGATGTTCCCCAACCGGATCAGGGCCGCCGCGCTCTCGGTGGCGGCGTCCGCCCAGTGGGTGGCCAACTGGCTCATCACCGTCTCCTTCCCGTCGCTGTCGGAGTGGAGCCTGGCGGGCGCCTACGTGGGGTACACGGCCTTCGCCGTGCTGTCGTTCATCTTCGTGATGTTCAAGGTGAAAGAGACGAAGGGCCGGAAACTGGAGGACATGGGGTAGCGCCCCCTTGGCCCGGCGGGGTGGATCCTGAGAAGGTGTGGCACCGAGGAGGTGCCCGGTGGATCTCATTCCCCTGGAGTTCGAAGCGTTCGACCGCCGCATCGCGGGGGTCTCCGGCGACCGTAACGTCGAGCGGCTGCACCGGGGCACGCGCTGGGCCGAGGGGCCCGTGTACGTCCCCGCGGGCCGCTACCTGGTCTGGAGCGACATCCCGAACGACCGCATGCTGCGGTGGGACGAGCTCACCGGCCGGGTGGGGCCGTTCCGGGAGCCCGCCGGGTACGTCAACGGCAACACCCTCGACCGCGAGGGCAGGATCGTCTCGTGCGAGCACGGCGCGCGCCGGGTGACCCGGACCGAGCACGACGGCTCGGTCACCGTGCTCGCCGACCGGTGGCGCGGCAGGCGGCTCAACAGCCCCAACGACGTGGTGGTGCGCTCCGACGGGTCGGTCTGGTTCACCGACCCGCCGTACGGCATCCTCAGCGACTACGAGGGGCACCGGGCCGAGCAGGAGATCGACGGCTGCCACGTCTACCGCGTCGACCCGGGCACCGGCGAGGTGAGCGTGGTGGCGGACGACTTCGCCCGCCCCAACGGCCTGGCCTTCTCCCTCGACGAGCGGCTGCTGTACGTCGCCGACACCGAGCGCCGCCACGTGCGGGTCTTCGAGGTCACCGGCGACGGCGCCCTCACGGGCGGCGAGGTGTTCGCCGGGCACGACGGCGAGGGGAGCTACGACGGCATGCGCCTGGACGAGACCGGCCGCCTGTGGGCCGCCGTCGGCCCGGCGATCCACGCCTACCACCCGGACGGGACGCTGCTGGGCAGGCTGCTCCTGCCCGAGAGCGCCTCGAACCTCGTCTTCGGCGGCCTGAAGCGCAACCGCGTCTTCGTCACCGCCACGACGTCCCTGTACTCGGTCATGCTGAGCATCCGGGGCGCCGAGCCGGTGTGGGCGCGCCGATGACGCGCCCGGGAGGGGCCGGGAGGGCTCCCGGGTGAGGCCGGGAGCCCTCCCGGGGACTACCGGGGACTACCGGGGACCACCGGGGACTAGGAGAACGCCCAGGTGAACAGGTGCAGCTGCCCGTCCTCGGGGGTGGAGAACGTCAGGCTCCGCACCTTCTTGCCCGGGTCCAGGGCGATGGGCCGCGACGCGTAGACGTGGGCCGGCACGGGCTGCAGCGCCCACGAGCCCCAGAACAGCCGGTGCGGGGTGCGGGCCACGACCTCGTTGCCGAACCGGGGCTCGTCCGAGCCGAAGTCCAGGATCCAGTCGCTGAGGCCGAGCCGTCCCGTGCCGGTCGTGCCGTCGGTGTAGGTGACGGTGACGTCCGCCTCGGGCCAGCCGTTCACGCCCGTCCCCAGGAAGGAGACGCCGGTGGCGCCGTCCGGCGCGGCCACCTCCAGCGGCTCCGCCCCGGGGCGGACGTTGTCCCACTCGCCGCGCTTCCTGTCCGGCCAGGTGAAGGTGACGCCGCGCGACGTCACCCGCCCGCCCGGGGTGAGACCGGCCTCGGCCAGGGCCTGCGCCGAGAGGCTGAAGCCGGGCCCGTCGATGTTGGCCTCGCCGGGAGCGCCCATGTGGCCGATGCCGGCGTTGTTGTGGTGCCACTCCGGGGTGCCGCGACCGGCCACGTTGAGCCGTACCGAGGCGGTGAGGTCGCCCACGACGACCGGCACCGTCAGCATGCCGTGCGGCACGGTGCCGGACACCGAGATCCGGAGGGCCTGGCGGGCCTGCCCGCCCGCGGTCAGGGCGAGCGTGCCGCGCGCGGGCGACACGGTGACGCCGGCCGGGGGCCTGGCCTCCCAGGTGAGCGTGGCGGCCCGGCCCAGCGACCGGACCGCGAGGTCCGTGGTGAGCGTGCCGCCGGGCTCGACCGGGCCGCTGCCGCGGCTGAACCCGGCCAGGTACGGCCTGGTCCCGGTGCCGAACGACGGTGGCGCGTCCTCGGGGTCGGCGCCGAAGGCCCGGTTCGGGGAGGTGTCGCGGACGAAGCCCAGCCGCCCGCCGCCGGTCGCGAACGACTCCGGCAGCCACGCCCGGTCCGTCGCCGCGCCGTTCACGGTGAGCGAGCGGACGTACGGCCCGGAGCCGCGGGCGTCCACCACGATGTCGCCGGCGTCGCCGCCCGGCCGGTCGATCGTGACTCGCTCGAACAGCGGGGTGTTCACCAGCAGCTCGGCGCGGCCGGGGATCGCGGGGAAGAGCCCCATGGCCGACCACACGTACCACGACCCCATGGCGCCCAGGTCGTCGTTGCCGACCAGGCCGTCCGGGCCCGATCTGTACAGCTCCTGCTGCACGCGCCGCACCAGCTCCTGCGTCTTGTACGGCCGGCCGGCCCACGCGTACAGCCACGGCGACGTCATCGCCACCTCGTTGCCCAGGTAGGCGTACGGCTCGGCGGGCCCGGCGTTGAGCTTGGTGAAGTAGGTGTCGAGCCGGGGCACGACCGCGCCGGGGCCGCCCATCGCGGTGAACAGCCCGGCCGGGTTGTGCGGCACCAGCCAGTGGTACTGCGCGCCGTTGCCCTCCATGTAGACGTCCGGGTGGGCCGGGTCGAACGGTGAGGTGAACGCGCCGTCGCCCTGGCGCGGCTGGATCCAGCCGGTGCCCGGGTTGTAGATGTGCTGCCAGGCCTGCGAGCGTCCCATGAACTCCGTGGCCGTGGCCCGGTCGCCGAGCCGGGAGGCGAGCTGGGCGATCCCGAAGTCGGCCACGCCGTACTCCAGCGTCGCCGACGGGTCGCCCGGGACGTGCCCCTGGCGCATGTACGCGGCGTTGCCCGGCCGCTCGTCGTACTGCAGCAGCGGGTGCCCGATGTCGCGGGGGCCGGTCCGCCTGGCCGCCTCGGCCATCGCCCGCAGCGCCGCCCGCGCGTCGAAGTCGCGCGCGCCGAACGCGTACACGCTGGACAGGATCGAGTGGTACGGGTCGCCGACCATGACGCCGGTGACCGCGGTCTGGTGCGACCACCGGTCCCACACGTTGCCGAGGGCCTGGGCGTTGTCGTACATCGACTGTGCGATGTCGGCGGCCACGTCCGGCGCCAGCAGCGCGAGGAGCTGCACCTGGCTGCGGTAGATGTCCCACCCGGAGAAGGTCGCGTAGTGGTGGCGGCCCGGCCGCACCCGGTGCGGCGCGTAGTCGCTGCCGGTGTAGGCGCCGTCGACGTCGTCGGAGACGTGCGGCTGCAGCAGCGTGTGGTAGAGGTTGCTGTAGAAGGTGCGCTGCTGGTCCTCGGTGCCGCCGGCGACCCGGACCCGGCCCAGGCGCTCGCGCCACACGCCGGCCGCCTCACGCGCCACCTGGTCCACGCCCTTGCCGGCGATCTCGGCCTGGAGGTTGCGCCGGGCGCCGTCGAGGCCGACGTAGGACAGCCCGACCCGCATCTGCACCGGCCGCTCCGGGTCGAACTGCAGGTACGCCCCCGAGCCCGGCCCGTTGACGGTCACGTCCTCGCGGGTGACCAGGTCGCCCCTGACCCTGGCGGGTCCGGCGTTGGCGACGCTGCTCCCGCCGGGACGCACCTCGCCGTCCTTCCAGGTGCCGAACGCGGTGACCGGCCGGTCGAACGTGGCGTGGAAGTAGATCTTGTAGCGGGTCGGCGGGCCGCAGAATCCGCCGGTCTGCACCCAGCCCTCGACGGTGTTCCCGCTGATCCTGGTCTCACCGTCGTCGACGCCGTTGACCGAGCCGCTGGTGTTCAGCAGCACCGTGCCGGGCTTGCCCTTGGGGAAGGTGAAGCGGGCCACGCCCGTCCGCATGCCGGTGCTGAGCTCGGCCTTGACCCCGCTGTCGAGCGTGGTGCCGTAGAAACCGGGGGAGCCCCGCTCGTTGTCGTGCGAGAACGTCTGCACGTAGTCGTCGCCGTGGGTGGCGGGCGAGCGGCCGATCGTCCCCGAGACGGGGATCACCGGGAAGTCCTGCGCGCCGGTGCAGCCGGGTCCGGAGATGTGCGTCATGGAGAAGCCGCGCAGCCGGTCGTCCTCCCACCGGTAGCCGCCGCCGGCGTCGGAGACCGTGTCGGGGCTCCACTGCATCATCCCGAACGGCAGGACGGCGCCGGGGAAGGTCATGCCGCCGCCCCCGCCGTGGTCGAAGTCGGGTGCCGCCTCCTTGGTCCCGTGGAAGACGTTGACCAGGGACACGGGGTCGCGCTCGGCCGGCACGGGCTGCGGGGCGCCGAGCGGCAGAGCGGTGGCCGCGAGCAGGGCGGTGACGACCGGCACGGACCAGTGAGGCAGGGACCAGAAAGACACGGCAGTCCTCCGAAGGTGGGGTCGCCGTATCGAACCCCGGCCCCGCGCGGCCGGTCAACGGACGGCAACGACGGCCACAACCGGCCACCGGACCCGCCCGCGAACAGGGGTTGACGTCCCCGCGTCCGGGTGCGGTCAGAGCTGTTCACCGGTCAGGGGCTCGGGCAGGTCGGCGCGCCGCGCCACGCTGAGCTTGCGGTAGACGCGCGTCAGGTGCTGCTCCACCGTGCTCACCGTGATGAACAGCTGGGCGGCGACCTCCCGGTTGGAGTAGCCGTCGGCCACCAGCGTCGCCACCCGCCGCTCGGCGTCGCTGAGCGGCGGCCGCGCGCCGGGCAGCTCACCGGCCCACGCGCCGTCGGAGTCGTCGGGCAGCATCCGGCTCAGGGCCCCGGCCTGGCACTCCTGGGCCAGGGCACGGGCCCGGCGGCCCAGCACCGCGGCCCGGCGGAACTCGCCGACCGCGTGGTAGGCCCTGGTGAGGCCGGTCAGCGACCTGGCGAGCTCGTACCTGTCGCCCCCCTGCTGCAGCAGCTCGGCCGACTGGCGCAGCAGCATCACCCGGTGACGCTTGTCGGCGGTGGCGGCCAGCACGCGCAGCGCCATCCCCTGGACCCGCCCGGAGCCGCCGGAGCGCGCGAGCTGCTCCTCCACCAGCAGGCGGGCCTCCCGCACCTCGTCGAGGGCGATCAGGGCCTGCGCCGCGTCCAGCCGCCAGGCGATGAACTCGGCGCTGTCGAGCCGCCACTCGACCATGAGCTCGCCGCACAGCCGCAGGTCGCGCAGCGCCTGCCGGGCCTGGCCGGCCGCCAGGTGGAAGCGGCCCTTGCCGTGCAGGTACTGCAGCCCGAACCGGGTCTCCAGCATGGCTTCGGGCACCGGCCGGGTGAGGGGCGGCAGGAACTCCTCCTGACGGCCCATCGCCACACCGGCCAGCAGCAGGCTGCCCAGCGGCCCGCCGACGGCGACCCCCCAGCTGTCCGGCGGGATGAGCTCCAGGGCGCGCTGCGCGTCGGCGGCGGCCGCGGCCGGGTCGCCCCGGCGCAGGCCGATCTCGGCGCGGATGGCCGACAGGCGGGCCTGCCGGCTCGGGGCCCGGCGCGAGACCGCCTCGGTGATGAAGGAGTCGCACCAGGGGGCGGCCAGATCGGCCCGGCCGGTGTAGGTCAGTGCCAGCAGCGCGCTCTCCACCGTGTCCATCGACATCTCGTCCAGCCGCGAGCCGCGCAGGATGCGCTCGGCGGCCGCCGCCGTCTCCGGGAGCGGGCCTCCCGTCAGCGCGCGCACCAGCGCGTCCGCCGACTCGGTCCTGCGGTCCGCGCTGAGGGAGTGGGCGGCGCCCCCCGCCTGCTCGTCGGTCAGCTCGGGCAGGTGCGGCAGGAACGACGGGCAGCTGCTGCGGAACCAGGCGTGCGCCACGGCCAGCTCCGCCACCGCGTCCCGGTCCAGCTCCTGGAGCCTCCTCAGGTGCGCCAGGACGTCCCTGGCGTCGTCGGCGTGACCGTGCCACAGCAGCGCCTTGGCCAGCACCACGGCGTCGCCGCCGGTCAGGTGACCCCGGCGCAGCGCCTCGGTCAGCTCGGCCAGGTGCCCGGCGAGCGTGCCGGGGTCGATCCGCCACTTGGCCCGCACCAGGACGGTGGCGATCCTGGCGCGCCGGCGCTCGTCCCGGCAGGACCGCAGGGCCAGCACGAGGTACTCGATCGCGGACTCCACGCCGTCCTGGCGCAGCGCCCGCGCCGCGGCCTCCTCCAGGACCGGCAGCGCCCACGGCTCGGCGGCCTGACCGGCCCGCAGCAGGTGCCCGGCCACCACCGGGACCGGCGCGCCGTCGCGGTAGGCCAGCTCGGCGGCCCGGCGGTACAGGTCGACGCGCTCGTGCTCGTCCAGCCCGGCCAGCACGGCGGACCTGGCGGCCTCGTCGCGGAACCGGCCGCCGTCCAGCAGCCCGGCACGGGTCAGGTCCTGGACCGCCCTGACGACGACCGTGTCGTTCTCGCCGAGCAGCCGGGGGACGAGCCCGGCCTCGCCGAGCACGGCCAGTGCCCGCGCCACCCGGGAGGTGTCGTCCCCGGCGCGGTGCAGGCAGGCGAGAACGGCCTCGGCGTACCGCTCGCCCCGGCCGTCCCCGGTGCGGTGGTCCTCCAGCAGGGCGTCCACCAGCAGCCGGTTGCCGCCGGTCAGCGCGTGCCAGCGCTCCGGCGTGGCGCCGGCGTCCCCGGACGCGAGCCGCGTCACCTCCTCGGGGGACAGGTGCCCGAGGCGGATCGCGCGGTAGTGCGGCCGCCGCTGCATCTCCGCGTGCAGGCCGCCGAGGGTGTGCGCGTCCGGCACGCTGAAGGCCAGCATGACCCTGGCGTAGGCGATCCTGCGGGCCAGGTGCGACAGGCACAGCTGCGAGACGCGGTCGGCGTGGTGCAGGTCGTCCACGACGACGAGCAGCGGGCGCCGCTCCGACAGCTCCAGCAGCACGGCGCAGAGCGCGTCCACGACCAGCAGGTCCGCCCGCTCACCGGCCGGCGCGTCCTCCGGGTGCGCGCGGGCACCCTCGCGGAGCAGGCCGACGGCGGTGGCGCGGTCCGGCTCGGTCATGGACGCGCCGTGCACGAGCTGCGAGAGCACGCCGAGCGGGAGCGCGCTCTCGGCGGGCGAGCCCGTGGCGGCGAGCAGGAGGGCGTCGTGGCCGAACGCGTGCTCGCCGAGGCCGTACAGGAGCGCGCTCTTGCCGGTGGCGATCGCGCCGGTCACCATCGCGACGCGGCCCCTGCCGGCCACCGCCTCGTCCAGGAGCTCCCGCAGCGTGGTCATCTCGTGCCGCTGGACGTCCTCGCCCATGACGGTCCTCCGTTCGGTGGTCAAGCGGTCGGTCTGACGGAGCGCGGGCCGGGACGGCGGTCGGGACGGCGGTCGGGGCGGGGAGCCGGGACGGCCCGGCCCCCGCCCCGCGACGAGGCGGGTCACGCCGGTCTCCTCGCGCACGTCAACCGGCGGTCGCCAGGCGGCGCGGCTCGCGCGGGAGCGGGACCGGCCGCGTGCGGCCCGCGAGGCGGGCACCGGCCACGCGCACGGCGGAGAACGCGGCCGTGGCCACGTCGGCGCCGATGCCCGCACCCCACGCCACCCTCGCCGTCCCCGTCCCGCCGGTGCCGGGCCCGTCTGCGCCGGGGGCACCTGCGGGGGTGCACTCCGCGTAGACCACGACGTCGCCCGGGGAGCGGCGGATCAGGGCGGGACGTTCCGGCGCCATCTCGCGCTCGTCCAGCGCCGGGGCGGTCCTGTGCACGGCGCGCACGTCGATGCCCCACGGGCCGAGTACGGCGCGCAGGTCGCACGGCCCCTCGGGGACGCGGGCACCGTCGATCCAGAGCGTGACACCGACCGGCTCGTCCTCCAGCGGGCGGGACCCGCCGCGCTCGCCGTGATCCAGGTACTCCGCGCGGAACAGCTCGCCGATCCGGCTCGGGGACAGCTCGCAGCCCTCGGCGTCGGCCTGCGCCTGCACCCGGGCCGCCAGGTCGGCCTGCAGGCCGCGGGGCAGGTCGAGCCCGTGCCAGGCGCTCATCACGTACGCGACACCGCCCTTGCCGGACTGGCTGTTGACCCGCACGACCGCCTCGTAGGTGCGCCCCACGTCCCTGGGGTCCACCGGCAGGTACGGCGTCCGCCACGGCAGCTCGCGGGCCGGCACCCCGGTACGGGCCGCGAGCCGCTCGTGCTCGTCGAACCCCTTCTTGATGGCGTCCTGGTGCGATCCCGAGAACGCCGTGTAGACCAGCTCGCCCGCGTAGGGGTGGCGCGGGTGGACGGGCATCTGGTTGCACTCCTCCACGGTGCGCCGGACGGCGTCGATGTCGGACAGGTCGACGCCCGGGTCGATGCCGTGCACGAACAGGTTCATGCAGAGCGTCACCAGGCAGACGTTGCCGGCCCGCTCGCCGTTGCCGAACAGGCAGCCCTCGATCCGCTCGGCCCCGGCCAGCAGGGCCAGCTCGGCCGCGGCGACCCCGGTCCCGCGGTCGTTGTGCGGGTGCACGGACAGGCACACGTGCTCGCGGCGCGACAGGTTGCGGTCGAGCCACTCGATCTGGTCGGCGAAGACGTTGGGCAGCGAGCGCTCCACCGTGGTCGGGAAGTTGAGGACGATCCCCCGGCCCGCCTCCGGCCCCCAGGCGTCCATGACCGCCTCGCACACCTCCAGCGCGAAGTCCGGCTCGGTCTCGTTGAACAGCTCCGGGGAGTACTGGTAGGACAGGTCGCAGTCGCCGAGCACGCGTTCGGCCTGGTCCATCATGACCCGGGTGGCCCGTACCGCCATGTCACGGCACCCGGCGCGGTCGACGCCGAGCACCATGTCCCGGAACTGCGGCGACGTGGCGTTGTAGATGTGCACCATCGCGCGCGGCGCGCCCCGCAGGCAGTCCACGGTGGCCCTGACGAGCTCCTCGCGGGCCTGGGTGAGCACGGTGACGCGCACGTCGTCGGGGATGAGGTCGCCCTCGATGAGCAGCCGCACGAAGTCGTGGTCGTCCCGGCTGGCGACGGGGAAGCCGACCTCGATCTCGGTGAACCCCAGGTTCACCAGCAGGTCGAACATCATGAGCTTGCGTTCGGGGGACATCGGGCGGGCCAGCGACTGGTTGCCGTCCCGCAGGTCGGTGGAGAGCCACCGGGGGGCCGAGCGGATGCGCCTGCCCGGCCAGGTGCGGTCGGTCAGATCGAGGGGCATGAATCCGGTGTAACGTCCGGCACCCTGCATCGTGGTTTTCCTTTCGTGGGTGACCCTCGTTCTTCGGGAAGCTCGAAATAGGGGTTGGAAATCCGCGACGTCGTTTTCTAGGGTGAGGATCATCCGCCCCGCATTCGTTCACCGGTGTTATGGCCGGACGCTATAGGGGCTCCGGCGGCCGGGCAACAGGGGGATCGGGAGTTCTCCGGGAATGACCCAGGGAAGCGCACCCGGTATCGAAAGGAGTACCGTCCGCTACACCTTTCGGATCACCCCCTATCGGTGGCGCCGCCCCCGATCACAATGCGAGTCATGGCAGCCATCTCCTCGCACGCCCTCACCCTCTGCGTCATCGAGGCCCGCCCTTCCGTACTCGCCGTCTCGGCCATGCGTTACCTGACCGGTGTCGCGCTCGCGCTGCCGGCCGCCACGGTCGCCGTCCCCCTCCCGCGGGTCGCGCAGGGGACGGCCGCCTGGGTGCTGTCGATCCTCGCGGTCTACCTGTACAACGGTGTCACCGACGTTACGGAGGACCGGATAAACGCTTCCGGCCGTCCCATCGCCAGGGGGGAGCTGGAGACGCGGACGGCCGCCGCCGTCGCCGCCGGCGCGGGCTGCCTGGCGCTCCTGGCGACCTGGGGCCTGCCGTCGCCGATGTTCGGGATCGTCGCCGCCAACCTGGCGCTGGGGTATCTGTACTCGGGGCCGCCGTCTCCGCTCAAGGACAGCTCGGGCGGTACGGTCGCGGTGCTGTGCCTGTCGGGCCTGCTGTCCTACCTGGCGGGATTCACCGTCGCGACCGGTGGCGGCGGCGTGGCCCTGCCGGCCGCGCTCGTGCTGTTCGCGGGCGTCGCCATCGGCTGGATGGTGCTCGTCGGCATGCCCGCCAAGGATCTGTCCGACATCACGGGGGACACCGCGGCGGGCCGGCGCACCCTCGGCGTCCTGCTCGGCGACCGGGTGTCACGGCAGGTCACGGTGGGGGCCGCGGTCGTGCTCCTGGCGGGGTTCGCCATGGCGGTCTCGCTGACGCACGTGCCGCTCACGGGCGTCGTGCTGGCCCTGGCGGCCGGGGTGGTCGCGGTGGCGGTCGCGGCCCTGTCCGCCGCGCCGCGGCCCGGCGACGACGGCCGCCGCCGCACCCGCCGCCCGTACCGGGCGTTCATGGGGACGCAACACCTTCTTCACCTGACCGCATTTTTGTCCCCGATCTGACTGAAACATTGCATGTGACTCCTGGCCGCGCCATAGTTTTGGGGAGCGCTCGGCGGCGGAGAGGGGACACCGGAGGTGACTCACGGGGCCGCGGGGGACCCGGCGGAATTAGTCGAATCGTGTCGTGAAGAAATAATCGACGAGTTCGAATCGGCTCTGCGTTCCACCGGAAACGCCGTCTTCTCAGACCGGGGCGCCCGTGAGCAGGCGTTGCGCACCGCCCATCACATACTCGACGACGTCACGGCCACGTTGCGCGCCGGGAGGATACAGGTGGGGGAGCTGTATCGATTCCAGGCGCGGGAGCTGGGGAACGTGCGCGCGGCCGGGGGGGTGCACCCCAAGGCGTCCCTGGAGGCGGGCTCGCTGTTCTTCCGCGCGGCGCTGCGCCACCTGACCCGCCGGATCGCGGAGGCGTACGAGTCCCCGGCCGACGTCATCGTGCTGGCCATCGGCGGCATGGAGGAGAGCCTGTCCCAGCGCGTCCGGGAGTCCGCCGACAGCTACCACAGCTTCCTGCTCAACCAGGTCCAGGAGAAGCAGGAGGACGAGCGCCGCCGCATCGCCCGCGAGCTGCACGACCACATCGGGCACGGCGTCAGCGTCGCCCACCAGCAGCTCGCGCTGTCCGAGGTCTACCGGCCCGTCGACGCCGCCCGCGCCGGTGCCAAGATCGGCCTCGCCCAGCAGGCCATCAGGGAGACCATGGAGAACCTCCGGCAGATCACCTCCGAGCTGCACCCGCAGATCCCGGCCCGTAGCCTGGAGAAGTCCCTGCTGGGCTTTCTGGAGACCGTCGAGGACGACGCGGTCTCCGTCAGGCTGGACGTGAACGGCGACGAGTCGTGGGCCTGGCCGCAGGTGCTCGACGAGGCGTTCCTCATCATCCGCGAGGCCGTGCGCAACGCGCTCGCCCACGGCCGGCCGAAGACCGTCCTCGTCCGGGTGAACATCGCGCCGCACGAGCTGGCGGCGTCCGTCCAGGACAACGGGCGCGGCTTCACCCCCGCAAGGGCGCGCGAGCGCGGCGGCGTGGGCCTCTCGTCCATGCGCGAACGGGCCGGGCTGCTCGGCGGCCGGGTGCTCATCTCCAGCGACCCGGGGAACGGCTGCCTGGTCGAGCTCGTCCTGCCCCTGCAGGGGCGGTCCGGTGGCGGCCGTGACACCTGAGGCGAACGGGTCGGGCGGGGCCGGCATCTCCGTGGTCCTGGTCGACGACCACGCCCTGTTCAGGGAGGGCCTGCGGGAGATCCTGGAGATGGCCGGCGGCATCGTCGTGGCGGGCGAGGCCGGTGACTCCGCCACCGCCGTGCGGGTGGTGGCGCGGACCCGGCCGGACGTGGTGCTGCTCGACGTGGAGATCCCCGGCGACGAGGTGACCGAGACCGTCGGCCGCATCCGCGAGCTCTCCCCGGAGAGCGGCATCATCATCCTCAGCATGTACGACGGGCCCCACCTGCTCACCCGGCTGCTGTCCGCGGGCATCCGCGGCTACCTGCTCAAGAGCGTGCACCGGCACGAGCTGATCTCGGCGGTGCGCAGCGTCCACGAGGAGCCCTCCCGCCTGGTGCTCGCCGTCTCCCGCACCAGCCTGGCCCGGGTGGAGGCGCCCTCGGCCGGGGTGCTGTCGGGCAAGGAGCTGGAGGTGCTGCAGCTCGCGGCGCAGGCGCTGAGCAACGGCCAGATCGCCCGCCGCCTCGGGCTGGCGGAGGCGACGGTCAAGCGCCACATGCGCAACATCTTCGTCAAGCTCAACGCCGCCTCCCGCATCGACGCCGTCAACAAGGCCCTGGCCGCCTCGCTGATCCCGCCTCAGAGCAGGGGCGGCGAGGAGTGACCCGCGGCCCGGGGCGGGAAGAGCACGGACAGCGCCTCGCGGGTCTCGACCGGCAGTTCGACCGACGAGGCCGACAGGTTCATCTCCAGATGGATCGGGTCACGCGTGCTCGGGACGGGCACGACGTGGTCGTCCTGGGCCAGGAGCCAGCTCAGCGCGAGCCTTCCCGCGCCCACGTCGAGCCGCGCGGCCATGGCCTCCAGCGTCCTGAGACGGGTGGCGTCCGACCACCGCGCCGCCGGGTCGAAACGGGGGTCGGCGCGCCGCCAGTCACCGGGCTCGAAGTCCACGCGCGGCCCGACCCGGCCGGTGAGGAAGCCCCGGCCCAGCGGGCGGGCGGCGACCACGGCGATGCCCAGCTCGCGCACGGTGGCCAGCAGGCCGGGCGCGGGCCGGCGGCCCCACAGGGAGTACTCCACGGCCAGCGCCGTGATCGGGTGCACGGCGTGCGCCCGGCGCACCTGCTGGGGGGTGCCGCCGGTCAGTCCCAGATGGCCGATCTTCCCGGCCGCCACCAGCTCCGACAGCCGCGCCACGCTCGGCTCGACGGTCGCGCGCTCGTCCTGGCAGTCCAGATAGAACAGGTCGATGCGGCCGGTACGCAGGCGCCGCAGTGAGGCGTCGCAGTCCCGGTCCAGCGAGGCGGGGCGCCCGTCGAACTCCTCGGTCCCCCGGGGACCGTGGCGGCGCACCCCGCCGCGCGTGGTCACCACCACCTCGTCACGGCGCCCGGTGACGGCCTTGCCGATCAGGCTCTCCACCCGGCCCCCGGCGTAGAAGCCGGCCGTGTCGAACAGGGTCACACCGGCGTCGAGCGCCGACCGGATCAGCCGGTCCGCGCCGGCGGTCCCGGAGCGCCCGTAGGCGCCGGTGAGGGCGAGCGAGCCGAGCCCGACACTGGAGATGACCGGCCCCGCCGGGCCGAGTCTCGTGTACCGCACGAGTCACCTTTCGTTCCACCGGTCTCCGGTGCGTCTCTCCGGTTAAAGGAGGGGGAAAAGCGAAAGCAACCCCATGTATCGCAAATAACGGGATTCGATCGTCAGTCCCGGTGGATCTTTTTCGCATGATAGGCGATCGCCCGCGTGAGCGGCCGTTTCGGGACCCCTAGGCGAACCCCTGAAACCGCGTGAGACGCATAAAAGATGATTAAGGCTCATTTAAAGAGTGCGCACGGTGGCTAATGTGTGACTTATTGGGATCAGGGAGGTTCAGGGGGACGAGCGTATTCCGCACGTGACGGTCGGGGCCCCGGCGCCTTTACCGCCCCGTCCTCCGGAAGGAGAGCGGAGACGACCGGATCCGGGATCGTGCTCATCGCCGGGAACCGCTCCAGGAACGAGTGGGCCGCCCGGTGCCGACGTGCCGACGTGCCGGGGCGCCGGGGCGCTCGGCGTCCCGGGCCTCGCCGCCCGCGACGCCGCGGTGCGCGGCCTGCGCCGCTACGCCCCGGACCTCACCGTCGAGCGGCTTCCACAGGTGCCGGCGCTCTTCACCGTCACCCCCGCGCGATCACCGAGCGGATCCGCCGCGACCGGGAACGCTAAGGGTTCACCCACGTCACCGTGACGGACTCCGCCATGGAGGACCTCGCGAGGGTCATCGGACCCCTCCGGTGACGGGCCACCGGTGTGCGTCCGCCGCCATCCTCGCGCCCGTCGTGCCCGCCGCCGCCGTGTCCGCCGCCACCGTCGTGCCCGCCGTGTCCGTCAGGCCGTGCAGGCAGGCGATCAGGGTGCGGGCCTGGATGTTCAGGTAGTAGCTGTGCCGCAGCAGCCCGTCGAGCTGGTGCAGGGCGAGCCAGCGGAACGACGGATGACCGGGCAGCGGATCCTCGTCGGTCTCGACGACCAGGTAGCGGTTGCGCGCGTGGTAGAAACGTCCGCCCTCCTCCGACAGGACGGTGTCGAAGAGCACCCGCCCGGGCAGAGTCCTCACCGTCTCCAGCACCCTCTCCAGCAGCACCGGCCGGGCCCGCGCCGGCAGGTGGTCGTAGTTGCCCGGCGCGCACTGCACGGTCGGGGCCAGCTCCACCACGTCGGTGCAGCCGGGCTCGGCGCGGGCGTGCACCAGCGCGTGCAGCACCCCGCGGACCGGTCTGACCAGGAAGGCGACGAGCCCCGTGCCCACCGGCTCGATCATCGGCTGTGTCCACCGGCTCACCTCGCGGCCGTGCGCCTCCACGCGCACGCCGACGACGTCGAAGAACCCGCCGCTCTCATGCGAGATACGGCCACCGGAGCGGTGCCAGCCGCGCAGCCGGTTGAGCGGCAGCGGCCTGGTCTGGACGTCCACCGTGGAGCGGACACCGCTGAGCCAGCTCAGGATCTCCCGCGTGCCGTGCGCGGCGTCCGCGCCCGGGTCGCGCGAGCGCTCCATCAGGGCACCGAACCCACCACCGGACCCACGACTGGACCCACGACCGGGCCCACCGGCGAGCCCGTCGTCCGCCCGGCCGTCCCGCGCCGACAGGCACGCCAGCACCGTCCGGACGTCCATGTTGACCAGATCGGGCACCGACAGCAGCTCCCGCACCCGCCGCAGCGGCAGCCACCGGAACCCCTCGGCCGCGGCCACCTCCTCGCCGACCTCCACGACCATGTTGCGGTTGCGCTTGCGGTAGAACCAGGCGCCCTGCTCCGACTGGCGCACGTCGGCCAGCACCCGCCCGCGCGGCTCCCGGAAGAGGTCCAGGTACGGCACCGGCCGCCCCCGGTGCACCCCGGTGTAGTTGCTCCTGGTCGCCTGCACCGTGGGCGAGAGCTGCGGCCCGTCGATGTTGCCCGGCTCGTTCTTGGCCTGCATCAGCAGGTACGGCACCCCGCCCACGCGCTTGAGCAGGATGCCGAGGATGCCCGCCTCGGGCTGGTTGATGATCGGCTGGGTCCAGGCCGGTACCGCCCACCCGGGCCGGCGCACGTCGAGTCCCTCGACCGTGAAGAACCGGCCGCTGCGATGGCGGATGTCGCCCGTCCCCGGGTCCTCGTACCAGCCGGCCAGCTCCTCCAGGGGCAGCCGGGTCACGCTCATGAACGTGTGCCCGGCCGTCTCGCGCAGCCACTCCTGTACGTCGGTGATGACAAGCTCCTCACAGCGCCGTCCGTCTGCCGTCCGTCTGCCGCCCCTCTGTCGCCCGTCGGCCGTCCGTCCGTCTGCGGTCCGTCGTCCGTCCGCGGTGGTCCGTCGGCGGTCCGCCGGTGGCGACGCTGTCACGGGCCGCCGGGACCGCTCAACCCCTGCTCACGCGCGGTCCCCTGCCCCGCGGGGAGCCGGATGATAGGGGTTCTGCTCCCGGCCGCGGCGTTCCTACGCTTTCGGGGTGAACGCCATGACCGATCACCGGGGAACGCGGACCGGCGGGTGAGGCACCGCGAGCTGGCCGTGGCCGGCGCCTTCGTGTTCGACCCCGAGGTCCGATCCGACCCGAGCGGCAGCTTCGCCTCGCCGTACCAGGAGAGCGCGTTCGCCGCCGCGACGGGCCGCCCGCTCTTCCCGGTCGTGCAGACCGGCCGGAACGTCTCCCGGCGCGGGGTGGTGCGTGGCGTGCACTACACGCTGACCCCGCCCGGCACCGCCAGGTACGTCTTCTGCGCCGGTGGCCGCGCTCTGGACATGGTCGTCGACCTGCGGGTGGGCTCTCCGACGTTCGGCCGCTGGGAGGCGGTGGAGCTGACCGCCGGCAACGGCCGCGCCGTCTACCTGCCGCCGGGCACCGGTCACGCGTTCGCCGCGCTGGAGGACGACACCGTGATGTGCTCCCTGCTGTCCGCCGAGTACCGCGAGGAGGACGACCTCACCCTGTCGGTCCTCGACGAGGACCTCGCGCTGCCGCTGCCGGGCGGGCGGCCACCGGCGCTGTCGGAGCGCGACGCCGCCGCACCCACCCTGGCCGAGGCGGCGGCACAGGGACTGCTCCCGGACTACAGGCCCGCCCCGGCGCCGTACACGGTGCGGTGACGACCCTCCCGCGTGTCCCGCGTGTCCCGCGCGCCGCGGTGGGCCGTCGTGCGCGGTGGCCGTGAGACGACCCCTACTCGCACCCCGGGGTGGACGTCGCGGGCGCGGCTCCCGGGCGGCCCCGTCCCGGTGCCGGGCGTCCGCCGTGGCCGGGGACGCCGGCCGGGCCGCGGGGACGTCCGGGAAGGCGATCCGCGTTCGTTCTCCCCGGACTCCGGCGGCCCCGGATCACCACCCCTTCCCGGAGCGGGGGAACCCCTAGAAAAGGCGCGAACATAAGGGGCACGGTAGGGGAGACCGTCCCTTCCACCCCCCCTAGATTGGGCACCGCACGTAAAGCGCAAAGCCCTCGGGAGGATCCAATGACGGGGCGTTTTCTTTTCATGTGCCAACCCGACCACGGACACGTCATTCCCAGCCTCGCCGTGGTCGCCGAACTGGTCCGCCGGGGGAACCAGGTCACCTATCTCACCTCGCCCACGATGGCCGGGCCGGTGACGCAGGCCGGAGCCACCGTGCTCCCGTACGACTCGATCTACCAGGACGTGGAGCTGCGGAAGCTGGAGGACGACCCGCTCGGCCTGCTCTCGCTCTTCCTCGACGAGAGCACGGAGATGCTCGCCGCAGCCGGCCCCGAGCACAGGCCGGACGTGATCGTCTACGACCTCTCCGTCCTGCACGCCGGGCGCATCCTGGCCAGGAAGTGGGGGGTGCCCGCCACGCAGCTCATCCCCGTCTTCGCCTCCAACGCCCACTTCTCCTTCCTGTCGGCCATCTACGCCGAGGAGGACGGCGGGGCCGTTGCCGAGTTCCCGGGCTGGGTGGACGGCATGCTCGCCAGGACCCGCGACCTCGCCGAAGCCCACGGCGTGCGGGCCGACCCCACCGAACTGTGGTGGGAGGTGCAGGACTCCACCCTGGTCGCCCTGCCGCGCGCCTTCCAGTTCGCCGGCGACACCTTCGACGAGCGGTTCGCCTTCGTCGGCCCCTGCCTGGGCGAGCGCCGCTTCCTGGGCGGATGGGAGCCACCGGGGGACGGGCTGCCGATCGCACTGCTGTCCTTCGGTACCGTGCTCAGCAGCCGCCCGGAGGTGTTCCGCACCTGCGTGCGGGCCTTCGCCGAGCTGCCCTGGCGGGCCGTGATCACGCTGGGCGACGGCATGGACCCGGCCGACCTCGGCGCGCTGCCGCCCAACGTCGAGGTCCACCGGTGGGTGTCGCACCTGGACGTGCTGCGCCACGCGTCGGTGGCGGTCACCCACGCCGGCATGGGGACCGTCATGGAGACGCTCTACCGGGGCCGTCCCTCGGTCCTGCTCCCCGCCACCGCCATCGACCGGCTCAGTGCCCGCCGCGTCGAGGAGCTCGGGCTCGGCCGGGTGCTCGACTCCGCCGTCCTCACCCCGGACCGCCTGATGGAGACGGTGCTCGCCGTCGCCTCGGACGAGGGCATGCGGCGGGCCGCGGACGGGATGCGGCGGGAGATCGAGGCGGCGGGCGGCACGGCACGCGCCGCCGACGTGCTCGAACGCCGTCTGGCCGCCTGATGGAGCGCCCCGCGCCCGGCCGGGCGCCCGCGTTCGAGTTCCACGTGCTCGGCCCGCTCAAAGTGTTCAAGGACGGCACCGAGCTGCCCATGAGCGCCAACAGGGAACTGGTCATCCTGGCCAGCCTGCTGCTCAACGCCAACCGCGTGATGAGCGTGGAACGGCTCGTCGAGGCCGTGTGGGCGGGCTCGGCCCCCCCGAGCGCCTGGCGGCAGGTGGCCATCTGCGTCTCGCGGCTGCGCCGCACGCTCGGCGCGGGCCTGATCGAGACCTCCAGCCCCGGCTACCTGCTGCGCGCCGCCCCGGCCGCCATCGACTGGCTCCGGTTCCGGGAGCTGGTGGCGCGCTCGCGCGGCCAGGCGGCCGCCGGTGAGCGCGAGGACGCCGTCCTGCTGCTGCGCGACGCGCTCGCGCTCTGGCGCGGCCAGCCGTTCGAGGACATCCGCGGGCTGCGCTACGACGCGGCGCGGATGGCCGAGTCGCGGCTGGAGGCACTGGAGACCTGCCTGGTGCTGGAGATCGAGCTCGGCCGCCACCACCAGGTGATCCCCGAGCTGCTCGCCCTCGTGGCCGAGTCGCCCTTCCGGGAGCGGGTACGGGCGCAGCTCATGCTGGCGCAGTACCGGGCGGGCCGGCGCGCCGACGCGCTGCGGACCTACCAGGAGACCCGCCGTTACCTGCTGAAGCAGATCGGCCTCGAACCCGGCCCGGCCCTGCGGCGGCTGCACGAGCAGATCCTGCGGGACGAGTCGGCCCTGATGCGCCCGCCCGTGTCGCGGCCCTCCGCCGCCCGGCCGATGCCCTCGCAGCTCCCGCCGCAGGTCCTGCCGTTCGTGGGCCGCGACGAGGAGCTGGCCACGCTGGACGCGATCCTGGGTTCCGCCCGCGCGCCGGGCGCCATGGTGCTGTGCGGGGCGGCGGGCGTCGGCACGACCACGCTGGCGGTGCACTGGGCGCACCGCCGGGCCGACCGCTTCCCCGACGGGCAGTTGTACGCCGACATGGGCGGCACCGGGCCCGCACCGGTGATGGACCGCTTCCTGCGGGCGCTCGGGGTGCAGGACATGCCGTCCGACCCCGCCGAGAAGCTCGCCCTCTACCGGAGCTGCACGGCACGCAGACGGCTGCTGGTCGTTCTGGACGGCGCCGAGCACGGCGACCAGGTGCTGCCGCTGCTGCCCAGCGGGCCGGACTGCCGGGTCATCGTCACCAGCGCCGACCCGCTCGACGACCTGGTGGCCCGGCAGGGGGCCGACCGGGCGTTCCTGCGGCCCCTGACCGACGACGCGGCCAGGCACCTGGCGGACCTGCTGGTCGGCGGGGCGCTCGGCCCCCAGGCGGTGTCGGACCTCGTGGTCACCTCGGGCGGCAACCCGCTGTCGCTGCGGCTCGGCGCCGCCCGCCTGCGCTCCCGCGCGGGTCAGCCCGCCGCCTGAGGCCACCGCACCGGACCGGGCGCCGGCCCGCACCCGGCCCGTGCCCGCCGGGTGGTCCGCCCCGTGGACCCCGGCCGGTCGCCGGGGGTCACCGCGTCAGCGCCTGGACAGGATCCGGCCGAGGGCCTCGGTGAGCGTCCGCGCCGAGGCCGGGCCACCCGGGGAGCGCCAGGCGACGTGACCGTCCGGGCGGACGAGGACGGCGCCGCCGGGACCGAGCTCGTACTCCTTGGCCCAGGTGGGGGAGACGAGCGGGCCCGGGGGACGGGAGGCGCCGGCCCCCGTGGTGCCGGTGTTCGGGACGTC
The DNA here is from genome assembly GCF_039534895.1 of Streptosporangium longisporum. NCBI lineage: Bacteria > Bacillati > Actinomycetota > Actinomycetes > Streptosporangiales > Streptosporangiaceae > Streptosporangium > Streptosporangium longisporum. Next base: position 665,441 of record NZ_BAAAWD010000015.1, on the reverse strand, counting down.
GGTGTCCGGGACGTCGGCGTCCGAGATCTCCGCGACGGTGAGCGGGACACCGGTGAGGCGGGCCGTCTCCGTGGCCGCCGCGGGCCAGCCGGCGCCCGCGGGGGCGAGCAGCGTGAAGTGCGGGCCGAGCAGGTCCAGCGTCGAGACGCGTCCGTGCGGACCGTGCAGCCACACGTGCGGGGCCCGGTGCCCGGGCCGGGCCGTGGGGACGTAGGTCCGGTACGGGTCGGCGGGTGCGGGGGGGCGCGGTGCCGTCGGGCAGCACGGCGCCGGAGTCGTAGCCGAACCCCAGCACCAGCCCCTCGCAGCTGCGCCGCCCGGCCTGCCGCTCGATCGCCTCCCGCATGGACAGCCGGCCCTCCATCATCGCGAAGGTGATCAGCGCGTTGTTCAGGCTCTCGTCCACCGTGCGGACCGCGACGGGCCGGCGTTCGGCCTCGTAAGTGTCCAGCAGCTCCTCGCCCGCCGTGCCGCGCAGCACCGCGGCCAGCTTCCAGGCCAGGTTGTGCGCGTCCTGGATGCCGCAGTTCATGCCGAACCCGCCCTGCGGTGTCGCCACGTGCGCGGCGTCGCCCGCCAGGAAGACCGGCCCGGCCCGGAAGGCGGTGGCGACCTTGGCCTGCTGCAGCCACGGCATCACGCCGAGGACGGTGACGGGCAGGTCGGGCACGCCGACGGCGGCGCGCACGGCCGCCAGGCAGACCTCCTCGGTGAAGTCCGCCGGGCTGCCGCCCAGCTCGGGCTCGTAGCCGGTCTGCACCATCCAGCGCCGCTCGTGGTCCACCGCCTCCACGGCGCAGGGCGGGTCACTCAGGAACGACAGCGCGGCCCGCCGGTCGGGGGGCAGGAAGCCGAGGTCCGCCTCGAACATGATGCTGATCATGTGGCCGAGCGGCGGAGGCCCCTCGACGGCGATGCCGAGGTCCTCGCGCACGCCGCTGCGGCTGCCGTCGGCGGCCACCAGGTAGCGGCAGCGCACGACCGTCTCGCCGCCGGCGGTGGTGCTCGTGCCGGTCGCCGTCCCGCCGCCGGCGGTGGTGCCGTCGCCGGTGCCGGGCGTCGTCCCGTCGCCGGTGCGTCTCACGGTCGCCGTCACGCCGTCGGCGGTCGCGCTCATGCCGGTCATCGTGGCGCCGAACCACACGTCCGCCTCCGGACGGGACTCGGCCAGCCGCCGGAGGATCACCTCCAGGCGGTCCTGCGCGCACAGGAAGGTGTAGGTGGGGCTCTGCGGGGCGTCCCGTTCCAGCTCGGCGGCCGACCGGACGAAGTCGTCGGCGGTCAGGGAGCTGCCGACGCCCACCGCGAGGTACTCCTCCCGGGGCATGCCGGTGCGCTCCACCTCGTCGTGGACGCCCCAGCCGCGCAGGATCTCCATCGTCCTGGTGGTGATCAGGCGGGCCTTCGGGAAAGCCGACGTGTCCGGGCGCCTCTCCACCAGCAGCACGGATATTCCGTGGCGGGCGAGTTCAACGGCGGTGCTGAGCCCGACGGGCCCGCCTCCGACCACCAGAACGTCGACATCAACCTTATTCATGACCTAACACTCGTAGATAAAGAATGTTCAGGTCAATTGCCAGATATCTGGATGATGTAGGCGTGATATCAGCTCTTAGTAGCTTATGCGTAAAGATCCATTAATCCTGCGGCGATTATCGAATTCCTGGAGAGATGATGCTCTTTGCCCCCGGCTCTGTGGCCGTGGTGACGGGCGGGTCCCGCGGGATCGGCCGGGCCGTCGCGCTCGACCTGGCCCGGGAGGGCGCCCACGTCGTCGTCAACTACGCCCGGTCCGAGAGTGACGCCAAGGAGGTGGCCGACCAGATCGCCCGGGAGGGCGGCAGCGCGAGCACCGTACAGGCCGACGTCACCGACGAGGACGCCGTCAAGCGCCTCTTCCGCACCGTGCGGGCCGACCACGGGCGGCTCGACGTGCTGGTGACCAGCGCCGGCGTCACCCGGGACCGGTACCTCATCGCGATGAGCCTGGAGCAGTTCCGCGCCCCCCTGGACACCAACCTCGTCGGCACCTTCCTCGCCTGCCGCGAGGCGCTCAAGCTGATGCAGCACCAGCGGAGCGGGTCCATCATCACCATCTCCTCCTCCAGCGGGCTCGACGGCGGCTTCCCCGGCCAGACCAACTACGTGGCGTCCAAGGGTGCGATCATCGCCTTCACCCACGCGCTGTCCAACGAGGCGGCCCCGCACGGGGTGCGCGCCAACGTGGTCGCGCCGGGCTTCGTCTCCACCGACATGACCCGCACGGTGCCCGCCGACATCAGGAAGCGCTACGAGTCGCGCATCCGCCTGGGCCGGATGGGCCGGCCGGAGGAGATCGCCTCCATCGTCAGCTTCCTCGCCTCGGACAAGGCCTCGTACATGTCCGGCTCGGTGGTCGTCGCGCACGGCGGCGGCCTCCAGTGACCCGCCCGCCCTTCAGCACGGCGCACAAGGAGAACCCATGACCATCGACGAACTGCGGGCGAAGGCCGCCCACCGGCGGCAGACCTGCAGCCAGATCAAGAAGATGATCGTGTCGCGGCTCGACCTGGAGATCGAGCCCGGCTGGATCACCGACGACCAGCCGCTGTTCGGCCGCGGCCTCGAACTGGACAGCCTCGACGTGCTGGAGCTCTACGTCGCCATCGAGGCCGAGTTCGGCGTCGCGCTCTACGACAGCGACATGGCGGTGTTCGGCTCGGTGTCGCGGCTCGCCGACGAGGTCGACCCCACGCTGAGGGCCCCGGCATGACGGTGACCCAGGCGGCGGCCCAGACGACGACGGCGTCCCCGACGGCGACGACGGCGACCCAGGCGCAGGCCGTCTCCGGGTTGTCCCACGACCAGATCCGCGCCGTGCTGCCGCACCGCTGGCCGATGCTGCTGCTCGACCGGGTCGTCAAGGTGGTCCCGGGCGTCAAGGGGACGGCGACCAAGAACGTCACCGGCACCGAGCCGTGGTTCCAGGGTCACTTCCCCGGCCAGGCGGTCCTGCCCGGCGTCGTGGTCGTCGAGGCCATGGCCCAGCTCGCCGGCGTGGTCTTCGCCCTGGCGGGCGCCAGCGAGATCGGCTACCTCGCGGGCGTCAGGTCGATGCGCTTCCGCCGCCCGGTTGTGCCCGGCGACCAGCTCGTGCTCACCGCCGAGCAGACCGGCGGCGGCGCCGGATTCGCCGAGTACCGGGTCTCGGCCCGGGTGGACGGCCGGGTCGCCGCCGAAGGAAACCTCACGATCGCCGATCCGGCGAACCAACGTCCCGCGCGAAAGGTGTGAACCATGGTCAACGTCCTCGCGACCCGGCATCCGGAGGGGACCGTCCACGGTGACGTGGGCGACTCCACCGTCCCGCTGCGCTTCTCCTCCCTCTCGCAGGAGTACCGGGTGCTCAGGGAGCGCGCGGCCGTGCTCGACCTCGGCGGGCACGGGCTCGTCGAGATCACCGGCCCCGGCGCCGTGGACCTCGCCCAGCGGCTGCTGGCCCGCGACGTGGAGTACCTCACCTCCGACCGCTGCATGATGAGCCTCGTCCTGGACGAGTCCGGCCGGGTCGTGGACCAGGTCATCGCCTTCGGCCGGGAGGACGGGCTGCTCCTGGAGAGCTCCTGCGGCGCCGGCGCCCGCCTGCTGGACCACGTGCTGGCGCACGCCGAGGACGACGTCGAGGTCGCCGACCGCTCCGCGGAGCTCACGGTCATCGGCCTGGAGGGCCCCTACGCGTGGGGCGTGGTCGGCCGCCTGATCGACGGCGAGCTCGCCTCGCTGCCGTTCGAGTCCGTCGTGGACACCGTCTGGGACGGCGTGGACATGATCTTCGCCAGGACCGGCTACACCGGCGAGTACGGCTACCAGATGATCGTCCCGCGCGAGGCCGCGCCCGGCCTGTGGGCGGGTGCGCTGGAGCACGCCCAGCCCGCCGGGCAGGAGGCGCTGGAGCTGGCGATGCTGGAGGTGCGCCAGCCGATCCCGCGCCACGAGGTCACCCCGGGCGCCACGGTGATCGAGATCGGCGCCAACTGGCTGGTCGACATCACCAAGGCCGACTTCGTCGGCCGCGCCGCCGTGGTGGAGGCGTTCGAGTCCGGAGGCGGGCGGCGCACGGTCGGGTTCACCGGCGGCGGCGACGTCCCGGCACCGGGCACCCGCGTGCTCGCCGGCGGCCAGGACGTGGGCGAGGTCGTCCACGCCGTGCACAGCACCGGCCTCGGCGCCACCCTCGGCCTGGCCAGGGTGGACCCCGAACTGGCGGCGGCCGGCCTCGACCTCACCGTCGGCGGTCTCGGCGTCACCACACTGACCAGCCCGTACATCGTGCCCAAGAGCTGGAGCATCCCGATCATCTGATCGGCCGGTAACGCTGAGAAGGAGGCAGAGCATGGCGCTGCGGCCCGTCGTCGTCACCGGACTGGGCATCATCTGCGCGGCCGGCAGAGACCCCGCGGAGTTCTGGACGCGGCTCACCACGGCCAGGGGCGGGCTCACCCCGATCGAGGACGAGGCGTTCGCCGTGTTCACCGCCAGGTACGCCGGACAGGTGCCCGACGCGTGGATCGACGACCAGCTCCCCGCGGACGAGGCGGCCGGGGACCGCACCGCGCGGCTCGCGCTCGTCGCCGCCCGCCAGGCGATCGAACAGGCCGGACAGGCCGGCCGGGCCGGGGGGCCGGGGCAGGCCGATCCGGCACGGACGGCACCCGATCCCGGCCGGTTCGGCATCATCCTCGGCAAGTGCCAGGCCACCCCCGGCCCCGGGGGGAGCTACCAGCCCATGCACCACACCGCCGACGTGGTCGCCGAGCGGCTCGGCCTGGGCGGGCCGCGCATCCTCGTCTCGACCGCCTGCGCCGCCGGCGGCAACGCGGTCGGCCTGGCCAGGGACAAGATCCTCACCGGTGAGGCCGACGCGGTCCTGGCCGGTGGCGTCGACCCGCTGCTGTTCGGCACCTACGCGGGCTTCGCCGGGCTGCAGGCGCTCAGCACCGGCCCGTGCCGGCCCTACAGCCACTCCGACGGGCTCAACCTCGGCGAGGGCGCCGCGTTCCTGCTGCTGGAACCGCTGGACCTGGCGCTCGCCCGGGGGGCCACGCCGCTGGCGGAGGTCGCCGGCTACGGGCTGTCCGCCGACGCCTACCACGCCACCGCACCCGACCCCACCGGGCGCGGCGGGGCCGGTGCGATGCGCCGCGCGCTGGCCGAGGCCGGGCTCACCCCCGGCGACGTCCACTACGTCAGCGGGCACGGCACCGGCACCCCGGCCAACGACACCATGGAGGCCAAGGTCATGCGCCTGGTCTTCGGCGACCGCGCCTCGCAGGTGCCCACCAGCAGCATCAAGTCCTTCGTCGGCCACACCCTCGGCGCGGCCGGCGCGGTCGAGGCCGTGGCGAGCGTGCTGGCGCTGCGCCACGGCGTGGCGCCGCCCACGATCGGCTTCGACGACGGCGCGCGGGCCGACCTGGACTACGTGCCGAACCGGGCCAGGACGATGGCCATCGACACGGTGGTCTCCAACAACTACGCCTTCGGCGGCAACAACGTCTCGCTCGTGCTGACCCGTCCGCGGGACCCGGCCCCGTACGGGCCCACGCCCCGCCGGGAAGCGGTGATCACCGGGCTGGGGCCGGTCACCGGCGCGGGCACCGGCATCGCCGAGACGGCCGCGGCGATCACCGCGGGCCGCCGCGCCGACGGGCGGGACCCGTCCCTGGAGGGCCGCACGTTCGCGCCGCGGTCGCTGTGGCGGCACATGAACCGCCTGTCGCGCCTGGCCATCGCCGCCTCCCGCCTGGCCTGGGAGGATGCCGGTCTCAAGCTGCCGCGCAAGGAGCTGGACGACGTCGCGCTGGTCTTCGCCACCGGCGCCGGGTCGGCCGAGAGCACCGGCGGCTTCGACGACAGCATCGCCCTCAACCCCAACAAGCCGGCCGTGCTGAGCTTCTCCAACGTGGTGCTGAACGCCACCGGCGGCGCGGTCTGCCAGACGCTCGGGCTGCGCGGCCCCACCACGACCCTCTGCAACGGCGCGGCCTCGGCGTCCATCGCCCTGGACTGCGCCCTGGAGATGATCGACGCGGGCAAGGCCGAGGTGGTCCTGGTCGTCGCCGCCGACGAGACCGCCGCCCGGCACGCCCCCGGACTCCCCGGCACGCCCGACACCCTCGACCCCGCCGGGCCGGTGCCCTACGGGGGGCAGGCGGCACCGGTGACGGCCGGATCGGCGGCCGTGGCCTTCGTCGTCGAGTCGGCCGAGCACTGCGCCGGGCGCGGCGGCAGGCCGTACGCCCGCGTGGCCGGCACCCGGCACGCGGCCGGACGGGGAGCCGGACCGGTGACGCGCAGCCTCGCGCTGCCCGGGACGGCACCCGGCCTGGTCGTCGGCGCCGCCACCGGCCTGCCCCGCGACGGCGAGGAGGCGGCGGCGGTCCTGGCCCGCATGCCGGACGCGCTCCTCACCGCCTCGGCGGCCCTGATCGGCGACTGCCAGGCCGCCACCGGCGCGATGAACATCGCCCTGGCCGCGCTCGCCGTCCGCGACGGCCTGGCCCCGGCGCTGACCGGGCTCGCCGCGCCGCTCACCGGCGACCTGGGCTCGTACGTGACCCGCCCCGAGCTCGCCGCGCCGGTGGCGAGCGCGCTGGCGCTGACCGCTGCGCACGACTCGGTCCGCGGCGCCGTCCTGCTGGAGGCGCCGTGAACGACACCCCGTCCGGCACCCCGTCAAGCACTCCCTTCGACGTGGCCGAGACCGACCGGCTGCTGACCACCACCCGTTCCGTGCGCCGCAGGCTGGACCTGGACCGGCCCGTGGCCCGGGAGGTCGTGGAACAGGCCCTGGAGGTCGCCGTCCAGGCGCCCACCGCCAACAACCACCAGAACTGGCGCTGGCTGGTCATCACCGAGGCGGACGTCAAGGAGAGGCTCGCCGAGATGATCCGCTCGTCGTGGGCCTTCCACCGCAACGACATGTGGACCAACGCCGGGCGGCGGCGCAACGACGCGCAGGCGCGCCGCAACTACGACTCCGCGCGGGCGCTCACCGAGACGATCGCGAGGGTGCCGGCGCTGGTCATCCCCTGCGTGCTCGGCCGGCCTCCGGACATCGCCGCCATCAACGCCCAGTGGCGCGTGCGGATGGCCGACCTGGCCGAGGAGGACCCCGGCCACCTCGTCCAGCACGGCGAGACGCGGGCCAGCATCTTCTACGGCTCCATCTTCCCCGCCATCTGGTCCTTCCAGCTGGCCCTGCGCAGCCGGGGACTCGGCAGCACGATCACGTGCCTGCACGTGCCGCACGAACGCGAGACCGGGCGGCTGCTCGGCATCCCGAGCGGGGTCACGCAGGTCTGCATGATCCCGGTCGCCTACACGCTGGGGACCGGCTTCCGCCCGGCCGACCGCTACCGCGCCAAGGAACGGACCTACTGGGAGAGGTGGGGTCAGTGACCCGATCCGAGCGGCCCGACGTCGTCATCGTCGGCGGCGGCATCGCCGGCGCGTCCGCCGCCTGCAAGCTGACCGCCGGAGGGCTCTCCGTGGTGGTGCTGGAGAAGCAGGACGCCTACCGGGACCTGGTCCGCGGCGAGTGGCTGGCGCCCTGGGGCATCAGGGAGGCGCAGCGCCTGGGCGTCGACGACTGCTTCTCGGCCGGCGGCGCCTGGGAGATCCGCGAGTGGATGACCTGGGACGAGGCCGTCGCCGACGACGAGGTCGAGGCGGTGGACATGACCAGGTTCATCCCCGGCATCGGCGGCCCCATGTCGTTCCCGCACCACGCCGTGTGCGAGCTGATGGCCGAGCAGGCCACGGCCGGGGGGCGCCCGCCTGGTGATGGACGCCTCGAAGATCAACGTCGTCCCCGGGGAACGGCCCGTCGTCACCTACCGGACGCCCGAGGGCCCGGCCGAGCTGCGGCCGCGCATCGTGATCGGGGCCACCGGCCGGGGCTGCACGGTCGGCCGCCAGGTCGGCATCACCATGCGCAACTCCATGCACCACTGGGGCGGCGGCATGATGGTCGAGGACATGGCCGGCTGGCCGCCCGACGTGCAGGCCATGGGCACCGAGGGCGACGTCATGTTCATGGTCTTCCCCCAGGGGTACGGCCGGGCCCGCCTCTACCTCAACTTCCCGACCGTCAACAAGCACCGCTACCGGGGGCCGGGCGCCGTCGAGCGCTTCCTGGCCGCGTTCGAGCTTCAGTGCCTGCCCGACCGGGGCAAGGCGGTCACCGAGTCGACGCCCGCGGGCCCGCTGTCGGTGTGGCCGTCGGTGTCCAGCGTCCCCGAGGGGCCCCCGCTGACCGAGGGCGTCGTCCTGATCGGCGACGAGGCGGGCAACGCCGACACCGTGCTCGGCACCGGCCTGTCGTGCGCCATGCGCGACTCCCGCACGGTCTGCGACATCCTGCTGGACTCCTCCGACTGGTCGCCCGCGGCGTTCACGCCGTACGTGAGCGAGCGAGAGTCGCGCCTGGAGCGCCTGGCCTTCGGCGCCTCCATCATCAGCAGGCTGCACGTGGAGTTCGGCCCCGCCGCCGTCGAGCGCAGGCGCCGGGTGCGACGGCTCATGGCGCGCAACTTCGCCGCGCAGGTGACCGGGCTGCTGAACATGGTCGCCCCGGAGGACGTACCGGAGTTCGGGTTCAGCGAGTTCTTCGCCGAGCGGTTGTTCAGGGAGACGGCATGACCGAGATGCCCAGGGAGACGGCGTGACCGAGAAGAGAACCGTACGCGTCAACGACGTGGACCTCGCCTACGTGGACGAGGGCGAGGGCGACCCCGTGATCCTGCTGCACGGCTTCCCCGACTCCTCCTACCTGTGGCGCCACCAGATCCCGGCGCTCGTCGAGGGCGGGTTCCGGGTCATCGCGCCCGACCTGCGCGGCTTCGGCGACTCCGGCAAGCCGCAGGAGGCCTCGGCGTACGGGATGCAGACCATCGTCAACGACATCGTGGCCCTGACGCTGCACCTGGGCGTCAAGCGCCCGCACCTGGTCGGCCACGACTGGGGGGCGGCGATCGCCTGGATGTACGCGTTCCTGATGCCGCGCAGGCTCGACCACCTGGCGGTCCTGTCGGTCGGCCACCCCGGCGTCTTCGCCACGCCCTCGCTGGAGCAGCGCGCAGCCTCCTGGTACATGCTCTTCTACCAGTTCCCCGGGGTGAGCGAGGAGCTGCTGCGGCGCAACGGCTGGCGGCTGTTCAAGGAGATCATGGGCCGCGAGGGCGACCACGACCGCTACCTGCGCGACCTGGCCAGGCCCGGCGCGCTCACCGCCGGGCTCAACTGGTACCGGGCCAACCGCTCGCCCGAGGCCGAGCTGCGCCCGGCCCGGCCGTTCCCGCCGGTGTACGCGCCGACGCTCGGCATCTGGGGCGCGGGCGACAAGGCGCTCCTGGAGGAGGGCATGGCCGCCTCCGGCAAGTACGTCAAGGGCCCGTGGCGCTACGAGCGCATCGACGACGCCGGCCACTGGCTCCCGCTGGACGCCCCCGACGAGGTCAACAAGCTGCTGCTCGGCTTCCTCGGCACGGAACGGCCCGCGCACCAGGAGCGGCGCCCCAGGCGCCGGCTGTAGTCGGCGAAGGGAGACGACGACATGCTGGGCTATCTCTTTCCCGGACAGGGAACGGTCCGCGTCGGCATGGGCGCCTGGCTGCACCGCAGCCCGGTGGCCCGGCGGCGCCTCGACCAGGTCGACGCGTTGCTGGCCCGGCCGATCTCACCGCTGTGCGCCCGGGGGCCGCTGGAGCGCCTGGTCGCCACCGAGCACGCCCAGATCGCGGTCACGGCCTGCAACCTGGCGGCGCTGGCCGTGCTCGACGAGGCCGGGTACGAGCCCACCGTCGTGGCCGGGCACAGCGTGGGCGAGCTGAGCGCGCTGCACGCGGCCGGGGTGCTGGACCTGGCCGGCACGGTCCGGCTGGTGGAGCTGCGCGCCCGGCTCATGGCCGGGGTCGCCGCCCACGGCGGGATGCTGGCGGTGATGGGCCTGCCGGTGGAGCGGGTCGAGGAGCTCGCCGCGGCGGCCTCCGCGCCCGGGGAACCGGTCGTGGTGGGGCTGGAGAACGCGCCCGGCCACGTGGTGGTGTCGGGCTCGCAGGCCGGGCTCGACCGCCTCGCGGACCTCGCCGCCGACGCCGACAAGATCGTTCCACTGAAGGTGGGCGACGCCTTCCACTCGCCGCTGATGGCCGGGGCCGAGCGCGCCTGGGCCGAGGCGGTGGCGGCGGCCCCCATGCGCGCTCCCCGCGTCGCCGTCGTCCCCAACGTCACCGGCGAGCCGACCGACGACCTCGACGTCCTGCGCCACGCGCTGGTCGCCCAGCTCACCGGCCGCGTCCGCTGGACCCGCACGATGGAGGCGATCGCATCCGCGCCACCGGGCACGACGCCCGGCACGGCGCCGGTCTCCGCGCCGGACGCGCTGCCGATCTCCGGGCCGATCTCCGTGCCGGTCTCCGGGGTGGCGTCCACGCCGGTCTCCGGGCCGGTGTCCGTGGTCGAGGTGGGGGACAGCAAGGTGCTCACCGGGCTGGCCCGCCGCACCGGGGTGCGCTGCCTGAGCATGGCCGACCCCGCCACCCTCAGGCGGCTGGCGAAGGCGGTGGCGGCGTGAGGCGGTGGGGGAGCGCGATCGTCGGCCACGCCGGGCTCGCCGGCCCCCGCGACCTCGTCGGGGACATGCCGCTGGAGGTCGTCTACACGCGCGCCGAGCGCCTCAGGTCGTCGGGCGGGCGCACCCTGCAGCACTGGGCGGGACGGCTGGCCGCCAAGCACGCCGTCCTGCGCCTGCTCGGCCTGCCGCCGACCCCCGAGCGCCTCGGCCAGGTGGAGATCCTGCCGCTCCCCACCGCGGCCTGCCGGGCGGACCGGGCCTGCCTCGGCGGGCACCCGCCCGCCGTACGCCTGCACGGCGACCTGGCGGCACTCCCGCCCGCCACCGGCCCCGGCGCTGCGGCGAACACCGACGCTTCCGCGGACGACGCCGATTCCGCGAACGTCACCGATCTCGCGGACGACGCCGGTCCCGCTGCGTCCGGCGACACCGGGTGGATCCGGGTGTCGATCAGCCACACCGACGTCCGGGCGGTCGCCCTGGCGGTGCGCAGCGGGCGGCTGCCGGAAGACGGGCCGCACGAGGGGGAGGCCTGATGGACGCCAGGAAGACGGCCGAGACGCACCTGGAGGCGTGGCGGGCCGGCGACGCCACGGCGGTCGCGGCCAGCACCGACACCTACACCGACCCCGACTGCCCCGCCCCGCTGGCCGGTGAGGAACTGGCCGCGCACGCCGCCGCCACCCTGGCCCGCTTCAGGAACCCGAGCTTCCGGACCGGTCCGGTCGTCGGGGACGAGGACGCCGCCGCCGTGTCCTGGAGCCTCGAGGCCGACCACCGCGAGGCGTACCTGGGCATGCCCGCGACGGGGGGCACCGTCACCGTGTCCGGCCTCGACATGGTCACCGCCGGCCCCGGTGGCGTGCACGTGCGGCGGGTGTTCGACCGGCTCGCGATCGCCGGGGCGCTCGGGCACACGGCGCGGTTCGTGCCCGCCGCCGACGAGAGCCGCGAGTTCGGCGTGAGCGCCAGGGCCGCCACCGGCCGCACCGAGCGGCCCGGCGCGCTCGTCCTGACCTGGCTGGAGATCCGCGACGACGCCGAGTCCGCCGACGTGGACCTGCTCAGCGTGGAGATCGTCAAGTCGCTGCGCGCCTCGCGCGGCTTCCTCGGCGTGACCACCTTCGACGTCGGCGGGCGCAAGTTCACGCTCAGCGCCTTCGACCGGCCCGAGTCGCTGCGCGCGGTCCACGCCCGGCCGCACCAGCGGGCCATGCGCCGCTTCTTCAAGGGCGGGCTGTGCACGCGCGTCCACACCAGCGTCTGGTACCCCGCCACCGCGCGGGACTACGCCCGCTGCCCCGAGTGCGAGCAGGTCGTGACGGCGGGCACGGGCGCGGCCTGCGACTGCGGATGGACCCCCGACGACGCCTCGACGCTGTGACCGAGTGACTGGAGCCTTGACGATGAGGGAATTCACCACCGAGCACCGGCCCGGTGACCGAGCACCGGCCGTGGTGTTCATGTCCGCCCTGTTCGCCGGCGGCTGGATCTGGGACCACCCGTACGAGAGCCTGGCGCGGGCGGGCCGCACGGTGCTGCGCACGAACGAGGCGATCTGCGCCATGGACCGCCAGGTGGCCGGCTCCATCGAGCGGCTCGGCGACACGCTGCTGGACGCCTGCGACGCCGCCGGCCTGGACGACATCGTCGTCTGCGCCAACTCCCTCGGCGGCCTGGTCGCCATCGACCTGGCTGGCCGCCGCCCCGACCGGGTACGCGGCATCGTGGTGAGCGGCGCGCCCGGCCTCACCGCGGACCCGGACGTCGGGCTGAGCTTCGACCGGCGCGGCAGCATCCGGCCGACCGGCGAGGACTTCGGCCGCCGCATGGTGGCGGCGCTCTTCCACCGGGGATGCCACTTCTCGCCCGAGCGCATGGCCGAGGCGGGCGAGCTGATCAACCGCCCCGACTCGATGGTGTCCATGGCCCGCAGCCTCAAGGCCACCCGCGCCTACCGCGTCGGCCCCGCCCTGGACAAGGTGACCTGCCCCGCCCTGTACGTCTGGGGCAGGCACGACCGGATGACGCCCGTGGACCCCTGGCTGGAGATCCTCGCCGGCCGGGAGGGGCACGAGACGCTCGTCGTCGAGGAGAGCGGCCACATCCCGATGGTGGAACGCGCCGAGGAGTACACCGCGGCGCTCACGCCGTTCGTCACCCGATGCGCCGGGGCCCTCGCGTGAGCCCGCCCGCGGTCCGCGCCGGAGCCCCGCGTGAGGCCGCCCGCCTCCCGTACCGGAGCGTCCGCGTGAGCGCGCCCGCCGTGCTGGTGGGCGTGGACATCGTGGAGGCCGGCCGGCTGGACAGGGCCACGGGCCGGGGCGGGGAGACCCTCGCCCGCCACGTCGCCACCGCGGCCGAGCGGAGCCTGGGAGCGGGCCGCGCCGCCTTCTCGGTCAAGGAGAGCCTCGTCAAGGCCGTCGGCGGGCGACCGCCCGGCTTCACCTGGCACGACTTCGAGGCCGTGACCGCGCCCGCGGCGCCGTGGGCCGAACCGCTGCTGGACGAGGCCGCCGGTGAGCTGGCCGCCTCCACCGGGCTGCCGCTGACCGCCGGGGCGGCGTACGCGATCCGCGGCGCCAGCGCCCGCGCGGCGCTGGCACGGCTGAGTCCCGGCACGCCGGCGACGGTCGCGGCCGCCGCCCGCTGGGGCGAGGGCCACGGGGTGTTCGTGTCGGTGGCCGTCGTCTACGCCGCCCCGCCGGTCCGGCAGGGGAATTCGCAGCGGAGTTCGCAGGGGGAGGAGAGCTGATGCCCGAGCCGAGAACGGTCCATCCGGGGGAGTCGATCCAGCGCGCGCTGGACGAGAGCGGCCCCGGTGCCCGGATCCTGCTGGGGGAGGGCACGTACGCGCAGAGCGCCTGGATCAGGCATCCCGGCGTGACGCTGACCGGCGCCGGGGCCGGACGCACGGTGCTGGTGCCCGGCGACGGCGGGCCGCCCGACGTCCCCCGGCTGCACGACGCCGCCGAGGACGTGGTCAGCGGCCTCACCGTGCACGGCGACGCCGTGGGCGACGTGCGCGTGGAGGCGCTGACGGTACGCGGCTTCTCCGGCGCCGGCGTCTACGCCCACTCGGCCGCCGGTGTGAGCGTGCACGAGGTGGAGGCGCGCGACAACGCCGTCTGGGGGATCTACCTGCGCGAGTCCACCGGCTGCCGGGTGACGCGCTGCCGCGCCTCGGGCAGCCAGTACGGAGGCGTCGCCCTGAGCTTCTGCCCCCGCTCCGGCGCCGAGATCACCGGCAACGAGTCCTTCGCCAACGCGTTCGGCGTCTTCGTCGACAACTCCTCCGGGGCCGCGCTGCGGGGCAACGCCTGCCACGGCAACGCGATCGGCGTCCTGATGCTCAACCAGGTCTACGAGGGCGAGCCCGAGGGCGGCGTGCGCGACTGCCTGGTGTCCGGCAACGACCTGTACGGCAACGTGCTGGCCGCCGGAGCCGAACCGGACGGCCTGGGCGCGGCCGGTCCGCCGATCTCCGGCGTCGGCCTCGCCCTGATCGGCACCCACCGGGTGGTCGTGGTGGACAACCACATCCACGACAACCATCCCGGCGGCGAGTCGATCATGGGTGCCGGGTTCGTCATGGGCTCCTCCGCCGACTTCGGCGGCGACGACGTCCTCGACTGCCACGTGCTGTGGAACCGCGTCACCGGCAACACCCCGCTGGACTACCAGCTCGGCGCCGACCTCGCCCGGCAGGTGTTCGCCGCCAACACCGCGGCCAAGGGCGACCCGCCGCAGGCACCGGGGTGGCGACGATGACCGCCGCGACGACCGCCGCCCTGTCCTGCCTGGACCTCGGCAAGCGCTACGGCGACCTGGTCGCCGTGCACGACGTCGGCTTCTCCATCGCCCCCGGCCAGGCGTACGGCCTGCTCGGCCCCAACGGCGCGGGGAAGACCACCACGATCTCCATGCTGGTGGGACTGCTGCGGCCGGACGCGGGCACCGTGACGGTCGGCGGCGTCGACCTGGCCCGCGAGCCGCTGCGCGCCAAGTCCAGGATCGGCTACGTACCGCAGGAGATCGCCCTCTACCCCGAGCTGACCGGCCGGGAGAACCTGCGCTTCTTCGGCCGGATCTTCGGCCTGCACCGCCGTGCCCTGGCCGCGCGCATCGCCGAGGTGCTCGACCTGGTCGGCCTCGCCGACCGGGCCGACACCAGGCTCGACACCTACTCGGGCGGCATGAAACGGCGCATCAACATCGGGGCCGCGCTGCTGCACCGCCCCGAGGTGCTCATCCTCGACGAGCCCACCGTGGGCGTGGACCCGCAGAGCCGCAAGGCCATCCTCGACGGCCTGGAACACCTCGTCGGCGACGGCATGGCGCTGCTGTACACCTCCCACTACATGGAGGAGGTCGAGCGGGTCTGCGACCGGGTGGCGATCATCGACCACGGCCGCATCGTCGCCGACGGCACCCGCCGCGAGCTGGTCGCCCTGGTCGGCAGCGCCGACACGGTCGACCTCACGCTCGACGGCGACGTCGAGACCGCCTTCGCCGAGCTGCGCGCCGTGAGGGGCGTGACCGAGGCCGCCAGGACCGGGACCGCGTCCGTGCGCCTGATGGCGGACGGCGGCAGGTACCTGCTGCCCGCGCTCATCACCGCCGTGCAGGGGCACGCCGTCGTGACCGCCGCCCAGGTCGTCGAACCCGACCTGGAGGCGACCTTCCTCCACCTCACCGGCACCACCCTCCGGGACTGACCATGTGGCGAGCCATGCTCACGGTGAGCGCACTCGAACTGCGCACCCGGCTGCGCGACGGCACCGCGATCGTCATCGCGATCCTGGTGCCGGTGACCCTGGCCACCCTGTTCGGGCTGGCCCTGGGCGGCGACGACCCGCCGCTGCGCGCCACGATCGGCGTCGTCGACCTGGACGGCGGCGAGTTCCCGGCCAGCGTGCGGCGCGAGGTGACGGCCGACAAGGAACTGAAGGGCAGCGTGACGCTGCGCGACCTGCCGGGCGAGGCGGAGGCGCGGCGGGCGCTCGACGCCGACGAGATCGGCGCGGCCGTCGTCTTCCCCGCCGGGTTCAGCCGCGGCGTCGGCGAGGGGGAGGGCGGCGACGTCACCGTCCTGACCTCGCCCCGCTCGCCGCTGGCCGGCGTGGTCGCGAGCGCCGTCGTGGACCGGATCTCGGCGGTCGTGGACGCCAGGACACTGGCGGTGCGCGCGGCCCTGCTCGCCGGGGTGCCCGGGGACCGCGTCAAGGAGCTGGTGGAGCGCAACGGCGCCGCCGGGCCCGCGCTCACGCTCACCGGCGACCCGCTGGCCGGCGGCAAGGTGGACCTCGCGGTCTACTACGGCTCCGGCATGGCGGCGCTGTTCGCCTTCTTCGTCGTGGGCGCGTCGTTCCGGAGCCTGCTCACCGAGCGCAGGCTCGGCACCCTCGACCGGATGCGGGCCGGGCCGCTGGCCTCCTGGGTCCCGGTCGCCGGCAAGGCCCTGGTCGGGTTCGCCCTGGCAATGGTCGGTGTCTGCGCCACCTGGCTCTCCGGCACGCTGATCTTCGGTTCGAGCTGGGGCGACCCGCTCGCGGTGCTCGCCGTGCTGACCGCCCACGTGCTGGCCGCCGCCGCGATCACCATGCTGGTGACCGTCCGGGTCAGGACCGACGCCCAGGCCGACGGGGTGATCATGGTCGTCTCGTTCGTGATGGCGTTCCTCGGCGGCAGCCTCGTACCGCTGCACAACCTGCCCGGCGTGCTGCAGAGCGTGGCGCTGCTGACCCCGAACGGCTGGACCGCCACGGCGCTGGCGGAACTGGCCGCCCCCGGCACCGGCGTGACCGCCGTCGCGGGCCCGATTGCCGCCCTGCTGGCGATCGCGCTCGTCACGGGCGGCCTGGCCGTCGCCGGCCTCAGGAAGGGGATGCTGCTGTGACCGTTCCCGCGACCTCCACGACACCCGGGACGCCCATGCCCCCCGCGACGCCCGTGCCTCCCGGAACGCCCGGGACACCCGGAACGCCCGGGACCGCCACGGCGCTCCGCCCGAGCCCGGTGACCGCGCTGGTGGCCGCCAACCTGCGCAGGCTCACCCGTGACCGCACCGGCCTGTTCTTCATGCTCGTCATGCCGTTCGTGTCCATCCTGTTCGTCGGCATGACGCTCGGCGGCGGCAGCGGTTCGTCCCGGCTCCCCGTGGGCGTCGTCGCCCCCGGCTCCGACGCCGTCACCGCCTCCCTGCTCGCCGAGCTGCGCCGCCACCCCGACCTGGACGTACGGCCCATGGGCGGGGCCGAGGACGTGCGGTCGGGCGTGCGGACCGGCTCGCTGGCCGCCGGGCTGATCATCGCGCCCGGCGCCACCCGCCTGGACCTCGTCGTGACCCAGACCAACGGCAGCGGCCTGGCCGCCCGCGGCGCCGTCGACGGCGCGGTCGCCAAGGTCGCCGCCGTCCTGGAGGCCACCAGGGCCGTGGTGACCTCGGGCGCCACTCCCGAACAGGCCGCGGAGTACGTGCGCCGGGCACAGGCCGAGTCGGGCCGCGTCGGCGTGACCGGCTCGGCCGCGGCCGGCGGCGACCCGCGCGGCTTCGCGTACACCGCCCCGGCCAACCTGCTGCTGTTCACCTTCGTCAACTCGATGGCCGTGGCGGCCGCCATGGTGGAGAGCCGCAGGCTGGGGATGCTGCAGCGCGCGCTCACCGCGCCCGTACGGCGCCGGTCGGTGCTGCTGGGCGAGGCGCTGAGCCGCCTGTTCGTCGCGCTCGCGCAGGCCACGCTCATCGTGGTGGTCAGCGCGCTGATGTTCGGGGTGTCCTGGGGCGACCCGATCGGCGTGGCCGCCGTCGTGGGGACGTTCGCGCTCGTCTCGACCGGGGCCGCCATCCTCGTCGGCACGCTGCTGCGCTCGCCCGAGCAGGCCCCGGCGATCGGCCCGCCGCTCGGCGTGGTCCTCGGGATGCTCGGCGGCTGCCTGTGGCCGCGCGAGTCCTCCGGAGAGGTGCTGAACACCATCGGCCACTTCTTCCCGCACGCCTGGGGGATGGACGCGCTGCTGACGCTCGCCGTCCCCGGCACCGGCCTCGCCGCGGTACTGCCCCAGCTCGGCGTGCTCGCCGCAATGGCCGCCGTGCTGCTGACCGTCTCACTCGTCCTGTTCGACCGCCGTACCCGGACCCGCGCGTGAGCGCCGGGAGGAAGGAGGGGAGCACGATGAACGGCGCCCTGCCCGCCGCGGGACGGGGCAGGGCCGAGATCCGTCACCGGCTCGGCACCGAACCCGGTACGTCCGCCCACGGCCAGTACGTCATCTCGGGGGCCGAGCGGTTCGCGAACAGTAAGGAGCGACCATCATGTCCATGATGAGCCTGTTCACCGGCAGGCCGCCCTCCGAGGGCGAGCATGTGACCGATGTGTATCACTACGCCACCCGCAAGGGGGCGATCGAGGCGATCGACGTGGCCGCAGCCGACCTCGGGATCGACGCCCACCTGGTGAGCGAGGCGGTACGGCACCTGGTGGAGAACCGCCTGCTGCGTACCGACGACGGCATCGGCGGCCGGTTCGTGCCGGTCGACCCCGACCTGGCGGTCGCCTCGATGGTCTCCTCGGTCGAGCGGGAGATCTACCGGCGGCGCGAGCTCATCGACCAGATCCGCGAGCGGGTCGGAGCCTTCGGGACCCCGGCCGGCGGCGACTCCGCCCCCAGCACCGTGGAGTACCTGGTCGGCGCCATGGAGGTGCGCGGCTTCCTCAAGACGGCCGGTGACGCCTGCCGCGACGAGCTGCTCGTCCTGCAGGCCGGCGTGAGCGAGGCCGGCGACCTGTCGCAGATGTTCCTGGTGCTGGTCGCCAGGGGGGTGACCGTGCGGGTCATCTGCCAGCACCGCAGCCGGGCCGACGTGACCACGCGGCTGGTGATGAAGCGGCTGACCGACGCCGGCGTGGAGGTCTACACCGTCAGCCACGTGCCGCGCTCGGCCATCGTCTTCGACCGCTCGCTCGTCGCCCTGTTCGGCGGCGACGGCGCCGACGGCGACGTCACCCTCGCCCGGGTGCGCAACCAGGGGATCGCCCGGTTCTTCCTGGACATGTTCAACCACCTGTGGGAGAGCGCGACGCCGCTGGAGGGCGTCGAGTTCGGCTACGGCACCG
The DNA here is from genome assembly GCF_039534895.1 of Streptosporangium longisporum. NCBI lineage: Bacteria > Bacillati > Actinomycetota > Actinomycetes > Streptosporangiales > Streptosporangiaceae > Streptosporangium > Streptosporangium longisporum. The sequence continues at coordinate 646,709 of NZ_BAAAWD010000015.1, read as the reverse complement.
TCGCCGACGACCTCCAGCAGTCCATCGCCGCGCTCATGGCCAAGGGCTACACCGACGAGGTGGTGGCCCGCAAGCTCGGCATGTCGGTGCGCAGCTGCCGCCGGCACATCGCCACCCTGATGCGCGACCTCGACGCCACCAGCCGCTTCCAGGCGGGCGTGGAGGCGGCCAGGAAGTTCCTCAAGACGGGCTGACGGGGGCGTGGCCGCCCATGGCGACGGCCACGCCCGCCAGATCGCGGGCCCGTTCGACGATCAGGTCGAGACCGAGCACCAGGTCCTCGAACGGCATCCGGGCGTCCAGGCAGATCCGGACCGTGCTGTTGGCGTCCTGCGCGCTCAGGCCGACGGCGGTCAGCACGTGCGAGGGCTCCTGCGAGCCGGAGTTGCACGCCGACCCGGTGGCCAGCGCCACCGACGACAGGCTGGAGACCAGGCTCTCCCCGCGCACGCCGGGCAGGACCACGCTGAGCACGTGCGGCACGCCGTGGTACGGGTCGCCGTTGACGCGCAGGCCCGGCAGCCCGGCCCGCAGCACGTCCAGCGCGGTGGCGCGCAGCTCGGTGACCCGCCGCCGCTCGGCGTCCATCCGGGCCAGCGCCAGCTCGCACGCCCTGCCCAGCCCCACCACCAGGTGCGTGGGGATCGTGCCGCTGCGCAGCTCGTACTGCCCGCCGCCGAACATGACCGGACGCAGCCGGTGCCGGATCTCCGGCCGGACGTACAGCGCGCCGACGCCCTTGGGGCCGCGGATCTTGTGCCCGGACAGCGACAGCGTGTCGATCTCGGCCTCCCGCACGCGCAGCGGGACCCGGCCGGCCGCCTGCGCGGCGTCCACGTGCAGCACGGCCCCCACCGCGTGGCAGAGCGCGGCCATCGCCGCCACCGGCTGCACGGTGCCGATCTCGCTGTTGACCCAGGCGGTGGTCGCGACCCTGGAGTTCAGGTCGAGCAGGCCGGCCAGGTGCTCCAGGTCGACGCGGCCGTCCGGCCCGACCCGCATCGCCCGGACGTCCACGCCGCGGGCGGCCAGCGCCCGGCCGATCGCCAGCGACGACTTGTGGTCGGTCGGGCAGAACACCCCGCCGGCCGGAGCCCGGTCGTCGTGGCCGAACATGCCCAGCAGCGCCAGGTTGTTGCTCTCGGTCGCGCCGGAGGTGAACACCACGTCGGCCGGGTCCGCGCCCAGGAGCGCGGCCACCGAGGCGGCCGCGTCGTCCACGGCCCTTCTCGCCCGCTTGCCGAGCACGTGCGGGGACGAGGGGTTGCCGTACTCCTCCCGGAGGTACGGCAGCATCGCCTCGAACACCTCGTCGTCCACCCGCGTCGTCGCGCAGCCGTCCAGATAGATGACCTTCCTCACGGCGTCAGCTCCGGAACGTGCTGACGGTGACGAGCTTGCCGTAGATCTCCTGGGCGGACATCTCACCGCTGCCGCCGGGATCGGCGATCACCACCCGCATGTCCGGCAGGTCGTACAGGCTCAGCGCGATGTCCACGCCGGTCTGCACCGGCATCAGGCACTCGCCCGGCGCGAAGATCAGGATCGATCGGTGGCCCGCCCGGTACACCTCGGCGATCATCTCGGTGATCTCGCCCGCGCAGCCGGTGATGCCGCAGCTGATCAGCGTCCGGTGGTTGCCCGCGGCGTCGAGGAAGGCCACCTCGCTGTCCCCGTTCCCGCCGGGGAGGTAGCGCTTCTCCAGGCGGCCCTGCTTGACCAGCCGGTCGGCGGACTTCTGGAAGCGGTACTTCAGCCAGGTCTCGGGGAAGGCCAGCGGGTGCTTCCTGCTCGGCAGCACGTCCGCGGCCGACAGGCCGAACTCGCACAGGATCTTCTCGTAGGAGGGGGGCAGCGCGGTGAAGCCCTCGAAGAACTCCGCGCGCAGCTCACCGGCGGGCCGGCCCGTCACCGGCACGTACTGCCAGTCGTTGACGAGCAGGAGCAGCCGGGAGTTCACCCCGGCCGCGGCGTACTCGCGCAGCAGGCCGGCCGACAGCTCCCAGGTGTAGCCGGGAAAGACGCCGACGCGGCCGCAGACGCGGCGGCGCATGGTCTCGCCGGTCTGCTCCTCGATGACGCCGGGGACGAGCCGCCCCGACTCCTCGTCCTCGAAGAGCATGAAGTGGCCGCCCATGACGACCAGGTCGGCGAGGTCCTCGGCGGGCAGTTCCCGGGCTATGGCGTCGCGGAGCTCCTGCTCGGAGGCGACCAGCCGGTGGGTCTTGGACACCTGGCCGGTGGATACGTGGTTCATGGGCGTCACTCCGAATTCACGGGGTTCTGGAAAGGGGCGTTCCGCGGGTCCGGGGCCAGCCGGGAGGCCAGCGCGCCCAGTGGTGCGGGCCCGGCGAGCTGGTTGAGGGTCAGGCCCTCCCAGCCCTGCCGGGCGAGTTCGGCCAGCACCTGCGGGATGCGCAGGGCCTGGCCTCCGGCGAGGGTGTAACTGTCGGACAGGTCGGGGCCGGTGCCCGGGCCGGCAGCGGGGCCGCCGGGCTCGTGCGCCCGCCGTACGGCGTCGGCCAGCGCCAGGGCGGCGGGGCCGGTCGTGCCGTCCCAGGTCTCGACCGGGGCCGGGGCCGGCGCGGCGCGGGGCGGTTCGAACCCGGCCAGCCGGGCCGCCTCGCTCAGCGGCAGGCCGTCGTCGGCGTTGTCGGTGTGGTCGGTTTTGGTGTCGTCGTCGGTGGCGGGGCCGGGGGAGTCGGGGGCGGGGCCGGGGTCGTGGGCGAGCACCAGCGCCTCCATGCCGCGCAGGAAACGCTCCACGGCGACGGCGTCCATGACCGGCGAGGCCGCGTGGAGCGCCACGGCGACGGCGTCACGCCACTCGTCCACGCGCAGGTAGGTGTCGGAGCCGGTGTGCGCCCACGCCTCCGGGACCGGGTTCCAGGTGAAGACGGTGCGCCGGCCGCCGTACTCGCGGGTGCGCTGCTTGATGAAGTTGACCTCCGAGCCCAGCCGTACGGCCGCGCCGCGCCGGGAGCCCTCCCGCGACACCATCTCGACGACCTTGTCGTAGGGCACGTACGCGTGCTCCCGGGCACGCTCGTACGCGGCGGCCGTCCGGCGCAGCAGCTCGCCGAACGACGGGTCGCCCGCGCAGCCGACCCGCACCAGCATCGGCGAGAACATGCACGTCAGGACGTCCGGGCAGGGGTGCGACTCGCGGTTGCTGACGAACGCCAGGTGCGCGACGTCCTCCTGGCCGGTGTAGGCGGCCATCATCGCGGTGTAGGCGGCCACGTGCACCAGCGACGGCCACACGCCGTGCCGGGCGGCGATCCGCCGCGAGGCCCCCAGCATCGCCGGAGAGATCAGCGTCGCGTGCCGGGCGGGCGGCTCCGGCCGGATGCCCGCCTGAGAGGCGGACCGCTCCGGCCGGGTGCCCGGGGCCGCGTGAAAGGCGGGCGGCACCGCGCCGCGCCGTGCCGCGAACGGGTCCGCGGGCAGGGCGGTCACCTCGTCCTGCCAGTACGTCATGGCCCGCGACGCCACGATGGCGGCGTCGGCCGAGGCCTCGTACCGGGCCAGGTCGACGGGCCTGCGGCTCACCGGGAGCAGGACCGCCGGGCGGCGGGCGGCGATGCCGGCCCCCTGCGTCCGCAGCTCCCGCTTGAGCTCGCCCAGCGTCCACACGTCCACGGCCAGGTGGTTGAACACCAGCACGCAGTGCCTCGGCGTGCCGCCCGTGGTGATCAGGCAGGCCCGGACGGGCCACTCGGTGGCGAGGTCGAAGGGCCTGCCGTCGAGCTCCTCGACCACGTCGGCGGGGGAGGCCGTGCCGTCCCGCTCGGTGGTGACCACCGTGACGGGGAGCGGCGCGGGCGGGTGCACCCGCTGCGCGGGCTCCGGGGCGAGGTCGAAGGTGGTGCGCAGGATCTCGTGCCGGCGCACCAGGTGGGTGAGCATCGCCCGGCAGGCGGCGACCGTGAGCCCCGCGGGCAGGTCGAAGCGCAGGACCACGTGCGTCTCACGCCGGTGCCGGGGCGGCAACTGGTGGAATCGCAGCCACATATGGCGCTGCCCCCAGCACAGGTTCGCGGATTTCACCGGTTCCCACCCCCAGCGGTCGTCGCATCACCCCGTACACGATGAGGATCGGCTTTTCCGGAAGGCGGCACAACCACTGCTCAATGGCAGGTTCCGGCCCAGAATAAACTGCCAGACATGCGTTCCCCATCACCTTGACCGGTGCCCCGCCGTTCGGCAGCCTCGATATCGGCGACCAATTGACCGCCGGAGGAGGAGGTAACGCGATGCTGGAAATACCCGACAGCTTCCAGAGCATTCTGCGCGCGCATCTGCCGTACGCGGAGACGGGCGGCCTGACCCCCCACGACGAGCTGTCCGCGCTCGGCCTGGACTCGATGGGCGTCGTACGCCTGCTCGTCGACATCCAGAACGGCTACGCGGTCGAGCTGCCGGACGAGATCCTGGACGAGGCCACGTTCGCGACCGTCGGCTCGCTGTGGCGGGCGCTGTCCACGCTGATGACGATCGGGCCGGACCGTCCCCGGCCGTTCTGAGGCCGTTGTCAAGGTTCACGGGGTGCTGGGCGGCTCTGACCGCGGGTCACCTGCCCAGCAGGCCCGCCAGGGCGCGCCGGTCCACCTTGCCGTTGGCGTTGAGCGGCAGCTCCGCCAGCAGCGTGACCGAGCGGGGCACCATGTATCCGGGCAACACCTGCGTGACGCCCTTGACCAGCGTCAGCGCGTCCAGGTCCGCGCCGGTGCAGGCGGCCGTCAGCTCCGGCTCGCCGTCGGGGCCGGGCATCGCCAGCACGGCCGCCTCCCGCACCCCCGGCTGCCCGCGCAGGGCACACTCGACCTCGCCCAGCTCCACCCGGTGACCCGAGATCTTCACCTGCTGGTCGAGCCGGCCCAGGTGCACCAGCAGCCCGTCGCGCCAGGCCACCCGGTCCCCGGTGCGGTACCACAGCCCGGCCGCGGCCGTCTGTCCGGTGTCGGCGGGCACGGCGGTGGCGCCGGTGGCGCCGGTGGTGTCGTCGAAGGCGGTGAACCGGCCCGCGTTCACCGCGGGGTCGACGTACCCGGGAAAGCGCTGCACCCCGCGCAGGCACAGCTCGCCCTCCTCGGCGGGCCGCCCCCGGTCGTCGAGCACCAGGTGCTCGACACCCGGGTAGGGCAGGCCGATCGGCACCGTGCCGTTGGCCGTCTCGGGCCACAGGGACCGGTCGGCCGGCAGGCGGTACTCGGTGCAGCTGAGCGTCAGCTCCGTCGGGCCGTACAGGTTCTCCAGGACGCTGCCCGGCGCGGCCACCCGCCAGGCGTCGGCCTGGCTCAGGGTGAGGGGTTCCCCGCAGAACAGGCTCCACCGCAGCGACGGCATCGCCGAGGGCGTCAGCCGGCGCAGCCGCATGGCCACCGACACCACCGACGGCACCGAGAACCAGTGGGTCAGCCGTTCCCGGGCGGCGAACGCGATCGGTTTGAGCAGGTCGTAGCGGCCCGGCACGACGAGCGTCGCGCCGCCCCCCCAGGTGGCGAACAGGTCGAACACCGACAGGTCGAACGTCAGGTCGAAGGTCTGGGAGACGCGGCAACCGGGGCCGAGCTCGTAGCGGGGGATCACGTGCCGCAGGTAGGCGTCCACGCTCCGGTGACGCACCGGCACCCCCTTGGGCACGCCCGTGGAGCCCGACGTGAACAGCACGTAGGCCAGGTCGTCGGCGCCCGCCTCCCGCCGATCGCCCGTCTCCCGGGGGGCGGTTCGCGGGACGTCGGCCGGGTCCACCCGCAGGACGCGCGGGCCGTCTCCCGGAGGCCCGGCGAGATCGGACGGCCCGGCGGGATGCGGTGACCCGGTGGGATGCGGTGACCCGGTGGGATGCGGTGACCCGGCCGGGTGCGGTGGCCCGGTGAGGTTCGGCGGCTCGTGGCCGGCGTCGGACAGCACGAGGTCGAGGCGGGCGGACGCGGCCACCAGGCGGTTGCGCGCGGCCGGCGCGGCCGGATTCAGCGGGACCGCCGCCGCGCCCAGCCGCTGGATCGCCAGATACCCGGCGTAGGCGAGGACGCCCCGGTTCGCGTGCAGTCCCACGCGCTCCGGCGGCCCGTCGCAGGCGGCCGCGATCCGCGCCGCCAGGTGGGCGGACATCGCCTCCAGCTCGGCGTAGGTATACCGCTCGCCGCCCACCTCCAGGGCGGTACGGTCGCCGAAGCGCGCCGCGGAGGCGGCGAACCACTGGTGGAGGGTGTGTGCCATGGGGCTCTCCAGGTGACGGCCCGGCCGCTACCGGGGTGGTTCGGGCAGGCGGGACGGGAACAACGCCGGTGGCAGCTCCTCGCCCGCGCCCCACAGGTCCTTCAGCGCCCGGCCGGGGTCGGTCAGCGCGAGCTGCATCCCCAGCGGGATCATTCGCATGATGTCGACCATCGCCGGGGCCGGCAGCACCTCGGGGTCGGCCAGCATGAGCACGCCGGTGCGTCCGCCGCGCACCTCGACCCGCACCCGGAACGCCTGCCCGTACGGCTGGGCCAGGGGTGTCCACGCCAGCTCGGCGGGCGTCTGGTCGGCGGGATCGCTCGGCTTCCGGTCCACCTGGATGTAGTTGAACCAGGCCCGGAAGAGGTGGTTGACCCAGCAGCCGTGCTCCGGCACCGACCCGGCGGCCTCGGCCACCTCGGCGATCCGGTCGAGATCGTAGGAGCCGTGACGGTACGCGCGGGCCCCCGCCCAGTGCAGGCGCCTGATGTGCTCGGCGAGCGTGGCCCGCGGGTCCACCTCCGTGACGACGGGGACGAGCTGGTTCATCGTGCCGACGAGGTGCTGGTCCTCCGGGGCGAACCGGTTGGACGACATCAGGCTCATCGTGACCCGGTCGGTGCCCAGGTGCCTGGCCAGACCGGCGGCCACGAACGCCATCACCACCGCCGGGGCGGTGACGCCGTGCGCGCGGGCCGCCTCCGCCGCCAGGCCGCCCAGGCGCCGCGAGTGCAGGGTCAGCTCCAGCCGCTCGCCCTTGACCCCCGCGGGCAGCGTCGGCAGCGCGTCCGTCAGCCCCTCGGCCAGCACGTTCCGCCAGTGGCGTTCCGCACCCTCCTGCCGGGGCCGCCAGGCCGCCTCGCGCTGCCGCCGCGCCAGCTCACGCGGCGGGGGCGGAGGCGGTGACGACGGCGACAGCAGGGCCGGTGCCGTCGTGCCGGGCCTGCCGGTGCCGGACGTCAGCGCCTTGAACTCGTCCTGCAGGTGATGGATCGACCACAGGTCCACGATCAGGTGGGAGAACGTCAGCGACAGGTACATCGGGGCGCCTCCCGAGGAGACCAGCCGGCCGCGCCAGTTGAGGTCACCGGCCATCGCGAACGGCAGTGCCACCAGTTCGGCCTTGGTCCGCTCGTGTTCCGAGGGGTCGGTGACGATCCGGTCGATCCACTCGATCGGCAACTCCACGTCCTCGTGCACGTGCTGGACCGGGCGGATGCCGCCCGGCTCGTAGGTGGTCCGCAGGGCCTCGTGCCGTTCGACGAGCCGCTCCAGCGCGGCCCTCACCCGCCCCATGGACAGACCGCGCAGATCCCAGGTGGCCGGCAGGTTCGCCTCGGCCAGCCAATCCTCCGGATACCGCTCGATCTCGCGCCAGCTGAAGAGCTGGCCGTGGCTGAGCGGAGACTCGACGGGCATGCGTCCCTCCTCCCGCGGATTTCTCCGCCCGTCATTCATCCCGGACCCGGACAACGAGGTCAAGGCCCCGCCCGGTCGGAGGCGATGGCAATAAACGGCGGTAACAAGGTGCCGCCCGCAGACCATGTGCCCCGTGAGAACCGGCAATTAGGGTCGCACTCACTATGCAATAGCCGCAAACTCCTCCGGTTGCCGATAAATGCGTCGCAGCCGTTCGGATAAACGGCGTCCGATGGGCGCCCGAGGCTTGGGGTGGCGTATTAATGGGTGAGTCGAGACAGCAGGCCGAGAAGGGCGGGCCGGACGTCATCGCCGTCATCGGCATGGCGTGCAGGCTTCCCCAGGCCGACGATCCGGCGGGATTCTGGAGACTGCTGCGCGAGGGCGTGGACGCGGTCACCGACGCGCCCGCCGGCCGGTGGCCGGACGCCACCGAGTACCGGCGGGGCGGCTTCCTGGCCGACGTGGACGGCTTCGACGCGGCCTTCTTCGGCATCTCGCCGAACGAGGCGGCGTCGATGGACCCGCACCAGCGGCTGGCGCTCGAACTCGGCTGGGAGGCGCTGGAGAACGCCCGCGTGCTGCCCTCCGCCCTGCGCGGCAGCGTCGCCGGCGTCTTCCTCGGCGCCATCTCCCAGGACTACGCCGCGCTGAGCGACAGGGCCGCGCGCCCGGGCCGGCACTCCTACACCGGCGCCAACCGGGCGCTGATCGCCAACCGCATCTCGTACGCGCTCGGGCTGCGCGGGCCCAGCCTCACCCTGGACGCGGGCCAGTCGTCGTCACTCGTCGCGGTGCAGATGGCCGGGGCGAGCCTGCGGCGGGGCGAGAGCGACCTGGCGCTGGCGGGCGGGGTGAACCTGAACCTGCTCGGCGAGACCACCGCCGCCATCGGCGCCTTCGGCGCGCTGTCCCCCGACGGCCGCTGCCACGTCTTCGACGAGCGGGCCAACGGGTACGTGCGCGGCGAGGGCGGCGCGGTCGTGGTGCTCAAGCGGCTGGCCGACGCGCTGGCCGACGGCGACCCGGTGCACGCGGTGATCCTCGGCGGGGCCGTCAACAACGACGGCGGCGGCGATGGGCTGACCGTGCCGAGCGCGCGGGCGCAGGAGGAGGTCATCAGGCTCGCCTGCGCCGACGCCGGGATCGCGCCGGGCGACGTGGGCTACGTCGAGCTGCACGGCACGGGCACCAGGGTGGGCGACCCGGTGGAGGCGGCCGCGCTCGGCGCCGCGTACGGGGCCGGGCGCACCGAGCCGCTCCTGGTCGGGTCCGTCAAGACGAACATCGGCCACCTGGAGGGCGCGGCTGGCATCGCCGGGTTGCTCAAGGTGGTGCTCGCGGTCAAGCATCGCCGCCTGCCCGCCAGCCTGCACTTCCGGACGCCTCCCGCGCGGATCCCCCTGGACGACCTGCGCCTGCGGGTGGTGCGGGAGACCGGTGCCTGGCCGGAGGGCGACCGCCTGGTGGCGGGCGTCAGCTCCTTCGGCATGGGCGGCACGAACTGCCACCTGATCGTCGCCGAGCCCCCTTCCTCCGGGTCCCCCTCCGCCGGGCCCGCCGCCCCGGAGGCGACGCCCCGCGCCACCGGTCACGATGCCTCGCGACACGGTACGAGTGCACACGGCACGACGGCACACGGCACGACGGGACCGGGTGGCGGGGGACCGGGCGTGGAGGCGCCCTGGGTGGTGTCCGGGCGGACGGAGAAGGCGGTGCGCGAGCAGGCCGGCCGGCTGGCCGAGCTCGTCACGGCCACAACCGCGGCTACCGACACCTCCGCTTCCGCTGACACCTCCGCTTCCGCCGACACCGGTACCGTCGACGGTGCGGGCGGGGGGATCGGTGACGCGCGGCCGGTGGACGTGGCGCTGAGCCTCGCCGTGACCCGTACGTCCTTCGAGCGCCGTGCCGTGGTGTTCTCCCAGGACTCCGCCGCGCGCCAGGAGGCGCTGCGCGCGCTGGCCGCGGGCCGCCCGCACGACGACGTCGTCACCGGTGGCACCGTCGGCACCGTCGTCACCGGCAGCACCGATGGCGCCGATGGCGCCGCCGGCGGGGGATGCGCCTTCGTCTTCCCCGGGCAGGGTTCCCAGTGGGCGGGGATGGCGCGTGAGCTGATCACCGCCTCGCCGGTGTTCGGCGCGCGGCTTGCGGAGTGCGCCGACGCGCTCGCCCCCTTCACCGACCACGCCCTGATGGACGTCCTCCAGGAGCGCCCCGGCGCCCCGGGCCTGGACCGGGTGGACGTGGTGCAGCCCGCCCTGTGGGCCGTCATGGTCTCGCTCGCCGAGACGTGGCGGGCCCACGGCGTACGGCCCGACGTGGTCGTCGGCCACTCGCAGGGCGAGATCGCCGCCGCCGCCGTCGCCGGGGGGCTCACCCTGTCCGACGCCGCCAGGGTCGTCGCGCTGCGCAGCCGCGCCATCGCCGGCATCGCCGGAAAGGGCGGCAGGGGCGGCATGATGTCGATCGCCGCCCCCCTGGAGGTGGTCGAGCGGGTCCTGCCCGACGGCGTGTCCGTGGCCGCCTTCAACGGCCCCCGCTCGCTGGTGGTCTCCGGCCCCCGCGAGGCGCTGGCCGAGCTCGCCGCCCGGCTGCCGGACCACCGCACCAAGATCATCCCCGTGGACTACGCCTCCCACTCGCCCGAGGTCGAGGCCGTACGCGAGGAGGTGCTGGAGGCGCTCGCCCCCATCCGGCCGGTGAGCGGCACGACGGCGTTCGTCTCCACGCTCACGGGCGAGCCCATGGACACGGCCGGGCTCGACGCCGCCTACTGGTACCGCAGCCTGCGCCGCCCGGTCCGCTTCGGCCAGGCCGTACGGGCCGTCCTGGCGCGCTGCGCGCTGTTCGTGGAGTGCAGCCCGCACCCGGTGCTGGTCACCGGCGTGGAGGAGACCGCGGAGGACGCGGGCCGGGACGTGGCCGTGATCGCCACCCTGCGCCGCGGCGAGGGCGACGCAGGGCGGCTGACCCGGTCACTGGCCCAGGCGTACGCCCAGGGCGCGCCGGTGGACTGGTCCCGGCTCTGCCCCGGCGGGCGGCTGGTGGACCTGCCCACCTACCCGTTCCAGCGCCACCACCACACCGCGACCGTCCCGCCGCCCCGGACCGCACGGCCGGACACGGCGGACGCGCAGGGCACGCCGGACGCGCAGGCCACCCCGGGCACATCCGAGGCGCGGCCGGACACCGCGGGCACCGCGGCACCGTACGGGAATCAGGACGACGAGGGCACGACGGCGCGGGACACGGCGGACGCGCGGGGCACGGCGGGAAGCGGCAGGTCCAGGGCGGAGCTGCGCGAGCTGGTGCTGGCGGCCACGGCACGGCTTCTCGGCCACGCCGACACCACCGGCGTCGAGCCGGAGCGCACGTTCAAGGACCTCGGCATGGAGTCGGCCACCGCCGTCGAGCTGCGGGACAGGCTGCGCGAGGCCACCGGGCTGCGGCTGCCCGCCGGACTGCTGTACGAGCACCCCACCCCCGACCGGCTGGCCGGCCACCTGCATGCCCTGCTCACCGGCGACCGCACCGCGGCCGCCCACGGCGGCGACGGCGGCTCGCGGGACCGGGCGGACGACGACCCGATCGCGGTGGTCGGCATGGGCTGCCGCTACCCCGGCGAGGTCGCCTCGCCCGAGGACCTCTGGCGGCTGGTCGACACCGGCACCGACGCGATCAGCGAGTTCCCCGCCGACCGCGGCTGGGACCTCGACACGCTCCTCGCCACCGGCCGCTCGGGCAGCAGCGACACCCGCCACGGCGGTTTCCTGCACGACGCCGACCGGTTCGACGCCGCGTTCTTCGGGATCAGCCCCCGCGAGGCCACGGCCATGGACCCGCAGCAGCGGGTACTCCTGGAGGTCTGCTGGGAGGCCGTGGAGCGCGCCGGCATCGACCCGGTCACCCTGCGGGACTCGGCCACCGGCGTCTACGTCGGTGCCATGGCCCCCGACTACGGGCCCCGGCTGCACCGGCCGGACGGCGTGTCCGACGGGCACCTGCTGACCGGCACCGCGCTCAGTGTCGTCTCCGGCCGCGTCGCGTACACGCTCGGCCTGCGCGGACCGGCGATCACCACGGACACGGCCTGCTCGTCCTCGCTCGTCTCGATCATCCTGGCGATGCGGGCGCTGCGGCACGGGGAGTGCACGCTGGCGCTCGCGGGCGGCGTGACCGTGATGTCGACGCCCGGCATGTTCGTGGAGTTCAGCAGGCAGGGCGGCCTGGCCCCCGACGGGCGGTGCAAGGCGTTCTCCGCCCTGGCCGACGGCACGGGGTGGGCCGAGGGTGCGGGCATGCTCGTGCTGGAACGGCTCTCCGACGCGCGCCGCAACGGCCATCAGGTCCTCGCCGTGCTGCGGGGCGGCGCGGTCAACCAGGACGGCGCGAGCAACGGCCTCACCGCGCCGAACGGCCAGGCGCAGCGCGAGGTCATCAGGCAGGCGCTGGCCGACGCCCGGCTCACCCCTGCCGAGGTCGACGCCGTGGAGGCGCACGGCACCGGCACCCGGCTGGGCGACCCCATCGAGGCGGACTCGATCATCGCCGTGTACGGCGAGGGACGGCACCCGGAGCGTCCGGTGTGGCTCGGCTCACTCAAGTCCAACATCGGGCACACCCAGGCCGCGGCCGGGGTGGCCGGAGTGATCAAGGTGGTGAAGGCGCTGGAACACCGCGTCCTGCCGCCCACCCTGCACGCCGACGACCCCACGCCGCACGTGGACTGGGCCTCGGCCGGGGTCAGGCTGCTCACCGGGCGGGTCGAGCTGACCCAGGACCGGCCCGCGCGGGCCGGGGTGTCGGGCTTCGGCATCAGCGGCACCAACGCGCACCTCATCGTGGAGGCCGCCCCGTCACCCGCCTCGCTCCCGGCCGCACTCCCGTCCTCGCCTCCGGACACGCGCACGGACACGCACGCGGACGGACCGCCGCCGGTCCTGGACACGGCGGACGGGCCGGTGGTGTGGGTGGTGTCCGCCAGGAGCGAGCCCGCGCTGCGCACCCAGGCGGCCCGCCTGCACGCGTACGCCGACGGGCTCGCCGACTCGGGGCTCGCCGATCCGGGGCTGGTCGATCCGGGGCTCGTCGACGCCGGGCGGACGCTGGCCAGAAGGGCCGCGTTCCCGCACCGCGCCGTGGTGGTGGCCGACGACCGCGACGAGCTGCTCGCCGGGCTCGCGGCCCTGGCCGCGGGAACCCCGCACGCCGCCGTCACCACCGGGACCGCACCCGCCGAGGCCCGGCCGGTGTTCGTCTTCCCCGGCCAGGGCTCCCAGTGGGCCGGCATGGCCACCGACCTCCTCGACGCCAGCCGCGCCTTCCGCGACCAGGTCGACCGGTGCGACCGCGCGCTGCGGCCGTACACCGGATGGTCGGTCGTGGACGTGCTGCGCGGACGCGAGGGCGCGCCCCCGCTGGAGGGCTCGGACGTCATCCAGCCGGTGCTGTTCACCGTCATGATCGCGCTGGCCGGGCTGTGGCGCTCGCTCGGCGTCCACCCCGCGGCCGTCGTCGGCCACTCCCAGGGCGAGATCGCCGCGGCGTGCGCGGCCGGGGCGCTCTCCCTGGAGGACGCCGCACGCGTGGTCGTGCTCCGCAGCCGGGCCCTGACGCGGCTCGGCGACAAGGGCGGCATGCTGGCCGTGTCACTGCCCGCCTCCGAGGCCGAGGACCTGCTGCGGCCGTGGGCCGGTCGCCTGTGGCCGGCCGTGTACAGCGGCCCGTCCAGCACAGTGGTGGCCGGTGACGCCGACGCGCTGGAGGAGTGCGCCGCCGCCTGCGGCGACGAGATCCAGGCCCGCCGGGTCGCCATCGGCTACGCCGCCCACACCCCGCACATCGAGGAACTGCGCGAGGAGATCCTGCGCGACCTCGACGGGGTACGGCCCCGCGACACCGAGGTGGCGTTCTGCTCCTCCTACGCGGGCGAGTTCATCGACCCCGCGCTGCTGACCGCCGACTACTGGTTCGCCGGCCTGCGCAACCCGGTCCGCTTCCAGCAGGCGATCGAGGCGGTGGCGGCCACCGGGACACCGGTGTTCGTCGAGGCCAGCCCGCACCCGGTGCTCACCGGCCACGTCGCGGACACGCTGGCCGCGGCGGGCGCCGCCGGAGGCGCCACGGGCACGCTGCGGCGCGGCGACGGCGGCGCGCCCAGGCTCCTGAAGGCGCTCGGCCAGGCATGGGTGCTCGGCGCCGCCGTGAACTGGCCGGCCGCGCTCGGCCGCGCCGGCCGCCACCACGACGACCTGCCCGCCTACCCCTTCGAGCGGCTGCGGCACTGGCTGGCCCCCGCCTCCGCCGACGGCCAGGGCGGCTCCGGGCACCCGCTGCTCGGCACCACGCTGCCGCTCGCGGCCGACGGCGGCTTCCTGCTGGCCGGCCGGCTGTCCACCGGCACCGATCCGTGGCTGGCCGACCACGCGGTGGACGGCACCGTCCTGCTGCCCGGCACCGCCTTCGTCGAGCTGGCGCTGCACGCCGCCGTCACGGCCGGCTGCGACGCCGTCGAGGAGCTGACCCTGGAGGCCCCGCTGCCGCTGCCCGCCGAGGGCGGCGTCCAGGTCCAGGTCACCGTGGGCGGACCGGACGAGCAGGGCCGCCGCGCCCTGACCGTCCACGCCCGCCCGGCCGGTGACGCCGACGCCTCCTGGACCCGCCACGCCACCGGCCTGCTCGGCCCGGCCCCGGACGACTTCCCCGAGCGCCTGACCTCCTGGCCGCCCGGCGGCGTCCCGGTCGGCCTGGACGGGGTCTACGACCTGCTCGCCGAGCGCGGGTACGCGTACGGCCCCGCGTTCCAGGGGATGCGCGCCGCCTGGCGCGCGGGCGGCGACGCCTTCGTCGAGGTGACGCCCCCCGAGCGGGTACGCGCCGACGCCGGACGGTTCGTCCTGCACCCGGCCCTGCTGGACGCGGTGCTGCACCTGATGGTGCTGGAGTCGGCCGACGACCCCGCCGCGCTGCTGCTGCCGTTCTCCTGGAGCGGTGTGCGGGTGGCCGCGCTCGGCGCGGAGACGCTGCGCGCCCGCATGACGGATCTCGGCGAGGACCGCATCGCGCTGACCCTGTTCGACGAGGCGGGCACCCGCATCGCCGCCGTCGAGACCCTGGTGCTGCGCCGCCTGCCCAGAAGCGCCGCCCGTCCCGCCCCCGCCGCCGTCTCCTACACCCTCGAATGGGCCGAACCGCCCGCGTCCGGGGCCGCGACGGGCGACGGGAACGGTGACGCGGGCGACGGCCCGGACGGCGGGGACTGGGCGCTGGTCGGCTACGACGAGGCGGCCGACGAGCTGGGCGTGGAACTGGAGCGTGCGGGGATCACCGTGCCGCGCCACTACGACCTCGCCTCGCTGGCCGGCATGAGCGCGGGCCGGGTCCCGGGCCTGGTGCTGGCACCCGTCCACGCCGACGACGACGACCTCCCGTACGCCGCGCACGACGCCCTGCGCGAGGTGCTCGACCTGGCACAGGGCTGGCTGGCCGACGAGCGGTTCGCCGAGTCCCGGCTGGTCTTCGTCACCCGTCCGGGCGGGCCCGAGGTGGCGGCCGTGTGGGGCCTGGTGCGGTCGGCGCAGTCGGAGCACCCCGGCCGGTTCGTCCTCGCCGAGATCGCCCCGGGCTTCTCCGGCTGGGAGCGGCTGGCCGCCGCGATCGCCGCCGGTGAGACCCAGCTCGCCGCCGCCGGACAGGAACTGCTGGCGCCGCGCCTGGCACGGCGTGAGCTGCTCGCCCGGACCCCTGAGACCGCTGAGACCGCTGAGACCAGTGAGACCGCTGAGACGCCGCCGGTGCCGGGCACGGTGCTGGTGACCGGTGGCACCGGTGGTCTGGGGGCGTTGGTGGCGCGGCGGCTGGTGTCGGGTCACGGGGTGCGGGACCTGTTGCTGTTGTCGCGGCGGGGTCTGTCGGCCCCGGGGGCGGGTGAGCTGGTGGCCGACCTGGAGGGCCTGGGTGCCCGTGTGGCGGTGGTGGCGTGTGACGTTTCCGATCGTGACGCGCTGGCCGCGGTGCTGGGCGGCGTGGTGCTCGGCGGGGTCGTGCACACCGCGGGGGTGCTGGACGACGCGGTGGTGGAAGGACTGTCGGCTTCGCGTCTGGACGCGGTGCTGGCGCCGAAGGCGGATGCGGCCTGGTATCTGCACGAGCTGACCGCCGGCCGTCCGCTGTCGATGTTCGTGCTGTTCTCCTCCATTGCCGGGGTGGTGGGCAACCCAGGGCAGGGCAACTACGCGGCGGCGAACGCGTTCTTGGACGCGCTGGCCGCTCATCGTCGCCGGGAGGGGCTGGCGGGGGTGTCGATCGCGTGGGGGTTGTGGGACACCGCCTCGCAGATGACCGGTGGCCTGTCCCAAGCCGACGTGGCCCGTCTGGCGCGCGCCGGGGTGGTGCCGTTGAGTGTGCAGCAGGGTCTGGAGCTGTTCGACGCCGCACTGGCGAGCCCCGATCCGCTGGTGGTGGCGGCGCGCTGGGATGTGGCCGGGTTGCGGGCCCGCGCCGAGGCGGGGGACCTGCCGCCGATGCTGCGCGGGCTGGTCCGCACCCCCCGGCGTGCGACGACCACCGGGAGCGCCACCGGTGTCACCGGCGGCACCGGTGGTCCCGGCGGGCTGATCGACCGGCTGACCGGGCTGAGCGAGGCCGACGGCCGTGCCCTCCTGACCGAGCTGGTCCGCGGCCACGTCGCCGCCGTCCTCGCCCACGGCAGCCCGGACCAGGTGGACGTGGACCGCGTCTTCAACGAGCTCGGCTTCGACTCGCTGACCGCCGTCGAGCTGCGCAACCGGCTCACCACCGACGCCGGGCTCCGTCTGCCGACCACGCTCGTCTTCGACCACCCCACCGTCACGTCGCTGGCCGACTACCTGTTCACCGCGCTGGCACCCGAGGCGCCCTCGGCGGAGGACGCGCTGCGCGCCGCCGTGGACCAGGCCGAGTCGGCGCTGCGGGCGGCCAACGGGGAGTCGGAGATCGTCCGTGGCCAGCTCGTCGCCATCCTGCAGAGCGCGCTCACCAGGATCGGTGCCTCCGCCGTCACCCCCTCCGCCGGTCCCATCGGCTCCGGCGGGGTCGAGGAGATCGGTTCCGCTTCGGACGAGGAGATCTTCGCCCTCATCGACAACCGGGCGATGACGTCCCCACTGTCTATGGAAAGGCCAGAGCGTGGCGAATGACGAGAAGCTCCGCGCCTACCTCAAGCGGGTGACCGTCGAGCTGGCGGAGACCCGCAGACGTCTCGCCGACGAGGAGGGTCGCCGGCACGAGCCGGTGGCGATCGTCGGTATGGCCTGCCGTTTTCCCGGTGGGGTGACCGGTCCGGAGGAGTTGTGGGATCTGGTGGCCTCCGGCAGGGACGCGATCAGCGGTTTCCCGGACGATCGCGGCTGGGACCTGGAGGGGTTGTACGACCCCGATCCCGAGGCGCTGGGCAGGTCGTACGTGCGTCATGGCGGGTTCGTGCACGATGCGGGGGAGTTCGACGCGGCGTTCTTCGGGATGAGCCCGCGCAGCGCGCTGGCGACCGATCCGCAGCACCGGTTGTTCCTGGAGTCGTGCTGGGAGGCGCTGGAGCGGGCCGGGATCGACCCGGGCACGCTGCGCGGCAGCCGCACCGGCGTCTACGCGGGAAGCATGTACGAGCTCTACTCGAACCGGTTCCTCGACCGGTTGCCCGAGTCGGTCGAGGGTACCCTGCTCACCTCCAGCACGCCGAGCGTGCTGTCCGGCCGCGTCTCCTACACCCTCGGCCTCGAAGGGCCGTCCATCACGGTCGACACCGCCTGCTCCTCCTCCCTGGTCGCGCTCCACCTCGCGACCCGCGCGCTGCGCCAGGAGGAGTGCACGCTCGCGCTGGCCGGGGGCGTCACCGTGATCGCCACCCCCGACGTCTTCGTGGAGTTCTCGCGGCAGCGGGCGTTGTCGGCGGACGGGCGGTGCAAGTCGTTCTCGGCGTCGGCCGATGGTGCGGCGTGGGCCGAGGGGGTGGGGGTGCTGGTGCTGGAGCGCCTGTCGCAGGCGGTGCGTAACGGGCATCGGGTGCTGGCGGTGATCCGGGGCTCTGCGGTCAATCAGGACGGGGCCAGCAACGGGATGACCGCGCCCAGTGGTCCGGCGCAGGAGCGGGTGATCCAGCAGGCGTTGGCGGATGCGTTGCTGGACACGCGGGATGTGGACGCGGTGGAGGCGCACGGGACCGGTACCCGGCTGGGGGACCCGATCGAGGCGGGGGCGTTGCTGGCGACCTACGGGCGGGGGCGGGGCGAGGATCGGCCGCTGTGGGTGGGGTCGGTGAAGTCCAACATCGGTCACACCCAGGCCGCCGCCGGGGTGGCCGGGGTGATCAAGATGGTGCAGGCGATGCGGCACGGGGTGCTGCCGCCGACGTTGCACGTCACCGAACCCACCCCCCACGTCGACTGGTCGGCCGGACGGGTCGAGCTGCTCACCGGGGCCCGTGCCTGGCCGGCCGGTACCCGGCCCCGCCGCGCGGGCGTCTCCTCGTTCGGCATCAGCGGCACCAACGCCCACCTCATCGTCGAGGAGGCCCCCGGACCCACGGTTCCCCAGAGCACCCCCGTCCCGGGCGCCATGGGCGACGTTCCCGCCCCGGCGATCCCGTCCCCGGCGACCGGCACCGGCCCGGAGCCGGAGGTTCCCGTCCCGGGACCGATCGCCTGGCCGATCAGCGCCCGCAGTGCCCGGTCCCTGCGGTCCCAGGCCGTCCGGCTGCACGCGGCCGTCACCTCCGGCGAGCGGCCCGCCCCCGCCGACGTGGCGCGCGCGCTCGCCGGCCGCGCCGCCTTCCCCCACCGCGCCGTCGTGACCGCCCACGATCATGACGGCCTCACCGCCGCGCTCTCGGCGTACGCCGCCGGTACGCAGGAACTCGCGGCCGTCGCCGAGGGAGTGGCCACGGAGCGGCCGAGGACGGCGTTCCTGTTCACCGGGCAGGGCGGGCAGCGCGCCGGGATGGGCCGGGAGCTCGCGGCCACCGCGCCTGTGTTCGCCGCCGCCCTCGACGAGGTGTGCGCCGCCCTCGACCCCCACCTCGGCAGGCCGCTGCGCGACGTCATGTGGGCCGAACCCGGCAGCCCCGGCGCCGGCCTGCTCGACCGGACCGCCTACACGCAACCGGCGCTGTTCGCCTTCGAGGTGGCCGCCTTCCGGCTGCTGGAGTCGTACGGGATGAGCCCCGACCTCGTCGCCGGGCACTCGGTGGGCGAGTACGCGGCCGCGCACGCCGCCGGGGTCTGGTCCCTGGCCGACGCGGCCCGCCTCATCGCCGCCCGCGGCCGGCTCATGCAGGAACTGCGCGAACCCGGCGCCATGGTCGCGGTGGAGGCGACGGCCGAGGAGGTCGCCGAGACGCTGGTCGGGCTGGAGTCGCGCGTCGGCGTCGCCGCCGTCAACGGCCCCGCAGCCGTGGTCGTGTCCGGCGCGGAGCGGGAGTGCCTGGCGCTCGCCGAGCAGTGGAGCTCCCGCGGCCGGCGCACCCGGCGGCTGTCCGTCAGCCACGCCTTCCACTCCCCGCTCATGGAGCCGATGCTCCCCGCGTTCGCCGCCGAGCTGGCGAGGGTGACGTTCGGCCACCCCCGCACGGCCGCCGTCACCGGCATCGACGGGACCTGGACCGACGCCCGCTACTGGCTCGACCAGATCACCCGGCCCGTCCTGTTCCGGACGGTGATCTCCCGGCTGGAGGACGAGAGAGCCGGTGTCCTGGTGGAGGTGGGGCCGCGGGCGGTGCTGTCGGGCATGGCGCACGACTGCGTCACCCGCGAGGGCACCGTGATCCTCCCGCTGCACCGGCGCGACCGTACCGAACCCGACGCGCTCGCCGACTGCCTGGCCCGCGCC
The DNA here is from genome assembly GCF_039534895.1 of Streptosporangium longisporum. Lineage (NCBI taxonomy): Bacteria > Bacillati > Actinomycetota > Actinomycetes > Streptosporangiales > Streptosporangiaceae > Streptosporangium > Streptosporangium longisporum. Next base: position 627,200 of record NZ_BAAAWD010000015.1, on the reverse strand, counting down.
TGGACGGCCGGGGCGGGCGTGGACTGGTCCGCGCCGGTGGGTGCGGGCGACCACGCGGACCTGCCCACCTACGCCTTCGAGCGCGAGCGCTTCTGGCTCGACCCGCCCGCGTCCGCCGCAGACCTGGCCTCGGCGGGCCTGCGCGAGGCCGGGCACCCGCTGCTCGGCGCGGCCGTCAACCTGCCCGAGGACGGCCCGGACGTGCTGACCGGCAGGCTGTCGGTCACCGCCACGCCGTGGCTGGCCGGGCACGTGGTGTCCGGCACGATCGTGCTCCCCGGGGCCGCGCTCGCCGAGCTGGTCCTGGAGGCCGGTGGCCGCGCGGGCTGCGACCTGGTCGACGAGCTGGTGTTCGAGGCCCCGCTGACGCTGCCCGCGGGCGGCGGCACGGCGGTCCAGGTGGTCGTGGAGCGCGCCGACGCCTCCGGCGCCCGGCCGGTACGCGTGTACTCGCGCCCCTGCGACCAGAACTCCGCGAGCTCCGCGGGCTCCGCCGACTCCTCCTGGACCCGTCACGTGTCGGCCACGGTCACCCCCGCCGGTGACGGCCCCTCCGCGCCGGGCTCCGGTGTCTCGTACGCGTGGGCGGTGGAGTGGCCGCCGGTGGGTGCCGAGGTGGTGGAGGTGGAGGGTGGTTATGAGCGGCTGGCCGAGCGGGGGTATGAGTACGGTCCTGCGTTTCAGGGGTTGCGTGCGGTGTGGCGCCGGGGTGACGAGGTGTTCGCCGAGGTGGCGCTGCCCGCCGAGGTCGACCCTGCCGGGTACGGCATCCACCCCGCCCTCCTCGACGCGGCCTTCCACCCGCTCCTCGTCGCCGGGGAGACCACGACGGTACGGCTGCCGTTCGAGCTGCGCGGCCTGCGACTTCTCCAGCCCGGGACGGGCGCGCTGCGGGTCCGCCTGAGGGGCGCGGAGACGGACGAGTGCGCCGTCGAGGCCGCCGACACCGCCGGGCGTCCCGTGCTCTCCCTCGCCTCGATCCGGGTGCGGGCGGTTCCGTCCGGGGCCCTGACCGGCTCCGCCCAGGCCGCCTACGGGGTGGACTGGGTCGAGACGCCGGCCGGGGACGGTGTGGCGGAGGCCGTGGTGATCCCGTGCGTGAGCGACCTGCCCGACGTGCCCGCCCGCGTCCGCGAGCTGACCACGCAGGTGCTGGAGGCCATCCGGGACGAGCGGCTGGCCGAGTCCCGGCTGACGTTCGTCACCCGGGCGGGCGACCCGGCGGGTGCCGCGGTCTGGGGCCTGGTGCGGTCGGCGCAGTCGGAGCAGCCCGGCCGGTTCGTCCTGGCCGAGGTCGAGGACGACCACACCGACTGGGGGCCGCTGGCCGCGGTCACCGAGCCCCAGGTACGCGTCCGCGACGGCAGGATGCTGACCCCCCGGCTCACCCGCCGCACCCTTGAGGCACGGCCGTCGGTGCCCGTGCCGGGCACGGTGGTGGTGACCGGTGGCACCGGTGGTCTCGGAGCTCTGGTGGCGCGGCGGCTGGTGACGGGCCACGGGGTGCGGGACCTGCTGCTGCTGTCGCGGCGGGGTCTGTCGGCCCCGGGAGCGGCCGAGCTGGTGGCCGACCTGGAGGGCCTGGGTGCCCGTGTGGCGGTGGTGGCGTGTGACGTTTCCGATCGTGACGCGCTGGCCGCGGTGCTGGACGGCGTGGTGCTCGGCGGGGTGGTGCACACCGCCGGGGTGCTGGACGACGCGGTGGTCGAAGGGCTGTCGGCCTCGCGTCTGGACGCGGTGCTGGCGCCGAAGGCGGATGCGGCGTGGTACCTGCACGAGCTGACCGCCGGCCGTCCGCTGTCGATGTTCGTGCTGTTCTCCTCCTTGGCCGGGGTGGTGGGCAATCCCGGGCAGGGTAATTACGCGGCGGCGAACGCGTTCTTGGACGCGCTGGCCGCTCATCGTCGCCGGGAGGGGCTGGCGGGGGTGTCGATCGCGTGGGGACTGTGGGACACCGCCTCGCAGATGACCGGTGGCCTGTCCCCGGCGGATGTGGCGCGTCTGGCACGGGCCGGGGTGGCGCCGTTGAGCGTGCAGCAGGGACTGGAGCTGTTCGACGCCGCACTGGCAAGTCCCGACCCGCTGGTGGTGGCGGCGCGGTGGGATGCGGCCGGGTTGCGGGCCCGCGCCGAGGCGGGGGACCTGCCGCCGATGCTGCGCGGGCTGGTCCGCACCCCCCGGCGTACCGCGGGAACCGGGAGTGCCACCGGCGTGGCCGAGCTGATGACCCGACTCGCCACCCTCACCAGGGACGAGGCGATCCGGTTGCTCACCGAGAGGGTCCGCGTTCACGTCGCCGCCGTCCTCGCCCACGGCAGCCCCGAGCAGGTCAGCGTGGACCGCGCCTTCAACCAGCTCGGCTTCGACTCCCTGACCGCCGTCGAGCTGCGCAACCGTCTCAACACCGACACCGGGCTCCGCCTGCCGCCCACCGTCGTCTTCGACCACCCCACGATCAGCTCGCTCGCCGAGTTCCTGTTCAGCACGCTCGCACCGGCACCGCCCTCTCCCGAGGAGATGCTGCGCGGCGCGCTCGAACGCGTGGGATCCATGCTCACCAGCGCCAACGGCGACGGGGAGGCCGTCCGCAGCAAGCTCGTCGCCGTACTGCAGAGCGGCCTGGCCAGATTCGGCGCGGCACCGGACGGCGCGGACCGTCCCGACACGGTGGTGGGAAAGATCGACTCCGCATCCGACGAGGAGATCTTCGCCCTCATCGACAACGAACTCTGACGACATGAACGCGACCGGAAAGGCCCGACCGATGGGAACCGAGGACAAGCTCCGCGCCTACCTCAAGCGTGCGACCGTCGAGCTGGCGGAGACCCGCAGGCTACTCGCCGACGAGGAGGGTCGCCGGCACGAGCCGGTGGCGATCGTCGGTATGGCCTGCCGTTTCCCGGGTGGGGTGACCGGTCCGGAAGAACTGTGGGATCTGGTGGCCTCCGGCAGGGACGCGATCAGTGGCTTCCCCGAGGACCGCGGCTGGGATCTGGAGGGGTTGTACGACCCCGATCCGGAGGCGCTGGGCAGGTCGTACGTGCGTCATGGCGGGTTCGTGCACGACGCGGGGGAGTTCGACGCGGCGTTCTTCGGGATGAGCCCGCGCAGCGCGCTGGCGACCGACCCGCAGCACCGGTTGTTCCTGGAGTCGTCGTGGGAGGCGCTGGAGCGGGCCGGGATCGACCCGGGCACGCTGCGCGGCAGCCGCACCGGCGTCTACGCCGGATGCATGTACGAGCACTACTCCACCCGCTTCCTGGAACTCGCCCCCGGCTCCGTCGAGGGCACCCTCTTCACCTCCAGCGCCTCCAGCGTGCTGTCCGGCCGCGTCTCCTACACCCTCGGCCTCGAGGGACCCAGCATGACCGTCGACACGGCCTGCTCCTCCTCCCTGGTCGCCATGCACCTGGCCGTGCAGGCGCTCCGCCGCGGGGAGTGCTCGCTCGCCCTCACCGGAGGGGTGACCGTCATGGCCTCACCGGTGCCGTTCGTGGAGTTCTCGCGGCAGCGGGCGTTGTCGGCGGACGGGCGGTGCAAGTCGTTCTCGGCGTCGGCCGATGGTGCGGCGTGGGCCGAGGGGGTGGGGGTGCTGGTGCTGGAGCGCCTGTCGCAGGCGGTGCGTAACGGGCATCGGGTGCTGGCGGTGATCCGGGGCTCTGCGGTCAATCAGGACGGGGCCAGCAACGGGATGACCGCGCCCAGTGGTCCGGCGCAGGAGCGGGTGATCCAGCAGGCGTTGGCGGATGCGTTGCTGGACACGCGGGATGTGGACGCGGTGGAGGCGCACGGGACCGGTACCCGGCTGGGGGACCCGATCGAGGCGGGGGCGTTGCTGGCGACCTACGGGCGGGGGCGGGGCGAGGATCGGCCGCTGTGGGTGGGGTCGGTGAAGTCCAACATCGGTCACACCCAGGCCGCCGCCGGGGTGGCCGGGGTGATCAAGATGGTGCAGGCGATGCGGCACGGGGTGCTGCCGCCGACGTTGCACGTCACCGAACCCACCCCCCACGTCGACTGGGACTCCGGAGGCGTCCGCGTGGCCACCCGCCCGGTGGAGCTCCCCGGCGACCGGCCGGCCCGCACCGCGGTCTCCAGCTTCGGCGTCAGCGGCACCAATGCCCACATCGTCCTGGAAGGCCCGCCCGCTCCCGCCCCCGGCCCGGACGAGCGCCCCGCCGCCCCCGGCGAACCGCTCGTCTGGATCGTGTCGGCCAAGACCGACACCGCCCTGCGGGCCCAGGCCGGACGGCTGCACCGGTACGCCACCGGCGCCTCCGACGACGACCTGCGCGCCACCGGCCGTACCCTGGCCTCACGGGCGGGGTTCGCCCACCGCGCCGTGGTGGTGGCCGCCGGCCGCGACGAGCTGCTCGCAGCGCTCGCCGCCGTCGCCGACGGCACCCCCCACGCCGCCGCCGTCCAGGCGGAGGCGCTGCCCGCCGCCCGGCCCGTGTTCGTCTTCCCCGGCCAGGGCTCCCAGTGGGAGGGCATGGCCGTCGACCTCCTGGACACCAGCGAGGTCTTCCGCACCCGTCTGCTGGACTGCGACGAGGCACTGCGACCGCACACCGGATGGTCGGTCGTCGACGTGCTGCGCGGACGTGACGGCGCCCCCGCCCTGGAGGGCACCGACGTCATCCAGCCCGTCCTGTTCGCCGTCATGGTCTCCCTCGCCGAGCTGTGGCGCTCCTGCGGCGTCGACCCCACGGCGGTCGTCGGCCACTCCCAGGGCGAGATCGCCGCCGCGTGCGTCGCCGGGGCGCTCACCCTGTCCGACGCCGCCACGGTCGTCGCCCTGCGCTCCCGGGCACTGATCCGGCTCAGCGGCACCGGCGGCATGCTCGCGGTCGCCCTGCCCGCCGCCGAGACCCGGACACGGCTCCAGCCGTGGGAGGGCCGCCTCTGGGTGGCCGTCCACAGCGGCCCGGCCTCCTGCGTCGTCGCCGGGGAGGCCACCGCGCTGGACGAGTTCACCACGGCCTGCGGCGAAGACGTCCGCGTGCGCCGCATCGCCGTCGACTACGCCTCCCACACCCCGCTCGTCGAGCCCATCGCCGACGAGCTCGCCACCGTTCTCGACGGCATACGGCCGGACGACACCGGAATCGCCTTCTGCTCCTCCCTCGCCGGACGGTTCATCGAGCCGTCCCGGCTGACCGCCGGCTACTGGTACGACAACCTGCGCAACCCGGTGCTGTTCGACGAGGCGATCAGGGCGTGCGCGGGAGCGGGCACGCCGCTGTTCGTCGAGGTCAGCCCGCACCCGGTACTGGGCGCCGACGCCGACGAGATCTGCCACGCCGCGGGCGTCACCGCCGGGGTCTGCGCGACCCTGCGCCGCGGCGCCGGCGACCGGCCGCGTTTCCTGCTCGCGCTCGCCCACGCCTGGGCGCTCGGCGCGGACGTCGACTGGCTCACCACGCTCGCCCCCGCTCCGCGACCGGAGACGGACCCGCCCACCTACGCCTTCGAACGGCGCCGCTACTGGCTCGGGGACCACGAGCCGGTGGCCCGCCCCACCGGCGCGGGCATCGACGCCGCCCGGCACCCCCTGCTGGCCGCCGTCGTCCCCGTGGCCGGTGACGCCTACGTCCTGTCCGGCCAGATCTCGGCCGGGAGCCCGGCCTGGCTCGCGGACCACGCCGTGGAGGGCGGCGTCCTGCTGCCCGGCACCGCGTTCGCCGAACTCGCCCTCGAAGGCGGTACCCACGCGGACTGCGGGCGCCTGGACGAGCTCGTCATCGAGGCGCCGCTGCTCCTCCCGCAGAGCGGCTCCGTCACCGTCCAGGTCACCGTGGACCCGCCCGACGACGAGCGGCGCCGCGCCGTCGCCGTCCACTCCCGCACCCCCGACGGCTGGCTCCGGCACGCCTCCGGCACCCTGTCGGCCGACGCCCCCACCGGTGTCTCGTACGCGTGGGCGGTGGAGTGGCCGCCGGTGGGTGCCGAGGCGGTGGAGGTGGAGGGTGGTTATGAGCGGCTGGCCGAGCGGGGGTATGAGTACGGTCCTGCGTTTCAGGGGTTGCGTGCGGTGTGGCGCCGGGGTGATGAGGTGTTCGCCGAGGTGGCGCTGCCCGCCGAGGTCGACCCGGCCGGGTACGGCATCCACCCCGCCCTCCTCGACGCCGCCCTGCATCCCCTCGTCCTGACCGGCGACGGCGACGAGCTGCTCCTGCCCTTCGCGTTCGGCGGCGTGCTGCTGCACGCCACCGAGGCCCCCGAACTGCGGGTACGGCTGATCACCACCGGCGAGGACACCCTCGTCGAGGCGGCCGACCCGGCCGGCGCGCCGGTCCTGTCGATCGACGCCCTCCGCGTACGGGCCGCCGCCCCCCGCCGGAGCGCCCCGGGCGGTACGGCGGTGCACGGCGTCGACTGGATCGAGGCACCCGTCGTCACCGACGGAACCGCCGGGGATGCTCCGGCGGAGACCGTGGTGATCCCGTGCGTGAGCGACCTGCCCGACGTGCCCGCCCGTGTCCGCGAGCTGACCGGCCGGGTCCTCGACGCCATCGCCGTGCACCCCGCCGATACCACCCTGATCTTCGTCACCCGGGCGGGCGACCCGGCGGGTGCCGCGGTCTGGGGCCTGGTGCGGTCGGCGCAGTCGGAGCAGCCCGGCCGGTTCGTCCTGGCCGAGACCGAGGACGACCATGTCGACGATGTCGACGATGTCGGCCACGTCGACCGGTCCCTCGTCACGGCGACCGGCGAACCCCAGGTCCGCATCGTGCACGGCAGACCCCTCGTCCCGCGCCTGACGCGGCGTGAGGTGCCCGCCGAGGCACGGCCACCGGTGTCGGGCACGGTGCTGGTGACCGGTGGCACCGGTGGTCTGGGGGCGTTGGTGGCGCGGCGGCTGGTGACGGGTCACGGGGTGCGGGATCTGCTGCTGCTGTCGCGGCGGGGCCTGTCGGCCCCGGGAGCGGCCGAGCTGGTGGCCGACCTGGAAGGCCTGGGCGCCCGCGTCGCGGTCGTGGCGTGCGACGTGTCCGATCGTGACGCGCTGGCCGCCGTACTGGACGGGGTGGTGCTCGGCGGGGTCGTGCACACCGCCGGGGTGCTGGACGACGCGGTCGTCGAAGGACTGTCGGCCTCGCGTCTGGACGCGGTGCTGGCGCCGAAGGCGGACGCGGCCTGGTACCTGCACGAGCTGACCGCCGATCACCCGTTGTCGATGTTCGTGCTGTTCTCCTCCCTGGCCGGGGTGGTGGGCAACCCCGGGCAGGGCAACTACGCGGCCGCGAACGCGTTCCTGGACGCGCTGGCCGCCCACCGCCGCCGGGAAGGCCTGGCGGGGGTGTCGATCGCCTGGGGACTGTGGGACACCGCCTCGCAGATGACCGGCGGCCTGTCCCAAGCCGACGTGGCCCGCCTGGCGCGGGCCGGGGTCGCGCCGCTGAGCGTGCAGCAGGGCCTGGAGCTGTTCGACGCCGCACTGACAAGCCCCGACCCGCTGGTGGTCGCCACCCGCTGGGACGCGGCCGGACTGCGGGCCCGCGCCGAGGCCGGGGACCTGCCGCCCATGCTGCGCGGGTTGGTCCGCACCCCCCGCCGCACCGCGGGAACCGGCACGGTCACCCCGGCCGGACCCGGCGCGCTCGCCGGACGCCTGGCCACGCTGCCCCGGCAGGACGCGCTCCGCCTCCTCGTCGACACCGTCCGCGCCCAGGTCGCCTCCGTCCTCGCGCACGGCGGCCCCGACAGCGTCGAGCTCGAACGCCCCTTCAACCAGCTCGGCTTCGACTCCCTGACCGCCGTCGAGCTGCGCAACCGCCTCAACACCGACACCGGACTCCGCCTGCCGCCCACCCTCGTCTTCGACCACCCCACCGTCAACGCCCTGGCCTCCTACCTGGCCGAGGTCCTCACCCCCGCGCCACCCTCGGCCGAGGACACCCTGCGCGGCGCGCTGGAACAGATCGACGACCTGCTCCTGGCCGCCAACGGCGAGGGGGACGCCGTCCGCGCCCGGCTGGTGCCGATCCTGCAAGGGGCCCTCACCAGGCTCGGAGCCGCCCCCGCGGACGCCGGCGGGGTGATGGCCACGATCGACTCTGCATCCGACGAGGAGATCTTCGCCCTCATCGACAACGAACTGTGACGACATGACCGCGACAGGAAAGGCTCCGCCGATGGGGACCGAGGACAAGCTCCGCGCCTACCTCAAGCGCGTGACCGTCGAACTGGCCCAGACCCGCCGCAACCTTGCCGAGGTGGAGGAGCGACGCGACGAGCCCATCGCCGTCATCGGCATGGCCTGCCGCTACCCCGGCGGCGCGGACACCACCGACGACTTCTGGGAACTGCTCAGGGAGGGCCGGAACGCGGTCCGCGAGATACCGGCCACCCGCTGGGACATCGACGACTACTACGACCCCGACCCGCGCGTCCCCGGCGGCATCTACACCCGCTACGGCACCTTCCTGGAGGACGTCGCCGGCTGGGACGCCGAGTTCTTCGGCCTGTCGCCCCGCGAGGCCCTGCGCATGGACCCCCAGCAGCGCATGCTCCTGGAGCTCGCCTGGGAGGGACTGGAGAGCGCCGGCCTGTCACCGTCACGCCTGCGGGGCAGCCGCACCGGCGTCATGGTCGGCTACATGGACACCCTGCAGTACGGCAGGCTCCAGATGGAGTGGCAGGGCCGCGACGCCCTGTCCGACCCCTACCTCGGCCAGGGTGCCATCGCCAGCGTCGCCGCCGGGCGCATCGCCTACCAGCTCGACCTGATCGGCCCCACCCTCACCGTCGACACCGCCTGCTCCTCCTCGCTCATCGCCGTCCACCTGGCCGCCGAGAGCCTGCGCAGGGGGGAGTGCGACCTCGCGCTGGCGGCCGGGGCCTCCCTGTCGCTGCACCCCACCCTCTACATCCAGGCGTGCGCCGGGCTCATGATGTGCTCCGACGGCCGGTGCAAGACCTTCGACGAGAACGCCGACGGCTACGTCATGGGCGAGGGCGGCGGCCTGGTCGTGCTCGAACCGCTGTCGAAGGCCCTGGCCAACGGCCGCCGCATCCGCGCCGTGATACGCGGCTCGGCCGTCAACCAGGACGGCCGCAGCAACGGGCTCACCGCTCCCAGCCGCAAGGCCCAGGTCGACGTGATCACCCGCGCGCTCGCCGCCGCCCGCGTCACGCCCGACGAGATCGACTACGTCGAGGCGCACGGCTCCGGCACCCACCTCGGCGACGCCATCGAGCTGTCGGCGCTGCACGACGTCTTCGGCGGGCGCCGCGCGGACCACCCGCTCCGCGTCGGAGCCGTCAAGACCAACATCGGCCACACCCAGGCCGCCGCCGGGGTCGCCGGGCTGATCAAGACGGTGCTCATCCTGGAGAACGAGCTGATCCCGCCCAACCTCAACCTCACCGTCCCGGCCGCCGCCATCCCCGGCGACGGCACCGTGCGGCCCGTCACCGACCCGCTGCCGCTGCCGCACCGGGACACCCCCCGGCTCGCCGGCGTCAGCTCCTTCGGGCTGTCGGGCACCAACGCCCACCTCGTCGTCCAGGCGGCCCCGTCCCCGGAGAGCCCGGCCCTCCCGGCCGGCACGACCCCGGCCGCGCCGTACGTGCTGCCGCTGTCGGCGGGCGACGAGACGGCGCTGCGCGAGCAGGCGGACCGCCTCGCCGGCTGGCTCCAGGAGCGGCCCGGCGCCGACCTGGCCGACGTCGCCCACACGCTCCAGACCGGCCGCGCCGAGCTCGACCACCGCCGCGCCGTCGTCTGCGCCGACACGGCCGAAGCCCTGCGGCGGTTGCGCGCCACCGCCGCGGACGGCCACCGCGTCAGGCGCCGCCCCCGCATCGCGTTCCTGCTGCCCGGCGTCGGCGACCAGTACGCCGGCCTCGGCAGGGAACTGTACGCCGCGGAACCCGTCTACGCCGAGGCCGTCGACCGGTGCGTCGAGCTCGTCCACCGGCGCTCCGGCGTGGACCTGCGTCCCCTGTTCTTCCCCGACGACGCCCCCGCCGCCCCCGCCGTCACCGACCTGGCCGCCCTCCTCGGCCGGGCCCCCGAGAAGTCCCGCGACGACCGCGGCACCGGCGATGCCAGTGATGCCGGTGACGCACACGACCCGCTCGACCAGGCCGCGATCGCCCACCCCTTCCTGTTCACCGTCGAGTACGCGCTCGCCCGCCTCCTCGCCCACTGGGGCGTCACCCCCGACCTGCTCGTCGGCTACAGCCTCGGCGAGTACGTCGCCGCCACCCTGGCCGGGGTGTTCACCCTGGAGGACGCCCTGCACGTGGTCGTCGAGCGGGCCCACCTGATCGGCACCGTGCCCGCCGGGCGCATGGTCGCGGTCGCCGCCCCGGAGGACCGCGTCCGCGCCGTCCTCGCCGCGAGCGGGACCGACGTGGACGTCGCCGCCCGCAACGGGCCCGCGATGACCGTGCTCAGCGGCCTGCCCGCCGAGATCGACGCCGCGACCGCCGCGCTCGCGGCCGACGGCCTGGCCTGCCGCCCCCTGCGCTCGGCCCACGCCTTCCACTCCACGCTGCTGCAGCCCGCCCGGGAGAAGCTCGCCGCCGTGCTGGAGGGCGTGACCATGCGTCCCCCCCGCCGTCGCCATCGTGTCCAACCTCACCGGGAGCCGCCTCACCGCCGAACAGGCCACCAGCGCCTCCTACTGGGCCGACCAACTCGTCGGCACCGTCCGCTTCGCCGACGGCGTACGGCACTGCCTGGAGCAGGAGGTGTCCGCGTTCGTCGAGCTCGGCCCCGGCCAGACGCTCGGCGGGCTGGTCCGCCAGAACCTCACCGGTGGCGGCGGTGGAGCCGCCGTCCTCGGCACGCTCGCCCCGCACTGGAACGCGGCGGGGAGCCGGGACGCCCACGGCGACCTCCTGGCCACCTGCGCCACGCTGTGGGAGCTCGGCGCCGACGTCACCTGGGACCTCGCCCGGCCGGGCGGCGGCCGGGTCGTCGACCTGCCCACCTACCCCTTCCAGCGCGTCCGCTTCTGGCCCGAGCCGACCCGGGGCCTGCCGGAGCCCTCCCGGGCCGGGGCGGCGGAACCCGCCGACCACGTCTTCGTCCCCACCTGGCGGCACGACCCGGCCGCCCGCGCGACCCCGCCGGCCGCCCGCCCGCTGCCCGGCCCGCTCGTCGTCTTCACCGACCCGGGCGGGACCGGCACGGCACTCGCCGACCTGGCCGCCGCGTCCGGCACCCCCGTCGTCGAGGTCGTGCCCGGCCCCGGGCCGCACCGCGACGGCCGCCGCCTCACCATCGACCCGACCGACCCCGGGCAGTACGCCGAGGCGTTCGCCGGGCTCGGTGACGGGCCCGTACAGGTGGCCCACCTGTGGAGCCTGGCCGTCCCAGGCCCCGCGGCGGGCACCTCGCCCGGGGACGACGACCTGCGCGCCGCCGTCGGGCACGGCTTCGACAGCCTCATGCTCGTCCTGCAGGCACTGGGGGAGCGGCCCGCCCGGCTGCTCACCGTGACGCGGGGGGGCCGCCGACATCCTCGGCGGCGACGCCACCGCACCCCACCAGGCACTGGCCCACGGGCTGGGCCGGGCGGCGCGGCACGAGTACCCGGGCCTGACCTGGTCCGGCGCCGACCTCGACCCCGGCGACCCCGGCGACCCCGGCGACCGGGCCGCCTCGTTCGAGGGCGCGGCACGGCAGCTGCTCACCGAACTGCTCACCGAACCCGGCGCGGGCGACACCCCCGAGTCACCCGACCCGCTCACCGGCTGGCGGCGCGGCCGGCGCTGGGTACGCGGCTGGACCCCGGTCCCCGACACGCCCCCCGGCACCGTTCCCGCCACGACCTCCAGCACGGACACGGAGCGCACGGGGCAGGACCGGCCCGTCTGGCGTCCCGACGGCGCCTACCTCATCACCGGCGGCACCCGCGGCCTCGGCATGGCCCTGGCCGGGCACCTCGTCCGCTCGGGCGTCCGCCGCCTCGCCCTGCTGGCCCGTACCGCCCCGCCCGACGGCGACGAGGGGGTCGCGCGGCTGAAGGCCGCGGGCGCCGAGGTGCTGCTGCTGACCGCCGACGCCGGGATGCCCGACCAGCTGCGCGCCGCCCTGAAGCGGGCACGGGAGCACTTCGGCGGTCTGCACGGCGTGATCCACGCGGCCGGGCTGCCCGCCGGGGGACTGCTGCTGCGCCGCACCCCCGCCGAGACCGCCCGGGTGCTCGCCCCCAAGGTGCACGCCATGGGCCCGCTCGCCGAGCTGGTCGGCCCCGGCACCCCCGAGAGCGAGCGGCCCGAGCTGCTCGTCCTGTACTCCTCGGCCGTCACCGCGTTCGGCGGCATCGGCGAGGGCGACTACTGCGCCGCCAACACCGTGCTCGACGCCTACGGCCAGGCCCTGGCGGGCACCGCACCCTCCACCCGGGTCGTCACCGTCGCCTGGGGACCCTGGCGGCACGACGTCTGGCAGTCGGAACGGCTCAAGACCGCCGGCGGCCTCGCCGACAAGGTCGCCGCCTACCGCGACCGCTACGGCTTCGCCGACGAGGCCGGATGTGTCCTCCTGGACCGGATCGTCGCCGGAGGCCACGGCTGCGTCATGGCCGTCCGGCAGCCGCTCCGCGAGGTGCTCGACGCCTGGACGAACATGCTCGACCTGGACGGCCTCCTGCAGTCGGCCACCGCCACGCCGCAGGGCGAGCGCTTCCCCAGACCCGGCCTGCGCACCGACTACACCGCCCCCAGGACCGAGGCCGAGGCCAGGATGGCCGACCTGTGGGGCGCCTACCTCGGCATCGACCGGGTCGGCGTGCACGACCCCTTCTTCGACCTGGGAGGCAACTCCCTGACCGGCATGGCCATGGTGCTCGCCATCGAAAAGGACCTCGGCCGCCCCGTCGCGCCCGCCGTGCTGTTCGAGCACCCCACCGTGGCCGCGTTCGCCGCCGCCCTGGACGGCGACGACGACCCCGGCGCCCAGGAGGCGCTCGCCGGCAGTTCCGCACGGGGGCAGCGGCGCCGCCGCGCCCGTTCCAGCAACCGCACATGAGACCGGACACGAGGACGGTAGACGTGATGGACGACATCGAGGGCCCGGGCACCGACATCGCGATCGTCGGCATGTCCGGCCGCTTCCCGGGGGCGTCCGGCGTCGCCGAGCTCTGGTCCGCGATCCGCGCCGGAGCCTCCGGGATCACCCGCTTCACCGACGACGAGCTGCGCGCCGCAGGCGTCCCCGCCGACCTCGTCGACGACCCCGCGTACGTGAAGGCCGCACCGGTCATCGACGGCGTCGAGGAGTTCGACGCGGCCTTCTTCGGCTTCGGCCCGAAGGAGGCCCAGATCCTCGACCCGCAGCACCGGCTGTTCCTGGAGCACAGCTGGGCGGCGCTGGAGGACGCGGGCTGCGACCCCAAGCGGTTCGACGGCTCCATCGGCGTGTTCGGCGGCTGCGCCCACAGCTCCTACATGCAGAACAACCTGCTGCCCAGCGGCATCAGCGCCATCATGGGCGACCTCGCCGTCGGCCTGGCCAACGACAAGGACTCCCTCACCACCCGGGTGGCGCACACGATCGGCCTGTCGGGCCCCAGCTACGGCGTGCAGAGCTACTGCTCGACCTCGCTCGTCGCGGTGTGCGCCGGCGCCTCCAGCCTGGCCGGCTACGAGTGCGACCTGGCCCTGGCCGGCGGTGTCGCGGTCAACGTGCCGCAACGGGTCGGCTACCTGTACCAGCAGGGCGGCATCGCGCCGCCCGACGGCCTGTGCCGCGCCTTCGACGCGCGCGGCCTGGGCAGCCCGCTCGGCAGCGGCGTCGGCGTCGTCGCCCTGCGACGCCTGGAGGACGCCCTCGCCGACGGCGACCAGATCTACGCGGTCATCCGGGGCTGGGCGGTCAACAACGACGGCGGTCGCAAGGTGGGCTTCACCGCGCCCGGCGTGCAGGGCCAGGCCGCCGTCATGGCCGAGGCGCTGGCCAGCGCCGACCTCGCACCGGCCGACATCGACTACGTCGAGGCGCACGGCACCGGCACCGCGCTCGGCGACGCCGCCGAGCTGGCCGCGCTCCAGCAGGTCTACGGCGGACAGTCGCTGCTGATCGGCTCCGTCAAGCCCAACGTCGGCCACCTGGACCGCGCCGCCGGCGTCACCAACCTGATCAAGGCCGCGCTCGCCCTGCGTCACGACGAGATCCCGCCCACGCTCAACCTGTCGGAGCCCAACCCGCAGCTCGGCGCCGGTGAGGCCCGCCTCGACGTGGTCACCCGGCTGCGGAGCTGGCCGCGCGAGGCCGGCCGCATCCGCCGGGCCGGGGTGAGCGCGTTCGGCATCGGCGGCACCAACGCCCACGTGGTCCTGGAGGAGGCGCCGCTGGTGCCCAGGACCGAGGAGACGCCGCGCCCGGAACCGCTGATCTGGTCGGCGCGCACGGCCGCGGCGGCCGACGAGATGACCACCCGGCTCGCCGGCCACCTCGCCGGCGACGGGAGCGGGCACCGGCTCGCCGACGTGGCCCACACCCTTCAGGCCGGACGGCAGGGGTTCGGCCACCGCAGGCTGCTGGTCGCCTCCTCCGCCGCCGAGGCCGCCGAGGCGCTGGCCGCCGGGGACGTGCTCGGCCGCGCCGAGAGCCGCGCCGACCGGCCCGTCGCCTTCCTCGTCGCGGGCACCGGTGAGCAGTACCCCGGCATGGCCGCCGAGCTGTACGAGAGCGAGCCGGTCTTCCGCGAGGTGCTCGACGACTGCCGCGCGCGGCTGCGCAGGCTCATGGGCGGCACCGACCCGCTCACCGAGATGCTCGCCCCCCGGACGCCCCCCGCGGACGGCGGCCTCGGCGCGCTGCTCGGCCGCGCGCCCGGACCCGCCGCCGCGACCCCGACCGCCGTCCTGCAACCGGCCCTGTTCGCGGTCGAGTACGCGCTCGCCGTGCTCGTCCGGTCCTGGGGGATCCAGCCGTCGGTGCTGGCCGGATACAGCCTCGGCGAGTACGTGGCCGCCTGCCTGGCCGGCGTGCTCTCCCTGGAGTCGGCCCTCGCCCTGGTCGCCCACCGTGCCCGCCTCATCGGCGAGCTGCCCGCGGGCGCCATGGCCGCGGTGCCGCTGGCCGCCGAGGACGTGATGGAGCGCATCGGACGCGCGGGCATCACCGGCGTCGGCGTCGGCGCGGTCAACGGGCCCGAGCTCACCGTGCTGTCCGGCGAGGTGCGGGGCATCGCCGCCGTCAGGGCCCTGCTGGAGGCCGACGCGGTGCCGTGCCGTCCGCTGGCCACCACCCACGCCTTCCACTCCGCCATGATGGAGCCGATCCGCGAGCGGCTGACCTCCTGGATCGCCGCCAACGTGACGCTGCACGCGCCGAGCGTCCCGTACGTGTCCAACGTCACGGGCGAGCGGGCCACCGCCGAGCAGGTCACCGACCCCGCCTACTGGGCCGAGCACATGTGCGCGCCCGTCCGGTTCCACGACGTGCTGCGCACCCTGCTGCGCCACGAGGGCGAGCCCGCGCTCCTGGAGATCGGCCCCGGCCGGTCGCTGGGCGCGATGGCGCGCGGCCACGCCGACTGCCCGCCGGAGCGCTGGCCGCTCATCGTGGCGACCCTGCCCGGCGCGAGCGACCCCGGCCCGGCCCAGGCCGTGCTCGCCGAGGCGGCGGGACGGCTCTGGCTGACGGGCGTCCCGATCGACTGGGCCGGCTACCGCCAGGACCGCCCCGTCGCCAAGGTCGGCCTCCCGACGTACCCCTTCCAGCGTGAGCGCTTCTGGGTGAACCCGCCCGCGCCCGGCGCCGCCCTCCCCGGCGAACCCGCGCTCTCCCCGAACGGACGGGGCCACGGCGCGTCCTCCGGCGGGACGCTCCTGGACGGCGCGTCCCTCGGTGGCGTGCCCTCCCCGGGCGGGACGGCCGGCGGCGCCTCACGGACCGCGCACGTGACGCTGATGACCCCCCGCTGGGTTCCCGGCGCACCCGGCGCACCCGGCGCGATCGGCGCGTCCGGCGGGACCGGTGCGATCGGCGCGGCGGGGGAGCGGGCCGCGCGCTGCGTCGTCCTGCCCGACGCCACCGGAGCCGGTGAGGCACTGGCCCGCGCGCTGCGCGCCGAGGGCACCGAGGTCGTCACCGTCACCGCCGGGGACGCCTTCGCCGAGACGCCGGACGGCTTCACCGTCGACCCCGCCTCGCCCGCCGACCACGCCGCCCTGGCGGGCCGCCTCAGTACCCCCGGCGGCGTCACCGTGGTCGACCTGCGCCTTCTCGACCGCCCCGGCGGCGGTGACGGTGACGGCCGGGACACGCTTCCCGCCGTGGCGCGGCTGCTCGCCGCCTGGGGGGAGGAGGCCGCCGACCCCGTCCGCGTCCTCCTCGTCACCCGGGGCGGCCAGGCCGTGACCGGTGACGACCGTCCCGACCCCGGCCAGGCCGCCGCCGCGACGCTCCCCATGGTCGCCAACCAGGAGTACCTGAACCTCGACTGCGCCACCGTCGACGTGGCGGCCGGCGCGGAGGCCGCCGACGTGGCCGAAGCGCTCGCCGCCGAGGTGTGCCGCCCGTCCGGCGACGTCTTCGTCGCCTACCGGGACGGCTCCCGCCTGGTCCGCATCTACACCCCCGCCGAGACCGGGACTACAGCCGGGACGGAGACCGCAGCCGGGACGGGGACCGGGGTCACGCCCGGGACCGATCCCGGGGAGGGAACCGCAGCCGGGGCACCCATCCGGAAGGGCGGGACGTACCTCGTCACCGGCGGCCTCGGGGACGTCGGCCTGCTGCTGGCCGCGCACCTGGCCGACGAGGGCGCCGGAAGGCTGATCCTGCTGAGCCGGGGCGGCGTACCCGACTCCGCCGACGGCGAGGCGCACCCGCGCCGCACGGCCGTGGACGCGCTGCGCGCGCGGGGCGTCGAGGTGAGCACCCCCAGGGTGGACGTCGCCGACGCCGGCGCCCTGCGCGCGCTGCTCGCGCAGGAGAGCCGCCTGGACGGCGTCGTGCACGCCGCCGCCGTCACCACCCCCGACACCTTCGCCCCACTGCGGGACCTCGACGGCGACGGCGTCGCCCGGCACTTCGACGCCAAGGTCACCGGCGCCCTGGCGCTGGAGCGGGCCCTCGCCGGGACGGGCCTCGCACCGGACTTCTGCGTGCTGTTCTCCTCCACCTCCGCGCTGCTCGGCGGCATCACGTTCGGCAGCTACGCCGCCGCCAACGCCGCGCTGACCGCCGTCGCCCACCGCCACCACGGCGGGCCCGTCCGGTGGACGGCCGCGAGCTGGGACACCTGGTCGGTGACGCTGGAGCGCATCGAGGGCGGGCTCGGCGCGGCCATGGCCGCCCACTCCATGTCCGCGGACGAGGCCCTGGCCGCCTTCGACCGGCTGCGGGCCGGAAGCGGCCCGCACGTCGTCGTGGCCGCGGGCGGCCTGGACGACCGGCTCCCCACGGCGGTGCTCGCCCCGGCCGACGCGGGATCCGGCACCGGGCCGGGCGCCGGCTTTGCGGGGGGTGCCGACCGGTTCCCGCGGCCCGAGCTGCCCCAGCCGTACGCGGCGCCGGTCTCGCAGTCCGAGCGGGACCTCGCCGGGCTCTGGTCGGAGGTGCTCGGCGTCGAGCCGGTCGGCACCCGCGACAACTTCTTCGACCTGGGCGGCAACTCCCTGGTGGCGCTGCAGATGCTGGCGCTGGTCAGGAAGCGCCACGGCGTCGCGGTGCCGACCGTGACCCTGTTCGAGGCGCCGACCGTGCGGACGCTGGCCGCCTTCCTCGACGAGCGGCGCGCCACCGTCCAGGGCTCCCCGCCGCGGCCCGCCCCCGCCCCGAGGCCCGTCCGGGAGACGCCCGTACGCGTCACCGGGCGGGCCGACGACGACCGGCGGATCGCGATCGTCGGCATGGCCGGTCGTTTCCCCGGCGCCCCGGACGTGTCCGCGTTCTGGCGGAACCTCCGCGACGGCGTCGAGTCGATCACGTTCTTCTCCGAGGAGGAGCTGCTCGCCGCCGGGGCCGACCCCGAGCAGGTGCGCGACCCCGCCTACGTGCCCGCCAGGCCGGTCCTCGACGACGTCGGCGGCTTCGACGCGTCGTTCTTCGGCATGAGCCCGCGGATGGCCGCGATCACCGACCCGCAGCAGCGGGCCTTTTTGGAGGTCTGCTGGGAGGCCCTGGAGCAGGCCGGCTACGCCGCGCCGGGGAACCGAGGCCGGGTCGGCGTGTTCGGCGGCGCCAACATCAGCACCTACCTGCTCAGGATGACCGACCACCTGCTCGGCGGCGGGCAGAAGGACTTCAGCGACTTCGAAGTGATCATGGGCAACGACAAGGACGCCCTGCCCACCACCGTCTCCTACCTGCTCGACCTGCACGGGCCCAGCGTCGCGGTGCAGACGTTCTGCTCCACCTCGCTGGTCGCCGCCCACCTGGCGGTGCAGAGCCTGCGCAACGGGGAGTGCGAGCTGGCCCTGGCAGGCGGCGTCTCCATCCGCGTGCCGGACCGGGTGGGACACCTGTACGGGCCGGGCGGGCAGGAGTCGCCCGACGGGCACGTGCGCACCTTCGACGCCTTGGCCAAGGGCAGCATGTTCGGTGACGGCGCCGCCGCCGTCCTGCTCAAGCGGCTGCCCGACGCGGTACGCGACGGCGACCACATCTGGGCGGTGATCCGCGGCACGGCCATGAACAACGACGGCGCCCTCAAGGTCGGCTACACCGCGCCGAGCGTCGTGGGCCAGTCCCGCGTGATCGCCGACGCGATGGCCGACGCCGGCGTCACCGGCGAGGACATCAGCTACGTCGAGGCGCACGGCACCGCGACCGAGCTGGGCGACCCGATCGAGGTGGCGGCCCTCGCCCGCGCCTTCGGGCCCACCCGCGACAACCGGTACTGCGCGATCGGCTCGGTCAAGACCAACGTCGGACACCTCGACCGCGCGGCCGGGGCGAGCGGCCTGATCAAGACCGCGTTCTCGCTGCGCGACGGGGTGATCCCGGCCAGCCTGCACTACACCAGCCCCAACCCGGAGATCGACTTCGAGTCCGGCCCCTTCTACGTCAACACCGAGCTGTCGCCGTGGCGGACCCGCGACGGCCGGCCGCGCATCGCGGGACTCAACTCGCTCGGCATGGGGGGCACCAACGTGCACATGGTGATCGAGGAGCCGCCCGCCCGTCCCGACGCCCCGCCGCCCGCCCGGCGCCACCAGGTGCTGCCGATCTCGGCCCGCGCCGCCGCCGCGGCCGACGAGTCCTGCCGCCGCCTCGGCCGTCACCTGGCCGCCGAGCCGGGCACGCATCTCGCGGACGTGGCCTACACCCTGCAGGCCGGGCGGAAGACGTTCGAGCACCGGCGCGTGCTGGTCGCCGCCGACACCGCCGCTGCGGCCGCCGCGCTGGAGGACGGCACGGGCCTGCTCGCCCGCGTGGAGACCGCCCAGGACCGAAAGGTCGCCTTCCTGCTCGCCGGGGTCGGCGAGCAGTACCCCGGGCTCGCCGGGGACCTGTACCGGCACGAGCCCGTCTTCCGCCGGGCCCTCGACGAGTGCCTCCACCTGCTGAACGAGACCCTCGACGGCCTCGACGGTGACGGCGAGGGGCCCGGCGCGGACGGCGGTGCCCGGGTGGACATCGCCGGCCTGCTGACCGGCGCCCGCGCCGCGGGCCCCGGCCTGGCCGCCCTGCTGGGCCGCGACGGCTCCTCCAACGGCACCCGCGACGGCTCCCCGAACGGCTCCCCGAACGGCACCCCGAGCGGTTCACCGAACGGCACCCCGAGCGGTTCACCGAACGGCACCCGCGACGAGCGGGCCGCGGCGCTGGCACGGACCGAGATCGCACAGCCCGCCCTGTTCGCCGTGGAGTACGCGCTGGCGCGCACCCTCATGGCATGGGGCCTGCAACCGGAGATCATGCTCGGCTACAGCCTCGGCGAGTACGTCGCGGCCTGCCTGGCGGGCGTGCTCTCCCTCGAGGACGCCGTCGCCCTGGTCACGTACCGGGCCCGGCTCATCGCCGCCCTGCCCGCCGGGTCCATGCTCGCCGTCTCGATGCCCGCCACCACGCTGGACCGCCGCTTCCGGCTGGAGGGACGCGGGCTCGACGTCGCCGCGGTCAACGGCCCCCAGGTCACCGTCGTCGCCGGCCCCGCCGAGCCCGTCGCCGCCCTGGCCGCCGAGCTGCGCGCGGACGGGATCCCCTGCCGCCCCCTGGAGACCACCCACGCCTTCCACTCCCGCATGCTGGAACCGGCGGCCCACGACCTCACCCAGTGGATCAAGGCCAACGTCACGCTCAACCCGCCCGCCGTCCCGTACGTCTCGAACGTGACCGGCGACGTCGCGGACGCCGAGCTGGTGTGCGACCCCGGCTACTGGGCCCGGCACATGTGCGCGACCGTGCGGTTCGCCGACGGCGCCGACCGGCTGCTGGCCGACCCCGGGTCTGCCGTCGTGGAGATCGGGCCCGGCCAGTCGCTCGGCGCGCTGGTGCGCGGCGGCGGCTGCCCGCCGGAGCGATGGCCGCTGATCACGCACACCATGCCCGCCGCGGGCGACGCCACGCCCGGCGACAAGGCGCTGGCCGACTGCCTGGGACGGCTCTGGCTGTCCGGCGTCACCCTCGACTGGGACGCCTACCACGGCCGCACCGCGGACCCGGCCGCCGAAGTCATCGCCACCGAAGCCCTCGCCACCGCGGAGCGCGCCGGAGACCCCCTCGGAGACCCCGCCGGGTCGCCCGGCCGCGTCCCGCTGCCCACCTACCCCTTCCAGCGGCAGCGCCACTGGATCGACCCGCCCGCCCGCCGCGCCATGGTCGCCGCCGAGCCCGAGGACCTGTTCGAGGCCGTCGCGAGCCTGGCCAGGTTGCCCGAGGACGAGTGGCTCTACCTGCCCGTGTGGCGGCAGACCGCGGCCCCCGCGCCCGCCGCCCACGGGCCCGGCTCCCGGCTGGTCCTCACCCGGGACGGCCTCGCCGACGACGTCGCGCGACGGCTGGCCGCCGACGGTGCCGACGGTGCCGACGGTGCCGACGGTGCCGACGGTGCCGACGGTGCCGACGGTGCCGACGGGGCCGACGGGGCCGCCGTCACCCTGGTACGGCCGGGCGAGGCCTACGCCGCCACCCCCGGCGGGTACACGATCCGGCCCGGCAGCGTCGCCGACGCCGCCGCCCTGCTGCGCGACCTGCGCGCCACCGGCCGCCCCCTGGAGCGGGTCGTCCACCTGTGGACGCTGGAGCCCGGACCGCACGACCTCACCGTCGCCCGCGGCCTGCACACGCTCGTCGCGCTCGCCCGTGCCGCCGGAGAGGCGGGAATCGGCGAATGGTCGCTCGACGTGGCCGTCTCCGGCACCCAGCAGGTGCTGGGCGAGGAGGTGACCGACCCGTCGGGCGCCACCCTGACCGGCCCCTGCCTGGTGATCCCGCTGGAGTACCCGGGCGTGACCACCCGCCTCGTCGACCTGCCCGCCGATCCGGCCGCCGCCGACCTGGACGCGCTGGCCGCGGAACTGGCCCGCCCGCACGGCGACCGCACGGTGGCGCTGCGCCGGGGCCGGCGCTGGCTGCCCGGCCACGACCGGATGCCCGTACCGGCCGTCCCGGAGACGCTGCGCGACGGCGGCGTCTACCTGATCACCGGCGGGCTCGGCGGCATCGCCCTCGGCCTGGCCGAGCAGCTGGCGCGCGAGCACCGCGCCCGGCTCGTGCTGCTCGCCAGGAACGGCCTGCCGCCCCGCGCCGAATGGTCCGCCGTCCTGGACGGCCGGCAGGCGGCCACCGAGACCGTCCGGCGGCGCGTGGCCCAGGTCACCGCGCTGGTAGAGCTCGGCGCCGAGGTCGAGGTCGTCACCGGCGACACGGCACGGGCCGAGGACGTGCGGCGCGCCGTGGAGACGGCCCTGGACCGCTTCGGCGCCCTGCACGGCGTCCTGCACGCCGCCGGGGTGCCCGCCATGGGGCTCATGCAGTTCAAGCGCCCCGAGGAGCTCGACGCGGTGCTCGCCCCCAAGGTCGAGGGCACGCTCGCGATCGCCGAGGCGCTGCGCATCGGCCGGCCCGACGAGATCGAGCTCGACTTCCTCGTCCTGTTCTCCTCGATCACCTCCGCCACCGGCGGCGGACCCGGCCAGGTCGACTACTGCGCCGCCAACGCCTACCTGGACGCCTACGCCTGCGCGCTCTCGGCCACCGGCCGCCGCGTGGTCGCCGTCGGCTGGGGCGAGTGGGCCTGGAACGCCTGGGAGGCCGGGCTCGAAGGGTACGAGGAGGCGCTGCGCGACTTCTTCCGCGAGAACCGGGCCCGCATCGGCATCGGGTTCACCGACGGCTGGCGCGCCCTGCTGCGCGCCCTGGCCACCGGGGAGCCGCGCGTCGTCGTCTCCACCCAGGACTTCCCCACCCTGGTGGCCGGCAGCGCCCGGTTCACGCTGGAGGCGGTGACCTCGCCCGGGCTGGGCGGCACGGGCGGCGAGCGGCACCCCCGCCCCGAGCTGCTCACCCCCTACCAGGAACCGGCCGGCCCCACCGAGGAGGCCATCGCCGCGATCTGGCAGGAGTCGCTGCGCCTGGAACGCGTCGGCGCGTCCGACAACTTCTTCGAGCTCGGCGGCAACTCCCTGCTCGGCGTCTCCATCGTGGCCGCGGTGCGCCGCGCGTTCGCGCTGGACGAGCTGCCGCCGCACATCCTCTACGAGTCCCCGACCGTGGCCGCGCTCGCCCGTACCGCCGAGGCCCTCGCCTCCGGTACGGCGCCCGAGACCGCCGACACCGGGGGCAGCCAGGTCCGCGCACAGCTGCGCAGATCCGGCCTCGAAGCCTCGGCCGCCCGCAGACGCGGCCGCTGACCACACCCACGATAAGGAACCCACGATGATCGGAACGGAGCGCACATGAGCGTGATCGGTGTGATCGGCGCCGGTGTGATGGGCGTCGGCGTCGCGCAGAACCTCGCCCAGACGGGCCACGACGTGGTCCTGGTCGACAAGGACGAGCGCGTCCTGCAGGAGGCGCTGGCCACGATCGGCCGCAACACCCGGTTGAGCCGCCTCATGGGCGGCCCCGCCCTGGACGTCGAGGAGGTGCTGTCCAGGATCACCACCGCGGTCGGCGTCGCCAACGCGGCCAAGGCCGACCTCGTCATCGAGAACGTGACGGAGAACTGGGACGTCAAGCGGGAGGTGTACGAGACGCTGGACGCCGAGTGCGGTCCCGACACCGTCTTCGTCGTCAACACCTCCGCCATCCCCATCACCAAGGTCGCGGCCGTCACCGGGCGGCCCGACAAGGTGGTCGGCGTGCACTTCATGAACCCGGTGCCCGCCAAGCCCGCCGTGGAGCTGATCCCCGGCTTCCACACCTCGCCCGACACGGTCCAGCGCACCCGGGACCTGCTGACCGCCATGGGCAAGAAGGCCATCGACGTCAAGGACTCGTGCGGGTTCGTCTCCAACCGGGTGCTGATGCTGACCGTCAACGAGGCCGCCTACCTGGTGCACGAGGGCGTGGCCGACGCCGCGTCGGTGGACGAGGTCTTCCGCAGCTGCTTCGGCCACCCGATGGGCCCGCTGGAGACCGCCGACCTCATCGGCGTCGACACCATCCTCTACAGCGTCGAGGTGCTCCACGAGCACTACGCCGACAGCAAGTACCGCCCCTGCCCCCTGCTGAAGCAGATGACCGACGCCGGGCTGCACGGACGCAAGTCCGGCCGCGGCTTCTACACCTACGAAACGCAGAACTGAAGGAGTCATCGCATGTCCATCACGGTCAAGGGCCAGATCCTCGAGTTCATCCGCGGCAGGTACCCGCAGGCGGAGATCGACGAGTCGCAGGACATCTTCGCGCTCGGATTCGTCAACTCCCTGTTCGCCATGGAGCTGGTGATGTTCGTCGAGAAGACGTTCGACGTCGTCATCCCCAACGAGGAGCTGCGCATCGACAACTTCCGCACCGCGGACGCCATGTCGAGGCTGGTGTCCCGCCTCTCGCCCGACCTGGTCGTCGCGTGACCCTCACCAGCACGGCGCCCGCCACCGCGGCGGGCGCCGTACCCGCCACCGGCCCGGACGCCGTGGACGCCGCGACCGTCATGCCCGTCGCGCCCGTCACCGACCGGAGCTCGGCCCGCGCGTTCGTCGACACCCACGTCGTGCCGCACGCGGACGCCTACGACAGGAGCGGCCGCGTCCCCGAGGACCTGCTGCGGCGGGTCGCCGAGGCCGGCCTGTGGGCCCCGTTCCTGCCGCCCGACTCGGGCGGCATCGGGATGGACATGGTCACCCTCGGCGAGGTCCACGAGGAGGTCGGCCGGGGCTGCTCGTCGCTGCGCAGCCTGCTCACCGTGCACACCATGCTGTCGTGGACCGTGCAGCGCTGGGGCACTCCCGAGCAGCGCGAGCGGTGGACGCCCGCGCTCGGGCGGGGGGGACGCGCTCGGCGCGTTCTGCCTGTCGGAGCCCGGCGCGGGAAGCGACGCCGCGGGCATCGTCACCACCGCCGTCCAGGCGGGCGGCGGCTGGGTGGTCAACGGGGTGAAGACGTGGACGACCGGCGGCCAGCGGGCCGACGTGTTCCTCGTCTTCGCCCGCACCGCCACCAGCATCGGCGCGTTCCTCGTGCCGAGGGACACCCCCGGGGTGGAGGTGCGGCCGATCGACGACATGCTCGGCACCCGCGCCTCCATGCTGGCGGAGATCTCCTTCACCGACGTGGTCCTCGGCCCCGACGCGCTGCTCGGGCCGAGCGGCTTCACCGCCGGCATGGTCCTGACCGGCACCCTCGACCTCGGCCGCTACAGCGTGGCGGCCGGGTCGCTGGGCATCGTCCAGGCGTGCCTGGAGGCCTCCTCCGCCTACGCCGCCAAACGCGAGGTGGGCGGCCGGCCGCTGGCGGAACTGCCGCTGATCCAGGCCAAGCTCTCCGACATGGTGACCGACGCGCGGGCGGCCCGGCTGCTGATCGAGCAGGCCGGACGGCTCAAGGACGCCGGGGAGTCCGCCACGCTCATGGCCACCTGGGTGGCGAAGTACTTCGCCTCCACCGCCGCGGCCCGGCACGCCTCCGAGGCCGTCCAGATCCACGGCGCGAACGGCTGCGCGCCCGGCTCGGCGGTGGCGCGCTTCTACCGCGACGCCAAGGTGATGGAGATCATCGAAGGCAGCAACGAGGTCCAGCGGATCACCATCGCGGGCCAGGCAGAACGGGAGACGACCAGATGACCGTGACCACCGAGCGGGCCGGCGCGGTCCCCGCCAAGCCCGTCCAGGGCCGCATCAAGTGCATCGTGTGGGACCTGGACAACACGCTCTGGGACGGGGTGCTGCTGGAGGACGGCGAGGTCACCGTGCGGCCCGTCGTCGTCAAGCTCATCCACGAGCTCGACCGCAAGGGCGTGCTGCACTCCGTCGCCAGCAAGAACGACCGCGACGCGGCCATGGAGAAGCTGCGCGAGTTCGGCCTGGAGGAGATGTTCCTGCACCCGCAGATCAGCTGGAACGCCAAGTCCGAGTCGATCAAAACCCTCGCCAAGGCGCTCAACCTCGGCCTGGACGCCTTCGCCTTCGTCGACGACCAGGAGTTCGAGCGGGCCGAGGTGGCCCACCAGGTCCCCGAGGTGACCTGCGTCGACGTCCTGGAGCTGGAGGAGAGCCTCGCCAGGCCCGAGTTCCATCCCCGGTTCGTCACCGACGAGTCGGCGCAGCGGCGCGCCATGTACCGCGGCCAGCTCGCCAGGGAGGAGCTGGAGCAGGAGTTCGTCGGCACCAACGAGGAGTTCCTCGCCGGCCTGGACATGACCTTCACCATCGCGCCCGCCCGCAGGGAGGACCTGCAGCGGGCCGAGGAGCTCACCGTCCGCACCAACCAGCTCAACTCCACCGGCCGCACCTACTCCTACGACGAGCTCGACGCGCTGCGCGAGTCGCCCGACCACCTGCTCCTGGTCGCCTCCCTCACCGACGTGTTCGGCAGCTACGGCAAGATCGGGCTGGCACTGGTGGAGAAGGGCGAGGACGCCTGGCGGCTGTGCATGATGCTGATGTCGTGCCGGGTGATGTCGCGCGGCGTGGGGATGGTGCTGCTCAACCACATCATGCGGCTGGCCGCCGAGGCGGGCGTCGCCGTGCGGGCCGACTTCGTGGAGACCGGCCGCAACCGCATGATGCAGATCACCTACGCGTTCGCCGGGTTCAGGGAGGTGAGCAGGGACGGCGCCCACGTGGTGCTGGAGGCGGACCTGGGCGCCGTGCAGCCGCCACCGGCGTACGTGAAACTAGAGATCGCCGAGTGAGGGACCGACCATGACCGTCCACGACCTGATCGGCGACGACGTCCTCGTCCGCTGGCTGCCGTTCCGGACCCTGACCGGTGCCGAGCCGGGGGCGCTGCCGCTGTACTGCCTGCCGCACGCCGGCGGCGCGGCCTCGGCGTTCCGCATGTGGCAGCGCAAACTGCCGGGCGTCGCCGTCCAGCCGGTGCAGCCGCCCGGCAGGGAGGGCCGGCACGCGGAACCGCCCTACCTGCACATGTCCGAGCTGGTCCCGGACCTGGCCGACGTGGTGCTCGCCGACGTCGAGCTGTCCGCGGCCGGCCGCCGCTACGCCCTGTACGGGCACAGCCTGGGCGCGCTGGTGGCGTTCGAGCTGGTCCGGGAGATCCGGCGGCGCGGCGGGCCGGAGCCGGTGCACCTGTTCGTCTCCGGCGCCGACGCCCCGCACGTCACCGACGAGCCCGGTCCGCCGGTGTCGGGGATGACGCGGGCGGAGGTGGCCGCGCTGCTGCGGCGGCTCGGCGGCACCCCCGAGTGGCTGCTGGCCGACCCGGAGGCGCTGCAGATGATCCTGCCCGCCGTGCAGGCCGACTTCACCGTCAAGGAGACCTACCGCTACCTGCAGGAGGCGCCGCTGGACGTGCCGATCTCCGCGCTCCCGAGCGCCTCGGACCCGCGGGTCGCACCGGCGAAGGTGGCGCGCTGGCGCGACCAGACCGCGACCGTGTTCGCGCTGCACCCGTTCGACGGCGGGCACTTCGCGGTGTTCGAGCAGGCGGAACTGACCCACCGGCTGATCGCCCGGGCGCTCGCGCCGTGGGTGTGAGGAACCGGCGGACCCCGTACGGGGGGCGGGTGACGCCCCTCGGGCCGCATCCGGCGGACGCGCACGGTGTGCGGGTGTGGCGGGTGCGGCTCGACCGGGCGGGCGCCCCCCGCGGGTGGCGCCTGCTGTCCGGCGCCGAGCGCGAGCGGGCACTGGCCTTCGCCGACCCGGCGGAACGACGCCGGTACGTGGTGGCGCACGCCGCCCTGCGCACGGTGCTGGCCGGGGTGTGCGGCGTGCCCGCCGGGCGGCTCGGCTTCGGCCGCGACGACTCGGGCCGCCCGTGCCTGCTGTCCCCGGGCGGGCGGCCCGTGCCCGACTTCAACCTGTCGCACTCCGACGCGTGGGCCCTGGTGGCGGTCGCGCCACCGGGCGCCCGCGTGGGCGTGGACGTCGAGCGGGTCCGCGACGGCTTCGACCACCTGGAGATGGCCCGGCGCTTCTACCAGCCGGAGGAGGTCGCCCGGCTGCCGTCCGCCGGTCCGGAGGGGTTCTTCCGGCTGTGGACCGCCAAGGAGGCCTACGTCAAGGTCTCCGGCGCGGGCCTGGCCGGCATGAGCGACGTCCTGGTACGCGAGAGGAGCGCGACGCACGCCACCGTGCTGTCGCGCTCCGCGCGTTCTCCCGAGTGCCGGGTCCGCTGGCTGGACGTCGCCCCCGGCTACACCGCCGCCCTGGTCACCCCCCTGGGGTGACCGGGATCCGGCCGCGCCTCGGCGGGCGGATCATCACCGAGCCGCACGGCGGTTCCGTGGTCAGTCGGTGATGACGTCGTCGCGCGGGCCGCCGTAGACGGGGTTCCTGTCGTAGCGCTTGTCGGTGACGAGCAGCCGGACCGTGTCCGAGGCGGCTTCTTCGGCCTCCCAGACGATCCAGTCCTTGCCGACGGGGGCGCTCTGCCTGTTCGGGTCGACGCCGAAGCCGCCCGGGTTCCCGGGACCGACGGTCATGATCAGATAGGTGACCTTCAGGCCGCGCTTCTCGATCTCCGGCACGACCTCGCCCACGGTCCTCTCGTCCACCCGGTACCCGGCGAGCGAGCCGCCCTCGGTGGTGGCGGTCATCTCCCCGTCCTCGTCGTAGGCCTCTCCGGGGCCGGCCTGGCGTCCCAGCCTGAGGTAGGCCTTTCCTGTGAGGTCGACCGGGATGCGTAACACCAGGTAGCAGCCCTTCTGCCGCGCCGTGCACGATTTCCCGTCGCGGTCCTCCATGCCGGAGGGGGAGGTCCGCTCGCCGGATTCGCGCACGCCGCCCTGCACCCCCGTCACTTCCTGGCCCACCTTGCGCGGCGCCACGGGGACGATGCGCACCTCGACGTCCAGGCCGAGCGCCTTGAACGCCTCGCGGTACTTCTGGTGGTCGGCGTAGGGATCCTTGATGAGGGCGACGTACTCGTCGCCCTCGCGCCGGATCTCGATCTCCGAGCTGGCGTAGGAGGTGGCCGCGCCACGGCCGTTCTCCAGCAGGCCCGGGCCGACCACGATGACCGTGGCGAGCACGGCCGCGGCCGCCAGACCCAGGACGAGGCGCCGGGGACCGTGGTGGCGGGCACGGTGGTGGCGGGCACGGTACGGCTCGCCGACGGCCGTGGCGGGCTCCTCGGCCGTGATCAAGGCCAGGAGCCTCCGTGCCTCCGGGTCGGACGGGTCGCCTGCCGGCTGTCCGGGCCGGACCCTGGCCAGTGCCCTCGTCATCGCGTCGATCTCGTCGGTGTTCTTCACAGCGACCTCTCCGCCGGTACCGGCCGGCTTTTCGGCGTCGAACGGATGCCCGCCTCGGTGAGCGCGCGGGAGAAGCGCCTGCGGGCGCGGTGGAGCCTGACGCGTACGGCGTTGCGCGACAGGCCCATCGCCGTGGCGATCTCCCGGCGGTCCAGGCACTCCCAGGCGACCAGCGACAGCAGTTCGCGGTCGTCGTCGGGCAGGGCCCGGAAGATCTGGGCGATCGCTTTCAGTTCGCCTCCGCTGTCGGGGGAATCCGCGTAGAGGTCGGCCATCCCGGCGTCGAGTTCGACGCTGCGGGCCTGGCGGCGGGCCTCGCTACGGTGATGGTTGGCCAGCACGTTGCGTGCCACGCCGTACAGCCACAGCGTGGCCTCTTCCCCCGGTGGCAGCTCGTCCATCCGCCGCCAGGCGACGGTGAAGGTCTCCGCGACCACGTCCGCGGCATCCTGCGGCGAGTCGCAGCGACGCGCGGCATAAGCCCTGATCTGACCGTACGTCTCCCGGTAGACGGCCTCGAACCTGGCCGGCCGTGCGTTATCCACGGGCGGTTCCCATGAGTGGTTTCCTTTGTCAGTGCGAAATGCGGACATCCTCCCTATGTGCGAAGCACGCCCATCATTACCTGCCACCCGAAAAATCTCAGCGCGCCGGAAGCACACTCGAAGCGTGCGCACCTTACGTTCCCGGAAACGACTTTTCCGGGAGGAAGGTCAACGGCAGGCGCCGGGGAAGGCCGGACCACCCGATCCGTTCTCAGAAACCTCGCGGATCTCCGCGACGCCGACACCGCGCTGACGGCCGCCGCGGTCACGGCCCGCCCCGTCCGGCCCCGGCTCACGAAGGCGGCCGCCCCGGTCACCATCACCGGAGCGGCCGCCTCGTCACGAAAGCCCCGTCACGACCGCTTCGAGGCCGGCACCACGTACCGGCTGAACACCAGCTCGCGCAGCACGTCGTCACCGCCCTCCACGATCGAGACGTAGCGCATGTCGCGCAGCAGCTTGCCGATGACGGACTCGTGCGTGTACCCGAGCCCGCCGAACATCTCCGAGGCCGCCGAGGCGATCCGCCACCCCGTCTGGCCGCAGAACATCTTGGCCGTCAGCGCCTGCTTGAGCGTGCCGACGCGCAGGAACTCCTCGCCCGCGTCCGGCCGGGCCGCGATCGCGTCGTAGGCGCGCGCCGCGGCCAGGCACTGGCCGGCCATGACGTCGATCTCCATCTCGAACTGGCCGAGCCGGCCGGCGAACACCGCGTTGCCGGTCAGCGGGACACCCTTCACGACCTTGGACGCGCCGTACTCCATGCACACGTCGCGCACGCGGCGGGCGACGCCGAGCGCCGTGGCGGCGATCAGGATGCGGCTGGCGTTCAGCCCCACCTCCAGCAGGCGCAATCCGTTGCCGCGCAGCACGTTGCCCGCGGGGACGCGCACGCCCGACAGCGACACCTGGTAGGTCGCCGACGAGCGCAGCCCGATCACGTCCCACCGCTTGTCCACGGTGACGCCCGGCGTGTCGCGCGGCACCAGCACGGCCAGGTACCCGGACGGGTCGTCCTGGGCGCGCGCCACCACCACGAGGAACCGGGCGAAGTCGGTGTTGGTGGAGAACGCCTTGCACCCGTCGAGGACGATCGTGCCGCCCTCGGCGCGCGCGGTGGTCGTGATCCTGGCCAGCTCGCTGCCGGCCTCGTGCTCGCTGCCCAGCGTGGCGCAGAAGCCGTTGCCGGTCACGAGGTCGCCCAAGTGGCGCTCCTTGAGCTCCTCGCTGCCGTACCACGTCACCATGCTCGTGGTCAGCACCGGGATGAACAGGGTGAACGCCACCCCGGCGTCGGCGTAGGCGAGCTCGGCGGCGATGCGCACGCTCTCCTCCAGCCCGAGGCCGAGGCCGCCGATCTCCTTGGGCAGCCACCAGTTGGCCAGGCCCGTGCCGGCGAAACGCTCGTACAGGGGGAGCGGCGCGTCGGCGAGCGAGTCAAGGTAGGCGTCCTTGCCCGCCAGCTCGCGGCGGGCGAACCCCTGCACCGACCGCAGGTACGCGGGTTGCTTCATCGGCGCCTCATCCCTCCTCGTCGTCGCGGACGTCGAGCAGCTCGGCGAGCTGGCGGACCGTCGGGCACTCCAGCAGGCCGGTCACCGGCACCGACGCGCTCAGTGACTTACGGATCCGGGTGGTGAGCTCGATGGCGAGCAGCGAGTGGCCGCCGAGCTCGAAGAAGTTGTCCAGGGCGCCGATCGGCTCGATGCCCAGCACCCGGGACCAGATCGCGGCCAGGGTGGCCTCGGTGCCCTCGGACGGCTCCACGTAGGCGTTGTTCAGCTCGGGACGGGGGTGCCGCTCCCGGTCGTCGTCGTCGTCACCGGCCTCGTGGATGTCGCCGGTGACCCACTGCGCGATCCGGGCGTCCAGCGAGCCCGTCGAGATGACGAGATGGCCGGCGCGGTCGGCGGCCGACAGTGCCCGCTCCAGCACGTCCACGCCCTCGGCCGGGGTCATCGCGAAGTCGACGACGGCGCCGCTGTGGCCCGCGACCCGGTCCGGGTCGATGTTCCAGGTGTCCCAGTCCACCGTGACCCACCGCCCGGCGCCCCGGGTGCGGGCGACGCGGACGTAGGCGTCCAGGGCGGCGTTGGCGGCCGCGTACGGCCCCAGCGTCATGCCGCCGAGCACGGCCGCGACGGACGACAGCGTGATGCGCCGGTCCGGGCAGTGGTCGCCGAGGACCTTCTGCAGGACGTGGAAGCCGCCCACCTTGGCGGCCATGTGGGCGTCGCACTGCTGGCGGTCCATCAGGTGGGCGAAGTTGAAGTAGGCGCCGTCCTGCACGCCCGCCCCGTGCACCACCACGTCGATGCCGCCGAACCGGGCGACCGCCTCCGCCACCACGGCGCCCATCTTCTCCTCGTCGGCCACGTCGGCCGACAGGGCGAGCACGGTGGCGCCGCGCTCCTCCAGGTCGCGGACGTTGCGGATGTGGCGGGCGGTCCGCTCGCCACCGGGCGGCACGTCCGCCAGGTAGGCGTCCCACTCCTGCCGGGGCGGCAGCGCCGAGCGGCCGGTCAGCACCAGGCGGCAGCCGTAGGCACCGGCCAGGTGGCGCGCCAGGACCAGGCCGACGTCGCCGAGCCCGCCGGTGATGAGGACCGTGTCGCCGTCGCGGAACGGCCGCTCCTCCGGTTCGAGGTCGGCGATCGGGTAGGGCTCGTAGTGGCGCAGCCACGTCTCGCCCGCGCGGACGGCCACCGGGCCCTCGTGCGCGCAGACCGACGCGGCCAGTACCGCCTCCGCCAGCGCCTCCAGGCCGGGGGCGCCGCCGGCGCCGGCGGTGTCGAGGTCGACGTGGCGGCAGCGCAGCCGCGGGTTCTCCTGCTGGAGGCTGGGGGCGAGCGCCGCCAGCGTGGCGTGCTCGGGGTGGCGCAGCTCGGCCCCGGCGACGTTCACCGCGAGAGAGGTGAGCAGGACCAGCTCGGCCCTGGGCGCCGAGCCGGTGTTGTCGACCAGCTCGCGGGCCAGCTCCAGCGCCGAGTGGAAGCCGCGGTTCTGTTCCGCGGAGAAGTGCGCCGCCGGGTCGCCGTCCGGCCCGGCCTCGGCGGACGCGAGGCTGAAACCGTGCACGATCGCGCGCGGGCTCACCACCAGCGAGTAGAACAGCTCGGACATGTCGCCCGGCCTGCCCGAGCGGATCGTGAAGGAGCCGTCGTCGTGCTGCTCGAACCGGTCGCCGTCGCGTACCGCGGTCACCTCCGCGCCGGCCCGCTCCAGCCGCCCGACCAGGGCCTCGCCGCGCTCGTCGGCGGTGAGCACCAGCCAGGGCCCGGCCTCGCGCAGCCGCTCGTCCAGGCTGGCGACGGGTACCGGGTGCTGCCTCCAGGACGGCAGGTGCGTCCACTGCGACCGGTCGAAGTTCTTGCCCTCGACGGCCTGCGGGCGCGCGCTGCCGGCGGGGGGGATCGACCCAGAACCTGCGCCGCTGGAACGGGTAGGTCGGCAGCTCGACGCGGAGCCCGGCGCCGCCGTGCAGCTTCGCCCAGTCCAGGACGCTGCCCGCCAGCCAGAGCCGCGCCAGCGTGGACAGCAGGCACGTGGCGGCGTCGGCGCCCTCCTCGGGCGCGACCGGCACCTCCTCGGCCTGCGCGTCCTCACCGTCGCCCACCAGGTGGACGCCGAGCCCGGTCAGGCCGTCGGCCAGCGCGGCCAGCGCCTCGGCGCGGCCCACCGTCCCGGACGTCCTCGCGGACACCGTCCCGGCCGGTGTCGCGCCGGGGCGCAGCACCGTGTGGACGGCCGCGTGCAGCTCCGCCCACCAGGACTCCGGCACCGCATCGGCGTCCGTCCCGCCGGTCTCCGTCCCGCCCGCGATCGCGGCGTCAGAGGGTACGGCCAGCCGCAGCCGGGGGTTGCGCCGCTGGGTCCTGCCGTCGATCCAGCGCGACGGGTCGGCCAGCGCGGCCACCGCGTCGTCGCGGTCGGCGCAGACGACCGCGCGGCGCAGCGCGAAGGCGCCCCGCGACATCTGCAGGGTGAACGCCACGTCCGCCAGGTCGGCGGAACGCTCCTCGGCCAGGTGCCGGCGGAGCCGCTCGGTCAGGTCGGACAGCGCCTGCTCGTCGGACGCCGAGAACACCAGCAGGTGCGGACCCGGCCGGGCGGGCCGCGCCGGCCGGACGGGCGCCTGCTCCATCACCACGTGCGCGTTGGTGCCGCCGAGCCCGAAGGAGCTCACCCCGGCCCGCCGGGGGTGCGGGCCCGCGGCCCACGGCCGGTGCTCGTTCAGCACGGTGAACCGGTCGCGTGCCGTGGCCAGCGCCGGGTTGGGCGTCTCGTAGCCGGGCGTGCCCGGCAGCAGCTCGTGCTTGAGGACGAGCGCGGCGCGCATCAGCCCCGTGACGCCCGAGGCGCGGTCGAGGTGGCCCAGGCTCGGCTTGACCGAGCCCAGCACGCACGGCGTCTCGGTGGCCTGGGTGAACACCCGGCTCATGGCCGCCAGCTCGATCGAGTCGCCCAGCATGGTGCCGGTCGCGTGGCACTCGACGTAGCCGACGGTCTCGGGCTTGACCCCGGCCACGCCCAGCGCCGACTCGATCACCTCGGCCTGGCCGTCCACGCCGGGCGCCGTGTAGCCGGCCCGCAGGCGGCCGTCGTTGTTGGACGCCGACCCCAGGATGACCGCGTGGATGACGTCCCCGTCGGCGATCGCGTCGGACATGCGCTTGAGCGCCACCACGCCGGCCCCGCTGCCCATCACCGTGCCGCCCGCCTCGGCGTCGAAGCTGCGCACCCGGCCGTCGGGCGCCATGATGCCGCCCTGCTCGTACAGGTAGCCCGACCGCTGGGGGAGCGGGGTGAAGGCGCCGCCGGCCACGGCCACGTCGCACTCGTAGGTGAGCAGGCTCTGGCAGGCCAGGTGGACCGAGACCAGCGAGGTCGAGCAGAACGTCTGCACCGACACCGACGGCCCGCGCAGCCCCAGCTTGTAGGAGACCAGCGAGGCCAGGGAGTCGCGCTCGTTGCCGATGGCCATCAGCATGGCGCCTCCCGGCTGGGAGGTGAGGTGCTGGATGTTCTGCACGATGTAGTCGGGGAAGCCGCAGCCGCCGAACACGGCGACCTGGCCGGGCACGTCCGTGGGGCAGTAGCCGGCGCTCTCCAGCGCCTCCCACGAGCACTCCAGGAACAACCGGTGCTGCGGGTCCATCATCTCGGCCTCGCGCGGGTTGATGCCGAACACGCCGGCGTCGAACCGGTCGATGTCCTCCAGCGGGCCGCCGACGCGGACGTAGCGCGGATCGGCCAGCGTGCCGGGGTCCACCCCGGCCTCGCGCAGCTCGTCCTCGGTGATCGTACGCAGGCCCTTGACGCCCGCCAGCAGGTTGTCCCACAGCTCGGCGACGCCGCCGGCGCCCGGGAAGCGCCCGGACATGCCGATCAGCGCGACCGCGGACTCGTAGTCGGTTCCGGTCATGACGTCCTTCCGCTCCTGAGCATGTTGCGCCGCTGCGCGATCCTGGACCGTTGCTGCTCGCGGGCCTCGGCGGGCTGCCCGCCGGACTCCTGGTCGGCCGTGGCGGCCTCGGCCAGCGAGGCGATCGTCGGGGCCTGGTAGAGGATGTGCGGTGGCAGGTAGGACAGCTCCAGCGCCTTCCTGACCTCGGCGATGATCTCCATGCCGAGCAGCGAGTTGCCGCCGAGCTCGAAGAAGTTGTCGTGCACGCCGACCTGTTCCAGGCCGAGCGCCTCGGTCCACACCCCGGCGATGGTCTCCTCGGTGGGGGACTGCGGCTCGACGTAGGCGGTCGACAGGTCGGGCCTGGGGTGCCGGCCGAACGCGTCGCGGATCTTCTTCACCACCGCCTGGTGGCTCTCGATGGACGAGCGCCGGCTCATCGCCACCATCGGCGCGAAGTCCTGGGTGGAGGCCACCACGTGCGGCTCACCGCTGGCCAGCACCCGCAGCAGCGTCTCCCAGCCCTGGTCGAAGGTGAGGCCGAAGTTCTCCCGGTACCACTCGAAGTACTGCCGGGAGCCCTCGTCGTAGTTGTCGAGCCCGTCGGTCCAGCCGTTCCACGTCCACTCGCACCAGTCGATCGAGGTGACGGTCACGCCGGGCAGCGGGTCGCTGAGCGCGAACGAGTCCAGGAACGCGTTGGCCGCGCAGTAGTCGACCTGGCCCGCGCCGCCGCCCGTCGCCGACGTCGTGGACGAGAACAGGGCCAGGAAGTCGACCGGCACCTCGCGCAGCACCTCGGCCAGTGCCAGCGTGCCGGCCACCTTCGGCGCGAGCACACGGTCCATGTCGGCGACGGTCTTGAACTGCATCAGGCCCACCGCGGGCACGCCCGCGCAGTGCAGCACGCCGTCGAGCTCGCCGAAGTTCTCGATCGCGGCGTCCACGGCCCGCCGCACGTCCTCGACGCGGGAGACGTCCCCGGCGACGGTGATCACGCCGGAGCCGGCCGCCTCCAGGCGGCGCAGCCCCTCCAGCCGCCGCAGGACCTCGCCGGCGGCGTTCCCGCCGGCCAGGATCGACGCCCACTCCTCACGGGGCGGCACCGGCGTGCGGCCGAGCAGCACCAGCCGCGCCCGGTACCGCTCGGCCAGCCGCTCGGCCATGGCCAGC
The DNA here is from genome assembly GCF_039534895.1 of Streptosporangium longisporum. Taxonomy (NCBI): domain Bacteria; kingdom Bacillati; phylum Actinomycetota; class Actinomycetes; order Streptosporangiales; family Streptosporangiaceae; genus Streptosporangium; species Streptosporangium longisporum. The sequence goes on along the minus strand of NZ_BAAAWD010000015.1, from coordinate 591,333 downwards.
CCGATGCCGCCGAGCCCGCCGGTCACCAGGTAGACACCCCCCTGGCGGACCCGCGCCGCGGGCGGGGACTGCTCGATGACGCCGGCGTCGAGCGTCTCGTAGTCGGGGATCCAGCGCCGGCCGCCGCGCAGGGCCACGACCTGGTCGGCGGGCTCGGCGCGCAACTCGGCCAGCAGCGCCCGCGCGCCGGCCCCGGTGCCGGGTCCCGCCTCGGGGCCGAGGTCGATCAGCCGGGTACGCGTCCTGGGGTACTCGACGGGGATGAGCCGGGTGGGGCCCAGCAGCGTGCCCGCGGCGGCGTGCACGCGGTCGCCCGGGTGCACCCGGTGCGCGCCACCGGTGACGATGTCGAGGGTCCAGCCGTGCAGTCCCAGGTCGCCGCAGGCGCGGGCGAACGCGACCAGCGTGTGCAGGCCGCGGCGCAGGGACTCCTCCACGGGCCCGTCGCCGTCGGCGTTCCACAGGTGCACGATCCGCTCGGGCACCCAGTCGCGGCCGGTCAGCTCGCGCAGCACCGCACCCGCGTCCTCGGGCGAGCCGGGCCGTACCCGCAGGCCGTCGGGGCCGCTGGAGAACTCCTCGCCCGGCCGTACCAGCACCGCCTGGCGGCCGGTGGCCTCCAGGTGCGCCAGCAGCGGCGCGGCCAGCTCGTCGGCGAGCCCGGCGTCGGTGTAGACCAGCCAGCGGTCCGCCTCCTGCGGCACCGGCGCACGCGGGGTGGTCTCGCGCCAGGTCGGCGCGTGGATCCAGCGCGTGTCGGGCAGCCGGGGGTAGGCCTTGGCGATGCTCTTGGGATCGCTCTCGTCGAACGCGGGCGTGCCACCGCCGCCCAGCGCGGACTCGTCGATCTCCAGCCAGTACTCCTGGTGCTCGAACGGGTAGCACGGCAGCGGCACGCGGCCCGGCCTCCAGCCGTCGCCGTCGTCGTGCAGCGCGTCCCAGTCCACCGGCACGCCGGTCAGCCAGAGCTTGGCCACGGCCGTCGCCAGCGCGGCCCCCGCGTCCAGCGGGTCGCCGGCGGCGGGCAGCGTCGTCACGATGAGCGGCCAGCGCCCGCGCTCGCAGGCCGGGTGGCCGCGGGTCAGCGCTCCCAGCGACTGGCCGGGGCCGATCTCGGCGAGGGCCAGCTCGGGGACGCCGAGCACGTGGTCGAGCCCGGCGCCGAACTCGACGGTCTCGCACATGTGCCGCGCCCAGTACCCGGGGTCGGTGACGAGCTCGGCGGTGACGGGCGCGCCGGTCACGTTGCTCAGGTACGGCAGGGACGGCGCGTTCAGGGTGATGTTGTCGGTGATCCACGCGGTCAGCTCGCCGGCGACCGGCGCGAGCATCCGCGAGTGGAAGGCGTGCGTGGTCTCCAGCCGCCGGTGGCCGATCCTGGCCTCCAGCAGCCGGGCCGCCGCGGCCTCGACCGCGGCCTCCGGCCCGGCGAGCACCACCTGGGAGCCCGTCCGGACGGCCACGTCCAGGTCACGGATGCCCTCCTCGCCGAGCACCGCGGTCAGCCGCCGCTCGTTGGCCGAGACGGCGAGCATCGCGCCCTCGGGCTGGGAGGTGATGAGCTTGGCCCGGTAGGCCACCAGCCGCAGCGCGTCGGGCAGCGACAGCACGCCCGCGAGGCAGGCCGCGACGTACTCGCCCAGGCTGTAGCCGATCATGACCTCGGGGCGCAGGCCCCACCGCATGAGGCGGCGCGCCAGCGCGTACTCGGCGACGAAGACCGCCGGCTGCACCAGGTGGGCGTCGGTCGTGGAGCGCGGCGCCTGCGCGGCGCCTGCCCGGCCCAGCAACCTGGCCAGGTCGTCCGCGCCGACGGCGCCGCTCGCGCCGTTCGACCCGTTCGCGCCGCTGCCGGCGGTCCGCTCGGCGGGCGTGAACACGTCGGAGAGCTGACCGGGCTCGGTCAGCCCGAGGACGGCCAGGCACTCGTCGACGTCCGCCCGGAAGCCCGGGTCCTCGGCGTAGAGCCCGGCCACCATGCCCGGGTACTGCTCGCCGACCCCGGCGAGCAGGAAACCGACCTGGCGTCCCACGGTGGCGTCGTTGCGGCCCAGCGGTCCCGCCGGGTCGGCGAGCAGGGCGGCGGCCCGGCCCGTGGAGTCGGCGACGACGACCTTGCGGTGGTTGAACACCTTGCGCCCGGCCTGCAGCGTGTAGGCGATGTCCCCGAGGTCACTCGGGCCCACGGGGGAGCCGGGGGAGCCGGCGGGGCCGTTCAGGTGCTCGGCGAGCCGGGCGCAGGAGCGCTCGGCCGCCGCCGCCGAGCGCGCCGACACGGGCAGGATCTGCCAGCGGCGCGAGCGGGCCGGGCGCTCGGCGGGCAGCGGCGCCTCGGTGACGATCGCGTGCGCGTTCGTGCCGCCCATGCCCAGGGAGCTGATGCCCGCGATGCGGGGCCGGTCGCCGGTACGCGGCCACGGCGTCGGCTCGGCCGTGACGCGGAACGGGCTCGCCTCGAAGTCGATCTCCGGGTTGGGGGAGGTGTAGTGCAGCGTGCCCGGGATCAGCTCGTTGTGCAGCGACTGCACCACCTTGATCAGCCCGGTCACGCCGGAGGCCCTGTCGAGGTGGCCGACGTTCGGCTTGATCGAGCCGAGCACGCAGTACTGCCCGCGCCCGGTCGCCCCGAAGGCGCGGGTCAGCGCGGCCACCTCCATCGGGTCGCCGACCTCGGTGGCGGTGCCGTGCGCCTCGACGTAGGAGACGTCGGCCGGGTCGACGCCCGCGCGGGCGAGGGCCGCCGACACGCAGCGGCGCTGGCCGTCGATGCTGGGCGCCAGGTAGCTGAACTTCATCGCGCCGTCGTTGTTGATCGCCGAGCCGCGGATGACCGCGAACACGGTGTCGCGGTCGGCGATCGCGTCCGGCAGGCGCTTGAGCGTCACCACCGCGGCGCCGTCGCCGAACATGCTGCCCCGGCCCTCGGCGTCGAAGGTGCGCACGTGCCCGTCGGGCGACTCCTGGCCGCCCTCCTCCCACAGGTAGCCGATCCGGTCCGGGATGCGCACCGACACGCCCCCGGCCAGGGCCATGTCGCACTCGCCCCGGCGCAGGCTCTCGCTCGCCAGGTGCACCGCGACCAGCGACGTGGAGCAGAACGTCTGCACCGACAGGCTGGGCCCGTTCAGGTCGAGCCGGAAGGAGACGTTCGTGGCCAGCGAGTCCTTGTCGTTGCCGATCATCAGGGCGGAGGTGTCGACGCCCATCTGGAACGCCATGAGCCGGGTCAGCAGGTAACCGCTGATGTTCATCCCGGCGAACACCCCGACGCTGCCCCGGCTGTGGGGGGCCGCGTAGCCGGCGCACTCCAGGGCCTCCCACACGCACTCCAGGAAGATGCGCTGCTGCGGGTCGGCGAGGGTGGCCTCGCGCGGGTTGTAGCCGAAGAACCCCGCGTCGAACCCGCGGATGTCCTCCAGGATCGGCCGCGACCGGACGTAGTTCGGCTGCTGGAACGTGGCCGGGTCGACGCCCGCGGCGATCAGGTCCTCGTCGGAGAAACGCGTGAACGACTCGACACCGGTGCTGATGTTGCGCCAGAACGTCGCGATGTCGGTCGCGCCGGGGAACCGGCCGGCCATGCCGACGATCGCGATGTCGGTGTCGCCCGGTGGATGTCCGTGTTCCATCAACCTGCCTCAATTCACTGGAGTTGGCTTGCGGTGCTCACCGCGGTTCTCACCACGGCGTGCTCACCGCGGCGCGCACTGCGGCGTGCTCACCACGGCGTGCTGCCGCGGCGCGCACGAGGCGCTCGGGACGATCGCGCCGATGCTCACCTCGGTGCTCACGGCGTCGGCACCGGTGCTCACGTCCGTGTTCACGGCGTTCGCGCCGGTGCCCATGTCAGGTGCTCACATCAGCCCGCCGCGGCCCCAGCCGCGCGCGAGCCTGCGGGCGGCGAACGCGCCGGCCAGGACACCGATCGCCAGCAGCACGGCCGCGGGACGCAGCGTGCCCGCCACGTTCCCGGCGACCGCGGACTGCATCATGGTCAGGGCCCAGTAGCCGGGGGACGCGGGCGCGACCGCCTGCGCCCACGCGGGCATGAGGCTCAGCGGCACCAGCGCCCCGCCCAGCGAGCTGAGCGTGAGCGCGCCCACGTCGGAGATGACGCTGAGCTCGCCGTGGCTGCGCACGATCGTGGCGAGCGCCGCCCCGATCGCCAGCAGCGCGAAGGCCCAGATCACGATCGACATGAACACCACGAGCGGATTGGGCGGGACGGGCAGCCCGATCGCCAGGCAGCCGTACACGAGCAGGATCGACTGCTGGGTGACCATCACCACGAACAACGGCAGGGTCTTGCCGATGAGCAGCTCGGCCGCGGGGGCACGGCTCACCCGCAGCCGGTCCCAGGTGCGCCAGGTGCGTTCGGACAGGATCGCGTTCCCCGCCAGGGAGATCGCGAAGACGGAGAACATGACCATCAGTCCGGTGGCCACCTGGGTGGCGCCGGTGTCGAGAGCCCTGACGTACAGGGGCCGCAGCACCAGCATGAGCACCATCGGCATGGCCACGTAACTGATCATCTGGCCGGGGTCGCGCAGCCGCAGGGTCAGGTTGTGCCGGGCCAGGGCGGCGATCCGGTGCGCGGAGCCGACCAGGTCGATGCCGGGCCGCGGGGCGTCAAGGAGCATCGTGGACCGCCAGGGATCGGTAGAGGTCGTCCAGGGACGGGTTGCGCACGTCCACCGAGCTGATCGGGCGCTTGGTGCGGTGCAGGAGGTCGATGAGCGTCGCCGCCGGGTCCGAGGTGGAGATCGTGAGCTCCTCCTCGCCCTCCAGCGTCACCCGCACCTCGCCGGGCAGGTCCCTGGCCAGCTCCTCGTAGGCGCCCCGGGCGATGACCCGGCCGTCGCGCGCCACCGCGATCGTGGCCTGCAGCTCGGTGAGCTCGGGCAGGTAGTGGGTGGTGTAGACGACGGCGGCACCCTCGCCGGCGCGCTGCTTGACGACGTCGAGCATCGCCTGCCGGGTCTCCAGGTCCGCGCCCGCGGTGGGCTCGTCGAGGAGCAGCAGGCCCGGCCGGTGCACGAGCGCGGTCGCGGCCTGGGCACGGCGCTGCTGGCCGCCCGAGAGCTTGCCGGCCCGCCTGTCCATGATCTCGGTGAGCCGCAGCACGACCGACAGGTCCTCGATCGCCGAGCGCAGCGCGGCCCCGCGCAGCCCCGAGAGCCTGCCGTACAGCTCCAGGTGCTCGCGGACGGTCGCCGACGGGTACAGGGCGATGTGCTGGGGAGCCACGCCGACCTGGCCGCGTACGGCGGAGGGCGGTTTGCCGTCGATCGTCACCCTGCCGCCGTCCGGGCGGACCAGGTTCGACACGATCTCGACGAAGGTCGTCTTGCCCGCGCCGTTGTGTCCGAGGAGCCCGACGATCTCCCCGGCCGCCACGCTCAGAGTGAATCCGTCGAGTGCCTGGATGTCGCCGTAACGCTTGACGAGGTCGGTTGCTACCAGCAACGTGTCACCTCCCCATAATTAATGGAATAAGCAGGTGAGTAAGAATGAATCCATGTTCGCTTCACGTTAGCGATAAGTACCGCCTCTCTCGCTGACAGGTAGTTACCGTAAAAAACGGTCACCGCCTTGGCGTATTGACGCACCGGCTTTACCGCCTAACCTGACAGGCATGCAGGTTGGATCGTTGATCGTCGCCGGCTACGACTGTGAGATCTTCGAGGCGGGGCCCGGCCGGGTCGTCCGCCGCTCGCGTGACGGCCGCAGCCTCGAACGCGAGGCCGCGGTGATGCGGCACGTCCGGCGGCACGGCTTCCCGGCCCCGGAGATATTCGACGCCGACGGGCCCGACATCCTCATGGAGCACGTGGACGGGCCGAGCCTGCTCCAGGAGGCGGCCCGCACCCCCGGGCGGGCCGCCGAGCACGGCGCGCTCCTGGCCGGCCTGCTGCGGGCGCTGTCCGCGGTGCGGTCGCCCGGCTGGCTGCAGGCCGCCGTCGGCCGCCCCGGGAACCGGCTGCTCCACCTGGACCTGCATCCCGGCAACGTGCTCGTCACCCCCGACGGCCCGAAGGTCGTCGACTGGGCCAACGCCGCCAGGGGCGCGCCCGCCGTGGACGCCGCGTGCACCTGGCTCATCCTGGCCACCGCCACCGTCACGGAACCGTTCCTGCGGGTCGGGCGGGCCGACCTGCTCGCCGCCTTCCTCGACGGCGTCGACCCGGCGGCGGCCCGCCCCCACCTGAGGGCGGTGGCGGAGCGGCGGTGCGCGGAACGCGACCTCCCGGCCGCGGAGAAAGCCGAGATCGACCGTTTCCTGGCCCGCGAGGCCGGAGAGACGTCTTCGTAGCCCCCACAGGAGGTAGAGATGGCCGAGCACGGCGACGTGCGGGCGTCGGACGACGATCGCGAGGCCGCCACCCGGCGGCTGCGGCTGGCCGTCGAGGAGGGCTGTCTCGACATGCCGGAGTTCGACGACCGGGTGGGCCGGGCGCTGTCCGCCACCACCCGCGGCGAGCTGACCGTGCTGCTCGCCGACCTGCCCGCCGAACGACGGCAGAGCCCGCCGCCGGTCCGCAGGGACGTGACCCGGTGGCTGAGGATCCTGTGGCTCGTCTGGGGCGCGATCCTGGCGGTCAACGTCGTGGCCTGGGGCGTGGCCAGCGTGGTGGAGGCGTGCCCGCTGGAGTTCTGGCCCAAGGACATGCTCGGTCCCGCCGCCGTGCTGGCCGTGGTCACGGTGGTCCACACGGCCCGCCGGCGCTCCCTCCCGCCGGAGGGCCGAGCATGACCTCTCCCCCGACGCCCCCGACGCCCCCGGCCTCCCCGACCGGACCCGGGTCCTCGGCCGGGCCTGTGACCGGGCCTCCGGCCGGGCCGCCGACCGGGTCGGCGACAGGACCCGCGACAGGACCCGCGATCGGGTCCGGGCCCGAGCCTGCGACAGGATCCACGGCAGGGCCCGGGTCCGCGACCGGCCCTCCGGTCGCGGCCGGCACCGCGACGGGGCGGCGGGCGGAGGTGGACCTCCTGCGCGTCGTGGTGGTGGCCGGGCTGGTGCTCTTCCACTCGGCGCTGGTGTTCGACGCCCGCGACGACTTCTACGTCAAGAACGCCGAGACCACCGGCCTCACCATGGTCGTCAGCGTCCTGGGCGTGCTGTGGGCGATGCCGCTGCTCTTCTACCTCGCCGGCCTGGCCGCGCGCCACTCGCTGGGCCGTCGCGGCCCGGCCGGCTACGCCGTGGAGCGCCTGCGCAGGATCGCCGTGCCGCTGGTGTTCGCCACGGTGGTCATCGTCCCGGTGCCGCAGTGGCTGCGCCTGCGTGCCGACCCCGCCAACCGGGAGTCGTACCTGGAGTTCCTGCCCCGGTTCTTCCGGGTCGAGCTCGACCTCGCCGAGTTCCCCTTCGTCCTGCAGGGCGAGTACTTCGAGACGGGACACCTGTGGTTCCTCGTCCTGCTGCTGACGTTCTCGCTGCTGCTCTCGCTCGCGGTGCGGTGGCTGCCGTCGCCGGGCCTCGGCGAGCGGGTCGCCGGGCTCGCCCGCGTGCGCGGCGCGGTGCTGCTGCCCGCCCTGCCGCTGGTCCTGATCAGCATGGTCCTCGGCCTGGAGGAGGAGTACGCCGGGTGGAGCCGGTGGGCGTACCTGGCCTTCTTCTGTTACGGGTTCGCGTTCGCGGCCGACGAGCGCTTCCGCGGGGCGGTGCGCCGCGACCTGCGCGTGGTCGCCGCGTGCGGGCTGGCGTTGTTCGCGGCCGGGGTGCCGGTGCTGCTGTCCGCGGGCGACGACGCCTTCACGGCCTCGGCGCCGCTCGCCGTCCTCGGACGGGCGCTGTACGGTGCCGCCGGATGGTGCTGGATGCTGACGATCGTCGGCGTCCTCGACCGGGGTGCCGCCCGTTCCGGCACCCGGCCCGACGCGGGTCCCTCCGGCGTCCCCCCTCACGCGGACTCCTCCGGTGCCCTTCCCCGGGCGGGTTCCTCCGGCGTCCGCCCGGTCACCCGTTCGCGGAACGGGAGCGGAGGCGGCCTGCGCGGTTACCTGGCCGAGGCCGTCCTGCCGCTGTACGTGTTGCACCAGCCCGTCGTGGTCGCGGTCGCCTACCAGGTGGTGCGCTGGCAGGCACCGATCGCGGTCAAGTACGTCGTCATCGTGACCTGCTCGCTCGCCCTGACGGTCCTGGCCTACGACCTGCTGGTACGGCGGACCCGGCCGACCCGCTTCCTGTTCGGGATGCGGCCCGGCAAGCCCGGCGCGGCGGATCACCGACCGCTCGCGGAGACATCCCGGTCGCGGGGTACGGAGTATTCACCGTGACCGGCGGGCCGTCCTCACCCGGTGAAATTCGAACGACCGTGAATGACCACCGTTGACCGTTCATGGGCATTAATGCCGACATAATAGTGAACAGTCGTGAATTGTCGGGTGGGGTGCACCGTCTCCGTAACGCGCGCGTTCTTTTCCGCGACGCCCATGCCGGGAGAGACGGCGGGACGTGAGGATAAGCCCGACGGGAAGGGGTAGCTTCGGCCCGTGCCGCCTCACCAGACCCCCGCCCCCTCGCCCGAGAACCCCGGCTCCTCGCGCAGGAGCCCTGGCCCGCTCCACGAGAACCCGCCTCGCGAGAGCCGCCCGGCGGGAGGGTCGGGCTCGCTCCACGAGAGCCCGCCCCGTCGGCGCCCGCCCGGCGAGGGCCCGGGGTCGCCGGTCCGGCGGCCGAGCCGGGCCGAGCTGGAGGCCTCCACGGACCGGACGATCGAGGACGTGCTGGGCCCCGACCTGGACGTGCTGTTCTGCGGCATCAACCCCGGCCTGTACTCCGCGGCCACCGGCCACCACTTCGCGCGTCCGGGCAACCGCTTCTGGCCCGCGCTGTACCGCTCCGGGTTCACGCCCCGGCTGCTGTCCCCCTCCGAGCAGGATCTGCTCCCCTCCTACGGGCTGGGCATCACCAACGTGGTGCAGCGTCCCACGGCGCAGGCGGCGGAGCTGTCGGCCGAGGAGTTCCGCGAGGGCGGCAAGAGGCTGGCGAGGCTCGTCGCCGAGGTCCGGCCCACGGTGCTGGCGGTGGCCGGGGTGACGGCCTACCGGCAGGCGTTCGGGGCGCCCAAGGCGGCGATCGGCCCGCAGCGGTCCCGGATCGGGGGCGTCGCGGTCTGGGTGCTGCCCAACCCGAGCGGCCTGAACGCGCACTGGACGCTGGACGGCATCGCGGGGGAGATGCGGAGGATCCGGGAGTTCCTCCTCTCCGGCGGACCGGGACCCGGTGACGGTCCGGACGCGGAGCCCGAGACGCTCTGGTGACGCGCCCCGGTCCGAAGGCCGGGGGAACCGGGGAATCCGGGGGAGTCGGGGATCCGGGCCGTCGCGAGCGGTGGTCCGCGACGCGCCCCGCGACCGCGTCCGCCCGCACGGTCCCCTGTGGACCCGGAGTCGCTCAGGCGGCGCCCGGAGGGCCGATCCGGGAGTGTCCGCCGGTGCGCGCCCGCCCCCGGCGCAGGGCACCCACCACGGTCAGCACCAGGGCGATCGCCAGAAGGACCTTCAGCACCCCGAGCCCGGTGAACGCCACCCCGGCCACCAGCAGCAGGATCAGTGGCACGGGGAACCCGGGCCCGCCCCGGTGCTTCCGGCGCCGGTACTCACGGGCGGCGCGGTGGTGCATCCACGCGTCGGGGTGGTGGTGCGCCCAGGCCCGGCCCGGCCCGTCCGCCCACGACCGGGGGCCGTGACCGCCCGGCCGGCCGTGCCCCCACGGCCCACCGGCGTGCGCCCACGACCTCATGGCGCGCTCCCACGGATCCGCGCGTCCCCACGGCCCGGCGTGATCCGGTGCCCCCGGGACGCCTCCGACGCTCTCGCCGTCCCCGCCCCGGCCGGGCAGGTCGGCGCTCACCCTGGCCAGGTCGCCGTCCGTCCGCGCGGACAGTGTCAGCTCCAGCCGCTCGTCGAGCTCCTCGTGGGTCAGGCGGCCCTGGGCGTAGTTCTCGCGCAGGAACTCCATCGCCGCGTCGCGCTCGGCGTCTCCGATGCGAAGTCCTTCTCGGGGCGTCATGTCCGGGTCACTCCTCGCCGGTGTCGCCGTCGGCCAGGATCTGGTAGAGCTTGCGGCGCGTCTCGACCAGCGCCTGCTTCGCCTCCCGGATCTGGGCCTCGCTGCCGGTCTGCAGGATCTGGAGCATCGCGAAGCCCGACTGGCGGGTGATGTCCATCAGCTCCCAGGTGCTGTCGTCCACGTCGGGGGTCATCTCCTCCCACGGGGCGCGCACCTCCTCGGGGTGCTCGGCCACGTAGGCCCGCCCGGCCTCGGTGAGGCTGAACGTCTTGCGTCCCTCGTTCTCCTCCGACAGGACCAGGCCCTCGTCGGTGAGCTGCTGCAGCGCGGGGTAGACCGCGCCCGGACTGGGCTTCCAGCCCCCCTCGCTGCGCCGCTCGATCTCCTGGATGATCTGGTAGCCGTTGCAGGAGGTCTCGGTCAGCAGGGCGAGGATCGCCGCGCGGACGTCGCCGCGCTTCGCCTTGCGCCCGCGGCCGAACGGCGGCCCGCCCCCGCCGAACGGGCCCCTGCGTCCCCAGCCGCCCCGGGGGAACTCCCAGGGGAACCCGCCTCCGGGGAAGGGGCCGCCGGAGAAGGGCCCGCGGTGGCCGCGGTGGCGGTGCTCGTGCGGCCCGCCCTCGGCGTGCCCGTGCGAGCGGTGCTCGTGGGAGTGGTGGTGCCCCTCGTGCCGCGCCCCGCCCCGCTGCCAACCGGCGGCCGCCTGCCGCCAGGCCTCCTTGGCCGCGCGCTTCATCTCACGCCTGATCTCATCCGGGCCGATGCCCGCCCACGGGCCGCCCGATGCTGCGGATGTCATGTCCGACCTCCATATCGCGATCGTCCTTCGATCGCTCTCGATGCTTCAAAGATATATCGAGAACATTCTGATGGCAACCATACGTCGCGAAAGTGGGGTCTGTGGGCATCCGGCGGCACGATCTGTGCCGCCGGGCCGGGGCCGCCTCGGCCCGGCCCGGCCCGGCCCGGCCCGGAGGACGGTCAGGACCAGGCGATCTCCCCGAACCGGTCGACGAAGCGGCCCGAGCCCGCGCCGGGTCCCTCGGTCGCCAGGGCCACGATCGCGTCCGTGCCCTCGGTGACGGTCTGGGTGCCGCTGTTGCCGTTCAGGTCGGTCGCCGTGTAGCCGGGGTCGGCGGCGTTGACGCGGACGTCCGGCAGTGCCCTGGCGTACTGGGTGGTCAGCATCGTCAGCGCCGCCTTGGAGGCGGCGTAGAGCGGCGCGACCACCGAGGACTCGATCCGCGACGGGTCGTGGGTGAAGGCGAGCGACCCCAGCCCGCTGCTGACGTTGACGATGACCGGGTCCGGTGACCGGCGCAGCAGCGGCAGGAAGGCGGTGGTCGTGCGGACCACGCCGACGAGGTTGACGTCGAGGACGCCGAGGGCGTCGGCGCCGGTCAGGGCGGTGGGATCGGTCCGGGGGCCGGCGATGCCGGCGTTGTTGACCAGGACGTCGATCGAGCCCTCGTGCTCGGCGACGTCCGCGGCCGCGGCGGCGACGGACGCGTCGTCGGTCACGTCGATGGGGACGAACCTGGCGCCGAGCTCGGCGGCGGTCCGCCCGCCCTGCTCGGCGTCGCGGGCGCCGACGAGCACGGTGTGACCGAGTTCGGCGAGACGGCGGGCGGTCTCGCGGCCGAGACCCTTGTTCGCTCCGGTGATGAAGGTGATCGTCATGTCTTCATTGTCCGCCTCACCTGCGGAAACAGGCCGGGGGCCCCTCGGTGGCGGGAGTGGCGGTGCCGTCGGTGCCGCCGGGCGATCTCTCGTCGTCGCCGCCCCGGCCGCGCATCCTCGCCCGCGACGGAGCTCCCCCCGGGTGGACCTCCCGTGCGCCGGGATCCCGCCCCGGACGGTCGACGGGCGATCTCCGCATGCGTAGGATGCAACCACCAAAAGCCTATAGGTGGTGTTTCATGCGGCGTAACGAGTTCGTGCTCGTGGGTTTCACGGTGGCCACCAACCTCGCCGACGGCGTGGCGAAGATCACCCTGCCCCTGCTGGCGGTCGGCCTGACCACCTCGCCCGGCCTGGTGGCCGGGGTGGGCCTCACCCTGACGCTGCCCTGGTTGCTGGCCTCGCTCCACGTCGGGGTGCTCGTCGACCGGGGGGACCGCAGGAGGCTGGCCGCCTGGGCCAACCTGGTCAGGCTCGCCGCCGCGCTCGCCCTGGTGGCGGCCTACGCCGCGGGCGTGCTGTCGCTGCCCCTGCTCTACCTCGCGGGCCTGACCATCGGGATCGCCGAGGTGGTGGCCAACTCCTCGGTCGGCGCCCTGATCCCCGCCGCCGTGTCGCGGGACCGGCTGGGGCCGGTCAACGCGTGGATCGCCGGGAGCGAGACCGTCGCCAACGAGTTCGCCGGCCCGGCCGTCGGGGGTCTGCTCGCCGGGGTGGGGACGGCCCTTGCGCTGGGCTCGTCGGCCGCGGCCTTCGCGTTCGGAGCGGTGCTGCTGGCCCTGCTGACCGGCCGCTTCCGGGCGACCGGCCCGCGGGAGACCGCGGACGCCGGGGGCCGGGACGGCCGGGTGCCCGCGCGGGAGCCGGGGCGGGTCCGGGCCGAGATGGTCGAGGGCCTGGCCTTCCTGTGGAACCACCGCCTGCTCCGCACCATGACGCTGACCATCGCCGTGCTGTCGGCCTGCTGGAGCGCCTGGCTGGCGTTGTTGCCCTCCTACGCGACGCGGGTGCTCCAGCTCGACGCGTTCGGCTACGGCCTGCTGATCAGTTCCATCGGCCTGGGCGGCCTGCTGGGCGCGGTGGCGGTGGCGGCGGTCAACCGCCTGCTGGGGATCCGCTGGGCGCTGTTCACCGACATCGTCTTCACCGTCGTCATGATGATCGTTCCGGCCGTGTTCCCGCGGGCGTGGGCGGTCGGCATGGCCGCGTTCCTCGGCGGCCTGGGCGGGACGCTGTGGACGGTCAACGCCCGGACCCTGGGGCAGATGCTCGTCCCGGACCGGCTGCTGGGCCGTTACGGCGCCGCGAGCCGCCTGCTGAGCTGGGGGACCCTGCCGCTGGGCGCGGCGCTGGCCGGGATACTCGCCGAGATCACGGGCCTGACCTGGGCCTTCGGGGTCTTCGCCGCCCTCGCCGCGCTGCCCCTGGTGCCGTTCCTGTGGATTGTCACCGAGAGTGAGATCGTCGATGCCCAGCGTAGAAGTGAGGCAGATCACGGAATTCTTGCCGGAATCAGGAACAAGCACTGAGACCGGCACGTTACAAAGGACGTAGACGGGATTCGTTCCGTGCCGGAAGGGCTGGGGGGTGCTTTCGGTGCGGAACGGTCCCGTCTGTCGTTTCCCCAGGTGTCGTCCGCGCGCGACACGCCGGTGATCTTCCCCGGCTCCCGGCGATCCCGCCCCCCGTGACCCGGCGATCCCGTCTCGCGCAACCCGGTGATCCCGCCCCGCGTGACCCGGTGATCCCGCCCCGCGTGACCGCCTCCGGCCCGTCCGCAGACCGCTCGCCTTCCTGTCGATCAAGCCGTCCGCGGCGGCAATCGTCGCGTCTTCTTCCGCGTCCGTTCCGCCCGGACGGGCCTGTCGGGTGGGTGATCTTCCCGGATCGTCCGGTCCGCGGGTGGACCGTTCCCGCTCGTCACGGCCGGAACGGCGCTCCGGCCGCGCTTCCCGGCACCAATCGTCCGTTCCATCCGTTCTCCGTTCATAGGAAGATGCCAGGGGCAGGCACACCTCGTGAAGGGACGGGAAGATCGAAGCGGACGATCGTCGCCCTCGGGCGGCAGGGGAATCGGACGGGAACGATCGGCACCAGCGGGTCCGGGCCACAGGGCCCGCGCGACACGCCGGTGATGCGGGACACCGTGATGCGCCGTCCGGGGAAGGCGGCGGCGTACGGTCTCTCGGGATGATCTCCATGGTGGTGTCCGGGCGATGATGGGACACACGCACGCCCTGACCGGGGCGATCGTCTGGCTGGGCATCGCGCCCCCGCTGGCCGCGTTCCCGCTGCTGACCGAGTCCCACCGGTTCATCGAGACCGGCGTCATGGTCAACGCGCTCGACCCGGCCGAGCTGGTCGCCGGGACCATCATCTGCGCCGGTGCCGCGATGCTGCCCGACCTCGACCACCCGAGTGCGACGATCGCGCAGACGTTCGGGCCGGTCACCTGGGCGCTGAGCAAGGCGGTGTCGTGGCTCGCCGGGGGGCACCGCAACATCACCCACTCGCTGGCGTTCGCGGTCGCCGCGGGCTTCGGCGCGCACTACCTGGCCAACACCTACCCGCTCGGCCGCGACATCATGGTGATCCTGCTCATCGGCCTGGCGCTGCGGGCCGTCGGGATCGCCATCCCGGGCAAGAAGTTCGCCTCGGCGATGCTCAACGTCGGCATGACGGGCGGGCTGTTCATCGTGTTCCGCAGCGACAACGTGGGGTACGCCTGGCTGGGGCTGGCGGTGGCCATCGGCTGCCTGACCCATGTCGCGGGGGACTGCTGCACGGAACGGGGCTGCCCGGTGCTCTGGCCGATCCGGCGGAAATGGCTGCTGCCCTGGAAGATCGGCATCAAGACGGGCCGCGCCTTCGAGCAGAAATTTCTCGGTCCGGCACTTTCGGTCGTCGTTCTCGGGCTGCTGTACCTCCGTCTCGCCCCGCTCTGACCATACTGGTGAGTAATTTGATGTCGAGATATCCAGGAGATATCTTGATGTCGAGAGATCCGTCGCGACCCGTCGATGACCAGGAAGTTAGGCGTACCTAACCGACATGGGCACTCGGGCGGTGCGGCAGGATTCAGTTGCGCCTTATGTGCCGGCGCGCCAGACATCAGGGTGATGAGGAGGCGAACCGTGTCCGCGAACAGCTTCGGCAGCCGTGACACGCTCCGCGTCGGTGACGCGGGATACGAGATCTACCGGCTGGACGCCGTGGAGGGGTCGGGCCGTCTCCCGTACAGTCTGAAGATCCTTCTGGAGAATCTGCTCCGCACCGAGGACGGCGCGAACATCACCGCCGACCACATCCGGGCGGTCGCGGGGTGGGACCCGTCCGCCACGCCGAACGTGGAGATCCAGTTCACGCCGGCCCGCGTGATCATGCAGGACTTCACCGGCGTCCCGTGCGTCGTCGACCTGGCCACCATGCGCGAGGCCGTCCGCGACCTCGGCGGCGACCCCGCCAGGATCAACCCGCTCGCCCCGGCCGAGATGGTCATCGACCACTCGGTCATCGTCGACTTCTTCGGCGGCGCCGACTCCTTCCGCCGCAACGTCGAGCGGGAGTACGAGCGCAACCGCGAGCGCTACCAGTTCCTGCGCTGGGGCCAGACGGCCTTCGACGAGTTCAAGGTCGTCCCCCCGGGCACCGGCATCGTGCACCAGGTCAACATCGAGCACCTGGCCCGCGTGGTGATGACGCGCGACGTCGAGCGGGACGGCGAGAGGGTCCTGACCGCCTACCCCGACACCTGCGTGGGCACCGACTCGCACACCACCATGGAGAACGGCATCGGCGTCCTGGGCTGGGGCGTCGGCGGCATCGAGGCCGAGGCCGCGATGCTCGGCCAGCCGATCTCCATGCTGATCCCGCGCGTGGTCGGCTTCAAGCTGACCGGCAAGCTCCCGGCCGGCGCCACCGCGACCGACCTGGTCCTCACGATCACCGAGATGCTGCGCCAGCACGGCGTCGTCGGCAAGTTCGTGGAGTTCTACGGCGAGGGCGTCTCCAGCGTGCCGCTGGCCAACCGGGCCACGATCGGCAACATGAGCCCCGAGTTCGGCTCGACCTGCGCGATCTTCCCGATCGACGGCCAGACGACCGACTACCTCACGCTGACCGGCCGTCCCGCCGAGCAGGTCGCCCTGGTCGAGGCCTACGCCAAGGCCCAGGGCATGTGGCTGGACCCCTCGGCCGAGGAGCCGGTCTTCTCCGAGTACATCGAGCTTGACCTGTCCACGGTCGTCCCCTCGATCGCCGGCCCCAAGCGCCCGCAGGACCGCATCGCGCTCGCCGACGCCAAGCGCGCCTGGCGCGCGGCCGTCAAGGACTACGTCTCCAGCGTGCAGGGCCCGCTGGACGAGGCCTCCGCCGAGTCGTTCCCCGCCTCCGACCCCCCGGCCGTCTCCGGCCAGGACAACGGCGACAAGCCCAACGAGGCCGACCTCGACGGCGACCGCCCGCACCGGGTCGTGCCGGTCACGCTGGCCGACGGCACCACCTTCGAGATCGACCACGGCGTGGTGACCATCGCCGCGATCACGAGCTGCACCAACACCTCCAACCCGTACGTCATGATGGGTGCCGCGCTGCTGGCCAGGAACGCGGTCGAGAAGGGCCTGACCCGCAAGCCGTGGGTCAAGACCTCCCTGGCCCCGGGCTCGCAGGTGGTCACCGGCTACTTCGACCGCTCGGGCCTGCAGCCGTACCTGGACAAGATCGGTTTCAACCTGGTCGGCTACGGCTGCACCACCTGCATCGGCAACTCCGGCCCGCTGCAGGAGGAGATCTCCGCGGCCATCCAGGAGAACGACCTCGCGGTCACCGCGGTGCTGTCGGGCAACCGCAACTTCGAGGGCCGGATCAACCCCGACGTCAAGATGAACTACCTGGCCTCGCCGCCGCTGGTCGTCGCCTACGCCCTCGCGGGCACCATGGACATCGACCTGAACAACGAGCCGCTGGGCACCGGTTCGGACGGCGAGCCGGTCTTCCTGGCCGACATCTGGCCGGCCCCCGAGGAGATCGCGCAGGTCGTCGCCTCCTCGATCGACCAGCAGATGTTCCTGGACGACTACGCCGACGTGTTCAAGGGCGACGAGACCTGGCGCTCGCTGCCGATCCCGACGGGCAACACCTTCGAGTGGGACCCGGCCTCGACCTACGTCCGCAAGGCCCCCTACTTCGACGGCATGCCGCCGGAGCCGGAGCCGGTGACCGACATCTCCGGCGCCCGGGTGCTCGCCAGGCTGGGCGACTCGGTCACCACCGACCACATCTCCCCGGCGGGCGCCATCAAGGTCGGCACCCCGGCCGCCGACTACCTGAAGGAGAACGGCGTCGAGGTCAAGGACTTCAACTCCTACGGCTCGCGCCGGGGCAACCACGAGGTCATGATCCGCGGCACCTTCGCCAACATCCGGCTGAGGAACCTCCTGCTCGACGGCGTGGAGGGCGGCTACACCCGCGACTTCACGGTCGAGGGCGGGCCGCAGGCCTTCATCTACGAGGCCTCGGCCCACTACCAGGCCGCCGGGATCCCGCTCGTCGTCCTGGCGGGCAAGGAGTACGGTTCGGGCTCCTCGCGCGACTGGGCCGCCAAGGGCACCGCGCTGCTCGGCGTCCGCGCCGTCATCGCCGAGTCCTACGAGCGCATCCACCGCTCCAACCTGATCGGCATGGGCGTGCTGCCGCTGCAGTTCCCCGAGGGCGAGACCGCGGCCTCGCTGGGCCTGACCGGTGAGGAGACCTTCGACATCACCGGTGTCGAGGCGCTCAACACCGGCGGCGTCCCGTCCACCGTGACGGTCAGGGCCGGCGACAAGGAGTTCCAGGCCGTCGTGCGCATCGACACCCCCGGGGAGGCCGACTACTACCGGCACGGGGGCATCATGCAGTACGTGCTGCGCTCGCTGCTCGCCAAGCGCTGATCCGGGCAGCGCGTTCTCCTGACGAAGCCGCCCGGCGGGACACCGTCCCGCCGGGCGGCTTCGTGCCGCCGGGGACCCGCATGCCGTCAGGGCCTCGCGTCCTGGGTGCCGTCAAGGCCCCGTGTGCCGCCGGGGCCCGGCGTCCCGGGCGCCGTCACCCCCTGGGGCCGTAGAGGTTGCCGAGGATGTGACCGGCGACGAACACGACGATCCACACCATGGCGCGCCTGCTCGGGGCGGGGCCGCTGCGCAGCAGGGAGACGCCCAGGGGGATGAGGGCGACGCACAGGCCGCCGACGGCGACGAAGGACTGCGGCTCGGTGCCCTTGAGCGTCCCGAGAGCGAGCGCCGACATCAGGCCGAGCGCGATCGAACGGCCCAGCCCCAGGGCCCCGGAGCGGTAGGCGCCGACGGCCAGCACGACCCAGCCCAGGAAGGCGGGCCCGGACAGTGCCCTGAACGGGTGCCAGCGCGTGTCCCGCCACGCCACGTAGTAGTCGTCGACGGCGCCGAGCATCGTCTGCAGCCCGAGGCTGTCGGTCATGTGGAAGGCCAGGTGGTCGGTGCCGAACTGGAAGACGCGGGTGAACAGGCCCAGGATCACCAGGCAGCCGCCCCAGATCCCCCACAGCGGGCTGGTGGCGGCGATCCGCTGCGCCAGCGTCACGATGGCCGGGAGCAGCAGGATGAACCCGCAGGCGAAGCAGGCGTAGGCGGCGGTGATGAGGGCGGGGTGGCGGTCGTAGGCGGCGAGCTGCTGGGGGACGAAGTAGTGGAACGGGGAGCGCAGGACGGTCGCGGTCATGATCAGCAGGGGGCCGCCGATCAGCCCGGCGGCGCTCACCCACCGTCCCGGGAAGGGGGGCTGCCGCTCCAGGGCGGCCGCGGCGTTGGCGGCCCGCCGCTCCGCGCCGGCCTGCCGCCACCGGGCGATCCGCCCGCGAGTCTCGACGTTCATGTGTCCCGTGCCCATCTGTTCGGTTCCGGCGCGTCCCGGCTCGGCATCATCGTGACGGGCGGTGCCGCGTCGGCGCGTCCGGCCGGGGTCGGATCCCGGGCGGCGCGCACGGGCCGGCGCTATGACCCTGGGCGGAGGCCGATGTCCGACCCGGGGCAGACGCCGGGGGGCCGGTGAGGCGGTAGCTTCCCCTCATGAACGGGACATTGCGGCGGCTCGGCGGAAGGGACGTCGTCGACGGGGGAGCGGCGGTCGCCGTGGCGCTGCTCGTCGGGTACGCCATCGTCGACCCGCCGGGGCCGTCGCCGTCGTGGCCCGCCTGGTCGGCCTGGCCGGTGGCGGCCGTGCTGAGCCTTCCGGTCGCGCTGCGGCGGCATCGGCCGTGGGCCATGCTCGTGTGGGCGTGCGCCGCGGCCGTGGCCGCCACCGTGGCCGGTGCCGTCGCGGCGGGCGCGATCTGGCTGACGTTCGTGCCGGCCGTGCTCGTGCTGTACCAGGTGGCCACCACCGTCTCGGCCGTACGGTCGGCGACGGCCGCCGCGGCGTGCGCGTCCGCCGCGACGGCCGCGATCCTGGTCTTCTACGACCGGGTCCTCCCCGGCCTCGCGCCCGCGGCCACGCCCAGCGAGATGCCGCCGTACTGGCCGGTCGAGATCGGCGTGACCTGCGTGCTGCTGGCCGTCGCATGGGCCGTCGGGGCGGTCGTGCGCTGGAAGCGGGACACCACCGCCCGTCTCGTGCACCACCTCGCCGAGGCCGCGGTGGCCGACGAGCGCAGGCGCATCGCCCGGGAGCTGCACGACGTCATCGGCCACAGCATGAGCCTGATCGCCGTCAAGGCCACCGTGGCCAACCACGTCGCCGACGCCCGCCCGCAGGAGGTGCGCGCCGCGCTGGCCGTCATCGAGCAGACCAGCCGGAGCACGCTCGCCGAGATCCACCGGGTGCTCGGCCTGCTGCGTTCCGACGGCGACCTGCGGGAGGCCCCCCTGCCCGTTCCCGGCATGGCGGACCTGCCCGGGCTGGCCGTCCACGCCCGCTCGGCCGGGGTGGAGGTGGAGCTGACCGTCCGCGAGGAGGGCGTGCCCCCCGCCGGGGTCGCGCTGTCGGTGTACCGGATCGTGCAACAGGCCCTGACCAACGTCGTCACCCACACCGGGCCCACCCGCTGCGCGGTCACCGTGGACGTCGACGGGCGGGCGGCCGCGATCGAGGTCGTCGACGACGGCCCCCGCCATGGCCGCCCCCCGCGCGCGGACCACGCGGGGCACGGGGGACACGCAGGACCCGGGGGGCACGGCGGGCACGGCCTGATCGGCATGCGCGAGCGGGCCAGGATGTACGGGGGCACGTTCAGCGCGGGCCCCCGGCCCGAGGGAGGTTTCCGCGTGGCCGCCCGGCTGCCCTACGACCCGGACGGGACCCCGGCATGACCACCGACGACGCCCCGCAGGCCTTGTCCCCGCACGAGCCGTCCCCGCAGGACCCGTCCCCGCACGAGCCGTCCCCGCAGGAGCCGGCGCCCGTCCGGGTCCTGCTCGCCGAGGACGAGGTCCTGCTGCGCGACAGCCTCAAGGTCCTCATCGACACCGCGCCGGGCATGGTCGTCGTGGGCGAGGCGGGCACCGGCGCCGAGGCCGTGTTCCTGACCCGGCTGCGGCGGCCGCACGTCGTCCTCATGGACGTGCGGATGCCGGACATGGACGGCATCGAGGCGACCAGGCGCATCTGCGCCGACCCGGCCTGCGCCGGCGCCCACGTGCTGATCCTCACCACGTTCGACCAGGACGAGTACGTGTACGCCTCGCTCAGGGCCGGGGCGAGCGGGTTCCTCGTCAAGAGCGCGACCGCGGCCGAGCTCCTGGCCGCCATCCGGGTCGTCGCCTCCGGCGAGGCGCTGCTCGCGCCCACCGTCACCCGGCGGCTCATCGCCGATTTCCTGCGAACCCCCCGTCCCGCGCCCGCCCGGCGGCTCCTCGACGGCATCACCCAGCGCGAGCAGGACGTCCTCACCCTGATCGGCACGGGGATGTCCAACTCCGAGATCGCGGAGCACCTCCACCTCACCGTCGGCACGGTCAAGACCCACATCGGCCGCCTGCTGGCCAAGCTGCACGCCCGCGACCGGGCCCAGCTCGTCATCGCGGCCTACGAGGGCGGCCTCGTCCCCGCCCCGCCGTCGTCGTGATCCCTGAGAGGGCCGGTCCCCTCCCCGCGGGGACCGCGAGCGGGCGTCCCCGGCGCCGCCCGTGAGGAAACCCCGGCCGGGCAGGGGCTCCGGCCGCCCGGCACGACGTCGTTAAGCAGGCGTTTCTGGATTGTTACCGGCCACAACAAACTTTACCTCTGGAGGGTCTGGCGCTCTGGCCAACGGCGGAATACGTTGCCGCAAACAACATTCAACGGAACGGTGAGCCGAGATCCGGCGGAGCCGGGCCCGCGAATTCGGCATGCCGCACTCTCCGTACCCCCCACTTTCGAAGAAAGGACCCGTGCACCATGCGCAAGGGGATCCTCAGCATGACCACCGCCGCCGCGGTGATGACCCTCGGTCTCGCCGCCTGCGGGAGCGAAGAGCCCACCACCGCCGCCCCGAGCGGCGCGCCCTCCGCCGCCGCGAGCTCGGCCGCCGCCGGCAAGATCGGTGTCATCCTTCCCGACAGCAAGTCCTCCGCCCGCTGGGAGACCGCGGACCGCAAGTACCTGGAGGAGGCGTTCAAGGCCGCGGGTGTCGCCTACGACATCCAGAACGCCCAGGGTGACAAGACGCAGTTCCAGACCATCGCCGACCAGATGATCACCAACGGCGCCACGGTCCTGATGATCGTGAACCTGGACAGCGGCACCGGCAAGGCCGTGCTCGACAAGGCCAAGGCCCAGGGCGTGGCGACCATCGACTACGACCGCCTCACCCTCAACGGCGGCGCGTCCTACTACGTCAGCTTCGACAACACCAAGGTCGGCACCCTGCAGGGTGAGGGCCTGGTCAAGTGCCTGACCGACAAGAAGGCCGAGAAGCCGATCGTCGCCGAGCTCAACGGCTCGCCGACCGACAACAACGCCACGCTGTTCAAGAACGGCTACGACGGCGTGCTCAAGGCCAAGTACGACTCCAAGGAGTACGTCAAGGGCCCGGACCAGTCGGTTCCGGACTGGGACAACGCCCAGGCGGGCACGATCTTCGAGCAGATGCTCACCGAGCAGCCGAAGATCGCCGGCGTCCTGGCCGCCAACGACGGTCTCGGCAACGCCGCCATCACCGTCCTGAAGAAGAACAACCTGAACGGCAAGGTCCCGGTCACCGGCCAGGACGCCACCGTGCAGGGCCTGCAGAACATCCTCGCCGGCGACCAGTGCATGACGGTCTACAAGGCGATCAAGAAGGAGGCCGACGCGGCCGCCGAGCTCGCCATCGGCCTGGCCAAGGGCGAGAAGCCCGCGGCGTCCGGCACGGTCAAGGACACCGAGAGCGGCGCCGACGTGCCCGCCGTCCTGCTCGACCCCCAGCCGATCTTCTTCGACAGCGTCAAGGACGTCGTCGCCGACGGCTTCGTGACCAAGGAGGAGCTGTGCACCGGTGACTTCGCCAAGAAGTGCACCGAGGCCGGAATCGAGTAACACGCGGGAGGGCGCGGCCGGCCCCGGCGGCCGGCCGCGCCCCCACGCCCGATCGTGGCGCATCCGCACTGTGACACCGGGGTACGCGGCAGATGAGCGTCTCCCGTACGGCAGGGCAGGACACCGCCTGCAGGCGCCCCAACCGCGCGAGCCTCACCGCGCGAAATGAACACAGGGAGCACAACCCCATGACCCCCGCACTGGAACTTCGCGGGATCGACAAGAGTTTCGGTCCCGTACAGGTCCTGCACGACGTCTCCCTCTCCGCGTATCCCGGAGAGGTGACCGCGCTGGTCGGCGACAACGGCGCGGGCAAGTCCACCCTCGTCAAGTGCGTCGGCGGCATCCACTCCATCGACTCCGGCGAGTACTTCTTCGACGGCAAGGCCGTCCAGATCGGCAGCCCGCGCGACGCGGCCGACCTGGGCATCGAGATCGTCTACCAGGACCTCGCGCTCTGCGACAACCTCGACATCGTCCAGAACATGTTCCTCGGCCGCGAGCACAAGCGCGGCATCGTCCTCGACGAGGACACCATGGAGGAGATGGCGGCCAGGACCCTGGAGAGCCTCTCGGTCAGGACCGTCAAGTCCATCCGCCAGCTCGTCGCCAGCCTGTCCGGCGGCCAGCGCCAGACCGTGGCCATCGCCAAGGCCGTGCTGTGGAACAGCAAGGTCGTCATCCTCGACGAGCCGACCGCGGCGCTGGGCGTCGCCCAGACGGCGCAGGTGCTGGAGCTGGTCCGCCGCCTCGCCGACCAGGGCCTGGCCGTCGTGCTGATCTCGCACAACATGAACGACGTGTTCGCCGTCTCGGACCGGATCGCGACCCTCTACCTCGGCCGGATGGCGGCCCAGGTCAAGACCTCGGACGTCACCCACGCACAGGTCGTCGAACTCATCACCTCCGGCCGCAGCGGGGACCTCGGCCTCACCAACGGAGTCACCGTATGACCGCCACCATCACCCCGAAGCCCGTGCAGGAGTCACCCTCCATCACGGCGAACGCCCGCGGCTACGTCGAGCGGGTACGCGGCGGGGACATGGGCGCGCTACCGGCGGTGTTCGGCCTCGTGGTGCTCTGCACGGTCTTCGCGATCCTGCGTCCCGCCTTCCTGTCCTCGGGCAACTTCGCCAACCTGCTCACCCAGGGCGCCGCGGTCACCGTGATCGCCATGGGCCTGGTCTTCGTCCTGCTCCTCGGCGAGATCGACCTGTCGGCGGGCTTCGCCAGCGGCGTCTGCGCCGCGATCCTCGCGATCATGCTCAGCAGCCAGGGCCTGCCCTGGTACGTCGCGGTCGGCGCGGCCATCCTCGCCGGCGTGGTGATCGGCACCACGATCGGGTCCATCGTCGCGAAACTCGGCATCCCGTCCTTCGTGGTGACGCTCGCGGCCTTCCTGGCCTTCCAGGGGCTCGTGCTGCTGCTCGTCAAGGGCGGCACGATCATCGCCATCCGCGACGAGACGATCCTGTCGATCTCCAACAAGAACCTGCCGCCCACGCTGGGCTGGATCCTGCTGGCCGTCGGCGTCGTCGCCTACGCCGGTCTCCAGCTGACCCGCGCCCGCAAGCGCGCCTCCCGGGGACTGACCTCCGACCCGATCTCGCTGATCGCGGTCAGGGTGGGCGCCCTCGCGCTGCTCGGCGGGCTCGCCGTGTACTTCCTCAACATCGAGCGCAGCCGCAACGCCGCGGTCGTCTCCCTGGCCGGCGTGCCGCTCGTGGTGCCCGTCATCGTGGTGCTGCTGCTGATCCTGACGTTCCTGCTCCGCCGCACGGCGTACGGACGTCACCTGTACGCGGTCGGCGGCAACGCCGAGGCCGCGCGCCGGGCGGGCATCAACGTCGACCGGATGAAGATCAGCGCGTTCGTGATCTGTTCCTCCATGGCCGCCATCGGCGGCATCATCGCCGCCTCCCGCGCCAGCTCCGTCGACCCCAACACCGGCGGCAGCAACGTGCTGCTGTACGCGGTCGGCGCCGCCGTCATCGGCGGCACCAGCCTGTTCGGCGGCAAGGGCCGGGTGCTGGACGCCATCCTCGGCGGCGCGGTGGTCGCGGTCATCGAGAACGGCATGGGCCTGATGGGCTACAGCTCCGGCGTGAAGTACATGGTGACCGGATCGGTCCTGCTGCTGGCCGCCATGGTGGACGCCCTCTCCCGCAAGCGAGCGGCCGCCACCGGACTAAGGTGATCATCGACTCCGATCCACCGAAGGAATCCAAGGCCATGCGGGCAGGTCCCTCCCAAGAGGAGATCAGGCGTCACAACCTCGGGGCCCTCCTGCGTCACGTGCATCTGGGCGGGCCCACCTCCCGCGCGGAACTCACCAACCGGATGGGACTCAACCGCAGCACCATCATGGCCCTCACCGCCGACCTGACCGCCGCCGGCCTGGTCAGGGAGGAGCTGCCCCGGGAGACGGGACGCGCCGGGCGCCCGTCCCTGGTGGTCCGCCCGGAGTCGGCGCGGGTCTACGTGTTCGCCTTCGACGTGGGCGTCGACCGGATGGTCGCCGCCCGCGTCGGCCTGGGCGGCACCATCCTCGACCGGCGCGAGACGGTACGGCGGCGCGGTTCCTTCTCCATGGAGGAGATCGTCGGGCCGCTCGCCGCCTTCGCCCGGCAGATGCACCGCAGGACCAGGCCGGACACCGTCTGCGTGGGGGTCGCCGCGGCGTTCCCCGGGGGAGTGGGCCGCGACGACGGGATCATCAGGTTCGGGCCCAACATGGTGACCGTGGAGGACGTGCCGTTCGCCGAGGAGATGACCCGGCGGCTGGCCTTCGGCCTGCCGGTCGCCGTCGGCAACGACGCCAACCTGGCCGCCCTGGCCGAGCAGACCCGGGGGGTCGGCGTCGGCTGCCGCGACCTGGTCTACCTGCACGGGGACGTCGGCATCGGCGGGGGCGTGATCGTCAACGGCCAGCTGCTCGGCGGCCACCTGGGCTTCGGCGGCGAGGTCGGTCACATGATCGTCAATCCCGGCCGGGGACGCCTGTGCTCGTGCGGGTCGCTGGGCTGCCTGGAGGCCGAGGTGGGGGAGCGCGCCCTGCTGGAGGCCGCCGGGCGTTTCGGCCCCAAGGTCGGGGTCGACGCCGTCCGCGCCGTGGTCGACGCCGCCGACCGGGGGGACGTCGTCGCGCAGGCCGCGCTGAGCCGGGTCGGTGACTGGCTCGGGCTGGGGGGTCGCCAACCTCGTCAACCTCTTCAACCCGGAGATGATCGTGTTCGGGGGCATGCTCCGGGAGATCTACCTGGGGTCGGCCGCCCAGGTCCGCAGCCGTCTCGCCGTCGACGCCCTGCCGCCGTCCCGCGAGCACCTGCGCCTGCGCACCTCGGCCCTCGGCGATGACGCCACCCTCGTGGGCGCCGCCGAGCTGGCCTTCTCCCAGGTCCTGGCCGACCCGCTGGAGGTCCTCGCCAGGGCCGGTTCCTGACCGCACGTCCCACGGGCGGTGCGGTGAAGCCGTCCGTCACGGGTGTTCGTGTCCGCGCCGAACGCGTGCCGCCATGTCCTCGAAGACCGTCCGTTCCGCGACGGCCGGTGAGATGTCACGCTGCCGGCACCCGGGGCCGTGGGTGCCGACGGTGTCGCGGGGTGCTACAGGCACTCGACCGGCGTCGACAGACTACTCACCGTCACGGATCGATCGCCTTTCGTGGCCGGGGATCGGAGGCCTCACGCCGCGTACGGGAGGAGGATCCTCATCCCGGAGCGGGAGACGGTATGAGATTCCTCATACCGGGTGGACAAGATACCGGGTGGACGAGAAAGGCCACCCGTCGCGCGGCTGTGGGGCGGCGACGGGTGGCCGGGTGGAGCTGAGTGGATCAGGTGGGTCGAAGGTACCGGTGAGGGGTCCGCGCGGTGGAGGGTCCACCGTGCGGTGCCGAGGGGCGGGACGGCCGGCCGAGGAGGCCGTCACCTGGCCGGTGACGGCCCCGGCCCGGCGGCCTGCGGCGGCTCGTGAACACGGGCCGCCGCATCAGGTGAGTGCCGGGTGACGCCTCAGGCGAGGCGGCCGGACGGTGCCGTCCAGGTGTTGCAGGCGGACGGGGAGCCGGCGTTGAAGCCGCGCTCCAGCCAGTACGCCTGGCTGCGGCCCTTGCCGTGGTCGTTCTTGGGCCAGTTCTTGTGGCCGTTCTGGGCGATCCAGGAGACCATCGCGTCCCACTGCGCCTGCTCGACCGGCAGGGAGTGGGAGATCTGGCGCAGGAAGGCCGAGCCCAGGCAGTCCGCCTGCAGCTCGATCCGGCGCGAGAAGGCCAGCTTGGTGGCGGGCTTGGCGCGCCAGACGCTGTTGGCGTAGTAGTTCATGATCCCCGCGAGGTGCTGCACGTGGTGGCCGTACTCGTGGGCGATGAACTGGGCGTGGGTGGCGGGGTGGACGTTCTTCAGGACCGTCCGCGAGATGCCGATGTAGATGGTGCGGTTGCTGGAGCAGTACATGCCTCCGGCGCTGCTGGGCCACCGGCCGCAGGGGGTGTTCACCTTGACCGTGGAGAAGCGGAGCCTGGGCTGGGAGAAGGCCAGCTTGGTCTTCCTGAACTGGGTCTTCCAGCCCAGGTTCAGGCAGCGCATGACCTTGGTCACGAAGGTCCGGTAAGAGGCCGCGCTCCCCGCGCGGATCTCACCGGGCCGGCAGTTGACGCGGGGCAGGGTACCGGTGCGGTAGAGGGGGCTCGCCGTGGCGGCGGTGCGCCCGCGCGGGGGCGCCTGCACGCCGGTGACCGAAACGCCGGACGCGGGCGTGGCGGTGACCGGAACGAGCGAGGGGGAGACGGATGCCGCGGTGGCGGCCGGGGCGGACGCGTTGGCCGCGTCCAGGCCTGTTACCAGGGCAAACAGCAACGAGGCGGCAACAAGTGACGATAGTTGCCTAAAGGGGAGAGTTTTCATGGTGGGGCAAAGGCTATTGCAAGTGTGGATAAAACGTGCAGACTCTCCGCTCTTGGGGGCGGCGTCTCACATCCGAACTAGACTCGTGCTGACGTTGACTGTACAGAGGAGATGATTCCGTGAGCGAGCGGACCGGGCAGCCTGGAAGTCTTCTGGAGTCGGTCAAGGGACCGCGGGATCTCAAGCTGCTGGCTCCGGACGAGCTGCCGGGACTCGCCGCGGAGATCAGGGATCTGCTGATCGCCTCCACGGCCCGCATCGGCGGGCACCTCGGCCCGAACCTGGGCGTCGTGGAGCTGACGATCGCGCTGCACCGGGTCTTCGACTCGCCGCACGACCGCGTCCTGTGGGACACCGGGCACCAGGCCTACGTCCACAAGATGCTCACCGGACGGGCCGGGCGGTTCGACACGCTCCGCCAGGAGGGCGGCCTGTCGGGCTACCCGAGCCAGGCCGAGTCCGAGCACGACATCATCGAGAACTCGCACGCCTCCACCGCGCTCTCGTACGCCGACGGCCTGGCCAAGGCCTACCGGCTGCGCGGTGAGAGCGACCGCACGGTCGTCGCGGTGATCGGGGACGGCGCGCTCACCGGCGGCATGGCCTGGGAGGCGCTCAACAACATCGCCGGGCGCAAGGACCTGCCGCTCATCATCGTGGTCAACGACAACGGCCGCTCCTACTCGCCGACCATCGGCGGCCTCGCCTCCCACCTGGCCTCGCTGCGCACCGACCAGCGCTACGAGGACGTGCTCGACTTCGTCAAGGACGGCCTGCACCGGGTCCCGCTGGTCGGTGCCCCGGTCTACGACGCCCTGCACGGCGTCAAGAAGGGCATCAAGGACGTCCTGGCCCCGCAGGTCATGTTCGAGGACCTCGGCCTGAAGTACATCGGGCTGGTCGACGGCCACGACGAGCAGGCCGTGGAGGCCGCGCTGCGCAGGGCCCGCGGCTTCCGCCGCCCGGTCATCGTGCACGTGCTCACCAAGAAGGGCTTCGGCTACTCCCCGGCGGAGAACCACGACGAGGACTGCTTCCACTCGCCCGGCGTCTTCGACCCGCTGACCGGCGAGGAGAAGCCCAAGCCGCACGGCTGGACCAACGTCTTCGGCCAGGAGATGGTCCGGCTGGGCGCCGAGCGCCAGGACATCGTGGCGATCACCGCCGCGATGCTCGGCCCGACCGGGCTCATCCCGTTCTCCCGGGCCTACCCCGACCGTCTCTACGACGTCGGCATCGCCGAGCAGCACGCGCTGACCAGCGCCGCCGGTCTGGCGCTCGGCGGCCTGCACCCGGTGGTGGCCCTGTACTCCACTTTCCTCAACCGGGCCTTCGACCAGCTCCTGATGGACGTCGCCCTGCACCGGCTGCCCGTCACGGTCGTGCTGGACCGCGCGGGCGTCACCGGTGACGACGGCGCCAGCCACAACGGCATGTGGGACCTGTCGATCCTGCAGGTCGTGCCCGGCCTGTCGATCGCCGTCCCCCGGGACGAGCCGCGCCTGCGGGAGCTGCTGGCCGAGGCCGTGCAGGTCGACGACGGCCCGACCGTGCTGCGCTACCCCAAGGGGGCCGTGACGGCCGAGATCGAGGCGGTCGGCCGCCTCGGCGGGATGGACGTGCTGCGCTCGGGCGACCCCGACGTGCTGCTCGTGTCCGTGGGCCCGATGGCCGAACTCTGCCTGGGCGCCGCCGACCTGCTCGACGCGCAGGGCATCTCCGCCACCGTGGTCGACCCGCGCTGGGTCAAGCCGCTGGACGAGGCCCTGGTGACCGCGGCCCGCCTGCACAAGCTGGTCGTGGTGGTCGAGGACAGCGGACGGGTGGGCGGGGTGGGCGACGCGGTCGCCCGCCTGCTGCGCGACGCCGACGTGGACGTCCCGGTCCGCACGTACGGCATCCCGCAGCGCTTCCTCGACCACGCCAAGCGGCCGAAGATCCTCAGCGAGATCGGCCTGACCTCCCAGGACATCGCCCGCCAGATCACCGAGGCGGTCGCCAAGCGCTCCCCGGTCCTGGAGAACGACCCGGCCCGCTGACCCCGGCGGCCACGGCCCGCTGACCCTCACGGCCCGCCGGGCCCTCACCGCGTACGGCCCGCCGACCTCATGGCCCGCCGGGCCCTCACCGCGTACGGCCCGTGCCTCCTACCGGGGCGCGGGCCGTCGTCGTGCCGGGACGGTCGCCGGATTTTTCCCAAAGAACCCGGTGTCCGTCGTTCAGCGGGTGATCCGCTGGGCATGACCTGATGCGTCGGGGGATCATCGCCGCCGGTCGAGGAGGGTCCATGAGCGTCTTGCGCGTCAAGTCGGTGGAACAGTCGATCTCCGACACCGAGGCACCGGAACATCGGCTGAGCAAGGATCTCAGCGCTCTCGACCTCACCGTCTTCGGTATCGGTGTCATCGTGGGCACCGGCATCTTCGTGCTCACCGGCCGGGTCGCGAGAGAGATGGCCGGGCCGTCGGTGGCCCTGTCCTTCGTGATCGCCGGGATCGTCTGCGCGCTCGCGGCCCTGTGCTACGCCGAGTTCGCCTCCACCGTCCCGGCGGCGGGATCGGCCTACACGTTCGCCTTCGCCACCCTGGGTGAGTTCCCCGCCTGGATCATCGGCTGGGACCTGATGCTGGAGATGATGCTCGGCGCCGCGGTCGTCGCGGTCGGCTGGTCGGGATACCTCACCTCGCTGCTGGAGTCCGTCGGGATCGCCCTGCCGGGAGCCATCGCCGGGGAGGGGGCGACGTTCAACCTGCCCGCCGCGCTGATCGTGCTGATCCTCACCGCCATCCTGGTCATGGGCATCAAGCTGTCCTCCCGGTTCAACCTGGTCATCGTGGCCGTCAAGGTCACCGTGGTGCTGCTGGTCATCGTGGCGGGACTGTTCTTCGTCAGGGCCGCCAACTACGTGCCGTTCGTCCCGGCGTCCAAGGAGACCCCTGCGGTGGAGGGGCTCTCCGCCCCGCTCATCCAGGTGCTCTTCGGGATCACCCCGGTCGCCTTCGGGGTGATGGGCATCTTCGGCGCCGCGGCGATCGTGTTCTTCGCCTACATCGGCTTCGACGTGGTCGCCACCGCGGCGGAGGAGACCCGCAACCCGCAGCGGGACCTGCCCATCGGCATCCTGTCCTCGCTCGGCGTCTGCACCGTGCTCTACGTCGCGGTCTCGCTGGTCGTGGTCGGCATGCAGCCCTACGGGCAGCTGAGCGAGGCGGCGCCGCTGGCGGACGCGTTCAAGTCGGTCGGCCAGACCTGGGCCGCCTCGCTGATCAGCATCGGCGCGCTCGCGGGCCTGACGACGGTCGTGATGATCCTCATGCTGGGCATGTCGCGGGTGATGTTCGCCATGTGCCGCGACAACCTGCTCCCGAGCGGGCTGGGCAAGGTCCACCCGAAGTACCGCACGCCGTACATCATCACCATCTTGATGGGCCTCGTGGTGGCGGCGCTGGCGGGCCTGGTGCCGCTGTCCACGATCGCCGAGCTGGTCAACATCGGCACGCTCTTCGCGTTCGTGGTGGTCTCGATCGCGGTGATCATCCTGCGCCGCACCCGCCCGGACCTGCCGCGCTCCTTCCGCACCCCGCTGGTGCCGCTGGTGCCGATCCTGTCGGTGCTCGCCTGCCTGTACCTGATGCTCAACCTGCCGGTGGAGACCTGGCTCAGGTTCCTGGCGTGGATGCTCCTCGGAATCGTCATCTACTTCGGGTACGGCTACCGGCACAGCAGGCTCTCGGAGCATCACGTAGGGCGGTAGGCGGCCCGGAGCCCGGGGCATCTCACGGCGGGTCGGGCGGTCGCAGGTCGTTCAGCACGCTCTGGGCGTCGCGGTTGGTCTCGGCCTTCAGGACCGTCTCGACCCGCCGGGCGTGGTCCTCCTGGTCGATCCGGCCGAGGGCGAACGCCTCGTCGAGGAAGTTGAGCGCGAGCTGCCGCTCGGTGTCGGTGGGGCGGAGGTCGAACCACCGCTCCAGGGCCACGCGGTTGCGGTCGGCCGCCGCCAGCGCCCGCCTGCGGCCCGCCGCGCGCACCCGTCCGACGATCACCACGAGGACCGCGACGACGACGACCGCCAGCAGCCCCGACACGATGAGAACCTTGCCCATGCACACCCCCGCGCGTGTGGATGAGTGCACCGTACTGCGATCGCACCGGCCGGTCCCGCCATACCGGCCAGGAGGCCCGGGACCGCATATGGCCAGGTCGCAGCCTTGTTGGCTTTTCCGGGCTTTCCATCGGGTTCGTACCCGCGACCCTCGGCGCGACCGGTGACCCGCGACGTGTCGGTGACCCGCGAGCCGCGAGCCGACCGGTGACCCGCGACGTGACGACCCGCGAGCCGCGACGTGCCCGGCCGTCCGCGGCCGGAGATCGACCGGCCGCCGGGGGACGAGGACGAGAGACGAGGACGAGAAAGGGGACGCGCTCCGTCGGCGAGCGCGCCCCCAGGCCGAAGCCGTCCGGTCAGGTCACCGGCCGGGGACCGACGCCACCCCCGCGGGCAGGAAGCGGGGCTCGGCGATCCCCGCACGGTCCAGGTACGGGGTGATGCCGCCCAGGTGGAACGGCCAGCCCGCACCCAGGATCATGCACAGGTCGATGTCCTGCGGGGCCGAGACCACGCCCTCCTCGAGCATCAGGCGGATCTCCTCGTCCAGTGCCCGCAGCGCGCGCAGCCGGACCTCCTCGGCGGTCGAGGGGGAGGTGCCGCCGGAGAACAGGGCCACCGCCTCGGGGTCCAGCGAGAAGTCCGGCGCGTACACGCCGGGCTTCCCGGCCGCGACCAGCCGGGCGAGGTTCTCCGAGACGCCGTAGCGGTCCGGGAAGGCCTCGTGCATGGTCTCGGCGACGTGCAGCGCCACGGCCGGGCCGACGAGCTGCAGCAGCGCGAACGGGGTCATCGGCAGGCCGAGCCCGTCCAGCGCGTGGTCGGCGACCTCCAGCGGGGTGCCCTCGTCCACGGCGCCGATGACCTCGCCCATGAAGCGGGTCAGCAGGCGGTTGACCACGAACGCGGGCGCGTCCTTGACCAGCACGGACGACTTCCTCAGCGAGCGGCCGACGGCGAAGGCCGTGGCGAGCGCCGCGTCGCCGGTCCCGGCCCCCCGGACGATCTCCAGCAGCGGCATCACCGCGACCGGGTTGAAGAAGTGGAACCCCACGACGCGCTCGGGACGCCGGAGCCCGGACGCCATCTCGGTGAGCGAGAGCGAGGAGGTGTTGGTGGCCAGCACGCATTCGTCGGAGACGACCTGCTCCACCTCGGCGAATACCTGCTTCTTGACCTTCATGTCCTCGAACACCGCCTCGATGACGAAGTCGGCGTCGGCGAACGCGTCCTTGGTCAGCGAGCCGGTCACCAGGGCCTTGAGCCGGTTGGCCTCGTCGGCGGAGACGCGGCCCCTGCCGAGCAGCTTGTCGACCTCGGCGTGGACGTGGCCGACGCCGCGGTCCAGGCGCTCGCGGTCCAGGTCGGTGAGCACGACCGGCACCTGCAGGCGCCGGGCGAACAGCAGCGCCATCTGCGAGGCCATCAGGCCCGCGCCGACGACGCCGACCTTGGTCACCGGGCGGGCCAGGGCCGCGTCCGGGGCTCCGGCGGGCTTCTTGGCCCGTCGCTGCACCAGGTCGAAGGAGTACAGGCCGGCGCGCAGCTCGTCGCCCATGAGGAGGTCGGCCAGCGCGCGGTCCTCGGCGGCGAAGCCCTCGTCGCGGGAGGCGGTGCGGGCCGCCTCGACGAGCTCCAGCGCCCGGTACGGGGCCGGGGAGGCGCCGTGCAGCCGGGCGTCGAGCAGGAAGCGGGCGTCGGCGATCGCCGCCGACCAGTCGGCCCCCGTGTGGTCGGCCCGGGAGACGGTCACCTCGCCCCGGAGCACCCCGGCGGCCCAGCGCAGCGACTCCTCCAGGAAGTCGGCGGGCTCGAACATCGCGTCGGCCAGGCCGAGCGAGAACGCCTCCGCGCCCTTGATCGTGCGGTTCTGCGCGAGCGGGTTCTCCACGATGAGCTTGACGGCGGTGGCCGGGCCGGTCAGGCGGGGCAGCAGCCAGGTGCCGCCCCAGCCCGGGATCAGGCCGAGGAAGCACTCGGGCAGCGCCACCGCGGGCACCCCGGAGGAGATCGTCCGGTACGTGCAGTGCAGC
Organism: Streptosporangium longisporum; assembly: GCF_039534895.1. Taxonomy (NCBI): domain Bacteria; kingdom Bacillati; phylum Actinomycetota; class Actinomycetes; order Streptosporangiales; family Streptosporangiaceae; genus Streptosporangium; species Streptosporangium longisporum. The sequence goes on along the minus strand of NZ_BAAAWD010000015.1, from coordinate 558,083 downwards.
GCGACCTCCAGGCCCCCGCCCATGGCAGCGCCGTTGACGAACGCGAACGACGGCACGTCCAGCTCGCCGAGGCGGCGGAACACCTCGTGCCCCAGCCGGCCGATCGCCAGCGCCTGGTCCCGCTCGGAGATCAGCGCGGCGCCCTTGAGGTCGGCGCCGACGGCGAACACGAACGGCTTGCCGACGACGCCCACGGCGGCCAGGTCGCCGCGCCCCGGCGACCGCGTCGAGGGCCTCGCCCAGCGAGGCCAGCCCGGCCGGGCCGAACGTGGACGGCTTGGTGTGGTCGAAGCCGTTGTCCAGCGTGATCAGGGCCATGGTGCCGGCGCCGTGCGGCAGCTCCACGTCGCGGACGGTCGCGCGGGTGACGACCTCGTCGGTGAACAGGTCCTTGATGTCCGTCACTTCTCGCCCTCCCAGCCGAGGTTCTCCCAGATGACCGTTCCGCCCATGCCGAGGCCGACGCACATCGTGGTCACGCCGTAGCGGACGTCGGGGCGCTCGCCGAACTCGCGGGCGAGCTGCGTCATCAGGCGCACCCCCGAGGAGGCCAGCGGGTGACCGAAGGCGATGGCGCCGCCGCAGGGGTTGACCCGGGGGTCGTCGTCGGCGATGCCGAAGTGCTCCAGGAACGCCAGCACCTGCACGGCGAACGCCTCGTTGATCTCGAACAGCCCGATGTCGGAGACGGACAGGCCGGCCAGCCGCAGGGCACGCTCGGTGGACGGGATGGGCCCGACGCCCATGACCTCGGGGTCCACCCCGGCGAAGGCGTACGAGACCAGGCGCATCCTCGCGGTCAGGCCGAGCTCGGCCGCGACGTCGGCGGCGGCCACGATGCAGCCGGTGGCGCCGTCGTTGATGCCGGAGGCGTTGCCCGCGGTGACCCGGCCGTGCGAGCGGAACGGGGTCTTCAGGCCGGCCAGGCCCTCCAGCGTGGTGCCGGGGCGGGGGGCCTCGTCGGCCGTGGCCAGGCCCCAGCCCTTCTCGGCCGACCTGATCGCCATCGGGACCAGGTCCTGCTGGATCCTGCCGTCGGCGTAGGCCTTGGCGACCCTCTCCTGGGAGGCGAGCGCGAAGGCGTCCGCGCGCTCCTTGGTGATGGAGGGGTAGCGGTCGTGCAGGTTCTCGGCGGTCATGCCCATGACGAGCGCGGAGGTGTCCACCAGGCGCTCGGCCAGGAAGCGGGGGTTGGGGTCGACGCCCTCGCCCATGGGATGGCGCCCCATGTGCTCGACGCCGCCGGCGATGGCGACGTCGTAGGCGCCGAAGGCGATGCCCCCGGCGACCGACGTCACCGCGGTCATGGCGCCGGCGCACATGCGGTCGATCGAGTAGCCGGGCACGCTCTTGGGCAGCCCGGCCAGGATCGCGGCCGAACGGCCGAGGGTCAGGCCCTGGTCGCCGATCTGCGTGGTGGCCGCGATGGCGACCTCGTCGACGCGCTCGGGGGGCAGGTTCGGGTTACGCCGGATCAGCTCGCGGATGACGCGGATCACCAGGTCGTCGGCGCGTGTCTCGGCGTACAGGCCCTTGGGGCCCGATCTGCCGAAGGGCGTGCGCACACCGTCGACGAATACGACGTCACGAGACGAAGGCACGGGGTTCGCTCCTCGTTGCTGGAAGGCTTCGGAGCCCATGCTACTCGTCAGTAACAACGTCTGGCGCGGCCGGGTCCTGGCCGGATGGGTAGGTTGTCCCCGAGGATGTGCCGCTCCTCGGCTCCGTCTCGCCGATCTGTCCGGGATGCGAGACGGATACAACTCTGGCAGACTTGGAAAACGCTTTCCTGGAGGTCGTCGGTGGTCACGCTTGAGGATGTCGCCCGGCACGCGGGCGTTTCGCTCGCCACGGCGTCGCGGGTGCTCAACGGCAGCACCCGTCAGGTGGGGGCGTCCCTGCGGGCCAAGGTGGAACTGTCCGCCTCCGAGCTCGGCTACCGCACCAACGTGGCCGCGCAGACCCTCGCCCGGGGGGCCAGCAACGTGATCGGCCTGGTCGTGCACGATCTCATCGACCCCTACTTCGCCGCCATCGCCGACGGGGCCATGCGGGTCGCCGAGAGCCAGGGGCTGATGGTCATGATGGGCACCACGCACCGCGACCCGAGCCGGGAGATCGCCTACGTCTCCACGCTGAACGCCCAGCGGGTCCGCGCGGTGCTGCTCGTCGGCTCCCGGGTCGCCGACCCCGAGCCGACCCGCAGGCTCCGCGAGGAGCTCGACCGCTACCGGGAGACCGGTGGCCGGGTGGCCTGCGTGGGACAGGACCTGCTCGGCACCGACACGGTCGTGCCGGACAACCGGGCGGGCGCCGCCGCGCTGGCCCGGGCCCTGGCCGGGCTGGGGCACCGCAAGTTCGCCGTGCTCGCCGGTCCCGACTGGCTGCTCGCGCCCCGGGACCGGGTGGCCGGGTTCGTCGGTGCGCTGGAGGAGCTGGGCCTGCCCGAGCCCCTGGTGCTGTACGGCTCGTTCGACCGCGAGGGCGGCTACGCGGCGGCCACCCAGGCGACCGGGGTCACCTGCGTCTTCGCGGTCACCGACGTGATGGCGGTGGGCGCCCTGGCCTCCTTCAGGGACCGCGGAGTGCGCGTGCCCGAGGACGTCTCGGTGGCCGGGTTCGACGACATCTTCACCCTGCGGGACCTGGTCCCGGCGCTGTCCACCGTGCGGCTGCCGCTCCCGCAGATGGGCGCCCGCGCTTTGGAGCTGGCCCTGGACGCGACGGGCGAGGCCAGGGCGGAGACCGTGGCCGGAGAGGTCATCCTCCGCGAGAGCACCCGCGCCCTGGACTGAGGGACCCGCCCGTCGTCCGTGTCCGCCGTCCGGGCTCGCGTCCCGTGCGTTCCCTCACCGTCGCCAAGCCGGGCCGGGCCGAGCCGGTCCCGTGTCCGCCTCCGCGTCACGCGATCGGCCCGGTCCCCTGGCGGGGTGGTCCGGGCCGGTCGTTCCGTCGGGAGGTGGAGAGGTGGAGAAGGCGGTCAGCGCATGCCGGCGATCGGGTTTCCCTGGTCGTTGACCGGCGGGACGGTGATCTGCCCGCGCAGCCAGCGGATCGTCCGGATGACCCCGTCGCCGTAGCCGGGGGAGTGCTGGCGTCCCCGGCCGAGCTGACGGGACACGTCCTCGGCCGCGGTCTCCTCCATGCCGAGGTTGAGCCCGGTCGGCCCGTGGATGGGACGGGGCGTGTTGCGGACCGGGGACTTGCGGCGCGTGCCGAGCACCCACTCGCACACGGCGACGGTCCCCGAGCACCACTCCTTCTCCCACTCGCCCGCGGCGTTGGGCATGCCCGTACGGGCCAGTTCGGCGATGCGGCTGATCTCGGCCTCGGTGCGCAGGATGACCCCGCGCCCGCCGACCAGGTGCCCGTGCCCCTCCGAGGAGCGGCGGCCGGGGATCGGCAGGCCGTCCTTGGCGCCGATCAGCCAGTTCAAGGTGCTGATCACTCCGTCGGCCGGGACGACCCGGCCCTCACGCGGCACCCGCTCGGCGGCGTCGATCTCCGCACGGGCGTCGGCGAGGCTGGGGGGCCCGGAACTGGGGCGCCCGCTGATGGGCGCCTGCTCGCGCTTGCCCAAGGCCCAGAGGATCGCCTCTCCCTGCCCGGACGGCGCCGAGTCGGGGTTGGCCGCCTCCCACTCCATAATGGCCTCGAGTACGGCCAGGACATGCTCCGGCGGCCGCTGTACGGCGGGGCTGGCTTCGCTCTCTGCGGTCGTCATACCCCTACCGTACGAGTACCGGCGTCGTCACTCCAACGTGAAGCCCCGATCCGGGGCCGATGAACTCGTTTTGCATCCTCTGGAACGGTCCCGGGGCGGTCGTCCCCTGGCGGGACGCCACCGACCCTCCCCGCCGTCGGACCGCCACCGGACCGCCTCCGCGTCCCCGAGAGGACCCGGCGGCGGCCCGGCGGCGATCCGGCGGCGGCTTGATGGCGGCCCAATGGCTGCGGGGACGCGTTCAGACCCCGATGAGCGCGCCGAAGGCGGTCCTGACCCTGGCCAGGACCTCGTCCGGGTCGGCGGCCCAGAGGTCGGCGTTGAAGATCTCCACCTCGACGTCCCCGGTGTAGCCCGCAGCGGCCACCGCGTCCGTCAGCGGGGCGAAGTCGATCACCCCGTCGCCCATCACCCCCCGGCCGAGCAGTACGTCGGCCGGGAGCGGGGACAGGAAGTCGCACACCTGGTAGCTCGCGATCCGGCCCGCGGCCCTGGCGATCTGGTCGAGGACCTGCGGGTCCCACCAGACGTGGAAGGTGTCGACGACCACGCCCACCTGCTCGGCGGGGTGCGGTTCGGCCAGGTCGAGGGCCTGGCCGAGGGTGGACAGCACGGCCCGGTCGGCGCAGTACATCGGGTGCAGCGGCTCCAGGGCCAGCCGCACCCCCCGCTCGCCCGCGTACGGCGCGAGCTCGGCCAGCGCCTCGGCGACCCGTTCCCGGGCGGCGGGCAGGTCGCGGGAGAAGGTCCCCAGCGGCTCGCCGGGCACCACGCCGGGCAGGCCGCCGACCACCATCACCAGGCAGGCCGCGCCCAGGGCCGCGGCCTCGTCGATCGCCCTGCGGTTGTCCTCCAGGGCCTCGGGGGAGCCGGTGGTCAGGAAACCGCCCCGGCAGAGCGACGACACCCGCAGGCCCGCGTCCGCGACGAGCTTGACGCTCTCCTCCAGGCCCTGCGCGGCCACGTCCTGCCGCCACAGGCCGACGGCCTCGACGCCGTGCCGCACGCACCCGTCGACCACCTCGGCCACCGACCACCGCTTCGTGGTCCACTGGTTGAGCGAGAAACGGCTCATCGCCACGCTCCCGTCCGCGCGGCCAGGCCGGGGGTCTTGGGTGCGGCGGTCGCCGCGGAGGTCCTCACAGGCCGTTCACCGCCAGCAGGGAGCGCATCCGCGCGACCGCCAGCTCCGGGTCGGTCAGCAGCCCGGCCCGGTCGGCCAGGCGGAACACCTCGGCCAGGTGGGGCAGCGAGCGCGCGGCCTGGGCGCCGTTGACCATGCAGAAGGCGTCCTGGTGGCCGTTCAGCCAGGCCAGGAAGACGATGCCGGTCTTGTAGTTGTACGTGGGAGCCTCGAAGATCTTCCGCGAGAGCGGGACCGTGGGCGCCAGGATCTCGTCGTAGCGGTCGAGGTCACCGGCGTCGAGCGCCCGCAGGGCCGCGGCGGCGGCCGGGGCGATCGCGTCGAAGATGCCCAGCAGCGCGTGGCTGCCGGACCTGATCAGCGAGGGGTAGTTGAAGTCGTCGCCGGTGTAGAGCCTGACGCCCTCGGGCAGCGCGGCGCGCAGCCCGATCTCGTGCTCGGCGTCCAGCAGCGAGACCTTGACCCCGTCCACCTTGGCGGCGTGCTCGCGGATCAGCGCGAGGAACGACGCGGTGGCCTCGGCCACGTCCTTCGAGCCCCAGTAGCCCGCCAGGTTCGGGTCGAACATCTCGCCCAGCCAGTGCAGGATCACCGGGCGGTCGGCCCGGGAGAGCAGCTCGCCGTAGACCCGGTGGTAGTCCTCCGGGCCCCGGGCCGCCGCGGCCAGCTGCCGGCTCGCCATCACGATGACCCCGGCACCCGCCTCCTGGACGGTCTCGATCTGCTCGGTGTAGGCGGCGACGATCTCGTCCAGGGTCCGGGCGTGCGGGGGCCTGGTCGGTACCGGCGCCGCAGGCGACCAGCGTGGCCGGGTCACCGAATGCTTTCGCCTCGGTGGCGCTGCGCCGGATCAGCTCGCGGGTGGCGGGCCAGTCCAGGCCCATGTTGCGCTGCGCGGTGTCCATGGCGTCGGCGATCCGCAGCCCGTGCGACCACAGGTGGTGGCGGAACCGCAGGGTGGCGTCCCAGTCGACGGCGGCGGGGGAGCCGGGGGTGTTGTCGCCGAGCGGGTCGGCGACCACGTGGGCGGCGGCGTAGACGACGCGGGAGCCGGCCGGGCTCGCCGTCCTGTCCCAGGTCACCGGCTCGCGCAGGACGTGTGCCCCGCCGGGGAGCGCGATCCTCATCAGGGCTCCACCACGAGGCGGCGGCCCTCGGCCGAGGAGCGCAGGCCGAGCTCGGCGAGGCGGACGCCGCGCGCGCCCGAGGCGAAGTCGTAGGGGAAGGGCTCGTCCTCGACGACGTGGCGGACGAACCGCTCCCACTGGATCTTGAAGCCGTTGTCGAACTCCGCGTTGTCGGGCACCTCCTGCCAGTCGTCCCTGAAGCGGGCGGTGACCGGCAGGTCGGGGTTCCAGACCGGCTTGGGGGTGGTGGCCCGGTGCTGGATCCGGCAGTTGCGCAGGCCCGCGACGGCGCTGCCGTGCGTGCCGTCGACCTGGAACTCCACCAGCTCGTCGCGGTTCACCCGGACGCTCCAGGAGGAGTTGATCTGCGCGACGATCCCGCCCTCCAGCTCGAAGATCCCGTACGCGGCGTCGTCGGCGGTGGCGCGGTAGGCCTCACCGGCCTCGTCCACCCGCTCGGGGATGTGGGTGACGGCCTGGGCGTAGACCGAGGTGACCCGGCCGAACAGGTTCTCCAGCACGTACGCCCAGTGCGGGAACATGTCCAGGACGATCCCGCCGCCGTCGGCGGTGCGGTAGTTCCACGAGGGGCGCTGCGCGGCCTGCCAGTCGCCCTCGAACACCCAGTAGCCGAACTCGCCGCGCACCGACAGGATGCGGCCGAAGAAGCCCCCGTCGATCAGGCGCCTGAGCTTGAGCAGGCCGGGCAGGAAGAGCTTGTCCTGCACGACGCCGTTCTTCACGCCCTTGGCGGCGGCGGCCTCGGCCAGCGCCAGCGCGTCCTCGGAGGTCTCCGCGGTGGGCTTCTCGGCGTAGACGTGCTTGCCCGCGTCGATCGCCTTGAGCACGGCCTTCACCCGGGCCTGGGTGACCTGGGCGTCGAAGTAGATCAGGTTGGTGTCGTCGGCGAGGGCCGCGTCGAGGTCGGTGGTCCACTCGGCGATGTCGTGGCCGGCGGACAGCCGTTCGAGCTTCTCCGCGCTCCGGCCCACCAGCACCGGCCTGAGCAGAACCCGCCCGCCGCCCGCCAGTGGCACGCCGCCCTGCTCGTTGATCGCCAGAACCGATCGCACCAGATGCTGACGGTAACCCATGCGACCGGTGACGCCGTTCATCACGACGCCGATGCTTTGCGGGGACATCTTCTCCGGACCTCCAATGGAAAGCGCTTTCCGTACCACCGTACGGTAGCCGCGGGGGTCGCGGCAAGCACCTCGAAGGGACGGGGTCGTGTGATATTCCTAACCAGCGATCCACGTCATGACGTGGTGTTCCATGTGCCGGGACACACACGATCGTGCTCTCCCCGTACGCCGGTACGGCCGCGGCGGGGATTTCCCCGGGCGTTTCCTGCCGTTCACCGGACTTTCTCCGGCCCTGTCGGCGGAAAAGGAAAACGGCGGCGAGCGCGGGTGAGAAGTCCCCGCAGATCACGACCCCGCGCCGGGAAACGTGCGTCAGGATCCGACCAACGGCCCCCTGACTGATCGTCAAACCATGACATTTGCTCATTTGTCATGACTTGAGACGTTCCGTCTGTCCTCCCCCTCGCCGTGCCCAGACCCCCCGACTGGCCGAGGCGGAGCGACAGAAGGGGCAACTCGTGAAGCGAGTCGTCACCGCGGTCTCCGCCGCCCTCACCACCGCCGCCCTCTGCTTCTCCCTGACCCCGGGGACGGCGGGCGCGACCCCTCCCAACATCCCCTCGGCGCCCACCGCCGCCAGCCGTCTGGCCACGCTCACCGTGGCGCCGGAGACCAACCAGTCCTCCTACGACCGGACCCTGTTCCCCCACTGGATCACCGTCAGCGGCGCCTGCAACACCCGCGAGACCGTGCTCAAGCGGGACGGCACCGGAGTGGTCGTGAACTCCAGCTGCGCGGCCACCTCGGGCAGGTGGTACTCCCCGTTCGACGGCGCCACCTGGACCGCGGCGAGCGACATCGACATCGACCACATGGTGCCGCTCTCCGAGGCCTGGCGCTCCGGTGCCCACTCCTGGACCACCGCGCAGCGGCAGGCCTTCGCCAACGACCTCGGCGGACCGGAGCTGTGGGCGGTGACCGACAACGTCAACCAGGCCAAGGGGGACCAGGACCCCTCGACGTGGCAGCCGCCGCTGGGCACCTTCCGCTGCACCTACGCCAGGGCGTGGATCCAGGTGAAGTTCCACTGGAAGCTCACCCTGCAGAGCTCGGAGAAGACCGCCCTGCAGAACATGCTCGCGACCTGCTGACCCCGCACCGGCCGGCCCGCCCCCACCACGGGGGCGGACCGGCCGCCGTGCCGTCTCCTCGACGCCGTCCGGGATCGTGTCATGCCCGATCCGGGGACGCGCGAGCGACGGGACCGCGATTCACGACGCCCGGCGGCGGATGACGCCCGCCGGATTCCGCTGAAACACCTGAATCACCAGAAAGCCTCGCATCGTGCCGATCCCGGCCGCGAATTCGCGGGCAATCCTCCGTGCCGTCCGCGCCGAATCCCGTACCGGTGAAAGGCCCGCGCCGGGTCCGCGCCGGGTCCGCGCCGGGTCCGCACCGGGCCTGAACCGGCCGACGGCCACGGCCCTGCCGCGTCACCGGACAGAAGCGCGAAAGCGCCTCCACTGAGTGTCGGAACGAACGCGTAGGGTAGTCGTCCCTGTGGGGATTCCCGTCGGGGACGGCCACGAAGACGGCGATTCATGAAATCCAGGTGGGGGGCGTCGAGCATGGAACCGAGAAAGCTCGCAGAGATATTTCTGGACAACAATCATGAATCGGTACGGCAGGCACGCCGGGAGGCGCGCGAGGCCCTCGGCGCCGACCACGCCCTCCTGACGGACGTCGTCCAGGTGGTCTCCGAGCTGCTGGCCAACGCCGTGGAGCACTCCGACCGCGGGCCGGTGGACGACCTGATCGGGCTGACGCTCACCGACAGCGCCGACTCCGTCCGGGTGGAGGTCTCCGACGCCGGTTCCACCTCCCGGGTGCCGCACATCCCGCGCGACCGGCCCGGAGCCGGACGCGGTCGCGGCCTGCTCATCGTGGACCGGCTCTCGGGCGGGCGGTGGGGGGACGTGCGAGCACGGCCGGGGCCTGGGCCGGACCGTGTGGTGCGCCATTCCCTACGCGCGCCCGGCGTCCTCCGGCACCGGGAGCGCCGGGACGGGGCTGCGCCTGCCACGGGCGCTGTCGACGAGCTGAGCGGCCGTGCCCCGCCCCCTCACGCCTGTCCCTTGATCTCCAGACGGAGCAGGGCCTTGGCGATCGGATGGGCGGTCAGCGCGATCTGCCACTCGCGGGCGCCCAGCTCGCGCAGCCGGGCGGCGACGGTCTCGTCGTCGACGACCTCGGGCGGCTCCCACGTCAGGCGGCGTACCGCGTCGGGCTGGATCAGGTTCTCCGCGGGCATGTGGTGCTCGTCGGCGAGGGCGGCGACCACGGTCCTGGCGGCGGCCAGCCTGCGGGCGGCGACCGGGTCGCGGTCCATCCACCGGTTGGCCGGGGGCGGCCCGTCCCCCTGCACGCTCGGCTGGGGCAGCTCCGCGTCGGGCAGCGAGCGGGCGGTGCCGATGGCGGCCAGCCAGTCGCGCAGGTGCCGCCGGGCGCTGCGACCGGTGAACGGGGGGATGTCGGTGAGCGCCTTGGTGGTGCGGGGCAGTTCCAGGGCGGCGGTGACGATCGCCGAGTCCGGCAGGACCCTGCCGGGGGCCACGTCGGACTCACGGGCCAGCCGGTCGCGCAGCGTCCACAGCTCCCGCACCACCGCCAGGCCGCGCAGCGAGCGGACCTTGTGGATGCCCGAGGTGCGCCGCCACGGGTCGGAGCGGGGGGCCGGGGTCCGGTGCGCCAGCACGGCGGCGAACTCCTCACGCGCCCAGGCCAGCTTGCCGGTGGACTCCAGCTCCGCGTGCAGCACGTCGCGCAGCTCGATCAGGACCTCGACGTCGAGCGCGGCGTAGCGCAGCCAGTCCTCCGGCAGCGGGCGGGTGGACCAGTCGGCCGCGGAGTGGCCCTTCTCCAGCCGCAGGCCCAGGACGTTCTCCACCATCAGGCCGAGCCCGACCCGCTCGTAGCCGAGCAGCCGGCCGGCCAGCTCGGTGTCGAACAGCTCGCGCGGGTGGAAACCCACCTCGGCCAGGCACGGCAGGTCCTGGGAGGCGGCGTGCAGCACCACCTCGGCACCGGCCAGCGCCGCGTCCAGCTCCGACAGGTCGGGGCAGTGGATGGGGTCGATCAGCGCGCTGCCCGCGCCAGCCCGGCGCAGCTGGACCAGGTACGCCCGGCCGCTGTAGCGGTAACCGGAGGCGCGCTCGGCGTCCACGGCGACGGGACCGGTGCCCTCGGCGAAGGCGCGCACCACGCGCGCCAGGGCCGCCTGGTCCTCGATGACGGGCGGGATCCCCTCGCGGGGCTCCAGCAGCGGAACTACGGTCGTCTCGTCGGTCACGTTCTGAAGGGCTCCGGATCCTCGCGACGGCGCGGCGGCAGCGCCGCCACGCCGGGTGGCAGGGGTGGTATGCCCGCGGCGAGGCACATCAGATCGCACCAGGCGGCGACGTGTCCGGACAGGTCCTCCTGCAGCGGTGACCAGGACGCGCGCAGCTCCAGCTCGGTGGTCACCGGATCTTCGGCCTTGTTGCCGAAGCCCTCGGAGACCGCCTTGGTGACGGTGCCTCCCGCGGCGGCGTAACCCGCGTCGTGGGCGTCGAGCGACTCGGTGAGCCAGCTCCACGCGACGGGGCCGAGCAGCGGGTCTTCGGTGATCTCGGGTTCCATGTCGGCCCGGACGTAGGCGACGAGCCGGAACTGGCCGTCCCAGCCGTTCCGGCCCTCCGGGTCGAAGAGCATGATGAGGCGCCCGATCGCGAGCTCGTCGTCGTCGCGATAGACCGAGGCGCCGATGGCGGCCGAGTACGGGGCCAGGCGCTGCGGTGCCGGGATGTCCTCCAGCTCGATCTCGGGTCTGACCTCCGCGGGGTGCATGCTCGCCACCGCGCGCCTGAAGGCGGCGGGAGCGGGCGGCGCGTCACCGACGGTCATATCGGAAGCGTAGGTCGAAACTGATCGCATGGGGACCACTGGGGTGCGTATAGGAGCCATAGGAACCGATCAAGCCGCTGTCTGCGGCCTGTGCGGGGCGGGTGCGACCCCGCCGAGGAGAACTCCCGGGAAGGACGTACGGCCGCGCGTGGCGCGGCCCCGTCCACCGTCGTGCCCGGCCCCTGGTCGGACGAGGCGCCCGCCCGGGTCGCCGCCGGGACGGGACCGTTGACGGGACCGTTGTTCGAGGACCCGCCCGCGAGCGCAGGAGGCACGGTGCTCACCGCGACGTTCGGGTGAACTCCACATGGTGGACATCGCACGGGCCTTTCGTCGGGTCGTGGTCCGACGTTGGCACGTCGCGCCGACATTTCCGCGCAGCGTGCTCGGCGTGTCCCCAAAGTGGTGCAGGAATCGATGCCGCGCGGTGACTTGGCGAACATTTGGACCAGCCGGGGGCCGGGCCAGGATCACCGATGAGAGGAACTGTACCCGGAAACATGATCTCCCCGCGCCGCCTGCTCCGGCGGGGGCGCGCCGACATCGGATCCAAGAGGACGAACGCCCCAAAACTGGTAATACGCGATTATTATCATCATTTAAAAATATGCGGGCATTCTCAGGGACGAACGCGGTGGACAAAGGCGATTCCCGCTGATCGCATCGGGTTCCCGACCGCGCCGAACCGACCGGTCCACCGTCGTGGGACCCTGGGGGAGTGACTTCCGAGCCCGCCGACTCCGCCTTCCTCCGCGCCTGCCGCCGCCGGCCCGTTCCCCACACGCCGGTGTGGTTCATGCGCCAGGCCGGTCGCTCGCTGCCCGAGTACCGCGCGATCCGCGAGGGGGTGCCGATGCTCACCGCCTGCGCGACCCCGGACCTGGTCACCGAGATCACGATGCAGCCGGTGCGCCGGTACGGGGTGGACGCGGCCATCCTCTTCAGCGACATCGTCGTCCCGCTCAAGGCGATCGGCGTGGACCTGGACATCAAGCCCGGTGTCGGGCCGGTGGTCGCCGCGCCGATCAGGGACGCCGACGCGGCCCGCGCGCTGCGCCCGATCGAGCCGGACGACGTCTCCTACGTCACCGAGGCCGTCCAGGCGCTGACCAAGGAGCTGGGAGCCGTCCCGCTCATCGGCTTCGCGGGCGCCCCGTTCACGCTGGCGTCGTACCTGATCGAGGGCGGTCCCTCCAAGAACCACGACCACACCAAGGCCATGATGTACGGCGAGCCGGGGCTCTGGCACGCGCTCATGGACCGGCTGACCGAGATCACCCTGGGCTTCCTGCGCGTCCAGCTCGACGCGGGCGTCTCCGCCGTCCAGCTCTTCGACTCCTGGGTCGGCGCGGTCTCGCCCGACGACTACCGCGAGTTCGTCCTGCCCTACACGAGCCGGATCTTCGACGGCCTGGCCGGGCTGGACGCACCGCGCATCCACTTCGGGGTCGGCACCGGCGAGCTGCTGGGCCTGCTCGGCGAGGCCGGGGCCGACGTGGTCGGCGTCGACTGGCGGGTCCCGCTGGACGAGGCCGCCCGGCGGGTGGGCCCGGGCAAGGCGTTGCAGGGCAACCTGGACCCAGCGATCCTGCTCGCCCCCTGGGAGGTCGTCGAGCGGCGGGCGGGCGAGATCCTCGCCCGCGCCGCCGGGCTGGAGGGCCACGTGTTCAACCTGGGCCACGGGGTGCTTCCCGGCACCGACCCCGACCAGCTGGCCCGCCTCACCGATTTCGTGCACGCGGCCTCGGCCCGCTGACCCCTACCGCCCGGCCCTTCCCCCCGCGCCGGGCCCTTCCGCACGAGGCTCGTCCATGCCGGGTCCGTTCGCACGAGGTCCGTCCGTGCCGGGTTCGTCCGTACGGGGGGCGTCCGTACGAGGCCCGTCCGTGCCGGGGGCGTTCCCGCGGTCCTCGTCGTGACCGTCGCTCCCGCCCTCCCCGTACACCCGACGGTCCGTCTGCGTGTCCGGCTCGCCGTCCGTACGGTCCCCGTCCGCGCCGAGGGCGGGGCCGCCGGGTGCCGCGGGCCGTCCGGCCGGAGCGGGCCGGTGGCCGTCGCGCCCCCTGCGGCGGAGGACGAACGCCACGATCGCCCAGACCAGGCCGATCGCGACCAGCCAGGGGAGCAGCACGCCCAGCAGGGTCAGGCCGACCTTGACGGCGGTGACGAAGGCGCTCCAGCCCTTCCGCAGACCCTCCAGGAAGCCGGAGGGCTCTTCCTCCTCCTGCTTCACCACCGCGGCCGGGCCCACCAGGTTCAGGGTCAGCGTCGCCACGCTCGTCTGCGCGGCGAGGGACTTCTGCCTGGCCTGCAGGGACTCCAGCTCGCTCTCGCGGTCGGAGAGCTCCCGCTCCACCTGGAGCACCTCGCCGATCGTGTTGGCCCGCTTCAGCAGGGTGCGCAGCGACTCCAGGGCCGCCCTGGCCGACTTCAGGCGGCTCTCCACGTCGGCCACCTCCTCGGTGACGTCCTCGGTGTTCTGCGTCAGCGACTCACGGGTGCCCAGCTCCCTGCCGAGGCGGTCGAGCGTGCCGGGGTAGTTCCCCGGCGGGATCTTGAAGACCAGCGTCGCGCTGCCCTCACCCTCGGAGCGGGAGTCCGACCTCTCCATCGCCAGGTAGCCGCCCGCGGCGGTGACGACCCGGCGGGCGGTGTCCGCCGCGGCGGTCACGTCCTTGGCCCGCACCGTCATCTCGGCCGTGTAGACGATGGCCCTGTCCTGCGGGACCACCTCCACCTGACCGGGCTTCGCCGCCTCGTCCCGGGACTCGACCTTGGCGGCCGTCTCGCCCGGCGCCTGCCGGCGGGCCGACCCGGCCTCCGACCCGCCGTCGGAGCCGGAGCCGGAGCCGGCCGCGGGGGCGGCGGGGGCCACGGCGTCGGAGGACGTCATCGCGCCTCCCCCGCAGGCGGTCACCAGCAGTGCCAGACCTGCCAGGGCGACGGCCGCCCGGGGACCGTACCGGAATCTGTTCATGACCCTGATGACGAAGGGCGCGGGGGCGGGGTTCGGAGCGGGGCGGTCACGATGACGTCACGTTCCGCGCCGTGTCCGGCACCGGGGCGGGCCGGGCGCGAGGGGCGCGCGCGGCCGCGGGGCGGGAGACGGACCCGGCGGGACGGAGCGGTACGGTCAGGAGTCATGGAAGGCAACCGGAGACACGTGGTGGTCATCGGCGCAGGGATCGCCGGCCTGGCCGCCGCGTGGTTCCTGCGGCAGGGCGACGAGCACCTCGAGATCACCGTCCTGGACGGCGCCCCGCGCGTCGGCGGCAAGCTGCACACCGCAGAGGTGGCCGGGGTCACGGTGGACACCGGGGCCGAGGCGATGCTCGCCAGGCGGCCCGAGGGCAAGGAACTGGCCCGGGCGGCCGGGCTGGGCGAGGAGCTGCGCCTTCCCGGCACCACCCGCGCGAGCATCCTGAGCCGCGGGACGCTGCGTCCCATGTCGAAGGGGCACGTCATGGGCGTGCCGTCCGACCTCCTGGCGCTGGCCCGGTCGAGGGTCCTGTCCCCGGGCGGCCTGGCCAGGGCGGGGCTGGAGCCGGCCCTGCCGGCCACGCGCATCGTCACCGACGTCTCGGTGGCCGCGTACATCCGGGCCCGGATGGGCGGCGAGGTGGTCGACCGGCTCGTCGAGCCGCTGCTCGGCGGCGTCTACGCGGGCAGGGCCGAACGGCTCTCGCTGGACGCGACCATGCCGAGGATCGCCGCCGCGGCCCGCTCCGAGCGGTCGCTGCTCGCCGCCGCCCGGCACATCGCCGCGGACGCGCCCAAGGACGCCGGGCCGGTCTTCACCACGCTGCGCCGGGGGATGGGCAGCCTCCCCGAGGCCGTCGCCACGGCCTCGGGCGCGACGATCAGGACCGGTGTCACCGTGCGCGAGCTGCGGCGGACGCCGTCGGGCTGGCTGCTGGTGACCGGCCCGGTCCCCAGGCCCGAGACGCTGGAGGCGGACGCGGTGATCGTCGCCGTCCCGGCCCCGGCGGCGAGCAGGCTGCTCGCGCAGGAGGCGCCCCCGGCCGCCACCGAGCTGGCCCGTATCGAGTACGCGAGCATGGCCATCGTCACGCTGGCCTACCCGCGCGAGGCGTTCCCCCGGCCGCCGGACGGCAGCGGCTACCTGGTCCCGGCCGTGGACGGGCGGACGGTCAAGGCCGTCACGTTCAGCTCGGTCAAGTGGCCGCACCTGGCCGAGACCGGCCCCGGCCTGGTCCTGCTGCGCTGCTCGATCGGCCGGATCGGCGAGGAGGAGACGCTCCAGCGCGACGACGCCGGGCTCGTCGCGGCGGCGACGGCCGAGATGGCCGACGTGATGGGCGTGCGCGGGCCGCCCCGGGACTCCCGGGTGACCCGCTGGGGCGGCTCCCTGCCGCAGTACGAGGTGGGCCACCTCGACCGGGTGGCCCGCATCCGGTCGGCCACCGCGGCCCTGCCCGGGCTCGCCCTGTGCGGCGCCGCCTACGAAGGACTGGGCATCCCCGCCTGCGTGTCGACCGCCCGCACCGCGGCGGCCCGGATCCTGGACCACCTGGATCCCACGGGAGAATGGCAGAGCAGGACCGATTCGCTGACGAAGGGGTGAGGACGACGGACGTGAACCCGCGGCCCAAGGCACGCGAGCTGAACGATGTGATCCGCTACACGATGTGGTCGGTGTTCAGGCTGAGCGAGCGCTGTCCCGGGCACCGTGAGGGCATCGCCGCCGAGGTCGACGACCTGATGGCCCAGATGGCGCAGAAGGACGTGGTCACCCGCGGCCTGTACGACGTGGCGGGCTTCCGCGCGGACGCCGACTTCATGTTCTGGTGGCACGCCCCGACGGCCGAGGACCTGCAGGAGACCTACTCCCGCTTCCGCCGCACCGGCCTGGGGCGGCTGTCGGAGCCGGTCTGGTCGGCCATGGCGCTGCACCGCCCGGCCGAGTTCAACAAGTCGCACATCCCGGCCTTCCTGGCCGAGGAGGAGCCCCGCGGGTACGTGAGCGTCTACCCGTTCGTGCGTTCCCTGGAGTGGTACCTCCTGGACGACACCGACCGCCGCCGGATGCTCGCCGAGCACGGCAGGATGGCGCGCGACTACCCCGACGTGCGCGCCAACACCGTCGCCTGCTTCTCGCTGAACGACTACGAGTGGATGCTGGCCTTCGAGGCCGACGAGCTGCACCGGATCGTCGACCTGATGCGGACCCTGCGCGGTGCCGAGGCCCGGCGGCACACCCGCGAGGAGACCCCCTTCTACACGGGTGTGCGCAAGCCGGCCGCCGAACTGATCGCCGCGCTGCCCTAGCCGGGTCCCCGTCCCGTCCCGTCCCGTCCCGCCACCACGCCCCGCCACCGCGGGGCGTGGTGTCGTCGTGCCCGTACGGGCTCCGCCCTCCCGCGGGCGTGAAGCGGGTCCCGCAGGTGTGAGGGCCGGTCCCGGGGGCGCGACGGCAGGGACGCAAGGGACGGAACGCGTCCCCCGGGGAGACCGGGCGAAAATAATCTCGTGAGAGTCTCTTTACCGCCCCTTTGATTTGCCATACTCGGTGAAAATCACCTGTCGATGTGAGGCCAAGGGTGAAAAGGGGCGAAGCTCTGGCACGATCCAGGCGGCGTGCTCGAGGGCGCCGGAGAAAGCAGACACGTTCACGCGTCCTCGACGTCTCGGCGGGCATCGCCGCGCTGGCGGTGGGCGCCCTCGCGATCGGCGGGCTCTGGTTCCCCGACGAGGAGGCCCCCGGGAGCGGGGTGGCCCGGGCGGCGGCACCGGGCGGTCCGGCCCCCGCGGCGGCCCGGCCCGCGGCACCCGCGGGCGGCACCGTGGTGGCGGCCGAGGTCGACCGTGAGAACGCCAAGGACGCCGGGAACGCCGGGAAGAAGGAGAGCGCCGCGGATCGGGCCAAGGCCGACAGGAAGCGGCAGAAGGCCAGGGAGATGAAGGCCTCGGGGCCGTCCAGGCACACCGACAAGGGCGCGGTGGCCTACTTCAAGGGCCACAAGGCGAGCAAGCGGGTCAAGGACGTCCGAATGGTCGGCGGATATCTCCGGATATACACCGACCTGCCGGAGACGGCGGACAACTCCAAGCAGGCCGTCACGCTCTGCGAGGCCGGGGTCGACTACCTCGTCGGGGAGCTCGGCACGCCCAGCCCGGTGGTCTTCGTCCAGGCCGAGTTCGGGGAGAACGGGAATCCGGTCCTGGCCAACATGCTCGGCCCGGACGATCCCGACTGCCGCCTGACGTACCCCAAACAGGGGAAGTAGCCCGCACCGCGTCGCGTGGAGGTCACCCTGACCCTGGTCCTGCCGCAGATCGTGCAGCGCTGGGTGGTCACGTGGCCGATGGTCTCGACGACCTCCCACCTGTGGCGGAGATGCACGGGGGCTCCTTAGGAGACACGCTGCGGAGACCTTCGAATACTACGCGTGATGCCGTCCGTTTTTTCCGGGAGGGGACGGCCCGTCCGGAGCCCGGGGGGATCGCGCCGGGGCCTGGGGGTTCCCGGATCCGGGAACCCCGGGATCCGCCGGGCCGCTCACCGCCGGTGGGTCCCGGCGGGCGAGCGGCGGCGGGTCACTCGGCGGGTTCCAGCCTCAGGGAGACCGAGTTGATGCAGTAGCGATCGTCGGTGGGCGTGCCGTAGCCCTCGCCGTGGAAGACATGGCCGAGGTGCGAGTCGCAGGCGGCGCAGCGGACCTCGACGCGGGTCATGCCCATCGAGCGGTCCTCGATCAGTGTCACCGCCTCCGACTTCGACGGCTCGTAGAAGCTCGGCCAGCCGCAGTGGCTGTCGAACTTGGTGTCGGACCGGAACAGCTCGCTGCCGCAGGCCCGGCAGCTGTAGACGCCCACGGTCTTGGTCTCGACGTACTCCCCGGTGTAGGGGCGCTCGGTCCCGGCCTGGCGGAGCACGCGGAACTCCTCGGGAGAGAGCTGGACGCGCCACTCGGCGTCGCTCTTTACCACCTTGTCCATGCCGCCAGCCTATGCGGTGAGCGGTATGCCCGGCAGCGCCGCGACGCGGCCGACAGGGGCCCCGGATGCGGACGCGGACCCGGACACGGGCGCCGGCGCCGGCGCGAACTTGGGCCCCGGACGCGGGCACGGACACATGAGCGGACACAGACGCGGACACAGGCTCGGGCGCGGGTGAGGAAAATCTTGACGGGTGAAGCATCCTTTAGTGCCCGTTTCGGCGTCTTCACCTGTGGGGGGGTGTCTCACCTTCCCGGAAGAGGGGTCAGACCATCTGCCCGGCCGCCCGCGCTCTGCGGTCCGGCCGGATGCCGCCGTCCGGGTGGCGCGCCAGCGCCTGGGCCCGGCGAGCAACAGGTGGCCGTACGGTCCGTCCCGTCGAGTGCCCGGTCCCGCCGCCGCGGCGGCTCCGGGGCGGACCTACCCGTCATCCCTCCGGTGTTCGCCGTCCGCGCCTCGTCGCCGGTGTGCCCGCGGCTTTCCGGTGTGCCCCCGTCCTTCACACCCGCCGGACCGCCTCTCCCGCGCCTGGCCCGCCCGTCCCCACGGCCGAGATCTTTTCGGCCGGGCCGATTAGCGGTGTCGGGGATGTCCTGACCCCGTGAGCACCCTGCGAGTCGGAAAGGTGTTAGATCGTTCAGGCAACTCTGATCGCGAGTCGTTTCCGGGAGGAACGCATGACCACGCCTGACGGCCGCTCCTGGCGGACGGGTAACCCCGAGGTGGACCGGCTGACCGAGGGGTTCGACGCCCTCTCGCTGCAGTACGAGGGGATGCTCAAGGAGCTGGGCGACCTGCGTGCCCGGGGTGAGGCGGCCGACGGGCTGGTCTCCGTGGAGGTCGCCCCCGGCGGGGCCCTGCTGGGTGTGGACATCAACCCCAGGGCCATGCGGCTGGGCTCGGAGGCGCTCTCCGAGGCCATCATGGAGGCCGTGACCGAGGCGTCGAAGGCGGCGACCGCGCGCCTGGACGCGGTGCTCGCCCCCCTGCTGGGCGGCATGGAGAGTTTCAGCGAGTCGCTGCAGGGACGGCTGCCGGACCTGGACGGGGGAGCCGGGCTCTCGGCCGACCCCGAGCTCGCCGAGGCCCTGCGGAGCCTTCAGGAGATGCGGGCCAGGTACGAGAGCTGATCCGGGCCGTCCCCCGGGGGCGCCGGCACCTCGGCGCCCCCGGGGAGACGGTCAGCCGTAGGACCAGCCCTCGGACGACTTGGACACGCTCCTGCGCGTGATGTCGTCGAAGTCCGTCCTGCCGTCCGTGCCGTCGCTGTCGAGGTTGGCCTGCGCCATCGGGAACTGGTTGTCCATGCTCATCAGCGAGGTCAGGTTGCCCATGCTGAAGAGCAGGGACGCGGTGATGCCGACGATCGTGTTGACCGCCGTGCCCATCAGGATGAGCCCGGACGAGGCCTGGGTGGCCTTGGCCGCGGCCTCGAGCGCCTTGCCCTGCGCCGCGATCACGGGACCGGCCGGCCCCGCGGCGGCCGCCGCGACCTGCATCTGCTTGCCGATCAGCTGGGCGATCTCCGAGGCGATGATGATGCCGAGGAGACTGTTGACGACCACGCCGGCGGTATTGACGATCTTGTGAATGTCGGACTGGGCGCTCTGCACCGCGTTGGCCATCTGCAGGGCGGCCGTCTCCAGCTGCTGGACCTCCTGGTGGACCACTCCCATGAACCGGTCGAAGGCCGCGCGGTCGCCTCCCTCCGGCCAGGCGGCCTGGACCGCCTTGAGCTTGGCGTCCCACTCCCTGTTCCGCAGGTGGGAGAGCTTCAGGTTGATGGTGCGCCAGTCGTTGAAGACCTTGCTGATCGCCTCGTCGTCC
This sequence comes from Streptosporangium longisporum, assembly GCF_039534895.1. Lineage (NCBI taxonomy): Bacteria > Bacillati > Actinomycetota > Actinomycetes > Streptosporangiales > Streptosporangiaceae > Streptosporangium > Streptosporangium longisporum. Next base: position 538,274 of record NZ_BAAAWD010000015.1, on the reverse strand, counting down.
CAGGGCCGGGCGAGCAGCCAGACGGCGGCCGCGCCCGCCGCGGGTTTGGCCAGCTTCCCGGCCAGCTCGATCTTCGCCAGGCTGGCGGCCCACGAGGGGCCGTACTTGCCCAGGACCTTCATCCCGCCCAGGACGGCGGTCTCGATGCCGGCCCCGGTGAGAACCTCTTCGCCCGCCATGGGGCATCCCCTCCTCGGGTCAGTCGGTGGGACCCAGGTCCTTGTTCCTGGTCGCCCCGTCCAGGGCGGACCTGTCGGCCGAGACCGAGTACTTCAGGTCGATCATCTTCTGGGTGTCGTTCGCCGCGGTCGCGGTCTCCAGCTCGGCCTGCCGGTAGTGCAGCACCACGCTGAGCAGCCCCGCGTTGATCCCGTTGACGCACTTGACGAAGTCCTCGGCCTGTTTGGCCTGGTACTCGCGGGCCGGGGCGTACTCGCGCGCCACCGTGGCCGCGCCGACGGCACCCCACTGGACGGGGCTGAGATGCGTCCCCTGGGCCAGCGTGCTGACCTGTTGGGCTATCGGGGCGAAGGTGTCGATCAGGTCGCGTGTCGCGGCCTTGAGCGCTTCGGTGTTGACCTCGACCACCGTGTACCGACCTCCCGTGTGTCACGCGTGTCACGCCCCCGTGGCGCGATGTCGGATCTCCCGTACATGAACGAGGAGTAAACCAGGAGCGACACGGCTCTAACCAGCCCTGTACCGCCTTTGTTAGAAAGATCAGTAAAACTCCCGACCGGAAAAGAGGGGAATTGGGGTGCGACCGGCACCCGGGGCATGTCCGGCACCCGGGACGGCGCGCGGCGCACGCCCTACCCGGGGATCCGCGCCTCATGCGGCGTCGCGTGCCGCCTGCTCGACGAGGGAGCCGGGGGCGGTCAGCCCCGGCGGCGGCGTCCGAGGACGAACGACATGTTCACGCCGATGATCCCGATCCACAGGAGTGCCAGGACGAACGCGAGGAGCGACTCGCTCATCTCGGAGTAGCTGATCCCGATCGTCGCCGACACGCCGCCCACGAGGGAGACGATGGCCAGCGCCAGCCGCTGTCCCGCGTCCACCGAGGGGGAGACCGCCGGGGCCTGCGCGGGGGAGCGTGTGGCGAGCCGTTCGTCCACCCGCCTGTCGATCTCCTGGTCCATCTTCTCCAGGAAACCCTCCACCAGGGAGTCCTCGTAGTCGGGGCCGAGCTCCCGGCGGGCCGCGAGCGAGGCGCGCAGCTCGTCGCCGGAGGATGAGGATGATCGTGCCATGATCGAGATATATCGCTTCTTACGAGGGATGTCCAGTAGTGGTGCCCTATGCCCGGAGTCCCAGACCCCCGGAGGCCCGGACGCCGGGAACCTCGGACATCCGAAGCCCGCGCCCGTCTCCCGCGTCGCTACCCGGCCTCGACGCCGTCGTCCGCCGACGGCTCCGTGCCCCCGTCTTCCACCGGCCTCGTGCCGTCCTCCCGCGACGCTTCCGTACCGTCCCGGACGTAACGGATGAACAGGAACCCCTCGTCCTGCAGGACGTGCGCCAGGCGCAGCCGGGCGAGCGAGGACGGGCCGTCGAGGACCCGGGCGGAGTCACCGCCGATCAGCATCGGGCTCACCGTCAGGCAGAGCTCGTCGACCAGGTCCGCGGCGACCAGCTGCGCGTTGATCCGGGGGCCGCCCTCGCAGAGCATCCGGCCCAGACCGCGGGCGGTGAGCTCGCGGACCGCCAGCGCGGGATCCACCCGGTCGTCCCCGGCCACGATCACCTCGGCGTGCCGGGCCGCCTCCCGCCGCCGCTCCGCGGGCGCGGCCTCGCAGGTGAGGACGATCGTCCGGGCACCGGGAGCCGCCTCGGTGAACAGCGGGCCCGACAGGTCCAGGTCGAGGCCACGGGTGATCACCGCCACCGGCGGGGCGGCCGGGCGGCCCTCGCGCAGCTCCTGCCACGACGGCTTCGGCCTGGCCGGGCCGTACCCCTCGACCCGTACGGTCGCCGCCCCGGCCACGATGACATCTGCCAGGCCGCGCAGCACGTGGAAGACCCGGCGGTCGCCGCTGCCGGACAACTCGCCCGAGCGTCCCTCGAACCAGGTCCCGCCGTCGGCGCTGGCGACCATGTTGAGCCGCAGGCACGGTCCGGCCGGGTAGGCGTAGGCGCGGGCGAGGTCGGTCTCGGCCGACGTCCCGGGATGGATGAGGCGCATCCCCCTACCTTCGCACGGGGGCGGACGGCGGGTTCCTCCGGCGCGGGCGACACCGGATGTGGTGCGGGCGATACCGGATGTGATGGCCGGTAGTGACTTCGGGCCGTGGACGATACATGATTCCTCCACCGAGACGCGGGAGGAATGCGTGGGGCTGGTCGCGATCGTGACGTGGTTGATCGCCGCGATGGTCGGAATCTACCTGTTGTACGTGTGGCTCTCCGGGGGAGGACTCCGACAACAGGCGACCAAGGTCACCCGCTTTCCCACGTTGCTGATCTTCACGCATCCGGTCCTGGCGGTCTCCGCGCTGATCTGCTGGGTGGTCTACGTGCTCACCCTGGAACGGATCTTCGCCTGGCTCTCGTTCGGCGTGCTCACGGCCTCCGCGCTGCTGGGGTTCACCATGTTCACCCGCTGGCTGGGCGGCGGCAGGCACGCCCGCGGAGCCGAGCAGCGGTTCCCGGTCATCGCCGTCGTGCTGCACGGCGTGGCCGGGCTGACCACCTTCGTGCTCGTCCTGCTCACCGCCGCGATCGCGTCCGGAGCCTGAGGCGCGTCCGGCCCGCCGGGCCCCGGAGGCACGCGGACCGACGTTCAGGCCCGGCGTCCGGACCGGCGTTCAGGCCCGGGAAGGCGCGACACGCGGCGGTGAGGCAGGAAGAACGGCGCGGGTCCGCAACGGGCCCGCACGGAGGCTACGCCCGCGGGCAGCGCAGGATCTGCACCGAGCGGGAGGTCACCTTGATCGAGCTCTCGGCCGGCCATGACTCCTCGGCGGCCAGGAGGACCTGCGGGGATCCGCCCACGTGAACGACGTGATCGTCACCGGTGGCGTGGTCACCGGTGACGCCGGTGTCGCTGGTGTCGTCGGCGGTGTCCAGCACGCGCCGCCACCGCCCGCCGTACCTCCGCTGCGGGAGGGCGAAGACCATGTCCTCGTGGTGGGCGTTGATCAGCAGCAGGAACGAGTCGTCCACGATCCGCTCGCCGCGCGTCCCCGGCTCGGTGATGGCGTCGCCGTTCAGGTAGACGGTCAGCGACTTGGCGTATCCGGTGTGCCAGTCGCCGGCCGACATCTCCTCCCCGGCCGGGGTGAACCACACGATGTCGCGGGTGCCGTCGGCGGCCTTGTGCCCGTGGAAGAAGCGGCGCCGCTGGAACACCGGGTGCTCGCGCCGCAGCGCGGACAGGCGCCTGACGAAGCCGAGGAGGTCGCTCTCCCGCTCGGCCAGCGACCAGTCGATCCAGGAGATCTCGTTGTCCTGGCAGTAGGCGTTGTTGTTGCCGTGCTGGGTCCGGCCGAACTCGTCACCGGCCAGCAGCATCGGCACGCCCTGGGACAGGAACAGGGTGACCAGGAGGTTGCGGCGCTGACGTCGGCGCAGGCTCATGATCTGCTCGTCCCGCGTCGGCCCCTCGGCCCCGCAGTTCCACGACCGGTTGTCGTCGGTGCCGTCCCGGTTGTCCTCCTCGTTGTCCTCGTTGTGCTTGTGGTCGTAGGAGACCAGGTCGTTCAGGGTGAACCCGTCGTGGCAGGTGACGAAGTTGATGGAGGCCACGGGACGGCGGCCGGAGATGGCGTAGAGGTCGGCGGACCCGGTGAGCCGGGAGGCGAACTCGGGCAGGGCGGACCCGCTGCCGCGCCAGAAGTCGCGCACGCTGTCGCGGTACTTGCCGTTCCACTCCATCCACAGCGGCGGGAAGTTGCCGACCTGGTAGCCGCCGGGGCCCACGTCCCAGGGCTCGGCGATCAGTTTGACCTGGGAGATCACCGGGTCCTGCTGGATCAGGTCGAAGAAGGCGCTCAGCCGGTCGACGTCGTGCAGTTCCCGGGCCAGGGCGGAGGCCAGGTCGAACCTGAAGCCGTCCACGTGCATCTCCAGCACCCAGTAGCGCAGCGAGTCCATGATCAGCTGCAGGGCGTGCGGTGAGCGGACGTTGAGGGAGTTGCCGCACCCGGTGTAGTCGAGGTAGTAGCGCCGGTCCCCGTCGTGCAGCCGGTAGTAGGCGTTGTTGTCGATGCCGCGGAAACCCAGGGTGGGTCCCATGTGGTCGCCCTCGGCGGTGTGGTTGTAGACCACGTCCAGGATGACCTCGATGCCGGCCTCGTGCAGCGCCCGCACCATCGCCTTGAACTCCTGCACCTGCTCGCCGCGCTGGCCGGAGCTGGAGTAGCCGGCGTGCGGGGCCAGGTAGGCGATCGTGTTGTAGCCCCAGTAGTTGGTCAGTCCCCGGGCGACCATCGCGTGCTCGGGCACCGAGTGGTGCACCGGCATCAGCTCCACCGCGGTGACGCCCAGGCTCAGCAGGTGCTCGATGACCGCCGGGTGGCCCAGCCCCGCGTACGTGCCGCGCCGGTTCTCCGGGACCGCCGGGTGGCGCATGGTCAGCCCGCGCACGTGCGCCTCGTAGATCACGGTCTGGTGGTACGGGGTGCGGGGCGAGCGGTCGTTGCCCCACTCGAAGAACGGGTTGATCACCACGTTCTTCGGCATGAAGGGGGCGGTGTCCTCGTCGTTGCGGCTGCCCGGATCGGTGAACCGGTAGGAGAACATCGCCTCGTTCCACACCACGTCGCCCTCGACGGCCTTGGCGTAGGGATCGAGCAGCAGCTTGGAGGGGTTGCACCGATGCCCCTGGGAGGGGTTGTACGGGCCGTGGACGCGGTAGCCGTACCGCTGGCCGGGCAGGATGCCGGGGAGGTAGCCGTGCCAGACGAAGGCGTCCACCTCGGTCAGCTCGACCCGCTCCTCGCGGCCGTCGTCCGAGAAGAGGCAGAGTTCGACCCGCTCGGCCACCTCGGAGAACAGCGAGAAGTTGACTCCCACGCCGTCCCAGGTGCTGCCGAGCGGATACGACTGTCCCGGCCAGACTTCGCGCATATGACCCTATTCTCCTCTGGTACGCCACCCGTGGTGAAGGTGTTCTCGCCCCTGTCACTTTAAGGTGGCAATAAGGAGTTTTGTCCGGGTATTTAGGTGTGTTCTTCGTGACCCCGCCCGGCCGCCCGTATCCCGCCGGACACGGACGGCCGTACGAGTGCCGTGATCGGCCCGGCGCGGGCCGGACCTCGGACGGGCCGTCTCAGCCCAGCAGCTCGGCGTTCAGGGTGATCGTCGTGCCGGTCAGGGCCTTGCTGACCGGGCAGTTCGTCTTGGCGGTCTCGGCCGCCTCCTGGAACTGCTCGGCGGTCAGGCCCTCGACCTGGGCGCGGACCGAGATGACGATCCCGGTGATGCCCTCGCCCGGCTGGAAGGTCACCTCGGCCTTGGTCTCCACGGTCTGGGGCGGCGTGCCGGCCTGGGCCAGCCCGTGGGAGAGGGCCATCGAGAAGCACGAGGAGTGCGCCGCGGCGATGAGCTCCTCCGGGGAGGTCTTGCCGTTGGCCTGCTCCGAGCGCGAGGCCCAGGTCACGTCGAACGTGCCCACCCCGGACGTGTCGAGGGAGACGTTGCCCGACCCGTCGAGCAGCGCGCCCTTCCACTGAGTCGTCGCGGTACGTGTCGTCGCCATGGCGATTGTCCTTTCGATCATGAGGCGTTGGCCATGACCGACCCTACCGCCGGACCCGCCGGGAGCCGTCGGCCGGTCACGGCACGGGCCCCGCGCCGCTCACGGCCCGGCCGCCCGCCGGTCCGGGACGGGAGCGCCGCGCCGGTCGGAGGGACGGGTCAGGAGAGCGGCGCCGGTCGGAGGGACGGGTCGGGAGGGCGGCCCGGTCACGGGGTGGCGCGCTCGACGAGCGCCCCCAGGTCCAGGCCGGTCGGGAGCGTGCCGAAGGCGTGCCCTCCCTCGCCGGACAGCCGGGAGACGCAGAACGCGTCCGCCACGGCCGCCGGGGCCAGCCGCACGAGCAGCGAGCCCTGCAGCACCAGCGCCATGTCCTCGGCGACGCGCCGGGCGCGGATCTCCAGGTCGGTGGGGTCGTCCAGCGCCTTGCGCAGGCGGTCGGCGGCGGCGTCCAGGTGCCGGTCGGCCCCGGCCGCGAGCGAGACCTCGCCGAAGAACGCCTCCCGCGCCTCGGGCTCGCGGCCCAGGGCGCGCAGCACGTCCAGCGCCGCGACGTTGCCCGACCCCTCCCAGATGCCGTTGAGCGGGGAGTCGCGGAACAGCCGGGGCATCTGCGACTCCTCGACGTAGCCGTTGCCGCCCAGGCACTCCAGCGCCTCGGCCGCGTGCACGGGGGCGCGCTTGCAGACCCAGTACTTGCTCACGGCCAGCGCGGTACGGCGCAGCGCGGCCTCGGCCCGGTCGCCCTCGATCGCCCGGTCGGTGGCCCCGGCCAGCCTCGTCATCAGCACGGTCGCCGCCTCCGACTCCAGCGCCAGGTCGGCCAGGACGTTGCGCATCAGCGGCTGGTCGGCCAGGCTCCTGCCGAACGCCCGGCGGTGGCGGGCGTGGTGGACCGCCTGCGTCACGCCGTACCGCATGCCGGCCGCGGAGCCGATCACGCAGTCCAGCCGGGTCATGTTGACCATCTCCAGGATGGTCCTCACGCCCCGGCCCTCCTCGCCGACCAGCCAGGCCCTCGCCCCGTGGTACTCCACCTCGGCGCTCGCGTTGGACCGGTTGCCCAGCTTGTCCTTCAGCCGCATCAGGTGCACGGCGTTGCGGGTGCCGTCCGGCAGCACCCGGGGGAGCAGGAAGCACGACAGCCCGCCGGGCGCCTGGGCCAGGACCAGGAACACGTCGCACATCGGGGCGGAGTTGAACCACTTGTGGCCGGTCAGCACGTAGCCACCGTCCCCGGCGGGCTCGGCGCGGGTGGTGCCGGCCCGCACGTCCGAGCCGCCCTGCTTCTCGGTCATCGCCATCCCGGCCAGCACGCCGCGCTTGCCGAGCGGCGGGCGCAGCCCGAAGTCGTAGCTGCGCGAGGCCAGCAGCGGCTCCCACTCGGCGGCCAGGGCCGGGCTGTGGCGCAGGGCCGCGATCGAGGCGTACGTCATCGAGATCGGGCAGCCGTGCCCGGCCTCGACCTGGCCCCAGACGTAGAACTTGGCGGCGCGGGCCACGTGCGCGCCCGGCCGGGGGCTCGCCCACGGGGTGGCGTGCATGCCGGCCTCGACGGCCACGGTCATCAGCTCGTGCCAGGCAGGGTGGAACTCCACCTCGTCGATCCGGCGGCCGTAACGGTCATGGGTGCGCAGCACCGGAGGATGCTCGTTGGCCAGCCGTCCCCACTCCTGGGCCTGCTCGGAACCGGCCTGCAGGCCGAGCCGGCGCAGCTCCCCGGTGGCCCAGCCCGCGCCCTCCCGGGTCACCCCGTCCAGGAGCGCGGCGTCGGCGGACACGTCGTGCCCGATGAGCGGATGGGCCTGGTTGAAGACGTCATGGGTCACGTTCGACCTCCGCTGAACTCGTCCGGCGCGTCACCGGTTCCTTCCTATCTCAACATCCTTTCGAAGGGGCAACGTACGCGCTTGTGGCGATCTGTCCTATTCTGCGATCTCCGCGACGGGGCGGCCGTCCCCGGGCCCCGGCCCCCGCCGACCCCGCCGCTCCCGTCCGGCCCGTGCCCGGCGCGCGGGCCGGACGGGAGCGGCGCGACACGATCAGAGGCTCTTCACCAGGTCGCGGGCGTAGTCGTCGTCCTCGTCGCTCTCGGCGAGCACGCGCTCGACGCCCCGGCGGGCACGCTCGTCGCCCCGGGCGGCCAGGCCGCGGGTGGCCTCGGCGACAGTGTTCAGATCCTCGTCCTCCAGCCGGGCGGCCAGCGCCTCGCGGATCTCCTCGCCGTCCTCGGCCAGCCCCGCCAGGCCCATGGTCGCCCAGTCGCGGACCTCGGGGTCGGGGTCGCGCGTCATCGACACCAGCAGCGCCAGCCCCTCGGCGTGCCCCGGCGGCAGCACCGCGGCCAGCGCGGCCGGATCGGCCTGGGTACGGGTCCAGCCGTCGGCGGTGACGATCTCCAGCACCTCGGGCAGGGCACGCGGGTCGGCGTGGTGGCCCAGGGCACCGAGCACCGAGCGCAGCACCCGCTCGTCGCCCTCGGTGGCCGCCATCCGCCGCAGCACGGGCAGGGCCTCCTCCAGGTAGGGCTTCTCGTCCTCGGTGAAGCCGAACTCGGCGAGCACGTCGACGGCGAACTCCCGCTTGCGGGGGTCCTCGCTCGCGCACAGCCGCGCCGCCGCGTCGAAGGTCTCCCGGTCGCCGCGCCGGCTCAGCGAGCTCGCCACCGCCCACCAGGTCTCGGCCTCCTCGTCGACGTCCCGGTACGGCATCGCCCGCTCCACCAGGTCGTCGAAGGGGAGCCGCTCACCGGTGGCGTCCTCCAGCAGGGTCGCGACGGCCGCGTGCCCGCGCTGGCAGGTCAGCTCGGCCACCCGGGTCCCGTCCGGCCCCACCGCCGCGACGGTGACCAGGTCGGTGCCGTCCTTGGCGCGGCTGCGCCCCACCACGAACTGCGAGTCCTCCGGGGCCTGCTCGGTGAGCTGCTCCAGCAGCGCGCTCTCCAGCTGGGTGCCCAGCCAGTCGTAGGCGATGGAGAGCGGGGTGTCGCCGTCGCCGTCGGGCCGGTCGGCCTCGGCGCCGTGCTCCAGCAGCACCCGCACCACGCCCAGCGCGCCGCGCCGGGTGGCCAGGGTGAGCGCGGTCTCGCCGCTGTCGTTGGCCTCCTCCGGGCTCGCCCCGGCCGCGAGCAGCACCCGCGCCGCGTCGGCCCTGCCGTTGGCGGCCGCCCACAGCAGCGCGGTCCAGCCCCCCGCCTCCCGCCCGGCCACCTCGGCGCCGGCGGCCAGCAGGACCGTGACGACCTCGTCGTGGTCCCAGGCGGAGGCCACGCAGAGCGGCAGGCCCTCGTCCTCGCCACCGCTGATCCGGTTGGGGTCGGCCCCGTGGACCAGCAGCGCGCGCACGACGGCGACGTGGCCCCGGTTCGACGCCAGGTACAGCGCGGTGGGCTCTTCGGGGCCGCCGGGGTCGGCGCTCGTCCCGCTCTGCAGCAGCAGCTCGGCCCGCTCGGCGTCGTCGGCCGCCACCGCGTCCAGGAGTTCTCGGTACATGCCTCCGGATCATAGGGCGTGCCCCCGCGTCCCGGCCGTACGCCGGCGGCGGTGGCGCCCCGGTGGGCGGCCCGCGAGCCGGCCCCGGGCGCGGGGGCTCGCGGGGGAGAGCGGGTAAGCGGGGAGGAGAGGGAGATCGATCGATCTGTTCACCCGGGTTCATCCGCGAGGGGGATCCTCTATCGCGACAACTCGCGATATGTTGTGAGTTATGACTGATGCCGGGGAGATACGGGTCTCGGACGCCGAACGGGAGGCGGCCGTCGAATGGCTGCGCGTCGCCTCCGTCGAAGGGCGGCTGACCCTCGGTGAACTGACCGAGCGCACCGAAGCCGCCTACACCGCACGTACCCAGGCCGAGCTGGCCGTGGTCACCTCCGACCTGCCCGGTGTCCGCCCCGCCTCGGCACCCGCCTACCCGCAGGCCCCGGCGGACCAGGGCGGCCAGGTGCGCCGCTGGTTCGTGGCGGTGATGGGCAGTTCCAAGCAGCGCGGCAGCTGGCGGATCGACAAACCCCTCGGCGCGGTCGCGGTGATGGGCGACGTCGTGCTGGACCTGCGCCAGGCCGAGGTCCGCACCGGCGGGGTGGACATCATGGCCACCGCGGTCATGGGCAACGTGAAGATCATCGTCCCGGACGGCGTGGACGTCGAGCTCGACGGCATCGCCATCATGGGCGACAGGAAGGTCCAGGTCATCGAGGCCCCGCCCGGCGCGCACGCGCCCGTCGTGCGGGTCACGGCCTACGCGATCATGGGCGACGTCAAGGTGATCGGCGACTCGCGGACCAAGCCCATCCAGAAGGCGTGGGCCGCCTGGCGCGAGCAGTGGGAAGAGATGCGCGGGGAGCTCATCGGCGACCCCTACCACCGCCAGATCCCGCCGTTACGCCCTCTGGGGGGCGAGCAGCCACGGCACCATTCCTCGCCGCACCCCTCCTGGCACACCGCCGGGCCGCAGCGCCCCTCACAGCAGCCTCCGCAGCCCCCGTACCCGCCGCAGCCCCCGTACCCGCCCGGGCACTGAGACCGGGAAGCGAGACCGGGAAGCGAGGCCGCAGATCGGGGCCGGACCACTGCCGAGGACGGTCCCGGCGCGAAGGACGGCGGGCGCGTGCAACGCCCCGGCGGTGCCGGGGCGTAGTGATCGGTGACATACACCGAGCAGTGAGGATCCCCGATGCGAGATCGGGCCGACTTCGAGCAGTACGTTGAGCAGTGTTCGCCTCGCCTCCTGCGAGCGGCCTACCTGCTCTGCCGGGACTGGGGAAGCGCCGAGGACCTTTTGCAGACCGCGCTGGCCAAGGCGTGGCTCGCCTGGCGCAGGGTGGGCGAGAACCCGGATCCGTACGTCTACCGCATCCTGGTCAACACGCACGCCACCTGGTGGCGGCGCCGATGGCGCGGAGAGCTGCCCAGCGAGACCCTTCCGGAGACGCCGGACGCCGACGCGGCCGAGGCGGTCATCGGCCGGGAGGCGGTCCGGCAGGTCCTGGCCGGGCTTCCCGGCAGGCAGCGGGCCGTGATCGTCCTGCGCTACTTCGCCGACCTGCCCGACCAGCAGATCGCCGAGATCCTGGGCTGTTCGGTCGTGACCGTACGCAGTCAGGCCAGCCGGGCACTGCGCAAGCTGCGCGTCGATCCAGCGGCCGTCGCCGCGATCACCCTGGGGAGCTGAGATGACGATCACCGAATCCGAGCTGCGCGAGATCTTGAACGGGGACGAGGACGAGGGCCGCGGCGGGGGCGTGACCGTCGCCGATGTCCACCGGCGCGTCCGCGCGATCAGGCGCCGCCGCTGGGCGGCCGGTGGCGCGGTCGCGGCGGCCCTCGCCGCCGCGGTGGCCCTCACCACTCCAGGCGGCGGCGTCGCCGACGACCTGGACGTCTGGACAGGCGTCATGGCCAGGCCGTCCCCCACCGTCCCGACGATGTCACGGCCGCCGGGCGATCTGTATCCCGGCAACGTGATCGCGAAGGGCGGCTACACGATCGGCGGGACGCGCGAGGAACTCCGGATCGGACCCGGTGGCAAGCCGTTGCACGTGACCCTCCGCTGTTCCGGGCCGATGCGGCGGGCGGTCGTCTGGATGGGCGACGGCTCCTCCCAGCTGCACCAGTGCGGAACCGGTCCCGACGGGCACACCACGAACATCTACAGGAGGCTGGAGGGCGTCGGCGTGGTCCCGGGCGGGAACCGCCCGGCCGAGGGGCAGGTCGTGTCCGCGGTCGTACTGCCCCGCGAGTTCCAGGGAGACGACGTCTTCGAGGGCTGGCAGGAGGAACTCGCCGCGGCCCGGCCCTTCCCCCTCGAGTGGTCGCTCACGGTACGGGAGATGATCCCCCCGGTCTGCCGGGACAACATACGCCAGCTCGACCCGCGCACCGGGAAGATGGTCCAGCTCGACTGCGCGGGCAAGGGCGGCACCCCGTCCGCCGGTTCTCCCTGAGGTCAGGCCGTGGCGAGCATCCGGGGCCGGTGCGCCGCCACGTCGTAGCGTTCCAGCAGCACGGCCGCGACCTCGGGGGCCGCCCCCAGCACCTCGGCGACGGTGGCGGCGCCCGCGGCCAGGGTCTCGCGGCGGATCCTGTCGGCGAAGTACCCCGGGGCCAGCAGGTAGGGGGCGACCACGATCCGCGAGGCCCCCGACCGGCGCAGCCCCAGCACCGCCTCCTGCGGGGTCGGTCCCGCCGCCGAGGCGTAGGCGGCGGTCACCGACCGCCAGCCGCGCAGCCTCGCCCAGTCCGCGGCCATCCCGGCGACCGTCGCGTTGGCCCGCGGGTCGCTGGAACCGGCCGAGACCAGCACCACGTCGGTACCGGGCTCGCCGGGCTCCACGCCCGCCTCGGCCAGCCGCCGCTCCAGCGCGGTGACCAGCAGCGGGTGCGGGCCCAGCGTGGTGCCCGTACGCACCCGCAGCAGCGGGCGCCTGGCCGTCACCGTGGCCAGCGCGCCCGGGATGTCGACCCGGCTGTGGTAGGCCTCGGTGAGCAGCAGCGGCAGCACCACCGCCTCGGCCAGGCCCGAGAGCGCGGCCGGGAGCGTCGGGGAGGCGTGGTCGAGGTAGGCGGTGCGCACGGGGAGCCCGGGCCGCGCGTCCCGTACCAGGTCGAGCAGGTCCTCCACCGTCGCGGCGGCACGCGGGTCACGGGACCCGTGCGCCACCGCGACCAGCGGGACGCGGGGAGCGGCGGCGCGGGAGCGCCAGGTCATACGTGCAGCCCGCACTCGGTCTTGCCCATGCCGGCCCACCGGCCGCTGCGCGGGTCCTCGCCCGGGGCGACCTGGCGGGTGCAGGGGGCGCAGCCGATCGAGGGGTAGTCGTCGTAGTGCAGCGGGTTGATCAGCACCCCGTTGTCGGCCATGTAGTTGTCGACGTCCTCCTGCGTCCACCGGGCGATGGGGTTGATCTTGACCATCTGGCGCTTGGCGTCCCACTCGACGACCTTGACGCCGGCGCGGGTGACGGCCTCGTCGCGGCGGATGCCGGAGACCCAGGCCAGGTAGGGCTCCAGGGCACGGTTGAGCGGCTCGACCTTGCGCAGGTAGCAGCACAGGTCGGGGTTGCGCCCGAACAGCCGCGGCCCCAGGTCGCGCTCCTGCTCGGCCACCGTGCGGGACGGCTTCACGTCGATCACGTTGACGTCGTAGACCTGCTGGACGGCGTCCCGCGTGCCGATCGTCTCGGCGAAGTGGTAGCCGGTGTCGATGAACAGCACGTCCACGCCCGGCTTGACCCGGCTGACCAGGTCGATCAGCAGGGCGTCGCTCATGGAGGCGGTCAGGCAGAGCCGGTCGCCGAACGTCGCCGCCGCCCAGCGGATGATCTCCAGGGCCGAGGCGTCCTCCAGGAACCGCGCGGCCGACTCGACGATGTCCTGCATGTCGAGCGCACCGCGCTGCCGGCGTAACCCGACCTCGACGTCCACCACTGTCATCGCTCGCTCACCCAATCCTCGTTCGCCGTACGGGCCCGTGCGGCCCGGCCGGTCGTCGTGTCGATCGCCCCGGGACGGCCGCGCCTCATGAGCGCACCCCGATCCCGAGGAACTTCAGCTTGAAGGCGCGGATGCAGGACCGGCAGTACCAGCCGCCGTCGCCCTCGTAGGGCTCCAGGTCCTCCTCGCCGCAGTAGGGGCAGTGGAAGGGGACCGCTCGCTCGCTCATCGCCGCCTCCCCGCCCCGTCGCGTGCCCGGCGTCCCGCGGACGCGCCCCGGGGGTCGTCCGCCCCGGCGTGCCCGCGCCGGTCCGCGTGCCGGTCCGTGCCGTTCACGTCAGGTCCGCGTCGTCGGCACGCTGCACCCACTCGGAGAAGCTCTCCCCGTCGTCCTTCTGCTTCTCGAAGTTGCGCAGCACCCGCTCCACGTAGTCGGGCAGGTCCTCGGAGGTGGTCTTCAGGCCGCGCACCTTGCGGCCGAAGCCCGGGTTCACCCCGAGCGACCCGCCCAGGTGCACCTGGAAGCCCTCGACCTGCTCGCCCCTGTCGTTGACGACGAGCTGGCCCTTGAGGCCGATGTCGGCGACCTGGATCCGCGCGCAGGAGTTGGGGCAGCCGTTGACGTTGATGGTCAGCGGGCTGGAGAAGTCGGGAAGCCGCTGCTCCAGCTCGTCGATCAGGTTCGACGCCAGCGCCTTGGTCTCCACGATGGCCAGCTTGCAGAACTCGATGCCGGTGCAGGCCATGGTCTGGCGGCGGAAGGTGGAGGGGTTGACCTGGAGGTCTGCGGCCTCCAGCTCGGCGACCAGGCTCTCGACCCGGTCGGGCGCCACGTCCAGGATGACCATCTTCTGCTCGACCGTGGTGTGCACCCGGTCCGAGCCGTGCCGCTCGGCGATGTCGGCGATCAGGTGCAGCCTGTCGCCGTCGAGCCGGCCCACCTTGGGGGCGAAGCCGACGTAGAAGTTGCCGTCCTTCTGCGGGAAGACGCCCACGTGGTCCCTGCGGCCGCCGCGCGGCGGCTCGGGGGCGGGGCCGTCGGGCAGCGCGTACCCGAGGTACTCCTTCTCCAGCACGTCGCGGAACTTCTCGGCGCCCCAGTCGTTGATCAGGAACTTGATCCGGGCCCGGTGCCGCAGGCGGCGGTAGCCGTAGTCGCGGAAGATGCCGATCACGCCGCCGTAGGCCGGGGAGACCTGCTCGGGGGTCAGGAAGACGCCCAGCCGCTTGCCGAGCATCGGGTTGGTGGACAGGCCGCCGCCCACCCACAGGTCGAAGCCCCGCTCGCCGGAGTCGTTCACGACGCCCACGAACGCCACGTCGTTGATCTCGTGCACGGTGCAGTGCGCCGGGCACCCGCTGACCGCGGACTTGAACTTGCGCGGCAGGTTGGAGAAGGCCGGGTCGCCGATGTAGGTGTCGTGGATCTCCTGCACCAGCGCCGAGCCGTCGATGACCTCGTCGGTGTCGATCCCGGCCAGCGGGCAGCCCATGATGACGCGCGGGGTGTCGCCGCAGGCCTCGGTGGTCGACAGGCCCACCGACTCCAGGCGCTCCCAGATGTCGGGGACGGCCTCGATCTCGATCCAGTGGAGCTGGATGTTCTGCCGGTCGGTGACGTCGGCGGTGCCGCGGCCGTAGAGGTTGGAGATGTCGGCGATGACCCGCAGCTGCGCCAGGTCGAGCCGGCCGCCGTCGATCCTGACCCGGAGCATGAAGTAGCGGTCGTCGAGCTCCTCCGGCTCCAGGACGGCCGTCTTGCCGCCGTCGATCCCGGGCTTGCGCTGGGTGTAGAGCCCGTACCAGCGCATCCGGCCGCGCAGGTCGGCGGGGTCGATGGAGTCGAAACCCTGCTTGGAGTAGACGTCGATGATCCGCTGACGGACGTTGAGCCCGTCGTCGTTCTTCTTGTTCTCCTCGTTCTTGTTCAGGGGTTCGCGGTAGCCGAGAGCCCACTGACCTTCGCCGCGCGGGCGCTTGTGGTGCCGGTTTGCCGGCTTGGCCGGGGTCGTCATTGCGCGTCCTCGTTGTGGCTCGGTGAAAGGGTTCCGGACGCGCACCGGCGGCACCTCCCGCCTCATCGTCGAGTACGGGGGTCGGTCACTCAGAGGAGGACGCCGGTTACGCGGCCGAGCTGGAAAAGATCAGCAGGGGGCGACGATCAACGGACGTCACAACAGATGGCACTGCGGACACGCAGGAGGTCGACGTGGCGTCGCACGACGAGCAACGGGTCCGCTGGCATGTCTCCGACGATACCCCGGCGTTCGCGGATGTCCAATGTCGGGTCCACGATCTGGACACCCGGGTGAGATCCGGGCCGGGGACCGGGGGCTCCGGACGGCCCGGGACGGCGCGGTCCGGGGCGGTCTCAGCCCTGGCGCGGCCAGTCCAGCGGCGACTCGCGCGGCTCCACGGCCGGCTGGTGCTGGCAGTCGCACCAGGAACCCCCGCGGCACTCCTCGTGCCGCCGTTCCCTGCAGTTCTCACAGATCATGCGTCCATTCTGCGGCCGTTCCCTCCCAGAACATCGCTCCGTTACCCTTACCTGGGCCGAACAGGAGGGAGGCGCCGTGAGCCTGATGGACGAATTGCTGGCGGACCTGCGCGCCGAGACGGCCGATCTCGACGCCATGATCACCGATCTCGGCGCGGCCCGGTGGGAGCTGCCCACCCCGGCACAGGGCTGGACGGTACGCGACCAGATCGGCCACCTCGCCTGGTTCGACGACGCCGCCACGGTCTCGGCCACCGACCCCGAGGCCTTCCGCGCCGCGCGGACCGCCTTCCTGGCCCGCGGCGGCTCCGCGGTGGACGAGCTGGCGGCCGCGTCCCGTGGCCTGGCCGCCCCCCGGGTGCACGCCTGGTTCCGCGCGGCCAGGGCCCGGAGCCTGGAGGCCTTCGCCGCCCTGGAGGCGGGCGCGCGGCTGCCCTGGTACGGGCCGGACATGTCGGCGGCCTCGTTCGTGACGGCGCGCCTGATGGAGACCTGGGCGCACGGGCAGGACGTGGCGGACGCGCTCGGCGTCGAGCGGGCGCCCACCGCCCGGCTCAGGCACGTGGCCACCCTGGGGGTGCGTGCCCTGCCGTACGGCTTCGCGGTGCGCGGCCTGGAGCCGCCCGTGCGGCCGGTCCGGGTGGAGCTGACCATGCCCGACGGGTCGCCGTGGACGGCCGGCCCCCCGGACGCCGCCGACCTGGTCCGCGGTCCCATGCTCGACTTCTGCCTGCTGGTCGTGCAGCGCCGCCACCTCGACGACACCTCCCTGCTGGTACGCGGTGAGACCGCCGCGGCCTGGACGGCGATCGCCCAGGCGTTCGCCGGCCCGCCGGGCACCGGGCGGGTCCCGCTCGGGCGGGGATCCGGCCGGGCGTGACGCCGGTCCCGCCCGCCCAACTCGTGATCAAGCGCGCCGGGGAATACCGTTGTGCGGTATGACGTCCACCGATGCCCCGGCCCCGGCCCCGCGGCCGGGACCCCAGCCGGGGCCGCGGCGGCGCTCGCCGCGCGGCCCGCGGGCACGGTGGCGTGCCGGGCTCGCGTGGGTACGCGGCCTGGGCGTCTGGGCACGGCTGCGGGCCGTGCTCTCCTGGATCCGCGGGACCGACTTCTGGGTGCTCGTCGCGGCCACCACGAACGCGGGCGTCACCTACCGCGTCACCGGCCTGGCCGGGGAGGCCGCCTTCTTCGCGCTGCTGTCGCTGCCGCCGTTCATGCTCGGCCTGATCGGCGTGCTCGGCCAGCTGACCCGGGTCTTCGGCCCGGAGACGGTCCAGGACGTCAGCGACTGGATCGACCGGCAGGCCCACCTGCTGTTCACCGACAGCGCCGTGGACACCGTCGTCACCCCGCTCATCGAGGACGTGCTGAACCCCGCCAACCAGGCCTCGCTGATCTCCCTGGGCTTCCTGCTCGCGCTCTGGTCGGGCTCGCGGGCGCTGTTCGTCTACGTCGACCTGATCTCGGTCGCCTACGGCCTCGGCGAGGAGCGCGGCATCATCCGTACCCGGCTGATGTCCTTCGGGTTCTACCTGGCGGGCCTGCTGATCGGGCTGGTGGTGATGCCCGTGCTCGTGCTGGGCCCGGCCGCGCTGCGCGGCGCCCTGCCGGCCGACTACGCCGTGCTGGCCGACGTCCTGTACTGGCCGGTCGTCGTCATCGGCTCGGTGATCTTCCTGACCCTGCTCTACCACGTGAGCGTCCCGGTCCGCACGCGCTGGTGGCGTGAGCTGCCCGGGGCGCTGCTCGCGCTGCTGATCTGGATCGCCTGCGCCGCCGTGCTGCGCGCGGTGCTGGCCGCCTGGTTCTCGCCGGTCTCCATCTACGGCTCGCTCGCCGCCCCGATCGCGGTGCTGATGTGGCTCTACATCACCGCGCTGGCCGTGCTGATCGGCGCCACGCTCAACGCCGAGGTCGACCGGTTGTGGCCGGGGGACGGGCCGGGCCGCCTCGGCCGGGCCGGTCCGTCCGCTATCGTCTAAGCCGTGACTGGCGCATAGGGTGGGAGCGACCACCGGGGAGCTGAAGTGCGAGGAGGCCGAGCGCCTGGGTCTTCGCGCGATGTCGACGATGACAGGGGAGTGAAGGCGCATGAGCGCTCTTTCCAGCGTGGATCCGCAGATCGCCGAACTCGTCCAAGCCGAGGAGCGGCGGCAGGCCGACACCGTCAAGCTGATCGCCTCGGAGAACTACGTCTCCAGGGCCGTCCTCGAGGCCACCGGCACCGTTCTCACCAACAAGTACTCCGAGGGGTACGCCGGCAAGCGGTACTACGAGGGCCAGCAGGTGATCGACCAGATCGAGACCCTGGCCGTCGACAGGGCCAAGGCCCTGTTCGGGGTCAACCACGCCAACGTCCAGCCCTACTCGGGCTCGCCCGCCAACCTGGCGATCTACCTGGCCTTCCTGAAGCCCGGTGAGACCGTGATGGGCATGGGCCTGCCGTTCGGCGGCCACCTGACCCACGGCTGGTCGGTCTCGGCCACCGGCAAGTGGTTCAACCCGGTCCGCTACGGGGTGCGGCGCGACACCGGCCGCGTCGACATGGACGAGGTGCGGGAGATCGCCCTGCGCGAGCGGCCCAAGCTGATCTTCTGCGGCGGCACCGCGGTCCCGCGCACCATCGACTTCCCGGCCTTCGCCGAGATCGCCCGCGAGGTCGGGGCCGTGCTCGCGGCCGACATCGCGCACATCGCCGGCCTGGTCGCGGGCGGGGCCCACCCGTCGCCGGTCGGCCACGCGGACGTCATCTCCACCACCACCCACAAGACCCTGCGCGGTCCCCGGGGCGCCATGCTGATGGCCACCTCCGACGAGCACGCCACGGCCCTGAACAAGGCGGTCTTCCCGGGCCTGCAGGGCGGCCCGCACAACCACACCACCGCGGCCATCGCGGTGGCGCTCAAGGAGGCGTCGACCGACGACTTCAAGGACTACGCCCGCCAGGTCGTGCTGAACGCCCAGGCGCTGGCCGAGGAGCTGCTCGGCCGGGGCTTCGACCTGGTCTCCGGCGGCACCGACAACCACCTCATCCTGTTCGACCTGACCCCCAAGGGCATCGGCGGCAAGCCCGCCGCGCAGGCCCTGGACAAGGCCGGGCTGGAGACCAACTACAACAGCGTGCCGTTCGACCCGCGCAAGCCGTTCGACCCGTCCGGCATCAGGATCGGTACCGCGGGCGTGACCAGCCGCGGCATGGGCGTGACCGAGATGCGGCAGATCGGCGCCTGGATCGACCAGGTCGTGACCGCGCTGGCCAAGGACGAGGACGAGGCCGCGCACGTCATCACCCGCGTGCACGGCGAGGTCAGGGAGCTCACCTCCCACTTCCCGGCCCCCGGGCTGTAGCAGGCGTGACGGAGCCCCGGGACGCGACGGCGTCCCGGGGCTCCGTCGTGTCCGGGCCGGTACGTCCGAGGGGTCCGTGTTCGATGGACTCCGTGCCCGGGGTTCCGTCGTGTCCGGGAGGCTCTTGTCCAGGGTTCCGTCGTGTCCGGAGGCTCCGCGTCCGGGCTCTGGAGTTGTCCGGGCCTGGCGGTCCCGAGGCCCCGCGTCCCGGGCCCCGGCGCGCGCCACGGGCCGCCCGCGGGGTCGTGGCGGCTCGTGGCACGCCGGCAAATTGTGGTTGCCTCCCCGGGGAGGCGTTGCGCTAGGCTTCTCCCGAAGACGCCGTCCCACGGGGGACGGCCGCGAGGCCGACGGGGGGTGAGGACCATGCGGGTCTTTCTGACGAGCCTGCCGTCCATCAACCTCCGGGTGCCCGCCTGATCGATCTCACGACGGGGCACCCGCCTTTCCCGAAGGTAGTGACCACGTTGTCCTCGTCTTCATCATCGTCTTCGTCATCCGGCTCCTCGCCGTCCGCACCGTTCACCCTCGCCGCGCTCGGCTGGGACGACTCCCTGGCCGCCGAGCTCCCCGACGGGCTGATCCCTGCCCGGGTCTCCCGCGTCGACCGCGGCGCCGCCGAAGTGATGTCCGCCTCCGGCCATCTCCGGGCCGACTACGGCGCCCGGGTGCGCCGGGCCGCCGCCGCCGACCCGGTGGCGCTGCCCTGCGTCGGCGACTGGGTGGGACTCCGCCGGCTCGCCGAGGGCCGGTTCGAGCTGGAGGAGCTCCTGCCCCGGCGTACCGCCTTCGTCCGCGGAGGGGTCTCCCGGCTCTCCCGGGGCGGGCTCTCCGGCGACTCCCAGGGCCAGGTGCTCGCCGCCAACGTCGACGTCGTCTTCGTCGCCGAGCCCGCCCTGCACGCCACCGACACCGCCGACCTGAGCAGGATCGAGCGGCTGCTCGCGCTCGCCTGGGAGAGCGGGGCCCGTCCCGTGGTGCTCGTCACCAAGTCCGACCTGATCGGCGAGGGGCTGGAGTTCCTGCTCGACGAGGTCGCCACCGCCGCACCGGGGGTGGACGTGCACCCGGTCTGCTCGGTCAGCGGCGAGGGCGTCGAGATCGTCCGCTCCTACCTGGAGGGCACCCGTACCGCGGTGGTGCTCGGCGCCTCGGGCGCGGGGAAGTCGACGCTGGTCAACGCCCTCGCCGGGGAGGACGTCATGGAGACCCAGCAGGTCAGGGCCGGGGACGGCCGGGGCCGCCACACCACCGTGCACCGCGAGCTCATCCCGCTCGCCAGGGGCGGGCTCATCATCGACACCCCCGGCATCCGCCGCATCGGCCTGTACGACATGGGCGAGGGGGTGGACATGGTCTTCTCGGACCTGGAGGAACTCGCCGGGCGGTGCCGCTTCGGCGACTGCCGCCACGACACCGAGCCGGGCTGCGCCGTGCTCGCCGCGATCGAGGACGGCACGCTGCCGGAGCGGCGGCTGGAGAGCTGGAACAAGCTTCAGCGGGAGGCGGCCTGGATGGCGTCCCGGAGCGACGCCCGGCTCCGCAAGGAGATCCAGGGCAGGTGGAAGAGCATCACCAAGGAGATGCGCAAGACGGGCCGGAACAGGCCCTGAGAGCATGGGACGCCCCCGCCGTGCGGCCGCCCGTTCCGGGTGCGCCGCACGCGCGGGGCCCGACATGACAACGTGTGATCTCGCAGGGGATGAGCGAGATCACACGTATGGGGGAAGCCGGGTGGAGGGGCTGCTCAGGCGACGGCACTGATGCCGGCGCTGGCCGCGCGGCGCATGCGACGACGACGCTCGGAGGCGCGCTCGTCCTCGTTCAGGCCGCCCCAGGTGCCGTACTTCTCCGGACGGGAGAGCGCGTAGTCCAGGCACTCGGCGCGAACGGGGCACTGGGCGCAGATGGCCTTGGCCTTACGCTCACGGATGTCACGCTCGGGCTGACGCTCACCGTCGGGACCGAAGAAGAGCACGAGGTCCTCGCCCCGGCACGCGGCGTCATCCTGCCAGCCCCAGCTGGGCCGAGGCCGGGCGGTCTGCCGACGTACCTGAGACATGAGAAAACCACCTTATAGTGAGAGGTATTTCGGGTTTATGCCGCATAGGACGCTTGTGACGTCCCTGGATCCAACGCCTGGATCGGCCGTGATGTTCCCTCAGGTCAAGTGAGAGCGGACGTGGCATACAGCACAGGGGTTACCCTGTCCAGTGTGACCAGCCGATAGGTAGTGATCGTGTCGGCACAAGCCGTACCACATGGCGTTGTCAGCGTCATGGGTTCAACCACTACCCGAAAACGAACGCCACTACCGCGCACAACTGCCTCGGTGACGGCGCCGTCCGACCTTGAGGATTCCACGGCCACTCCGCCGACCGACAGTTCGCCCGTATGGACGCGAACGAAATGCTCGGCGGCCTGCAGTGGCTCAGGGATGCCCGCGCGCCCCCGGAAACGGTCGAGGATGACCTCGCCGGACCGGTACGCGTCGGCTGCCGCGATCGCAGCAGCCTGAGACATGCTGCCGTAGTAGAGGCCGTGTGGCAAGCACACGAGGTTGGCGGCGTAGAGATCGCCGCCAACATGTGATGTTTCCCATACTGTGTCCGGCAAATTTTTTGCCAAGGACCGAGCGAGGGGAAGTCCAATGCGGGCGCAGCACGCGTTGCGCTTGGCATGCGTGCAGACCAGAAATACCGGCTCACTCACAAGTATGCAGGACGGCGGGACCACTCCGGCCACCAGCTTGTCAAGGGCAAGATCGTCCGGACCTGCGATGATGCCCTCGGCGAGCCAGGGCTCGGCGGCGGTGGAGTCCGCGACCATGACGTGAATGCCGGTTTCCACGGGGTTTCTGCGCCCGGGACGGCGGATGAGCTGGGTCCGCACGCCGAGGCGGCCGGCCCGTTTGAGGAGGGTGTGAATGTCCTCGGGGAGGCTGGTGTTCTCCAGGCGGTCGGCCCAGGGGCCGGGGTGCTCGATGAGCAGCCAGAAGCGGGCCCCGACCGTGGCGCTGGCGAGGACGGGCACCTGGCCGGTGTGACAGCCGGGAGGGTGCGGGCACGCCTTGTACGCCTTACCCGCGCTGTCCACGCTGTCCGTGCCGTTGCTCACGCCCACACCCTCTCCTCCCTGACTTAGGTAAGACTAACCTAACGCTTCTATCAGGGTCATGGAGAGGGAAACGATGATAGGCCGGTAAAGGCGGGCGCCCGCCTCCGGGGCGCCCGGTCGTGGACGCCACGGACGGCCGGGGTGAGCACCGTCCCGGACCCGCCCTTCCGGACCCGCCGCCCCCTATGCCCGTGATCATCCCTGCCATGCCCTCGGCGGGGATTCGTCATGGGCGTACCCGGGCCGCCGCCGGTGCGGCGGACGGCCCGGGTGTCCCGGCGGGCCCGGTCACCCGCCGGTCAGACCACGGTGCAGGGGACGCCGTTGAGGGTGAAGGCGGCCGGTTCGGCGGTGTTGCCGGTGTGGGTGGCCTGGAAGCCGATCTCGACGGTGGCCCCGGGGGCGAGCGTGCCGTTGTGGGCGGCGTTGCGGGCGCTCACCTGGCCGCCGGAGGACGTGTAGACGGCGTTCCAGCCCGAGGTGACGGCCTGGCCGGAGGGCAGGGTGAAGACCAGCGTCCAGCCGTTGATCGTCGAGGTCCCGGTGTTGGTGATGCCGATGGTGGCGGTGAAGCCGTTGTTCCAGGAGCTCGTCGTGTAGGCGACCCGGGGTCCCGTGCCGGGGGTCGGGGTGGGCGTGGGGGTGGGGGTGGGCGTCGGGGTGGGCGTCGGGGTGCCGCCCACCTCGGCCACGAAGGTCGTCACGCTCCGGGCGGGGAGCGTGACGACCAGGGAGCCGTTCGAGACGTTCACCGCTCCCTGGGGGGCGACGTTCCTGCTCGCGTCGGTCAGCCAGGACGAGGCGCCGGACACGCCGCCGCTCGCCAGGCTGAACTGCTGGCTCACCGCGGAGGTCCCCTTGTTGACGGCGACGATGACGACCTTGGAGTCACCGCCCCTGTACGCCGAGACGTAGACGTTCGGCGCCGGGTTCGCCGTGGCGTCGATCCGCACGTACCCGGGCCGGACGAACCTGGCGAAGTGCGCCATCATGGCGCCGCGCTTGCTGATCTGGCCGTCCTCCCGCATGGGGCCGTAGCCGCGCCGGATGTACCACCAGACGTACGTCTGGAACTCGGCGTCCACCATGGCGCGGTGGATGTGCTCGCCCACGTCGAGCGCCTGGGGCCACAGGTCCGCCGAATCGCTGCTGTTGGGGTGGTAGACCTCGGTCATCCAGAGCTCTTTGCCCGCGCCCTTCTGCTTGAAGAGGGGGTAGGGGAAGTTCGAGAAGGGCGTGCCGTAGAGGTGGGCCCCGATGATGTCCACGTTGGCCAGCGCCACCGGGTCGTTGAGGATGGGGTCCGATATGTTCTTCAGGTACTGGAAGGACTCCGGCGCGATGACCCTGGTGCTGATCGAGCCGGCGTTCTCGCGCAGGAACCGGAGGATCTCGGCGGGGGTCCACCAGGTCCACTCGTGCGCGTAGTCGGGCTCGTTCTGCACGGATATGGCGTACAGGTTCACCCCGTTGTTCCGCATGTACGTGGTGAAGTCGTTCAGGTGCTGGGCGTAGGCGCCGTACGCGCTGTACCGCAGGCGCTTCGCGTTGGTCTGGCCGCCGCGGGTGAAGGTCTCCACCATGCTCGCGGGAGGGTTCCACGGCGAGGCGAAGACGATCGCCCCGAGTTCGGCCGCGCGTCTGGCCGTCGCCACGTCACGGCCCCAGTCCGCCTGGTTCTCGGGGACGGGGATCCTCAGCACGGAGAATCCCAGCCTCCCCTCGCCGGTGCCGAACGCCGTCTCCCGCTGTGCGGCCGTCAGGTCGCCGATCCAGGAGGCGAAGGCCATGCCGCCGAAGCCCCGGATCGTCTGCCGCTGCGCCGCCGGATCGATGACCGCCGTGGCGGCCGCGGCCTCCGTGGCGCCCAGGATCGAGGTCGCGGCCACGAGGATCGGCAGGGCCCCCATCGTCGTCAGGACGGCTCTGCGGTTCAACGGTCCTCGCTCGTCGCTCACGGGCTCGCTGTGATCGTGCGTCATGCCTTCTCCTTCTGGCCGTCGGTGCCTGTCCGCACCGTTTCGCTCCCTGCCGGCCGGTGCCGGTCTCCGGTGTGGACGTCAGGACGAATCCTGACGTGATAGCGCTAACATTCCGTCGTGCGGCGCGACGCGCCACCGTGGTGGAGAGGCGGATCACTCGCGCGGTCACCGTGGGGTGATGCTCCGGCGGAGTGTGGTCAGGCCCTCGGGCGGGGGTCAAGCACGGGGCGGGCCGGGGGGTGGCGAGCTGTGCCGACGTCCCGCCGGACCGTGAAAATTTCAGGCCGGGCGTCCACGGCCTCGCACCGGGCCCGGCGCGAGGCCGTCGCACCGGACCCGGCGGATCCGGAAGGAACCGGTCGGCCGCGCGTCCCGGTCGGCCTCAGGCCTCGGCCCGGCCCGGTGCGAGCGGCCGGTCTCAGGCTTCGGCCCGGCCCGGTGGGAGCGGCCGGTCTCAGGTCTCGGCGGGGCCCGTCGGGAGCGGGTCGGCCAGCGCCGCCCGCGCCATGGGGAGCGCGGCCTCGCGGTCGGCCGGGATCAGGCCGATCCGGGTCCTGCGGTCGAGCAGGTCGTCCACGTCCAGGGCGCCCTCGTGCCTGACCGCCCAGACCAGCTCGGCCCCGGTCACCCCGGTCGGCCCGGCCTCGGCCAGCCGGGGCTCCCGCTCCATCAAAGCCCGTACCGCGCCCGCCTCGCCGCCGTAGCGCTCCACCAGCCGGTCGGCGACCCCGCCGTGCCGTCCCGCCGCGGAGGCCCCGGCCCGGCCGGGACGACCGGGACCGCGCCGGCCGTCCCCGCCGCCACGCTCACCGACGTGCCCGTCGTCGTGCCCGCCGCCCCGTCCGCCGGGCGGGATCGCGCCGACGAGGGGCAGCGCCGCGGTACGGCTCGGGCCCGCGGTGATCCGGCCCGAGGAGACGGCCAGGTCGACCGCGTCCTCGGCCATCCGCCGGTACGTGGTCAGCTTGCCGCCCACCACCGTCACCATCCCGTCGCGGGTGGTCAGCAGCGCGTGCCGCCTGGACAGGTCGGCGGTACGGCCCTCACCGTCCAGCAGCGGGCGCAGCCCCGCGTGGGCACCGGCCACCTCCTCGCGCCGCACCGGCTCCTCCAGCACGGAGTTGAGCACCGACAGCAGGAGGACGACGTCCTCCTCCGGAGCCTGCGGGACGTCCGGGACGGGGCCGTCCACCGGCTCGTCGGTGAGGCCGACCAGGACCCGCCCGTCGGCCTGGGGCAGGACCAGCGCGAACCGGTCGCTCTCACCCGGGATCGGCACGTGCAGCCCCGCGACCAGGCCGGGCAGCGTCCCGGGACGCAGCACCAGGTGGGTACCGCGCGAGGGGCGCATCCGCAGGCCGGGGTGCAGCCCGGCGGCCCAGACCCCGGCCGCGTTGATCACGGCCCTGGCCCGGACGGTCAGGGTCTCCCCGGTGAGCTCGTCGCGGACCAGAGCCCCGTCGCCGGAGACCTCCAGCGCCCGGCAGCGGGTCAGCACCCTGGCCCCGTGGGCTGCGGCCGTCCTGGCCACGGCGAGCACCAGCCGGGCGTCGTCCAGCAGCCGGCCGTCCCAGGACAGCAGGGCGCCGCGCAGCCCGGCCGGGCCCAGCGGCGGGGCGAGGGCGCGCGCCCGCCCGGAGGAGATCCGGCAGGGGCCGGGAAGCAGGCTGCGGGGGGTACGCGCCGCGGCCCGCAGGCCGTCGCCGAGCCGGTAGCCGGTCATGACCAGCGCCGCCTGCCGCCGGGAGACCTCCGGGACCAGCGGCAGCAGGTAGGGCTGCGCCCGCACCAGGTGCGGGGCGATCCGCCCGAGCAGCAGGCCGCGCTCCACCGCGCTCTCGTACGCCACCCCGACCTGCCCCCTGGCCAGGTAGCGCAGCCCGCCGTGGATCATCTTGGAGCTCCACCGGGAGGTGCCGAACGCCAGGTCGTGCGCGTCGATCGCGGCGACCGACAGGCCACGGGAGGCGGCGTCCAGCGCCACGCCCGCGCCGGTGGCCCCCAGACCCACCACCAGCACGTCCACCACGAGGCCGGGCATCTCGGCGAGCTCGCGGGCCCGGCGGGCGGCGTTCAGGGAGGAGTTCACGGTCGCAGGTACCTTTCCAGGAGGGTGGCCAGCTCGGCGTCGAGGTCGTCCTCGGTGAGCGGGCCGAGCATGGTGGCGCCGGAGAGCAGGAACGACTGCGCGGTCAGCAGCACCGCGGCCGACAGCCCGGCCGGCTCGCCCGCGCGCACGGTGCCGAGCCCCTGGCCCCGGACGATCGCCGACTCGACCAGGGCGAGCATGGCCTCGTGGCTGGCGCCCCGGCGGCGCAGCAGGTAGGGCAGGAGCAGTTCCGGGTCCACCTCGACGATCTTCCGCCAGAGCGGGTGGACGCGCAGCGCCCGTACCGTCGCCACCGCCGCGGTGACCGGGTCCTCGGTGGCGAACCTGTCCGCGACGCGCACCCACTCGCGGGTCATCAGGTCGGCGACGAGGCCGCGCACGTCGGGCCAGCGGCGGTAGATCGTCATCCGGGAGAGCCCGGCCCGCCGGGCCACGTCGGTGAGCGTGGTGCGCCGCACCCCGACCGCGAGGATCACCTCGCGGGCCGCGTCGAGGACCTGGTCGCCCCCGGGGACGCCTGTGTTGTGACGGATGGACGTCATATGTCACAGTGTAGACGTGGAACATCGAACAGGGAACGCGGATCCCATGCTCTGGTCCGGCTGGGGCGACCCCGCCAAGGCCGTCGACCTGCCCGAGGCGGTCCGGGGCCTGCTCGGCGACCTGCTCGGGGTGCGGCCGCCCCGGGTCGGGGCCGCGGGCATGGACGAGGTGCGGCTGCCGCCCGCCGCGCTGCCCGAGCCGGTCCTGGCCGAGCTGCGCTCCCTGGTCGGAGCCGATCACGTGCGCCTCGACCACGACGCCCGCGTCCGGCACACCCGTGGCAAGTCCACCCCCGACCTGCTGCGGATGCGGGCCGGGGACGGCTCCGACGCCCCCGACGCGGTCGTGCTGCCCTCCTGTCACGACGAGGTGCTGGCCGTGCTGGCCGCGTGCGCCGCGCACCGGGTCGCGGTGGTCCCCTTCGGCGGCGGCACCTCCGTGGTCGGCGGCCTGGTCGCCTCCCGGCGGGGCTTCGCCGGGGTCGTCGCGCTGGATCTGGCCCGGCTCGACCGGCTGGTCGCGGTGGACGCCGAGTCGATGGTCGCCGAGCTGGAGCCGGGACTGCGCGCCCCCGAGGCCGAACGGCTGCTGGCCGCGCACGGCCTCACGCTGGGGCACTTCCCCCAGTCGTTCGAGTACGCCACGCTCGGTGGCTTCGCCGCCGCCCGCTCCAGCGGCCAGGCCTCGGCCGGGTACGGGCGCTTCGACGAC
Organism: Streptosporangium longisporum; assembly: GCF_039534895.1. NCBI lineage: Bacteria > Bacillati > Actinomycetota > Actinomycetes > Streptosporangiales > Streptosporangiaceae > Streptosporangium > Streptosporangium longisporum. Next base: position 510,835 of record NZ_BAAAWD010000015.1, on the reverse strand, counting down.
ATGGTGGTCGGCATGACCGTGGCCACCCCGCGCGGCACCCTCGACCTCGGCCGGGCACCCCGGTCGGCCGCGGGTCCCGACCTGCGCCAGGTGATGCTCGGCTCCGAGGGGGCCTTCGGCGTGATCACCTCGCTGCGGCTGCGGGTCCGGCCCGTCCCCGCCGAGCGCGTCTACGAGGGGTGGCGGTTCGCGTCGTTCGCCGAGGGCTCGGCCGCGCTGCGGGCCCTGGTCCAGCGGGACGCCGCACCCACCGTGCTGCGCCTGTCCGACGAGACCGAGACGATGATCGGCCTGGCCCGGCCCGCGGAGATCGGCGCGCCGTCGGCCGGGACGGGCTGCCTGGCCGTCACCGGCCACGAGGGCACCGCGGCCGAGGTGGCCGCCCGGCGCGAGCGGACCGCGGCCGTGCTTTCCGGGCTCGGCGGCGTCCCACTGGGCACGGACCCCGGCCGGGCGTGGGAGCACGGGCGCTACTCCGCGCCTTACCTGCGCGACGCGCTGCTCGCCGCCGGGGCGACCGTCGAGACGCTGGAGACGGCGGGCTTCTGGTCGAACCTGCCCCGCCTGTACGACGCCGTACGGCTCTCGCTGGCCGGCTCGCTCGGCTCACCGCTGGTCATGTGCCACATCTCGCACGTCTACGCCACCGGCGCCAGCCTGTACTTCACGGTCGTCACCGCGCAGACCGGCGACCCGCTCGGGCAGTGGGAGTCGGCCAAGCGGGCGGTCGGCGAGGCGATCGTCCGGGCGGGCGGCACGATCTCGCACCACCACGGCGTCGGCCGCGACCACCGGGAGGCCCACGCGGCCGAGATCGGCGAGCTGGGCGTGGAGATCCTGCGCGGGATCAAGGACCGGCTCGACCCGGAGGGCGTCCTCAACCCCGGGGTCCTGCTGGCGGCCGGGGGTTCCGGGGACTGAGACCCGTCCCGGTCCGCCCAGGGCCACCCGGATCCCCGGGCCCGCGCGGAGATCCGGCGGCAGGGGTCCGGGGGAGCGGGATCCGGCGGCAGGGGCCCGGGGGAGGTCACCCGGTGACCGCGAGCTCCTCCATGGCCTTCCGGAGCGGCCCGGGAATCTCCGCCGGGCGCCGGGTCCCCCGGTCGACGAACACGTGGACGAAGTGGCCCTCCGCCACGACCGTCTCGCCGTCCTCGCGGAAGAGCCCCAGCTCGTACCGGACGCTGGAGCGGCCCAGGTGCCCGACGCGCAGCCCGACCCGGACGGGCTCGGGGAAGGACACCGAGGAGCGGTAGACGCAGTGCGACTCGACGCACAGGCCGATCACGTCACCGTCGTGGACGTCCAGCCCGGCGGCCCTGATCAGCCAGGAGTTGATCACGGTGTCCATCATCGAGTAGTGGACGGCGTTGTTGACGTGGCCGTAGACGTCGTTGTCCTTCCACCTGGTCGGAACGGTCTCCCAGTAGGCGTACACGGGAGAACCATATTCCAGAGAGGGTGTCCGGGCACCCCCGGATCGGCCGCCTTCGCCCGGATCGGATGCGACTTCGTATGATCATTGCCAAGATATGGTCATGGTCGATGTCGGGCGGGCGGCGGAACGCGGGCGTGAGGTCTCCTCCCGGGTGTCGGAGGAGGGGGCGGGCTGGTCCTGTACCCGGATCGGCACCTTCAGGGAGCTGCTGCCCGGCAGGGAGTCCTTCTCCTGGCTGAACCTGCGCACGATCTGGCGGTCCAGGAACGAGGTGCTGGCGGCCCTGTTCGGCGACCCGTCCGGGCAGGTCCGTGCCCAGTGGACGGCCGCGCAGCGCGAGCGGGGCGTCGACCCCTCCTTCCGCATCCCGGTGGACGTCGGCCCGGAGTTCTCCTTCCTGCTCCTCGGCGACACCGGGGAGGGCGACTCCTCGCAGTACGCCGTGGTGCCGGGCATGCTGAGGATCGGCGAGGGGACCGCCTTCGCGGTGGTCGCCAGCGACGTGGTCTACCCCACCGGATCCGGCAACGAGTACGAGGACAAGTTCTTCCGCCCGTACCAGGACTACCCCGCCCCGATCTACGCCGTCCCCGGCAACCACGACTGGTACGACGGGCTCGGCGGCTTCATGCGGGTCTTCTGCGACGCCCCCGCGCCGAAGGGGTTCAGCCCCGCACCCTCGGGACTGCGCGGCCTGCTGTGGAGCAGGCCGGAGCCGATCGACGAGGCCCGGCTGGCCAGGGCGCGCGAGCGGCGCTCCGGGCCCGGCCAGCGGGCCGTCCAGCCCGCGCCGTACTGGGCGATCGAGACCCCGGGCCTGGTCCTCGTCGGCGTGGACACCGGCATCCGCGGCGACATCGACGCCGAGCAGACCGCCTGGCTGCGCGAGGTCTCCCGCGACCCCAGGCCCAAGGTGCTCATCACCGGCAAGCCCATCTACACCCGCAACGAGTACAAGCCGTCGCGGCTGGCCGGCGGCGGCACCGTCGACGACATCGTCACCGACCCCGCGCACAACTACGTCGCGGCGATCGGCGGCGACGTGCACAACTACCAGCGCTTCCCGATCAGGGTGGGCGAGCGGACCGTCCAGTACATCGTGGCGGGCGGGTCGGGGGCGTTCATGCACGCCACCCACACCATCCCCCGGGTCACCGTCGCGGGCCTGCACGAGGACGACTACCGCTGCTACCCGCTGCGCGGAGACTCCCTGTCGTTCTACAGCAGGCTCTACAGCGACCGGCTGCGCATGCGCTGGCTCTACCTCACGCCCGCCGAGAGCGCGGCGCTGATGTCCCGGCGGATCGGCAACACCCCGGTGCGCGACATCCCGCCGGTGCCGATCACGCGCCGGATGCGGTGGGCCGCCCGGATCCTCGGCGGCTGGCCGATGCCGTTGCGGCTGCCGGTGGGCAGGACCTTCCACCGCTACCTGTCGGAGCTGTCGGACTGGGACACCCCGCCGTTCTTCAAGAGCTTCCTGCACGTCTCGGTGACGCCGGAGACCCTGAGGATCCGCTGCTTCGCCGCGACCGGCTGCCTGCCGCAGGAGGTCGAGCCCCCGCTCGAGGACGAGATCGCCATACCGCTCGTCTGAACGAGAATGTCGGGGCCGCGTGGCACTGTTGGGGCATGAACGTGTCGGTCGCACCCGCCGCCGGGGGCGGGGGAGTGCTCCGCGCCGACGGCGAGCCCGCCAGGGCCGTGACCGACCTGGCCGCGGAGGTGCGCCGGCTGGAGGAGCGGCGCCCGCGCTGGGTCTGGGCCGACACCCGGGAGGTCTACCCGTCGCTGCTCGCCGCGGGCGTGCGGCCGGCGCGCTGCCACGACCTGGCGCTGACCGAGGGCCTGCTCCTGGCCCACGAGGGGCGTTTCGGCGAGCCCCGGTCGGCCAGGGCCGCGTACGCGCGGCTGCGCGGCCTGCCGGTGCCGGACGACCCGCACGGGCCCCAGGCGCGGCAGGCGACCCTGTTCGACGAGGAGGCGCCGGAGCCGGACGCGGACCTGGTCGCCGAGGTCCACGCCGACCAGCTGCGCCGCGTCGAGCGGACCGCCGACCCGCACCGGTTCCGGCTGCTGGTCGCCGCCGAGTCGGCCGGGGCGCTCATCGCCGCGGAGATGGCCCGCGACGGCATCCCCTGGCGCCGGGACGCGCACGACGAGCTGCTGACCGGGCTGCTCGGCCCGCGCCCGGTGCACGGCATGCGACCGGCCAGGCTGCAGGCCCTGGCGGACGAGGTGGCGGCCGCGTTCGGCACGTCGTTCAACCCCGACTCCCCGCAGCAGATCCTGCGGGCGTTCAAGACGGCGGGCGTGCCCGTCGCCTCCACCCGGGCCCGTGACATCAGGCAGGCCGACCACCCCGGGGTCGAGCCCCTGCTGGCCTACAAGGAGATGGCCAGGTTCTACAGCTTCCACGGCTGGGCCTGGGCCGACCAGTGGGTCCGCGACGGGCGCTTCCGCCCCGAGTACGTGGTCGGCGGCGTGGTGACGGGCCGGTGGGCCACCAACGGCGGCGGCGCCCTGCAGATCCACAAGCTGATGCGCAAGGTGATCGTGGCCGACGACGGGTGGACGCTGGTGGTCGCCGACGCGGCCCAGCTGGAGCCCCGGGTGCTGGCCGCGATGGCCGGGGACGGCGGCCTGGCCAGGGCGGCCGGGCAGACCGACCTCTACCAGGCGCTGGCGCAGGTGTTCGGCGGCGAGCGGGACAACGCCAAGATCGCCATGCTCTCGGCGATGTACGGCGGCACCAGCGGAGACGCGCCCAAGCTGCTGGCCGTGATGCGCAGGCGCTTCCCCCTGGCCTACCGGTTCGTGGAGGACGCGGCCCGCGAGGGGGAGGAGGGCAAGGTGGTCCGCTCCTGGCTGGGCCGCACCTCGCCGCCGCCCTCGTCGGGCTGGCGGGAGCTGGTCTCCGGTCCCGAGGGGGGCCGGGCGGCCCGCGACCGGGGCCGCTTCACCCGCAACTTCGTCGTCCAGGCGACCGCGGCCGAGTGGGCGCTGGTGCTGATGGCGGTGCTGCGCGGCCTGCTGCCCGATCCGGCCCGGCTGGTGTTCTTCCAGCACGACGAGGTCATGGTGCACTGCCCGGCGGAGCAGGCCGACGAGGTGATCGCGGCGGTGGGCCGGGCCGCCGAGGAGGCGGCCCGGCTGCTGTTCGGGGCGACCCCGGTGCGCTTCCCCATGCAGGCGGTCGCGGTGCGCTGCTACGCCGACGCCAAGTGAGCCGTGCCCGTGAGCTGTGCCCGTGAGCTGTGGCCATGAGCTGTGGCCCGTGAGTCGTGCCCGTGAGCCGTGCTCGTGAGCCCCGTGCCCGTCGCGTTCCGGCGGATCCTCTCCCGTGTGGCCCGCCGGACGCCCGGGAACTGTCGCGTGCCCGGTGCCCTTTCCCCGGGCCTTCCTAGGGGACGCGACCGGCCGGGCGGGACGCCGTCCGCAGCAGGGGCAGGACCAGCCAGAGGCCGGTGACCGTCACCATGACCCCGACGGCCGCGCCGAGCACCCCGTACGACAGGCCGCCGACGATCAGCCCGGCCAGGACGGTCCCGGTCGCGCCGCAGATGTTCATCAGCAGGTCGGACAGGCCCTGCACGGCCGTGCGGTGCTCCAGCGTCACCGACTCGCTGAGCATCGCCGAGCCGGCGATCAGCGTGCAGGACCAGCCCAGGCCGAGCAGGAACAGGCCCGCGGTCACCGGGCCGACGTCGTGCGCCCCGGCCCTGCCGGCCAGGACGACGGAGGCCAGCAGCAGGCCCATGCCCAGCACCAGTACCACCACCTTTCCGGCCCGGTCGGTCAGCCAGCCGACCACCGGGGAGAACATGTACATCCCGGCGATGTGCAGGCTGATCACGACACCGATGACCGTGTACGTCGCGCCGCCGTGGTCGAGGTGGACCGGGGTCATGGACATGACCGAGACCATGGCGGTGTGGCCGACCGCGATCGCGGCCAGCGCGCGCACGGCCGCGGGCGTCTCGCGCAGCACCCGCCATCCCGTACGGAACGTGCCCCCGGTGCGGGCGGGGGGCTCCGGCGGGGAGGTGCGGGTGCCGGCGGGGCCGGACGCTCCCGGCGCGGCGGCGGCCTCACCGCTCTCACCGGCGGCCCCGGTCTCACCGGCGGATCCGGTGACCCCGGTGGATCCGGCGGCCCCGGTGGCCGCGGTCGCTTCGGTGACGTCGTCCGTCCGAGAGGATGCCGGCCGGGCCAGCGAGCGCGCCAGGAGCAGCGGGTCGGGGCGCAGCCCGGCGAGGACGACCCCGAGGGCGATCGCGAAGCTCACCAGGGCCAGGGCGAACGGGCCGCTGCCCGGGGCCAGGCCGAGTTCGACGCCCAACCGCTCGACCGGTTCGGCGAAGTTCGGGCCGGTGACCGCCCCGATGGTGGTGGCCCAGACCACCAGCGACAGGTGCCGGGCCGAGTGCCCGGGCGGGGACAGGTCGGTCGCGGAGTAGCGGGAGGACAGGTTGGCCGCGCTGGCCGCGCCGAACAGCACCAGCCCGGCCAGCAGCAGGAGCCACGAGTGCACGGTCACCGCGAGCAGCGAGACCAGGCAGCCGGCCAGGGCACACCCGTAGGCCAGGGTGAGCCCGGCCCGCCGCCCCCCGCGCCCGGACGACCTGGCGGTGGGCAGCGCCAGCAGCGCGGCGCCCAGCACGGTCGCGGTGCCGGCCAGCCCGCTCAGTTCCGTGGAGCCGGAGAGCCTCTCCACGGTCACCGAGCTGAACGTGGCCCCCACGGCGACGCCGATGCCGCCGCTGATCTGGCCGACGGACAGCACCGCGAGCGTCCGCCGCTGCACGGAGGCGACCCGCACCCTGTCGCCGGGGGATATGTCGATGTCTGCGTCATTTGTGATCACGAGTGAAGTCTGTCATCACCCGCGACCACGTCACGAGGGCTTTTCGGACGGTCAGCCGGCCGGGGTGAAGGTGGCGAAGAACGTCTCCAGGGACTCCGCGCTCTTCTCCCAGTCCAGATCCTGCGCCCTGAACGTGATCTGGTAGGCGGTCCGGCCGTCCACCGCGACGTAGCGGGTCAGCCCGTGCATGGGGACCCCGTCGGGCCGGACGTAGGTGTACTCCCAGTCCGCGGCCTTCCAGCCGCGGTAGTCGACCGCCGCCACGCCGACCTCGGTGTACTCGTCGAGGTCCTTCCTGCTGGCCCGGCCGAGCGCGGTCACCGGGTCGGCGACCGGCACCTCGGCGACGGTGATGCTCCGGCCGCCGCGCCTGGGCCCGGAGAAGACGGCCGCTCCGTCGCCGCCCGTCCTGACCGTCCAGCCCTCGGGCACCGCCCCGGACACGCCCCCCGCGCTCAGCCGCTCGAACCCGCCGGGGACCTTTGCGGCCGCCCGCAGGGGCGAGGGCACGGCCGGGACCGAGGCGGACGTGACGGCCCCCGTGCCGGTGGCGTCGGAGTCGTTCCCGGGCAGGAAGACGAGCAGCCCGGCGACCACGATGGCCAGCACGCCGCCCACGCCGAGCATCAGCAGGCGCAGGTCGGGGCCGCCGGTGGAGCGGGCGTCGCCCCCCGGTGACCGTCCGCTCGCCCGGGTGCCGCCGCGGAACGGTGAGGTGGGCCGGGAGTCCTGGGCGGACCGCGCCGCCCGGCCGCCCTCCGGCACGCCGGGGGCGGACCGCCGCGACCCCTCGCGAGCGGGCGCGGCCGGGCCGGGCCCGTCCGCGAAACCGCGCGCCGAGGTGGTGGACGGGCCGCCGTGCAGGTCGCCGGGGAACACGGGCGACGCGGTGAACGGGTCGCTCGGGAACGGGGACGACGTGGCGAACGGGTCGTCCGGGAACGCCCACGGCGCGGACGGGCCCTCGTCCGGCACGGTCGCCGGAGCGCGCAGCGCGTCGTAGCCGCGCAGGTGGCCGCCGGACAGGCTGACGAACCCGGTGTCACCCGCCCGAGGGACGGCGAGCGGGTCCGAGGAGGGCGTCCCGAAGGAGACGGCGCCCTGCTCGTAGGGCACCCGGATCGGGCCGGAGGGCGTCTCGATGATCCTGGACGGCATCGGCCCCGGCGGCACGTCCAGCGGGGGCATCAGGTGCACCGGCAGGGAGTCGCCGGGAAGCGGCATCGACGAGGGCGCCGACGAGGGCACCGGGCTGGGCGTGAGCGTGGTGCTGGAACCGTGGCTGCGCAGCACCCGCTCCAGCAGCTCCGCGACCTGCGCGGCGGTCATCCGCTCGTCGGGGTCCTTGCGCAGCAGGCCCTCGATGACGGTGATCAGGGCACCGGCCCGCCGGGGGCGGGCGGGCTCCTGGGTGAGGATCGCGCCGAGCACCGCCATGGCGTCCGGTCCCTCGTAGGGGGGCCGGCCCTCGACGGCCGCGTAGAGCGTGGCGCCGAAGGACCACAGGTCGGAGGCCTGCGTGATCGGCCGGCCCGACAGCCGCTCCGGCGGGACGTAGGCGGGCGAGCCCATCATCAGGCCGGTCTGGGTGATGGCGACGTCGCCCTCGATCGCGGCGATGCCGAAGTCGGTGAGCACCACGCGGTCGGAGGTCAGCAGCACGTTGCCCGGCTTGACGTCGCGGTGCATGATCCCGGCGGCGTGGGCGTGGCGGAGCGCGTCGAGCACCCGCACGCCGATCTCGGCGGCCTGGATCACCGGCAGCGGCCCGCTCTGCCGTACGGCCTGCTCCAGCGACCAGGCGCGGACCAGCTCCATCACGATCCAGGGGCGGCCGTCCTCCTCGACGACGTCGTGCACGGTGACGATGCCGGGGTGGCTGAGCCGGGCCGCCGAACGGGCCTCGCGGAGCATCCGCCGGTGCGCGACCTGCTTGCCCGCGTGGTCCAGCCCGAAGGGGAGGATCAGTTCCTTGACGGCGACGTCCCGATCGAGCAGCACGTCGTGCGCGTGCCACACCACGCCCATCCCGCCGCGGCCCACCGGCGACACCAGGCGGTAGCGCCTGCCCACCAGCCTGCCCTGGCCCCCGGACGCCGCTCCGGGGGAGCCGCCGCCCTCGGGTCCGTGGGGGGATCTCCCGAGCAAGCGATCGGTCATAGTACCCCGTTCCCCATAACCAGCCTTTTCGTGAGGGTGGACACGATAGCGGGATGTCATTCCGTTACGGAAGTTTGACATGACGAATGGCATGGGGTGATGTATGTCGGTTATCCGTGTCCCCTGGATCACCGACCGTGAGCCCGCCGCGACGTCGCCGCATGCTACCGGCGGGCGCCCGCCTTGTCAGCCGTGTTCTGCGCGGCCTTGGCCCGTTCTGTCTGGACACATCCGGCTCGTCCGGCTCGTCCGGCCGACGGGAGCCCCGGACCTACCCGTCCCCGGGCTCGGCGGCGCGGGCCAGCGCGGACAGCGCGGCGGTGAAGGCCGAGGCGGGCGGGCTGACCAGCCCCGCGCCGACCTGGCCGGTCCCCGCCACCCGCCCGGCGATACCGGTGTTCACGGTGGGCAGCAGCCCCGTCCTGGCGACCAGCGTGACGTCCACGCCGACCGGCGTGCCCCGGAAACCCAGCCCCGGGATCTGGTACGCCGGATGCTCGGCCAGGGTGATCTCGTACATGGACCGGGTGGCCGCGGTCGCGTCCGACACGTCGCCGCCGACGAACCTGACGATCGCCGGGGCCGCGGCCATCGCGAAACCGCCCAGGCCCGCCGTCTCGGTGATCGTGGAGTCGCCGATGTCGGGGTTGGCGTCGTCCGGCCCGTACGCGCCGAGGTAGAGACCGTCCGGCACGCCCGCGGGGCCGGTGAACCAGCGGTCCCCCAGCCCGGAGACCTGGACCCCGAAGTCGGTGCCGTTGCGGGCCATCGCGACGACCATCGTGGAGCCGGGGACGTCCCTGGCGGCGTCGGCGGCGACCTTGCACGCGGCCATGCCCGGGTTGAGGAAGAAGTGGTCGTTGCCGTTGATGAACCGCAGCACCTCGGCGGCGCGGCCGGGGGCTGCCTCCACCACCTCGGGGGCCAGCTCGCGCACCAGCAGCGAGGTGGCGGCGCGGTTGCGGTTGTGCAGCTCGTCGCCCATCTGCAGGGCCTGCGCGGCCAGCGACCGCAGGTCCAGCGGGCCGCTGCGCTCCAGGGTCGCCTGGAGCACCGGGCCGAGCACGTCGGCCATCCAGCGCAACCGCTCCAGCACCTCGGGGCCGTACGCGCCGTAGCGCAGCACCTTGCCCAGCCCTTCGTTGAGCGAGCAGTAGGCGGTACCGCCGTGCTCGGCGTCCCGTACCTCGAACATCCACATCGACGGGGTGACCACGCCCGCCATCGGGCCGACGGCCCGATGGTGGTGGCAGGAGTCCAGCCGGGCCCGGCCCGCGGCCAGCCGTTCCCCGGCCTCCTCGGCGTCGCCGGCCAGCCCCTCCAGCAGCATGGCCCCGATCAGCGCGCCCCGCAGCGGGCCCGAGGCGCGCTCCCACTCGATCGGCGGCCCGGCGTGCAGGAACGTGCCCTCGGGCAGGTCGAGCACCTCGCGCGCGGGCCGCACGCCGACGAGCTGCGGCCGTGCCGAGACCAGGCGGCCCACGGCCGTCGCGTTGGCGCGCTCCCTGCGCGGGTCGGCCAGCACCCGGGCCAGGTCGGCCTCGGTGCCGGGCATCGGCGGGCGCCAGTCCACCCGGGTCCGGGGGACGGCCTGCGCGTCGAGCGCCTCGCCGAGCAGGTCGGTCCCCACCGTGATCACTTCCGGCTCGCCGGAGAGCATGGGCAGCGTCATGGGCGGCCTCCTGAACGGGTGACGGCGCCGGTGCCGGCCGCGCCGGTGGCGTCGGCTGCGTCGGTGGCGTCGGTGGCGGCAGCGCCGGTGACGCCGGTGACGTCGGCGGTGCCGGTGGCGCCCGCGAGTTCCGCGGCGTGCCGGGCGGCGCGGGCGTTGGAGGTGAACACCGCCGCGCCCGCCGCGTTCAGCGCCTCGGCCTGGGCGTTGAGCCCTTGGGGGTCGCCCTCGGAGCCGACCAGCGCGACGACCACCGCGACGCCCCGGGCGACGGCCCCGGCGATCGCGGGCGCCAGACGGGCCGAGGGGTCGGGGTCGGCGCCGTGGCCGAGGACCACGTCGAGCAGGGCCACGCCACCGGCCGGCACCGCGGCCAGCGCCTCCAGCCGGAGCGCCGGGTCGATCATCGGGTGCGCGCGGCCGACCGTGTAGGCGTCGTCGCCGAAGTCGGTGAACTCCCCGCTCCCGGCGATCAGCCGGGCCTCCACGCAGAGCGTCCCGCCCGAGTAGATCCCCCGCGGCCCGCCCGCGCCTTCCGCGCGGTCGCCGGCCGGGCCCGCGATCCCCGTGGCGCCGTCACCGGCCGGGCCCGCCGACGGGCCCTCGGAAGGGAAGGGGGAAGGCGCGGGCCAGTGCGGCCAGTCGGGGACGGGGACGCCGAGAGCGCGCAGCGCGGCCTCGGCCGCCGAGGTCAGGTCGGCCCGGCCCGCTCCCGCGGGACCGAGCAGGGCGTTCACCACGGGCGTGCGGAGCCCGGCGACGGCCTCGCCGACGACCCGCGCCACCTCCGGCGCCGGAGGCTTGGAGATCAGCACGATCAGCTCGGTCGCGGGGTCGGCGTCCAGCGCCTCCAGGGCGCGCAGCGTGGACAGGCCCCCCACCTCCGCCGACAGGTCGCGTCCGCCCACGCCCAGCACGTGCGAGACGCCCACGCCCGCGATGTCGAGCAGGCAGGTCACCTGCTGGGCGCCCGTCCCCGAGGCCGCCACCACCCCGACCGGGCCGGGCCGCAGCACGTTCGCGAAGCCGAGACCGGCCCCGCCGATCACCGCGGTGCCGCAGTCGGGGCCCATGACCAGCACGCCGCGCTCGGCGGCCCGCCGCTTGAGCAGCACCTCCTGGCCGACCGGCACGTTGTCACTGAAGATCATCACGGACAGGCCCGCCTCGATCGCGTCCAGCGCCTCGGCGAACGCGTGCGGGCCGGGCACCGAGACCAGCGCCAGGGTGGCGGTGCGCCCGCGGGCCGCGGCGCGGACGGTGCGCGGCGGGTGCTCCACCGCGGCACCGCCGGCGGCGGAGACGGAGAGCCCGTCCAGCAGCCCGTCCAGCGCGGCGACGGCGCCCTCCAGCGCGTCCGCCTCGCCGCGCAGCGCGATCAGCAGGTCACCCGGACCGGCCGGGCCCGACGGGCCGGGCGGGGGCGGGGCGAACCCCAGGTCGGCGGCGATGCCCAGGTTGAGCCCGGTGGCCATGGCGACCACCGCCACCTCCACCCCCGGCAGGTCCGCCGCCGCCCGGCTGACCCGCATCAGGCTCACCGAGTCGTGATAGACGCCCGTCCGTATCCGGACCACATCGGTGCTCAACTGCCCCCGCCTTCCAGATCGATCACCGCCGCGAGCCCGATGCGCAACCCCCACGCCAGGTCCGCGCCGGAGGTGTGCCCCAGCCGGAGCAGCCGGTGCAGGGCAGGCTCCAGGGACTGCCGTCCCGCCAGGCCCCGCAGCACGGCCAGCACCTCGCCGCTGGCCTCGCCCCGCGCGGCGCACTGCAGCAGCGACGCCGAGATGGGGGTGGTCCTGCCGCGCACGTCGAAGGTGACCGCCGCGGCCAGCCAGTCGGCCAGCCACACCGCCCGTCCCGCCCCCGCCGCCCCGCCCAGGTGGCGCAGCGCGACCAGCAGCCCGGCGAGCACGTCGTCCCCGCTCGGGGTGAGGCCGGGTCCCAGGCCGACCAGCTGCTCGGCGGCCGTCACGCTCTTGAGCAGCGAGCCCTCGGCGCACCCCTGGGCCAGCAGCCCGGCCGCGCCGTTGCCCTCCAGGCCGGGGCGCCGGGCCGACCGCTCGCACAACCCGGTGAGCGCGGGCAGCGAGCGGGCCAGCCGCTCCACCGGCACCGGGCCGAGCGGCGGGGCCGGATCCCACCAGCGGTGGGCCCTCAGGCTGAGCCGTCCCAGATCGATCGAGCCGTCACCGACGCACGCCTCGTCGCCCACCGCGACCCCCGGCATCGGCCCGCTGATCACCATGGCGTTGGGCAGGCGGGTGGCCTGCCCGGTCACCACCGCGATGACCTGCGGCTCCAGCTCCGTCCGTACCTCGAGGTAGACACCGGCGGGGAAGGCCGCCAGCACCCGCGCCGGGCTGCGGGGCGCCTCCAGCATCCGGCGCAGCGTCGTGCTGGCCGCGCCGGTCGCGTGCGCGCGGACGTGCACGCGCTGCGCCCGGGGGACGCGTTCCAACGGTCATGAGCGCTCCTTCGCCGGCCCCGTGAGTATGGATGGGCGTGCATGGGTACGGAGGTGCTCGCGGCTGTTCGCCCGGTCACGGATCTCCCCCATCCATTGAAGCCGACCGTAGGGCCGGTGCCGGGGAGGCCGTACGGAGAAAGATGCCAACAGTCCGCCCAAAGGTTGGCTCTTCCTGACAGACGGGTCCATCAGTCACAATCACCTCATGGAACCTCCCGTGCGGCCGGCGAGTACCGGAACGATCATTCACGGCGTCGCCGTCGGCGAGGTCCTCGGAGTGTCGACGCTGGCCGGTGCCCGGCTGATCGCGGGGGAGCGGGGGCTGGACCGCGTTGTGCAGCGGCTCAACGTGATGGAGGTGCCCGACGTCCTGGCCTGGGTCAAGCCGCACGAGCTGCTGCTGACCACCGGCTACCCGCTGCGCAACACCCCGCAGTCGCTGGGCCGGCTGGTGGCCGACCTGGACGAGCGGGGCCTGGCCGCGCTGGCCGTCAAGCTCGGCCGCTACCTCGACGAGCTCCCCGAGGAGATGGTCGAGCAGGCCGACCGGCTGGGATTCCCGCTGATCCAGCTCCCCGACGACGTCGGCTTCGACGACATCCTCAACCAGGTCCTCACCGACATCCTCAACCGCCAGGCCGCCGCCCTGGCCAGGGCCGAGGAGGCGCACCGGGCACTGGTCCAGGTGGTCCTCGCCGGAGGCGGGCTGCGCGAGGTCACCGCCGAGGTGGCCGGGCTGCTGGACGTGGGCGTGGCCGTCCTGGACGGGACCGGCCACGTGCTGGCCGCCGCCGGGCCCGCCGAGCACGTGGCCGTGCTGCGCGCCGCCCCCGAGGGACGCCACACCTCCGTACCGGTCGTGGCGGGCGGGCACCACCACGGCAGGATCGTCGCCTGCGGCCCGGTCGGGTCCATCGCCGAGAGCGACGTCGGCATTCTGGAACGTGCCGCCACGGTCGCCGCCCTGGTGGTGACCCGGCAGGAGGCGGTCAACGCCGTCGAGAGCAAGTACCGCGCCGACTTCCTGCGCGACGTGCTCACCGGCCGGGCGGGCGGCTCCGACCGGGTGGCCTCCCGGGCCCGGGCCTTCGGCTGGGACCTGCAGCGCCCGGTCACCGTGCTGGTGGCCGAGCTCGACCCCGAGGGCGACGAGCGCGTCGCCCAGGACCGCCTGGTCACCTGCTGGACCGGGGCGATGCGCCGCCACGACGCGCGCGGCGCGGTGGCGGGCTTCTCGCACGAGGTGGTCACCATCGTGGACGCGGGCGTCGACGCCGGACGCCTGGCCAAGGACGCCGCCGCCGCCTTCGCCGAGTCCCTGCCCGCCACCTTCTCCACCGGCGCCAGCCGCACCGCCGTCGGGGCCGAGGCGCTGCCGGAGGCGTACGGGCAGGCGCTCAAGGCGGCGCGGGTGGGCCGCCAGCTGCACGGCCACGGCGCGGTCGCCCACTTCGACCAGCTCGGCGTCTACCGGCTGCTGTCCCTGGTCAGCGACACCGCCGAGCTGCACGCCTTCGTCCGGGAGACCCTGGGCCCGCTCGCCTCCGACGACGACGCCGAGAACTCCGACCTGCGCCGCACCCTGCAGGTGCTGCTGGAGACCAACCTCAACGTGGCCGAGACCGCGCGCAGGCTGCACTTCCACTACAACACGCTGCGCTACCGGATCGGCAAGCTGGAACGCATGCTCGGCGGGTTCACCGAGGACGCCCACCTGCGGCTGAACCTGACCCTGGCGTTGCACGTCCTGCGGATGCGCGGGATCTGACGGGATCTAAGCTGTTCGGCGTGAACGAGACCTTCGCCCTGGAGACCGAGTACATCCCGCTGTGCGACCTGCTCAAGTACTGCGGCGTCACCGAGACCGGCGGTCAGGCCAAGCACTTCATCGCCGACGGCAACGTGCTGGTGGACGGTGAGGTGGAGCTCCGCAAGACCTGCAAGATCCGCGGCGGCCAGGTGGTGAGCGGCGACGGCTTCGAGATCCGGGTGGAGGGTGCCGGGGGCTGAACCCGCCCCTCACCGGCCCCGGTGGCCGGTGTGCGCGAGCCGTCCACTGGTCGGCCGCCCAGATTTGGCAGATCATGACGGTGTACGGGTATGACGTCGGTCCTAATGTGCCCGCAACGGTTGTGAGGGAATCGCCGGAGGATGCCCGCGGGGGCCGCCGACCGACGGCCCGGTGAAAGGTGAGGCTCGATGGTTGTTCCACGTTGGACCAGGCACGGCGACGGCAGGACGCTGGCCCCCGGAGAGGTGGTCGGTCCCTCCGAGCGGCTGTCGTGGCCGCGGATGGTGGGCTTCGGGGCGCAGCACGTCGTCGCGATGTTCGGCGCCACGTTCGTCTTCCCCCTGGTGATGGGGCTCGACCCCAACGTCGCCATCATGTTCTCCGGCATCGGAACGATCATGTTCCTGCTCATCGTGAAGGGGAAGGTCCCCAGCTACCTGGGCACCAGCGCCTCCTTCGTGGGCGGCGTGCTCGCCATCCGGGGGCTCTTCGGCGGTGACACCCCCGCCTCCGACGCGATCGTCACCGGCGCCATCCTGGTCGCCGGACTGGTCCTCGCGCTGGTGGGCCTGGCCGTGCACTTCCTGGGCGTGCAGGTGATCAACCGGGTCTTCCCGCCGGTCGTCACCGGCGCCGTCGTCATGCTGATCGGCTTCGGCCTGGCGTACGTGGTCGCCGACGTCTACTGGCCGCAGGACCAGTGGATCGCGCTGATCACGATGGTGGTGACGTTCGTCCTCATCGTGGCCTTCAGGGGCTTCATCGGCCGGATCGGCATCCTGCTCGGCCTGATCGCCGGCTTCCTGCTCTCCTGGGTGGCCGACCGGCTCTTCGGGAACATCACCGCCTTCAACGCGGGCACCGGCGCGGTCGACACCCACCCGCGGGTGAGCTTCGACGCGGTGGCCACGGCCGACTGGATCGGCCTGCCGGACATGCACTTCCCCGACGTCAGGTTCTCCGCCGTGCTGCTGGTGCTGCCGGCCGTGATCGCGCTGGTCGCCGAGAACGTCGGCCACGTCAAGGCCGTCGGCGAGATGACCGGCACCGACGTCGACCCGTACATGGGCCGGGCGATCATCGCCGACGGCGCCGCCACCGCGGTCGCCAGCGGCTTCGGCGGCTCGCCGACCACCACCTACGCCGAGAACATCGGCGTCATGGCCGCCACCCGCGTGTACTCCACGGCCGCGTACTACATCGCCGCGATCATCGCGATCCTGTTCGGCCTCTGCCCCAAGTTCGGCGCGCTGGTCGCGGCCACCCCCGGTGGCGTGCTCGGCGGCATCACCGTCATCCTGTACGGCATGATCGGCCTGCTCGGCGCCAGGATCTGGATCGAGAACCGGGTCGACTTCTCCGACCCGGTCAACCTCGTCCCGGTCGGGGCGGGCATCATCCTGGCCATCGGCCCGGTCAAGCACATGATCGGCTCGAACTTCACGCTGGAGGGCATCGCCCTCGGCACCATCGTGGTGGTGGCCGGCTACCACCTGCTCCGGGTCATCGCGGGCCGCGGCACGGGAGCCGGAGGCGCCGCCGGCCCGGGGGCGTCCGAACCACGACGAGAGGCCACCGGGTGAAACCAGCCCCCTTCGAGTACCACGCCCCCCGCTCCCTCGCCGAGGCGCTGCAGACCCTCGACGACGCCGGAACGGGGGGCAAGGTGCTCGCCGGAGGACAGAGCCTCATCCCGCTGCTGAACATGCGGCTGGCCGCCCCGGCGCACCTGGTCGACATCAACCGGCTGGACGCCCTGGCGGCCGTCGACGTCGAGGCGGGCGGCGTCCGGGTCGGCGCCCTGGCCCGGCACGCCCAGGTGGAGCGCTCCGCCCCGGTCGCCGCCGCCCAGCCCCTGCTGCGCCGGGCACTGCGCCTGGTGGCCCACCCGGTGATCCGCAACCGGGGCACCGTGGTCGGCAGCCTGGCCCACGCCGACCCCGCCGCCGAGCTGCCCGCCGTGCTCAGGCTGCTGGGCGGATCGGTACGCCTGGCCCGGACCGGCGCCGTCCGGGACGTGCCCGCCGCCGCCTTCTTCACCGGCCCCCTGGAGTCGGCGATCGAGCCGGGCGAGCTGGCCGTCTCCGCGTTCTTCCCGGCACCGCCCCCGCGCTCGGGCACCGCGTTCCACGAGCTGGCCCGCAGGCACGGCGACTACGCGCTGGCCGGCATCGCGGCCCTGGTCGTCCTGGACGACGAGGGCCGGATCGCCTCGGCCACGGTCGCGGGCGTGAGCCTGGGCCCGGTCCCCGTCCTGCTCGACGTCACCGAGGCCCTCGGAGGGAAGCCCGCCGACTCCGCGGACTGGGCCTCGGCGGCCCGCGCCGTACGGGACGGCATCGACCCGGAGGCCGACATCCACGCCACCGCCGACTACCGGCGCCACCTCGCCGGGGTCCTCGCCGAGCGGGCACTGCGAGACGCCGCCAGGGAGGCCGCCGATGCATGAGATCACGCTGACCGTCAACGGGACCGTCCGGCAGGCCCGGGTCCCGGCCCGGCGGCTGCTGTCGGACTGCCTGCGCCACGACCTGGGCCTGACCGGCACCCACGTCGGCTGCGAGCACGGCGTCTGCGGCTGCTGCACGGTACTGCTGGACGGCGAGCCCGTCCGCTCCTGCCTGACGTTCGCGGTCACCGTGGACGGCCGCGAGATCACCACCGTGGAGGGGCTCGCCGCGCCGGACGGCACGCTCTCCCCGGTGCAGCGGGCCTTCGCCGAGTGCCACGGCCTGCAGTGCGGCTTCTGCACCCCCGGATTCCTGTGCACGGTCACCGCGCTGCTGCGGGAGAACCCGGCGCCGACCCGGCAGGAGGTGGTGGAGGGCGTCTCCGGCAACCTCTGCCGGTGCACGGGCTACCAGAACATCGTCGCCTCCGTCCACCGTGCCGCCGAGATCATGGCCGAGGAGTCCCCGACGTCCGAGCAGACCGGGGAGAACGAGGAGAACGAGGGGCGGGTGCGGCGGTCGTGACCACGAAACTGTTCGGCGAGCCGGTCAGGCGGCGCGAGGACCCCCGGCTGCTGACCGGCCAGGGCCGCTACGTCGACGACCTGGGCGCGGGATCGCTGGAGGCGGCCTTCGTCCGCTCCCCGTACGCGCACGCCCGGATCCGCGACATCGACGTCTCGGCCGCCGTCGAGGTCGACGGGCTGGTGGCGATCTACACCTGGGAGGACCTGCCCGGCGCGCTCGCCCAGCCGCTCCCGCTGCTCATCCCGCACCCGGCGCTGACCCACGGCCGCACCGCGTACCCGCTGGCCCGGGAGATCGTCAGGCACGTCGGCGAGCCCGTCGTGATGGTCGTCGCCCGCGACCGCTACCTCGCCGAGGACGCCTGCGCGCTCATCGAGGTCGACTACGAGGTCCTCGCGCCGGTGGTCGGCGTGGAGGAGGCGATCGCCTCCGACCGGCTCGTCCACGCCGACGTGCCCGGCAACGTCGGCGCCCACCTGGTGCAGGAGGTGCCCTCGGCGGACGGCCTGGGAGCGCGCCAGGCGATCGACGCCGCCCCGCACACGCTCTCCTTCCGGCTCGACATCGAGCGCAGCGCCTCCATGCCGCTGGAGGGACGCGGCGTGCACGCCCGCTGGGACGCCGACGACCGCTCGCTGCGCGTCCACTCCAGCACCCAGACCTCCACCAGCGTCCGGATGGCCATCGCCGCCAAGCTCGGCCTGCCGCTGCCCCAGGTCGAGGTCATCGCCCCCGACGTGGGCGGCGGCTTCGGCGTGAAGATCATGCACCCCTGGCCCGAGGAGGTCCTCGTGCCGTGGGCGGCGATCACCCTCGGTCACGAGGTCAAGTGGACCGAGGACCGGCGCGAGCACTTCGTCTCCTCGGCCCACGAACGCGCCCAGGTGCAGACCGTCCGGGTCGGATTCGACGACGAGGGACGCGTCCTGGGCCTGGACGTGGAGATCCTGCACGACCACGGCGCCTACACGCCGTACGGGATCATCGTGCCGATCATCACCGCCACCCAGCTCCTGGGCCCCTACCGGATCGGCGCCTACCGGGTCGAGTTCTCCTCGGTCTACACCAACACCGTGCAGGTCACCCCGTACCGGGGGGCGGGCCGCCCGCAGGGGGTCTTCTGCATGGAGCGGACCATGGACCACATCGCCGAGTACCTGGGCGCCGACCGCACCGCGGTGCGCGCCGCCAACTTCATCCAGCCCGACGAGTTCCCCTACGACCAGGGCCTGATCTTCCAGGACGGCCGCCCGCTCATCTACGACAGCGGCGACTACCCCGAGTCGCTGCGGATGCTCAAGGAACTGATCGGCTGGGACGCCTTCGGCGAGCTCAAGGCCCGCGCCGCCGCCGAGGGCCGCACCGTCGGCATCGGCATCGGCTGCTACGTCGAGGGCACTGGCGTCGGCCCGTACGAGGGCGGCCACGTCCAGATCACCTCCGACGGCCGGGTGCACGTCTCCACCGGCCTGACCTCCCAGGGCCAGGGCCACGAGACCGTGTTCGCGCAGATCGCCGCCACCGAGCTGGGCGTGCCGATGGAACGCGTCTCGGTCGTCACCGGCGACACCCGCAGGTTCGGGTACGCGGTCGGCACGTTCGCCTCCCGGGCCGCGGTGATGAGCGGCAACGCGATCGCGCTGGCCTGCCGCAAGGTCAGGGAGAAGGCGCTGCGGATCGCCGCGGACGCGCTGGAGGCCGACCCCCGCGACCTGGAGATCGTCGACGGCGAGGTGCGGGTGGCCGGGTCCCCGGGCGCGGCGATCCCGCTGTCGACCGTGGCGGTGCTGTCGAACCCGCTGCGCTACGCCTTCGACGAGGAGGCGGCCAGGGCCACCCAGTTCGCGGGCGCGTCGTCGTTCGACCGGCCGCCGGTGGCCGAGGGGGAGGAGCCGGGGCTGGAGGGCCGCGACTACTACTCGCCGATCCGCTCCACGTTCGCCTCCGGCATGCACGCGGCCATCGTGGAGACCGACCCGCTGACCGCGGAGATCCGCATCCTGCGCTACGCGGTCGTGCACGACTGCGGCAACCTGATCAACCCGATGATCGTCGAGGGCCAGATCCACGGCGGGGTCGCCCAGGGGGTCGGCGGTGCCCTGTACGAGAAGATGGTCTACGACGGCCACGGCCAGCTGCTGAACGCCTCCTTCATGGACTTCCTGATGCCGTACGCCACCGAGGTGCCCGTCGTCGAGACCGCGCACCTGGAGACCCCGTCCCCGCTCAACCCGCTGGGCATCAAGGGGGCGGGGGAGGCCGGGGTCATCCCGGTCTCCGCGGTGATCGCCTCGGCGATCGAGGACGCGGAGGGCATCAGGATCGACAGGATGCCGATCTCCCCGTCGGACCTGTTCGCCCTGCGCGGTACCGCTTCCGGCTGACCCGTGGACCCGACGGGGGCCGGGACGCGCCGGGCCTCCACCCCCGGGTGATGTCCCGCACGGGGGGACGTTCGTCTCTTTTTTGTGGTTCGGCACAATCGGCGGTGTGAATCTACGTCTGAACGACACGAGGCACCGCGCCCGGTGGCCCGGTCTCGCCGCCGCCGTGTGGGGTTTCGTGTTCGCCGTCCCGAGCTTCTACTGGGCCATGGGCGGCATGGGCGGTGTCGAGTCCACCATCTCGCCGCAGCTGGTCGAGCTGGCGCGGCGGCAGGACCCCGGCCTGATCGCGGTGGTGTGGGCGACCGGCGTGCTCAAGGTCGTCGGCGGGGTGCTGGGCCTGGCCCTGGTACGCCGCCGCCCGTGGGGGCGCACCGCGAACTGCCTCCTGCAGCTGATGGCGTGGGGTGCGGGGGTGCTGCTGGCCTGGCACGGAGCGCTGTTCGTCGTGCAGGGGCTGCTCGTCCAGGCGGGCCTGATCGAGGTGAACCCGGAGTCGGTGCCGGTCCTTCGCTGGTACACCTACCTGTGGGGACCCTGGTTCGTGGCCGGAGGGGTCGCCTTCATGCTCGCCGCGCGCGCTCACCTGGGGACGGTGGCCGACCGCCGGTACCCCCGGATGGCGGGGGTGGCCGGCGGGCTCGGCGCGCTGGTCCTCTCCGTGGTGGCGCTGGTGACGGGAATCGGGTGACCCGCTCGGGGCCGCCGGACCGCCCTTCGCCGACCATGGACGGTGACCCCCGGTGCCGAAGGGACTCACCCCAGGAGAAGGGTCGTCAGCTCGGCCAGATCACCGACCGTCACCTCGGATGGGTCGGAGGACGGCCGGTGAGCACCGTGGCGGTTCACCCAGGCGGTGTCCATCCCGGCCCGCCGGGCGGCGTCCACGTCCTCGACGGGATCGTCGCCCGTGTGCAGCACCTCGGCGGGCCCGAGCCCCATCCGGGCCGCGGCGTGAAGGTAGATCCCCGGATCGGGCTTGTACAGGCCGCACTCGGCGGAGACGACGACCGTGTCGAAGACGCCGTCGAGACCGACCCGATGGGGACGGGTGTTGCCGTTGGTGACGAGGGCGAGCCGGTACCGGGTGCCCAGCGTGGCGAGCGCGCCGGGCACCTCCTGGTAGGTCCGCAGCCGCTCCCACCGCGCCCGCATGTACGTCTCGTACGCCTCCCGGGCAAGCCCTGCGTCGGAGATCCCGCACTCGGCGACGGCCCGCCGGAAGGAGGCGAGACGGATGCTCTCCATGGTCCGCCCCCGGTACTCCTCACGCCCGGCGACGTGATCGCGGACCTCGCGCAGCCAGCCGGCGGTCACCGGCCCGCCGGGCCGGAGGGCGCCCGCGTCGCGAAGGAGACGGGCCGCGTCCTCCAGGGCCTGCCGCATCGCGGAGTCGAAGTCCCACAGCGTGCCGTCACCGTCGAACGAGAGAGCGCGGTAGGAACGCCGCGTCCCGGATCCTGACGTCATGGGGCGACTCCATCACGGAAAAGGAGGGCGCGTACCGGGAACCTCCGGGCGCGTGTCGTCCGCGGTCGTCCGTGACGCGATCCCCGGGACGGTTTCCCGTGCGGAGGGTCGCCGATCGTCACGGACGGTGATATGGCACGGTGAGAACACGTCTCATGAAGCGCCCGCGTCCCCTGGCGGCGAGGGCGCCGCGCAGAACAGGAGAGGCCATGTCGAAGCCGCCGCTTCCTCAGGAAGCAGTCGCCATGCTCAGGAAGCCGAACCCCGCCGTCATCACGACGCTGCGTTCCGACGGCCAGCCCGTGTCCACCGCCACCTGGTACCTCTGGGACGACGGCCGGATCCTGGTCAACATGGACGGGGCCCGCAAGCGGCTGGACCACATCCGCAACGACCCCCGGGTCACCCTGACCGTGCTCGCCGAGGGGGACTGGTACACGCACGTCAGCATCATCGGACACGTCGCCGAGACGCGTGACGACGAGGGGCTGACCGACATCGACCGGCTGGCCCGGCACTACCTCGGGAACGACTACCCGCGCCGGGACCGCGCGCGGGTCAGCGCCTGGATCGAGATCGACCGCTGGCACGGCTGGGGCAGCCTCAAGGACAACGACCAGGTCGGCTGACGCCCGTACGCGTCCGGGTGGACGGGAGGCCCGGAGCGATGCCGGGAGAGGAATGAATCTACATTGTAAAGGGCCCGGGTCGGTGCGAGAAACGAGGACCGCAGCCGTGCTCGTTCTCCTCCGTCGGAAATGGTGAAACCGTCTCTGCGGAAAGCGGAAAAGGAGGCCGTGGAAAGGCCGAAATCAGGGCGGGAGAATGGCGTCGAAGTAGTCGTTGACAGCCTGACGGCTTCTCACGATCATGGAAGGATTGTCCGAGGCTCCGTACCGGGCGCCTTTCTCCTTTTCCCAGAGGACGTGAGATCTCGTGGACGACGAAAAGGCGCCCGCCGCCTCCCTCGACCCGGCGGCGCTGGGCGTCGACCCGGACGTCCCCAGCGTCGCCCGGATCTACGACTACTACCTCGGAGGCAGGGAGAACTTTCCCAGCGACCGCGCGAAGGCGCAGGAGATGATCCGCCTCGCTCCCGGCACGATGGAGGCCGCACGGGAGAATCGCGCCTTTCTCGGCCGGGTCGTGCGCACCCTGGCTGCGGAGGGCGTACGGCAGTTCATCGACATCGGCGCCGGTCTGCCCACCCAGGAGAACGTGCACCAGATCGCCCGGCGGATCGACCCCGCCAGCCGTACCGTCTACGTCGACTTCGATCCCGCCGTTCTGGTCCACGCCCGGGCGCTTCTGACGGGGACGGACGACGCCATCGTCGTCGAGGGGGACGCGCGGCACCCGGCTGCCATCTTCGACGACCCGGCACTGAGGGCACATGTCGACCTGACGCGGCCGGTCGCGGTGTTGCTGATCGCCCTGACGCATTTCCTGTCCGACGAGCACGCCGATGCCCTCGTCGGCCACGTGCGCCGGTCGGTGCCCTCCGGCAGTTACATGGCGATCACCCAGATGTTCCCCGGCGACCATCCTCCCGAGTACGTCAAGGAGGCCGCGGCCGTCTACTCCGGCACCAACACCGGAGGCGTGGTGGGGCGCGGCCGCGCGCACATCGCGTCCTGGTTCGACGGCATGGAGCTGCTGGAGCCGGGAGTCGCCCGGGTCGAGTCCTGGCGTCCCCCGGCGCGGGAGGGCGGGCCGGCCGGGGAGGCCGACGAGGGGGCGCCGGGCATCCTCGGAGCCGTCGGACGGATCCCCTGACCTCGTCCCGCGGAAGCGGCCGGGCACCCCGCCCGGACCTCTGCCGAAGAACCCGGTCCCCTGCCGAAGGACCCGGACCCCTGCCGAGGACCCGGACCCCTGTCGAAGATCCGGACCCCTACCAAAGAGACGCCCGCCGTATCCATCGGACGATGTGAGGACGCCCACCGTTGATCCAGGGTGGGCGCCATGTCACGACCGGACTCGGCCGCCCGCCCGGGCGGCACCTGGAGAACCCCCGCCTTCGTCCACCACAACGCCTGGTTCCCGGGACGCCTCGTCGGGGGAGCGGCGCTCGTCCTGGCGCCCCCGGTGTGGTCCGCCGGGCTGCTTTTGCGCCACCTGGCGCCGGGGGCGGCGGGTCTGTCGCCCGCGCAGCTGGAGGAGTTCGGCAGGCGGCCGTTCGCCGCGCCCGCGCAGCTGGCCGCGTACGCGGAGAGTCCCGCGACGGTCACCGCCGGGTACGCGTGTTTCCTCCTGGGCGTCATCCTGCTCTGTCCGGCCGTCGTCACGCTCGCCCGGATCGTCGCCGCGAGGGCCCCGCACTCCGCCATGGTGGGCGGCACCCTGATGGTCGGCGGTCTCTTCGCGCGCGTGTACTGGGCGGGTGTCGACCAGACCGCCTTCCAGCTCACCGGCCGGCTGGGCCTCGAACCGGTGACCGCGGCCGTGATGGACACGTACGTGGCCGTCTCCTACGGGCCGTGGACGATCATGGCCGCGGCGGCCCTGGGCCTGTACGCCGGGACGCTCGTGCTGGCCGTCGGTGCCTTCCGGTCGGGCACGTTCGGCACGGGACGTCTCCTGCTGTTCCTGTGGCCCGGGATCATGTGGACCGGTGTGCTCAAGGAGAGCTCGTTCCTCGACGCCGTCGCGGCGGGCGGGCTCTGCGTGGTGCTGGTGCCGCTCGGGGTCCGGGTGCTGCGCGGCACCGTCCCCGAGCTGCGGGCCGAGCCGCTGCCCGACCCCGGCCGCAGGCCGCTGCGGCCGTTGAGCTGGTGAACCGGTGGGCCGGTGGGCTGGTGGGCCGCGCGTACCGGCCGCCGCTGTCTAGGCTGACCGGGTGAGAGCCGAGGGGGTACGCGATCGCCTGACGGTGGCGGCGCTTCCCGTCGCCGCCTTCTGCGCCGCCTTCGTGCCGGACCCGAGGCCCTACGCCCTCTTCGGCCTCGCGGCGGTGCCCGCGTACCTGCAGGGAGTCGTGGTCGGGCTGGTGGCCGCCGCCACGGCGTGGACGTCACCGCGACGGCACGGGCCGCTGCTGCTCCTGGTGGCCGTCGACTCGGTGGTGCGCTCGCCGGGGTTCCTGCTGTCGGTGGCGTCCTACCTGGTGGCGACCACGTGGCGGCGGCCCTCGCACCTGGCGTCGTTCGCGGTGGCCGCGAGCCTCCTGGCGGCGCTGCCCAGGCCCGGCGCCGACCTCCTCTCCTCCCTGGGCGGCGCGCCGCTGTTCGTCTGGTTCCCGCTGGCGATCGGGCTGTGGACGCAGGCGCGCCGCCAGGTGGTGGCCGGGCTGCGTGAGCGGGCCGACCGGCTGGAGCGGGAGCAGGCCGAGCGCGCAGCGCGGGCCCGCGCGCAGGAACGCGCCCGTATCGCGCGGGACATGCACGACGTGGTGGCGCACCGGGTGTCGCTCATGGTCCTGCGGGCGGGAGCGCTGGAGATCGGCGCCGTGGACGCGGGGACGGCGGCGGAGGCGGAGCTCATCCGGGTCATGGGCAAGGAGGCCCTCGAACAGCTGCGGGCGGTGCTCGGCGTCCTCACCGACGCTTCCCGGGACCGGGCCGGGATCGGGGAGGAGGCCCTCGGGCCCGGGGCGACGCCGGCCGACCTCGACCGGTTGCTCGACCGGTCGAGATCCGCCGGGGTCCCGGTGGAACGGCGCGACGAGGGGACGGTACGGGAGGTGCCCGTCATCGTGCGGCACGCGGTCTACCGGGTGGTGCAGGAGGCCCTCACCAACGTCCACAAGCACGCGGGCACGGCCGCCACCCTGGTCGTGCTGCGCTACCTGCCCTCGGCGCTGGAGGTCACCGTCGCGAACTCCGCCCCGGTGGACGGCGCGCAGGTCATGCCCGGCAGCGGGCTCGGCCTGATCGGCCTGCGGGAGCGCGTCGAACTGCTCGGCGGCGGGTTCACCGCAGGGCGGGAGGCGGACGGGGGATTCCGCGTGTCCGCGAGGCTGCCGACGTGATCCGGGTGCTCGTCGCCGACGACGAGGCCCTGGTACGGGCCGGGCTGCGCATGATCCTGGAGGTCGCCGGCGACATCGAGGTGGTCGCCGAGGCGCAGGACGGGACCGAGGCGGTGGCCGCGGTCGCGCGCCACCGGCCGGACGTCGTGCTCATGGACGTGCGGATGCCTCGCATGGACGGTGTGGCCGCGCTCAGGGAGATCAACCGGTCTCCGGGCCCGCCGAGGGTGGTGATGCTCACCACCTTCGACCACGACGAGTACGTCCACGCCGCCCTGCGCGCCAGGGCCGCGGGATTCCTGCTCAAGGACACCGCGCCCCGCGACCTGATCGCCGCCGTCCGTGCGGTGGCCGGTGGCGGCGCCATGCTCGCGCCCACGGTGACCAGGCGGATGATCGACGCCTTCGCCGGGCGCCGGGCACCGGACGTCCACGCCGCCCGCGAACGGCTGGCCGTCCTCACCGGGCGCGAACGGCAGGTCGTCCATGCGGTGGCCCGGGGGCTGGCCAACGCCGAGATCGCCCGCGAGCTCGCGATGAGCGAGATCACGGTCAAGGCCCACGTCAGCCGCTCCCTCGCCAAACTCGGGCTGGTCAACCGGGTGCAGATCGCCCTCCTGGTCCGCGACGCCGATCAGGACCCGTTCTGAGACCGGACGTCTCGGACGGGCACGTCACACGCGGCCCGCGGGACGTGCCCGTCCGGGGCCGTCAGGCGGGGGTCGTCGCGACGTAGACGGTGTTGGCCGACTCGCCGCCCGTCAGCGGGTTGGGGAAGGTGACGACGTGAGCGCGTGAGGTCGCGAAGACCTCGGTGAGCACGGCCTCGAACTCCTCCTCCGGCGGGTCGTCCGACCACAGGGCGAAGACGCCGCCCGGGGTCAGGTGCCCGGCGAGCCGGCGCAGGCCCGCCGGGGTGTAGAGGGCGGCGTGGCTCGGATGCAGCACGTTGCGCGGGGTGTGGTCGATGTCCACCAGGACGGCGTGGAAGCGCCGTCCCGGCGTCTCGGGGTCCAGTCCGGCGTCGGTGGAGACCATCGCGAAGAAGTCGCCGCGGACCAGGCGGCAGCGGGGGTCGGCCATCAGCCGGGTGCCGACCGGCAGCAGTTCCCGCTCGTGCCACTCGATCACCTCTCCGAGCGTGTCCAGCACGACGAGCGAGCGCACCCGGGCGTCCTCCAGCACGGCCTGGGCGGTGTACCCGAGCCCGAGCCCGCCCACCGCGACGTCGAGGCCGGTCCCCGCCAGCGCGGCCAGCCCGAGCCGGGCGAGCTCGATCTCGGCCACCGTGAACAGGCTCGACATGAGGAAGTCGTCGTCGAGCTTGATCTCGTAGACGTCGACGCCCAGCGTGGGCTCACGCCTGCGCCGCAGGCTGATGTCACCGATCGGCGTCGGACGCCAGTCGAGCTCCTCGAAACGCGCGCTCATCGCATCCGTCCGTTTTCGTCGTGGTCGATCTGGTACGTGCCGGGTGGCGGTCCGGCTCCGCGCCCGTCCGGCGCGGGCAGGACCGCTCCGGGATCCGTCATGGAGAGCATCCCGCACTTCACCGGCCCCGCGGGCCTGCTCGGGGTCTCATGGCAGGCCGCTCAGACCACTCAGGCCGCCGCCCCCGCCACCCGGCCCGAAGGCCCGCCGCCCGGCGGCTCAGCGCCGGGGGGAGCGGCGCGGCCTGGAGGGGCCGCCGTCAGGAACACGGTCCGGGACGCCGTCCGGGACGCCGTCCGGAACATCGTCGGGGGTCAGCTCCTGGACGATCCGGCAGGGGCCGTTCGCCGGGTCCAGGGCGTCGGTCCCGGCGGCCAGCCTGCGCAGCAGCTCCCGGAACACCGGGCGGTCGGCCGGGTCCAGCGGGGACAGGACGTGCTCCTCGGCGTGCTCCAGCCCGGTCTGCGCGTCGGCCCAGACCGCCCTGCCCCGCTCGGTGGCCACGACGCGCTTGTTGCGCCGGTCGGCGGGGTCGGGGCGGCGCTCGACCAGACCGGCCTTCTCCAGGTCGTCGAGCAGGTACGTCATGACGGTCTTGTCGACGCCGAGCCGCTGGGCGAGCGCTCCCTGGCCGCCGGGCAGGCCCTGGGTCGCCGCGGCGAGCACCTGGTACCCGCGCGGGCCGCCGGGGAGGTGGTCGACCAGTGCGTTCACCGTCCTGACGTAGGAGCGGAAGACCACCCCGAGCGTCCAGCCCAGGTCACCGTCCAGGGCCTCGGCGGTCTCCGCGCCGGGACGCGGGGTCACGGGCGGGCCGGGTACGGCGGGCATGGCGGGCACACGGCCAGGCTAGCAGAATCCACGGTTCCAGAGACCTTCTGTTTGACAATTCATCTGCTTTACATACGATCTGTCGCACGACGTGTCGCGATCCGCGCACCCAGGACGACGTACCAGGAGAGACATGGCCGACCACGGGCACGAGCTGTTGTTCGGGACCTTCCTGACGCCGGTGGCCGCGGAGGCCGACAGGGTCGTCGCGCTCGCCCTGCTCACTGAGCAGACCGGGCTGGACCTGGTGACCGTGCAGGACCACCCGTACCAGGCGCGCTTCCTCGACACCTGGACGCTGCTGTCGGTCATCGCCGCGCGCACCTCCACGGTGCGGGTGTCGCCGAACGTGGCGAACCTTCCCCTGCGCCCGCCCGCGGTGCTGGCCCGCAGCGTCGCGACCCTGGACATCCTCAGCGGCGGACGCGTCGAGCTCGGGCTCGGCGCGGGGGCCTTCTGGGACGGCATCGCCGCCCTGGGCGGCCCCCGGCTGACCGCGGCCGAGGGGGTCGGCGCGCTGGAGGAGGGCATCCGGGTCATCCGCGCCCTCTGGGCGGAAGGGGGAGCGTCCGTACGGATCGACGGCCGCCACCACCGCGTGCACGGCGCTCATCCCGGCCCGGCGCCCGCCCATGACGTCGGGATCTGGCTGGGGGCCTACAAGCGCCGGATGCTCGGCATCACCGGCAGGCTCGCGGACGGCTGGCTGCCCAGCAGCGCCTACGCCGCCCCGGACACCCTCGCCGACATGAACGCGATCATCGACGAGGCCGCGCTGGCCGCGGGACGCTCGCCCGCGGACGTGCGGCGCCTGTACAACATCTCGGGCGGCTTCAGCGGTTCCGGCAGCACCTTCCTGCGGGGACCGGCGGACGTCTGGGCCGAGCAGCTCGCCGAGCTCACCCTGGAGGAGGGGATGAGCGTCTACATCCTGGCCAGCGACGACCCCGACGACATCCGGCGCTTCGCCGCCGAGGTCGTCCCGGCCGTACGAGAGCTCGTGGAGGCCGAACGCGCGCTCGCGGGCTCGTCCGGGGCGGGCTCGTCCGACGCGGGCGGGTCCGGGGTGGGTGAGTCCGGGGTGTCCGGGGTGTCCGGGGGAGAGGTGTCCGGTGCCGCGGACCGTCCCGGGGTCTCCGGAGCCGCCGGGGCCTCCGGGGCCGTCGCGGTGACGGGTGCGCGGGGTGCGGCCCGCGCCGCGTCGCCCGTCCCCGCGGGGAACGCAGGGAACACCGGGAGCGTGGGGAACACCGGGAGCGTGGGGAACCGGGGGAGTGCGATCCCCGCGCTGGGGGTCACGCCGACCCCGGACGACGGTGTCCGGCTCGCCGACGTGCAGGTCTGGGACGAGTCCACCCGCCCCACCGGCCCCGCCCCCGACCCGGACCGCACGTACACCCCTCGTGAGCAAGCGGCCGGGCGCCACCTCGTCGACGTCCACGACCACCTGCGCCAGGAGCTCGCCGAGGTCCGGAGGCTCGTCGAGCAGGTCACCGACGGTTCCATGGATCCCGGCGCCGCGCGCTCGCACATCAACACGATGACGATGCGGCAGAACAACTGGACGGTCGGCACCTACTGCGAGTCCTACTGCCGCGTCGTCACCACCCACCACACGATCGAGGACCAGAGCCTCTTCCCGGGCCTGCGCCGCGCCGACGCCAGGCTGGTGCCCGTCATCGACCGCCTGGAGCAGGAGCACCATGCCATCCACGACGTCCTCGAGGGCGTGGACCGGGCGCTGGTCGCCTTCGTCGCGGGCCCGGACGGCCGGACGGCCCTGCGGTCGGCCATGGACCTGCTGACCGACACGCTCCTGTCCCACCTGTCCTACGAGGAGAGGGAGCTCGTCGAGCCGCTCGCCCGGCTCGGTATCCTCTGAGACGGCCGGAGCGGGCGACCGGGCCGGCCCGGAGGCAGGGCCGGCCGACGACCCGGACCGATCGGGAAACCGGGCCGGAGCACAGGGACGGTCAGGAACGGAACCGGCCCAGGAACGGGGACGGGGACGGTCAGGACACCTCGGCGGTCAGCCGCTTGCGGAAGACCCAGTACGACCACGCCTGGTAGCCCAGCACGAACGGCAGCGCGATCAGCCCGATCCAGGTCAGCACGCCCAGCGTGTACGGGCCCGAGGCGGCCTCGGCCACGGTGAGACCCGGCAGCGGGGCCGGCCACAGGGCCCCGAACAGCGCGGCGGAGCCCAGCGCGATCGAGGAGGCGGTGGCGGCGAACGCCCAGCCGTCCCGGCCGCGCCAGGTCAGCGCGACCCCGGCGGCCAGGGCCGCCATCGCGACGAGCGCGGCGCCCCACAGCCACGAGGCGGGCTCCGGCGCGGCGCCCTCCGTACCCGCGACGGGGATGTTCGACAGCGCGGCCACCGCGGCGGGCAGGGCGACCGCGGCGGCGACCACGGCGGCGCGCCGGGCGCGGGAGCGGACCGGGCCCGAGGTCTTCAGGGCGACGAACACCGCGCCGTGCAGCAGGCAGAGCGAGAGCGAGAACACCCCGCCGACCATCGCGGCCGTCGCGCTGCCCCGCAGCAGGTCGGCGAAGACGGCGCCCCACAGGAAGGCCGGGAGCGCGCTGCCCACCAGCACGCCCAGGTCGCACCAGGCGCGGTCGGAGGCGTGACGGACCTTGCCGCGCCACTCCAGGCCGACGCCGCGCACGATCAGCCCGCTCAGGATCAGCAGGATCGGCAGGTAGAACGAGCTGAGCATCCCGGCGTACCAGGCGGGGAAGGCGGCGAACATGGCGCCGACCGCGGTGATCAGCCAGACCTCGTTGCCGTCCCAGACCGGGCCGATCGTGCCCAGGACCTGCTTGCGCTCGGCCTCGTTCCCGGCCAGGACCGGCACCAGCATGCCCACGCCGAAGTCGAAGCCCTCCAGCACGAAGTAGCCGGTCCACAGGAACGCGATGACCGCGAACCAGAAGGTGGTGAGTTCCATGTCGTCACCCGTCGTTCTCAGTACATCAGGGTCGGCTGGAGCCGGGCGTCCACGGGCGCGTCGTCGCCGCCGGAGGGCGGGTCGAGCGCGGGGACGGGGACGTCCGGGGCGGCGGGTTCGGGACCCGTCTTGACGTGCCGGACGAGCAGGACGGCCTCGGCGAGCGCGAGGGCGCCGTACAGGGCGGTGAAGACCGTCAGCGAGATCGCCACCTGGGTGAGGCTGACGCCCGGGGAGACGCTCGCGGCGGTGAGCAGCTCGCCCTGGACGGTCCACGGCTGGCGGCCGACCTCGCTGAGCAGCCATCCGGCGATCATCGCGAGGGTGGGCAGCGGCAGCGCGAGCACGCAGGCGCGGGCGAACCAGGCGGGGACCCGGCGGGGCGGGCGGGGGTCGCGGCGGCGTCCCCGTGTCAGCCAGAGGCCGAACACCGACAGGCCCACCGCGGACAGGCCGAACACGATCATCACGCGGAAGGACCAGAAGATCGTCGGCAGGTGGGGCCGGTAGTCGGCGGGGCCGAACCGCTCCTCGAACCGGGCCTGGAGGTCGTCGGTGCCCTGCACCACGGCGTTCGGGTCGTTGGTGGCCAGGAAGCTGAGCAGCAGGGGCACCTCCACGCCGGGGACGATGGAGAACGGCGCGCCGGCGGTGTCCTGCCGCAGCCCCTCGGCCGCGGCGAGCTTCATCGGCTGCTGCTCGTACAGCAGCTTGGCCGACATGTCGCCGCTCCCGGCGACCAGGGCGCCGGCGATCGCCGTCATCACCAGCGCGGCCCGCATCGGGGTCCGCCAGATGCTCGTGCCGTCACCGGAGGCGCGGTGCGGCGCGACGTCGGAGCGCCGCTCCCGCAGCAGGTGGTGGCCGCAGACCGCGAGGACGAAGCCGCCCGCGACCACGAAGGCCGCCGCGATCACGTGCGGTACCTGGGCGAGCGCGGTGGAGTTGGTGAGCACCGCCCACAGGTCGGTCATCCGGGCCCTGCCGTCGACCACCTCGTAGCCGACCGGGTGCTTCATCCAGGCGTTGGCGGCGAGGATGAAGTACGCCGACAGGTTGGACCCGATGACCGCGGCCCAGATGGTGGCCAGGTGGACGCCCCGGGGCAGCCTGTCCCAGCCGAAGATCCACAGGCCGATGAAGGTCGACTCCAGGAAGAACGCGAGCAGGGCCTCCAGGGCCAGCGGGGCGCCGAAGACGTCACCGACGAAGATCGAGTACTCGCTCCAGTTCATGCCGAACTGGAACTCCTGCACGATGCCGGTCACCACGCCCATCGCGAAGTTGATCAGGAAGAGCTTCCCGAAGAACTTGGTGAGTCGGAGGTAGTGCTCCTTGCCCGTGCGGTACCAGGCCGTCTGCAGCCCGGCCACGAAGACGCCCAGGCCGATCGTCAGGGGTACGAACAGAAAGTGGTACACGGTGGTCACCCCGAACTGCCACCGGGCCAGGTCTAGTGCGTCCATCTTCCCCTCGCGGGTCTGAAGCTCTACAAGCGGTAGTGCTACTTCTAGTAGTACTACGAGCTGTAGAGCAAAGGTGCGGGATGGCGCCGCGAGCTGCTGCGATCTTCGTCACATGCCCGGACCGGGACCGCACTTCCCGGACGGGCCAAGATCGCCCCCCTTGCCCGCGGCGCCGGTTCTCCCCTGTCACCCGGGGTTCCCCGCTCTCGCGTTCCCGGCGGGACTGTCGTCCCGCCGGGTGAGGCGCCCCTCCATCACCCTGTGCGGGCGACGGCTCCATGGTGGGGCAGGCGGCCCGGCCGGGGCGTCCCTCTCCGGGGGGATCCCCGGGTACGCCGGTCGGCGGACCCGCGGACGGGCCCCGTCGCCGGGACCGTCACGGGTGACCGCCCCCCGGTAACGGTGTAAACGCCTCGCAAGCACCTCGTAAGCGGCTGTAAGTGGCGATACGGGCGCCTGCAAGCACCGGCCCATAGAAAGGAGTCACTCCAGGGGGAAATCGGCAAAAGCCGGTTCGGGGAGGCAAGAGGAGAAATCATGATCAAGAAGCTGTCCACCGCCCTGCTCGCCACCGCCGCCCTCGGCGCCGTCGCGCTCGCCGCGCCGGCCACCGCGCACGCCGCCACCGCGGCCGCGCCCGTGGCCGCGCCGGCCGCCGTGACCGCCCAGTCCGGCTACGACTACGACTACGACGAGAACTGGGGGCACTACTTCTCGTCCAACCACCGCGCCAAGAGCCGCGGCTGGATCGGCGTCGAGTGGGACCAGCACCAGAAGTGGAACCGGGTGGACGTCAAGGGCAAGCTGTACGACCTCGACCACCGCACGTACAAGCATGGTGGCAAGTGCGCGTACGTGAAGTTCGCGGTCCACCACTTCGGGGACAAGGACCACCAGTGGTACGACGGCAAGTCCTACCGCTACTGCGGCGCGGGCGGCGCCAAGCACTTCGCCTTCAGCAAGCACAAGGTCGACAGTGTCCGCGTCAAGGTCTGCCAGATCGGCCTGCACTCCTCCCACCCCACCCGCTGCGGTGACTGGGAGTACATCTACACCGCCGAGAGCGAGTGACCACAGGTTCCCGGACGGCCCGTCCCCTCGAGGGGGCGGGCCGTCCGTCCGTATGACTAGCCCACCGGGACCCCTTGATCGTAATAGTCATGGGGGTAGGGTCAGCACTACCACGAGCCGGGGTGAGAGCGGGGGTCCGCCGGCAGGGTGACCGCGAGATCCTGGAAGGGTCGTCCTGTTCGGCTGACGCCGACGCGTGGCGCCGCCGGCTGATCCGATCATGTCGAGCCATCCGGCCCACCAGAGGAGAAGCGTGACCAACTCAACCGCGATCGACGATGCGGATCTTCCCGTCGTCCCCGGAACCGGTGAACGAGGCAGCGATTTCGCCCGCCTGTCCCGCCGGATCGCCCAGGCGGGTCTGCTGGACCGCCGTCCCGGCTACTACGCCGTACGGCTGACCCTGGTCACGGCGGCCTTCGTCGGTGGCTGGGCGGCCTTCTTCGCCCTCGGGGACTCCTGGTACCAGATGCTGGTCGCCGTCTTCCTCGCCGTGGTGTTCGCCCAGGTCGGGCTCGTCGCCCACGACCTGGCCCACCGCCAGGTCTTCCGCTCCCGCCGGTCCAGCGAGATCGCCGGGCTGGTGGCCGGGAACCTCGCCATCGGCATGAGCTACGGCTGGTGGATGGAGAAGCACACCCGCCACCACGCCAACCCCAACCACGAGGACCACGATCCCGACGTCGCCCCCGACGTCCTGATCTGGTCGCACGAGCAGGCCGCCGAGAGCAAGGGACTGCCCAGGTTCATGGGGAAGTGGCAGGCGTTCCTGTTCTTCCCGCTGCTCACCCTCGAAGGGTTCAACCTGCACGTCTCCAGCGTCCGCGCGCTGCTGCGGCCGGAGACCAAGCACCGGGCCGTGGAGTCGTCGCTCCTGGTCGTGCACGCCGTCCTGTACCTGGTCGCGCTGTTCGCGGTGCTCTCGCCGGGCAAGGCCGTCGTCTTCCTGCTGCTGCACCAGGCCGTCTTCGGCGTCTACCTGGGCTGCACCTTCGCGCCCAACCACAAGGGCATGCCGATGTTCAGGGGCGAGGACAAGCTCGACTTCCTCCGGCGCCAGGTGCTCACCTCGCGCAACGTGCGGGGCGGCCACGTCCTGGACGTCGTGCTCGGCGGGCTCAACTACCAGATCGAGCACCACCTGTTCCCCAGCATGCCGATGCCCAACCTGCGCCGCGCGCAGCCGATCGTCAAGGCGTACTGCGAGGAGCTGGGCGTGGACTACCTGGAGTCCGGGGTGATCAGCTCGTACGCGCAGGCGCTTCGCCACCTGCACGACGTGGGGGAGTCGCTGCGGGCCCGCAGCACCCCCGTTCCCGGCTGACCCGGGATCTGGAAGCCGGTGGCCGACGACGATCGGTGACGGGTGGTGGCCGGTGGTGGCACTGACAACGGCGGGGCGGCCCGGCGGGCAGATGTTGCTGTTATCCGACCGGCCGCCGATTGCCTAGGGTGCTGGGTGTGAAGCTCGCAGGCAGTGCCGTGCTCGGCATCGACAGAGACCGCGTGTGGTCAGCGCTCCAGGACCCGGCCGTGCTCGTACGCACGATCCCCGGCTGCGAGCGCCTGGAGGAGACGGCGCCGGACACCTACCGGATGACCGTCACCGCCGGGGTGGCCTCCATCAAGGGCGTCTACCAGGGAGAGGTGTCCCTCTCCGAACCCCGGCCCCCCGAGCGGTTCGTGCTCAGGGCCAGGGGTCAGGGCGCCCCGGGCACCGTGGAGGCCACCGTGGAGGTCCGCCTCAGCGAGGCCGAGGGCGGCACCCGGATCGACTACGACGCCGAGGCCGTGATCGGGGGCATGATCGGCGGTGTCGGGCAGCGCATGCTCGGTTCCGTCGCCAAGAAGACCGCCGGGGACTTCTTCTCGGCCGTGGAGCGGCACCTCGTGACCGAGCAGGCCCCCGTCCCCGTGCCCGTCCCCGTGCCCGTCCCCGTTCCCGCCCTCGCCGGGACCGGCCCGGCCCCGGTGGACGCCACGCCGCCCGCAGCCTCCGCCGAGCCGGGATCGGCGCCCGCCCGGACCGCCGTCCCGGCCGCGCAGGTCTTCGAACGCCCGGCCGGCCGGCCCAGGTCCACGGTGCCCCCGTGGTCGCTGCTGGCCGCGTTCGGCATGGGCGCGGGCGTCGCGCTCGGCAGCGCGGTGATCGGCTGGCTGCTGGGCCGTACCGGCGGCAGGAGGTAGCACCGGACCGGCCCCGGGCCGCGTCGGAGGCGGGGCCTTCCCACCGGACGGGGCCGCGCCCGCGGTGGCGCTCGCACCCGGGGATCTCCCGGCGTACGGTGTCGGTATGCGTGAGGCACGTGCGGAGGATGCAAGGACCGAGGCCAGACGACTGATCCGGGACCTGCTGGGCGAGGGGCGGCCGGAGGCGGCCCCTCTGCTGCGTCAGGCGGAGGAGGCGCTGGGCGCCGACCGCGTCGCGCGCGCGGTCGAGCTGGCCCGTGGCGCCCCCCTCACCCGCAGGTCCACCGAGCTCGCCGCGCTGGCCGCGCTCCTGGTCGGCACGCGCGAACTCGGCGAGGGATGGTGGCGGCGCGAGCGCGGTGGCAAGCTGCCCGCGCCCGACGAGGTGCTCCAGACCTCCACCGCCGTCGACCCGTGGACCGACCTGACCGTCCTGGAGATGCTCGCCGCCTGGATCGCCGACGACGCGGCCGACCGGGCCTGGGGACGCGCGACCGCCGTCACCGACCTCAACTCCTGGCAGGCCGAGGACCGGGTCGAGCTGCCTGCCGACGCGCGCCCCGGCACGCGGATCGTGGTCTCCTTCGACGCGGGCGGCAGGCTCGACGCGGTGGTCGTGGAGCGTCCGGACGGCGGGCTCGGCTCCGACCTCGACTTCGACTCGCTGCGCTATTCCCGTCCCGCCGAGGCCCAGTGGAGCTGGGGGGTGGCGGCCGGGCTCGGACCGCACCGGCTCGACGAGCGTCCCGACCCCTACGAGCAGCCGGTCGACGGCGAGTCCGCCGCGACCCTGCACGCCTGGGCGTTGCGCCACGGCGCCTCGGCCGCGCAGGCGGGCGAGGCGTGGCGGACCCGGGGCGACGTCATCGCCGCCATCGAGCGGATCGACTGGATGTGGCGCAGCGGTGAGTGGTTCGCCTGGTGGCGGGGCGTGTCCGCGCTGATCGACGGGGAACCCGAGCAGCTGGCCGCGCGCCTCGCCGAGATCGCCGACGCTCCCTAGCCTCCCGCTTCCTGGTTTTTCGCTCTCCGGCTCCTCGTCGCGGTGAGGGCCGGGCTCAGGCGCGTTCCGGTGGTCCGCCGGAAGAGGACGTCCCGCCGTCACTCGTCCCGGGCCCGAACCGGCGCCGGTAGGCCGACGGGGTGATGCCGGTCGTACGGCGCATCAGCGCGCGGAGGTTCGCGGCGGTGCCGAGACCGCTGCGCCGCGCGACCATCTCGAAGCGGGACTCGCCCCGCTCGATCAACCGGCATGCCAGGGCGAGCCGTTCCCCCGTGAGCCACGTCAACGGCGTCGTGCCCAGCTGCGCCCGGAAGCGGCGGTGCAGCGTCGCCGGGCTGATCGCCGCACGCGCCGCGAGGCCGGACACCGTGAGCGGCGAGTCCAGCCGTTCCTGGGCCCAGGCCAGGACGGGGGCCAGGGACTCGTCCGGCAGGTCGGGCACGGGGCGCTCCACGAACTGCCGCTGACCACCGTCCCGGTGCGCCGCGAAGACCAGGCGCCGGCTCACGGAGTTGGCCACCTCCGCCCCGTGGTCGCGGCGGACGATGTGCAGTCCGAGGTCGAGGGCGGCCGCGCTCCCCGCCGCGGTGAGAATGTCACCGTCGTCCACGAACAGCACGTCCGATTCGAGCCGGACCAGGGGGAAGCGGGCCCGGAAGGAGGCCGCCCACTGCCAGTGCGCGGTGGCGCGGCGCCCGTCGAGGACCCCGGCCTCCGCCAGCGTGAAGGCGCCGCTGCAGAAGCCGACCAGGCGCGCACCGCGCGCGTGCGCCCGCCTGACGGCGTCGAGCACGTCCCCGCGGCGCGGCACCTCGACGTCGGGGCGGTTGGGGACGATCAGGGTGTCCGCCGCGTCGGCCGTCTCCAGACCGCCGACCCCCGTGAGCGTGAAGAACCCGTCCCGCATCAGGGTGCGGGGCTCGGGGGAGCAGAGCCCGAAGTCGTAGAGATCACGGCCGATCTCGGGCCTGCGCAGGCCGAAGACCTCGGTCACGCAGCCGAGCTCGAAGGGGTTCGAGTTCTCGTCCACGATCACGACGACCCGATGAACGCCCGTCGTGCGACCCGGGTGCGAGGATTCTTTCGCCATGTGCGATTCATAGCACTCACGCCCACCGGGCGGGACGGCGAAGGATGAGCTCGTGAGCAACGAACCGATCCTTCTCGGCGAGGCCCTGGCCTCCTTCGACGCACTGTGGAGCCCCCGCATCGTCACGCGCGTCAACGACTACGACGTCCGCATCGCCAAGGCAGAGGGCGAGCACGTCTGGCACGTCCACGACGACACCGACGAGTTCTTCCTCGTCCTCGACGGGGAGCTGCGCATCTCCCTGCGTGAACCCTCCGGGGAGCGCACGGTCCTGCTCCCGCGGGGTGCGGTCTTCACCGTCCCCCGAGGCACGGAGCACAGGCCGTACGCTCCGTCCGGCGCCGCCGTCCTGATGTTCGAGCCCACCGGGACACCGTCCACGGGTGATCGCCACGACGAGATCCCGGACCATGTGGACTCGACGGTCGGGCACGTGCTCGGCACCTGAGCCGGGGCGGGCCCCGGGCAGGTCCCGGGCGGGGACCTGCGGCGGGTGAGCCTGGGCGCGGGGACACGGCACGTGTGTCGTTTGCACCTGTCAGACGCGGGTGTGATGCTGTGCCCATGCGGAACCCTCATGATCGGCGGGCGCGGTCCGGGAGTCCTGCCCCCGGCCGGGCGGGGCCCGCGCTGTTCGCGCTGATCCGCCACTGGTCGCGGCGCTGGCCTCAGCAGATCGCCGGTAACGGCGCCGAGAGCGGGCACGTCTCGCGCGTCGTGGTCGTCGACATCATCGGCGGCCTCGGCGGCACTGATGACATCGCCGAGGACGTCGGCGGGGACGCCGGAACCGGGGGAGTGGGCACGACCGGCGGGGCCGACGGGAGCGGCCGGGCCGACGAGGGGGACCGGGCCGGTGGGAGCGGCCGGTCCGATCGGGCCGCGCGCGTCGGGGTGCGGGACGTCGCCGAGGCGCTCGGGGTGGATCGCTCCGTGGCCAGCCGCATGGTCGCCGACGCGGTGGCCGCGGGCCTGGTACGGCGCGGCACCCTGGAGGGGGACGCCCGTCACGCCGACCTCGTGCTGACCGCGTCCGGCCGCGAGCTGCTGGCCGCCGCCCGCCGCTGGCAGGACGAGGCGTTCGACACCTTCACCGAGGACTGGTCCGCCGAGGAGCGGGAGATCTTCGCCACGCTCCTCGTCCGTTTCGTCGCGCGGGCCACCGCGACCACCCGGTGACCCTGTGACCCGGTGCGGGTGGCGTTCCGGCGACGGCCTGGCGGTGGTGATCGGACGACGGTGACGGTCGTCCGGTGCTGATCGGACGGCGGTGGCTCGGCGGCGGCCCGATGACGATGATCCGTCGGCCTCGGTCCGTCGGTCTGGATCCGCCGGCCTCGGCCCGCCGGTGGAGAGCCCGGCGACGGTGGTCCCGGCGGTGGTCCCGGTGGTGGAGCCGCCCGGTCGCGGACCGTGTGAAAAAGATCTCCCCTCCGCCCGGCACCCCCGGGAACCCCGTCCCGCACGGCGATCGCGTCCTGTGGGCGGTCCTCGTCGCGGGGCCGTCCCTACCCGCCCCCGGTAACCCACGTCACCGGGGGGAAGGTCTCCCACGGACACCGGTACCGAGCGGAGGAACGGCGGCACCGGACGGACGGCGGAACACGCCGGGGACCGGCGGATCCGGCCCGCAGGAGCACGCGACAGGAGTTCCTCACGATGCGCCAGATCCGAATCCGCAAACGCTCGCGGCGTACCACCCGTTTCACGCTGGATCTGCGGACCCCGTCGGGCCGGCCGATGCCCTACTGAGCCCTGGGCCTCCCGCCCGCAGGGGCCTGGGACGGGGCCGGGACGCGGCCTTGGACCGAGGCGGAGGCACAGGTGCCGAAGGACGGCCTGTCCGGTGCCCGGCGCACCCCCGGAGCGGGGGTTCTCCCGGACGATGTGCCGCGCCGCCTCTAATTACGATCGCGGTCGAAGTTTGACAGCCATCGTAATTAAGGTACTGTCGGCCGTAGATCGACCGGGTGGCCGACGCCGATCCGGCCGGGACACCCCCTGCCCGGCACCGCGCCGCCCCGGCGCTCTTCGGAGCCCGCATCGTGAAAGGGGCACTCCGAGGTGCGCATGGCGGCTCGAAGCCGCGGAGATCGCGCTCGGCCGACGGCGCGCCTTTCCGGAGACGAACGAGAGCCCATCACCCGCACCCGTGCGTTCGTCGACGGGTCCGGCCACGAAGGTGCCCTCGTCGCGGCCGGGAGCCACGAGAGCTCCTGACCGCCCCGGAACGCCCTCGCATCCATCCGGCAGGTCCCTGCCCTTCCCCTTTTCCCAGGAGAGATCTCCCATGACGAAGATCGTTCAGTTCGACCAGGTCGGTGGCGCCGAGGTCCTGACCCTGCGCGACATCGAGGTCGGTGAACCCGGCCCTGGCGAGCTGCGCATCCGCGTGGACGCGATCGGCCTGAACCGAGGCGAGATCATGTACCGCGAGGGCGCCTACCTCTACCGGCCCGTCTTCCCGTCCACGCTCGGCTACGAGGCCGCCGGGGCCGTCGAGGCGATCGGTGAGGGCGTGACCGGATTCGCCGTCGGCGACCTCGTCGGCGTGGTACCCGCGTTCCTGCAGACCGACTACGGCACCTACGGCGACCATGTGATCCTTCCGGCCGCCGCCGTCGTCCCCCGCCCCGCCTCCATCGGCCCCGTCACGGCGGCGGCCGTGTGGATGGCCTACCTCACCGCCTACGGCGCGCTCGTCGAGAACGGCCAGGTGCGACCCGGCGACTTCGTACTGATCACGGCCGCCTCCAGCAGCGTGGGCGTCGCCGCGATCCAGACCGTCCGCCACCTGGGTGCCGTCGCGATCGCCACCACCCGGAGCGCCGCCAAGAGGCAGGCCCTGCTGGAGGCCGGTGCCGATCACGTCATCGTCACCGACACCGAGGACCTGCTCTCCCGTGTCGAGCAGATCACCGGCGGCCAGGGCGTCCGCCTGGCCTTCGACCCGGTCGCCGGGCCCGGGGTCGAGACGCTGGCCGATGCCATCGCTCCCGGCGGGAGCCTCGTCGTCTACGGCGCTCTCGACCCCCGCCCGGCCCCCCTGCCCCGCGCCCGGTCCTTCCCGGCCCTGTCCACCAGCACCTACACGCTCTTCGAGGTCACCACCGACCCCGAGCGGCTGCGCCGCGGAGTCGCCTTCGTCAACGCGGGCCTGAGCGGGGGAACGCTCGCACCCGTCGTCGACCGCACCTTCGACCTCGCCGACATCGCCGAGGCCCACCGTTACATGGAGTCCAACGCGCAGATCGGCAAGATCGTCGTCACGGTCGCGCACGACGGCCGGGAGGAACCGGCGTCGTGAGGTCCGGGCTCGTCGTGCCCGTACCCCTCAGGCCGTCGCCGTCGCCGTCGCCGGCTCCGCGGCGGAGGCGGCGAGAAGCGCCGGCAGCAGGCCCGGGAAACGCTCCTCCATCTCCTCGGCCCGCAGGGCGTTCATCTTCGTCGCCCCCACGTAGTACTGGCGGATCACCCCGGCCTCACGCAGCACGCCGAAGTGATGCGTCAACGTCGACGGGGACACCGGCAACTCGAACCTGCCGCAGCTCATGTCCTCACCGGCTCCGGCCAGCTGGGACACCACCCCCCGCCGCACCGGATCCGCCAGCGCCTCCATGACCTGCTGCAGCGACACCTCCGACAGCTCGGGGTGTTCCACCGTCCGGGCGGCGGTACGGGGACGGGTCACGGTGACTCCTCGGAACGACAACGGCGAGCTCTCCCCCATATTACGACCGTCATCGAAATCACCTGACCGTGAAGCCTTCACCACCGGGCGTGGCCCGCCGGGGGACGGGAAGCGGCGCCGGGCCTGATCGCGGTCGTCCGCCGGGACGTCCCGACGGACGCCGTCCGGCCCGTCGTGCGCGACACCGTGCCACGGACCCGGGCCGGACGGGCGTCCGTACGTCATGCCCGGCTCGTGGTGGTCACGAGCCGGGCATGTCCCCTGGAGCCTTCAGGGCCGGGTCACGTCCGGGAGAAGCTCTCCGGTGCCGTCGGACGGACCGGCCGGCAGGCCGAGATCGCCGGAGCGGTGGTGACGACGGCACAGGACCTGGTAGCGGATCTGGTCCGTGCCGGTGTCGCCGATGACGACCTGCTCGCCGGTACGGGCCATCCTGCCCCCGACCACCCGGGCGTTCAGGTGGCCCGGACGCCCGCACCAGCACAGGACCTCGACCTGGAGACGGTTGATCTCGTCGGCGAGCTCGAACAGCCGCTGGGCCGCGGGGAACATCTGCGAGCGGAAGTCGGAGGCCAGGCCGAAGGCGTACACGTCGACCCCGTGGTGGTCGGTGAGGTCGGCGAGCTGCTCGATCTGGTCGACCGTGTAGAAGCACGCCTCGTCGCAGATGACGTAGTCGATGGGCTCGTGCGCCCGTACCAGGGCCACCAGGTCGAGGTCGTCGACGACCTCGACGGCGTCGCTGCCCAGGCCGATCCGGCTGGTGATCTTGGGGCCGCCCGAGCGGTCGTGCTTGGTCAGCACCAGGCCGCGCCTGCCCTGGCGCCCGTGGTTGTAGTTCATCTGCAGGGCCAGCGTGGACTTGCCGCAGTCCATCGGGCCGAAGTAGAAGCGCAGCACCCCGTCCCGTGAGACGGCGGGAACGGCGGAGAGGGCGGACGGTTCGGTCACGGGGGGCCAGCCTAGTACCCGGTCGCGGACCCCGCCCTCCCGGCGGTCGGCCGGTTCAGAGCTCGCCGCTCTCGATCGCCTCCTTCAGCCCGGCCTGCGTCCGCTGGTGGGAGGAGACGCCGTTGGTCACCGTGAAGTCGATGAGCAGGACGCTCGCCTCGAAGACGAGGTGCTCGGTGACCCGGGTCCGCCCCTGGCCCAGATCCTCGAAGACGATCCTCTGGTGCGTGACGACGTTCGGCAGGGTCCAGGTGTCGGTCTCGTAGAACAGCGCGTCGCGGTGGAGGCGCTGCTGGGCGTGCGTCTCGGAGGTGACGGGCACCCCGGCCACCGGGACGTCCTCGACGGCCGTGAGGTCGACGAG
Source organism: Streptosporangium longisporum (assembly GCF_039534895.1). Lineage (NCBI taxonomy): Bacteria > Bacillati > Actinomycetota > Actinomycetes > Streptosporangiales > Streptosporangiaceae > Streptosporangium > Streptosporangium longisporum. The sequence goes on along the minus strand of NZ_BAAAWD010000015.1, from coordinate 468,370 downwards.
GCGGACGCCGTTCTCGGTGCGGTCCCGGTGGGTGACGACCCGCCGCAGGAACGGATGGATGCCGAGGTGGTTCTCGATGTCGGAGTAGACGTCGAACACGTGCTGCACCGGGGCGTCGATCTCGATGGAGATGTCGCGTTCGGCGCGGCTCCGGCCGGTCACCGGGAGCGGGGCGGTCAGGCACTCGTAGAACCGGTAGGTGTCCCACGCGACCTGCCACCGGGCGGCGACCAGCGGGTCGGACTCGGCCCGCGCGGGCGCCGGGAGGAGGGCCAGGAGAAGGAGCAGGGCGACCGGCAGCGAGGCCGCGAGGCGTCGCGGGAACGTCGTCACGGGGGACCTCCGGGGAGGGGACGGAAGAGGTGAACATTGTTCTATCCCGCCCCGGCCGCGATCCGGTACCGCGGTCCTGAATCGTGATCTCGGTGTTTCCCGATGTTCCCGGAGGGCTCCCGCGAAGGGCCGGGCCGTTACCCGGGGAGACCGGGGGGCATGTGGGGCCCGCCGGGTGGACGACGCCCTGCTGGGGAGGCTCTTCGGCGGGTGCGGCCCGACTTGGCTTGACGGTGAAAAGCGTGGGAGATTCCTTTTGGTCTATCGAAAAGTGGGAGAACCTGTGACGACCACCAACAACTCCGCCCCGCCCGTCGGCAAGACCCCGGCCACCGTGATCCCGGGCCCCTCCGGCGCGGAGACCACGGAGATACCCGCGGCGCTCGCGGTGATGATGACCGAGGACGAGGCCGTCGCCGCGCAGGCCGAGGCGGCGCGCTGGCGGTACGGGTTCTACGTCGTCGTCATGGGGCTCCTGGTCATCCTGGTCGGCTTCGTGGTGATCGCGTTCCGCAACGGGGACACGGCCGCGCCGTTCGCCGGGCTGGTCGGGGTCTCCGGAGCCATCATCGGCGCCTACTTCGGCGTCCAGGTCGGCCAGTCCGGCAAGGACCGGGTCGAGGCCGAGCTGCGCCGTACGAACGAGATGGCCATCCGGCTGGCCGCGAAGGTCCACGCGCACGACGCCGACGCGGTGATCAACACCACGATGGGCCCCCGCCGCCGCTAGGGCGGCGCGGCCCGTCCGCCGCCTCTCGCCGCGCATGCCTCCCGCCAACACTGCCAAGGATCGGGCGAAGCTTCGGCAGGGTCCGCCGATTTGCCGGATCGCCGGAACTGGGTAGACACGGGGGCATGCGCAGCGTCCGTATCGGGGTCGACACCGGAGGCACGTTCACCGACGTGGTCGCGGTGGACGAGCAGACCGGTGAGATCACCACGACCAAGACCCCCTCCACCCCCGCCAACCCGGCCGACGGGTTCATGGAGGGGGTGCGCAAGGTCCTGCGGAAGGCGGCCGGGACCGGAGAGGGAACGGACCTGTCGGCCGTGTCGGCCGTCGTGCACGGCACCACGGTCGCCACGAACCAGCTCCTCGAGGACCGCATCGCCGACCTGGGCTTCGTGACCACCGAGGGCTTCGAGTTCATCCTGGAGATCGCCCGCCAGAGCGTGCCGGACGGCTACGGCAACTCCTACTTCTGGGTGAAGCCGCCCCGCATCGTCCCGGTGCACCGGGTCAGGACCGTCGGCGGGCGGCTGGACCACACCGGGGCCGAGGTGCGGCCGTTCGACGAGGACCAGGCCGCCGAGACGGCCCGGTGGTTCCGCGACCGGGGCATCACCGCGATCGGCGTCTGCTTCCTGCACTCCTACGCCAACCCCGCCCACGAGCAGCGCATGCGGGAGGTCCTGGAGAAGGAGCATCCGGACGCGGTGATCTCGATCTCCTCCGACGTGCTGCGCGAGTACCGCGAGTACGAGCGGTCGGTCACCACGCTGGTCGACGCCGCGGTCAAGCCGACCATGCGCCGCTACATCGCCAACCTGGCCGAACGCCTGGAGGCGGCGAGCCGCTCCCCGCGGGCGGGGACCGCGGACGACTCCGCAGGCGGCGCCGGGGACCCCGAGGACGCCGGGGGTCCCGAGGACGCTGCGGGGGGCCGTGCCCGCGGGCCCGGGGGCATGCCCTTCTCCATCATGAAGAGCAACGGCGGCGTGCTGTCCGCCGCCGAGGTCGTGCACCAGCCGATCACCACCGTGCTGTCCGGGCCGGCCGCGGGCGCGCTCGGCGCCGCGCTGATCGCCGGTACCGCCGGGCACCCCTCGGTGATCACCCTCGACGGCGGCGGCACCTCCACCGACGTCGCCGTGGTCGTCGACGGGGAACCGTCGCTGACCACCGAGGGAAACGTCGGCCGCTACCCCTGCAAGATCCCGATGATCGACATCGTCACGGTCGGCGCCGGGGGCGGCTCCGTCGCGTGGATCTCCCCCGAGGGCACCCTGAAGGTGGGCCCCAGGTCGGCTGGGGCCGACCCCGGCCCGCTCTGCTACGGCCGCGGCGGCACCGAGGTCACCGTCACCGACGCGCACGTCTTCCTCGGCCGCGTCCCGCCGCACCTGCTCGGCGGGGAGATCCCGCTCGACGCGGACGCCGCCCGCGAGGGGATCGAGGCGCTGGCCGCCACGGTCGGGCTGACCCCCGAACGGGCCGCCGCGGGCGTCCTGGAGATCAGCGCGTTCAACCAGTCGAACGCCATCCGCCAGATCACCGTCAAGCGCGGCCTGGACGTGCGCGACTTCCCCATGGTCGCCTTCGGCGGCTCCGGGCCGCTGCTGGTGTGCAGGCTCATCGACATCCTCGGCCTGCCGTCGGTGATCGTCCCCCCGGACCCGGGCAACGTCTCGGCGTTCGGGCTGCTCACCGTGGACGTCAAGAACGACTACGTGCGCACCTTCGTCACCCGCGACCTCTCCCTGGAGCGGGCCGCGGAGATCTTCGGCGAGCTGGAGGGCCGGGCCGCCTCGGCCCTGGACCGCGAGGGCTTCCCCGCCACCGAGCACGTCTACGCCCGCAGCGCCGACCTGCGCTACTACGGCCAGGCCTACGAGGTCAGGGTGCCCGCCCCGGCCGGTCCGCTGGACGAGGCGTGGCGGGCCGAGGTGCTGGAGCGCTTCCACACCGAGCACCGCAAGCTCTACGGGTACGGCTACCGTGACGACCCCCGCCACGGGGTGGAATGGGTCAACCTCCGCGTCTCGGGCATCGGCCCGATCACCCGGCCCGCCCTCGGCCGCAGGCCGGGAGGCTCGGGCAGCCCCGAGCCGGTGGCCTTCCGCGAGGTCTTCTACGACGAATGGGGCCCGGCCCCGGTCCATCGCCGTTCCGCACTTCCGGCCGGGGTACGGATCGACGGACCGGCGGTCATCGAGGAGTACGGCTCCACCCTGCCCCTACACCCCGGCTTCACCGCGACCACCGACGCGTTCGGCAACCTGGAGGTACGTCGTGCGGCCGACCCGGCACGGTGAGACCCGACCCGGCAGGCCCGACACGGTGAGACGGCGCGGCAGGCCCGGCACGGTGAGGTCGTGCGGCTGGCACGGCACGGCGAGAAGCACGGCGAGAAGGGAACCACGGAGATGAAGGACACCGAGGACGTGAACGTCACGGCCGACCCGGTCCTGGTCGAGATCGTCGAGGGGACGCTCGCCTCGGTGGAGATGGAGGTCGAGACGGCCATCGCCCGTACCGCCCGCTCGCCCATGATCCGCGACGCGCACGACTTCCGCGCCGGCATCCACGACGTACGGCTGCGCAAGCTGACCGGGAGGTCCTACTCGGCGCTGGTCCAGCCGATCGTCAGGGACTTCCCGATCGGGGAGATGAACCCCGGTGACGTGTTCTTCCACAACGACGTCTACCTGTCCGAGGGCGGCATCGGGCACCTGCCCGACCTGTGCGTGACCGTGCCGGTCTTCCACGACGGCGAGGTGGTCGCGTTCGTGCAGGCGTTCGGCCACCACGACGACATCGGCGGGGCGGTGCCCGGCTCCATGCCGAGCAACGCGCGCAGCGTGTTCGAGGAGGGGCTGATGGTCCCGCCCATCAAGCTCTGGGACCGGGGCGTGCCCAACCGGGCGGCCCTCACGATCATGACCCGGAACTCCCGGATGCCCGACTCGCTCGCCGGTGACCTGGACGCCGAGTGCTCGGCCTGCCTGATGGGCGCGCGCCGGCTGGCGGAGCTGTTCGGCCGGTACGGGCGCGAGGCGGTCGAGGCGTGCTTCGACGCGATCATCTCCAACACCACCGAGACGTTCCGCAGGGAGCTGCTGGCCAAGATCCCCGAGGGCACCCACGTCTGGGAGGACTACGCTGAGCACGACGGCGTCGACCCGCCCCGGCTGCACACCCAGCGGATGACCCTCACCGTCGACCACTCGGCCCCGGCGCCGCTGGTCATCGACTTCACCGGTACCTCGCCGCAGGCCAAGGGCCCGATCAACCACGCGGGCGACTACGCCGACGGGGTGTTCCTGAAGAAGTGGCTGGCCCCGATCCTGCGCAACCTGGCCGACACCCCCGAGCGGATGGCCGAGCTGGACGTCAACGAGGGGGTCGTGCCGCTCATCGAGATGCGCTTCCCCGGCAAGGGCACCCTGCTCACCCCGGTCTTCCCGGCGCCCACCAACGCCCGCACGTTCGTGATCCTGCGCCTGCTGGGCGTGCTGGCCGGGGTGCTGGCCAAGGCGACCGGCGGACGGATGCCCGCCGACCAGGAGACGATCCGCTACACCGGCGTGTACGGCGAGGGTCTGGACGGCACCCCGTACCTGATGCGCGAGGTGCTCGGCGGCGGGTCCGGCGGCCGGTGGTACGCCGACGGGGAGGACACCATCCACGTCGTGCCCGACTCGCGCAACATCCCGGTGGAGTTCGCCGAGTCCCGCTGGCCGTTCCGGGTGGAGCGGCTGGGCCTGGCCCGCGACTCCGGAGGTCCGGGCCTCTACCGGGGCGGCCTGGGCTACGACAAGCACCTGCGGATGCTCCGCGACGCCTCGTTCATGTCCATCGCGGACCGTTCGATCCTGTCCTGCTGGGGAGTCAACGGCGGCCGGGCCGGAAGCCCCTTCGTGGTGGAGATCGAGGGCAGGCCGATGGAGGGGCTGGTGGACGACTCGCCGGTCCGCGCGGGAGAGGTCATCCGGGTCCGCACCACGGGCGGTGGCGGCTGGGGCTCCCCACTGGACCGTGATCCCGCCCTGGTGGCCGCCGACGTCCGGGACGGCAAGGTGTCGCCCGAGGGCGCCCGCGACGACTACGGCGTCGTCCTGACCGGGCCCGGCGACGACCTCCGGGTGGACGCCGAGGCCACCGAGGCCCGCCGCGCCGGGCTCCGCGGGCTCCGCGGGCTCAGCGGGCTCGACGCCCTCCCCGAGGCGGGCCGGCCCTTCTTCGACCGGGGGCCGGGCTTCCCGTCACTGTCGGGAGGCCTGCCGCACGCCGAGGTGGACCTCCTGTGACGTCCCCGCCGGTGTCCGGGACGCGGCCGGGACGGTGAAGATCCGGTCCAGGTGGTAGTCGACGGTGCGGCGGACCTCGGCCACGGTACGCCGCCCGTGGAGCACGTCCATGCCCAGGCCGGAGACCCCGCCCACCAAGAGGTCGGCCTCGTGGCGCGGGTCGAGCCCCGGCGCGGCCTTCCCCTCCCGCTGCGCCTGACCGACGATGCCGGCGACGAGGTCCTCGAGGGGCCGGCCGCCGTGCAGGAAGACCGCGGCCAGCGCGGGGTCGGTGAGGCTGCGGACGTAGTACGCGAGGAGCACCCGCAGGGTCGTCCGGCTCCGGTCGTCCAGCGGCAGGAACTCCGTCAGGATCACCCGTAGCAGGGCCCGGAGGTCGGAGGGGTCGGCCACGGCCTCGATCCGCGCCCGGGCCCGGCGCTCACCGTCCCGGTGCAGCAGCCGGAGCGCGGTGACGAGCAACTGGTGCTTGCCGTCGAAGTGGTACTGCACCACGCGCAGGGAGACCCCGGCCTCGGCGGCGATCTCCCGCATGCTCGCCGCCTCCAGGCCGCGCTCGGCGGCGATGCGCCAGAGCGCCTCGACGATCTCCAGGCGCCTGGACGGCCGTCCGGCCGGTGGGTCGGGCTCGGCGGCCGGGGGCGGGTTCTTCCGCCGCCGGTAGGCCCGTGCCTGGCAGGCCCGCGAGCAGTAGACCGGGGGTCGTCCGCGCGTCGCCGTGGGCAGAGGGGCCCGGCAGACCCGGCAGGACGCTCCGCTTTCGTCACGCACCGGCCCAGTGTATTGCCGATCATCCGTGATGGAAGGACAGAGGATCGAGGTCGTCCGGCCTGATCGCGGTGATCCCGGTTGATACGGCCGTAACACCGGCCCGTGCGGCACGTCGTGCCCCCGGGAGCCGGCCGGGGCCGCCGTCCCGCACCGGCCCGCCGACGCCGCCGCGGGTCGGCGCGGCCGTCCGCGGCAGGTCTCCGGAGGGTCTCCGGGGGGTCTCCGGACCCCGTCCCGGCCGGGTCTCCGGGACCGTCCGAGGGGGCGGCCGGCCTCGCCGTTGTGCGAGCGGTGCGGGAAGGTGCTACGCTGAACTCAGTTGCGGTTGTGGTACCCATGAAACTTTGTGTGCACCTGACGGATAACCCTTCAGGTGCATTTTGTTTTCCCGGTCATCTCCGGATGGGCTCATCGCGGCGACGCAGGATTCGCGAGGTGCGGGTTCTGATTTTGCCACCTATCGAAGGAGATCGAGATGGCAACGGGAACTGTGAAGTGGTTCAACGCTGAAAAGGGCTTCGGCTTCATCGAGCAGGACGGCGGCGGCGCCGACGTCTTCGCTCACTACTCCAACATCGCGGCGCAGGGCTACCGTGAGCTCCAGGAAGGCCAGAAGGTCTCCTTCGACGTCACGCAGGGCCAGAAGGGCCCGCAGGCCGAGAACATCGTTCCCGCCTGACGTAGCAGCACGCACGATCACGGGCCGGGGTCCGCACCTTTCGAGGTGCGGGCCCCGGCCTGCTTTGCGCCTCCCCGCATGTCCCCGGAGACGCTTCCCCGCGCCTCCTCGCATGTCCCCGGAGACGCCCCCCGCCGCGTCCCTCGGGTCTTCCCTTGCCTTCCCGCGTCCCCGGCGTCTTCCCGGGACGCGACCCGTGAGCCTCCGTGTCACGCCCTCACGGCGCCCGGGTGCGGACCTGTGTCAGGTTTCCGAGTCAGATTCCCTACGCCCGTACGCCGTGGTCCCGCGTCCGGCCAGGGTGAAAAATCCTGATCTCACCCCCGGACGCCCACGGGGTGGTGTCATGAGGGATCATGGGGTTCCCGCGTCCGGGCACCGTGCCGGGTGGTCTCATGACAGGCGGCCGAGGAACGGTGGATTCCTTCCGGCCGGGCCCGGCCACCACGCACCGGAGGTTGATCTTGCAGGGAGCACTCGGCGACATCGTCGTCCTCGACCTCTCCCGCGCGCTCGCGGGCCCGCACGCCGCGCAGATGCTCGGTGACCTGGGAGCCCGGGTGATCAAGGTGGAGCATCCCGGGGGAGGGGACGAGTCGCGGGGCTGGGGCCCGCCGTTCGTGGGCCCCGACGGTGACATCTCCACCTACTTCCTGGCGGCCAACCGCAACAAGCGGTCGATCGCCGTCGATCTCAAGTCCGCCGAGGGCAGGACGCTCATCGAGCGCCTGGTGCGGCAGAGCGACGTCCTGGTGGAGAACTTCCGCACCGGCGTCCTGGACCGGCTGGGCTTCTCCGTGGAGCGGCTGCACGAGCTGAACCCCCGCCTGGTCATCCTGTCGATCACCGGCTTCGGCCACGACGGCCCCGAGGGCGGCAGGCCCGGCTACGACCAGATCGCGCAGGGCGAGGCCGGGCTGATGAGCCTCACCGGCCCCTCGCCCGACGAGCCGTACCGGGTGGGCGCCTCGATCGCGGACCTGCTCGGCGGCATCCACGGCGCGTACGGGGTGGTCGCCGCGCTCTACGAGCGTGAGCGGACCGGGCGGGGCAAGGTGGTGCGGACCTCGCTGCTGGCCGCGGTGACCGGGGTGCACTCCTACCACGGCACGGCCTGGACGGTCGGCGGCAAGGTGCCCGGGGCGGGCGGCAACCACCACGCCTCCATCGCCCCCTACGGGGCCTTCCGCTGCGCGGACGGCATGATCCAGATCGCGGCGGCCAACGACGCGCAGTGGCGCAAGGTCGCCGCCCTGCTGGACATCGACCCCGACAACCCGAAATATGCGATCAACAGGGAACGGTTCGCGCATCGGGACGAGCTGATCTCCGACATGGAGAAGGCGCTCGCCGCGCACGACAGGGCGCACTGGCTGGCCGTGCTCGGCAAGGCCGGCGTGCCCGCCGGGGCCATCAGGTCCATCGACGAGGTCTACGCCTGGGAGCAGACCCGCTCGCAGGGCCTGGTCGTCGAGGTGGACCACCCCGTGCTCGGCGTCATCGAGCTGCCCGGCCCGCCGCTGCGCTTCGACGGCGACCCGCCCGTGCGCCACACCGCCCCGCCCGCGCTCGGCGAGCACGGTGACGAGGTCCTCGCGTGGCTGGAGGAGCGCGAGCGATGAGGCGACCCCGGACCCCCGGGCACCGTCCCCGGGCATCGTCGCGCCCGCGTCCCGCCGCGTCCCCGCGGGGAGCGCGGGCATGACCCCGGCGCGGCCCGACGCGCGCACGCTGATCGACACCTTCCTCGACCCGGGCACGTGGTCGTCGTGGGACACCCCGCCCGCCGACCCGGCGCCCCCCGGGTCGGACTACGCCAGGGAGCTGGCCGCGACCCGGGCCAGGACGGGGTACGACGAGTCGGTGATCTCGGGGGAGGGGCTGCTCGACGGCCGCCGGGTGGCGGTGGTCGCGTGCGAGTTCTCCTTCCTGGCCGGTTCGATCGGGGTGGCCGCGGCCGAGCGGCTCACCGCCGCGATCGAGTGGGCCACCGCCGAGCGGCTCCCGCTGCTGGCCGCGCCCGCCTCCGGGGGCACCCGGATGCAGGAGGGGGCGATGGCCTTCGTGCAGATGGTGAAGATCACCGCGGCGGTGGCCGCGCACCGCGCCGCGGGCCTGCCGTACGTGGTCTACCTGCGTCATCCGACCACCGGCGGCGTCTTCGCCTCCTGGGGCTCGCTCGGGCACGTCACCGCGGCCGAGCCGGGCGCGCTGATCGGCTTCCTCGGCCCGAGGGTGTTCGAGTCGCTGCACGGCTACCCCTTCCCCGAGGGCGTCCAGGTCTCGGAGAACCTCTTCGCGCACGGGCTGGTCGACGCCGTCGTGTCGGCCGAGGACGCCCGGCAGGTCGCCGTACGGGCGCTCGCCGTGCTCTGTGCCCCCCGCCGGGGACTGGAGCCGGGGCCCGAGCCCGGCGGGCCGATCCCGCCGATCCAGGCGTGGGACGCGATCGGCCGCTCCCGGCGCGACGACCGCCCCGGCGTACGGGCGCTGCTCAAGCTCGGCGCCCACGAGGTGACTCCGCTCAACGGCACCGGCGTGGGCGAGAACGACCCGGGGCTGATCCTCGCGCTGGCCCGGTTCGGCCGGGCTCCGGCGATCGTGCTCGGCCAGGACCGCAGACGCCAGCGGATCGACGCCCCCCTCGGCCCGGCCGGGCTGCGGGTGGCCAGGCGCGGCATGCGGCTCGCCTCCGAGCTGGGACTGCCGCTGGTCACCGTGATCGACACCGCCGGGGCCGCGCTCTCCAAGGCGGCCGAGGAGGGCGGCCTGGCCGCAGAGATCGCCCGCTCCGTGGCCGACCTGGTGATGCTCGACGCGCCCACGGTCTGCCTGCTGCTGGGGGAGGGGGCGGGAGGTGCCGCCCTCGCGCTGCTCGCCGCCGACCGGGTGCTCTGCGCCCAGCACGGCTGGCTCTCGCCGCTCTCCCCGGAGGGCGCCTCGGCGCTGCTGTACCGGAGCGTCGACTTCGCCCCGGAGATCGCCGCCGCCCAGGGGGTGATCTCCACCGACCTGCGAAGGGACGGTCTCGTCGACCGGATCATCCCGGAGTCGCCGGACGCCGCCTACGAGCCGGAGGCGTTCTGCCGCCGGGTCTCGCGCGTGCTGGAGTACGAGATCGCCGGGCTGCTCGCCCAGGCACCCGAGGACCGCCTCGCCGCCCGCCTGGCCCGCTACCGTGCCCTCGGTCTCGGTTTCACCGGGGGGAACGGCTAGTCCGACCGGGTGTGCTCCCCTCGGAGAGTCCGAGGGTGCCGGCGATGAGGCCGGCCGCCTCCGGCCCCTGCGGATGCAGGTGCGGGAGGGGGCGGCTCACGCCGACCTCGCGGGCCGGGTGGCTCACGTGGTCACGGCCGACAGCTTCGCGACGATGCGCGCCGGGCCGCCGGGCGGGGCTCAGGGCTCCGGACAGCGGGGCTCAGGACAGCGGGGCTCAGGGCTCCGGCTCGGCCGGGATCAGCGGGACCGGCAGGCGCTCGATCCGGACCGAGAAGACCTCGTCCCGGGGGACGACGACCTCGTACGCGCCGTGGTCGACCATCCAGTACCCCAGCGCCTCGGCCTTCATCCCGCTGTGCCCGGTGTAGGCGATGTGCAGGTTCTCCTCGCCGTTCTCCTCGGAGACGTCCAGGACCAGGCAGGGCTCGCCGCCGAACGCGCCGACCGTGCGGACCAGCACCAGCCACTCGAGGTCCTCGCGGGCCACCGTCAGCCGCCAGTAGCCCGAGGCCGCCTCGAAACCGGCCTGGGCCTCCTCGCTGAACAGCACCACCTCGGAGGCGCCCGGCCCCAGGGCCGCTGCGTACGTCCGGCCCCGGTGACGGGCGGCGAACCCCGAGGCCACGGGCTCGATCTCGGTGCTCATGAGGCGGGCCGCCAGCTCAGGCCGTCGTACAGGCCGAACAGGCGCTCCTGGCCGGGCGTCACGTGGATGATCTCGGCTCCCGCGGGGATCGGCATCGGGGTGGTGTGGAACTGCGGCACCACGTGCTCGCGCGAGGTGGTGAAACCGTTCCCCGCGAAGGGCGGTGAATCGTTCCAGTCACCCCCCATGTGCGGGCCGTAGGGGACGATGTAGGCGTCCATGTCACGGGCGAACCAGCGCATCAGATAGATCTCCGGGACCGAGGCGGTCAGCTCCGAGCCCTCGAACCCCAGGTCCAGGCCTGCGAAGAGCTGCGCGGGGGTGGTCAGCCGCGCGCAGTCCTGAACCCGGTACACGTACCCCGAGATCACGGTGCGTCTGCCGGCCAGATAGGGCACGAGCAGCCGAGGCGGTATGACCTTCTGCATCTGCGTTCTACGCCCAGGTGGCTCACTCACGGTCGGCATTTTACGATCCGCCGACCTGGAGCCGCCGGTGTTCCAGGCACGGCAGGGCATTCCGGGTGGCAATCGTGATCTGGGAGTCGATTTCGCACGTCTGGACGGAGGGCGAGGAGCCCAGATCGGTACGGACCACCCCCATCGGATCGACCAGCATGCTCCGCCCGATCCCGTAGCCGTCGCGGGCCTCGGGATTCGGCGCCTGGCCCACGGCCGCGACCCAGGTGGTGTTCTCCAGGGCCCGCGCCCGGACCAGGGTGGTCCAGTGCTCCTCCTTCATCGGCCCGGACCCCCAGGCGGCGATCACCGCGAACACCTCGGCCCCGGCGTCGACCAGGGCCCGGGTCAGCTCGGGGAAGCGGATGTCGTAGCAGGTGACCAGGCCGATCCGCAGACCGGCCAACTCCACCACGACCGGCGTGTCACCCGGCGCGACCAGCTCCGACTCGCGGGCGCCGAAGGAGTCGAACAGATGGATCTTCCGGTACGCCGCCTCGATCGCCCCCGAGGGGCCGATGGCGACCGCGGTGTTGTGCACCCGGCCCTCGCCGGGCTCGAACACCCCCGCGATCACCGACAGGCCGTGCTCCCGCGCGGCCTCGGCCAGCCCGGTGACGAACGGCCCGTCCAGCGGCTGGGCGAGGTCGATGATGCGCCTGCCGTACCGGGTGAGCGTCGCCTCCGGCAGGACGGCGAGTTCGGCGCCGCCCGCGGCGGCCTCGGCGAGGGCGTCACGGGCGCGGCTCAGGTTGGCGGCGGGATCCTCCGAGACGGGGATCTGGCACAGGGCGATGCGTGTCACGGGTGTGACCCTATCCGTCGGTTCGGCACGCGTTCCATCCACGTGAGGCTCCGCCATACCCATTCCAGCGGCCCGTACCGGAACCGGGCCAGCCACGCCCGGCTGAACAGGACCTGGACCACCAGGACGGCGAGGGCGAACACCAGGCCGGTGACCCGGGTCGGGTCGGCGGTGAGCAGCGGCAGGGACATCAGGATGATCGGGGTGCTCACCAGGTAGCTGGTCAGCGCCGTCCGGCCCAGTGGGGCCAGCACCGCCGTCAGCGCCCCGCGCGCCCGGGTCCGCAACAGCAGCAGCACCCCCGTGCAGTAGGCCGTGGCCGTCGCCAGCCCGGCCGCCGGGTAGGTCCCCCGGTAGTACAGCGAGTAGTTCCCGGAGCTGATCATCCACAGCGCGGTGAGGGCCGCGCCCAGCACCGCCGAGAACAGGAAGACCGGCAGCAGCAGCCGCCCGGACGGCGGCCTCCCCATCACGGCCGCGCCCAGCAGGAACAACCCGGGAATGAGCACCACCCCACCCCCGAGGTGCACGGCGTACCCGGTCAGGACGATCCCCAGCGCCGCCATCGCGGGCGGCGACAGGAACGAGGCGGGAAGCAGCACCAGCGCGCCGGAGATCGCGTACGGCAGCAGGACCTCGCCGGAGTTGACGCGCCAGTGGAGCGCGCCGATCATGGTGAGCACCGCCAGCCTGCGGAGCAGCACGACGCGCGGGGCCCCGGTCCGCCCGGCCGCCGAGTTCAGGAACAGCACGAAGCTCAGCCCGAACAGGAACGAGAAGATCGGGTAGAACCTGCCCTGCAGCAGGTTCTCCACCCACAGATCGACCGCGTTGCGCTCGGGACCGTCCAGGCGGCCGCGGGTGAGCTGCCAGGTGTTGACCACCATGATCCCGCACACCGCGAAGCCGCGGAGCACGTCGAGGTCGGGGAGTCTTCGGGTCACGACAGACAGGCGTACCACTCCGGGATCGGGCGTGCATAGGGCTCCGGCGGCGCCGCGGGTGTCCCGGCCCGCCTTCACGGCCTCCGTGACCTCTGTCATCCCATGACCTCCGCGACCTTCGTGGTGCCGACGGCCCCGGTGGTCCCCGTGATCCCCGCGGCGCACGAGGTCCCGGAGGCGCTCGCGGCCGCGTCACCCGGCGGGCATATCATCGGACTCATCATGGCAGAGATGATCAAGGTATGACCGCGCCCGAGGCCCGTGTCCCGGAGGCGGACGCCTTCCCGCCCGGCTTCCTGTGGGGGGTGGCCACCTCCGCGTACCAGATCGAGGGGGCCACCGGCGCCGACGGCCGGGGCCCGTCGATCTGGGACACCTTCGCGCGCGTCCCCGGGGCGGTCGCGGGCGGGGAGTCGGGAGACCCGGCCTGCGACCACTACCGCCGCTGGCCCGAGGACGTGGCGCTGCTGGCGGACCTCGGCGTGGGCGCCTACCGGTTCTCGGTGGCCTGGCCGCGGATCTTCCCCGAAGGCGCGGGCCGGGCCGAGCGCCGCGGCCTGGACTTCTACCGCCGCCTGGTGGACGCGCTGCTGGAACGCGACATCGTGCCGTTCGTCACCCTCTACCACTGGGACCTGCCCCAGGCGCTGGAGGACCGCGGCGGGTGGCGGGTCCGCGACACCGCCGAGCGCTTCGCCGACTACGCCGCGACCGTGCACGAGGCCCTGGACGGCGTGCCGTACTGGACCACGCTGAACGAGCCGTACTGCTCCTCGATCACCGGGTACGCCGAGGGCCGCCACGCGCCCGGTGCCCGCGAGGGGCACGGGGCCCTGGCCGCGGTGCACCACCTGCTCGTCGGGCACGGCCTGGCCGTCGCGCGGCTGAGGGAGAACGCCCGGCCGGGAGAGCGGGTCGGCGTCACCCTCAACATGTCGCCGGGGGTGCCCGCGAGCCCGTCGCCCGAGGACGCCGCCGCCGCCCGCCGGATGGACCTGATGGTCAACCGGCAGTTCACCGAGCCGCTGCTCGGCGGCGTCTACCCCGCGGACATGGCCGACGTGTACGGGGAGATCACCGACTTCTCGTTCCGCCGCGACGGCGACCTGGAGATCGTCTCGGCGCCGCTGGACTTCCTCGGGGTGAACTACTACTACCCGATCCACGCCGCCGCGGCCCCGTACGCCCAGCCCGACCCGGCGCTGCGGTCGGCCTACGACATCGGGGTGCGCACGGTCATGCCGGACGGTCCGCGTACCAGCGGGCTCGGCTGGCGGATCGAGCCGCGCGGCCTGTACGACACCCTCACCGGGCTCGCCGCGCGCTTCCCCGGGCTGCCGCCGATCCTCGTCACCGAGAACGGCTACGGCGACGCCGGGGACGCCGACCACACGGACGACACCGGCCGCATCGCCTACCTGGCCGAGCACCTGGCCGCCACCGCCGACGCCGTCGCCGAGGGGGTGGACGTGCGCGGCTACTTCTGCTGGTCGCTGCTGGACAACTACGAGTGGGCCCGGGGGTACGCCGCCCGCTTCGGCCTGGTGCACGTCGACTACGCCACCCAGGCCCGCACCCCGAAGGCGAGCTACGGCTGGTACCGGGACGTCATCGCGGGCCGGGGAGCGCCTCCAGCCGCTCCATGACGCGGGCGATCACGATCTTCTGGGCGGGGTTCAGGGCGTCGTTCATGTACTGGTCGAAGAGCCCGAGCAACCTCCCGTCCAGCAGGTCGGCCTGCCCGTCCGGTCCGGTGAGACCGGTGACGAGCGCCCCGATCCGTCCGGCGAAGTCGTCGGCGAGGCGGCCGGTGACCTCCGGGTCCGCGTCCGCCTCCAGCCGGTCGAAGCGCCGGGCGAGCTCTGTCACCACCTCGATGACACCGGGGGCGGCGATGCGCTCGTAGAACCCGGTCAGTTGGGCGATGCCCTCCTCGCCGAGAAGGTGCGCCAGGAGAACGGACTGGTCCCGGTCGATCCTGTTCATGGCCGGTGAGGCGTCCGCGAGGGCGAAGGTCTCGAAGAACCGCGCCAGTTCCGGGGGCACGTCGGGGGAGGCGCGGTGCTCGCGGATCACCCCGAGCAGGGCCTTCTGCCTGGTGAGCCGGGCGATCTGGGCGTCGAGCTCGCGCTCCAGGCCGCTCAGCAGGTCGTCGTGGTCTCGCTCCTCGGAGTCCAGCACGCTCGCCACCTGGTCGAGGGGGATCCCGAGCGCGGCCAGCCGCCGGATGCGCAGCAACCGGATCAGGTCGTGGATCGTGTAGCGCCGGTATCCGCTCGCGTCGCGCCCGGGCTCGGGCAGGATCCCGATCCGGTGGTAGTGGCGCAGCGTGCGGACCGTCACGTCCGCGAGCGACGCCAGGTCACCGCTGCGCACGCGCGGTCACCTCCCGAGCGGTGTCCCGGACGTCCTGCGCGTCCCGGACGTCCTGCGCGTCCCGGACGTCCTTCGTGTCCTGGGCGTCCCGTGCCCCCTGTGCGTCAAGGGTACGCAGCGCCGGCACGCGGAGCGCCACCAGCACGGTGACGGCCCAGACGACGCCCATCGTGGCCCCCGCGGCGGCCGGCCCGCCGAGATGGCCGATGAGCGCGGCGGCGAGGATCCCCACCGGACCCGTGATCATCATGAGGGAGTTCTGCGTCCCCATCACACGGCCGCGCACGGCGTCGGGGATCCGCTCGATCATGAGGACCCCGAGCAGGCTGCCGAACAGCCCCGACGAGAGCCCCAGCGTGAACGCCCCGGCGAAGACGACCCACATCGGGGGAAGGGCCGAGATCACGCCGACGCCCACGGCGGTGCCGAGCATCCCGGTCGTGAACCAGGCCCGGCGCGACCCGCGCGTCCCCAGACCGGCGTACAGGCCGCCGCCCACGAGCGTCCCCGCGGCCAGCGCGGTGAGCACGAAACCGAGCATCTCCGGCCGGTCCAGCAGCGTGAAGTGCACGGGGAGGACGATCCCCTGCAGGGAGACGATCACCGTGACCAGCACCAGGTTGAGCACCGTGACCGCGAGCAGGAACCGGTCGCCCCGGAACAGCACCCGCCAGCCCTCCCTCAGCTGCTCCCGGCCCGACGAGGTGGCCGCACCGGTCCCGGCCGGGATCGTGCCCACGTCCCGGGGGATCAGCAGGGTGAGCATCGCCGCGACGGACGACGTGCCGGCCGTGATCCACAGCACCATGGAGCCGTCGAACAGGACCAGCAGGCTCCCGGCCGCGGCCGGGCCGATCACCATGACCAGCGCGCCGAGGCTCTCCCTGACGCCCATGAGCCGTTCCGCGGAGATCCCGCCGTTCCGCACGATCGCGGGCAGGATGGCCTCGCGGGCCGTCATCCCCGGCACGTCCCCGACCGCGCCGATGACACCGAAGAGGATGAACCAGCCCAGGTTCAGCCCGGTCACGAGATCGACGAGGGGCAGGGCGGCCAGCGACGCGGCGGAGATCAGGTCGGTGATCACCGACGACGTGCGCCGGTTGATCCGGTCGATGACCACGCCCATGACCAGTCCCGCGACGAACGCCGGTACCGCGGTGGCGGCCGAGAGGATCCCGGCGGACAGGACGCTGCCCGTCGTCTGCAGCACGATCAGGGGCAGGGCCACCGCGGCGATCGAGTTTCCCAGCAGCGACAGGGCGTACGAGGCCAGATAGACCAGGGGGACGCGTTTCATGGGGCCCAGTGAAAACCATGACGCTACGTCCGGGGCAAGCGCCGCAACCGCGACGGGACGCGCGGATCCACGAGCACGGTCGCGCCTTTCCTTGTCCTGCCCTGTCACGACGAACGGGGAAGCGAGTGCAAACCATGGGTGAGAATGCGTACACTCTCCGTTGTGGTATCGCGGTGATACCAGATCCCGCATACGATCGGAGGCATGGCGATGACGTTGCGGCTTTCCGACGACCAGACCGAGGCCCTCAGGCGACGCGCGGAGAAGGAGGGGCGGAGCATGCAGCAGGTCGCGCTGCACGCCATCGACGACTATCTCGCCCGGGTCGCCGACGACGACTTGACCGACGAACTCGCCGCCCAAGGAGCCGAACGGTTCGCGGAGCTACTGCGGAGGCTCGGGGAGTGACGGCGTTCATCACGCTGGAGCAGGGGCTGCGGATCGCGCGGGCGGCCGCCGGGATGCCCATCCAGATACGCGACCTGGGCCTGCTGGAGGCGGCATTGGTCCGTCCCCGGACCTCCGTGTTCGGTCAGGACGCCTATCCGGACGTGTTCACCAAGGCCGCCGCGTTGTTCCATTCGATCATCGCCAACCACCCGTTCGTCGACGGCAACAAACGGGCGGCCTGGCTCACGATGTACGTCTTCTGTGCCAAGAACGGTGTCAGGATCGAACCGTCCGACGACGACGAGGCCTACGACTTCGTCATCGCCGTCGCGTCCGGGAAGCTCACCGAGATCGACGAGA
This sequence comes from Streptosporangium longisporum, assembly GCF_039534895.1. Taxonomy (NCBI): domain Bacteria; kingdom Bacillati; phylum Actinomycetota; class Actinomycetes; order Streptosporangiales; family Streptosporangiaceae; genus Streptosporangium; species Streptosporangium longisporum. The sequence continues at coordinate 451,058 of NZ_BAAAWD010000015.1, read as the reverse complement.
TCGCCGGCGTGCTCCGGAGCTTCGCCGCGCCCGCCTGAGCCGCCCGCCTGAGCCGTCCGCCTGAGCCGCCCGTCCGACGTCGTCCGGCGGGTCAGGGTCAGCCGCCGGCGAGCGCCTTCCTCAGCTTGGGCGCCAGGCCGGCCGTGAACGCCTTCGCCTCCTGGCATCCCGTGCGTCTCAGCGCCCAGCAGCTCAGCAGGTCGTGGACCTCGGTGCGGAAGACCCGGCTGAACTGGCTGTAGTACGGGGTGGACGGCCGGGACCTGGCCTGTGTCAGGGCGCGCAGCAGAGTGTCGGGCGGCACGCTCTCGGCCTCGGGCTCGGCGGTGGCCCCGGGCCCCGCCCCGGACGGGGACGAGGAAGAGGAAGAGGACGCGGACGGAGCATCGGACGGGGCCCCGGACGGGGACGAAGACGACGCCGACGCGGGGCCGTCGCAGTCGGCCCTCTCCTGCGCGTACAGGGCGGACACCCTGGCCGGGGCGAAGCCGCCGCACTGGTAGAGCAGCACCGCCGCCTCACGGCCGGTGAGCGCCGCCACCAGCCGCTGGGCCAGGTCGCGCCTGGGGGAGTGGCGGGAGACGGCGAGGTACTGGCCGCCCAGCACCCCCTGCCAGGGCAGCGGGGCCGCCGCGAAGCCGATCCCGCCGGACCCGCGCTCCCCGGAGAGCACCTCGTGGGCCGACGGCCAGTGCCGCAGGAACAGCGCGCGTCCCTCGCGGAAGGTGCTCAGCGAATCCGCCTCCTTGCCGCCCAGGGTCTCCCCGGAGATCACCCCGGTGGTCACCGCCTCGATGAGCCCGCGGACGGCCGCGACCCCCTCCTTCTCGGCGATCACCACCCGGCCGGCGGCGTCGACCACGTCCCCGCCGTTCGCCCAGATCGCCTCCAGCGCGTTCACCGTCAGCCCCTCGTAGGAGGCGAACTGGCCGGTCAGGCCGAGGTCGGTGCGGGTGGCACCGCTCCGCCTGGCCGTGGCCAGGACGGTCATGTCCCGCCAGTCCGACGGCTCCCGCACGTCGTCGCGGCGGTAGAGCAGGCCGACGTCGGTGTTGAACGGCACCGCGTACCGGACGTCCTTCCAGCCGCCCGCGGCCCAGACCTGGGACAGGAAGTCGTTGGTCTCGCCGTGCGTGACGGTGTCGATCGGGCGCAGGAAGCCCGCCTCGGCGAACTCCGGGATCCACTGGATGTCGAGGTTGAACACGTCGTAGTGGCCCGCCCTGGCCTGGGCGGCCGCGATCATGGCGCTGCGCTGCTCGTCGGCGACCGAGGAGATCGCCACGAAACACGCCCGGGGCCTGCCCGGGTGGCGGTTCCACACGGCCTCCAGGGCCCGCTCGCGGACGCCTCCCGAGACGTCGGCGCCGGTGGCGATGCGCAGGACGCAGCCGCCCGGCGAGGGGCCCGGGGGCGGCACGGGCGCGACGCTCGCCGTCAGGCAGAGCAGGCACAGGGCCAGTGCGAGCAGGCGGCTCATCCGGTGGCCGTCCGGAGCTCGTTGAACGCGTCGTCCAGTGTCTTCTCCGGATCGGTGCTCACGTCGTGGCAGGACAGCAGCTCACGGTCGCGCAGTTCCGGCAGCGGGGGAGTGTCGCAGCCGTGCAGGTCGAAGGAGAGCATCGCCAGCCGGACGCCGCCGTGTCCCCGCAGGTCGGCCGCTGTCAGCCCGGCCGGGTTCCCGCCGTCGGTGAGCACCAGCACGATCCGCCGTTCCTCCGGATCGCCGGTCCCTTCCATCCTGGCGAGGGCCTCCTTCAGGACGGGACGCATCGGGGGGTCGGGGCGCGAGCCGGTGCGGTACTCCTCCAGGGCCGTGCCGAGCCTGCCGGCCAGCGCCTTCCCCCCGTCGCGGACGGGAGCGGGGTCGACGGCGTGGCCGTCGCCGGGGAAGAACGTCGCGATCCCGGTGGTCAGGTCACCGCCCCTGGACGTGACGACGAGCTGGGCCAGCTGGATCGCCGCCTCCAGCCGCGAGCGGCCGTCGTTCACCTTGTTGCGCGCCATCGAGCCCGAGACGTCGACCACGACGAGCACGTGCTCGCCGAGCGGGGTCCTCAGCTCGTGCAGCAGCGCCAGCACGTCCGGTCTCCAGTCCGCCACCCGCGCCTCGGCCTTCAACCAGGACGTCCGCTTGGGCAACCTGTCGAGGGCCAGGCGGCCCCGGTCGTCGCGGAAGCCGTACCGGGGCAGGATCTCCCGCAGCGCGCCGCAGAACTCCTCGACGGTCCGGGTGATGACGAGGGGCCGTCTCAGGTCCGGCCACTTCTTGGAGACGCAGGTGTACCGCATGGCGTGACCACCCGCCGGGTAGACGGCCGTCAGCGGCTCGTCCAGGGCCGACGGCCGGGTGGTCGAGGGCCGCCCGCCGACCGTGCCGGGGGCAGCGCAGTCGCCCGGCGCCGGTCCCGTGCCCGACAGGCCGAGGTTGAGCTCGTGCAGCTGCTGCTCGGTCAGGAGCATCGGGGACGCCTCGCCGGATCCGGCGTACCGGCACATCAGGTCGCGGGTGTCGTCGCTCAGCCGGGTCTTCGCGGACAGGTCCTCCTCGGGCAGGGGAGTGGCGGCCGCGGCCATCAGGCCCACGTTGGAGGCCCGGGGATGGGTGCGCAGCACCTGCAGGCGGCTGCCGGTCTTCCCGCGCAGCAGCGAGGCCCAGTCCCGCCCGCCCGGACGCCAGTCGCCCTGGGTGAGGTCGTCGGCGAGTGCCGGGGACGCGGCGACGACCAGCGGGGAGGTCGCCACGACCGTCCGTTCGCCGAACGTCCGTCCCTCGGCCGGGGTCTCGTCCCTGCGCACGTAGTCGATCTCCTCGGCGAAGTCGGCGATCCACCCGTCCGGCCGGGCGCCCGGCGCCTCCCGCGCGGTCCGCTCCGTCGTCGGCTGGACGGGGAAGGTCCAGTCCCTCAGCCGTTCCCGGGCCTCACCGGCGCGCAGGCCGCTGACGGTGATGTTCACCTGGCGGCACCCCCACCAGTCGACCTTCCGCGCCATGAACTCCCCGGCGGCCCGCCGGATGACCGGCGCGGTCTCGTCGGAGGCCAGCAGGGTGATCTCGTCGGGGATCTGGCAGGTACGCCACGGCTCGTCCTTGGGGACCACGGCCAGGACCACGAGGACGGTGACCAGGACACCGGCGGTGAGAAACCGCCAGGCGTTCCTCTGCGTCACACGGAAGAGGGACTCCAGCCGGCCGCTGATCCATCCGGGAAAGGCGCGGCGCAGCCAGGCGGCGTTCCGCAGCAGCACGCCCGGGAAAACGGTCAGTGCCGTCAGCGCGAGAATCGAGCCGATGAGGACCAGCTTCGAGGTGGTGGAAACGGAAAGGGCGAGAAGCACGAGAAGCGTTTGGACGAGGGCGTTGGAGAAACCCGTCACCAGCTGCCAGGCGCGGTTCGTCGGTCCGGTGTCGTCCGCGGGAGGGCCGGGCTCCCTGGTCTTCTCGCTCTGCACCATCTGTGGTCGTCTCCGCCAATGATCTCCCGAACCTGTGGGTTCACCTTACGTCCGCCCATCACCCCCATGACCGGGTTCGTGTGATCCACAGAATGAGGAACATTTCACCGAGCATTTCCGGTCGGCCGTATTAGCGGGCGGGAAAACGCGGGCATATTCGGTGAACGCATTCGACGAGCGGGTCATGTGAATCCACGAGGTTTTCCTCCCCGCTCTGTCCCGTCCCGCTTTGTTCCATCCCGTTCCCGTCCCCGTCCTCGTCCCGGTGCCCGTCCTCGGCCCGCGCTCGCCGAGCCGGGCACCGGGGGCCGGGCATCCGGACGCGTCGGCGGCGTCCGGACGCGGAGTCGAGGACGGCCACTCCGGAGAACGGTCACCGTGGTGAAGAAGGCCGTCCGGTGGGACCGGCCGGTCCGCGGGCGTCAGGGCCGGGGGGAGTCCCGGCGCCAGCTCTTGCTCCAGCCGCGTTCGGAACGGCCCCCGGCCGCCGCCCGGCACTTCGGGCAGACCCGCTGTATCTCCTCGGCGGCGCCGCCCGACTCCGGGAACACGTCCGGCCACGGGACGTGGTGGAACCGCAGCAACCGGGACCGGCTCAGCGCCAGGCCGCACAACGTCTGGTTCGTCCCCGGACGCCAGGCATGGGCCTCACCCGCCGGCATCCGCGTGCCCTCCCCGTCCCTCCACTCGCCCGACGCCGCGACCGAGGGCTCACCACGTGCTCGCATGGTCCTTCTCCTTCCCGTGTTCCTGCCTGCCCACGGAACCTGCCTGCCCACGGAACCTGCCTGCCCACGGAAGAGGCCCTCTCGTGCGGACGGGGAAAGAATTTCTCCCGGGACCGCCTTCTCGCCCGCGCCGCGGGGGCGACTCACCCGCCGACGAGGCGTCGTACGGCCCCACGACCCCGGCCGTCCGCGCGAGGCGTCCCACCCGGGGCCCGGTGGCGGGGGCGGAGACTACGCTGGAGCGCGTGAATGACCCTCTGGTGGCGCGGATGCGCGGGTTCGGCACGACCATCTTCGCCGAGATGTCGGCGCTCGCCGCGCGGACCGGCTCGATCAACCTGGGGCAGGGCTTCCCCGACACCGACGGGCCCCCCGCCATGCTGGAGCGCGCGGTGTCGGCGATCCGCGAGGGCGCCAACCAGTACCCTCCCGGGCCCGGCGTCCCCGAGCTGCGCCAGGCTGTCTCCGAGCACCGCAAGGACCACTACGGCCTCGGTTACGATCCCGACGGGGAGATCCTCGTCACGGTCGGCGCGACCGAGGCCATCGCCGCGACGATCCTGGCGCTCTGCGAGCCCGGCGACGAGGTGATCGCCTTCGAGCCGTACTACGACTCCTACGCCGCCTCCGTTGCGCTCGCCGGGGCGGTGCTCCGCCCGGTCACCCTGCGTCCGGACGGGGGCCGCTTCACCTTCGACCCGGCCGAGCTGCGCGCCGCCGTGGGACCGCGTACCCGGCTGATCCTGGTCAACTCACCGCACAACCCCACCGGGACGGTCTTCACCCGCGCCGAGCTGGAGGAGATCGCCACGCTGTGCCGGGAGCGCGACCTGCTGGCCGTGACCGACGAGGTCTACGAGCACCTGACCTTCGACGGCGTCGAGCACATCCCGGCGGCCACCCTGCCTGGCATGCGCGAACGCACCGTGATGATCTCCTCCGCGGGCAAGACGTTCTCGGTGACCGGCTGGAAGACCGGCTGGGTCTGCGGCCCGGCCGAGCTCGTCCGGGCCGTGCAGACGGTCAAGCAGTTCCTCACCTTCACCGCCGCCGCGCCCTGGCAGCTCGCCGCGGCCCACGCGCTGCGCCACGAGCTCGGCTGGGTCGCCTCGCTCCGGGCCGACCTGGAGTCCAAGCGCGACCGCCTGACCGCCGGGCTGTCGGCCGCGGGCTTCGAGGTGTACCGCCCGGCGGGCACCTACTTCGTGCAGACCGACATCCGCCCCCTCGGCTTCACCGACGGTCTCGCCCTGACCAGGGAGCTGCCGTCCCTGGCCGGGGTGGTCGCGATCCCGACCCAGGTCTTCTACGCCCGTCCCGAGCGCGGCAGGCACTTCGTCCGCTTCGCCTTCTGCAAGAAGAACGAGGTCATCGACGAGGCCGTGACCCGTCTGACCCGCCTGACCCGCCCGGGCACCGGTGACTCCCGCTGAGGAGCGCGACCGGGGCGGGGCGGGGACGGTTCGACCCCGGGGGAGCCGATCGGGCATCCTAGGAGGGACGCGACTGGCGGCAAGGGGATGGCATCAACCATCGGGGAGCTCGTCGTGGGAGTCGACCGCCTGGGCGCCCACGCCGAGAGGACGCGCATGTCCCGACCCGCATCGAACGTTCCCACGCCCACCGGCGACCACGGTGAGCAGGGCGAGCACACCGAGCACGGGGGCCGCCGGGCCCGGCTGCTCCCTGGCGGCCCGGTCGCCGAGCGGATCCTCGCCGACGTGGCCGCGCGAGCGGCCGCCCTGACCCGCGCGGGGGTCGTCCCGAGCCTGGCCACCGTCCTGGTCGGCGACGACGACGCCAGCGCCGGATACATCCGGATCAAGCAGCGCCAGGCCGCCGAGCTCGGGTTCGCCTCGCCGCACGAGCACCTGCCCGCGAGCGCCACCCAGGAGGACCTGCACGCGGTCATCTCCGCCTTCAACGACGACCCGGCGGTGCACGGCCTGCTCGTGCAGCACCCCGTCCCGCGTCACCTCGACTACGACCGGGCGCTTCAGGTGATGGACCCGGACAAGGACGTCGACGGCATGCACCCGCTCAACATCGGGCGGCTGGCACTGGAGCTGCCGGGCCCGCTGCCGTGCACCCCGGCCGGTATCGAGGCGCTGCTGGCCTTCCACGACATCCCGGTCGCCGGCAGGGAGGTGGTCGTCCTCGGGCGCGGTGCCACGCTCGGCCGCCCGCTCTCGATCCTGCTGGCGCAGAAGCGCCCGACGGCGAACGCCGCGGTCACCGTCGTGCACACCGGGGTGAGCGACTGGCCCCGCTACACGCTTCGGGCCGACGTCCTGGTGGCCGCCGCCGGGGTGCCCGGCATCATCCGGCCCGAGCACGTCAAACCCGGTGCCGTGGTCATCGGCGGCGGCGTGCGCTACGAGGGCAGGCGGTTGCTGCCCGACGTCGACGAGTCCTGCGACCGGGTGGCCGGGGCCATCACCCCCCGGGTCGGCGGGGTCGGCCCCACCACGGTCGCGATGCTGTTCCGCAACGCGATCACGGCGGCCGAGCGTGCGGCGGGTCTTCCCGCGGGCTCCCCGGGGGTCACGGGCTAGAGCCTGTTTCAAAGGCAGGTGAGCCAGTCGTTGATGGCGGCGATATGGATGGTGGCTTGGTAACGGACGGCGAGCTTGTCGTATCTGGTGGCGAGAGCGCGGTGGCGCTTGAGCCGGTTGATACCGCGCTCCACGGTGTTGCGATCGCGGTAGTCGATCCGGTCGAAGGCCGGAGGCCGACCGCCTCGGCTGCCGCGTCGTAGCCGTCCTTGAACCCGGTCGGCCGGTTCGGGAATCGTGGCGCGGATACCGCGCCGGCGCAGGTGAGAGCGGATGGCTTGGGAGGAGTAGGCCTTGTCCGCCCGTACCCGGTCCGGACGGGTCCGCGGCCGTCCCGGCCCTACTCTGGGCACCTTGATGGCGGCCATGACCGCCTCGAACTGCGGTGCATCTCCGCGCTGGCCGGCGGTCAGGACCAGCGACAACAGTTTCTGGCCCTGCTCGCACGCCAGGTGCAGCTTGGTCGACAGGCCACCGCGAGAGCGGCCCAGCGCGTGATCGCCGGGTTCGGTCTCCACCCCGCCGGGCGGCTCGGCCTGCCGGTCTGCTGTCCTTGATGCCCCGGCCGCGTGCTGGTGGGCTCGGCAGATCGTGGAATCGACTCCCACCTGCCAGCCGATCAGCCCTTGGGCATCGCCGGCGGCCTGCAGGCCGCACACGATCTGCCGCCAGGTACCTGAGCGCTGCCACCGGCGAAACAAGGAGTACACCGCCTGCCAGGAGCCATAGCATTCGGGCACGTCCCGCCACGGTGCTCCGACCCGTACCCGCCACCGGATCCCGTCGATCAGCTGTCGTTTGGTCCACCGCGAGGGCCGCCCCGGCCTCTTGGCCGCCGGCAGCAGCGGTTCCAAGGCCGCCCATTGCGCATCGGTCAGATCGAACCGCCGCGTCACCGCTAGGGTGGTCACGAGATCTCCGGTGTTCAGGTTCTTCTTGGTCGTTGAACCCTCTACCGGAGATCTCTTTATTTAGCGATCGTTACACACCGCTACATACCGGACTTCGAGACAGGCCTTAGCTCCATGAGCCCGTGGAGCCCACGGGTTCCCCGGGTTCCCCGGGTTCCCCGGGTTCCCCGGGCTCCCCGGGCTCCACGGACTCGAAGGACTCGAAGGGCTTCACGGGCTTCACGGGCTTCGCGGGCTCTCCGGCGAACGGCGGCGACCGGCGGGTCCCCTGCCGGTCGCGTGCCGTGAGCGCCGTGTCGCCGCCCCGCGATCGATCTCACTGCGTGTACCTTCTGCTCCGGAGAGTGATGGCCGGGCGTGCCCGCGGGAGCGGCAGGCGCGGTGCCGGGCGGGCCGGGCGGGCTTCCGCCCGGTCACGACGACTCTCCACGTCACTCCTCGAACTCCTTCGAGGAGTCCGTACCTCGACGAAGGGAGAGCGGCGACGATGCGATGGAGAGTGAGGGTGGCGGGCGCGATGACGGCGATCGCGCTGGGGTGCGCGGCGTTCGTCCCCGGCGTGCCGCCCGTCGTGAACACCGCGGGCACGGTGAGCACCGCGGACACGGTGAACACCGTGGGCACCGGGGGGACCGCGAGCACGGGGGCGGCCTGGGGGCCGATCCGCAGCCACCAGAACTGGCGCTGCCTGGATGCCGACCTGGGCACGATCGGGCCGAACGGCACCAAGGTGCAGCTGTGGGGCTGCAACGGCTGGGACAACCAGTCCTGGAGCTACGACGTCTCCAGCCACACGATCCACAGCCGGGAGAACGGCCGGTGCCTGGACGCGGACCTGGGGACGATCAACGCCAACGGCACCAAGGTGCAGCTGTGGGACTGCAACGGCTGGGCCAACCAGAAGTGGATCTACGACGCGACGAGCCACACGATCTACAGCATGTACAACGGCCGGTGCCTGGACGCGGACCTGGGGACGATCAACGCCAACGGCACCAAGGTGCAGCTGTGGAACTGCAACGGCTGGGCCAACCAGAAGTGGACGCTCTGACGGGTGTTCCCGCGCGGCGGCGGGGGCCGGCGAGAAGGCCCGGGACCGGCCGGAGAGCAGGGCCGGCCCCGGGCGGAACGGGGACGCGGGGTCACGCCTGGGGTGACGGCGCGACGGCGTGAGAAGCGGGCGGGGACGGATGCCCGTTCCGCCCGGGACCCCCGCGCGTCACGGCCGGTCGCCGGACGGGACCGACGGGGCGGCCGGGTCGGTGCCCGCTGCCGGAGCGGCGGTCCGGGCCGAGCGCAGCGGGATCTCCTTGACCATCAGGGCGGCCACCGCGGCGAGCAGGGCGATCGGGACGCCGACCAGGAAGACCGCGCTCATCGCCCGGGTGAACGCCTCCAGGATGATCTCCAGGAGCGGGGCGGGGAGGGCGTGGATGGCCTCGGGGGAGCCCAGACTGGGGGCGGTCCCGCCGGTCGGCGGCAGCTTCGCCGCCCTGGCGAGGGAGACCAGCTCGGAGCCGAGCCGGTTGGACAGGATGGCACCGAAGGCCGCGACGCCCACCGCGCCGCCCAGGGAGCGGAAGAACGACACGCCGGAGGTGGTCGAGGCCAGGTCGCTCCGGCTCGCGGCGTTCTGCGCGGCCAGGATCAGGATCTGCATGGAGGCGCCGAGCCCGACGCCGAGCACCGCGTTGTCGAGGCCGACGATCAGCAGCGAGCTGTCGACGTGCAGCCGGGAGAGCAGGAACAGGCCGAGCGCGACCAGCACCATGCCGACGACGGGGAAGATCTTCCACCGGCCGGTCCTGGTGACGAACCGGCCGACCAGGATCGAGGAGACGAGCAGGCCGAGCACCAGGGGCAGGGTCATCAGGCCCGAGCCGGTGGGGCTCATGCCCTTGACGATCTGCAGGTACTGCGGCAGGAACATCAGGGCGCCGAACATCGACGCGCCGACCAGCAGGGAGGCGGCGGAGGTGAGCACGAACGTGCGGTCGCGGAACATGTGCGGCGGCAGGATCGGGTCGGCGGCCCTGCGCTCGGCGACGACCGCGAGGCCGAACATCACCAGGCTGAGCGCGCCCAGGCCGTAGGTCCAGGGGGAGTTCCAGCCGAACTCGTGGCCGCCGAGGGAGAGCAGCAGCATCAGCGCGGTGGTCCCGCCGGTGATGAAGGTCGCCCCCCACCAGTCGACCCTGGTGTCACGGCGGGTGAACGGCAGCTTCAGCACCTTCTGGATGACGACGAACGCCACCACGGCCAGCGGCACGCAGATCCAGAACGTCCAGCGCCAGGACATGTTGTCCACGATGAACCCGCCGAGCAGCGGCCCGGCCACGGTCGAGACGCCGAAGACCGCGCCGATGTAGCCGGAGTAGCGTCCCCGCTCGCGCGGTTCCACCACGTCGCCCAGGATGATCTGCGGCAGCGCGGCCAGGCCGCCGGCGCCGATGCCCTGGACCGCGCGGGCCGCGATGAGCTGTGCCATGTCCTGGGAGAAGCCCGCCGCGATGGAGGAGAGCACGAAGACGACCAGGGAGACCTGGAACATGAGCTTGCGGCCGTAGAGGTCGGAGAGCTTGCCCCAGATCGGCGTGGAGGCCGTCATGGTCAGCAGGGTCGCGCTGGCCACCCAGGCCAGCTGGTCCTGACCGCCGAGCGTGCCGACGATGGTCGGCAGCGCGGTCCCCACCACGGACGTCGAGATCATCGACGTCAGCATGGCGAGCATCAGCCCGGCGAGGATCTCCAGCACCTGCCTGTGCGTGAAACGCGGTGCCGCCTCGGCCTGGACCTGTTGTTCGGTCAGCATGAACCGTCCCCCAATGCATGTACAGTACACATGAAGTTAGTAGACGCTTGTTTACCCGTCAAATCTGGAAGGATCGGTCAGGTGGACGAGACACGGCAGCGCGACAGGGAGGGCACCAGGCGGCGCATCCTCGACGCCGCCCGCCGCCTGTTCGCCGACCTGGGCTACGACCAGGTGACGATGCGGCTGATCTCCGCCGAGGCGGACGCCAACATCGCCCTGATCAACCGCTACTTCGGGAGCAAGCGGCAGCTGTTCGCCGAGGTGCTCGCGATGCAGGGGCGCTTTCCCGGCATCCTGGACGGCCCGCAGGAGGAGCTTCCCCACCGGCTGGCCGAGTACGTGGCCGAGCGGCTCTTCTCCGACCAGGGGAGCCCGGTGGTGGCCGCGCTCATCCGGTCGTCCAACTGCCCGGAGATCCACGAGATCATCCGGGACCGGGTGGGGTCGGCGATCCTGCAGCCGCTGTCCGCGCTGCTCCCCGGGCCGGACGCGGTGTTCCGGGCGACGATCGCCACCGCCCTGATCACCGGCACCGGCACGATGCGTCAGCTGTACGGCCCCGAGGCCGTGGGGACCCCCGACCGCGAGGCCGTGGTCGCCCGGCTCACCGCCGTCTTCGAGGCCTGCCTGGCGATCCGCACGCCGGTGCCCTGAACGCGCCGCCCCACCGGCGATCGGCCGGTACGCGACCGGGTGACCGATGACCGGGTGTCCGGGTGTCCGGGTGTCCGGCCGGGACGGTCAGCCGGTGTTCAGCCGGCACGCGGTGCCGGGGACGTGGTCGACCTGCAGGGTGGTGTGGTCGATCTGGAAACGCTCGTGCAGCAGCGCGGCCAGCTCGCGGCGTACCCGGTGGCAGTCGCCGCCCCTGACGACGGTCACGTGCGCCGACAGCGCGGGAAAGCCGCTGGTCACCGTCCAGATGTGCAGGTCCTCCACGCCGGTCACGGCCGGGTGGGCACCGATCGCGGCGCTCACCTCGGCCGGGTTCACCCCGTCGGGCGCCGCCTCGAACAGGATGCGCCCGGCGTCGCGCAGCAGGCCGTAGGCGGCCTTGGCCATCAGGGCCGCGACGACCAGGGCGGCGATCGCGTCGGCCCGCCCCCACCCGGTCAGCCAGACCACCGCGCCCGCGACCGCGGTGGCCACGAAGGCGTACATGTCGTTGAGGATGTGCTGGAACGCGCCCTCCACGTTGAGGCTGCGCCGGTCGGCCCTGGCGATGAGCCAGGCCGCGACGGCGTTGACCACGATCCCGGCCAGCGCCGTGCCGAGGACCAGGGCCCCCTGCACCTCGGGGGGGTCGATGAGCCGCCGCACGCCCTCGTAGACGAAGTAGACGACGAGCGCCACGAAGGTCAGCCCGTTGACCGCCGCGGAGATGATCTCCGCGCGCTTCCAGCCGAAGGTGTAGGCGCCGCGGGCCGGGCGGGCGGCCATCCGCATCGCGACCAGCGCGAGCGCGATCGCCGCGGCGTCGGTGAGCATGTGCCCGGCGTCGGAGATCAGCGCGATGGAGTTGGCGGCGATGCCGATGGCGACCTCGGCCGCCATGAAGAGGAGCAGCAGGACGAGCGCCGCCGCGAGATGGCGGCGGTCGGTGTTCGCGCCGTGCCCATGCCCGTGCCCGTGACCCATCACAAGATCCATTTCGCCAATACCTGAACAGATGCTCATATGTTAAGCAAGGTAAGCCTAACACGGCAAGATCCGGCTCCCCGTTCTCCCCCCGCAGGCCAGGAGACGCGGGGGACATGCCGGGATCGTCCGGTCCGCAGGGGACGGTTCCGTCGTCGCGGCGCCGGAGGCCGTACCTCAGGGGCGCCGTCGACGGACGCGTGATCGCCTGCCACCATTCAGCATGGTGGATCCCGGGCGCGTCGCGTGGATCGCCGCTCTTCCCGGAGAGATCGCCGCGCTTCCCAGAGAGGACGAGGACATGAGCAGCAACCCCTTCGAGGACGCCGACGGCGCCTACCTGGCGCTGGTCAACGACGAGGGACAGTACTCCCTCTGGCCCGCCCGGTCGGAGGTCCCGGCCGGCTGGACCGTCGCCTTCGGCGAGGACACCCGGCAGGCCTGCCTGGGGCACATCGAGGCCACCTGGACCGACATGCGGCCCAACAGCCTGATCAGGGCCATGGGGCAGTGACCGGACGGACCCGCGGGGAGACCGCATGACCTGGTTGCGCTGTGCCGCGCGCCGTCCGGCGGCGGTCGCGCGGCTGTTCTGCTTCACGCACGCGGGCGGGTCGGCCACGGCCTACCGCGAGTGGCACGCGCTGTTGCCCGCGACGGCCGAGCTGCACGCCACGCAGCTGCCCGGCAGGGCCGACCGGTTCGCCGAGCCGTCACCGGAGAGCATGGACGCGCTGGCCGACGTGCTGACCGAGGCGATGCTCCCGCTGCTGGACCGGCGTTTCGCGCTGTTCGGCCACAGCATGGGGGCGACGCTTGCCTACGAGGTCACCCGCCGCCTGGAGGGACGCGGGTACGCCCCGGCGCGGCTGTTCGTGTCCGGATCGACGGCCCCGCACGACCGTCGCGACAGGCGCGCGCTGTCCACCTACGACGACGACGCCCTGGTGGCCGAACTGGCCAAGCTCGGCGGCACCGAGGCGCAGGTGCTCGCCCACGAGGCGATGCGCGAGATCGTGCTGCCCTACGTCCGCGCCGACCTCCGCCTGCTGGAGGCGTACCGGCACCGGCCCGGGCCGCCGCTGCGCACCCCGGTCTCCGTCCTCCTCGGCGACGCCGACCCGGTGGTCACCCCCGAACAGGCCAAGGCGTGGGAGGCCCGAACCTCGTCCGGGTTCTCCCTGGAGGTCTTCCCCGGCGACCACTTCTACCTGCAACCGCGCCGCGCGGCCGTGGTCGAGGAGATCACCCGGTCGCTCCTGGTGTGAACGGGCCCGGGGACGCTCCGGTCCCCGGGCCGGGTTCCTGGCCGGTTCTCGGCTCGGTCGGGGGTGGTCGCCGGATCGGCCCTCATGTCGTTCGAGAGGTCGGCCGAGGGAATGGTCCTCGGATGAACCCCTGGGTCGGTCGACGGGCCCGGTTGGCGGGTTGTGCCGAAGGGCGGGTGCCCCTTGGGCAAGGAGTGCCCATGAGGGCGGGACCCGCGGGCCGTTAGCGTCGGCCTGTGGGTGAACCAGGTGGGTGAACGAGTACTGATCGCGCTCGGCGGCAACGCGATGACGGGCCCCGACGGCGCCGCCTCGCCCCTCGACCAGCACCGCGCGGTCGAGCGCGCCGTGCGCCACGTGGCGGCGCTCGTCGAGGACGGCCACCGGGTGACCCTCACCCACGGCAACGGCCCCCAGGTCGGCAACCTGATCCTGAAGAACCAGCTCGCCGCCCACGTCGTCCCCCCGGTGCCGCTCGACTGGTGCGTGGCCCAGACCCAGGCCACCGTCGGCACGCTCGTCCTCAACGCGCTCGGCGGCCGGGCCGCGGTCGTGGTCACCCGCACGCTCGTGGACCCCGCCGACCCGGCCTTCCAGGACCCGGTCAAGCCCATCGGCCGCTACTTCGACGAGGCCCGGGCCCGCCACTTCGAGGGGCTCGGCCAGACCTGGCGCCGCTTCGACCGCGGCTGGCGCCGGGTGGTGGCCTCCCCGGAGCCGCTGGAGATCCTCGACGCGCCCGCCGTGACGGCCCTGACGGAGGCCGGGTTCACCGTGGTGGCCGCGGGCGGCGGGGGAGTGCCCGTGGTCCGCGACGCCGAGGGACGGCTGACCGGCGTCGAGGCGGTGATCGACAAGGACCTGGCCGCCGCCGTGCTCGCCCGCGCGGTGGGGGCGACGGTCCTGGTCATCGCGACCGACGTCCCGGCCGCGGTCGTCGGTTTCGGTACGGCCGGGGCCAGGCCCCTCGGCGGCGTCGGTGTGGCCGAGCTGCGCGCGCTGCACACCGCCGGGCACTTCGCCGGGGGCAGCATGGGCCCCAAGGTCGAGGCCGCGCTGCGCTTCGTCGAGCAGGGCGGCGACCGCTCGGTGATCACCTCGCTGGAGGAGATCGGAACGGCGCTGACCGGGAAGACCGGCACCGTGGTGCGAAAGTGAACACGACTACGAAAGGCGGCAGGGATGCCGGAACCCATTGAAGTGCGCAAGGTGCCCATCGAGAGCGTGACCGACGCCTCCGGGCTGGCGCGGCTCATCGACGACGGGGTGATCGAGGCCGCCCGGGTGCTCGCGGTGATCGGCAAGACCGAGGGCAACGGCGGGGTCAACGACTACACCCGCATCCTGGCCGACCGCGCCTTCCGCGAGGTGCTCGCGGACAAGGGGCACCCGTCCCCGGAGAGCGTCCCGCTGGTCTGGTCGGGCGGGACCGACGGCGTGCTCAGCCCGCATGCCACGATCTTCGCCACCACGGCGGACGCCGAGCCGAGCGACGAGCCGCGGGTCAGCGTCGGGATCGCGATGAGCGAGGTGATCCTTCCCGAGGACATCGGCCGTCCCGCGATGGTGGAGAAGGTCGCCGCCGGGGTCCGCGAGGCCATGAAGCTCGCCGGGATCGACGACCCCGCCGACGTCCACTACGTCCAGACCAAGACCCCCCTGCTCACCCTGTCCACGATCAACGACGCCAAGTCGCGCGGCAAGGACGTGGTGATCGAGGACACCGGCCCGTCGATGGACATCTCCAACTCGACCACCGCGCTGGGCATCGCCGTGGCGCTGGGCGAGATCGAGATGCCCGCCGCCGACCAGATCCACCGCGACCTGTCGCTGTACTCCTCGGTCGCGTCGTGCTCCTCGGGCGTCGAGCTGGACCGCGCGCAGATCGTGGTCGTCGGCAACGTACGGGGCATCGGCGGCCGCTACCGGATCGGCCACTCGGTCATGAAGGACGCGCTGGACGCCGACGGCATCTGGGAGGCGATCCGCTCCAGCGGCATCGAGCTGCCCGAGCGTCCCCACCCGTCCGACCTGGGCGACAGGCTGGTCAACGTGTTCATGAAGTGCGAGGCCGATCCGTCGGGCAGCGTCCGGGGCCGTCGCAACATCATGCTCGACGACTCCGACGTGCACTGGCACCGGCAGATCAAGGCCACCGTCGGCGGCGTCGCGGCCAGCGTCACCGGCGACCCCGCCGTGTTCGTCTCGGTCGCCGCGGTCCACCAGGGCCCCAGCGGCGGCGGACCGGTGGCGGCCATCGCCGACCTCGGCTGAGGGCCGCCCGCGGTCCCGGGCACCGCGACGCGTCCTCGGGAGCATCGGGACGCAGCCCCGGGGCACCGGGACGCGTCCCCGGGACACCGCGACCGGCACGCCCCGGCACGCGACCGGCACGCGACCGGCCCGCCCCGGCGGGGATCGGCCCGGGGACGGGAACGGTGACCGGGGCGCGGCGGTCGCCCGCCCGTCCCGGCCGCCGGTAGGCTCCCGGTTCGTGCCGAGCATTCCGCAGCCCCTGGTCCCCGGCGACGACGGCGCCGCCGACGCCGCGGTGACGTCCGCGCTCGCGGCCTTCGCCGCCGGGACGGCGCACGCGGGCGAGGTGGTCACCGCCCTGGGCGGGGCCCGGCTGCTCGTGCCGGTGGTCGCCCTGCTGAAGGAGTCGGAGATCGGCGAGCACGGCCTGCGGCAGGAGAAGGAGAGCGAGATGGCCCTCCCGAAGCTCGTCGGCGCCGACGGCCGCGAGGCGGTGCTCGCCTTCACCGGGGTGGACGCGCTGCGCCGGTGGCGCGCCGACGCCCGTCCCATCCAGGCCACCGCCCTTCAGGTCTGCCAGGCCGCCGTGCACGAGGACGCCGCCGCCGTGGTGGTGGACGTCGCGGGCCCGGTGCCCTTCGTCGTCGAGGGGGACCTGCTGCGCGTCCTGGCCGCGGTCGAGTCGGGCACCCTGGACGCGCTGGGACCCGACGTCACCGTGGCGCGGATGGAAGAGATCGCCGAGCCCCCCAGGCGCCGGCGGTTCGGCTGGCCGTCGCGTGGACGAGGCTGACCGTCAGGATCGCCGGGGCGATCACGGCGACGGCCCGGCCGGGACGGTCTTCGCCCGGGCCGGGAGCCGGCCGCCCCGCATCACCCCGGTGACCGGGAGCGGATCGACCTGGGCGACCACCACCGCCATACGGCCTCACGGGCCGACGTACCGCTCGGCGTAGGCCTCGGTGGGCGCGATGGGCGTGATCACGTCGATCAGGACCCCGTCGGGGTCGGCCACGATGAAGTGCCGCTGCCCGAAGTCCTCGCTGCGCAGCTGCAGCTCGGGCCGCAGCCCCTCGCGGACGACGAGCCGTTCCCACTCCGCGTCCACGTCCTCCACCTCCAGGTTGAGCAGCAGCCCCCGCACGGGGACGCGGTACGCCTCGGGCAGTGTCGGGTGGCCGTGGTCGAGCAGCGCGAGCTCGTACGACGGGTCGCCGGGCCGTCGCAGGCTCACGTACCAGTCGGCCTCGAACGTCGTCTCGAAGCCCAGCAGGCCGGTGTAGAAGTCGCGGGACCTCTCGATCCGCGAGGTGCAGATGACCGGATAGAAGCTGGTCAGTCTCATGGGCCTCCCTTTCGCATACCGTCGGTATGTGAAGGTACGATATTGGCGTACCGTCGGTACGTCAACGAGCGGGAGCGGGACGATGAGGGACGGCGGCAGGGCGCGGCAGCGCGAGCAGACCAGGCAGGCCCTCCTGCGCGAGAGCAGGCGCCTGTTCGCGACGCTGGGCTACGGCGCGGTGGGCCTGTCGGAGATCGTCCGCGCGGCCGGGGTCACCAAGGGTGCGCTCTACCACCACTTCGACGGCAAGGCCGCCCTCTTCCGCGCCGTCCTGGAACAGGTCCAGGAGGAGGTGGCCAGGCAGGTGGCCGCCACCGCCGACGCCCAGGACGACCCGTGGGAGCGGCTGGTCGCCGGGTGCCAGGCGTTCCTCACCGCCGGGACCGCCCCGGACGTCCGGCAGATCATGCTCGTCGACGGCCCCGCCGTCCTGGGGTGGGCCGAATGGCGCGCCATGGACGAGGCGGCCTCCGCCCGTCACCTGACCGACGAGCTCACCACCCTGATCGAGGCGGGGACGATCGTCCGCCGGCCCGTCGCGCCGCTGGCCCACCTGCTGTCGGGCGCCATGAACGAGGCGGCCCTGTGGCTGGCCGGCTCCACCGACCCCCCGGGACCTGGCCGAGACCCGGGCCGCCCTGTCACGGATGCTGGAGGCGCTGCGCGACGGCTGACCCCGCGTCCTCGGCCCGTGGTCCTCGGCCCGTCGTTCTGAGCCGTCGTTTTCGGCCCGTCGCTCTGGGCCCGCCGTTCTGGGCCCGTCGCTCCGGGCCGTCGTGTTCAGCACGTCGTGCTCAGCACGTCGTCTTCGGGCCGTCTCGTCCCCGCAGCCGTCGTCCTGCGGGGGAGAACGTCCGGATCGCGGGCGCGCGCCGGGAGCACGGGTTATCGTCGCCCCATGACCCCCCCGGCCTGGCTCGTGCTCCTCACCGTCCTGGCGGGTCTGGCGGGACTGGCGATCGGATCCTGGACGCGACGCCTGGTGGTCCTGCACGCGGTGTCCGGCGATCCGGAGGCCGGACCGGAACGCGACCTGCCGCCCGGCCGGGTCCTCCGTCCGGCCAGGGGGGGCCGTCGAGGCGGTCACCGCCGCGGTGCTGGCCGCCCTGGCGCTGCGGGCGCTGTGGCCCGGCGTGCCCGCCGAAGCCGGGACGACGCCGGCAGGAAGGGCGGGAGAGCTGCTCGCCTTCGGCTGGCTGGCGGTGGTGGCCGTCGTCCTGGTCTTCGTGGACGCGGCCGTCCACCGGCTGCCCGACCGGCTCACCCTGGCCGCCTACCTGGGTACGACCGCCCTGCTGGCGGTCTCGGCCCTGGCCGACGGCCGCCTCGCGGACCTGCTCACGGCCGGGCTCGGCGGCCTCGCCCTGGTGGCGTTCTACCTGCTGCTCTTCCTGGTCAACCCGGCGGGGATGGGGCTGGGCGACGTCAAGTTCGCCGGGAGCCTGGGCACCGCGCTCGGCTGGCTGGGCTGGGACACGCTGGTGACCGGGGCCTTCCTCGGCCTGGTGGCCGGTGCCCTGTACGGGGCCGCCCTGATGCTCCTGCGCCGCGCGGGCCGCAAGAGCGAGATCCCCTTCGGCCCGTTCATGGCGCTGGGCGCCCTCGCGGCCGTTCTCACCGCGCTCTGAGCGCCCGTCATGAACCGTCCTGAGCCGTCCTGTGAGCCCGTGGTGCGAGTCGTGGCGCTTTGAACCGAACGCCGCCTTCCGGAACCCGCTCTCCACCGATGTCCACCGCTTCGCGGGCCACCGTCTTCCGGACCCGCCGCCCCGCGGGACCCCCGATCCGGGAGCACCGGCGCGTCTCAACCCGTGAACCTGGACCATTCCAGTGGGCGGCACGTGGAAGACTTGTCACCATGTTGCGCTGGTTGACCGCCGGAGAGTCCCACGGCCCCGAGCTCGTCGCGATCCTGGAAGGGTTGCCCGCCGGGGTGGAGGTGACCACGGCCCAGCTGGGCGAGGCGCTGCGCCGCCGCCGCCTCGGCTACGGCCGCGGGGCGCGGATGAAGTTCGAGCAGGACCTGGTCACGATCGTGGGCGGGGTCCGCCACGGCCGGACCCTCGGCAGCCCCGTCGCCATCCGCGTCGGCAACACCGAGTGGCCCAAGTGGGAGACGGTCATGGCGGCCGACCCCGTCGATCCGGCCGTGCTGGAGGGCCAGGCGCGCAACGCGCCGCGCTCGCGGCCTCGCCCCGGTCACGCCGACCTCGCCGGCATGCAGAAGTACGGCTTCGACGACGCCCGCCCGGTGCTCGACCGGGCCAGCGCCCGCGAGACCGCCGCCCGCGTCGCGCTCGGCCAGGTGGCGCGGAGCTTCCTCAAGCAGGCCCTCGACGTCGACATCGTCAGCCATGTCGTCTCGATCGGTGGGGCCGCGGCCACCCGGGGCGTCCTGCCCGGTCCCGGCGACCTGGAGGCGATCGACGCCGACCCGGTGCGCTGCGCCGACCCCGAGGGCAGCGCCGCGATGGTCGCCGAGATCGACAAGGCGCACAAGGACGGCGACACCCTCGGCGGCGTCGTCGAGGTCGTCGCCTACGGCCTGCCGCCGGGCCTGGGCAGCTACACCCACTGGGACCGCCGTCTCGACGCCCGCCTCGCGGCCGGCCTGATGGGCATCCAGGCGATCAAGGGCGTCGCGGTCGGGGACGGCTTCGAGACGGCCCGCCGCCCGGGGTCCCTGGCCCACGACGAGATCGAGAACACCGAGGCCGGCGTCCGCAGGGTCACCAACCGGGCCGGCGGCGTCGAGGGCGGCATGACCAACGGCGAGCCGCTGCGCGTCAGCGCCGCGATGAAGCCGATCTCCACCGTCCCCAGGGCACTGGCCACCGTCGACGTGCTGACCGGCGAGGCGGCCAAGGCCCACCACGAGCGTTCCGACGTGTGCGCGGTCCCGGCGGCCGCGATCGTCGCCGAGGCGATGGTCGCGCTGATCCTGGCCGACGCCGTGATCGAGAAGTTCGGCGGCGACTCCGTCGACGAGGTCGCCCGCAACCTGTCCGGCTACCTCTCGTCATTGGTGATCAAGTGAGCGGGCGTCCGGGCCGGGGAGCCTGTGCTCTCCCGGCCGGTGGCCCGCGGTCCGAGGAGAACACGTGAGTCCCCGAGCAGTGCTGATCGGCCCCCCGGGGTCGGGCAAGTCGACCGTCGGGCGGCTCCTGGCCGACCGGCTCGGTCTCGCCTTCCGCGACACCGACGCCGACGTGGAGCTCGCGGCGGGCAAGCCCGTCAGCGACGTCTTCATCGAGGACGGCGAGGAGACCTTCCGCGCGATGGAGGCCGACGCCGTACGGCGGGCGCTGGCCGAGCACGACGGCGTGCTCGCCCTCGGCGGCGGGGCGATCCTGGCCGAGGCCACCCGCGAGCTGCTGGCCGGTCACCAGGTCGTCTACCTGGAGGTCGGCCTGTCCAACGCCGTCCAGCGGGTGGGCCTGGCCTCGGCGCGCCCGCTGCTCGTGCTGAACCCGCGCAGCCAGCTGAAGAAGCTGATGGACGCCCGCCGTCCCCTCTACAGCGGTCTGGCCACGATCACCGTGGCGACCGACGACCGTCCGCCCGCGGAGGTCGTGGACGA
This sequence comes from Streptosporangium longisporum, assembly GCF_039534895.1. NCBI lineage: Bacteria > Bacillati > Actinomycetota > Actinomycetes > Streptosporangiales > Streptosporangiaceae > Streptosporangium > Streptosporangium longisporum. The sequence goes on along the minus strand of NZ_BAAAWD010000015.1, from coordinate 430,506 downwards.
GATCGCCGCGAGCCTCAAGGAGTGAGCGCGGCCGGCCGCCCCGGAGGCCGTCTTCCCGCTTCACCCCGGACCCGTAGCCACCCGCTCGACCCACCACGGAGTTCCCACGTGTTCCTGAACGCAGCCCCCTCACCGATGGACGGTGACCGGTGACGGTCACCCGGATCTCCGTCAGGGGCGAGAGCCCGTACGACGTGGTGGTCGGCGCCGGTGTGCTCGGCGAGCTGCCGGGACTGCTGGGCCCGAAGGTCCGCACGGTCGCCGTGGTCCACCCGGAGAGCCTGCCGGAGATCGCCCGCCCGGTGTGCGGCGCGGTCGAGGCGGCCGGGTACGAGGTCGTGCCGCTGCCGGTGCCCGACGCCGAGCGCGCCAAGACGGCCGAGGTGGTCGCCGGGTTGTGGTCCGCCTTCGGCCGCGCGGGCATGACCCGCTCCGACGCGGTGGTCGGCGTCGGGGGCGGGGCCACCACCGACCTGGCCGGGTTCGCCGCGGCCACCTGGCTGCGCGGCGTCAAGGTCGTGCAGGTGCCGACGACCCTGCTGGGCATGGTCGACGCGGCGGTGGGCGGCAAGACCGGCATCAACACCCCCGAGGGCAAGAACCTGGTGGGCTCCTTCCACCCGCCGGCCGGGGTCCTGTGCGACCTGGCCACGCTGGTCTCGGTGCCCCGCGACGACTACGTGGGCGGCCTCGCGGAGATCATCAAGGGCGGCTTCATCGCCGACCCGGAGATCCTCACGCTCATCGAGGACGACCCCGAGGGCGCCCGGCTCCCCGAGGGACGGCACACCCGCGAGCTGATCGAGCGGAAGATCCAGGTCAAGGCCGACGTCGTCGGCGCCGACCTGCGCGAGAGCGGCCTGCGGGAGATCCTGAACTACGGTCACACCCTGGCCCACGCCATCGAGCGCGCCGAGAACTACCGGATGCGTCACGGCGAGGCCGTCGCGATCGGCATGGTCTACGCGGCCGAGCTGTCCCGCCTGGACGGCAGGATCGGCGCCGACCTGGTGGAGCGCACCCGGTCCGTCCTGACCTCCGTGGGCCTGCCCACCGCCTACCGCCGGGAGGCATGGCCCGAGCTGCGCGACCACATGCGCCTGGACAAGAAGAGCCGCGGCGCCACGCTGCGCTTCGTCCTGCTCGACGGCCTGGCCAGGGTCTCCCCGCTGGTCGACCCGCCGGAGGAGCTCCTGGAGGCGGCCTACCGCGAGGTCGCCCGGTGAGCCCCATAAGCCGTGTGAGCCCCGTAGGCCGTGTGAGCGCGGTGAGCCGTGTGAGCCCGGTGAGCCGGGCGGGCGGGGACGGCCGGTCCGGTGGGAGTCCGGTGAGGAACGTCGGCCCGCGCACCGGGCGCGCGGCCATCGAGGAGCGGTGAGTGATCCGATGAGACCCGTGTACGTGCTCAACGGCCCCAACCTGGGACGGCTCGGCACCCGCGAGCCGGACGTCTACGGCGCGGAGACCTTCGCCGACCTGGCCGAACTCTGCCGGCAGACCGGTGAAGGGCTCGGCCTCTCGGTCGAGGTGCGGCAGACCGACGACGAGGCCGAGATGCTCCGCTGGCTGCACGAGGCGGCCGACGGCAGGATCCCGGTGGTGCTGAACCCGGCCGCGTTCACCCACTACTCCTACGCGCTGCGCGACGCCATCGCCCAGCGCACCGCTCCGCTGGTCGAGGTGCACATCTCCAACCCGGCCGCGCGGGAGGAGTTCCGGCACACCTCGGTCGTCGCCTCGGTGGCCACCGGCACCATCGCGGGCTTCGGCCTGAGGTCGTACGTGCTGGCCCTGCACGCCATCGCCGAGAGCGCCGCCTGACCGCCGACGGCGTCCCGTCCTCCGAGGGCGCGTCCGGTCAGGAGGCGCCCAGGCGCTTGAGGGCGCTGCGGACCTTCGCCGGGTCCTCGGTGGGCCAGAAGGGCGGCAGGGAGTCGCGCAGGAACCCGGCGTAGCGGGCCGTGGACAGGCGCGGGTCCAGGACCGCGACCACCCCCTTGTCGTGCTGGCTGCGCAGCAGGCGGCCCGCCCCCTGGGCCAGCAGCAGTGCGGCGTGGGTGGCGGCGACCGACATGAACCCGTTGCCGCCCTTGGCGGCGACGTGACGCTGCCGGGCGGAGCTGAGCGGGTCGTCCGGACGCGGGAACGGGATGCGGTCGATGATGACCAGGCGCAGCGACGGGCCGGGCACGTCGACGCCCTGCCACAGGGAGAGCGTGCCGAACAGGCAGGTCGGCTCGTCCTCGGCGAACTGCTTGACCAGCAGCATCGTGGAGTCGTCCCCCTGGCACAGCAGCGGCACGCTCAGCCGGTCGCGCAGCGCCTCGGTCGCCGCCCTGGCGGCCCGCATCGAGGAGAACAGGCCCAGGGTGCGGCCCCCGGCGGCCTCGATCAGCTCGGTGATCTCCTCGATGTAGGCCTCGGGCAGCCCGTCACGCCCCGGCTGGGGCAGGTGCTTGGCGACGTACAGGATGCCGCTGCGGGGGTGGTCGAAGGGGGAGCCGACGTCGAGGCCGGTCCAGCCGGAGCGGCTCCTCGTGCCCTTGCCGGCGGCCTTGTCGCCGTTCCCCCTGGCGCGGCGCCCGCCGTTGCCGCGCTCACCGTCCCGCGCGCCGGTGCCCGCGGCGTCATCGGTGCCGGCGGTATCACCGGTGCCACCTGTGTCGGCGGTGTCGTCGGCGTCGCCGCGGGCCGCGTCCCGTGACGGCTCGGCCCGGCCGCCCCCGGCGCCCAGGCCCCACTGACGGGCCAGCCCGTCGAAGGCGCCGCCCAGGGCGAGCGTGGCCGAGGTCAGGATCACCGTACGGTCGCCGAAGAGCTTGTCGCGGAGCATGCCCGCCACGGTGAGCGGGGCCACCCGCAGCAGGGGCGGGCGCCGGTCGGTGCCGTCCTCCAGCCAGACCACCTCGGCCCGGTCCACCTCCGTGGCGTGACCGAAGGCGTCGAGCATGCGCTGCGCGGTGTCGTGCACCTCGTCCAGGGACGTGAAGGCCGCCTTGCGCAGCCCCGCGCCCTCGGGATCGTCCTTGTCACCGCCACGCGGCCCCAGCGCGGTGATGCACGCCCACGCCGCGTCGCGGATCAGGGCGAGCGTCATGCCGAGCACCTCGGGAAGGTCGTCGAGACGCCCCGCGGGCGCGGCGGCCAGCAGCGCCTTGAGGTCCTCGCCGGCCTCCATCAGCCGGTCGGCCAGGTGCTGCTCGATGAGCTTGCCGACCCGCCGCACGGCCACCGAGACCATGGTCTCCGACAGCTCGCCGCTGACCACCGAGGTGACGCGGTCGACCAGCTCGTGGGCCTCGTCGACCACGACCACCTCGTGCTCGGGCAGCAGCGGGAAGTCCTCCATCGCGTCGATCGCCAGCAGCGCGTGGTTGGTCACCACCACGTCGGACTCACCGGCGCGGGCGCGGGCCAGCTCGGCGAAGCACTCGGCGCCGTTCGGGCAGCGCATGGCGCCCAGGCACTCCCTGGCGCTGACCGAGAACTGGCGCCAGGCCTGCTCGTTGACACCGGGCACGAGCTCGTCGCGGTCACCGGTGTCGGTCTCGTTCGCCCACTCCTGGATGCGCTGGACCATCCGGCCCGTCGCGTTGACCTCGCGCGGGTCGAAGAGCTGGTCCTGCTCCTCGTCGGGCCATCCGGCGCTCGCCTTGTACCGGCACAGGTAGTTGCGGCGGCCCTTGAGGATCGCGAACGCGGGCTCGTGAGGCAGGTGCGGGGCGAGGGCCGCAGCCAGGCGGGGCAGGTCGCGGTCGACGAGCTGGCGCTGCAGCGCGATGGTCGCGGTGGAGACGACCACGGCCCCCTTGGAGGTCATCGCGTGCCTGATCGAGGGGATCAGGTAGGCCAGCGACTTGCCGGTGCCGGTGCCGGCCTGGACGGCCAGGTGGTCGCCCGACTCGATCGCGTGCTGCACGGCCCTCACCATCGCGATCTGGCCGGGGCGCTCGACCCCGCCCACCGCTTCGACGGCGGTGCTCAGCAGATCCTCGACGGGGGGAATATCCGTCTTCGAGGAGACGTCTTCGGATGGGGCGATGGAGTCGGTCGGCACGACAGCCAACCGTACCCGTTCACTCCGACGATCGCGGCGGCTCCGGGGGCTTCGGCGGTTCCGGAGGAGTTCGCCGTACGGACGCATGGCGGTATTCAGGAAGCCGAGGTTCACGTCACGTGGCAAACTGGCTGGATCACCCGGCTCGCCGAGCCCCGCAAGGTCACGGAAGATCTATCGTTCTGGTGTCCCTGGGGCGGAAGATGGGGATGGAAAGGCCGGTTCGGTAGGGTTTCCCGAGGTCGAGTGGACGAATAAAGGCTGGTTAAAGCACTATGTCCTCCATGTCGGAAGTTGTGCCGTTGCCGTCGTTCGGCGAGGTGTTCTTTGACGAGCGTGGCCAGGAGCGCGTGCTCCGGGTCACCTGGCACGAAGGCACCCTGGTCCTGAGCCTTTGGCGCGGTGAGATGTGCACCGCGAGTTTCCGCATGCCCATGAACGACGTGGGACGCCTGGTCGACACCCTCGACGAGGGTTTCGTCGAGGCCGGTGGACAGTACCCCGACGAGGTGGACGAGCCCGCCCCGGCCGAGCAGCCGCACCACGGCGAGCAGCAGGTCTACGGCGACTACCCGGGCACCGGGCAGTACGCCAGGCCCCGCCCCGAGGACTACGCCCAGCCGCAGCAGCAGTACGTCGACCCGCTCGGTCACACCACCGACCCGAGCGCGTCCCGCCCGGCCGCGGCCCCGGCTCTCGGGCCGAACGACGTGCTCGTCGCGCGGGGCGCGGTGCCCGCCTTGGATCGATCCTCCGACCGCGTCCAGCCCGGGTACGGCCCGGCCGACGTGGTGCCCCGCGAGAACCTCATCGTGAACGACGCGCTGCCCTACGGGCAGCCCCAGCCCGCCGATCCGCTCGCCACGGACCCCGGGCCCGGCGAGGCCGGCTACCGGATGCCCGGCGACCTCTACCCGCCCGCCCAGCGTCCCGGCCCCTACGGCGGCCCGCAGGACGCCTACCCCGGCGGCGCCGCGCAGCCCCCCGCCCCGTACGGGACCCCGCAACCCGGCGCGCCCGCACAGCCCGCCCCCTACGGGGGCCCGCAGCCGGACGGCTACCCCGGCCCGGTCCCGCAGGCCGACTTCTACGGCGCGCCCGCCCAGCAGCCGGGCCCCTACGGCGGCCCGCAGGACGCCTATCCCGGCGCCGCCGCGCAGCCCGCCCCCTACGGGGCCCCGCGGTCCGGCGCGTACGAGGTGCCGCCGCAGCCGCACCCGGTGGACCCCTTCGCGCCCCCGGCCGAGCGGCAGAAGCCCGTGGACCCCTTCGCGCCGCCCGCCGACCGTCTCCCCGGCCACGCCCGCCCGGCCGAACCCGACCCCTACGCGCAGGCGCAGCAGACCTCGACCGACCCCTTCGGGTTCGCCGCGCAGCAGGCCGCCCAGGGAGCCGGGCAGGCGGCGCCCTACGGTGGTTACCCGGCCGCCGCGCAGCCCGACCCCTACGCGCCGGGCGTCCAGCAGCCGCACCCGGCCGGTCACCCGGCCGACCTGCGCGACCTGTACACCCCGCCCGCCTACCCGCAGGAGGACGTCGACCCGTCCGACCCGCTGGGGCTGTTCGGCCGCTCCGCGCCGGACCAGCGGCTGCCGCGCCCCTACGTGCAGGAGCCGCCGCACTCCACCGGTGAGCGTCTGCGCCCCGAGCAGCGTCACGACGAGCGGCACTACGAGGAGCAGCGGGAGGAGCCCCGCTACGAGGACGGGCGCCACGAGGGCAGGCGCCGCGGCGAGCGCCGCGACTGGTGACCGTCCGCGGGTGACCTCCCGCCGACGACCTTCCGACGACCTTCACCGGACCGTGCGTGAGGCGGGACCGCGCCTGGACCTGAGCCGGGACCTGGGCCGGGCCCGCGCCGGGCCGTGAGCCCGGACGGCCCGCCGGTGTGTCCCGGCTCACGTTCCGCGCGGTCCCGTCGCGCCCGTTCGCCAGCGCGGCCCCCGAGGGGATACGGTGACCCGTTCGCCGGATACGCGGACCCCGGCGCCCGACGGCGTCCCGCCCCTCGCGGGCGGCCCCCCGGAGGCACCGGGCGGGCGGGCTGATCGATCTCTATCGGGCGGGGTGGCGTGGACCAGTCGACGGTGCTGCAGATGCTGGCCGTGTCGGTCGTCGGGATCGCCGTGGCCGCGGTGGCCAGGCGCAGGGGGTGGCCGGCGCCGCTGCTGCTGGTGTTCGCGGGCCTGGTGCTGTCACCGCTGTTCCCCGAGTACGAGCTCGACCCCGAACTCGTCCTGCTGGTCTTCCTTCCGCCGCTGCTCTACGCGGCGGCGATCGACAGCTCCTACCTCAGGCTCAAGGATCTCCGCAGGCCGGTCGCGCTGCTCTCGATCGGCCTGGTGCTGTTCACCACGCTGGTCGTCGGAGGGGTCGCCCACCTGCTCCTGCCCGAGCTGCCGCTCGCCGCCGCGTTCGCGCTGGGCGCCATCGTGGCCCCGCCGGACGCGGTCGCCGCCGTCGCCGTGGCCCGCAGGCTCGGGCTGCCGCGCAAGGTGGTCACCATCCTGGTGGGGGAGAGCCTGTTCAACGACGCCACCGCGCTCACCGCCTACCGGGTGGCCATCGCCGCCGCGCTGGGGCAGGGCCTGACCTGGCTGGACGTCACCGTCGACTTCGTCCTGGCCGCGGTGGGCGGCGTGGTCATGGGGCTGGCGCTCGCCTGGATGCTGACCTGGGTGCTGCTGCGGCTGCGCGAGGCGCTCATCGAGAACACGGTCATGCTGCTGGCCCCGTTCGCCGTCTACCTGGCGGCCGAGAGCGTGCACGTCTCCGGGGTGGTCGTCGTCGTGATCGTCGGCCTCTACATCGGGCACCGGATGCCCAGGGCGGGCTTCGGCACCCGGCTGCTGTCCGACGCGATCTGGCGGGTGCTCGGCTTCTTCCTGGAGACGATCGTCTTCGCGCTGATCGGCCTGCAGCTGTGGCCGATCGTCAGGGAGCTGGAGTGGAGCGACCGGTGGAGACTCACCGGGATGGCCCTGGCCGTCTTCGCCGCGGTGGTGATCTCCCGGGCGGTCTGGGTGGTGCCCAGCCTCTACCTGCCCAGGATGCTGTCCAAGAAGGTCCGCAGCCGCGAGACCCACGCGCCGTCGTGGCAGTACGCGACCATCGTGAGCTGGGCCGGCATGCGCGGCGTGGTCTCCCTGGCCGCGGCCTTCGCCATCCCGGAGGACTTCGAGGGACGCGACCTGCTGCTCTTCCTCACCTTCGCGGTGGTGATCGGCACCCTGCTCCTCCAGGGCCTGACGTTCCCGGCGCTGATCCGCAGGCTCAGGGTCTCCAACGAGCAGGAGACCTACGCCGACAACCTGTCCGAGGCCGCCGCCCAGCAGGCCGCGGCCTCGGCGTCGCTGGCCCGGCTGGAGGAGCTGGTGGCCGACGGGGTCGACGACGTCCACCGGGAGGTGGTCGACCAGCTCAGGTCGCGCACCGAGCGCCGCGCCCTCACCGCGTGGGAGCGGCTGGGCGGCGGGACCGGCCCGGAGGGCGAGGAGACGCCCAGCACCGTCTACCGGCGGCTCCGCAGGGAGATGCTGGCGGTCGAGCGCGAGGTCTTCGTCCGCCTGCGCGACGAGCGGCGCGTCGACGACGAGGTGCTCCGCCGGGTCCTCCACGAGATCGACTTCGAGGAAGCCACGCTGGAGCGTGACTGAGCCCGGTCACGGACCCGGCCGGTGAGCCCTCTCGGGAGCCCGCGCGGGCCCGTGGCGCCGTCCCGTCACGTTCGCGAGCCCGGCACACCGTCCCGAGAGCCCCGGACGGAACGAGGCCGGCCGCGACCCCTCGGCCGGCGGCCGGGAGACACAGGTCACATTCGTCCATGTCACTGGGGGTCGGGCCACCTCGTCTCAGGAGGTGTAGCCATCACCGACCGCACAGGAGCACGACGTGGACGCTCGACTGAACTACTTCGCCGACCCCGCCGCCGGCAAGGTCCTCAAGCACTTCATGTCGGCGGGCAGGGCACTCAAGGAGTCCCCGCTGCCGGCCGCCACACAGGAACTGGTGGCGCTCCGCGTGAGCCAGATCAACGGCTGCGCCGTCTGCATCGACATGCACACCAAGGAGGCCACCGCCGCCGGTGAGAGCCCGGTGCGGCTGAACCTGGTCGCGGCATGGCGGGAGGCCACGGTCTTCACCGAGGCCGAGCGCGCCGCACTGAGGCTGGCGGAGGAGGGGACCCGGGTCGCGGACGCGGCCGACGGGGTCGGCGACGACACCTGGGCCCGCGCCGCCGAACACCACGACGAGGGACAGCTCGCCGCCCTGGTGATCCTGGTCTCCTTCATGAACACCGCGAACCGGCTGAACATCATCGCCCGGCAGCCGGCCGGTGACTACGTGCCCGGGCAGTTCCACTGAACGGCACCGGCGACCGGCTCAGGGTCCGCGGGCTCCGGGCCCCCGCCGGGGCGTCGCCCTGCCGTGCCGGCACCGTGGACGATCACCGGAAGACTCCCGCGCCGGACGGTACGGACGAGGGACAGGGGAGGGAAGCCGGAGTGGACAAGGCCGAGGAGTTCGAGGAACTGCGACCGCTGCTGTTCTCGATCGCCTACCGGATCCTGGGCAGCGTGGGGGAGGCCGAGGACGCGGTACAGGAGACGTGGCTGCGCTTCGACGCCCTGACGACCCCGCCCATGTCGACCAAGGCCCTTCTGTCGGCCGTGGTGACACGGATCTCGATCGACGTGCTGCGCTCCGCCCGTGCGCGGCGCGAGGAGTACGTGGGCCCGTGGTTGCCCGAGCCGCTGCTGAGCGACCCGTACCAGGATCCGGCGCGGTCGGCGGAGCTGGCCGACTCGGTGTCGATGGCGGCGTTGCTGCTGCTGGAACGGCTCAGCCCGCTGGAACGGGCGGTGTTCGTACTGCGGGAGGTGTTCGGCTTCGGGTTCGACGAGGTCGCGTCGGCGGTGGGACGCTCGGAGGCCGCGTGCCGGCAGCTGCTGGTGCGGGCACGGCGGCACATGGAGACCGGCCGGCCCCGCTTCGAAGCGGCCCGCAAGGAGCGGGAGGAACTGGCCTCACGGTTCTTCGCCGCCCTTCGCGAGGGCGACGTCGCCGGCCTGCGGGAACTGCTCGCCGCCGACGTGTCGGTGGTCGGCGACGGTGGGGGCAAGGCCCCCCAGCTGGCCAGGACCGTCTCCGGCGCCGAGAACGTGGCCCGGCTGCTCGCCTCCTTCTTCTCCCGGGTGGCCCGGATCGACGTGACGTTCGAGCCGCACGAGATCAACGGCCAGCCGGGTGCGATCTTCCGCGACCGGGACGGCCGGGTGCTCCACGTCCTGGCGCTCGATGTGCTCGGCGGGAGGATCCAGACGGTCCGCTCGGTGATCAACCCCGACAAGCTGGGGCACCTGGGCCCGGTGGCGGACGCCTGGGCGATCGACCGTGAAGCGAGGCGGGCGCGCCGGTCCACGGGATGACCGCAGATCACGCGGCCCGCACCGAGGCGGCGAGCAGGCCCGGTCTTCGAACCGGCCCTCCCCCGGGGGGTGAGAGGCGAGGGTGAGGGACCGGTGACGGCCCGGCCGGTGCCGACCGGCACGTTCCCGGCCATGACCCGGCCATGACCCGGCCGTCGGTCGAGGCGCCGCGCCTCCACGACGAGCCGGACGTCGCGCACTCGTGCGACACGGCGTGTCCGGCGCCTCGGTGCGGCGGAGCCGAGATCGTCGGTGGACGCGCCTCAGCCCATGACGTTGTCCACGTAGCACCAGCGCCAGCTCTCGCCCGGTTCGAACGAGGCGATGACCGGGTGGCCGATCTCGGTGGCGTGGCCGGTGGCGTGCCGGTTGGGCGACGAGTCACAGCAGCCGATGTGGCCGCAGGACAGGCACCTGCGCAGATGGACCCAGCGCGCTCCGATCGCCAGGCACTCCTCACACCCCTGCGGCGTGCGCGCCGGCGGGTCCTCGGTCCGGGCCTCGGTGAGATGCTGACAGAGCTCCATGGTTCCCCCCTTGTGCGAATACTGAGGATCGTACGACCCGAACCATGTTCGGGTCGGTGTGCCTCTCCGCGTTCCGGGCCCGCGGCCTCCTTCGGTAACGAGCCGGTACGACGGCGCCTGCCGCGCGAGCGGGTTGGGTAGGGTCGGGACATGCGACCCCTTCCGCGACGAATTCCCGTCCTCGCCGCCTCAGCGGTGGCCGCCGCCCTGCTGGTCACGGGCTGCTCCGAGATCCAGCAGGTGAGCCAGGGCATCGACAAGGCGCAGCAGTGCGTGCAGGCCGCGGGTATCGTCACCGAGACCGCCTCCAAGGTGTCCGGCCTGCTCAACGACCCCGCGGGCATGGAGAAGGCGCTGAACGACGGGGGCGCCAAGCTGGGTGATCTCGCCGACAAGGCCGCCAACACCTCCCTGAAGGAGGCCGCCGACGGCGTGTCCAACACCCTGCAGGGCTTCAATGTCACCGACGCCAACAGCGCCGTCGACGCCGCCCAGAAGGTGGCCACCGACTCGGTGGGCTGGGTCCAGCAGCTGACCAACGCCTGCGGGTGACGACGGCCTGTTCCCAACCCGCATTCTCCTAGGGGAATAGCGCTGAAATAGCGTCGTTCCCATGGACGCTCCGGACAACGAACCGGATCCCCGGTTCACTCTCGCCAACGAACGCACCTATCTGACCTGGTTGAGTACGTCGCTCGCGCTCAGCGCGGGCGGCGTCGCCATGGCCGCGGTCTCCGCCGACGTCTTCATCCCGTGGATGCGCACCCTGCTCGCGGTGGTCCTGGTGTCGCTGTCCGCCCTGGCCGCCGCGATGGCCTATCCCCGCTGGCGCAGCGTCGAGCGGGCCCTGCGCAGCTCCGCGCCGCTCCCGCCCCCGGCCCTGGCCCCGCTGTTCGGGTACGGGGTGGCGGCCGTCGCCGTGCTGGCCCTGATCCTCATCCTGCTCTCCCGATGAACGGCTCCCGATGAGCGGTTCCCGATGCACGGGCTCTCGATGCACGGGCTCTCGATGAGCGGGCTCCCGATGAGCGGCCCCCGGGACGGAGACGGGTCCGGGGACGGCGGCCTGCAGGGCGAGCGGACCAGGCTCGCCTGGGTCCGTACCGCCACCGTGCTGGCGGCCGGTGGCCTGGGCGGCGCCGGGGTGGCCCTGCGCGCCGGTGCCCCCGCCGGGATCGCCCTGCTGTTCGTCCCCGCCGTGTTCTGCGCCTTCCTGCTGCTGACCCAGACCGGCGTCCGCTACCGGCGCGCCCAGGAGGCCCTCCGCCGGGGACGCCCCCTCGACGACCGCGCCGACGTCCTCATCGCCTGGGTCGGCACCATCGCCGTCACCGCCGGGGCCGTCGCGTCCGTGCTCGCGGGGGTCGGACGGTAAAAAATGCGGCAAGATAGCGGAGCATGTCCCGCTTCGATGATCTGCCCGGCTACGCGGCGTCGATCGGCCCGCTGATCGACGCGGTCAACCTCGGGGTCCACATCGCGAGCAGGCCATCGTGCCGGGAGCTCACCGAGCGCTCGGGGCTGCAGGCCGACCTGCTGGTCGATCTCCGCTTCGTGCTTCCGGTCAGGCCGCTCACCCCTGCCGGGGTGGCCGCCGTCTACCGCTACAACCCCCTGCGACGGTCCGAGATCGACGTCCACCTCGTCCAGGGCACCCTGGCCGAGGACACCGCCCCCACCGGCGCTCCCGCCCAGGGGGGCGTCCTGCGCGCGACCCCGGCCGCACGGGCCTTCATCGCCTCCCTGTACGAGGTGCACGCGACGGTGCTCGGCGGGCTGTGGGCCGCCCAGGCCGACCGGCTGCCCGAGCTGGCCGCCATCGCCGGGCGGCTCCTGGAGGCGGGCGCGGCGACCGGCGGGGCCGCCTTCACCCAGGCCTCGCCGCCGTACGAGCCCGCGGGCACCCCGCCGGGCGTGCTGCTCTTCAACCGGCTGGCGGCCCTGCGCTACCACCGCGCCGACGCGCACGCCGGAGCCTGGACGCGGGCGGGCCTGACCGCCGCCGAGATCGTCTCCCTGCCCCCGGGGCCGGTCCGGGACCGGATCGAGGCCGACACCAACCGCCGCGCCGCGCGGCCGTACGAGACCCTGACCACCCGCGACCGGCAGACGTTCCTGCTCGGCCTGAGCGCCCTGGACCTGCCCTGAGACGAAGGGGGTGAGCGGGGGATCAGGGCCGGGGGGAGTCGGTGCCGCCCATGGCGACGGTCTCGGCGACCTCGGCCTGGCGCTCGGCCTCCTCGGCGGCGAACCGCTCGGCGTCGAGCCGTTCGGCGATGTCCTCGTCCTGGCGCATCAGCCGGTCCAGGTCCTGGCCGGCCATCTCCAGCACGCCCATGTCGGCGTAGGCCTGCTGCAGGCGCGGGCTCCACAGCCCGATGTCCTTGACGCAGGGGACGATCCGGCTGAACAGCAGCGAGCGGAAGATCCTCAGGTACTCCGACCGGTCGACGCACTCCATGGCCTCGGCCACCTCGGCCTTGTTCAGGCCCAGGGTCTCCCAGGTCTCGCGGCCGCGCAGCCGGTCGCGCATCAGGTAGCAGCCCTCGATGACGAAGTCCTCGCGCTCGCGCAGTTCGGCCTCGCCGAGCTGCGCGTAGTGGTCGCGCAGCGCCATCCGGCCGAAGGCCACGTGCCGGGCCTCGTCCTGCATGACGTAGGCGAGGATCTGCTTGGGCAGCGGCTTGGTGGTGATGTCGCGCATCACGCCGAAGGCGGCCAGCGCGAGACCCTCGATGAGCACCTGCATGCCCAGGTAGGGCATGTCCCAGCGGGAGTCGCTCAGCGTGTTGTCGAGCAGCGCCTTGAGGTGGGGGTTGATCGGGTAGGCCAGGCCCACCTTCTCCTGCAGGAACCGGGCGTAGGTCTCGGCGTGCCGGGCCTCGTCCATGGTCTGGGTGGCCGCGTAGAACTTCGAGTCCAGGTCGGGGACCGACTCCACGATCCTGGCCGAGCAGATCATCGCCCCCTGCTCACCGTGCAGGAACTGGGAGAACTGCCAGGAGGCGTTGTGCAGCCGCACGTCGGCGCGCTGCCTGTCGTCCATCCGCTCCCACAGCGGGCTGCCGTAGATCGCCAGCGTCTGGTCGGGGACGCCGAGCACATTGTACGGATCGACCTCCAGGTCCCAGTCGATGCGCTTGGCCGAGTCCCACTGCTTGTCCTTGCCCTTCTGGTACAGGCTCAGCATGCGGTCCCGGCCCTCGTCGTACTCCCAGGTGAACCGGGCGGCCCCGGCCGCCTCGACGTCCCACGTGGACAGCTCGGAGGGGATGGCGTAGAGGTCGTGCGTCGACATGGGGGCCTCCTGGAGACGTACATCGTACGTACGTTCACGAGGGTGGCACGTACGCTGTACGTCCGTCAATGAGGCCGCGGGGCCCGCGAAGGGTGACGCCCGGGGCCGTGGACGGCCCCGGGCGCCGGGAGAGTGTTCCCTTCCCCTGGACACTCTCCGGACGGGTCAGTACCAGTTGCTCGACCGGAAGTGACCCCACGCGCCGCACGGTGACCCGTAGCGGCTCTTGATGTAGCGCAGACCCCAGTGGATCTGCGTGATCGGGTTGTACCGCCAGTCCCCGCCGCTGCCGCCCATCTTCGAGCCGGGCAGCGCCTGCGGGATGCCGTAGGCCCCCGAGGAGCGGTTGTAGGCGCGGTGGTTCCAGTTGCTCTCCCTGGTCCACAGGCTGTCCAGGCAGCGGAACTGCCTGTGCGGCCACGCCCGCCGGGAGACGAGGCGGTAGGCGATCGTCTTGTTCCTGCTCTTGGCGGTCCTGGCGACCGCCTTCATCGTGGGCTTCACCTGGGTCATCCAGGTGAAGCGGTGCACCATCCGCGCCGTCCCTTTCCTGGACGACTCGGTGGCGCTCTCGGCTCGTCCCGCCGTCGACGGACCGACCATCGCCGAGGCGGCGAGAACGGTGACGACGGTACCGCGTAGGACACGGTGGCTGCTGTTCACATGTTTCCTTGTCCTCGGGCCGCGTGCGGGGGCGGGCGAGGGCATCGACGCCCTCGCCCGCCTGACGATTCCGGCGCCCGTGGCTCGGACGGGGAACGCCCGCGCGGTCTCGCCGGCCTGTTTCCGGCATGAGACGCCGCGGCGGTCTCTCTAGGCGGCTTTCTAGTACGCCGGAGAGCGCCGGGCGGCGGTTGGGACACGCGAAGGAAAGGTGTTTGCCCGATCTTCGGGATCTACGGGTGATTCAGCGAGAGGTCGATGACGACCGGCGAATCCCCCATGCCCGGAGACGGCATGAAAATCAGCCCACCATGGGGTTTCGGAGTGCTCGCTCCTGATCTAGTACCAACCCCGCGACAGCGAGTGCGACCACGCCCGGCACGGTGAGCCGTAGCGCTGCTTGATGTAGCCGAGCCCCCACTTGATCTGCGTCCTGGGGTTGGTGCGCCAGTCGCGTCCCGCGCTGGCCATCTTCCCGCCGGGCAGCGCCTGCGGGATGCCGTACGCGCCCGAGGAGCGGTTGCGGGCGCGGTGGTTCCAGTTGCTCTCCTTGGTCCAGAGCCTGCTGAGGCAGTCGAACTGAGTGCTGTTCCAGCCGTGAGCGGACACCATCGGCCTGGCGACCGCCCGGTTGCCCGTACTCGCCGAGGACGCCTGGGCGACCGTGGTGGTGCCGAGGGCGAGCACCGAAGTGATCACCAGCGCACCGGTACGGCGTAGCGTCGACATGGGACTCCCTTGTGCCTTGAGGTCGGGGGACGGCGCCACGATGCCTCGCGATCCGGTGGCGGGCCAGCCGACAGCGGCTGTCAGGAGCCATGTCAGAGATCGGTAAGAGAATGATCAAAGCGATGGTGAGGCGGGTGTCGTCCCGCCTGTGGCTTCAGTCACATTTCACTTTATGGACGTCATAACTCTCAAATGTGACAAGGGGATTAGGGTGCACTGCATGGGAATCCGTGATACCGCCGTACAGACTCTTTCCGGCACCCCCACCACCCTGGCCGAGCTGGCCGGGGACGGGGCCGTCCTCGTGGTGAACGTCGCCTCCAAGTGCGGGCTCACCCCGCAGTACGCCGGGCTCGTCGAGCTCCAGCGGACCTACGGCGAGCGGGGCCTCACCGTGGTCGGCGTGCCGTGCAACCAGTTCATGGGCCAGGAACCGGGCAGCGCCGAGGAGATCCAGGAGTTCTGCGTCAGCACCTACGGCGTGGACTTCCCGCTGCTGGCCAAGACCGAGGTCAACGGTGAGGGCAGGCACCCGCTCTACGCCGGGCTCACCGAGGTCCCGGACGCCGACGGCCAGGCCGGGGACGTGCAGTGGAACTTCGAGAAGTTCCTCGTCTCCGCCGACGGCGAGGTGGTGGCCCGCTTCAGGCCCGGCGTCGAGCCCGGCGACCCCGCCGTCATCGCGGCGATCGAGAAGTCCCTCTAGCCGCGCAGCTGCCCCTGACGATCAGCTCGGTGGGCAGCAGCACGCCGCGCGGGCGCCTGCCGCCGCCGCGGAGCACCAGCTCGGCGGCGCGGTAGCCGATGTCCTGGGCCGGCTGGGCGATCACCGTCAGCGACGGCGAGCACAGCTCCGCCCAGGGCACGTCGTCGAACATGATCAGCGACATGTCCCTGGGCAGGCGCAGGTCCAGCTCCCGCGCGGCCAGCACGGCCGCCTCGCCCAGCAGGTTGCCGCCCGCCAGCACCGCGGTCAGGTCGGGCCGGTGCTGGAAGAGCCCGGCCGCCGCGGCGTAGGCGGAGTCGCGGCTGCCCCGGGCCACCACGATGAGCTCCTCGTCGACGAGCGGGCCCATCGCCTCCCGGAAGACCGCCAGCCGCTGGGCCTGCCCGGGACCGCCCAGGTAGGCGATGCGCCGGTGCCCCAGCCCGGTCAGGTAGTCCACCGCGGTCCTGACCCCGGCGCGGTCGTCGGCCAGCACGGCCGGGATGTCCCCGCACCCGGCCGAGGTCCGGTGCGCGAACACGGTGGTCAGCCCGGCCCGCAGGGTCGGCGCCCAGCTCTCGCCGTCCCCCGAGGGGATCGCGACCAGCCGGTCCACCCCCTGCTCCATGAGCATGCCGATCAGCTCGGCCTCGCGCTCGGGGTCGTCACCCGTGGTGCCCACGATCACCGGCTCTCCCGCCGAGCGTGCGCAGGCGAGCACCCCGTCGGCCACCCTCCCGTAGAAGGTGTCGGTGATGTCGGGCAGCAGCAGGCCGATCCCGCCCGAGCGGCGCTGGCGCAGGTTGCGGCCGAGCGCGCTGGGCCGGTAGTCGAGCTGGGCGGCGACCGTCAGCACCCGCTCCCTGGTCTCCGGGCTGGCCGACCCGCCGGACAGGACCCGCGACACGGTGGCGACCCCGACCCCGGCGGTCTCGGCGACGTCCCTGATCGTCGCGCGACGCATGTTCATGGAAACGATTCCATCATGTTTTTCACGAACGATCCAGTACGGAGGCATAACGACCGCCCTGCTGACAGGCCAGAACCGGGCAACCTCTTGACACCGATGTCCGTTTCCGATGAGATGCATGAAAACGTATCCAATATCGGGTGAACACGGGGTTGGCCCGGGGCGGTAAGGACATCCATGGCATCCATCGTTCTCAGCAAAGTCGACAAGATCTACGCGGGCGGCGTCAAAGCCGTGAACGGCCTCGACCTTGAGATCAAGGACGGCGAGTTCATGGTGCTGGTCGGCCCGTCCGGCTGCGGCAAGTCCACCGCCCTGCGCATGATCGCGGGCCTTGAGGACATCAGCGGCGGTGAGATCGCGATCGGCGACCGGGTGGTCAACCACCTGCCCCCGAAGGACCGCGACATCGCCATGGTCTTCCAGAACTACGCGCTCTACCCGCACATGACCGTCGAGGAGAACCTCGCCTTCGGTCTGAAGCTCCGCAAGATGCCCAAGGCGGAGATCGCCAAGCGGGTCGGCGAGGCCGCCAAGATGCTTGGCCTCGACCAGTACCTCAAGCGCAAGCCGGCCGCCCTGTCCGGTGGTCAGCGCCAGCGTGTCGCGATGGGCCGCGCCATCGTCCGTGAGCCCCAGGCCTTCCTGATGGACGAGCCGCTGTCCAACCTGGACGCCAAGCTCCGCGTCTCCATGCGCGCCTCCCTGAACACCCTGCACGAGCGCCTGGGCGTGACGACCGTCTACGTCACCCACGACCAGGTCGAGGCGATGACCCTCGGGGACCGCGTCTGCGTGCTCCGCGACGGTCTGCTGCAGCAGGTCGACACCCCGCAGAACCTGTTCGACAAGCCGGTCAACCTGTTCGTCGCCGGCTTCATGGGCTCCCCCTCGATGAACTTCGTCAACGCCGAGCTGGTACGCGGCGACGGCGGCGCGGCCGTCACCTTCGCGGGCCTGAACCTGCCGGTCCCGGCCGAGACCTTCGCCGAGAAGCGCGGCCTGGAGGACTACATCGGCAAGAAGATCATCCTGGGCATCCGTCCCTCCGACTTCGAGGACTCGGTCGCCGCCAACGGCACCCCGGGCGGCTGGACCCGCCTGCAGGTCCGCGCCGAGGTCACCGAGGAGCTCGGCTCCGAGATCAACGTGCTCTTCCTGATCGACGCCCCGCCGGTCCAGCACCAGGACACCGTCGCCGCCGCCGCCGACGACGGCGAGGAGGACGCCACGCTGCCGCTGGTGGGCGACAAGTCCCTGTGGACCGCCCGCGTCAACTCCCGCAGCCACGTCCGTCCCGGCCAGAACATCGAGCTGGTCGTCGACACCCACAACCTGCACTTCTTCGACCCGGTCTCGGGTCTGTCCATCGGTCACCCGGCCAACGCCCGCGTCTGACCCCTGACGGGCCGCACCCGGCCCGTCCCGGACCACATCCCGCAAGGCCGACAGGGCCCGCGCCACGACCCCCTCCCGTGGCGCGGGCCCTTTCGTGTCCGCGTCCCCTTGCGGCGCGACGTCCCGCGGATATTCAATGAAGAATTAAGCGATCTTTGTTTCCCGTTTCAGCGGTTCACGCCGAGGCTTTCCGATATTCCCGGGTAGCGTGCGGAATCGCGGGGTAGGGCTCTCGGACCTCCCGGGCCGTCGAGAATGCCGGCAGGCGCTTTCGACCCGAGGGAGATTTCATACGGCCGGATGTCTTCACCGCTCCTATGAGTCCAGGCGCGTTCGCCGCCCCTTGAGGGAGAAGATCCGGCAAATGACAGTATTTCTCATTGGTTTTGCCCGAAGGTCGCCAGGAGTGTTCGGGCTTCTCATCGGAATTCTGCTTCTTCCGGTCATCGCCGTGACCGTCGCCACGCAATCCGGGGCGAGGGTGATGCAGGAGCCGGTGAACCTCGGCACCGCCGACGCCTTCGCCGTGCTGGCCGGGACCACCGTCACCAACATCGGCCCCAGCGTGATCACCGGCAACCTGGGCCTGAGCCCGGGCACCGCGGTGACCGGGTTCCCCCCGGGCACCGTGTTCGGGACCCAGAACATCGCCGACGCCGTCGCGCTCCAGGCGCAGAACGACCTGACCATCGCCTACAACAACGCGGCCGGGCAGGCCTCGACCGCCCTCGTCTCGGGGGACCTGGTCGGCCGGACGCTGGTGTCCGGCGTCTACACCTCCACCTCCTCGCTCGGGCTGACCGGCACCCTGACCCTCGACGCGCAGGGCGACCCCAACGCCATCTTCATCTTCCAGGTCGCCTCGACGCTCATCACCGGATCGGCCAGCAGGGTCCAGCTCATCAACGGCGCCCAGGCGTGCAACGTGTTCTGGCAGGTGGGCAGCTCGGCGACGCTGGGGACCAACTCCACCTTCGTCGGCAACATCCTCGCGCTGACGTCGATCACGGTGACGACCGGCGCCGTCGTCGACGGCCGGGTACTGGCCCGCAACGGGCAGGTCAGCCTCGACACGAACACCATCACCCGGGCCGTCTGCGACGTGACCCCCACCCCGACCGTCACTCCCACGGTGACCCCGACGGTGACGCCCACGGTGACGCCGACCGTCACCCCGACCGTGACGCCCACGGTCACTCCCACGGTGACGCCGACCGTCACTCCCACGGTGACCCCGACGGTCACGCCCACCGTCACTCCGACGGTGACCCCGACCGTCACTCCGACGGTGACCCCGACGGTCACTCCCACGGTGACGCCCACCGTGACGCCCACCGTGACGCCCACGGTCACTCCGACGGTCACGCCCACGGTGACGCCGACCGTCACCCCGACCGTGACGCCCACCGTCACTCCCACGGTCACTCCGACCGTCACGCCCACGGTGACCCCGACGGTCACCCCGACGCCCACGGTGAGCCCGACCCGTACGCGGCGCCCTCCTCAGAGGCGGCAGATCATCATCATTCCGTCCGACGACGATGACGAGTCGGGCCGGCAGGGACGGCGCGGAGGACGAGGCGGAGCCGGGGACGAGGGTGAGGGCGAAGGCGAGGGTGAAGGCGCGGGCGAGGGCAGGTTCGGTGATCGTGGGGCCGGTCCGGGAGGGTTCGGCGACCGGACCTTCGGTCCGGGCCGGTTCGGTGACCGCTGGTACGGCCCGCGCGGGCACCAGGACCGCGGGCCCGGCCGGGCACCGGTTCCCCGGCCGGTCGACCGCGACCTCCCGGTGACCGGCTGACGTCCCGGCCCCCGGCACGCGACCCCGATCCGGAGCGCGCCCGCTCACCGTCTCCCGGCCCGGGAGCGCTCCGATCCGCCCTCCCAGCGGCCCGGGCGCTCCCGGCCGGTCCCTCGTCCGCCGGCTAGCGGCCGATGCGGCGGGAGACCTGGCCGATCAGGGTCAGCGGGAGCAGCCTGCCGACCCTGACGAGCGCCTTGTAACGCAGGTCGGGGATGCTCACCCGCACGCCGCGGGCCAGGTCGCGCATGGCCTCGCGGACCACGTTCTCCGCCGACAGCCAGAGGAAGCCCGGGATCCCCGAGGTGTCCATCGAGGCGCGTTCGTGGAACTCGGTGCGCACGAACCCCGGGCACAGGGCCATGACCCGCACCCGGGTGCCGGCCATCTCCGCGGCCACCGACTCGCTGAAGCTGACCACCCACGCCTTGGACGCGCTGTAGGAGCCCCTGGTGAAGAACGCCGCCACCGACGCGACATTGATGACCGCGCCCCGGTCGCGTTCCCTCATCCCCGGAAGCGCGGCCAGCGTCAGCCGCAGCACGGCCTCGCAGTGCAGCCTGAGCATCCGTACCTCCTGCTCGGCGGGAACGTCGAGGAAGTGGCCCGGATGGCCGAAACCGGCGTTGTTGACCAGCAGGTCGACACCCTCGCGCAGCCGCCGCTCCACCGCCTCCAGGCCCTCCTCGGTCACCAGGTCGGCGGCGAGCACCTCGCTCGCCGCCCCGTGGCGCAGCCGCAGCCGCTCGGCGACCTCGGCCAGGCGTTTCCCGTCGCGGGCGACCAGGACGAGGGAGAAGCCGTCGGCGGCCAGGCGGTCGGCGAAGGCGGCACCGATGCCGGCCGTCGCCCCTGTGATCAATGCGGTTGGCATATCCGAATTCTAGGGACGCGGCGGGGCGCCGGAGACGGGCGCGCCCGGCCGGGCCGCGGCACTCCGCCCGGATGGATCCGCCTCGCCCGTGAACATCAAAGATCGGAGAACAGTGAGTGATCATTCGGTAAGGGCGGTGAGCCGGATAAGCCGCCTTTTTCGATAGTCAAATATAACGGGTTCCGGAGGCATGTCGCTTGTGTTCCAAGCGCTGTGCTCCTGGCCTGAATACTTGCCATGAGGAGTTCGAAATGGTCAAAAAATACACAATGTCCATCCTTCTTACGGTGCTGGCCGGGAGCGGGCTGGGCGTTGGAATCGCCGGAACCGCGACCGCCGGGACCGGGCTTCCGGCCTCGGCCGCCGGTTTCCACGCACAGCCGTATCCGCCCGTCATCGACTACGCAGCCTCGGCCAACCGGATCGCCCTCCAGGCCCAGGACGTCCTGGACGACGCCGAGGCGGTCGCCGAGGAGGCCGAGGACGTCGCGTCCGACGCCGAGGACATCGCCAACGCGGCGGAGGACATCGCCGGTGACGTCGGCGGAGCCAACCTCAACGCCGCGGAGGAGGCCCTCGAGGACGCCAGGGAGGCGCTCAACGACGCGCAGAACGCGGGGGCGACCGCGGCCAGGCTCGCGCCCGGCACCGTGGAGCTCGTCTCGGCCTCCCGGCCGATCGTCTCCGGCGGTGCGGTCGCCCGCCCGGGCGACCTCGCCTGGATCGCGGCCGAGGCGGGCAGGATCGCCGCCAGGGCCAGGGACATCGCGGCCAGGGCCGAGGCGATCGCGGACCGGGCGGCGGACATCGCCTCCGACGCCGCGGCCATCGCGGCGCTCGCGGCACCGACCAACGCCGCCGCGGCCGCGGTGGCGACCAACGCCGCGCGGGTCGCGTCCGAGGCCGAGGAGCTCGCCTCCGCGGCGGCCGACCTGGCCAAGGCCGCGGAGAACCTGGCCCTCAAGGCCAGGAACGTCGCGCTGCTCGCACTCGAGGCCCGTGACGGCTGCGAGGGCGACCACTGCGGTGGCGGCTGCGGTGGCGGCGGATGCTTCCGCGACGCCTCCTGGGGCTCGGGGGAGAAGCTGCCCTTCACCGGAACACCGGTGTCGACGGTGGCCACGGTCGGCGGGGGCCTGCTGGCCGCCGGGATCGTCGGCACCCTGATCTCCGTCCGGCGCCGTCGATCGTCCAGTGCCCGCTAGACGACACCGCCGGACCGCCGTCATCTGCCTGCTGGCCCTCGTCGCCGTCCTCGTGTCGGCCGGGGGCTGGTCGGCGCACCTCGGTCTGAGCGTACGGGACCACCTGGAGGCGACCCGGGGCGCGCTGCTCCGGCTGCGCGCGGCGGTGAGCGCGGGACAGCCGTCGCTCGTCGCCGCGCCGCTCGCGGACGCCGCCCGGCACGCGGCCGAGGCGCGGCGGCTGACCGCGGGTGCCGACTGGTCGCTGCTCACCCGCCTCCCGACGGTGGGACAGGCCGCGAGCACCGTACGGGGGCTGTCCGAGGGGGTGGCCGAACTGACCGGCGTGCTGAACGACCTCCAGCGCGTCGGCGCGGCGTTCATCACCGCGGGCACCCCCTCGCCGGGGGACCCGAGGCGGCTGCTGGCCGCGGTCGAGACGGCGGCACCCGTCCTGGACGAGGCCGTCGCCCGGCTCGCCCGGGTGAGCTCGCGCCTGGCGTCCACCCCGGCGCGGACCGGCGTTGACGAGCTCGACCAGGCCCGCGGCACCGCGTTGCGGGAGATCGACGAGCTGCGCGGCACGCTGGGCGACGCGGTGACCGCAGCCGCGCTGCTGCCCCCGATGCTGGGCGGCGACGACCCGCGCCGCTACTTCCTGGCCTTCCAGACCAACGCCGAGGCGCGCGGCACCGGGGGACTGGTGGGGGCCTTCGGCATCCTGCGGCTCGACCGGGGCAAGGTCGTCATCGAGCGGCTCTCCTCCAACAACGACCTCGACACCAGCCCCGTCCCCGTCACCGACCCCGGCCGTGGATTCCTCGGCCGCTACGGGCCGAACGCCACCCGGATGCTGTCGGTCTCCAACCTCTCCCCGCACTTCCCCTACGCCGCGGCCATCTGGACCGGCCTGTGGGAGCGCCAGGCCCGCACCCGGCTCGACGGCGCCATCGCCACCGACCCGGTCGGCCTGGCCCATCTGCTCCGGGTGATCGGCCCGGTCACCGTGCCCGGCGGGGAGGTCGTGACGGCGGGGAACGTCGTCGACCTCACCGAGCGGGTGGCCTACGCCCGCTATCCCGACCCCCTGGCGCGCAAGGTGTTCCTCATGGGGATCGCCCGCGCCGTCGGCGAGGCCCTGCCCGCCGCCTTCGCCGACCCCGCCCGGCTGCTGCCCGTGCTGGCCGGAATGGCGTCCGACCGGCGGCTGCAGATCTGGAGCCGTCACCGGGCCGAGCAGCGGCTGCTGGCGCGCACCCCCCTCGGCGGCGTGCTGCCGTCCCGGCCGGGGCCGTTCGCCGCCCTGGTGGTCAACAACTCCGCCGGCGGCAAGCTCGACTACTACCTGGAACGTTCGCTGCACTACCGGCTCGGCCCCTGCCGGGACGGCAGGCGTTCCTCGACCGTGCGTGTGCGCCTGACCAACGACGTCCCCTCAAAGACCCTGCCCTCCTACGTGACCGGCCGGCTCGACAACGCCGGCATGGGACGGCACCGTCCCGGGTCCAACCTGCTGTGGGTGTCGCTGTACGCGGGCGTCGGGGCGGAGGTGACCGCGGCCCGGCTCGACGGCGACCGGGCGCCGATCATCCGGGAGACCGAGCGGTCCCGTCCGGTCTACTCGACGATGGTGGAGTTCGCCCCCGGCCAGTCCAGGGTGCTGGAGCTCGACCTCACCGAACCGGTCTCGAACGAACCACCGCTGGTCCCGGTGCAGCCGCTGGTCCGGCCGCAGCGGACCCGCGTCACCCAGGACGCGCGGGGATGCCTCCCGTGACGACGCCGGGCCGCCACGCGCGCCGGAGCGCGACGGCCCGGCACGCGACGGGCCCGCGTGTGATGCGCGGGCACGCGGCGGGCCGGTATGAAAGGGCAAAGGGCGGTGCGCCGCGGCCCGCCGCCCACCGGCACGGACCTACCCTCTCGTCATGAGGGCTTCGCCGGGGACCACCGGGACCACGCAGGGGCGCGTGACCGGGGAGCGGAGCGCGGTCCCCGCAAGCGGTGAGAAGGCCCCTCCCGGGCACGAGGACTGCGGCACGCGCTGCTGGCGGGACCCCCGGGACGCGCAGGCGCCGAGGGACGGCGTCCGCTTCCACATCCTGTTCGTGTGCACCGCCAACATCTGCCGCTCCCCGCTGGCCGAACGGCTGGCGCGTTCGGCGCTGGGCCCCTGCCCGGCGCTGCGGATCGGCAGCGCGGGCACGCACGCCCGGCCCGGCATGGAGATGGACAGGCGCGCGGGCAACACCCTGGCCCGGCTCGGCGGCGACCCGGCCGGGTTCACCTCCCGCCCGCTCACCCCCCGCCTGGTGGCCGGCGCCGACCTGGTGCTCACCGCCACCCGCAGGCACCGCGCGCAGGCGGTGGCCCTGCATCTGGCCGCCGCCACCCGGACCTTCACCATCGCCGAGTTCGGCGCGCTGGCACAGGCCGTGCCGCCGGAGCGGATCCTGCGCCACCACGACCCCGTGCGCAGGGCCCGTGCCCTGGTCGAGGAGGCACGGGCCCTGCGCGGGCTGGTACGCGTCGACGAGTCCGACATCGACGACCCCTACGGAAGATCGTGGCTGGCCTACCGGATGGCGGGGCGGACCATCACCCGCTACCTGGCCGCCCCGCTCCGGCTGCTCACACCCCCACCGGACGCTTGACCTCGGGCTCGTAGCCGTACCCGTACCCGTACCCGTAGCCGAAGTAGGTCTCGTGCCGGGGCGGGACGAAGTTCAGGACCGTTCCCACCACCCGGGCGTTGATCGACGCCAGCAGCGCGGCGGCGCGGACCATGTGCTCGCGGCGGGTCTTGCCGTGCCGGCTGACCAGCAGGGTGCCGTCGCACAGCGCGCTGAGCGTCGCGGCGTCGGTCACCGGCAGCAGCGGCGGCGCGTCGATGATGACCATGTCGTAGGTCTCGGTCAGCTGGGTCAGCACCTCACGCATCCCGCCCGAGCCGAGCAGCTCGCTCGGGTTCGGCGGGATCTGCCCGCTCGGCAGCACCGACATGCCCGGCTCGCCCCAGACCTGGATGACCTCCTTCAGGCGCGCCCTGTCGATCAGCACGTCCGTCAGGCCCGTGGTCCCCTCGATGCCGAGATAGCGGGGGATCGTGGGACGGCGCAGGTCGCCGTCCACCAGGACGATCCGCCATCCGGCCTGGGCCAGCGTGATGGCCAGGTTGACCGAGGTCGAGGACTTGCCCTCGCTCGGCAGGCAGCTGGTGACCACGAGCGACCTGGGCTGGCGGTCGACCCCGATGAACTGCAGGTTGGTACGGAGCGTGCGGAACGCCTCCGACCTGGACGAGCGGCCGTTGTTGCGCAGGATCAGCGGCTGGTGCCGCGCGTCCCGCTCGTAGCCGATGATTCCCAGGGTCGAGCTGCCCGACGCCTCCTGCAGCGCCTCCGGCGTCTTGATGGTGGTGTCCAGGTGGTCGCGGACCACGATGACGGCCATCACCGTCAGCAGGGCCAGCAGCACGGCCATCAGCAGGTTGACCACGGGCTTGGGGCTGACCGGCTCCTGCGGCACCTCGGCGTGGTCCACCACCGTGACCTTCACCGTGGGACGGCTGGAGGAGGTGGGCCGCTCGATCTGGTCGATGAGGTCGGCGAAGCTCGCCCCCAGGTCGTTGGCCAGCTCGGCGGCCCGCTTGGGCACCGTGTCCGCGACCGTGGCGCGCAGCAGCACCGTGCCGGGCACCGCCTCGGCCGTGATGTTCGACTGCAGCCGCTCCACGTCGGCGTCGTCGGTGACCCGGCTGAGCACCCGCCGGGTGGAGAGCAGGGTGGCGTAGGACTGCACCCGCTGCGCCGACAGGATGCCCGCCTGGTACGCGGTGGACAGGCTGCCCTCCTTGTCGTGACCGGAGACCAGCATGGAGATCGTCGCGACGTACTTCGGCGGCGTGTTGGCCGTGACGGTCACCGCCGCGCCCACCGCGATCACCAACGACAGCAGGATGAGCGGCCAGTTCCGGCGCGCGAGCCGTACGTAGTAGAGCAGTTCCATGTCAACGTCGCCTTTCGCGGATTCTCTGGAGGGGCTGGGGGGTTCGGACGGAAACGCGGACGCTCATGTCCCGCAGCAGGCCGACCAGGCCACCGGCGATCGCCCCGGCCACGGCCGTCGCGACGAGCGGGGGCATCCGGCCCAGCGCCGTGGCCAGGCAGAGGACACCGGTGACCGCCGTGATCGCACCCAGCGTGACGGCGACCGAGCGGGTCCCCAGCCCGGCGCGCCGCAGCCGGTGCGACACGTGGTCGGTACCGCCCTGCAGCGGCGACCGGCCGGTCAGCACCCGGGAGAGGAAGACCACGCAGGTGTCCACGGTCGCGACGAAGGTCGGCAGGAACAGCCCGGCGATCGTCGCGTCCGGGGGGCGTCCCGCGACCAGCACGGTCGCCGAGCAGGCCAGCGTGAACCCGATGAACAGCGACCCCGAGTCGCCCATGAACACCCTCGCCGGCGCCCAGTTGTAGGGCAGGAAGCCCAGGCAGGCGCAGGTGAGCGCGACCAGCGGCACCGCGAGCGCGACATGGCCCTGCAGCAGCGCCGTCACCGCGAGCAGCGCCGCGGCCACGAAGGTGACGGAGCCCAGCGCGCCGTCCATGTTGTCCAGCAGGTTGAAGGAGTTGGTCATCACGACGATCCACACCGTCGTGAGCACGGCGTCCAGCCACGTCCCGGTCACGGTCGCCTGGACACCGGAGAGCACCACCCCCACGGCCACCACGGTCTCCACCGTCAGCCTGGTCACCGCCGGCAGCGGGGAGATGTCGTCGATCAGCCCCAGCAGGGACACCGCGGTGGCGGCCAGCAGGATCGCGGTGATCTGCAGGTCGGCCAGGCCGAGCGCGACCGCGGCGGGTACCACGGTGCCCACCGTGATCGCGATGCCACCGAGGTAGGGGGTCGGGCGGGAGTGCGCCTTGTGCCCCCCGGGATGGTCGGTGAGGTCCCAGCGCAGCGCCAGGCGCCGCAGCGGCACCACGGCCGCCGCGCTGAGCAGGCAGGCCGTCCCCGCGGTGAGGGCGAGCGTCCCGCTCACCGCGGGGACGTCGCCGGAGCCTCGGAGGACGCGCCGATGATCTCCATGAGGATCTCGTCGAGAGCGCGCCGCGGCACCCAGCCGGTGAGGGCACGGAGCTTCGCCGTGTCCGGGACCCTGCGGGTCATGTCCTCGAACCCCTGCTCGTAGGCCTCGGAGTAGGGCACCAGCTCGATCCCGGAGGTCGAACCGGTGAACCCGATGATCATCTTCGCCAGCTCCAGGATGCTGACCTCGTCCGAGGAGCCGATGTTGAACGTCTCCCCGATCGCCGCCTCCTCGTCGAGCAGCCCCAGCAGCGCGTCCACCACGTCGGCGACGTGGGCGAAGCACCGGGTCTGGGTCCCGTCGCCGAAGACCGTGAGCGGCGCGGCCGACAGGGCCTGGCGGACCAGGCTCGGGATGACCATGCCGTACGTCGGGCTCTGCCGCGGGCCCACCGTGTTGAAGAGCCGGACGATGATCGTCGGCAGGCCGCGCTCCTTGTGGTAGGCGTTGGCGAGGATCTCGTCCACGGCCTTGGCGGTGCTGTAGGCCCAGCGGACCACGGCGGGACTGCCCAGGATGCGGTCGGAGTCCTCGCGCAGCGCGCCCGAGGAGTTCTTGCCGTAGATCTCGCTGGTGCTGGTGATCAGGATCTTCTTGCGGTAGCGGTGCGCGGCCTCGATGACGATCTCCGAGCCCCGGATGTTGGTCGTCAGGGACCGCAGCGGCTGCTCGACGATCAGCTTGACCCCGACCGCGGCCGCCAGGTGGACCACCACGTCGCACCGGTGGACCAACTCGTCCACCATGAGCTCGTCCAGCACCGAACCGTGCACGAAGTGCAGGTCGGGGTGGGGCCGGAGGTTCTCCAGCCGTCCCGTCGAGAGGTTGTCCAGGACGACGACGGAGTCGTCGCGGGCGAGCAGCGCGTCGGCCAGATGCGATCCGATGAATCCGCTGCCACCCGTTATCAGATAGCGGGTTCTTGATGCCTTGCTCACGTGCTGCTCCTCATCGCGTGCTTGGAGAGAACTGGGTTGCCGGCGGGAGGCGGCGGTGGTTCACGCGGGCGCGCCGAGTCTCGCGTCCGCGCCCGGTGCCCGCGTCCCCTCGAACCAGGCCACCGTCCTGCGCAGCCCGTCCTCGAGCGAGACCGGGCACACGCCGGGGAACAGCTCGCGCAGCAGACGGCTGGAGGCCTGGGACTCGCGGATGTCGCCCCGGCGCGGCGGCAGCGGGACCGTCTCGATCGTGCGGCCGAGGATCTCGCCCAGGACGTCCATCAGCTGCCGCAGCGAGACACGGGTGCCGAAGGCCAGGTTCACCGGCTTGGCGCTCGTCACCCCCCGGGCCGCGGCGTCGGCGAGGATCCCGGTCACCGACCCCACGTAGGTGAAGTCCCGCGCCTGCCCGCCGTCGCCGTGCAGCGGCACCGCCTCGCCGCGCAGCGCGGCCGAGACGAACGCCGGGATCACCGCCGCGTAGGCGTGCCCCGCGCTCTGCAGCGGCCCGTAGACGTTGAAGAAGCGGAACGGCAGGACCGGCAGGCCGTAGCTGGCCGCGTACGCCAGCG
Organism: Streptosporangium longisporum; assembly: GCF_039534895.1. Taxonomy (NCBI): domain Bacteria; kingdom Bacillati; phylum Actinomycetota; class Actinomycetes; order Streptosporangiales; family Streptosporangiaceae; genus Streptosporangium; species Streptosporangium longisporum. Next base: position 402,265 of record NZ_BAAAWD010000015.1, on the reverse strand, counting down.
TGTAGGCCTCCGCGGCCAGCTTCCCGGCCCCGTACGGGCTGAGCGGCCTGGTGGGCAGGTCCTCGTGCTTGCGGGGTTCGGGACGGTCGCCGTACACCGAGGAGGACGACGCGAGGATCACGTGCGGCCGCCCGGCGCGGCACGCCTCCAGCACGTGCAGGGTGCCGGTCGCGTTGACGGTGTGCGAGGCCATCGGGTCGGCCAGCGACCGGGGCACCGACGGCCGCGCGGCCAGGTGGATCACGTGCGTGGCGTCGGCCGCCAGGTCGCCCAGCAGGTCCCGGTCCAGGATGCTGCCGGTCACCACCTCGGCCCCGACGCCGTCCAGGTTGGTGAGATCGCCGCTGCTCAGGTCGTCCAGCACCGTGACGCGCGCCACGTCGTCCCTGGCCGCCAGGGTCCGGCACATGTGCGCGCCGATGAAACCCGCGCCGCCCGTCACTAGGACCCTCATCGGCTGCTCCCCTCGGGCAGCGGATCGCGGCCGGGGACCGGGCACAGCGACCGGTAGAGGTTCTCGGTGTCGGCGACCAGGCGGTCCACCGCGAAGGCGTACGTGGTCCAGTCGCGGGCCGCCTCGCCCATCCGCCGGGCCAGCACGGGATCGTTCAGCAGCCGGACGACGTGCGCCGCCAGCTCGTCCGGCCCGGCACCCGACAGCAGGCCGGTGTGGCCGTCCCTGACGACCTCGGCCACGCTCCCCACCCGGGTGGAGACGACCGGGACGCCCGCCATCCCCGCCTCGACGAGCGTCACCGGGGTGCCCTCGTTGTCGGAGGTCAGCAGGACCACGTCGGCCGCGGCGTAGACCGTCTCGGGATCCGCGCGCCAGCCCAGCAGGTGGAAGGAGCCGCGCATGGACTCCGCCTCCCGCTCCATCGTCCGGGCGAGCTCGCCCCCGCCGCACACCACGAAGTGACAGTTCGGGACGCGGCCCAGCACGGTACGGGCCACCGTGACGAACCGGTCGGGCCGCTTCACCCCGGTCAGCCGCCCCACGTACGCCACCACGGGCGCGTCCAGCGGCAGGCCCAGCGCGGCACGGGCCGCCTCGCGGGCGGGCACCGGCCCCAGCCGCACCCCGGGAGGGATGACGACGTACTGCTCGGGCCGGCCGATCCCCGCCTCCAGCAGCTCGTCCCGCACCCGGGTCCCGACCGTCACCAACCGGTCCGACAGCAGCGCCAGCAGCCGTTCCGACCGTACGTAGAGCCCGCCTCTGAAGGGGGAGAAGTAGCCGTGCAGCAGATGGCCGTGGAAGACGTGGACCCGGGCCGCGCCGACACCCGACAGCCGGGCCGCCACCCGGCCCAGGGCACCGGCCTTGGCGGTACGGGTGTGCACGATGTGCGGCCGGAACGACCGCATGGCACGGACCAGCCAGTACAGGGCACGCTGGTCGTCACCGGGCCTGACCGAGCGGCCCAGGCCCGGGACCCGGTGCACCGGTGCGCGCGCGCCGTGCAGCAGCAGGTGGTCGCCCTCCCCGGCGCCGACGTGGCCGGTGTAGAGACGGTGGTCGAACTCCTCGCGGTTCAGACGCTCGTGCAGCCCCGAGACCTGGGTGGCGGGACCGCCGACGTTCATTCGCGCGATGATCTCCATAACGCGAATCCGGCCGTCTGGCTTCATGGAGGCTCCTTGCTGACAGGCCTGGCTCACGTCGGAGAAACTAGTTCTCCACCCGATCCGTCCGCCGACACCATCACGGGGGCGGCGCGATGTTTTTCCTACTCCCTACCTAAACGTGATGTAGCGGCGTGTCATGGCGACGCTTCGCGTCGCGGTGAGGCCGCTCTTATCCGGCTCCTTCCCTCGTCGGGAGGGATCGCTCGTTCCTCACGATCCATCCCTCCTCGGTCCAGTCGCCGGCGCGGCCTCACGGGGGGTCCCTGATGGGGGGCATGGGGGCGGTCCCCGGCGTGTCCTCATGGGGGTGCTGTGATCGGGGCGGGGGGTCTTAGGGCGGCTTTCAGGTCGGAGGGGCGGGGGAGGAGGGCGCGCAGGGGGGTGGAGGTTCTGGTGGCGAACCAGGCGATCTCGGTGACGGCCATCGCCGTGTAGCTCACGCTGGCGGCCAGTGCCGCTCCGGCGGCTCCCCAGCGGGGGATGAGGACGGCGTTCAGGGCCAGGTCGAGTGTCAGGGCCCCGGCGGCGATGACGGTCATGGTCGCCGGGCGCTCCAGGCGGATCAGGTACTGCTCGACCGGCCGCAGCAGCGAGAGCGCGACCATGCCGGGGGCCAGCAGCAGCAGCGGCGTCACGCTGCCGGTGAACGCGGCGCCGTACAGCAGGGGGACGAGCACGGGTGAGACGGCGGCCAGCGCGCCGGAGAACAGCGCAGAGAGCGCCAGGTTGAGCCGGAGCACCCGGACGGTGACGTCCCGGGCGCCGGCGCCGTCCACGACCGTCTGGCGGGGCAGGACCACCTGGGTGACCGCGTCGGCCGGCACCCGGGAGAAGGTCAAAAAGGCCGTCCCGACCGTGTACAGGCCCACCTCGGCCGGGGAGGCCAGGGCGCCCAGCAGGAAGACGTCGGCGCTCAGCAGCAGGTGGAACGCGACCAGTCCGGGATGGTAGCGGCACGACAGGGCGAGCTGGCGGCGGGCGAGCGCCGCCTCGACGCGCATGGCGCGCGGCCCGAGCCCCGCGAGGAGCAGCCAGAACGGCGCGGTGATCGCGAGCGTCCAGCAGACGATCACCGCCGCCACGGTGAGCTTCCCTGCGGCCGACAGCACCAGGATCGGCAGGTTCAGCACGAGCGCCGTCGCGACCACGCCCCGGTTGGCCAGGTCGCTGCGCGAGCGCAGCAGCGCGATCCCGTTGAGGTTGACCGCCGCCACGCCGAACGGCACCGCCAGCAGGGCGACGACGAGCAGGTGCGGCGCGGGGACGGGCACGAGCGCGGTCACCGCCGCCAGCGTCACCAGCGCCGACGCCACGCCGAGCAGCAGCCCCAGGAGCAGGCCGTTGCCCGTCAGCGCGCGGTGCCGCGCCGGGTCGGGCCAGAGCGCGATCTGCGACCTGCCGATCGACAGGCCGCCCAGCACGATCGCGATCCCGCCGGTGGTCGCGATCATCGCGTAGACGCCCCGCCCCTCCGGCTGGAGGGTACGCGCGATGAGGATGCCCGTCAGCGCCGCCAGCGTCAGCCGAACCAGATGGCTGGCCATCGTCTGGACGGTCCGCTTCAGGGTGGTGCTCCCGTTCAGGACCCCGGGCATCCGATCTCCGCGGGCACGGCGCCGTCCGGGACCGCGTGCGCGCGGTGCCAGAGCTCGAACTGCAGCAGCGCCCAGAGGCGGTCGCCGTGGTCGGCGCCCTCGTCGTGCCGCCGCAGCAGATCGGCCACGACCTCCGGCCGGAACAGCCCCCGGCCGCGGGCGGTGTCGTCGGTGAGCGCGTCGTGGGCGAGGTCGCGCAGATCGCCCCGGAGCCAGGCGGCGAGCGGCACGCCGAACCCCCGCTTGGGGCGGTTGTGCAGCCGTGCCGGCAGCCAGGGTGCGACCGCCCGCCGCAGCAGCAGCTTGGTCCGCCGGTCGCGGACCTTCAGCGGGTCGGGCAGCCCGGCCGCCCACTCCATCAGGTGGTGGTCCAGGAACGGGGAGCGGGCCTCCATGGAGTTGGCCATCGTGGTGATGTCGACCTTCACCAGCAGGTCGTACGGCAGGTAGCCGGTGGTGTCCACGTCCATCACCCGGCCCAGCGTGGTCGTCGCCGAGGACGCCAGGAACGCCTCCTCCAGCAGCGCGCCGCTGTCCACCCCCGCCAGCCGCTCGCGGAGCGCGGGCTCGTACAGCTCGTCCTTCTGCCCGGGCGTGAAGCAGGACATCAGCCCGGCGTAGCGCCGCGCGGGAGGCTCGGCGGCGAACCGCATCAACCGGCCCAGCAGCCGTGCCGGTGAGCGGTAGCGGCTCTGCTCGGTGATGCGGGTGCCCGCGCGGGCCGACACGGCCGCCAGGGCGCCGGGCATGGCCGGGATCCTGGCGGCCTGGTTCATCAGGGCGTAGCGCTGGTAGCCGCCGAAGCACTCGTCCCCGCCGTCCCCGTTGAGCACCACGGTGACGTGCCGCCGGCTCAGCCGCGCCACGTAGAAGCTCGGCACGGCCGAGGAGTCGGCGAACGGCTCGTCGAAGTGCCAGGCCAGCAGCGGCAGCACGTCCGGGACGTCGGCCGTCACCATGAGCTCGTGGTGGTCGGTGGAGTAGCGCTCGGCCACCAGCCGCGCCTCGGCGCGCTCGTCGTAGCGGCCGTCGTCGAAGCCGACGCAGAACGTCTTGACCGGGTCGCGGCTCTGCATGGCCATCGCGGCCACCACCGCGGAGGAGTCGACCCCGCCGGACAGGAACGCGCCGATGGGGCGCTCGCTCACCATCCGGACCCGGGTCGCCTCCAGGATCAGCTCCCGCAGCCGCTCCTCCTCCTCGCGGACGTCGGTCACCACCCGCGGGGTGCGGTCCAGCCGCCAGTAGCGGTCCACGGTGATCCGGCCCCGCTCCCAGACCAGCACGTGACCGGGGGGCAGCTTGTGCACGCCCTGGTAGATCGACCAGGGGGCGGGGACGTAGCGGTAGGTCAGGTAGTGGTGCAGCGCCACCGGGTCGATCTCGCGGGGCATGCCGGGGTCGCGGGCCAGCGACTTCAGCTCCGAGCCGAACCGGATCGAGGTGTCGTCGGCCCACCAGTACAGCGGCTTCTTGCCCGCCCGGTCCCTGGCCAGGACCAGCCGCTGCCGGTCGCGGTCCCAGACGGCGAAGGCGAACATCCCGCGCAGCAGCCGGGTCAGGTCGGGGCCGTGCTCCTCGTACAGGTGGACCAGGCACTCCGAGTCGCCGGACGAGCGCAGCAGGTGCCCCCGCCGCGTCAGCTCCCGCCGCAGCTCGGGGAAGTTGTAGAGCTCCCCGTTGAAGACCGACACGACCCGCCCGTCCTCGCTGTGCACGGGCTGGTGCCCGGTCGCCACGTCGACGATCGCGAGCCTGCGCATGCCGAGCGCGGCGTGCTCGTCGGTGTGGAAACCTGCGCCGTCCGGGCCCCGGTGCACGATCACGTCGCACATGCGGCGCACCAGCTCCGGATCCGGACGCGACGTCGACGCGACTCCGGCTATCCCGCACATCGGGTCCTCCATTGCTCGGTGACGCTCGTCGGCCCGCGCCCGCAGGCCCGTGCCCGTACGCCGGCGCGGACGGCCCCCGTCGGTGACGTTCTGCAAGATCACGGTAACGGAGCGGGGTGTCACCGGCCAGCGGGCCGCGGGGGCGTGTCGCCGGGAGTTCCGCCACGGGGAGGTCGGCGCCGGGGCGTCCGGCGGCGGGGTGTCCCAAGGCCGGGTAAGGATCGTGAAGATCATTGCTCGCGGGGGAGCCGCCGTGCCCCGCGCGCGGGCGGCGGCGTGTGAGCGTGTGAACGAACGTGGCGGAAGGCATGACTCCGGCTCGTCGCCGGCGCCCGGCACGCGCGCCGGCCCGCCCGGCGGACGCCCGTGGCGGACCCCGGGATCCGGCCGCGACGCCGCGTCCCTTTCCTTCCCTCTCGCTGAACGGGTGGCCGGATGACCTTTGCGGAAGACAAGACCGGCGGAACGGGCACCGGCGTCACCCGGCACCCGCCGCTCTGCTGCCCCCGGTGCCGGGGCCCGCTGCACGGCGGGTCCGGCGGGACCGGTGGGGCCGAGGGCACGCCCGGCGGGTCCGACGGCGGGTTCGACGGGGCCTTCGACGGCGCCTTCGACCAGGGCCCGCTGCGGTGCGTCCGGTGCGGGGCGAGGTACCCCGTCGACCGGGGGATCCCGCGCTTCGTCCCCCGGGACGGCTACGCCGACGGGTTCGGGTTCCAGTGGAACAGGCACCGGCTGACGCAGCTCGACTCCCACGTCGGCATGCCGATCTCCCGCGACCGGCTGATGACCGCGAGCGGCTGGTCCGCCGGTGAGCTGCGGGGCAGGACCGTGCTGGAGTGCGGCAGCGGGGCGGGCCGGTTCACCGAGGTGCTCTGCGAGACCGGCGCCCTGGTGACCTCGTTCGACCTGTCCGGGGCCGTGCACGCCAACGCCGCCTCCAACGGCCGCTTCCCCAACCTCAGGCTCGTCCAGGCGAGCGTGTACGAGCCGCCCTTCCCGCGCGAGTCCTTCGACTTCCTGGTCTGCCTGGGGGTCATCCAGCACACGCCGGACGTGCGGCGCACCTTCACGACGCTGCTCGACCAGCTCAGGCCGGGGGGCCGGTTCTGCGTCGACGTCTACGCGGCGCCGGTCGCCTACCCGCACCTGCGGCAGCTGATCCGCCCCTTCACCCGGCGGATGCCCCCCGAGCGGCTGTACCCGCTGGTGGAACGGGCGGTGCCGCGCCTGCTGCCGCTGTCCATGGCGCTCAGCTCGGTGCCGGGCGTGGGGCAGGGGCTCGCGCGGCTGGTACCGGTGGCCAACCACCGCCACCTGGGGCTGAAGGACGCCGAGACGATGCGGGAGTGGTCGGTGCTGGACACCTTCGACTGGCTCTCCCCGCGCTACGAGAAGCCGCAGTTCCGCCGGACGATCAGGCGCTGGACCGAGGACCTGGGGCTGCGCGAGGTCTCGATCGGGCGCCGGCGCGGGATGTACGTCGTCCGCGGCGTCAAATGACCCCTCCGCCGGCCCGCCGGGCGTCCTCGGCGGCGCACGCCCCTGACGCGTCTTCGAGGTGAACCCGATTCATGGAGTACTTCCTCGTCGCCTTCCTGGCGACGTTCCTGATCTTCGTGGCCTACGCGGGACTGGGGGTGCGGCAGGCCAACCGGCTGCTTCCGGTGCTGCTCCTCGCCTTCGTCGCCCGCCTGGTCGTGCACATCACGGTGATGCGGCCCGGCCTCATCGAGTACGGCGGGGACAACCGCACCTACCTGGCCAGGGCCGGGGAGATCGCCACCTACTGGAGGCAGGCGGGCTTCCGGTTCGTCACCGCCGACCAGATCGCCTCCGTCCACTCCATGGAGGTGCCCTGCAACCTGTTCGCCCTCGTCGTCTACCTGTGCGACGGGCCGGCCGCGCTCGGCTGCACGGCGGTGGTGGCCACCCTGGCCTGCCTGCTGTGCATTGTCATGTACCGGTTCGCGCAGCTCATCGGGGCCAGTGAGCGGGCGGCGTTCCGGCTGTTCGTCGTGGTCGCCTTCCTGCCGGCCCTGCTGCTGCACACCTCCGACACGTTCAAGGACGGCATCAACGCCTTCCTCGTCGTCACCTGCCTGTGGCTGGTGGTCTCCAACGTGCAGCGCTTCGACGTGCGCAAGCTGATCCTGATGATCCCGCTGCTGTGGATGATCTGGCACGTGCGGCCCTACATGGTGTTCATGTGCGCCCTGCCGCTGACGGTCGGGCTCTCGCCGATGAGGCGGAAGCTCACCCTGCGCTCGATGATCGTCTCGACCCTGCTGCTCATCCCCCTGCTGGTGCTGCTCGCCGGGATGGACGGCGGGGCCTCCCTGACCATGCTGCAGGAGCAGCTGGAGGTGGGGCAGTCGGAGTCGGTCCGCCGGGCCAACGCCGGGGGCGGGTCGGGCGTGCTGTTCGAGGACGGCGGCGACGCCTGGAGCGAGCTCGCCCCCAAGCTGCTCTACACGCTGCTGGCCCCCTTCCCCTGGACGTCGGGCAGCATGACACTGCAGCTCGGGAAGGTGGACACGTTCATCTGGTACTACCTGCTCTACAGCGCGCTGCGCGGCGGCCGCCGCCTGTGGGTCCGGAACCGGACGCTGCTGTTCGTCCTGGTGCTGTTCATCATCCCCGGCACGATCGCCTACGCGACCACCATGGCCAACATCGGCCTGATCTTCCGCCAGCGGATGCCGATCATGTTGATCGTCAGCCTGCTCTCCGCGCTCGCGTGGACCACGACCGGTCCCCGGCGGTTCCGGTTCACCGCGTCCGGGCGCGTGCCCGACCCCGCGCCGCCACCGGGGCCCGCGGTCGCCGTCCCCGGGGTCGTCCGGTGAGCGGGCCGTCCCGGCCGCCCGGCGGCACGCCGAGGGAACTGCGGGTGTGCGAGGTCGTCAAGACCCTCGACGCGGGCGGGGTGGAGGTGCTCCTCGTCGAACGGCTGCGGCGCGCCCCCAGGGTGAACAAGGACTACACGGTGGTGTGCCTGCAGGCCTCCACCGGCGAGCTCATCGACCGGCTGCGCGCGTCCGGGATCGCGGTCGTCGACCTCAGCCCGGACCCGCGCCCGCTGGTCTACGCCCGCCTGGTCCGGGTCGTCCGCAGGCTCGCCCCGGACGTGCTCAACGTGCACTCGCCGACCCCGGCCGCCGCGCTCTGGCTCTCGGCCCGGCTCACCCCGAGGCGGCCGGTCCTGGTGTCCACCGTCCACTACTGCCACCGGCCGACCACCGTGCGGTTCCGGCGGCTGACGGCGGCGGCCAGCATGGCCCTGGACTACCTCACCCGCAGGCTCGACGACCGGACGGTGGCGGTCTCCTCGCAGGTGGCGCGTTCCCCGTCGGTGCGCGGGGCCCGCCGCCTGCTGACCCGGGTGCACGGCGTGGACGTCGCCGAGCAGCGCTCCTGGGCGCTGCGCTCGGGGATCGTCAGGCGCCGGTTCGACGTGCCCGAGGAGGCGTTCCTGGTGGTCTGCGTCGCCAACTTCCGGCCGGAGAAGAACCACGCGCTGCTGATCCGGGCCGCCGCCACCGTGCTGGCCGAGCGGGACGACGCGGTCTTCCTGCTGGCCGGGGACGGGCCGCTGCGCGAGGACGTCGTCCGCGAGATCGAGCGGCGCGGCCTGCGCGACCGGGTGCGCGTGCTGGGCCGGGTGCGCCAGGCCGGGAGGCTGGTCGCCGCGGCCGACCTGCTGGTGCTGAGCTCGCACTACGAGGGGCTGCCCGTGGTGGTCATGGAGGCGCTCGCCGCCGGGGTGCCGGTGGTCTCCACCGACGTGGGCGGGATCCCGGAGCTGGTCTCGTCCGGCTGGAACGGCATCCTGACGGAACCGGAGTCGCCGGACGCGCTGGCCGCCGGAATCCTCCGGGCGATGGAACCGGCCGTGCACCGCCGCCTGAGGTCCGGGGCGGCCGCCAGCGCGGAGACCGTCGAGATGGCGGGCACGGCGGAGTGGTTCGAGAGCCTCTACGAGGAGCTGGCGCAGACGGCGCGCCGCGTCTGAGCACGCTTCCGTACACTGCGCCGCGTCCGATCGCGTCCTCGTACGGCGTGCCGCGTCCGAGCGCGCGCCCCCGCGGTCAGAGCCGGTAGCCCAGGTCGTGGAGGTGGCCGGACAGGGAACGGTCGAGCAGCGCGACCTGGGCGGGGGCCAGGTCCCGCCGGAACGCCTCGGACCGGCCGGAGGAGAAGGCACGGCGCCCGAAGTCCCGCTCGAAGGCGGGCGTCCAGGTGAGCCCGAGGAACTCCAGGACCAGGTCGGTCTGCTTGCGCGGGTCGTCGAGCAGGTCCTCGTAGCGCACCTGCAGCCACGACTCCGGCGGGAGCGCGGCGCGCGCCGTCTCGGTGGCGTCCATCAGCAGCTTCCAGCCGATGCCCGCCAGGTGCACCTGCGAGCGGCCCTGCTCCTCCCACTCGCGGGCGTAGTGCCCGGGCAGCGGGCCGAAGTGCCACCCCGGCGCCCCCAGGTGCCCGCGCCACCACGGCATCTGCAGCCACGAGTTGGCCACCGCGCGCCCGTCGCGCACGATGTGCACGAACCGCGCCTGCGGGAACACCTCGTGCAGGAACGCGGCCCGCGGCCAGCCGGTGAACTTGTGCAGGTAGTGCCCGGCCCGCTGGACGGTGGCCCGGGTCTCGAAGAACGTCCGCAGCCGCCCGGCCAGCCAGGGGGTGGCGTCGGCGGCCGTCAGGTCCTGGAAGGAGTCGACGACCAGCGGGGACACCTCGCGCCTCAGCGCGCGGTGGGCCTCGCAGGGGCGCAGCCGCTTCTGCGGGAAGTCCGCCGGTGTCCTGCGGTAGATCCCGCCGCCGATCCGCCTGGCCACGTCCGGGGTCCGGGGGAAACGGTCGTCCAGGTTGGTGACGAACCCCACCTGCGGATGGCGGGTGAGGACCTCGTACAGGAGGGTGGAACCACAGCGTCCGCTGCCGATGAGGAAATCGAGCATGGGAATCCCCGTTCCGGGTGATGTCGCGAATAAGGATCCGGTCCATCGGGGCCGGGCCGGGTATTCGACGGTAACGCACCTTCCGGGGCCGCCGGTGGATGTCGCCCCCGTGGGGACGGTGTCGGCGGGAAACGACGGCGGAACAGCCGGGAAAAGGCCGCGGTCCCCCCTCGCGCCGTTCTCACGCGGGGATCGGCCGCCTTTCCGGGAGCGTTTCACCACGGCCGCCGCACTGACGCGCCGTCCGCCCGGCACACAGGCTCCGAGCTGGACAAACGGCCGGTAAAACATCTCCCGGTACGGGGTCGCGCGCCCGGCCCGCGCGCCCGGGTCGCCAGAATCGCACGTATGACAGAATCTGTGACCGATCAGGATTCCGCGCCCGGTGCACCGGAGGTCACGGCGGAAACCGGAATGCCCGCATCCGTATCCGGCGCGGTCCTTTCACGGAGAAGACGGAAAACACCCTTCAAAAGGGTGAATCGCACCTGGGGCCGGGTCCGGACATGGGCTCCGGCGGTGTTCGCGGCCGTCGTCGTGGTGGCCGCGCTGCGCCTGTACGGGGTCCCGGTCACCGACACGCTGCTCTTCGGCGGCTACGTGGCGCTCGGGGTCGCGTTCCCAGGCCTGCTGCTGGTCCGGGCCCTGTACCGGGGGGCGCGCACGCTCGCGTTCGCCGAGGAGCTCGCGCTCGGGCTGGCACTGGGGTATGCCGTCGAGGTGCCCGTCTACGTCGCCGCCCGGGCGGCCGGGGCACCGCTGCTCGTCCTGCTCTGGCCGCTCGGCGCGTACGCCGTCTTCGCCGCCGTCCCCCGGCTGCGCGAGCACTTCCGCGGCGCGGCCCGCCCGGGGGAACCGGCCTGGTACGCGTGGTTCCTCGCGCTGCTCGTCGTCCACGTGACCGCCTGGAGCGCCTTCACCTACTTCAGGACCACCGCCCTGACCTGGCCCGCGGCCGGGACGTCCCTGTTCGACATGCCGTACCACCTGGCGCTGATCGGCGAGCTGAGGCACCACGTGCCGCCCACGGTGCCGGTGGTCGCCGGGGAGCCGCTGCTCTACCACTGGTTCGTCTACGCGCACCTGGCCGCGGCGAGCTGGGTCACCGGCCTGGAACCCCTGGTGCTGCTCTTCCGCCTGGGCATGTTCCCGATGCTCGTCGCCTTCGTCGTCCTGGTGGGGGCGATCGGGCACCGCGTCACCGGTTCCAGGGCGGGATCGGCGCTGTCCGTGGCGGGCACGGTCTTCGTGGCGGTGCCGAGCCTGTACGCCGACGCGAACGGGCTGCTCACCTGGACGGGCGTCCAGCACTCCGCGTGGGAGAGCCCCACCCAGACCTTCGGGGCCCTGCTGTTCGCCCCGGTGGTCCTGCTCCTGATCGACCTCTTCGAGCGCCGCCGGCGGTACGGCGCCGGACGGTGGACGCTGACGGCGATCCTGCTGGCGGCGGTGGCCGGGGCCAAGGCGACGTACCTGCCCATGCTGGTCGTGGCGCTCGCGGCGCTGGGCGTGGCCGAGGGGGTCAGGCGGCGCAGGCCGCCGCGGACCGTGCTCGGCGCGCTCGCGATGGCCCTCGCCTGCCTGCTGTACGCGCAGGCGGTGCTGTTCGGCGGTGCCCGGCAGGCGATGTCCCTCGATCCGCTCGCGCTGATGCGCAGGACCTGGGGCGAGCTGACCGGCCTGGGGGAGCACGCCCAGCCCTCACCGGCCTCCCTGCTCGGGATCACCCTGCTGTACGCCGCGTGCTGGGCCGTCACCTGGTGCGGGATCGCCGGGCTGCTGAGCCGCCCGCGCTCGCTCGCGCGTCCCGGCACCGTTCTCGTCCTGGGCATCGGCGCCGCCGGGATCGGCGCGGTGCTGCTGCTGGGGGGACCGGCCCTGAACCAGGGCTACTTCCTCCAGGGCGCCTACCCCTATCTGGCGGTCGCCGCGTCCTACGGCTTCCTGACCGCGGTACGCGGGACGGGCGTGCCGCGCCTGGCGCTGGTGGGGGCGGCGGTCGCGGGGGTGGTCCTGGCCTGCCTGATCCGCGTCCTGGCGGACGTGCGGGTCCCGCTGGCCCCGGGCCGCAGCGAGGCCGTCCTGTACCTGCCCTACCTCGCTGTGGCGGTCGTGGTGCTGTCGGCGGTGGTGTTCCTGCGCGAGGCCGGACGGCGCCCGCGCGACTGGGCCCTGCTGATCGCGCTGGTCACCGCCGTCGGCCCGCTCTCCGCGTGGCAGGCCCGCGCCTGGTCGATCGTGTACGGCGGCGGGGAGAACGCCGTCTACCGGGTGAGCCGGCCCGCGGCGCAGGAGGTCCCGGCGGGCATGCTCGCCGCCGGGCGCTGGCTGCGGGCCCACTCACGCCCGGACGAGACGGTCGCCACGAACGCGCACTGTGTCTGGCGGGCCGGGACGCCCTGCGACAGCCGGCACTTCTGGATCTCCGCGCTGACCGAGCGGCGCGTGCTGGTCGAGGGCTGGTCGTACACCGCGAAGAACCTGGACCGGTGGCGCCCGGGAGGGTCGGTGATGCAGATCCCGTTCTGGGACGCCGAGCGGCTCTCGCTGAACGAGACGGTCTTCCGGGCGCCCTCGGCGGAGGCGGTACGGCGCCTGCACGAGCGGTACGGGGTGCGCTGGCTCTTCGTCGAGGAGGGCCGGGAGGGGCTGAGCCCGAGGATCGGGGAGTTCGCGACGCTCCGGTTCCGCTCGGCGGGCTGCGCGGTCTACAGCCTTCCGGGCGCCTCGTCCTGAACCTCCTGCCGGGCCTCCTTCCCGGAGGGCCCGGCGTGCCCGTACGCGGAGCGGCCTCCCCGGCGACCGCCCCGTGAGGGGGAGGTCGCCGGGGAGGCCGGGGGAGGGACCGCGGCACCCGCCGGCACCCGCCGGCACCCGGCGGTACCCGTCGGCGGCAGGCGAGGGGACGGGGGCGGGACCTCACGACCCGCCCCCGCCCCCCGCCCCCACCTCCCGCCCGCGCCGCGCCGGCCGGTGGAGGGACCGTGCGGCGCCGACCGGCCGGTGGAGACCGTTACGGCGTCACGGGCCTGCCGCCGAAGGTCACGACGAGGCGGCCGTCCGCGGCGAAGGACCAGCCCAGGGCGCCGGTGTAGGAGGAGCAGCGGGAGCCGTTCGAGCCCGACCAGAACTGGTTCGAGGCGTCGGAGTTGCCGATGATCCGGTCGTTGGACCCGCTGTCGCACGAGGTGTTGTTGCGGAACACCGACGAGCCGCCGTCGAAGTTGAAGTTGCGCTCGGTGTTGCCGATGCCGACGTTGTTCGACACCGTCATCGTGCCGAGGTTGCGGTTGTAGGTGAACCCGTGCTTGCCGTTGTTGTAGGCGATGTTGCGCCGGACGACGTGGTCGACCGAGATGTCCTCGCCGCCGAGCTTGTAGCCGTTGCGGTCGCCGTTGCCGGCCTGGCCGCCGTTGCTGAGGGTGCCGTTGTCGTAGGCGAGGGAGTCCTCGATGGTCACCGCGCCGATCGGGCCGGTGTCGGTCTTGGTGAACAGGTCCCAGCCGTCGTCGATGTTGTTGTGGGCGACGGCGTACCGGAAGACGTTGCCCGGGCCCGAGGTGAGCTTGGCGGCGAAGCCGTCGGCGTCCTCGCCGTCGGAGTCGGCGTTGTCGTGCGACTCCACGCTCACGATGAGGTTGCGGGAGGGCCACTGCTCCCGGGGCGCCCCGGCCACCAGCCGCGAGAGCTGCAGCCCGGTGTCGCGGTTGAAGCGCGTCACCGTGCGCTCGATGATGTTGTCGTTGCCGCCCAGGAGGATCCCGTTGTCACCGGCGCGCTCGACGACGATGCCGTGGATGTGCCAGAACGACCCGCCCACGGCGAGACCGCGGTTGGCCGGGTCCTCGCTCTGGGCCGAGAAGTTCAGCACCGGGGTCTCACCGGGGTAGGCGGAGATCTTCTTGCGGGCGCTCGCGGTGCCGTTGTTGCCCGGCGCGATGGTGACCGTCTGCGAGAAGTCGTAACGCCCGCCGCGCATGGAGATCGTCCCGCCGGGCGCGATGCGGGTGATCGCGGAGGTGAGCGTCGTCGGGGCCGCCTGCGTCCCGGGCGCGCCGTCGGTGCCGTTCGGCGCCACGTACAGCGTGTCACCCGGTGGCGGCGGTGGCGTGTCGCCCGTCTCCACGTCGATGTGGTCGATGTTCGGCAGGCCGGCGCTGCCGGTGGGGGTGAACCGGATCGTGTTGCTTCCCGCGTTCAGGGTGACGGTCAGCGTCTTGGTGACCCAGGTGCTCCACGCCCCCGTGCCCTCGAACGACACCGCCTGCGCGCCCGCGCCGTTGACGGTCAGGCCGGCGGGACGGCTGCTGCTGGTCCCGCTGGCGAAGCGCACCGCGAGCGTCGCCGTGCCGGCGGTGGTGGCGTTCACGGTGAACTGGGCGTGGGCGCCTGTGGCGTTGGTGCCGTTGCAGAAGCCGGTGCCGGAGTATCCGGCGTGGTTGGAGTCGATGGTGCCGGTGCAGACCGCGGGCGAGGTCTCGGCCTCGTACCGGGTGGGCGCGGCGTGCGCGGCGGATGGTGACACTCCGACGAGCCCGACGGCGAGCAGGCCGGCGCATGTGGTGACGGCTTTGAGGCGCATCCTTCGTCTCCATGGGTCGGTAAGCGCTTTCCTCGATGAGGCGAAGCTAAGCACGCCCCGGCGGGCATGGGAAGGGCCCGCCTCCGGAGGGGGCCGTCCGCGGCGTGGCGGCCCACCGGCGCGCGGGGCCCCGGCCGAGGCCGGGATCGGCGGAAAGGGGGAGCGCCCGCCGCCGTGCCCCGCGGCCGGGCGGCCGGGCGGCCGTGAAAGTTTCAGGGCGGGAGCGGCGATCGGGGGCCCGGACGGCACGCCCGGCTCCCGTCGTCCGTGACGGGTCCCGGTCGTGCCGCCACCGGTGCGATGACATGGAGCGCACGATGTACGGTTTTCTTGCAAGCGGTTGTTGCAGGAATCCCGAGAAGACCAGGAGAGATTCCCGGCGGCATGTGCAGTTTCGCCGGGACGTATTGACGTTTCCCCGATGTGACGCGACTGTGTCTGCAATCGGTTGTCAACGGCGCGGTCCCCGATGGCCCTCATGACCGCAGCGCCGGGACGGTACGGCCGGTGACGGCGTGCAGCGGGGCGGCGGGGCGGACGGCCCCCGGCGGACCGAGGGCCTGAAGATCCGGAAGAACCGACGATCCTGGAGACCAAGGATGCGCCTGACGCCACTTCACGCGTGCGTCGCCCTGCTGGCCGGTGTGCTCGCCGCGCTGCCGGTGAACGCGGCGCACGCCGCGCCCACCCGGTACGAGGCCGAGACCTCGCCCGCGGTCTGCACCGGCACCATCGACTCCAACCACGCCGGATACTCCGGCACCGGCTTCTGCAACGGCACCAACGCCACAGGCGCCCACGCCCAGTTCACCGTGAACGCCACCACCGCCGGCACGGCGACCCTGGGCGTCCGGTTCGCCAACGGCACCGCGGCCCGCGCGGCCGCCCTGGTCGTCAACGGGGCCACCGTGCAGACCCTCTCGTTCGCGGGCACCGGCGCGTGGTCGGCGTGGGCCACCACGACCGTGACCGTCTCGCTGAACGCCGGCGCCAACACCGTCCGGCTGAACCCGACCACCGCCCTCGGCCTGCCCAACCTCGACCGTCTCGACGTCGAGACCGGCGACCAGCCGCCACCGGCCGGCACGCTGTACGTCGCCACCAACGGCGACGACGCCGCCCCGGGCACCCAGGCGTCACCGCTGCGGACGATCCAGCGGGCCGTGGACCTGGCGCAGCCGGGGCACACGATCGTCATCCGCGGTGGCACCTACGCGCCGAGCGCCAACATCCAGATCCTCAAGAACGGCACGCCGGGCCTGCCCATCACGATGCGCAACCACGACGGCGAGCGGGTCGTCATCGACGGGGAGAACATGCCCCACACACCCGGCGCGGTCGGCTCCAGCATCCCGCGCCCCGAGCGGGGCGCCGTCCACATCGAGGGCGACTGGTGGCGCCTGTCCGGCCTGGAGATCATCCACGGCCCGTACGGCGTCTTCGGCCTGGACGTCAACAACACCGTCTTCGACCGCCTGGTCACCCGGGACAACTACGAGTCGGGCCTGCACCTCCAGGGCGCCTCCGGCAACAACCAGATCGTCGGCCTGGACGCCTACGGCAACCGCGACCCCCGCAAGAACGGCGAGAGCGCCGACGGCCTGGCCATCAAGGAGGGGTCGGGCAGCGGCAACGTGGTGCGCGGAGCCCGGCTGTGGAACAACTCCGACGACGGCCTGGACTTCTGGATGTTCCTGTCCCCGATCACCGTGGAGTCGTCGGTGGTCTGGGGCAACGGGTTCAACCGGTGGAACCTGCCCGACTACACCGGCGACGGCAACGGCTTCAAGCTCGGCGGCGGCGACCCCGACCCGGCGGCCGACCACGTGATCCGCAACTCCATCGCGTTCGACAACGCGGTCGGCGGCTTCATCGACAACGGCAACCCCGGCAGGCTGACCGCCGACCGCAACACCGCCTGGCGCAACGGCGGCACCGGGTTCGACTTCGCCGACTCCGACTCCACCCTGACCAGGAACCTGTCGGTGGCGAACGCGACGCAGGTCTCGCTCGGCTCGTCGTCCTCGGGCTCGGGCAACTCCTGGAACCTCGGTGGCACCTGGACCTTCGTCAGCACCGACCCCGGCACGATCACCGGCCCCCGTGCTGCGGACGGCTCGATCCCGTCCTCGTCCTTCCTGCGCCCGTCCAACGGCGCCGACGTCGGGGCACGTCTCTGACCTCTGCGGATCTCGGCTCCGAAGGCTCCCGTGCCACGGGTACGGGAGCCTTCGCCGTCCGGTCAGCGCTCGCAGACCACCCCGTCGCCGTCGCGATCCTGGTACCAGGCGTACTCGGGGTCGGTTCCGCGGCGGTAGGGCCCGTGCCCGGCGGCGTTGGCCGCCGCGCAGGTGGAGAAGCGTGGATCGTTCCCACCGGAGGACGAATCCGGCGCCGCGGTGGGCCTCGGGGCGGCGGTGGGACGCGGCGCCGGCGTCGGGGTGGGGGCCGGGGCGGAGGTGGTGTCGCACCTGCCCGACCAGACGCGCAGCCGCTCCCGCTTGGCCTTGGCCTGCTCGGCGCGCATCACCGCGATGTACCGGTCGTTGGGCTTGTACAGCACGGCCTTGCCGTAGCCGTGGCGGACGAGGTTGCGGTTGACGAACACCCCGCCGACGTTCCAGGCGTAGTACAGGGAACGGCCGTAGCGGTCCTTCGGCGCCTTGTCCGCGAGCAGGTACGTCGTCCTGCCGACGGGCAGCAGGGAGGCGGTGCGCCTGGTGGCCGCCTGGAACCAGCACTCCCCGCGCTCGGGGGTGTCGACCTGCAGGAGACGTACCCGGACGGGGGAGCCGGTGCGGGTGAAGCGGACGTCGATCGTGTCGCCGTCCACGATCTTCACCACCGTCGCCTTCTTCGTGCCCTTCGGCACGGTGGAGGCTTCGGCGGGTAGCGCCATGGCCACGGGCACGGCGAGGACGGCGGCGAGCAGGGACGCTCTGATGGTGCGGATCACGGGGCTCCTTCGCGCAGGATGGAGCCTTGACCGTAGCCTTATGCGTTCAATTCGGTACACATAGTGATCAACCTGAAATGCGTGAGGATCCTTCATATTGCAGGTCGTCCTTACGCGAGAAGTCCGATCGCAGGCGGACACCGAGCGCGGCGCCACCACCTCGCCCGGTCGCACCGCTCCGTTGAATGCCGCCGCCACTCCCGGCTGTGGCCATACCGTGAGTTCGGTGGGTAATCGCGAGACGGGGGTTTCGCCGCACATCACCGCGGCCAAGAAAAGGCGGCCGGGCGGCCTGTTCCGCACCCGGAACTTCGCCCTGCTGTGGGCTGGGGAGTCGGTCAGCGGGTTAGGCTCGGCGATCACCACGGTGGCTGTCCCGTTCGTGGCGATAACCGTCCTGCATGCCGGCACCGGCACGGTGGCCCTGCTGACCGCAGCCGGCTGGCTGCCCTGGTTCCTGATCGGCCTCCCGGCCGGTACCTGGGTCGACCGCTGGCCGCGCCGCCGCATCCTCGTGTCCGCCAACCTGGTGTCCGCCGCGGTCCTGACCGCTGTCCCGGTCGCCGCCTGGACCGGTGTGCTGACCGTGCCCATGCTGCTGGCCGCGGTGCTGATCGCCGGCACGTCCAGCATGTTCTTCACCCTGGCCTTCAACGCCTACTTGCCGCACCTACTGGCCCCGGATGACCGGATGGAGGGCAACGCCAAGCTCCAGGCCAGCGCCTCGGCCGCCGAGATCGCCGGCCCGGGCCTCGGCGGTCTGCTCACCGAGGTGGCCGGAGCGGTCGGCGGCCTGCTCATCGACGCGGTCACCTTCATCGTCTCGGCCGCCTGCCTGCTCAGATTGCGGACCACGCCCGAGCCGAGGGCGGCGGCGGGTGAGCGGCCCGGCATGCTCCGGCAGCTCAGCGAGGGCCTGAGGTACTTCAGGTACGGCGAGTTCATGCTGCCCATGCTCATCGTGGCGGCGATGATCAACCTCGGGTTGCTCGGCGTGTTTTCGCTGCGCATCGTCTTCCTGGTGCGCGCCGAAGGTATCGCGCCGGGAACGGTGGGCGGCCTGATCAGCCTCGCCGGCCTGGGCGGCCTGCTGGGCGCCGTGCTCGCGTCCCGGGCCGTCGCCCGCTTCGGCAGCGCGCGCACCTACGTGGGGGTCAATGTCGTGACCGCGCCGTTCATGCTGCTGCTGCCGGTCGGCGGCCCTGGCCGGCAGCTGGCGCTGTTCACGGTGGGATCGTTCGTGGTCATGCTCGGCGCCACGATATCGGGCACCGTCACCGCTACCTTCCGCGTGAACTACATACCGGCGCACCTCCTGGGCCGGGTCACGGCGGTCTCCCGGTTCGTCATCTCCGGCACCGTGCCGCTCGGCGCAGCCACCGCCGGCGTCCTGGCGACAGCCTTCGGGATCGGCACCGCGATGTGGGTGCTGGCTACCTTCTTCGCCGTCACCCCGCTGCTCCTGCTCGCCACCTCAATGCGCGGCATGCGTGACTTCCCGACCCTCCCCAGCCGGCCTCCCGTATGCGGCAACGATGATCAACCTCGCTGAAGCATGAGAAAAGGTGCGCCTGACCCGCGAGGATTCGAGTACCGCGTCCATCTCCAGCGCGGGAACAGGTTCACCTTCCGATCCCTCGGAAAGAGCCGCACCCATCTCCGGTGGGACAGGCGAGGGGGCGGCTCCGGCGTAGGCCTTGAGCGCGCGAGCGTCGACGAAGCGGGTGCGGTCATCGCCGATCTCGGCGAACAGCCGGACGGCCAAGACGTGGCTGTCCACCATCCGATGAGCCGTCTGCCGACCTCGGCGACCCGCGCAGTCCCGGCCCTGCCGAGAGCTCTGCGCTTGACGCGTCTCACCCCGGCTCCTTGTCCACCTGAGCCACCCCGGGCAGGTCCTTCACCGCGTCCGCAATCGAGGTGGCATGCTTCGGATCGTCGATCTTGACACGATAGGTTCCGGAATACTTTTCCAGTGGCCTGGGTTCGGTATCGTCGTCCTTGTTTTGAGAGTCTCGGCCTGTCACCTGCGACCATCGGACCATGAATTCCCTGGCCACCCATATGTCGTGCGCACGATCTGCAAAATAGATGCGCTTGACGCCTTTTGCCTTCCTCAGGAGAGCCTCGATCGTCGCCCTTTCGGTAGCCGTTACGCCACCTCGTCCTTTGCAGGGCTCATCTTCTCCGTTATCGTCGCAGAGCGTGACGGAAATGTCGGCCTTGCCTTTCCAGAAGAAATCAGGAAAGACATAGGTGTTGGAGACTCCCGGCAGAACCCTGGTCGCAGCATCGAACGCGTTGGCGTCGCTCCACCGGAGAAGCCTGCCGTGGAAGCCATCCGGCATATCGGTTACTTCTATGACTTCCCTGAGCTCGGGCGACTCCTCAACCAGCGTCATCCACGCATCCACTTTGTCCTGGTAGCGTAAATCCACAAGCCGAGGTATCTGCCGTAGCCTCTGTTCGATCGCGCGCCTCTGCTCCGAAGTCACCTCTTCGTCTCCGCAGGCATCCCAGGCGTCGTTCTCGCCACACAAGAAAACGGAGAATTTCCCGCCTTCCGGCCAGGGGACGTCCGGAGGGGGAAGTATCTTCGGGAGCCGGTTCGCCTCGGCGGCCGAGGAACTCAGCAGGAGAACCGTCATCGTGGCAAGAGCAAGAAACACGCGGAGCATGGAGGAACTATGCCATCAAGCTCGCGAAACCTCACATGGAAATCCCGGGGGCCGGCATCCTGATCGCCGTCCTGTCTCGCTTGATGTACAACGTTCCGGCCTTGACGCCTTGCTCGTCCTCTGTGCCTGCTCGCGGCAGCCACGGCCGGCGGAGTGACGTACGGGTCGACCCCCACGTGATCCTGTTCCTGCAGCTCGAACGGTAAGCGTCCATGGAATGGATTCTGCTGCGGTGTGTCACCGACGACGCGCGGCCATGCGGCCGCCTCTCACCTCGGTGACGCATCCGCAAGTCCCTGTGCGGATCCGTGCCGAGATCATGAGGCACCGTGATCGACGCCCGGGAGAGGAGGGGCAGCCCTGTGAGACCGGTAGGGGAAGCGGTCCGCACAGAATGCCGTCGAAAGGTGATTTATCTGATCTCGCCGGGTAAGGGCGGGCTCGTACGGATCGGGGACGGCGGTGACGATCGCGAGGTGCGGAAATGCCGGAGGACAGCGCGTTGCGGCCGTTCCGGATCGCGGTGCCGCAGGCGGACCTGGACGACCTGCGCGCACGGCTGGCCCGTACCCGCTGGCCGGAGGAGGCGCCGGTCGCCGACTGGTCGTACGGCGTGCCGGTCGGTTATCTGAGAGGGCTGGCCGAGTACTGGCGCACCGGCTACGACTGGCGCGCGCATGAGGCGGAACTGAACCGGTTCCCCCAGGTCACGACCGTGATCGACGGGGAGCACCTGCACGCCCTGCACGTGCGCTCCCCCGAGCCCGGGGCACTGCCGCTCATCGTGACCCACGGCTGGCCGGGCTCGATCGTGGAGTTCACGAAGGTCATCGGGCCGCTCACCGACCCGCGCTCGCACGGGGCCGATCCGGCCGACGCCTTCCACGTGGTGGCCCCCTCCCTGCCGGGCTTCGCGTTCTCGGGGCCGACGCGCAGCGCCGGCTGGACCCTGCGCAGGATCGCGCGGGCGTGGGCGGAGTGGATGGACCGTCTGGGCTACGAACGCTACGGCGCCCAGGGCGGTGACACCGGCTCGCTGGTCTCGCCGATGCTCGGCCGGGTCGCGCCAGAAAGGGTGGTGGGCGTGCACGTCAACGGCGCGCTGGGCCATCCCCGAGGCGATCTCGTCGCCCCCGAGGACCTCACCGGACCGGAGCGGGCCCGGTTGCGGCTCTACACCGACACCGGTGACCGCTCCGGGTACGCGACGATCCAGTCCACCCGGCCGCAGACCCTGGCCTACGGGCTGCAGGACTCGCCCGCCGGCCAGCTCGCGTGGATCACCGAGAAGTTCAGGGAGTGGACCGACCCGGCCAGGGAGCTGCCGGAGGACGCCGTCGACCGCGACCAGCTGCTCACCAACGTGAGCGTCTACTGGCTGACCGGTACGGCGGGCTCCTCCGCGCGCCTGTACAGGGACGGCGCCATGGACTGGTCGCAGTCGATGGGCCGTTCGGCCGTCCCGACCGGCGTGGCGGTCTTCCCCGGGGACGCGGGGATCCGGCGGATCGCCGAGCGGGACGACAACGTCGTGCACTGGTCGGAGTTCGGCCGGGGCGGCCACTTCGCCGCCATGGAGGCCCCGGACCTCCTGGTCGAGGACGTCCGGGCGTTCTTCCGCTGACCTCCCGGCCGGGCCCGGCCCTCACGCCGGGGCGTCGGGAAGCCGGTAGACGGCGTAGTCACCGGAGCGGAACATCGGCGTCGCGAACCTCCCCAGCCCCGGGGACACGTTCCCGCGGTGCTCGTCGGCCAGGAGCCAGCGCACCCCGTGACGATCCCGCAGCCGCCGTACGGTGTCGTCCGTGGGCGCCGCGAAGACCGCGTCGTTCAGCCCGATGAGCCCGGCGTCCCAGAACGGCAGGTGCAGCGTCGGCATGCCCGGGCGCCACCGGGCCGTGTTCCGCGCGGTGTACGTCCAGCCCTCGACCAGCACGCGCCGCTCGGTCAGCGCGGCGACCCAGAAGTGGCGGCCGTCGCACGGCTCCTCCATGCCCCAGCGGCAGTGCGCGTTCGTGGCGACCAGTTCGTCCGGCCGCGAGTGGGCCCGCAGCCACCGCCCGGCGGCGAGCGCGCCCGGCGGGGGCGCCGTCACGGTCCCGGTAACGGCTCCCGGCGCCGTGGTCGGCCCGGTGGTCTGTGCGGTCCCCGTCCCGCTGGACACGACCGTCAGCACGCGCGCGTGCACCCCGGCGGGCAGGCCGACGGCCGCGAGCGCGGTGACCACCAGGGCCCAGGCGCGCACCCGTCCCCGGGTGAGGGCCAGCACGGCCGCGGCCACCGCGGTGACGGCCAGCAGCACCGCGTACGGCCGGTGGAGCAGGGCGCCGGGCGCGCCCGGTGGCAGCGGGATCCTGACGCCGCACACGAACGGGATCAGGTAGGCCGCGGCCAGCCCGGCACCGGCCGCGCAGAGCGTCGCGCGGGGCGACTGCCCGGCACGCCGCAGCAGGACGGCGATCCCGAGGGCCGTGACGGCGGCCAGGTAGGGGTAGGCGCCCCAGAGGAAGAACAGCTGGCTGCGGCCGGGATGGCCGAGCAGCAGGGCCGCGCCGAGACCGGCCGCGCCGATGCCGAGCATCAGCGTCACCCCGGGACGGGCCGGCAACCGGGGCCGGCTCAGCAGCCCCGAGATCCCGCCCCAGGTGATCGTCCAGCCGAGCAGGAACACCGCGACGATCCCTGCGGCCGACAGCGGCGAGGGGACGGCCTCGGCCCCGGCACCGGTCATCTCCGCCCAGGCCGTCCGCATGAAGGAGAAGGGGTCGACGACGAGCGCCTGCTTCGCCCCGCCGAACAGCACGAACTGCGCGAGCAGGAAGCACGTCGCGGTCATCCCGAGCGCGACGAGCGCGGGCCGGGAGGGCCTGCGCCACCTGACCGTGCCGGTCACGACCACCGCCAGCAGCCCGGCGCCCAGCAGCGGCAGGTACGTGGCCTTGGCTCCCGCCGTCGCCACCAGGAGGATCCCCAGCAGCGGCCAGTGCCCGGCGGTCCGGCGCCGGTGTTCGAGCAGGTCGACCAGGAGCAGGACCACGGGCGCGAACAGCAGGGCGCCGAACATCTGGGTGGGGCTCGCCCAGATCAGGTCGGGGACCCCTCCCCAGGTGAACGCCCCGCTCCGGCCCAGGTAGAGGCTCGGCGTCGTCACCAGCACCGTGCCGGCCGCGGTCAGCGCCGCCCCCGCCCAGGAGCCGGTGATCCGACGCCCGGTCATCCCGGCCAGCACGACGAACGCGCACGTCATGGGCAGCATGCCCAGGCGGAAGAGCAGCACCAGCGGTTCCAGGCCGGTGACCCAGCTCGCCGCGGCCAGGTGCGCGTAGACGAACCAGTGGTAGAGCAGCGGCTCCCCGGCGACCACCGGCACCGTGGGCGGCACGTGGTGCCTCAGCTCACCGGTCAGCGCCAGGTGGTACGGCATGTCGGGGAAGGCGTTCCCGAGCGCGGGCCAGGTCAGGGCGTTGCGCGCGAAGAACGACACCGCGCTCCAGGCGAGCAGGTACGCAAAAAGCAGCGCCAGCGACCAGGACCACCAGGCCGGTGCCCTGACCAGCCGGGACGGATCGCCCCTCCAGTGCCGGCGCAGCCGCGGCACGGCCAGGAAGAGGAGGCAGGCGGTGACCGGCCAGACCAGGACGAGCAGCGGCGTCCCCAGGGCGCGGGCTCCGGCGTAGGCGAGGACCTCCACGGCGTAGCCGAGCGCCAGCCCTAGCGCGACCTCCTCGGCGAAGGTGCGCCTGACCCCGTACAGCAGCCGCAGCACCAGCACGCCGGGCAGTGCCACGCATGCCGCGACGTAGAGGAGGAACAGGGCCGCGTCGGTGCCCGGGACGCCGTGGCGGTACAGCACGGCCCCGGTCAGGGCGGTCGCCGCCACGGCGGGCGCCCACCCGGCCAGGCGCCCGATCCCGCGGGGCGGCGCGTCCCGCGGGCCGGGCTCCGGCTCCGTGGAGGGCTCGCCCGCCCCGCCGTCCCCGGCGGTCAGCAGCGGCCCGGTCGAGGGAGGGCGGTGGGACGGGGTTTCTGCCATGGGCCGAGCCTCGTGAAACGAGCGCCCCGCGGGGCCCCCGCCGCTCGCGCCCTGCGATGTCTTTCCGGGTCCTTTGCCGTTCTCCAGGCCACCGCGTCACGGACGCGGCCGTTCACGACGGCACGGCTCCGGGATCCACGGGCCGGGAACGCCGCGGGTCAGGGGCGGTGGGCCCGCACCATGAGCGAGACGCCGGGCAGCGAGGTGACCGGCAGGTACCTCTCGGCCATCACCACGGCCCGCAGGCCCATGTTCACCAGGCGCGGGGTCTCCGTCACGTCCGAGCCCGCGGTGTGCCTCCTGCGGCGGGCCACGACCGGCCGCAGCAGGACGTTCCAGCTCCACATCCGGTCGACGACCAGGCCCGCGCCGGTCAGCAGGGCTCCCAGGTCCTCGCGGGTGTACCGGCGGACGTGACCGGACGCCACGTCGTGCGCGGACCACAGGGCCATGTCGCAGGGGACCGTGATCAGCGCCGTGCCGCCGGGCCGGAGCACGCGCGCCAGCTCACCGGCGGCCCGGTCGTCCTCCTCGATGTGCTCCAGCACGTCGAGCGCCGTCACCAGGCCGAACTCCGCGTCGGGCAGCGGCAGGTCCCGCGCGTCGGCGTGGATCGCCCGCAGCCCGCGCTCCCTGGCGAGCTCCACCGCGAGCTCGGAGAAGTCCGCCACCAGGGCGTCCCAGCCGTGCTCGACCAGCACGCGGGTGTTCCCGCCCCCGGCCGCGCCGACGTCGAGCGCCCTGCCGGGCGGGCCGAGCCGGCGCAGCTCCCGGAGCTCCCGGGCGAGGATGGCGCGCCGCTCGCGGTACCACCAGTGGCGGTCCTCCAGCTCGACCGTACGGCGGATCTCGGTGGCCTCCATGCGTCCTCCCAGACGTGTGCCTCGATGGGATGGTGCCCCCGCGCCTCAGGCGCGCAGCTGCACCCGGCTGTGGTCGCCGACCATGAGCTGGTGCGTGTCGGGCAGCCCGACCGCCCTGGTGACCTCCACGTTCCGGCCGATCAGCGAGCGGGTCAGCGGTGACACGCCCCTGACGACGGAGTCGGCCAGGATGATGCTGTACTCCACCCCTGCCTCCTCCAGCACGCAGCCCTCGCCGATCGAGGTGTAGGGGCCGACGTAGGAGCCGTCGATCCTGGCGTTGGCGCCGATGACGGCCGGGCCGCGGATCACCGACCCGCGCACCGTCGCGCCCGGCCCGATGTCGACGCGCCCGGTTATCTCCGAGGCCGCGTCCACCGTCCCCCGGACGGTCGTCTCGATCGCCTCCAGGACCATGCGGTTGCACTCCAGCATGTCCTGCAGGCGGCCGGTGTCCCTCCAGTAGCCGGTGACGAAGTGCGAGTGCACGCGCCGGCCGTTGTCGATCAGCCAGGTGATCGCGTCGGTGATCTCCAGCTCGTCGCGGGCCGAGGGGACGATCGCCCGGACCGCCTCGTGGATGGCGGGGGAGAAGGTGTAGACGCCGACGATCGCCAGGTCGCTGCGCGGGTTCTCCGGCTTCTCCTGAAGGGCGACGATCTCCCCGTCCGGTCCCAGCTCGGCCACCCCGTAGAACTGCGGCTCGGTCACCTTGGTGAGCAGGATCTGCGCGTCGTGGTCGGACGCGCGGAAGGCGTCCACCAGGCCGGCGATGCCGTCCAGCAGGAAGTTGTCGCCCAGGTACATCACGAAGGGCTCGTCGCCCAGGAAGTCGCGGGCGATCAGCACGCAGTGGGCCAGGCCGAGCGGCGCCTCCTGCTGGATGTAGGTGACCTCCAGGCCGAACGCCGAGCCGTCGCCCACGGCGGCGCGGACCTCCGCGCCGGTCTCGCCGACGACGATGCCGACGACGGTGATCCCGGCGTCCCTGATCGCCTCCAGCCCGTAGTGCAGCACCGGTTTGTTGGCGACCGGAACGAGTTGTTTCGCGGACGTGTGGGTGAGCGGGCGCAGCCTCGTTCCCCTGCCCCCCGCCAGCACAAGTGCCTTCATCGATTCTGGCCCCTTCCACCGGGACCGCGTGGCCACGGCGGCCGGTGGATCCCGTTGAAAACTACGGGGGGATCCGGACGGCGCCCGTCCGCCGCAATGGCCTTTGCGGAGAAAGGGGAGCGTTTTCAACCGGGCCGGACGTTCACCCGCTCGCGGAACGTCCAGGCGCGGTGGACCGCGTACGTCACCGTGGGGCTGATGACGAGGATCACCGCCTGCGCCGCCATCACGGGAAGGCGGCACAGCTCCACCAGCACCGGGAGCCCGGCCAGGGACGCCCCCAGGAAACCGAGTCCGACCGCGTAGAAGCGCAGGTAGCCCGCGACCCACGACCGGTCGCTCGTGCGGAACACCACCAGCCGGTACCACGGGTAGACGATCACCACGGTCGTCAGATGGGCCGCCATCGCCAGCAGAAGGTAGGAGACCGCATCGTTCACGACGAGCAATGCCAGGCCCAGGAGAGCGTAATAGAGCAGGGCCGTCGTGGCGCTGGCCATCAGGTATGTGATGCGCTGTCCACCACGGGAGGAGATAAAACCTCCTCGCCAGAAACAAAGACGTTTTTCGCGATCGGTCCGATTTTCCGCTTGTACCATATCCGGCCGTTCAATCGTGTTCATCATCGCGGCACATGATGCTAGCTCGCTGTGAGACGTAATCGGGGGATCAATGTCCGTGTCGGTGGTCATTCCGTGTTACCGCTCCGCGCGGACCCTTCCGGCACTGGTGACGGGTGTCGTCGCGGTCCTG
Source organism: Streptosporangium longisporum (assembly GCF_039534895.1). NCBI lineage: Bacteria > Bacillati > Actinomycetota > Actinomycetes > Streptosporangiales > Streptosporangiaceae > Streptosporangium > Streptosporangium longisporum. Next base: position 375,207 of record NZ_BAAAWD010000015.1, on the reverse strand, counting down.
CGCGAGCTCTCCGTCCGGTACGAGGTGATCCTCGTCGTCGACGGGAGCCCGGACGACACCTGGCGGGCCGCCACCGAGCTGGCGCAGCGCGTCGAGGGGGTACGGGCACTGCACCTGTCGCGCAACTACGGCCAGCACAACGCGCTGGTCGCCGGGATCAGGGAGGCCCAGTGCGAGGTGGTCGTCACCATGGACGACGACCTGCAGCACCCTCCCGGGCAGATCCCCCTGCTGCTGGCCGCCCTGGAGGACGACGGCCTGGACCTGGTGTACGGCGTGCCGCACCGCGAGGAGCACGGGCTGGTCCGCAACCTCGCCTCCCGGTCGGTCAAGACCGCGATGGCCGGTGGGCTGGGGATCCGCACCGCGCGGACGATCAGCGCCTTCCGGGCCTTCCGCACCCGGTTGCGCGACGGTTTCCAGCAGCTGTCCGGGCCGCACGCCTGCGTCGACGTGGCCCTGTCCTGGGCCACCACCCGGGTGGGATCGGTCGGGGTGCAGATGAGCGAGCGCGGCCACGGGCGGTCCAACTACACCCCGGGCATGCTGCTGCGGCACGCGGTCAACATGCTCCTGGGCTACAGCGCGGCCCCGCTCCGCGCGGCCAGCTACCTGGGGTTCCTGATCGGCACCGTCGGCCTGCTGCTGGGCGGCGTCGTGCTCTGGCGCTTCGCCAGCGGGGACACCACCGTGGCCGGGTTCACCACGATCGCGTCGATGATCACGCTCTTCTCCTCGGCCCAGCTGATCTCCGTGGGCGTGCTCGGTGAGTACGTCGGGCGCATCCACGGCAACGGCATGGGCCGGCCGACCTACGTGGTGTGCGAGCGCGTCGGGTCGCCGGCCGGGCCTGCCGTTCCCCGGCAGCCGGGCGGCGCTAGCGTCGCCGTCCACGCAGCAGCCGGCTCCGGACCAGGTGAACGGTGAGGAAGGTGTGCACGGGCTCGAACCCGTACCGGGCCCAGGCCCGCTGCACGCCGGTGTTGTGCCCCTGGGTGGAGATGACGACCTCCCGCCCGCCCCGGGCCAGGGTGCGCTCCTCCACCGCGGCCAGCAGGTGGGCGTAGAGACCCTGCCCGCGCGCGCGGGAGACGACCCCGGCGAGCAGGATCTCGGTGGCCCCGTCGTCCTCGGAGAGTGTCGCCAGCGCGAGGACCCCGCCCCCGTCGTCCCCGCCCTCGTTTCCATCTTCGGAAGGAACCACCACGGCACGGGCGCCGTCCGCGTCCCGCTCCCGCAGGGCCACGCACCTGCCGGACGCGGCCGAGCGCACCGCCCACTCCCGGTACCCCTCCAGCGCGGCCGCGGCGTCGAACAGCGGGTTGGCCACGTAGTGGCTGCGGTAGGCGGCGAAGATGTCGGAGACCGGGCCGGGCACGGCCGCCGGGGGGAGCGGGCCACCGGCCAGCAGGTCCGGTCGCGACCTCGGCGCACGGCCCCGTCCCGCGCGCAGCCGCCAGTAGGCCAGCGAGTCCGCGAGCACGGCGGTACGGCCGAGCGAGGTCAGCTCGGCGAACCAGCCGACGTGCCCGGCCGGGTAGCGGAGCACGATGACGTCGGCCGCCGAGCCCAGGACGGCCTCGCGGACCGGTCCGAAGGACGGCCCGGCCCCCGCCGGGACGGTCAGGCGCTCCACCGGGCGGCCGAACCGGGCCGAGTCGAACGGGGCCTCCACGGTCCGGGGCGCCTGGTTCCCGGTCATCTCCCGCCAGCTCACCGGCGTACCTCGTGGCCGAGCACGGCCTCGACCACGCGCGTCACCCCGGCGTCGTCCAGGTCGGCGAAGAGCGGCAGCCGTACCAGGCGGTCGGCGACGTCCTCGGTGACCGGGCATCCCCCCGGGGCCACCCGGCCGTAGCGCACGCCCGCCGGGGCGGTGTGCAGCGGCTGGTAGTGGAACGCCGCCTGCACGCCCCTGCCGGCGAGGTGGGCGATGAACGCCTGCCTGCTGTCCAGGTCGGGCAGCAGCAGGTGGTACAGGTGCGCCGGGTGCTCGCGGTCGTCGGGGACCGTCGGACGCCGGACCCCGTTGGCCGCGGCCCAGCCCGCCAGCTCGGTGTGGTACCTGCGCCACACCTCCTGGCGCATGGCCTGGATCTTCCCGAACGACTCCAGCTGGGAGGTGAGCTGCGCGGCGAGGACGTCGGAGGGCAGGTAGCTGGAGCCGATGTCGACCCACCGGTACCGGTCCACCTGGCCGCGGAAGAACCGCCCGCGGTCGGTGCCCTTCTCCCGGACGATCTCGGCGCGGACGGCGAGCTCCGCGTCGTTCACCAGCAGCGCGCCGCCCTCGCCGCACTGCACGTTCTTGGTCTCGTGGAAGCTCTGCGCCGCCATCCGGCCGAACGACCCCAGCGGGCGCCCCCGGTAGGAGCCGCCGAGACCGTGGGCGTTGTCCTCGACCAGGGCCAGGCCGTGCCGCTCGGTCACGGCGAGGATCGGATCCATCTCGCAGCCGACCCCGGCGTAGTGGACGACGACGACGGCCCGGGTGCGGTCGGTGATCGCCGCCTCCAGCATCGTCTCGTCCAGGTTCAGGGTGTCGGGCCTGCAGTCGACGAAGACCGGCACCGCCCCGCGCAGGGCGTAGGCGTTGGCCGTCGAGACGAAGGTGAACGACGGCATGATCACCTCGTCGCCGGGCCTGAGGTCGAGCAGCAGCGCCGACATCTCCAGGGCGTGCGTGCAGGAGGTGGTCAGCAGCACCTGCCGCGCCCCGGTCATCTCCCGGAGCAGCGCGGCGGCCCGCCGGGTGAACGGCCCGTCCCCGGACGTGGAGCCCAGGCGCACGGCCTCGGCCAGATAGTCGATCTCGTCGGCCGATACGTACGTCCGGTTGAAGGGAACGGCCGGTGCCGGGCGGCCGGAATTCGACGGAAGGACGCGAGAAGAAGCGCCGCCCGCGGTCAACGGACCCTCTTCTTCGATTCGGCGCCGATGTCGCGCATGGAATACACGGCTGAATGCTACGTACCCCGCCGCGTTCCGTAGCGGAGCGACATGCGGGCGGACGGGTCTGTTGTACGCGCGGTCGCGGCACCTTTACCCGGTTCGCTGAGCTGCGAGAACACCGTAATGTCGATAAAAGCCGGATATTTTCTATTTATGAGCATACGGTGTTCGTAACGGCCCGCGCCGGGACACCGACCGGTGCGGGCCGCGAACCACGGCCGAACCGTTCCCGGCGCGATTCCCGGCCGGTCCCGGGCCGGCCGGGGACGGCCCGCGCGTCGATTCCAGGCCGTTTCCACGCCGTTTCCGGGACGATTCCCGGGCGGCGACACGCCCGGTTCACCGCCTGATAGGTGCCGGGAGAACATTCCCTCCTAAAGTCGTTTCGTATTCTCCTTTTTCCGAGGCGACGGAGGTCCTGCCGTGGGAGAGAAGCTGGTCGTGGTCGGCCAGGGGTACGTCGGCCTGCCTCTCGCGATGCGGGCCGTCGCGGCGGGATTCGACGTGGTCGGCGTCGACGTCGACGAACGGCGGGTCAAGCGCCTCAACGCGGCCGAGTCCTATGTCGAGGACGTCGGCGACGGAGCGCTGGCCGCCGCCCACCGCTCCGGCCGCTACGTGGTCGGTGCCGACTACGGGGCCGCCGAGGGGTTCGACGTCTGCGTGATAACCGTGCCGACACCGCTCCGCGACGGCGTCCCCGACCTGCGCCACATCGCCGCGGCCGGGGAGGCGGTCGCCCCGCTGCTGCGGCGGGGCGCCGCGGTCGTGCTGGAGTCCACCACCTACCCGGGCACCACCGAGGAGTACCTGCTGCCCCTGCTGGAGGAGGGCTCCGGCCTGCGCGCGCCCGAGGACTTCCACCTCGGCTACAGCCCGGAACGGATCGACCCGGGCAACGGGCACTGGCGCCTGGAGAACACCCCCAAGGTGGTCTCCGGCATCGACGCGGCCTCCCTGGAACGGATCCGGGCGTTCTACGCGCGGCTCGTCGACCAGGTCGTCCCGGTCTCCTCACCGCAGGTGGCGGAGCTGTGCAAGCTCCTGGAGAACACCTTCAGGCACGTCAACATCGCCCTGGTGAACGAGCTGTCGATCTTCGCGCAGCAGCTGGGCATCGACGTCTGGGAGGCCATCGACGCCGCCTCCACCAAACCGTTCGGCTACATGCGCTTCACCCCCGGACCCGGGGTCGGCGGGCACTGCCTGCCGATCGACCCGTCGTACCTGTCCTGGAAGGTCAAGCGCAGCCTCGGGCACAACTTCCAGTTCGTGGAACTGGCCAACGACATCAACCGCCACATGCCGGACCAGGTGGTACGCCGGCTGGGGCTCGCGCTGAACCGGTCGCGCAAGCCGGTCAACGGCAGCCGGGTGCTCGCGCTGGGCCTGGCGTACAAGAAGAACGCGGGGGACTGCCGCGAGTCGCCCGCGATCGACGTGGTCAGGGGCCTGCGCAAGCTGGGCGCCGACGTGCGGGCCGCCGACCCGCACGTGGACTCCTTCCTGCTGCCGCCGGGGGTCGAGGTGGTCGCGTTCTCCGAGCGGGAGCTGGCCGAGGCCGACGCGGTGGTGGTCCTCACCGACCACGACTGCTTCGACTACGCGCTCGTCCAGCGGGCGAGCGCCTTCGTCCTCGACACCCGCAACCGCTGCCGCGGGCCCAACGTCGAGAGGCTCTGACCGGCGGCCGGTCCGCGAAGGGCCGCCGGGGGCCGCCAGGGGCCGCCGGGGCCGGCCGCCCGGGAGCGGTTCGCGCGCGAGAACGGGATGAGCACCTGCGGCGGGTGAGCCGGCGCGGCCGCCCCCGGAACGCGGGGCCGCTCCGCTCCGGCCCCCGGCGGGCCGCTACGACCGCATGACGCGGGCGATCAGTTCCTCGACCTGGGTGTTCAGCCGGGATCCCCGGGGCCAGCCGGCGTAGTGGGTGAGGAAGACGACGATCTCGCGCAGCTCGCCGGGGGTGAGGTCGCCGGTCCGGATCGCCGCGTCCAGCTGCACCTCGACCGGGTCGTCCATGCCCTGGCCGACGAGCAGGCCGAGCAGGAGCAGCCGCCGGTCGCGGTTGGAGATGCCCTCCCTGGACCACACCTCGGCGAACAGGTGCTCGACCGTCATCCCGAAGAAGTCACCGGGCCCCTCGTCGTCGTGGTCCCCGCCGTAGACGTTTCTCATGATCTCCAGTCCGCGGGCCCGGCGTTCGGGGGTGATCTCGTCCGCGTGGTCGCTCATGGGTCACTCCAAGTCCGTCGGCCGGCCGTTCCGGGTCGAGGGCGGCTCCCGGAGGTCTCGATCCCGAGGCCCGTGCGAGTTCCGGCGCCCGGGGAGATCCTTCATTCCCAGGATTCTGACATGTAGGAATATGTCCTACCCCAGATTTCGTCACCGGGTGGCGCGGGTGAGGCGTGCGCTCCGGCGAAGTTAGTGATCTACGTTGTAAAGGCGCCGGGCGGTGAGTCGTGAGGTGAACGATCCACCGGACGACACGCTGAGAGCGCTCTCTCTACGAGATCCGTCCGATCCCCGCTCCGGGGCAGGTGGGGGTGATCCCGATGGTGAGGCCCCTGGTGGGAGCGCTTTTCCCCGTCCGGCGGGCTCGCGGGACGGCGCTTCGCCCGAGAGAGCGCTCCCGCGAGGCTATTGACTAGGTCGCGTCACAGCGTCAGGATCTGCCAAGTGCGGACTCCGGGGGGACCGCCGCGACCGTCGCAGTGCCTCGAGAACGGACCCTCGATGATCAGACCCTTCGCCCGCCCGGGCGCCCGCCGGAGCGGATTCGCGGTGCTCGCGAGTCTCGCCGTGCTGGCCACCGGGACGGCCGGCATCCCGAGCGCGGGAGCCGAGAGCGCCACCGGCGCCCGGCAACCGGTGATCGGCAAGCCGGCCCTGGACTCCCGCGGCTGTGCCCGCATCGAGAAGAAGCTGCCCACCCTGACCGAGTGGCCGAAGGTCAAGAGCAAGATCGGGCAGAACTGGTTCCACGAGCGCCGGATCGCGAAGATCCTCGCGGGCATGACGCTCGCCGAGAAGGTCGGCCAGATGACCCAGCCGGAGATCACCGCGATCACCCCCGCGGAGGTCGGGCAGTACTTCATCGGCTCGGTGCTCAACGGCGGCGGCGCGTGGCCGAACCGCGACAAGCACGCCGCCCCCAAGGCCTGGCTCGACCTCGCCGACTCCTACTGGAACGCCTCCGTCGCCAGCCGGACGAAGATCCCGGTGATCTGGGGCATCGACGCCGTGCACGGCAACAACAACGTCTACGGCGCGACGGTCTTCCCGCACAACATCGGCCTGGGCGCGGCGCAGGACCCGTGCCTGGTCCGTGACATCGGCGCGGCGACCGCCCGCCAGATCCGCGCCACCGGCCAGGACTGGGCGTTCGCGCCGACCCTCGCCGTCCCCCTCGACGACCGGTGGGGCCGTACCTACGAGGGCTTCTCCGAGGACCCCCGCATCACCCGCGCCTACGGGTACGAGGCCGTCAAGGGCCTGCAGGGCAGGCACCCCTGGGGGATCGGCCAGGACGGGGTGATCGCCACCGCCAAGCACTTCATCGGTGACGGCGGCACCCTCAAGGGCGTGGACCAGGGCGTCAACCCCTCGTCCGAGGCCGAGATGATCAACGTGCACGGCCAGGGCTACTACGGCGCTCTCGCAGCCGGCGCCCAGAGCGTGATGGTCTCGTTCAACAGCTGGACCAACACCGAGCTCGGCATCGAGGAGGGCAAGCTGCACGGCAGCAAGCGCGCCCTCGACGAGATCCTCAAGAAGAAGATGGGCTTCGACGGCGTCGTCGTCTCGGACTGGAACGGCATCGGCCAGGTCGCCGGCTGCACCAACGCGAGCTGCGCCAAGGCCGTCAACGCGGGCATCGACGTGGTGATGGTGCCAGGCGACTGGAAGGCGTTCATCGCCAACACGATCGCCCAGGTGGAGAGCGGCGAGATCCCGATGGCGCGGATCGACGACGCGGTCACCCGCATCCTGCGGGTGAAGCTGCGCGCCGGTGTGCTCGACGGGCCCAAGCCCTCCAAGCGCGCCTTCGCCGGGTCGGCCGACGCGCTGGAGGCGCGCAGGCTCGCCAGGGAGGCCGTGCGCAAGTCGCAGGTCCTGCTGAAGAACAACGGCAAGGTGCTGCCGCTGGCGTCCGACTCCAAGGTCCTGGTGGTGGGCAAGAGCGCCGACAGCCTGCAGAACCAGACCGGCGGCTGGACGCTCACCTGGCAGGGCACCGGCAACGTCAACGCCGACTTCCCCAACGGCACGACGATCCTCGGCGGCCTGCGCGAGGCGCTGGGCGAGGCCGACGTCACCTTCAGCGAGACCGGTGAGGGCGTCGACCCGTCGGCGTTCGACGCGGTCGTCGCGGTGATCGGCGAGACCCCGTACGCCGAGGGTGTCGGGGACCTGGCGCGGCGCTCGCTGGAGGCCGCCAAGCTCTACCCCGGTGACCTGGCCGTGCTCGACCGGGTCAGCGGCAAGGGTGCGCCGGTCGTCACCGTCTACGTCAGCGGCCGGCCGATGTGGGTGAACAAGGAGCTCAACCGCTCCGACGCCTTCGTCGCCGCGTGGTTGCCGGGCACCGAGGGCGGCGGCGTCGCCGACCTGCTGGTGCGGGGCAAGCACCGCGAGGGCTACACCGGCAAGCTGCCGTTCTCGTGGCCGAAGGGCGCCTGCCAGACGCCGCTGAACCCCGGCACCGAGGGGTACGACCCGCTCTTCGGTCTCGGGTACGGCCTGCGCAACGGCCAGACCGCCCCGGTGGGGACGCTGGACGAGACCGCGCCGACCGGCTGCGGCCCGCAGGGCGGCGGTGGCGAGGCCAGTGAGGATCTGGAGATCTTCAACCGGACGGACGTCGCGCCGTACAAGAGCCTCATCGGTTCGGCGGAGAACTGGGGCGGCACCGAGATCGGCGCCGACGGCCGGGCGGCGCACGCCGAGATCAGCGTGGAGCCCGTGGACGTCAACGTGCAGCAGGACGGCCTGAAGGCGACCTGGAGCGGCACCGGCCCGGCCCAGCTCTACATGCAGAACCCGGCCGGAGGTTCGGACCTGCGGGGGTACCTCAACGCGGGTGGGGCGCTGGTCTTCGACACGATCGTGCACCAGGCCCCGGCCGCCAGGACCGTGCTGAGCGTGCACTGCGTCTACCCGTGCCTGTCCGAGGTGGTGGCGACCTCCCTGTTCCAGGGGATCCCGGTCGGCACCAAGACGACGGTCAAGATTCCCGTCTCGTGCTTCGCCGCGGGTGGTCTGGACCTGGAGGTGGTGAACACGCCGTTCCTGGTCTACACCGAGGGGGCCTTCTCGGCCTCGTTCGCCAACGTCCGCTGGGTGCCGAAGGCAGCCGGTGATCCCGACGCCAGGAAGTGCGAGGACCTGACCTAGGGTCCGGTGCGCGACGGGTCCCGTGTCCGGCCGGAAAAGGGCCGGGCACGGGACCCGCCGGTTCCGGGGGAACCGGTGAGGCGGTTCCCCCGGAGGTGTGTCAGTCGAACTCGCCGTCCTTCACGCCGCCGACGAAGGCGTCCCACTCGCTCCGGGTGAACGCCAGCGCCGGGCCTTTCGGATCCTTGGAGTCGCGGACGAGGTAGAGGTGGTCGGAGCCGGCCTTGTGGACGACGGTCGTCGCGTCACCGGGGACGACCGCCACCTCCACGCAGTTGCCTCCGGTGCTGCGGCCGCTCTTGCGCCATTGGGCGTCGGACAGATCCATCGTGGACCCTCGCACTTTTTCTTCCTTCGGGTACTAGGGGGTGGAGAACCTTCTCGCCATCTGGGCGATGAAGGCCGCCGACGCCTCCTGGTCGAGGGCCATGGCGCAGAGGCTCTCGAACATGGAGGCGTACCGGCTGACGTGCTCTGGTGCGTCCGGCAGGAGCCCGCTCGCGGCCTGCTCCAGGTAGAGCAGGTCGGGATCCTCCGGTTCGGGGAAGCTGAGCAGGCAGAACGGCCCGTCCATCGCGGGGTGGGCCCCGGCGGAGAACGGGAGGACCCGGATCTCCACGTTGGGCAGCCCGCCGAGGTGGACGAGATGTTCCAGCTGCTCCGTCATGATGCCGCCGCCGCCGATCCGGCGTCGGATCACCGCTTCGTCGAGTACCGCGACGAGGTGGATGGGGTCGCCTGGTCCGTGCAGCAACCGCTGACGCGAGATGCGCACGGCGACCGTCTCCTCGACCGTTGAGGGGGTCTGGACGACGGAGGTCGCCTCGACCACGGCACGTGCGTACGGTTCGGTCTGCATCAGGCCGGGGACGACGAGCGGCTCGTACGAGCGCACGAGGGACGCCTCCGCCTCCAGTCCGATGTAGGAGTCGAAGCCGGGCTTGAACGCCTGCCGGTGGCGGTGCCACCAGTCGCGTCGCCTGGCCTCGACGGCCAGCTGGATCAGGAAGTCCCGTGCCTCGCCGGTCACTCCGTACACATCGGTGAGGGCCGACACGTCCGAGGGCCGGGGACGGGTCTGACCCGTCTCGTACCGCCAGACGGTGGTGTCGGTGGAGCCGATCCGCTCGGCCACCTCCACCCTGGTCAGCCCACTGTCCTTTCGCAGACGGTTGAGTTCAGCGACCAGGCGGCGATGCCGGGCCGTGGGGCTGCGCCGAGAAACCACGCATCTACCTCCCTCCGTCCTTTGATAGGAAAACTGTGGAATCTCAACATGAGGTATTGCAGTCCTTGATAGAACAGTTCACCGTGAGTGAGTGTGCCATCTCAGAGGGCGACGTGCATGGAATATGCGTGTCGGGGAGTGAGGTCGACGATGAGGACCGGACGGCAGGCCGTCTCACCTCGGATGAGGGTGACCCTCAAGGGGGTGCCGGAATCGGTGGCGGTGGCGCGCGGCCGGGTCAGGGAACTGCTGGGTGAGGGCCATCCCGCCCTGGACGACGTCGTTCTCCTGGTGAGCGAGGTGGTGACCAACTCGGTCGTGCACTCCGGCTCCCGGGCGGGCGGCGAGGTCGCGATGACGGTGACGGTGAGGCCGGCGGCGGTGCTGGTCGAGGTCTGCGACGCGGGGTCCGGTGCCTCGGCGCCGCACGTGCGCAACGACCCCGAGGCCGAGGGCGGGCGGGGCATGTTCCTGGTGGACCTGCTCGCGGACCGGTGGGGCGTGCGCCCCGGGACCCCGGGGGGTGCCCGGACGCTCTGGTTCCGGATCGTCTTCTGATCCCCTCCCTCGGCCCTGCAGCTCCTCCCGGAGTCCACGCGGCGCCCAAATTTGGGCCTTTTCCAATCAACGCCGTTGTCTGACTCTCAGTGGAGGCACGCGACCAATCCCTAGAGTGCGTGCCTGAGGAGGACACAGGTGAGACGCCGACTGATCGTGGTGTTCGCCGCCCTGGCGCTGTTGTGTCTCGGTGTGACCGGGGCAGGAGCCTCGGCCGAGCCACAACCGAACAGCCAGTACAAGGTCCAGGGTCCGAGCACGTCCCAGCAGCGCAGTGCGGTCGCCGCCACGGGTGCCGCGATCGACCAGGTCGGCTCCGACTCCGTCGTGGTCACCGCCAGCCAGGAGGAAGTGGCCGAGATCAAGAAACTCGGCTACGCCGTCACCCGGATCCCCCGGGCGTTATTCCCGACCGGCCCCGAGCAGCGCGCGGACTTCCCGCCGTCCGACTCGGGCTACCACAACTACGCCGAGATGACCGCCGCGGTGAACCAGATCGTCGCCGACCATCCGACGATCGCCCGCAAGATCAGCTACGGCACGTCGTACGAGGGACGCGACCTGATCGCCGTGAAGATCAGTGACAACGTCGCCACGGACGAGAACGAGCCCGAGGTGCTGTTCACCCACCACCAGCACGCCCGCGAGCACCTGACCGTCGAGATGGCGATCTACCTGCTCAACCTGTTCACCGACGGCTACACCACCGACAGCCGCATCGCGAACCTGGTCAACGGCCGCGAGATCTGGATCATGCCGGACCTCAACCCGGACGGCGGCGAGTACGACATCGCCAGCGGCTCCTACCGCTCCTGGCGCAAGAACCGCCAGCCCAACTCCGGCTCGTCGTACGTGGGCACGGACATGAACCGCAACTGGGGCTACAACTGGGGCTGCTGCGCCGGCTCGTCCGGCTCGGCCTCCAGCGACACCTACCGCGGTCCCGCGGCGGAGTCGGCCCCCGAGGTGCGGGCGGTGGCCAACTGGGTGCGCAGCCGGGTCGTCGGCGGCGTGCAGCAGATCAAGTCGCACATCGACTGGCACACCTACGGCGAGCTGATCCTGTGGCCGTACGGCTACACCTTCAACGACACCGCGCCCGGCCTGACCCAGGACGACCGTGACGCCCACGCGACCCTGGGCCAGAACATGGCCTCCACCAACAACTACACCCCTCAGCAGGCCAGCGACCTGTACGTCACCGACGGCACGATCGACGACTGGATGTGGGGCGTCTACAAGATCTTCAGCTACACCTTCGAGATGTACCCGGTCAGCGCCTCGCCGGGCTTCTATCCTCCGGACGAGCAGATCGGCCCGCAGACCACCCGCAACCGCGAGGCCGTGCTGCGCTTCGTCGAGTACTCCGACTGCGTGTACCGGATCATCGGCAAGGAGTCGCAGTACTGCGGCGGCTCCAACCCCGGGGTGACCGTCTACTCCGACGAGTTCGAGACGGCGACCGGCTGGACGGTCAACCCGTCCGCGACCGACACCGCCACGGCCGGCGCGTGGGAGCGCGGTGACCCCGAGGCCACCACCTCCAGCGGCACCAAGCAGCTGGGCACCACCGTCAGCGGCAGCAACGACCTGGTCACCGGCCGTCTGGCCGGCGCCTCGGCGGGCGAGCACGACCTGGACGGCGGGGTCAGCAGCATCCGCTCCCCGGCGATCACCCTGCCGACCGGGACGCTGAAGCTGGGGTTCTCCTGGTACCTGGCGCACGGTTCCAACGCCTCCAACGCCGACTTCCTGCGGGTGAAGGTCGTCGGCTCCACCACCACGCAGGTCTTCCAGCAGCTCGGCTCGGCCGCCAACCGTGACGGCGCCTGGGCCACCGCCAACGTCGACATCTCCGCCTTCGCCGGGCAGAGCGTCCGCATCCTGGTCGAGGCCGGTGACGCCTCCGGCGCCTCCCTGGTCGAGGCCGGCGTCGACAACGTGAAGATCACCAAGCAGTAGTCCCGTCCGTTCCCGGGGCGTCCGCGTCGGCGGGCGCCCCGGCCCTTTTCCCGGGCCACCCGGTGTGCGGGGCGACCGCGCAGGACGACCGCGCGGGGCGATCCGCGCCGGACGGGTCACGGGTCCTCAGGCGCGGCAGATCAGCTCGCCGTGCAGCAGCGACAGCCAGCCGTCCGGCTCCCCGGCCCACTCCAGCCATCCCTGGGAGATGCGGCGCAGATCCTCCTCGGTGGCGACGCCCGAGGCGAGGACCTGGCGGGCCATGTCGGAGCGCAGCACCCGCTCGGCCCACATGCCGCCCCACCAGGACCGGTCCTCGGGTGTGGCGAAGCACCAGGTCGAGGAGGTGGCCGTGACGTCGGTGAACCCCGCCCGGCGCGCCCACGACAGCAGCCGCCGCCCGGCGTCGGGCTCGCCGCCGTTGGCCCGCGCCGCCGTCCGGTAGAGGTCGAGCCACTCCGTCAGCGCGGGCACCTCGGGGAACCAGGTGAACGCGGTGTAGTCGCTGTCGCGTACCGCCACGATCCCGCCCGGCCGGCACACCCGGCGCATCTCGCGCAGCGCCCGCACCGGGTCGCCGACGTGCTGGAGCACCTGGTGGGCGTGGACCACGTCGAAGGTGTCGTCGGGGAAGTCCAGGGCGTGCACGTCCGCCACCGCGAACGCGATGCCGTCCTGCCCCCGGCGCCCGGCCTCCGCCCGCGCCAGGCCGAGCGCCTCCTCGCTCACCTCCACCGCGGTGACCCGGCCGGGCGCGACGCGCGCGGCCAGGTCGGCGGTGAGGGTGCCGGGCCCGCACCCCACGTCCAGCAGGCTCGTGCCCGGCCTCAGGTGCCCGAGCAGGTACGCCGCCGAGTTCTCCGCGGTACGCCACCGGTGGGACCTGAGCACGGACTCGTGGTGCCCGTGGGTGTAGACGGCGTTCGTGCCTGTCATGGGGACCTCTCCCTCGTCGGCGATCGCTCCGACCGTAACAGAGGTCTCACATTTCAAGAAGAATCGTCTCACATGATGGTCACAGGGGCGAGGCCGTCTCAGAGGCGGAACTCCAGGTCGGGAACGATCTCGGCGACGTCCATCTGGGCCTTCTGCAGCCTTCCCGAGTGGTCCCAGTTCATCGACTGCCACCGGGTGAACTGGTCGAGGACCCACACCCCGGACTGGCGGCTCCCGTTCCCGGACCTGCCGTTGCCGCCGAACGGCAGGTGGGCCTCCGCGCCGGAGGTGGAGTTGTTGACGCTGACCATGCCCGCGCCGATCCCCTCGCGGAAGCGGAAGACCGAGGCCGGATCGGTCGTGTAGATCGAGCAGGAGAGCCCGTAACCGGGCAGGTTGGCCAGGTGGAGGGCCTCCTCCAGGGTGGTGAAGGAGGTCACGCCGACGACGGGGCCGAAGGTCTCCTCCAAAAACAGCCGGTCGTCGGGACGGACACCGTCCACGACCACCGGGTGGTAGTAGAGGCCGCCCTCCCCGGTGAAGTCGCCGCGCGGGCTGTCGGCGGTGATCCGGCCGACCGGGCCGGAGACGACCGTGTGGTGCGGCAGGATCCAGCCCAGGTACTCCTCGTAGCGGTCGGCGAACCTGCGCTCCAGCAGCGGGCCGCACAACACGTCCCCGGACGGGTCGCCGATCGCGGCCCCGGCCACGGCGCGGGCGTACCGGCTCAGGAACTCGTCGTGGACGCTCTCGTGCACGATCACCGTGCCGAGCGAGGTGCAGCGCTGCCCGGCCGTGCCGAAGCCCGCGAACAGCGCGCCCTCCACGGCCAGGTCCAGGTCGGCGTCCGGCATCACGACCATCGGGTTCTTGCCGCCCAGCTCCAGGCAGGGGGACTGCAGGTGGCGCCCGCACAGCTCGCCGACGGCGCGGCCCACCTCGGTGGAGCCGGTGAACCCGACCTTGTGCACCGTGCCCTCGGCCAGCGCCGCCTCCAGGCCCTCGAACGTCGTGGCGCCGTCGGCGAGGACCAGGTTCAGCACGCCGTCCGGCAGACCGGCCGCCTCGAACAACCGGTAGAGCGCGTGCGCCGAGGCCGCCGCGTACTCGGCGGGCTTCCACACCACCGCGTTGCCGCAGAGCAGCGCCGGGACGAGGTACCACGACGGCACCGCCACCGGGAAGTTGCCGGCGGTTATCACCGCGGCCACCCCGACGGGGACCCGGAAGGTGAACAGGTTCTTGTCCGGCATCTCCGAGGGGACCGTCTGCCCGTACAGCCTCCGGCCCTCGCCGAGGAAGAAGTCGCAGGTGTCGACGATCTCGCGGACCTCGCCCAGCGCCTCGGCGTACGGCTTGCCGATCTCGCGGGTGACCAGGCGGGCGAGCTCGACGGCGTTGGCCTCCACCAGGCGCCCGATGGAGGCGATCACCCGTCCCCGGACGGGCGCCGGGACGCGCGCCCACTCCCTCTGCGCGGCGGCGGCCGTGCGGCACGCGGAGGAGAACGTGCCCGGGTCGGCCAGTCGGACCCGTGCGACCACCTCGTCCAGGTGGGCCGGGTCGACCGACTCGTAGGTCACACCGCTGGACGTTTCTTTTCCGCCGATGACGGAGACGATCTCGCTGGTCACCTTCGACCTCCCGGGTATGCGTGTAACCGCATTCTCCCCACGCGGGAAGAGGACGTCACATCGGCCGGGGACGTCGTGCGGGGGCGTCGGGCAGGAGCGTCGGTCGGGGGCATCGGGCGGGGGCGTCGGGCCGGGCGGGGGCGTCAGGTGGGGGCGTCGGTCGGGTGGTGGCGTCGTCAGATCATGCGGAAGTCGGCGAAGTCGAAGCCGGGGGAGACCACGCAGCTCACCAGCACCCCCTCGTCGCCCGCGGGCCGGGCGGCCTGCCAGGTGCCTCCGGGCACCAGGACCTGTGGCAGCTGGCCCTCCTCCACCAGGGGACCCAGGGTCACGGTGGTGGCGGGCACCCCCTCGTGACCGCCGAGGACGAGCGTCAGCGGACCACCCCGGTGCCAGAACCAGATCTCGTCGGAACGGACCACGTGGGGACGCGACTCCTCGCCGGGCTGGAGGAGGAAGTAGATCCCGGTGGCCGTGGCCCGGACCCCGTCGTATCCGGGAGGGGTGAGCTCGGCGGAGGTCCGCCAGGTCTCGCGGAACCAGCCGCCCTCGGGGTGCGGCAGCAGATCGAGCGCCTCGGCGAGCGGAGGTCGGGAAAGCATCGTCACAGACGGATTCTAGGGATCGCGGACGACAGTACGTCACGTCGCGTCGCGTCACGGAGCGCGTCCCGCAATCCTCCCGCGGCACCGGACGTCCCGCGGCACGGTACGTCCCGGAACGCGTCCCGCGGGCGGGGACGGCCTGGTGGAGATCGATGTGGTTTTGTCGGCACAGTTGGCTAGCGTTCGCTGCGTGATCGAACGGTGGAACCGGGATCAGGTGCTGGCGCTCGCGCCCGACGCCTCCTCCCAGAAGGCAGCCCACGGAGTCTCCTCTCCCGCCAAGTGGTCGGGGACGGGAGTCGGTGCCGACGCGCTGTGGGGCGAGTGCAAGGGCAGCGGCTCCAAGCCCTACCGGGCGTGCGTCGACCTGTCCGAGCCCGCCTACAAGTGCACCTGTCCGAGCAGGAAGTTCCCGTGCAAGCACGCGCTGGGCCTGTTGCTGCTCTGGTCGGCCGACGGTGTCCCCGCCGCCGACGAGCCCGCCGACTGGGTGGGCGAGTGGCTGGACGGGCGGCGCGGGCGAGCGGCCAAGGCGGCCGAGGCCGGAGCGGCCCGAGCGGCCAAGGCCGCCGAGGCGGGTCCCGCCGACGGCCGCAGGGCCGACCGGCGCGAGCAGCGCGTGACCGCCGGTCTCGCGGATCTGGAACGCTGGCTCGCCGACCAGATCAGGCAGGGCATCGCCGGATCCCGGCGTCACGACCAGTGGGACGCCCTGGCCAAGCGCCTGGTCGACGCCCAGGCTCCCGGGGTGGCGGGCTCGCTCTCCCGGCTGGGCGCCACCCTGGACGGCGACGACTGGCCGGCCCGTCTTCTCGGCGAGTACGCGCTGCTGCACCTGCTCTGCGTGGCGCACCGCCGTCTCGCGGCGTCCTCGGGGTCCCCGGCGTCCTCTTCCGACGGCGCCGGTGACATCGGTGATGCCGCTGATGCCGTCGCCGGAGCGGACGGCGAGGTCCGGGGCGGGGCGGAGGCCGGGGGAGCGGTGCCCGCAGGGCTCCTGCAGCGGGTGCGCGACCGGGTCGGCTTCTCGATGACCAAGGAGGAGGTGATCGCCGGCGGCACCGTCCGCGACCGGTGGGACGTGCTGGGACGGCGCGACGAGGAGAACGACAGGCTGACCGCCCGCAGGGTGTGGCTTCGTGGCCGTGAGACCGGCAGGGTCGCGCTGGTGCTCTCCTTCGCCCCGGCCGGGCAGGCCCTGGACGCCTCCCTGGTCACCGGCACGACCGTCGACGCCGACCTGGCGTTCTATCCCGGCTCGGCTCCGCTGCGCGCCGTGGTCGCCGCCCGTCACCGGACGATCCGTCCCGGGGCCGGTTCCGTGACGGCCCGTTCCGGTGACGCCGGGATCGGTCCGGGCGGGGTCGGCTCGGACGGGGCCGGTCCGGACGGGTCCGACGCGGTCCGTCCCGGTGCGGCCGGGACGACGGCGCCCGGCCCTGAGACGCCCGGCCCTGAGACGCCCGGCACGTCGGTGGCCGGTAAGACGGTGGCCGGGACGGTGGCGGCGAGGGGTGAGGACGTGGGAGCGGGCCCGCCGCCCGGCACGAGCGTGCGGGCGGCCCTCGACCAGGTCGCCGAGGCGCTGGCCGGCGATCCCTGGCTCGACTCCTGGCCCGTGCTGCTGGAGGGGGTGGTCCCCGCCGGGAACGACCTGCGGTTGCTGACCGGCCCCTCCGGAGGGCTCGCCCTCCACCCGTCGGTGGGAACCCCCTGGCGGCTGGCCGCCGTCTCCGGCGGTCACCCCGTGACCGTCGCCGCCGAATGGACCCCCAGGGGCCTGCGTCCCCTGACGACCTGGGACGAGGAAGGCAGGGTGATCGTCCTGTGAACGCCTCCGCCGAATGGGAGGACCTGGTCTCCACCGCGCTCGTCGGGACCGACCGGCGCCCGATCCCCGGGCAGGCCGCGAGCGAGGTCGAGCTGCTCGAACGCGCGGCCGTGCACACGCTGCGGACGCGCGCGGGACGGCGACCGGTCACCGGGGTGGAGCCGCCGGCCGCGGCGGCGCCCGAGGAACAGCCCGTGATCCCGCCCGCCGCCGCCGACCGGTTCGCCGGCCTTCTGGAGGGCAAGGGGCCGAAACTGCTCGACGAGTGGCTGGAGGCGGCCGCGGGACGCGGTTACCGGCTCGCCCCGCACCTGCTGCCCAGACTCCTCGACCACGCCGCCAAGGACAGGTCGATCCGGCCGCACGTCGGTGTGCTCGCCGGGAACCGGGGCCGCTGGCTGGCCGGTCTCAACCCGTCCTGGAGGTTCCTGCTGGAGGAGGTCACCTCCGCCGCAGTGACCGGGTTCGACGGCGACGAGGTCTGGGAGCTCGGCACCTCCGGGGACCGCCGGGTCTACCTGTCCGCGCGGCGGGCCGCGGACCCGGCCGGGGCCAGGGAACTGCTCGCGGCGACCTGGGAGAAGGAGACGCCCGCCGACCGGGAGGCCTTTCTCAAGGTCCTCGCCGACGGCCTGTCCGACGACGACGAGCCCTTCCTGGAGGCCGCGCTCGACGACCGCCGCCGCGAGGTCCGCAACGAGGCCGCCTACCTGCTCAGCAGGCTTCCGGGCTCGCGCCTCGGGCAGCGGATGGCCGAACGGGCCGCGCGCCACCTGACCCTCAAGCCCGGCAGGATCCTCGGGGGCGGGAAGATACTCGTCACCCCGCCCGAGACCTGTGACGCCGCGATGGAACGCGACGGCATCCGGGCGAAGCCCCCGCACGGTACCGGTGAGAAGAGCTGGTGGCTCCAGCAGCTGGTGGCCCGTACCCCGCTGGCCGTCTGGCCCCGGCTGTTCGGGGCCTCGCCCCGCGACATCGTCCGCATGAAGGTCGTCGACTGGCGCCGGGAGGTCGTGGCCGGATGGGTCAGGGCCGCCGTCGTACAGGGCGACCCGGCGTGGGCCCGCGAGCTCTTCCTCGACGACCCGCTCGCCGACCTGCTCGCGGTGCTGCCCCCGGTGGAGCGCGAGGCCGTGGCGGTGGACTTCGTCCGTCACCACGCCGACCGGCACGGACGGCTGGTCGACCGCCTGGTGGGCGTCCCCGCCCCCTGGGGTCCCGACCTGACGCTCGCCGTGCTGGAGAAGATCCTCAAGCTCTCCTCCGGCAACCAGTCCTGGTACGTCGGCGAGGTCACCAGACTCGCCGGGGAGCGCGTCGATCCGGCCCTGCACGACACGGCCGCGCGTTTCTCCCCCGAACCCCCCATCCAGGAGGTCGCCGCCCTCCTGCGTTTCCGTGACGACATGTTGAAGGAGCTGCAGTAGTGACAACGGTTCTGCGGGCCCACGCCGAAGACCAGTACGCCGAGGAGCTGGCGATCCTGGCCAAGAGCGACGACCGGACCCGCCCGCCGGGGTGGAAGCTGTCCCCCTGGGCGGTGACGACGTACATCCTCGGTGACGGCGACCAGATCACCCCGAAGTACATCGGGCCGCGGCGCATCGTCGAGGTGGCGGTGGCGACGCTCGCCACCGACCGCGCGCTGCTGCTGCTCGGCGTGCCCGGCACGGCCAAGACCTGGCTGTCGGAGCACCTGGCCGCCGCGATCAGCGGCGACTCCACCCTGCTGGTGCAGGGCACCGCGGGCACCGCCGAGGAGGCCGTCCGCTACGGCTGGAACTACGCCCGGCTGCTGGCCGAGGGCCCGTCCATGGAGGCGCTCACCCCCAGCCCGGTGATGCGGGCGATGGCCGAGGGACGGCTCGCCCGCGTGGAGGAGCTGACCCGCATGCCCTCCGACGTGCAGGACGCGCTGATCACCGTGCTCTCGGAGAAGACGCTGCCGATCCCCGAGCTCAACCGGGAGGTGCAGGCCACGCGCGGGTTCAACGTGATCGCGACGGCCAACGACCGCGACCGCGGCGTCAACGAGCTGTCGAGCGCGCTGCGCCGCCGGTTCAACACCGTCGTGCTGCCGGTCCCCGCCACCGCCGAGGAGGAGGTGGACATCGTCTCCCGCCGGGTGGGCCAGCTCGGCCGCTCCCTGGAGCTGCCCGAGACCCGTACCGGCCTGGAGGAGATCCGCCGCGTGGTCACGGTCTTCAGGGAGCTGCGCACCGGCGTCACCGAGGACGGCCGCACCAAGGTCAAGTCTCCCAGCGGCACGCTCAGCACCGCCGAGGCCATCTCCGTCCTCACCAACGGCATCGCCCTGGCGGCGCACTTCGGTGACGGCGTGCTGCGCCCGTCCGACGTGGCCGCGGGCATCGTCGGCGCCGTGATCCAGGACCCGGTCTCCGACCGTGTCGTCTGGCGCGAGTACCTGGAGACCGTGGTGCGCGAGCGCCGCGACTGGCGCGACTTCTACCGGGCCTGCCGTGACGAGGGCTGAGGCGATGCTCCCCCCGAAGAGTCTCCCCGTGAAGGGCCTCCCCACGACGTCGGTGCCGGTCCCCGCGACGGCCGGGTGGTGCCGATGAGCGTCTCCGTGCTGGGAATCCGGCACCACGGCCCGGGGTCGGCGCGCTCCCTGCGCGACGAGCTCGAACGGCTCGCGCCGGACATCGTGCTCATCGAGGGCCCGCCGGAGGCGGACGGGCTGGTCGAGCTGGCACGCGACCCCGACCTGCGGCCGCCGGTCGCGCTGCTCGCCCACGTGCCGGGAGAGCCGTCCAAGGCCGCGTTCTGGCCGTTCGCGGAGTTCTCCCCCGAATGGCAGGCGATCCGTCACGCGCTCGGGGCGGGCGTCCCGGTCCGGTTCTGCGACCTGCCCGCCGTGCACAGCCTCGCCTCCCGGCCCGGCGAGCCAGGCGACGCGAGCCCGGACGCGGGTCCGGGATCGGGATCGGGTCCTGGATCAGGTCCGGGATCGGCCGAACCGGAACGGACGGATCCCGGGACGGCCGGGGACAGGGACGACGAGGAGGAGGGCGTCGAGGGCTCCGGGGGTGTCACGGATCCCGAAGGTGCCGGGAGCGACACCGGGGACACCGGGGACACCGGGGACGCAGTGCCCGGGGGAGAGCGGGACGACGGGGACGCCGCTCCGGAGGCGGTACGGATCGACCCGATCGGAGCCCTGGCCCGCGCCGCCGGGTACGACGACCCCGAACGCTGGTGGGAGGACGCGGTCGAGCACCGCGGCGACACCCCGTTCCACATGATCGCCGAGGCCATGGAGGCCGTCCGCGAGGGCCACTCCGCCGACGAGTACGAGGCGCGGCGCGAGGCGTTCATGCGGCGCACGATCCGCAAGGCGGTCAAGGACGGCTTCCAGCGGATCGCCGTGGTCTGCGGGGCGTGGCACGTTCCCGCGCTGGCGGGCACCTCGCGCGAGGGGGCGGCCTGGGGAGCCGGGCTGCCCACCGCGAAGGCCGACGACGCGCTGCTCAGGGGACTGCCCAAGGTCAAGGCCGAGATGACCTGGGTGCCGTGGACGTACGGGCGGCTGGCCGCGTGGAGCGGGTACGGCGCGGGCGTCACCTCCCCGGGCTGGTACCACCACCTGTTCACCTCCCCGGACCGTCCGGTCGAGCGGTGGCTGACCGGTGCGGCCGGGGTGCTGCGGGAGGAGGACCTGCCGGTCTCCTCCGCCCACGTCATCGAGGGGGTACGGCTCGCCGAGAGCCTGGCCGTGCTCAGGGGACGGCCGCTGGCCGGGCTGGCCGAGGTGACCGAGGCGGTCAGGGCGGTGCTCTGCGAGGGCGACGACCTGCCGGTGGAGCTGATCCAGCGGCGCATGGTCGTGGGGGAGCGCCTCGGCCAGGTGCCCGACAGCACCCCGATGGTCCCCCTGCAGCGCCACCTGCGCGAGGAACAGCGCAGGGTGCGCCTCAAGCCCGAGGCCCTCGACCGCGAATACGATCTCGACCTGCGCAAGCCCCTCGACCTGGAGCGCAGCAGGCTGCTGCACCGGCTGCGCCTGCTCGGCATCGACTGGGGCACCCCGCAGCGGAGCCGGAGCAAGGGCACCTTCCGTGAGTCGTGGTCGCTGGCCTGGCGGCCCGAGTTCGACATCGACCTGATCGAGGCGAGCGCCTGGGGCACGACCGTCCCGTCGGCCGCCGCCGCCCGCGTCCGCGACCTCGCCGACGGGGGAACGGCGCCGGGCACCCGGTCCGGCGCGTCCGGCTCGGCGACCGGTCCCGGAGGCACGGGCCCGTCGGGTACGGGTCCTGGAGGCGGGGGAGCGGGCGGGCCCGGTGGCCGGGCGTCCGGCGGGGTCACCCTGGCCACCCTCACCGGCCTGGTCGAGCGCTCCCTGCTCGCGGACCTGCCCGAGGCGCTGCCCCACGTCCTCGACGCCCTGTCGGAACGGGCGGCGCTGGACGGCGACGTCACGCACCTGATGGCCGCGCTCCCGGCGATGGTCCGCGCCCAGCGCTACGGCGACGTGCGCGGCACCCCCGCCATCGGCCTGACGGTCATCGTCGAGGCCATGCTCACCAGGATCTGCGTCGGTGTCGGCGGTGCCGTCACCGGCCTCGACGACGACGCGGCGAAGGACCTGCTCGGTCACATCGACGCCGTGCACGCCGCCGTCGCCCTCCTCGACAGCGACCCGGCAGGCTCAACGAACTCAACGGGCTCGGCCGGTTCCGCGGGCTCTGCGGGCTCGGCCGCCTCCCTCGGCGCCACGGGTTCCGGGGCGGCCGTCGACACGGACCTTGCGGCTCCTGAGGGCTCCCCGGATTCCGCGAACTCCGCGGAATCCGGGGATTCCGTGAACTCCACGGACCCTATGGGCTCCGCCGAGGCCGGTTCCCCGGGTGCCGACGGCTCCGGAGAGCGGGTCGCCGGAACAGAGGAGGCGCCGAGGGGGCGGTGGCTGGCGGCGTTGCGCGCGGCCTCGGGCCGCGCCGACCTGCACGGACTCATCGAGGGACGGCTCACCAGGATCCTGCTGGACGCCGGAGACCTCGACACGACCGAGGTGGACCGGAGGATGTCACGCGCGATGTCGGCCGGGCACCCTCCGGCCAGGGCGGCCGCGTGGATCGAGGGTTTCCTGTCGGGCGGCGGGCTGCTGCTGGTCCACGATCCGCGACTGCTCGGGCTGGTCGACGCCTGGCTCACCGGGCTCGCCCCGGAGACCTTCGTCGACGTGCTGCCCCTGCTGCGCAGGACGTTCGGTGCCTTCGCCGCCCCGGAACGCCGCTCGATCGGCTCGCGCGTCCGCTCGCTGGGCACGGGCACCGCCGACCGGGCACCGGAGGCGGAGGACTTCGACGAGGAGCGCGCGGCACCGGCCGTGCGGACCGTACTGGCGATCCTGGGAAGGACGGGACGGACCGATGGATGAGAGGCTGCGCCGCTGGCGGATGGTCCTGGGCGGCGACGCCGACGGCACCGGCTGCTCGCTGACCGGAACCGACGCCCAGATGGACGGTGCCCTGGCCGCCCTGTACAACGGCGGCGAAGGGTCGGGTGAGCGGAGCGGGGGTCTGGGAGCCTCCGCGCCCAGGGTGGCGCGCTGGCTGGGCGACATCCGGTCCTACTTCCCCTCGACCGTCGTCCAGGTCATGCAGAAGGACGCCGTCCAGCGGCTGAACCTGACCCGGCTGCTCATGGAGCCGGAGATGCTCGAGGCCGTCGAGCCCGACGTCCACATGGTCGGCACGCTGCTGTCGCTCAACCGGGTGATGCCGGAGAAGGCGCGCGAGTCGGCCAGGGCCCTGGTCCGCAAGGTCGTCTCAGAGCTGGAGCGGCGGCTCGTGCAGAAGACGAAGGCCGCGGTGACCGGGGCGCTGGACCGCTCGGCCCGGACCCACCGGCCCAAACGGGTCGCCGACATCGACTGGGACCGCACGATCCGCGTCAACCTGAAGAACTACCTGCCCGACCGCAACACCGTGATCCCCTCCAGGCTCGTCGGGTACGGCAGGAGGCAGCGGGCGGTCCAGCGCGAGGTCGTGCTCTGCATCGACCAGAGCGGGTCGATGGCCGCCTCCGTCGTCTACTCCAGTGTCTTCGGCGCGGTTCTCGCCTCGATGAGCTCGCTGAGGACCTCGCTGGTCGTCTTCGACACGGCGGTGGTCGACCTCACCGACCAGCTTCACGACCCCGTGGAGCTGCTGTTCGGCACCCAGCTCGGCGGCGGCACCGACATCAACCGGGCCATCGCCTACAGCCAGGGCCTCATCACCCGCCCCACTGATTCGATCTTCATTCTGATCAGCGACCTCTACGAGGGCGGGGTGCGCGAGGAGATGCTCCGCAGGGTCGCCCAGATGACCGCGGCCGGGGTGCAGGTGATCGTGCTGCTCGCGCTCTCGGACGAGGGCGCGCCCTTCTACGACCACGACAACGCCGCGGCGCTCGCCGCCATGGGGGTGCCGGCCTTCGCCTGCACACCGGACGCCTTCCCCGACCTGATGGCGGCGGCGATCGAGCGTCGCGACATCGGCCAGTGGGCCGAGCGGGCACTGGGACGCAGCGCCGGGTGAGCATTGGCGCCGGGTGATCGTTCCTGTCGGCCGGGCCGAAGCCGGTACCCGGTCCTCCGGCCCGGTCTCCGGACCCGAACCTGGACCCGAACCCGAACCCGGACCCGGACCTTCTGAGCCCGATTCGACCCGGTCCCAAGGAGTATCCGGCCGGGAGGGGACGTGGGTGCCGGGGCCGGGCGTTCACCCGGCGCCGGCGTTGGCGCCGATGACCCGCCCGGCCAGCACGACCAGCCATCGGCCGCACGCGCATCGCGCGTACCGGACGATTCCCTCCGAGGTGTGGTGGGTGGACGCCGGAACGGTGGCCGGCCGCCCGCACGAGGGGCAGGCGGGCCGCCGTCCGGCCGAGATCTCGTCTGTCATACCTCCAGCGTGCTGTAAACGGTTAATACACCTCAACCATTACAGCGGTACGACTTACCCCTTACATCGCCGCCGGTGCCGGGGGCCGGTTCAGCGTGGTGTCTGCTGATGGAAGACCAGCCTCCAGCCCTCCTGGCGGCGCGCGTACAGGCTGCTCATCAGGGCCGAGTACGGCGGGGCGCCGTCACGCCGGGCGATGACGCCGTAGGTGACCAGCGCGGTGTCGGGCGTGGGGTGGGACGCGCGCGGGTCCTGAAGCTCGTGGGAGGACCAGGGCCGCCCCGACATGGCCTTCACGATCGCCGCCCGGTCGTCGAGGACCATGCCGCCGGGCAGCAGCATGACGACCGTGCGGTCGAGGATCCGCTCGTAGAACCCGGTGGCGGCCTCCGGGGTGGAGGAGAGTGCCTGCCAGCCTTGCCTCTCAAGGTCGAGCACGTCGTCCCGTGTCATCCTTCGTCTCCGTTCTCTCCTGCCATTCGGCCCCGCCCTATGAAGATCATTTTCATGGTACGATGCGTATGTCATGACACGTCATGACAACACCGCCGCCATTCTTCCCACCGACGCCGAGCTGCTCCCTGCGGCCTACGTGGACGCCTTCAACTCGGGGAACGCCGAGCGCCTGGACGGCCTCTACGAGGACGCGAGCGTGCTCGTCCCCTCCCCGGGCCATCCGGCCACCGGTACGGAACGGGCCGCCGCCGACCGCCATCTCCTCGGCTTCGGCCTGCCGATCGACGCCCGGCTGCGGCACTCCTACGTCGCCGGAGACGTCGCCCTGCTCATCGTCGACTGGTCCCTTCGAGGCACGGGCGCCGACGGCCACGAGGTCCACCTCGGGGGAACCGCGGCCGACGTCGCGCGACGGGGCCCGGACGGGCTGTGGCGCTACGCCGTCAACAACCCCTTCGGAACCGGCCGGGCCCCGCACTGAGTGAGCCCCACCGGTCCCGGGTGACGGCCGAGGCCCATTGTCCGGCCGTCACCTCGGTATGATCGCCGGCCTCGGTCACCTCGACCGGCTCGACCTGGTGATCATCGGCGACCGGCCGACCGACCGGCGCGGCCGGGCACGACGATCGCGACGTGTTCGATGTCCGTGACGCGTGCGACGAGGCGGGGCGGGTCCCGCGACGGTCAGGGATCCACCGTCGCGCGCATGCGCCGCAGGAAGTCGCGCTCGGCCGCGTTGCCGACGAGGTCCAGCGCGGCGTCGTACGCACGGGCCGCCTCGGGGGCCCGGCCCAGGCGCCGCAGCAGATCGGCCCGGACCGCGTGGAACAGGTGGTAGCGGTCCAGGTCGAGGCCGTCGACCAGGTCGAGCGCAGCGGCCGGTCCCTCGACCTCGGCCACCGCGACCGCACGGTTGAGGGCCACCACCGGTCCCGGGGCGAACTCCAGCAGCCGGTCGTACAGGGCCAGGATCTGCCGCCAGTCGGTGGCGGCCGCGATCGGCGCGTCCGCGTGCACGGCGTTGATCGCCGCCTGGATCTGGTACGGCCCCGGCAGGTCGCGCCGCAGGCAGCGCCGGACGATGGCCTGCCCCTCGGCGACGAGCTCCCGGTCCCACAGGCTCCGGTCCTGGTCGGCCAGGAGCACGAGGTCGCCGCCGGGGGTGACGCGGGCGGCCCGGCGCGACTCGGCGAGCAGCATGAGCGCGAGCAGTCCCAGCACCTCCGGCTCGTCGGGCATCAGCTCGGCCAGCAGCCGTCCCAGGCGGACGGCCTCGGCGCACAGGTCCTCGCGGACCAGCCGGTCGCCCGTGCTGGCCGTGTGCCCCTCGGTGAAGACGAGGTAGACCACGGCCAGCACGGCCCGCAGGCGATCGGGCAGTTCGGCCTCGGCGGGGATCCGGTAGGGGATCCCCGCGTCGCGGATCTTGTTCTTGGCCCTGACCAGCCGCTGGGCCATGGTCGGCTCGGGGACCAGGAACGCGCGCGCGATCTCGGCCGTGGTGAGCCCGCCCAGCAACCGCAGCGTCAGCGCGACGCGGGCGCCGGTGGAGAGCGCGGGATGACAGCAGGTGAAGATCAGCCTCAGCCGATCGTCGCGCACGGGACCCTCCTCGACGGGTTCACCGGGGGTGTGCAGCAGGGCGGCCTGGGCGTACCGGTCCTGGCGGGTGGCCTCCCGGCGCAGCCGGTCGATCGCCCGGTTGCGGGCGGTGGTGATGATCCATCCCGCCGGGCTCGGGGGAGGGCCGGTGACCGGCCACCGCCGTACCGCCTCGGTGAACGCGTCCTGGACCGCCTCCTCGGCGAGGTCGATGTCACCGAGGTGGCGGATCAGGACGGCCACCGCGCGGCCGTACTCCCGGCGGAACACGCCTTCGATCTGCTCGGCGGACAGGCCCGTCATGGGGAGGTCAGTCCTCGGCCTCGCCCTCGAGGGGACGCACCTCGACCGGGAGCGTGGTCGCGCCGGCGAGCTTGCGTCCCCACTCCAGGGCGGCGTCGAGATCGGGTGCCTTGATGACGGTGAACCCGCCGATGTGCTCCTTGCCCTCGGTGAACGGGCCGTCGGTGGTCAGCGTCTCACCGTCACGGACCCGCACCACGGTGGCCGAACTCGCCGGGTGCAGCCCTCCGGCGAAGACCCACGCCCCCGCCTCCTTGATCTCCCGCTCCACGGCCCCGACGTCCCGCATGATGGGTTCCAGTTCACCGGACGGCAGGGTGCCGTCGGGCTGGTACACGCTGAGCAGATACTGCTTCATGGTCGATCCTCCTGGTTCTCGCGACCACCGGCGCCACCACCCCGGTGGCGGCCCCCGTCGCCGCCGGGCACGGCACGGCGCCGGCCTCTCACCTCCTACACGAACGGCCCTCGCCCGCATCGACATCGCGCGCGGGGAGAACCGGAATTTTTCCGTACGGCTCGCGCGACCCGTCCGTCCGCCGCGGCCCGCGTTCCCGGCGGATCCGGTGGGGTACGCCGGGGCCCGCCCGTGCTCGCAGGCCAGGCCACCGGGAGCACCGGGAGCACCGGGAGCCGTCGGGGAGGACCCCGGTCACGAAGGCGGTGCCGAGCACGGGTGGTCGGTGGCGCCCTGGTCGAGGAGGTCCTCGTACACCCCGACCTTGTGGTTGATCAGGTCCATGCACCGCGAAAGGCCGTCGATCTGTGCCGTCACCCGCTCCCTGTGCAGGCGCAGCAGGGCGAGCCGCTCCTCCTCGTTACCGGTTCCCTGCCGGACGAACTCGGTGTAGCGGCGGATGTCGGGCAACGGCATGCCCGAGGCGCGCAGGACGATGCACAGGGTCAGCCACTCCACGTCGCCCTCACCGTAGACGCGACGCCCGCCGGGGCCGCGCCGTACCGGATCGATCAGGATGCCCTCGCGCTCGTAGAAGCGCAGGGCGTGGACGCTCAGCCCCGTGCGCTCGGCGACCTGGCCGATGCTCAGACCCGGTGTGACATCCCGCATGCCGTCCAGGATACGGACTTGATCTAGAGTCGGCTCCAGCTCCTAGGATGCGGACCCGAGCGGCCCATCCGTCACGGTCATCGCGGGGGCGCGGCGGCGACGGCCGCCGGGCACGCCCGGCACGCCCGGCACGACAGGCATGACGGGCACGGGGCCGCCGCGTTCTCATCGCCGGGTACGGCCACGACCGTCCCGGCGCGTCCTCACCGGCACCCGCCGGACGTCAGCAAGGGAGCCTGACCATGCGCTACCGCACTCTCGGCGGCACCGGCATCGAGGTGAGCGTCCACTGCCTCGGGACCATGATGTTCGGCGCGGTCGGCAACGCCGACCACGACGAGTGCGCCCGTATCGTCCACGCCGCGCTCGACCGGGGGATCAACTTCGTCGACACCGCCGACATGTACTCGGCGGGGGAGTCCGAGGAGATCGTCGGGAAGGCGCTGAAGGGGCGCCGCGACGACGTCGTGCTCGCCACCAAGGTGCACTTCCGGATGGGCGAGGGGCCCAACCGGAGCGGCAACTCGCGTCGCTGGATCCTCAAGGAGGTCGAGGAGAGCCTCAGGCGCCTGCGGACCGACTGGATCGACCTCTACCAGATCCACCGTCCCGACCGCTCGACCGACATCGAGGAGACGCTCTCGGTGCTGAGCGACCTCGTCCGCCAGGGGAAGATCCGCGCCTTCGGCTGTTCGAGCTTCCCGGCCGAGGAGATCGTCGAGGCGCACCACGTCGCCGAGCGCCGCGGCCTGCAGCGCTTCAGGACCGAGCAGCCGCCCTACTCCCTGCTCGCCCGGGGCGTCGAGGCCGGCGTGCTCCCGGTCTGCGGGCGGTACGGGATGGGGGTGCTGACCTGGAGCCCGCTCGCCTCGGGCTTTTTGTCCGGCGCGTACCGCAGGGGGCGGCCCGTCGACCTGTCCACCGGCCGTCCCGCCCTGACCCCGGCGCGCTTCGACCCCGCCCTCCCGGAGAACGCCGCCAAGTTCGACGCCCTGGAGAAGCTGGTCGCCCTCGCGGAGGAGCTGGGCTGCTCGCTTCCCGCGCTCGCCGTGGCCTTCGCCGCGGCGCACCCCGCCGTCACCTCGGTGATCACGGGGCCCCGGACCATGGGGCACCTGGAGGAGTTGCTGAAGGGCGCCCCGCTCATCCTCGACGACGCCGTCCTCGACCGGATCGACGAGATCGTCCCGCCCGGGACGAACCTGTACGCCCCGGACGGTGCCTGGCGCCCGCCGTCGCTGGCCGACGCCGCGCTGCGACGGCGCCCGCTCGCGGAACGCGCCGCCGGGTGAGGCCGCCCGCCGGTCCCGCGCGGGCCGCCCGTCCCGTGGGGGCCGCCGGTCTCGCGGGAGACGTCGCTCCTGCGGGAGAGGACCGGGACGCCGGTCCTACGACCAAGGGCCGAACCACGGGCCCGATGACGGGTGCCGGGCACCGGCCGTACCGTCTATCCCATGGTTAGCACGACGATCGAAGAACGTCCCGCCGGAATATTCGCCCCCCGCTACCGGGCGCTGACGGTCGGGACGGTGGCCCTGATCACCCTGGCCGCCTTCGAGTACCTGGCCGTGGCCACCGCCATGCCGGTCGTGGCCGCCGAGCTGAACGGCCACGCGCTGTACGGGCTGGCGTTCAGCGGGGCGCTGGCGGCCGGGGTGGTCGCGACCGTGCTGGGCGGGCGCTGGGGAGACCTGGCCGGGCCGGTCGCGCCGCTGTGGACCGGGTCGGGGGTCTTCGCGGTCGGGCTGATCCTGGCCGGGGTCGCGCCGACGATGGACGTGTTCATCGCGGGCCGGTTCGTCCAGGGCTTCGGCGCGGGCATGCTCCAGGTGGCGATGTACGTCCTGGTCTCACGGGTCTATCCGGCCGAGCTCCACCCCCGGGTGTTCTCGATCTTCGCGACCGCCTGGGTGGTGCCCTCCATGGTGGGACCCGCGATCACCGGCGTCGTGGTGGAGAGCGTCGGCTGGCGCTGGGTCTTCTACGGCGTGGCGGTGATCCTCCTGCCGGCCGCGCTGCTGCTCTGGCGCGGGCTGGCCTCCGCGCCGATGTCGGAGCAACCGCCCGTCCCGGCCCGCGCCTCGATCGCGTGGAGGCTGGGCTGGGCGTTGCTCGTCGCGGTCGGAGCCGCCCTGATGCAGTACGGCGCGTCGCTCATGCAGTACGGGGGCGCGACGCGCGGGGCCGGGCTCGTCCTGGTCGCCGTCGGTCTGGCCGTGCTGGCTGCGGCGCTTCCGCGGCTGCTGCCCACGGGGACCCTGCGCGCCGCCCGCGGGCTGCCCTCGGTGATCTCCCTGCGCGGCATCGCGGCGGGTGCGGTCATCGGCGGTGAGGCGTTCCTGCCGCTGATGCTCAGGGACGAGCGCGGCCTGTCGCTGACCATGGCCGGGCTCGTCCTGACCGGCGGTGCGCTGAGCTGGTCGTTCGGCTCGTGGGTGGTCGGGCGCAGGAGGTTCGAGCGCGTCCCGCTGCTGCGGTTCGGCATGCTGCTGATCACCGTGGGCCTCGTGATGATGGGCCTGACCGTCTTCGCGGCCGTCCCGATCGCCGCGGCCTTCGCCGGTGAGATCGTGCTGGGGCTCGGCATGGGCGTCGTGTACCCGACGCTGTCGGTGCTCGTCCTGGAGCTGTCGCCCCCGGGACAGGAGGGGGAGAACAGCGCGTCGCTGGGGGTCGCGGAGTCGGTCTACACGGTCGTGTCGGTCGCGGTGGCCGGCGCGCTGCTGGCGGCCCTGGGCACCCTCGGTGCCGTCTACCTGCTCTGCTTCGCGCTGGTGGCGCTGCTGGCGGCCAGCGGGACCCTGGTGGCGGGACGGGTCAGGACCTGACGCCTCCCCGGGCCCGGTCCCTGTTTCCACCTCGGGTCCCCGCTCTCGCCTCGATCCCTGCCCCCGTCTCGGGTCCCGATCATGGGCTCGGGCAGGGAGCCGGGCGGGGGCCGCTTTCTCCTGATCCGTCCGACTCCGGACCCCGTTCCGGATTTCCCCGGGTACGGGGGATGTCCGTGGGTCCGCGTGGCACCATGGGGAAGAACGCCGTCCTTCCCGGTGTTGAACGGAGTCCCGCCCCCGGGCGGGATTCGTGTTTTCAGAGCTTGGAGTTCTCCGGGCTCGGAGAGACCGAGGGGGGGTCCATGCCGCGTGTCCGTGATCTCGAGGTGTTCCGGTTGATCCTGCCGTACGGCAGGCGGCCGGAGAGCATCCTCGTCCGGCTCACCGACTACGGCGGCA
Source organism: Streptosporangium longisporum (assembly GCF_039534895.1). NCBI lineage: Bacteria > Bacillati > Actinomycetota > Actinomycetes > Streptosporangiales > Streptosporangiaceae > Streptosporangium > Streptosporangium longisporum. The sequence goes on along the minus strand of NZ_BAAAWD010000015.1, from coordinate 344,530 downwards.
TGACCGGGTGGGGCGAGGTCGTCGACGCCGACCCCGAGACCTGGGTCTCGCTGGAGGAAGGGCTCGGCCAGGCGTTGATCGGCCTGGACTGGGAGCACCCGGACGAGCTGGGCAGGATCCCCGGAGGGTCCGCGGCCGACATGGCCTGCTGGGACCTGTGGGCCAAGATGCGCGGGGTGCCGCTGGCCCACGCGCTCGGCGGTACCCGTACCTCCCTGATGGCCACCGTCAGGATCGGCGCCGAGCGCAACCTGGACAGCCTGGTCGCGAGGGTGAACCGGCACGTCTGCGCCGGATACGCCCACGTCACCCTGGACGTCCATCCCGGCTGGGACGTCGAGCCGCTGCGCGCCGTCCGCCAGGCGTACCCGGTGCTGGGCATCGCCGTGGACGCGCGCGGCGCCTACACCGGCATCGACGCGCTGGCGGCGCTCGACGCCTACACGCTCTCCGCGATCGAGCGTCCCTTCGCCGGTCCCGCGGGCCTGGCCGACCACGCCGACCTGCAGGAACGGGTCGCCGCGCCGGTCCTGCTGGAGGTCTCCTCCGCCGCGGAACTGGAAGAGGCGATCACCGTGCGGGCCGGCCGGGCGCTGCTGCTCCGCCCGGCGGCCCTGGGGTCCCTGCGCGAGGTGCGCCGGGTGCACGACCGCGCCGTGGAGGTCGGCTGGGAGATCGCCTGCGCCGGTGGCCGCGGCACCGGGCTGGCCCGCGCGGCCACCGTCGCCGCCGCCAGCCTGCCCGGTTGCGGCCTGCCCTGTGACGTGGCCGAGCCGCCACGCAGTGCCCAGATCGTCGACCCGCCGGTCGGTGCCTCGGGCGGCGTGGTGGCCGTGCCGCTCACCCAGCCGGGCCTGGGCCACCGCATCGACGAGGACCGGGTCCGCCGCCTGGCCAAGGAGTCGTACGCCGTCTGAACGGGCGTACTCCGACCGGACGTCTTCCTCACCCGGAGGCCTCGCGCGGGAGCGACACGACCGAGCCCGGCGCCCGCCCCGGAGCCGCTCCAGAACCGCCACAGAGCCGACCCGGAGCGGTCCGGTAGCCGTTCAGGGTTCTCCGGGATCCTCTACGGACAGGCCGGCGTCGTGAAGACCACGCCGTCCAGGAAGTTGCCGGCCCCCTGGCTGCCGCCCGCGGCCGACACCGAGTCGAAGGCGAACCGCGTGACGGTCTGCCCCGCGGGGACGACGTACACCCCGGTGTAGTAGCCCCAGGCGGTGTTGCCGTCGGAGATGTCCGGGGACGAGGCGCCGGTGGGGATCTGGGCCACGGTCGCCCCCGGCGCGCCGATGAGCACCCGCATCACGTCGGTGCCCTGACGCCCCCGGTGGTACAGCGACCAGGTCATCCGCGTCCCCGGGACGGTCGGCAGGTCCTGGTAGAGCGTGGAGACCTGGTTGGCGTTGAGCTCGGCGAACTGCCGGCCGTCGGCGGCGGGGACGGCGACGCTCCCGCCCCCGGTCTGGCCGCCGGCCCAGAACTCCAGCCGGTTGTCGGTCGCGGTGGTGCGCCAGCCGACGCCCGGGTTCGACGAGGCGTCCGGGACCGCGCTGTCGATCGTGGCCACCGGCGGTGCCTCGAAGCTGCCGTTGACCAGGTCGACGGGCGTGGAGGTGCACGGGATGGTGACCGTGGCGGTGGCGGTGGCGGTCCCGCAGGCGGTGGTGACGGTGTAGGTGAAGCTGTCGGTGCCGGTGAACCCGGCGGCGGGCGTGTAGACCACGTCGCGGCCGGAGATCGTCGCGGTGCCGTTGGCCGGCGGGTTCAGGCCGGTGATCGTCGGTGCGGCCGCGGTGTCGTTGGCCAGGACGGGCACCCTGACGGCCGTGCCCGGCGCGGTGGTGGCGGTGTCGTCGGCGGCCCGGGTGGGCGAGACGGACTGCCCGCTCACGATCTGGATCGGGGGAGCGGGAGCGTTGGCTCCGAGCTGGCCCGGAGCGGACAGGACACTGCTGATCCCGGTCGGCCGGATGGTCATGGCGCCCCCGACGGTGCCCTGCCTGACCTGGAAGGTGATGACCTTCGCCGGCGGGTCGGCCTTGGTGCCCTGCGAGGGGATCGACAGGACGCTGCCGACGACGGCGCCGGTCCCGGACTGGCCGACGACGTCGGCGTAGGCCAGCAGCGACGACAGGTCCCACGTCGTGGTGTAGCGGCTGACCAGGAACGGCCACCGGGTCGTGCGGTGGGCCAGCGTGATGGTGAAGGTGCCGCCCGGCGCGATCCGCCCGCCCCACAGGGGCGGGGAGGTGTCGACCGAGACCGACCCGCCGCCCAGCCGCATGCCCAATGCGTTCTTCCAGTAGTACTCGACGGGGTAGGTGGCCTGCCCCTGCTGCACACAGGGCGTGACGGCGGCCCGCGCGGTGGCCTGCGGTGCGGTGGCGGCGTGCGCGCCGGTGCCGGCCGCGGCCGGGGCGCCCGGCGGGGTGAGCAGCGTCGACAGCGCGCAGGCCGACGCGATGAGCGCGGAGGTGAATCGTCGTGGCACCAACTCTGGACTCCCGTTCTGTCATGAGGGATGCCCTCATGGATCATCCACTTCAGAACGGAGATTACTCTCGGTGACGATCGTGTCGCGTCAGGTGCCCGCGTACCGCGTTTCCCGCGACACGCGGGACGAACGCCCTCCTTGAGCGACAATCCCGGTGTGAGCGGATGTTCCAGGCGATCGCTTCTCCGGCTCGGCGGAGCCGCCGCGGCCGGGGCGCTGATCCCGGCGGAGGTCGCGCGCGTCCCGGGCCGGTCCTCGCCCGGGACGGACGCCCCGCCCGTGGCCCGTGCGGCGTCCGGGCGGGACGACGTCTTCGCCCTGCTGCGCCGCCGGTGGCGGGACGTCACGGCCGGGTCGGGCTTCGACGCCTCGGCCGAGCCCTACCGGACCCGGCTGGCGGAGCTGGGAAGGACCGCGGCCCGGTACCGGGACACCATGGCGCCGGCCGGCGCGTCGCTCTGGCCGGGCCTGGCGTTCCCCTCCTTCACCGCCACCCCGGAGCGGTTGCGGACCATGGCCCGCGCGTACGCCCTGCCCGGGACCGGGCTGACCGGTGACGCCGGCCTGGCCGCGGCCGTGGCCTCCGGGATCGACCACTACCGGAGCCGGGTGTACGCCGCGGGCGCGGAGGCGACGGGCAACTGGTGGAACTGGCAGATCGGCGTGCCGCGCAGGCTCCTCGACGCGGCCGTGCTGATCGGCCCGCACCTGACCGAGCGGGAGGGCGGGCCGCTGCGGGAGGCGGCGGAGCACTTCGTGCCCGCGTGCCTGCTGCGCGACTACGAGGGCACCAGCACCGGTGCCAACCGGGTGGACCTGTGCGTGGTGACGCTGCTGCGTGCCCTCGTGGGATCCGACCCGGGCGGGGTCGCGCTGGCCGCCTCGGCGCTCTCCCCGGTCTTCCCGTACGTCGAGGAGGGCGACGGCTTCCACCGGGACGGCTCGTTCCTGCAGCACACCTTCGTGCCCTACCAGGGCGGGTACGGGGCGGTGCTGCTGTCGGGCCTGGCGACCCTGTTCGCGGTGCTGCGCGGCTCTCCGTGGGAGATCACGGATCCCCGGCGGCAGGTCGTCTTCGACATGGTCGAGAGGTCGTTCGCGCCGTTCGTCCACGACGGTCTCTGCATGGACCTCGTCTCCGGCCGCGGGATCGGCAGGCGGCCGTACGGCGACCACGACAGGGGACGCAGGATCGCCCTGTCGATGCTGCTGCTGGGCGAGTCGGCGTCGGCGGCCGAGCGGGCCCGCTGGCGGTCCACGGTCAAGGGGTGGGCGCTGCGGGAGACCTGCCGGCCCATGCTCGCCGCGGCCGGGGCCGAGGACCTGGGAGCGCACGCCCGCCTGGCCGCGGTGCTGGAGGACGACGCGGTCCCCGCCGCGGCCGAGCCCGCCGGGCACCGGCTCCTGGCGAGGAGCGCCCGCGCCGTCCACCGCAGGCCGGGCTGGTGCGCGGGCCTCAGCATGGCCTCGGACCGGATCGGCCACTACGAGCACGGCAACGGCGAGAACCCGCGCGGCTGGCACACCGGCTCGGGAATGCTCCACTGGTGGGGCCGCGGCCACGGCGACCAGTACTCCGACTCCTTCTGGGCCACGGTCGACCCCTACCGGCTGCCGGGCACGACCGTCTCCACCAAGCGGCTCGCGGACGGCGCCGGGCCGGCCTGGGGCGACACCTGCCCGCCGGTCCGCTGGGTGGGCGGCGCCACCGACGGCGTGTACGCGGCGGTCGGCCAGCACCTGAACGGCTTCGAGAGCACGATGCGGGCGTTCAAGTCCTGGTTCTTCCTGGACGACGCCGTGGTCTGCCTGGGGGCGGGCATCACCGCCGATGACGGCGTACCGGTCGAGACCGTCGTGGACAACCGCAGGACCGGCGCGCGCCTGACCGTGGACGAGGCGGCGGGCTGGGCGCACCTGGAGGGGCACGGCGGCTACGTCCTTCCCTGCGCCTCCGGCCTGCGCACGCTGCGCGAGAGGCGGGTCGCCGAGGGGACGCGGACGGGCGGACCGGCGCGCGACTACACGACCCTGTGGTTCGACCACGGCGTCGACCCCGTCTCGGCCGGTTACCTCTACCTGCTCCTGCCGGGGGCGAGCCTGGCCGCGACCCGGTCCCGGGCCGCCGACCCCGGCCGGGTGCGGGTGCTCGACAACACCGCCCGGCGGCAGGGCGTGCGGGTCCCGTCGCTCGGCCTGACCGCCGTCGTGTTCTGGGACGCCGGGACCGTCGGCGGCCTGGCCGCCTCCGCCCCGTGCGCGCTCCTGGTCAGGGAGACCGGCGACGGTACGGCCACGGTGACCGTGTCCGATCCGCGGCGCGACCTGGACACCCTGACCGTGACCTGGGACCGGCCGGTGACCGGGGTGCTGGACGGGCACGGAGTGCTGACGGGCGCCACCACCGGGGCCGGGCTCACGCTCGTCTTCGACCGCCCGGCGGCCTGGGGCGGGGACTCGGTCACGGTCACCGTACGGCTCGGCGGGAGGTCGCCGGGCGGCCGGTGACGGCCGTGCGCGGGTGTTCACCCGGACCCGGGACGCGTGCGCTCAGCCGCAGCCCTCGGAGATGCCCTTGGGGGAGGCCGGGTCCGGGGTGGCCGTGGCGCTCGCCCGGGGGCGGGGCGTCCGGGTGGGCGCGCCGGTCGCGGTGCCGGTGCTGTCGGTGCTGTCGGCGCCGTCGGTGGTGCTCCTGCCGGTCGTCCCGGTGGTCTCGCCGGTCCGCGGACCGCCGGTGGCGGTGGTGGTCGTCCCGCCGGTGGGGGTCCCCGGGGTGGCGGAGGGGGCCGCGGTGGCGGTGAGCGGGCGCCGCGGGGTGGTCGCGGAGGCGCGCAGGGCCTTCGCGGTGATCTTGCGGATCTTGCTCCAGTCGGGGTAGCCGGTGTTGATCAGCGGCGGGACGAACTGGACGCTGGTCACCTTCGCGTTCTTCACCTTCAGCGCCAGCGGGACCAGGTGCTCCAGCATCGGGCGTGGGATGTCGGTCTTCAGCAGTTCCTTGGTGGCCAGCGCGACCCGGTTGAACCGGGACAGCACGGTCGCCGGGTCCGACTGGGAGAGCAGGGCGCCCAGCACGCAGCGCTGGCGGCCCATCCGGGTGTAGTCGTCGCTGTTGGTCCGCGAGCGGGCGAACCACATCGCGTCGGCGCCGCGCAGCCGCCGGGTGCCCGCCTTGACCAGGCCCTCGTTGTACCTGCCGAAGACCACGTCCTGGGGGACGGTCAGCGTCACGCCGCCGATCGCGTCGATCAGCCGCGCGAAGCCCCACATGTTGACCAGGGCGTACCAGTCGATCTTCAGTCCCAGCGTGTACCCGACCGTGTCGATGAGCGTCTTCGTGCCCTGGTGCCTGCGTCCCCCGAAGATCTCCGGGTGCGCGTCGGCGTACTCCCAGACGGCGAAGAGCAGGTCCTCGCGCGAGCCGTCCGGGTTGGCCGGGAGGCGGAAGCCGTCGGGGAAGCGCTTCGCCATGGGCGAGCCCGGGACGAAGCGGACGTTCTCCAGGTTGCGCGGCAGGCTGAACAGCACGGTGTTGCCGGTCCGGACGTCCACGCTGGCCACGTTGATGCTGTCGGTGCGCACGCCCGCCCGGTGGGTGTCGGCGTCGCCGCCCAGCAGCAGGATGTTCACCCGGGAGCGGCCGGCCCACGGGTCGTCCGCGTTCACCGTGCCGCCGTCACCGCTCCCGGGACGGGGGGTGGACGGGGCGCTGAAGATGTCGTTCAGCGCCGACTGCGAGAACGCCGCGGACTGCCCGACGAAGCCGAAGGGCAGCAGCACGGCCACCGCGAGCAGCCCCGCCAGGCCTCCCGCGACCGCCTGCCCCGCACCGGGGAGACGGCCGGGGTTCATCACCGTGAACGAGTGCACGACCAGCGCGAACCAGGCCAGCCCGAGCACGGCCGAGGCCGCGATGACCGTGGTCACCCGGGAGGAGGACGAGGCCAGCTGCCCGGCGAGGGCGCCCAGGTCGGAGGTGAGCGCCACCCAGAGCAGCGCCAGCAGCAGCACCGCGTACACCGACAGCAGGGTCAGGCCGGTCCTGCGCCATCCCGCGCGCAGGTGGGCCGCGCCCGGGACGACGGCGGACAGTGCCGTCCAGCCGATGACCGTGCCGACACCGGACGGCCGTGGTCTGTCCCGCACCCGCCCCCCGTTTCCTCGCCGTTCAGCGTCGTCGGAGATATTAGGGGGATAAAACAGCGTCGCGGGCGACAAGTCGGTGAACAACTCAAGAAGCCCATCCGGACTTATCGCACATTTTCCCTGGAATAAGATTCGGTCATGGCCTTCACGGAGATCCACTACGAGGTGGCGGACGGTGTCGCCACGATCACCCTCGACCGTCCCCACCGCCTCAACGCCTTCACCTACGTGATGCGCGGCGAGCTGATCGACGCCTTCGACCTCGCCGACGCCGACGACGGGGTACGCGCCGTCGTCGTCACCGGCAGGGGCCGCGCCTTCTGCGCGGGCGCCGACCTCGCGGGCGGGGGCGAGACCTTCGACCACCGCAGGACCGGCGAGATGTACGCCGGGCAGGACACCGTCGACGGCTCGCCCCGCGACGGCGGCGGCACGGTCGCGCTCCGGATCGCCAGGTCGCTCAAGCCCGTCATCGCCGCGATCAACGGCCCGGCCGTGGGCGTCGGGGTGACGATGACGCTCCCGATGGACATCAGGCTCGCCTCCGACACCGCCAGGTTCGGCTTCGTCTTCGCCCGCCGCGGCATCGTCACCGAGGCCGCCTCCAGCTGGTTCCTGCCCCGCCTCGTCGGCATCTCCCAGGCCATGGAGTGGGCGGTGACCGGCAGGGTGTTCCCCGCCGACGAGGCGCTCCGGGGCCGCCTGGTCTCCAGGGTCCTCGCCCCCGACGAGCTGCTCCCGGCCGCGTACGCGCTCGCCCGCGAGATCGCCGACAACACCTCGGCCGTCTCGGTCGCCGCGATCCGCAGGCTCATGTGGTCGGGCCTGTCGGCCTCCTCCCCGTGGGAGGCGCACCGCGCCGACTCGATCCTGATGAACGCGCTCGGCTCCGCCCCGGACGCGGCCGAGGGCGTCACGGCGTTCCTGGAGAAGCGGGCGGCGACGTTCCCGATGAAGGTCCCGGGCGACCTCCCCGAGGCGGTCCCGTCCTGGCCGGACAACCCCTACGAGTGACGCCGAGCACCATGTCCGACGTTCCCGCCCCCGGCGTCCCCTCCCTCGACGTCCCCCGCCCCGCGGTCCCCGCTCCCGACGTGCCCGCCCCTGACGTTTCCTCACCTGACGTTCCCGGTCCCGCGGTTCCCGGTCCCGGTCCCGGTGGCGAGGACGCCGACGGTCCCGCTCCGGACGTTCTCGGCCCCGGCTACGAGCTCACGGTCCTGCCGATGGCCGACGACCACGAGGGGCCGGTGGTGGCCTCGCTGGTGCGGCGGCGGACCGGCGGGCCCGCCCGCGGAGCCGTGCTGTACGTGCACGGCTTCACCGACTACTTCTTCCAGACCCACCTGGCCGACCACTTCGTCGCCCGGGGCTTCGACTTCTACGGGCTGGACCTGCGCAAGTACGGCCGCTCGCTGCTGCCGCACCAGACCCGCGGGTTCGTGCGCAGCCTCACCGAGTACTTCCCGGAGATCGACGAGGCCGTACGGGTCGTCCGCGAGCGGGACGGGCACCAGCGGGTCGTCCTCAACGCCCACTCCACCGGTGGCCTGATCGCCTCGCTCTGGGCCGACCGGGTCCGCGGCCGGGGCCTGGTCCAGGCCCTGGTGCTCAACAGCCCCTTCCTCGACCTCAACGTCCCCTCACCCCTGCGGGCCGCCGCCGACCTGCTGCGCGGCCCGCTGTCCCGGCTGCCCGCCGGTGCCGTCCTGCCCCTGGTGGCGGCCACCGCGTACGGCACGAGCCTGCACCGCACCCACCATGGCGAGTGGGACTTCGACCTGGAGTGGAAGCCCATCGGTGGGTTCCCGGTGCACGCGGCCTGGCTGGCCGCGGTCCGCCGGGCACAGCGCAGGCTGCACGGCGGCCTGGGGGTGGACGTGCCGGTGCTGGTGCTCTGCGCCGAGAAGGGACTGCGGCTGCGTGCCTTCGCTCCCGAGGCGCGCGGCGCCGACGTGGTGCTCGACCCCCGGCAGATCGCCCGCTGGTCGACCAGCATCGGCCCGCACGTGACGTGCGTCCGGATCGCGGGCGGCATGCACGACCTGGTGCTCTCGCCCGAGCCGGTCCGCGGGCGCGTGCTCGCCGAGATCGACCGTTGGCTCGGCGGCCACCTCTGACCCTGCCACCGTCCGCCCGCGTTCCGCCCGCCGTCGCGGGCGGAACGCGATCCGGGCCCCGGCCGCGGGCAACCTGTCGAACGGCTCACGCGTACCAGAGGGATGCGAACGACTTTTCCTATCAAAGGGAACACGTGAGAACCAGACGAAGAAGAACGAGCCTGCTGATCGCGGGCACGACGGTGGCCGCACTCGCCGTCCCGCAGCCGGTCGGAGCCGCCCCCACCCCCGTTCCCACACCCGCGCCGACGAGTCCGGCCCTCTCGGCGGCCCCCGCCCAGGCCCCGGTCAGCGTCACGCTGATCACCGGTGACCGGGTGACGGTGACCGCCTCCGGAGCCGTCCTGATCGACAGGGGCGAGGGCCGGGACGGGATCTCCTTCGTCACCGACGAGCACGACGGGCGGCTGAGGGTCGTCCCCGGCGACGCGTTCGCGCCGCTGCGCGAGGGCCGTGTCGACCCCCGCCTGTTCGACGTCGGCACGCTCGCCGCGTTCGGCTACGACGATCGCCGGGACGACCTGCCGCTCGTCGTGACCGGCCGGGGCTCTACGGCCAGGAGCGCGCTGCGCTCGGCGATGACCGCGAGCGGCACCACGGTGACGCGCGACCTGCCCGCCGTGGACGGGGTGGCCGTACGGGTACCGGAGAAGGGCCGTACCCGGTTCTGGAACGACATCGCAGGCGGCACCCGCGCCCGCTCCGGCGGCGCGGCGGGGACGGCGAAGGTGTGGCTGGACGGCCTGCTCAAGCCGTCGCTGGACACCAGCGTCGTGCAGATCGGCGCGCCCGCCGCGTGGCAGAGCGGGTACACCGGCGCGGGGGTGAAGGTCGCGGTGCTCGACACCGGCGTCGACGCCACCCACCCCGACCTGGCCGGCCGGATCGGCGCGCGGGCCGACTTCACCGCCGAGCCCCGCGCCGGCGACCCCGACGGGCACGGCACCCACATCGCCTCCACCATCGCCGGCAGCGGCGCCGCCTCCGGCGGAAGGCACCGGGGGGTCGCCCCGGGGGCCGAGATCCTCGACGGCCGGGTCTGCGAGGACCACGCCTGCCAGACGTCGGCGGTACTGGCGGGCATGCAGTGGGCCGCCGAGCAGGGCGCGAAGGTGGTGAACCTGAGCCTTGGTGGCGGGGACACGCCCGAGGCCGACCCGCTGGAGCAGGCGGTGGAGACCCTCACCGAGCGCCACGACATGCTCTTCGTGGTGTCCGCGGGCAACTTCGGGGCGGAGCGGTCGGTGGAGTCACCGGCCAGCGCCGACGACGCGCTGGCGGTCGGCGCCGTCGACGACTCCGAGGCGCTGGCGGACTTCTCCGCCCGCGGGCCGCGTGCCGGCGACTCCGGGCTCAAGCCCGAGATCACCGCGCCCGGCGTGGGGATCACCGCCGCGCGCTCCAAGGACAGGGCCACCGGCAGCGGCCCCTACACCGGCATGTCAGGTACCTCGATGTCCACCCCGCACGTGGTGGGCGCGGCGGCGATCCTGGCCGGGCGGCACCCCGGCTGGACGGCGCGGACGCTGAAGGCGGCCCTGATGGGATCGGCACAGCCCAACCCGGCGCTCGGGGTCTTCGAGCAGGGCGCGGGCCGGGCCGACGTGGCGCGGGCCACCGCGCAGACCGTCATCGCCGAGCCCGGCGGTGTCGGCTTCGGCCTGCGGCAGTGGCCGTACGACGACACGCCCGTCACCAGGAAGGTCACCTACCGCAACGCCGACACCTCCCCGGTGACGCTCCAACTGTCCGTCGAGGACCAGCCCGGCACCGCCCCCTTCACGGGGTCCCCCGGACCGTCACGGTGCCCGCGGGCGGGCAGGCGGACGTCTCGGTCAGCGCCGGCACCGCAGGCACCCTGCCCGGTGCCGTCGGCGGCCGTCTCGTGGCGAGCGGGGACGCGGGACTGCGGGTGAGCACGCCGCTGGCCGCGGAGAACGAGCAGGAGACGTACGCGCTGACCCTGAGGCACACGGGCCGCGACGGCGCCCCGACCCCCCACTACCTCACCACCCTGCGACAGCTCGACGGCGCCGCCTCCTGGAGGGTGATCCACGCGCCGGAATCCGGGAACGGCTCCGTCACGCTCCGGCTGCCCCGGGGCAGGTGGGCGGTGTACGGCACCCTCACCGACGGTGAGCACACCACCCATCTGGTCCACCCGGACCTGGACCTGAGCGCCACCCGGACCCTGGAGCTGGACGCCCGCCTGGGCCGGCCCGTCTCGGTCACCGTGCCGGACCCGTCGGCCGTACAGCTCAACGCCCAGGTGAGCTTCGACGACTCGGTGGGCAGACGGATCTTTCTGTCCGACCGGTTCGAGAACATGGCGACCGCGCAGCTCGGGCCCGACCGTACCTACGACGACGTGGTGACCGGCGTCGCCGGGACGTGGACGCACGCCGGCACCGGCGGCACCGATGCCGGGGCCCGTACCTACCGGCTCGCCTGGTTCCACGACGGTGGCATGATCACCGGGTTCCACCGCGAGGTCGCCCGGCGGGACCTGGCGACGATCCACACCGACCACGCCGCCCACCTGCCCGGCCGCCACCGCCGGGCCGCCGTCGCCAGGCTCGGGGACGGGCGGGGCGGCATCGCCGACATGGCGATCGGCTTCACCACGCCGTCGACGTACACCGAGTACGTCAACGGTGACCGCGGGGCACGCTGGCAGCGCTTCTTCCTGGAGGACGGCCCCGGCACGGAGGAGGGCCCCGAGGGGGAGGAGGGTGCTGAGGCGGAGACCGTCCTGGAGTCGCCGCCGACGCGCTACACCCCCGGCCGCGTCCACCGGGAGTCGTGGAACCGGGGCGTCTTCGGCCCCGTCCTGACCCCGCAGGACGGAGTCTCCGACGCGCTGGTCCGCTCCGGCGGCAGCATCAGGGTGGACGTACCGATGTACGGGGACGGCGCCGGGCACAGCGGCACGGCGAGGACCACCGGTGCGCGCGTCGCCCTCTACCGTGACGGTGACCTGATCACCGAACGACCGGGGCTCGGGGCCAAGTTCACCGTCCCGGCCGAGGCGGCGCGGTACCGGCTGGTCGTGGAGGCCGAGCGGGGAGCCCCGGCCACCCTGTCCACCCGCCTCTCGGTGGCCTGGACCTTCCGCTCGGAGGAGGCCGAGGGCACGGTGCCCCTGCCGGTCTCCGTCGTCCGCTTCTCCCCGCCGCTGGACGCCCGCAACACCGCACCGGGCGGTGTGCCGTACCGGGTGCCGGTCACCGTGCAGGCGCAGCCCGGCTCCGCGGCCGGAACGTCCCGGGACCTCGTCGTGGAGGTCTCCTACGACGACGGCGCCACCTGGAGCCGGGCACCGGTCCACGGAGGCGGCGCGGTCCTGCGCCATCCGGCCGCCGGGGGCTTCGCGTCCCTGCGGGCGACGTCCACCGACACCGCGGGCAACACCGTCGAGCAGACCGTGATCCGCGCCTACCGCATCGTCCCGGCGAACCGGCGGTAGCAGCGACCGAAGCGGCCGGGCACGCCCGGCCCGGTCCCGCGAGGCCGATCCCCGTGACCCGATCCTCACGGGGCCGGTCCCCGCGGGGACCCGGCCCCCTACAGGGGGAAGGAGAACAGGCCGTAGTAGGCCGCGGCCACCAGCAGCAGGCCGGTGCCGCCCAGGGCCCCGGCCACGGCCAGACTCTGGGGACGCGAGGGCTGCCAGCCCTCGCGCAACCCCTCGATGACGGCCGCCACGCCCGTGACCTCCTGCAGCAGCATCAGCAGCGCCAGGATCCTGATGACCAGCCATCCGGCCAGCACCGCGGGCCAGGCCCCGGCCTGGTTGACCGAGAACAGCACCAGCAGGACGATGAACGCCGGCACCGAGACCAGCAGCCCGACCCCGGTCCACGCCATCCGGCGGAAGCGGCGGCGGATCGGCGGCCAGATGCGGGCGTTGGTCTCCGCGGCCGCCCGGCCGCGGATCCGGGCGGCCATCTCGGCCACCGGGCCGACCACGTAGCCGACCGCCGCCAGGCAGAGCGCCAGCCCGATGACCGTCCCCCCGGCGTACCAGGGGGCGGCGGGCACGTCGCTGGCCTCCAGGCGCTGGACCGGCGTGGCGCCGGCGATGTGCACCGACGGTGTGGCCGTGCCCGGCAGCCCCCGGATCCAGTTGGCGAGCGTCTGCAGGTAACCGGGGGCGAAGGGGCCGCCGTGCAGGCGCATGCCGTGGTCGGCGCCCCGCAGGTAGCGGATCGTGTAGTTCGGGTTGCCGCCCTCGGTGAGCGCGCCGGTCAGCGCCTTGCTGCTCTCCACGAACGGGATCGACGGGTCACGGGTGCCGTACAGGGCCAGCACCGGCTGCCGCACCCGGCGCAGCGCGGGCAGGCCGTCGTAGCGCAGGAAGTTCATGTCGACGGCGCCCATCGCCCGGATGAGCAGCTCGCGTACCCCGGGAGGGGCGTACAGCCGGTCCAGCTGCTCGCCCAGCGCCCATGTCACCTGCCGCATGGGGGAGACGTTGGGGGCCGACACCAGCACGGTGAACCCGACCTCGTCGCTCTGGGTCGCGGCGATGGGCACCACCCAGCTCCCCTCGCTCACCCCCCACAGTCCCACCCTGGCCGGGTCGACGTCGGCGCGCCCGCGCAGCTCCCGCAGGACCCGCACGGCGTCGCGGGCCAGCAGGTCGAAGTCACGGTGCCGGAAGTCGTAGCCCACGGTGCGCTTGTCGTAGGCGAGCGTGACGATGCCGGCCCTGGCCAGCCACTCGGCCTGGCTGGTGAACTCGCCCCGCGTCCCGGCTCCGGCCCCCTGCACGAAGACCATCGCCGGGTGCCTGCCCGGTGTGAGCGGCGCCCGGATCGTGGCCGGCAGCGGCGTACCGTCCTCGGCGGTGACGGTGACCTCGCTGACGCTGATCCGCGCGGTCGCCGCGACCGGCACGACCTCGGCGGACGGCTGCGGCGGGAGCGTCCGGAAGACCGGGTCGACGCGCAGCGGGGTCGGGTCGAACGACGGCGGCAGCGTGTAACCCACCGTCGCCAGGGCGACCAGGATCAGACCGGCGGCGACGCTCAGAACGCCACGGCCGGCCTGCAGACCGATCCGATCCCCGCTCGTCACTCGCCTTTGCGCCCTCGCTCTCCGGTATCGTTCCCTTCGATCTTCAAGCCTACTCACGACCCCGAACCCCCGGCAGGGCGGGGATCCACGTGACGCGAGTGGCCACATTTGTCGCTGAGTCCTGTTAGCTTCGTGCGACATGCGGGTGCTGCACACATCGGACTGGCATCTGGGCCGCTCGTTCCACCGGGAGAGCCTCCTGGCCGCCCAGGGCGTCTTCGTCGACCACCTGATCGAGACGGTCAGGTCGGAGCGGATCGACGTGGTCGTGGTCTCCGGTGACGTCTACGACCGGGCGCTGCCCTCGGTCGACGCGGTCGAGCTGTGCAACCAGGCGCTGCGCCGGCTGGTCGACGCCCGCGTGCGCACCGTGCTGATCAGCGGCAACCACGACTCGGCGCGCCGTCTCGGCTTCGGCGCCGAGCTCATCGACGCGGCGGGCGTCCACCTGCGCACCGACCCCGGACGCGTCGGCGAGCCGGTCGTCATCGACGACGTCGCCTTCTACGGCATCCCCTACCTGGAACCCGAGCTGGTACGGGTGGCGTGGGAGCTGCCCGAGCGCACCCACACCGCCGCGGTCGGGCACGCCATGTCGCTGATCCACGAGGACCTGCGGCGCCGGGGCACCCGGTCGGTGGTCCTGGCCCACGCGTTCGTGACCGGCGGGCAGGGCAGCGACAGCGAGCGCGACATCAGCGTGGGCGGCGTGGCCCACGTCCCGGTGCGGGTCTTCGACGGCGTCGACTACGCGGCGCTGGGCCATCTGCACGGCCGCCAGCGGATGAGCGAGACCGTCCGCTACTCCGGTTCCCCCATCGCCTACTCCTTCTCCGAGGCCGCTCAGGTGAAGGGCTCCTGGCTGGTCGACCTCGGCCCCGGCGGGTTCGAGGGCGCCGAGTTCGTCGAGGCACCGGTGCCCAGACCGGTCGCCCGCCTCACCGGCCGCATCGACGACCTGCTGACCTCGCCCGAGCACGCCCGCCACGAGGACCACTGGCTCCAGGTGACGCTCGTCGACCGGATCCGGCCCAAGGGGGCGATGGAACGGCTCCGGGCCCGCTTCCCGCACACGCTCGCCCTGTCCTTCGAACCCGAGGGCGGCCCGGACGACGTCGTGACCCGTCCCCGGGTGGCCGGGCGCGCCGAGATCGACGTCGCCCTCGACTTCGTCCGCGAGGTACGCGGCGAGGCCGCCGACCCCGAGGAGACCCGGCTGCTGCGGGAGGCCGTGGAGGCCTCCCGTACCAAGGAGGCGATGGCGTAGATGCGCCCGCACCGTCTGTGGATCAGCGCGTTCGGTTCCTTCCCCGGTGAGGAGCAGGTCGACTTCGACGCCCTCGCCGAGGCGGGGCTCTTCCTGATCCACGGCCCCACCGGCGCGGGCAAGACCACCGTGCTCGACGCGCTCTGCTACGCCCTGTACGGCAGGGTGCCCGGCAGGCGCGACAGCGCCAAGAGCCTGCGCTGCGACCACGCGCCCCCCGGCCGCGGGCCCAGCGTGGCGCTGGAGGTCACGGTCAGGGGCCGCCGGCTGAAGATCACCCGTTCCCCGGCCTGGCAACGGCCCAAGCTCAGGGGCACCGGCACGACCAGGGAGAACGAGAAGGCCCTGCTGCAGGAGCTGTCCCCGGGCGGGGAGTGGGTGGGGCTGACCACCCGGATCGACGAGGCGGGGGAGTTCGTCGGCACCCTGCTCGGCATGAACGCCGAGCAGTTCCTCCAGGTCGCCATGCTGCCCCAGGGGGACTTCGCCAAGTTCCTGCGCGCCGACGGCGAGGACCGCCGCAGGGTCCTGGAGCGCCTGTTCTCGGTGAAGATCTACGCCACCGCCGAGTCCTGGCTCGCGGACAGGCGCACCGAGGCGTTCCGCGAGCAGCAGGCGCTGCGCAAGGAGGTCGACTTCGCCGTCAAGCGCCTGGAGGAGGCCGCCGGTCCCGCCCTGACCGCCGCGCTCGCGGCCGGTACGGGGTTCACGGCGGGAGCCGCAGTGGAGGACGCGACGGGAGTCCTGTTCGAGGTCGCGACAGAGTCCTCGACCACGTCCTCGACCACGTCCTCGACCACGTCCCCGGCCGCGTCCTCGGTCAAGCTCACGGCAGGGTCGCCGGTGGAGTTCTCCGCGGAGTTCTCGGTGGAGGACGACCCGCTGGCCTGGGCCCGCGCGCTGGAGGAGCTCGCGCGCCTGGAGGTCGCGCGGCTGGACCCGCGGGACGCCGGGAGCGAGGACGCCGTACGACGGGCACGCGAGAGCCTGGAGCGCGGTGCCGCGCTGGCCGACCGGCGCCGGCGCCACGCCGAGGCGCTGGTCAGGAGCCGCGCGCTGGAGGAGACCGCCGAGGAGCGGGCACACCTGGAGGCCGTCCTGGAGGAGGCGACGGCGGCCGACCGGGTGCTGCCGCTGCTCCAGGAGGCCGAGCAGCGCGCCGAGGCCGCGGCCAAGGCCGAGAACCTGGCCGCCGACGCCGTCGCCCGTGCCCTTCCCCTGCTCGACGCCACCGCCGGGGTTCACGACGCGTCCCCGGACCTGTTCGGCACCGGCCGCGCCGACGACACCGACGCTGCCGACACCGACACCGACATCGACGACGGCGGCGACGCCGCCGATGCCCGGGACGTCAACCGGGCCGCCCGCGACGCCGCCGGCGCGCACCGGCGCGGCGCCGTGCTCGGTCACCTGGCCGCGCTGGAACGCGACCGCCAGAGCGAGATCACCCGGCTGGGGGAGCTGCGCGCCGAGGAGACGCGCCTGGCGGAGCTGGAACGGGAACGGGAACGCGCCGGTCGCGAGATCACCGAGCTGACCGCCGCGCAGGCCGTGGCCGACGCCCGCCTGGAGGTCCTCCCTGAGCTGCGGCGCGAGGTGGACGAGCGCCTCACCGCCGCCCGTCTGGACTCCGCCCGCGTCCCGGCCGCCGAGTCGGCCGTGGAGGCCGCCGTCACCCGGCTGCGGGCCGCCGAGCAGCGCGACCGCCTCGCCGCCGAGCTGGCCGCCGCCCGCGCCGGCCTGGCCTCCCGCCTCGCGACCCTTCCGCCCGACCTCGGTGAAGGACTCGGCCGCGGGCTCGACGACGGGTCCGGTCGCGGGCTCGACGACCGGTCCGGCGACGGGCTCGACGGCCGCTTCGGCGACGGTGGCGCCGACGAGCCGGACGACGTTCGCGCGATCCTCGCCGACGGCGAGAGGGAACGCCGCGAGGAACTGGCCGGGCTGGAGGGGCTGCGGAGCGAGGAGGCCCGCCTGGCCGAGCTCGACACCGAGCTCGACGAGCTCGACACCGAGCTGCGCGAGGCCGCCCGCACCGAGGCCGGGATCCAGGAGACCCTGCGGGGACTGCCCGCCGCGTCGGCGGAGGTGGCCACCCGCCTGGAGGAGGCCAGGGCCGCCGCGGCGCGCGTCCCGGTGGCACGGGCCGAGGCCGAGACGGCCGGCGTGGTGCTCGGCGCGGCACGGCGGCGCGAGGTCCTGCGTGCCGAGCTGGAGACCGCCCAGGCCGCCCGGTCCGGGGCCGTCGACCTCGCCCAGCGGCTCCGCGACCGGCACCAGGACATCCGGCAGGCCAGGATCGACGGCATGGCCGCGGAGCTCGCCGCCAAGCTCGTCCCGGGTGAGGCGTGCGTGGTCTGCGGCTCGCCCGAGCACCCGGCCCCGGCCGCCGCGGCCGACGAGGCGCCCACCGCCGAGGACGAGCGCACCGCCCAGACCGACCTCGAGACGGCCATGGAACGGCGCCGGGCCGCGGAGACCGACGTCACGGCGCTCTCCCTCCGCCTGGAGGAGGCCGTCGCCACGGCGGGGGAGCGGACCGTTCAGGAGGCCGAGCTGAGCCTCGCCCAGGCCGAACGGGCGCTGGCCGCGCTCCGGGAGGTGGCGGTCACCGAGGAGACCCTCACCGCGGAGGCCGGCCGCCTGACCGCCGAACTGGACGCGGCACGGGAGACCGCCGCCGAGGTCGCCCGGCGCCTGGCCGAGGGCCGGGCCCGGCACGCCGCCCGGCAGGCCGAGCGCGAACGCCTGACCGGCCGCCTGGACGCGGCCCGGGGAAGCGACCCCACGGTCCAGGCCCGCCGCGACCGGCTGGCCGCGGAGGCGGCGCTGCTGTCCGCCGCCGTCGGCGCCGCGAGCCGCGTCGCCGAGGCCGCCGCCGCCCACCGCGAGGCGAGCGAGCGGACCACGCTGAGCGCGCACGACGCCGCCTCCGGGCTCGCCGGGACGGAGCGGGCGCTGGCCGCGCTGCGGGAGTCGGCGAGCGCCGAACCCGAGCTGGCCGCGCGGGCGGGCGAGATCGCCGCCGAGGCCGACCTGCTCCGGGAACGCTCGCGGGAGCTGGCCGTCGCGCTGGCCTCCCGCCGTACGGACGTCGGCAGGCTCGGCGCCGAGGCCGGACGGCTGGCACGGCGCATCGACGAGGCGCGCGGCCAGGACGCGACGCTCTCGGCCCGGCTGGACCGGCTGGCCGACGAGGCCGCGCTGCTCAGGGAGGCCGTCGAGGCGGTCAGGGACGAGCGGGTCACCGCCGCCGAGCTCGTCGCCGCCCGCGACCGCGCGTCGGCCGCCGTCGTCGAGGCGGGGTTCCTCGATCTCGACGACGCCCGCGCCGCGGTCCGCCCTCCCGCCGAGCGGCAGGCCAAGACGGCCCGGTTGCGCGAGCTCGCGACCGAGAGCGCCGCGGTCGCCGCGATGCTCGCCGACCCCGAGCTGGTCGCCGCCGCGGCCGAACCCGAGCCCGACCTGTCCGCCCTGCGCGAGGCACGTGACGCCGCGGACGCCGCCCACGCCCGCCTGCTGTCCGAACGCAGCCAGGCCGCCGCCCGCCTCACCCGGCTGGCCGCGCTCCGCGCCGAGCTGGACGCCTGCCTGGAACGCTGGCGTCCCGCCGCGGAGCATCACCGCCTGACCGAGCGGCTCGCCGCGCTGACCGGCGGCAACTCCACCGACAACCGGTGGAACATGCGGCTGTCGTCGTACGTGCTCGGCGAGCGCCTGCGGCAGGTGGTCGAGTCGGCCAACGAACGGCTCGACCACATGTCGGGCGGGCGCTACCTGCTGGAGCACAACCGCGACCGCACCGCGGGGGACCGCAGCAGGTCCGGGGGCGGGCTGGGCCTGCACATCCTGGACAGCTGGACGGGTGTGGGCCGCGACCCGGCGACGCTGTCGGGCGGGGAGAGCTTCATCACCTCCCTGGCGCTGGCGCTCGGCCTGGCCGACGTGGTCACCGCCGAGGCCGGGGGAGCGGACATCGGCACGCTCTTCGTCGACGAGGGCTTCGGCACCCTGGACGAGGACACCCTCGACGGCGTGC
Source organism: Streptosporangium longisporum (assembly GCF_039534895.1). NCBI lineage: Bacteria > Bacillati > Actinomycetota > Actinomycetes > Streptosporangiales > Streptosporangiaceae > Streptosporangium > Streptosporangium longisporum. The sequence goes on along the minus strand of NZ_BAAAWD010000015.1, from coordinate 325,382 downwards.
TGGACATCCTCGACGGGCTGCGCGACGGCGGCCGCGCGGTCGGCATCGTCAGCCACGTCGCCGAACTGCGCACCCGGGTGCCCGCCCAGCTGCACATCCGCAAGGAACGCCGCGGCTCGACCGTCCGCCAGTGACCCTCCTGCCGGGGGCGTTAGACTCGCCGCCCGGATGTGGATGAGAGAGCCGTACCGGTCACAACGTCGGGCTCCGGTGCGGCACACGGGGCGGACGGGGTGGCGATGAGCACCGAGGATCGGATCGAACGCGCCAGGGCGCTCCACGAGCGCGCGGTCTTCGGCGGAGAGGCCGGGGCCCTGGACGCGGCCGACGCGGAGCTGGACGCGGTCGAGGCCGACCTCGCGCTGGCCCGCGGCCGTATCGTTCACGAGCGGCTCCGCCGGGAGCGCGCCGAGCATCCCCGGGAAGCGTCCGAGGAGGACCCGCTCGAGCTGTTCGAGCGGGCCGCGCGGCTCTACCGGGCGCTCGGCGACGTGCGCGGCGAGGGGGAGGCGCTGCTCTGGACCGGCCTGTTCCATCAGGTCATCCGGCGGGACGACGCCACCGCCGTGCCCCTGCTCGAACGGTCGCGCGAGCTCGCGGAGCGGACCGGCGACAGGCTGACGCTGTCGTACGCGCTGCGCCACCTCGGTGTCGCCGAGCACAGGGCCGGGCGGCTGGACGCCGCGCGCGAGCGGCTGGAGGAGTCGACCCGGTTGCGCCGGGAGATCGGGCTCCTGCCCGGGGTGGCCGCGAACATGGTCGGGCTGGCCTACATCGCCGCGGCGGACGGCCGTCATGACGAGGCGTCGGCACTGATCGAGGAGGCGAGCGCGATCGCCGGGGCCAGCGGTGCCCATGCCGTCGCGCGCCAGCTGGAGGAGGCGCGCACACAGGTGTCACGCGACTGACCGGCCGGCCGCCGCCCCGTAGGTGACGCTGCCGGGTGGCATGGCGGCATGGCGGGTCCTCCACGCCCGGCCGGGCCGTCGGGCGCGGCGCCGGGTCCGTCCGGTCTGATAATGGCTGGTATGACCGGCGCGCGTAGAAGAGCTGAGATGTTCGTCGACCCCGAGCACGACCATCGGTTCGGCACCTCCGCCACCGCCGGCGAGCGGAGCATGCTCGTCGACGTCCTGGCGGCCCAGCGTACGACCCTGCGGCTGAAGTGCGCGGGCTTGGACACGGAGCTGTCCCGGCGGTCCGTGGAGCCCTCCACGCTTTCACTGCTCGGGCTGGTCCGGCACCTGGCCGATGTGGAACGCCGCTGGTTCCGGCGGGTGCTGGCCGGGCAGGACGCGCCGCCGCTGTTCTCCTCGGAGGCCGCCCCCGACCGGGACTTCGACGGCGCGGTGCCCGATCCCGCCGTCGTCGCCGAGGCGTGGGAGGCATGGCACGCCGAGGTGGCGTTCGCCACCGAGTTCGTCACGGGCGCGCCCGACCTCGACATCGCGGGCGAGGACTCGTGGCGGGGGACCGTGTCGCTGCGCTGGGTGCTCATCCACATGATCGAGGAGTACGCCCGGCACAACGGGCACGCCGACCTGCTGCGCGAGCGGATCGACGGGGCGATAGGCGTGTGAGATCGGGCGCCCGCATGGAGGCCGGCCCCCTTGCGCCGGGGCCGGGCGCCACGGTCCGGCTCGTGCCACGCCGTCCGGCTCGTGCCACGCCGTCCGGCTCGTGCCGTGTCGTCCGGCTCGTGCCGTGTCGTCCGGCTCGTGCCGCGTCGCTCGGCCCGTGTCGTGCCGTCCGGCGCGGGAGATCGCATGATCGTGATCTCTTCGGGCATGACGCCCTCATGCGCGGACGTTCAGGATCAGGGTCGTGGGGTGTGGTGCTCGACGCACCCGAGGCGGGAGAGCTCGCACGGTTCTACGTGCGCCTCCTCGGGTGGAAGATCACCGCGGAGGAGCCGAAATGGGTGGTGGTCATGCCGCCCGACGGCGTCGCCTACATGGGCTTCCAGACGGAGCCGGACTACGTGCGGCCGATCTGGCCGGCCACCGACGGCCGTCAGCAGATGATGATGCACCTCGACCTGGAGGTCGACGACCTCGAGGCCGCGGTCGCGCACGCGGTCGAGGCGGGGGCGACGCTCCCCGACCACCAGCCGCAGGAGACGGTACGGGTGCTGCTCGACCCGGCCGGGCACCCCTTCTGCCTCTATCTCGACACGTCCGCGGACGAGGAGCCGACGTGACGGCCTGACGGTGGCCGTCCGGCCGGTCCGGGTCACCGTGGAGCCGATGGCGGCCTCCGCGCCGGACCGGACCGGCCGGAGACCGCGTCAGCGCCGTCTGCCCAGGAACATGTCGCGCGGGGCGTACTCCCCGGTGCCGGCCTCCACGCGGTACTCGGCGTCGAACCCGGCCTCCTCCAGCATCTCCATCCACAGAGCGCGGCCGAACATGCCCGTCTCGTGGGTCTCGTTCACGGTGTCTACGGTCTTGTCCGCGTGCCTGAGGATGAACGCGTACTCCGTGAGGATCCGCGAGTCGGACGGATCGGGGTCCCACGTCCAGGAGAGGTATCTCGCCGCGCGGCCGTCGGCGCCGTCGCTCCCTCCGGAATCGTGGCCCGGCTCGAACGTCTCCGTGGTCACGTCCGGGACGAACAGCGCGAGGCCACCCTTCGCGCAGTGCAGGGCCGCGGTGCCGATCGCGGCCCGCAGGTCGTTCTCGTCGGTCATGTAGTCGACGGCGTCGTGGACGAACACGGCGTCGAAGCGCCGGTCGAGCCGGAGCGTCCGCATGTCGGCGCACACGTGCTCGCACTCGGGGTTGAGCCGTCGCGAGACCTCCAGCATCGGCTCCGACAGGTCGGTCAGGGTCATGGCGAAGTGCCGCTTCAGGTGGCAGGCGTTGTGTCCTCCGCCACTGCCCAGTTCGAGCACGGACCGGACCGGGCGTTCGTGACCCGACAGGATCTCGGCGAAACCGGCCGCCTCCTCCGCGTACTCCTCGAACGGGGAGATCAGCGGCCACCAGGGCGCGAGGGAGCCGTAGAACCGGTTGTCCTGCCGCACGGTCATCGAGGCTCCTGAGGGGAGGGGGAGCCCTCGGCTCCCCGGCGGTGTCTGCGGTAGTAACGCGACTGGCGAGCACGGTGGCCGCACGAATCGTGGCACCAGCGCCGGCGCGAGTGGTTCTTGACGAAGAACAGGGAGCACCCAGGCCCCTCACAGCGCCGCACGCGCGAGTCGGGAGACCCCGCCAGCGACTCGACGCAGCCGAGGGCCAGGCGTCCCAGCACCCCCGGGACGCCCAGCGCGCTCGGTTCGGTGCCGATCAGCATCCCCTCCCCGGGGCCCCAGCCGAGCGTCCAGCGAACCGGCGCGGCGGCGAGGCACCGGTTGATCGCCGCGAGCGACGTCGCACGCGGGCGGACCGCGTCGACCTCGGCGCTCAGGACGTCGTGAACGGCGTCGCGGAGTTCGCGCAGACGGCCGATCTCGTCGTCCGACCACGAGACGGGTGCGGGCTGATCCGCGGCGGCGAACCAGCCTGACACGAGACCGGGGGTGGCGAGGTAGTCCACGACCTCCTCGCCGGACCCGTAAAGGGTGTTGGCGAACTCGACGGCCGGTGGTTCCCCCAGGACGGGAAACTCGATCGCGTTCACATGCTGATGGTAGCAGGACCCTCCAACCGTCAGGTTCGGGCGGACGTGCGGATCGTCGCCCGTCTCGGGCGTTCGCTCCGGCGCGTCACGCCCTCCCGCCGACACCCGGGAACACCGGTGTCAGGAAACGCCGGCGCCCGGGAACGTGGTACTCGGGGAGCGTGGTGCCCGGGAGCGTGGTGCTCGGGGGCGTGGTGCTCGGGAGGGTGGTGCCCGGGAGCGTGGTGACCGGGGGCGTGGTGCCTGGGAGCGCCGGCGCCGACGAGGCGGTGTGGCTCGGGAGGCGGTGGCTCAGGAGGCGGTGTGGTCCAGTACCCAGACCACGCCGAACCCGTCCCTGAGCATTCCGTACAGCGAGGACCAGCCGGCCGGGGCGAGATCCTGGACGACGGTCGAGCCCTCGCCCTCGGACAGGCCCTTCCAGTAGGACGTGATCTCCTCGGCCGACGTGCCGCGGATCGAGACGAAGAACGAGTTCCGCCCCTGCTCCCACGGCGTGCCCGACGGCACGTCGTACGCCATCACGCGGAAGCCGTTGTCGCCAGAGACCTGGCCCCACATGATCTGGTCCGCCTCGGACGGATCCTGCACGTTGTGAGCGTCCTCGTAGCTGACGAGAGCGATCTCGCCACCGAAGACGGAGCGGTAGAACTCGAGTGCCGCGCGGGCGTCACCACGGAAGTTCAGGTGGACGGTGGTGCTGACGGTCATGACGGCTCCTTGGTCGTTGACGATGTGTTCCCGGGCGCGGTCGTACGCCCGGCGTGACCGGCGACGGATGCCGTCGGCCGGACGGGACGGTGTGAGACGAGCGGGGTGCGGTGCCGGGACCGGCCGGGTGAGTGAGGGGCCGGTCGGGCGAGGGGCCGGTCGGGTCAGAGGTGAAGCGCGGGCATGATCACACCGTCGACCAGGGTGACGAGGAACTCACGGTCGAAGGGCCTGCGCTGGACGAGCGCACAGTAGGCGGCCATCGTCGGGACGACCCGGGAGAGCGTCTCGATGTCGGCCGTCGCCGGGATCTCGCCGCGGTCCACGGCGCGGCGCATGAACGCGAGGTGCGCGTCGGCCCACGGCTTCACGAGCGCGGTGTCGGCGGCCTCGGCGAAGGTGTGCTCGGTGGAGATCATCGAGGCGAGAGCGGTCATGATCCTCAGGGTTCGCTCGCCCTCCTCGATCGTCTGCGGCCTGTAGAGGGCCAGAAGGTCGCCGCGGAGCGTGCCGGTGTCGGGCAGGTTCCCGGCATCGGCCTTGCTGTACTTCATCCGGGCGATCGCGTCGACGACGAGCTCGCCCTTGGAGGACCAGCGCCGGTAGACGGTGGCCTTTCCCGCCTTCGCCCGTGCCGCGACCATGTCCATGGTCATGCCGGAGTAACCGACCTCGGCGAGGACGTCGAGGGTCGCGTCGAGAATCTTCGCGTCTCGCGTATGGTCCCGCTTCCTGCCGGTACGTCCGGTCTGTTCGGGCGGGGATGGGCCGTCGTCGTCCGTCATGGGTCACCTCCTCTCACCAGGGGAACGATACCAGCCAGTTCCGAAACCGCCAAGTTTCGGAACTCGGTGGTCTCGTTATGCCCGCCACCAGGGTCCGGCTGTGGCACCATGGCGCGATGCGCCATATGTCCGACGACGAACGCCGTGCCCGACTCGCCGTCCGGCACGCGCTGGCCCCGGCGTTCCGCGTCGGCTCCCCGCAGGCCGCCACCCGGGCGATGACCGCGCTGCACGCCACCGAGCCCGCGACCGTCCACCTGTCCTGCCGGGCGCGCGTCGCGTCCCTCACGCTCGCCGACGTCGACCGGGCCCTCCACGACGACCGCGACCTCGTGAAACAGCTGGCCATGCGCCGTACCCTCTTCGTCTTCCCGCGCGACCTGCTGCCCGCGGTGTGGCCCAGCGCGTCCGCCCGGGTCGCGGGCAACGAGCGGGCCCGCATGGCCAAGGACGTGGTCAGGGCGGGACTCGCCGCCGACGGGGACGACTGGCTCGACCGCGCTCGCGCCGAGGTCCTCGCGATGCTCGCCGACGCGCCCGACGGCCGCTCGGCCCTGGAGATCCGCCGTGCGGTGCCGATGATCGACGTCAAGGTGACGGTCTCACCGACCGACCCGTGGTCGGCGTCGCGCGTCCTGACCCACCTCGGCGCAACCGCCGACATCGTGCGCGGCGTCAACGCCGCCCGCTGGTACACCTCGCGGCCGCGCTGGACCCTGATGCGGCACTGGCTCGGCGACGTCCCCGCGACCATGAGCGCCGCCGACGGTTACCGCGAGATCGTGCGCCGCTGGCTGTACTCGTTCGGGCCCGGCACCGTGGACGACCTCGCGTGGTGGCTGGGAGCCACCAAGACGGCGGTACGGACGGCGCTCACGGCACTCGACGCGGTCGCGGTCTCGCTCGACCGGGGCGCCACCGGCTGGGTGTTGCCCGACGACCTCGGCGAGACCCCCGACCCCGGCCCGTGGGCGGCGTTGCTGCCGGTGCTCGATCCGACCGTCATGGGCTGGCAGGGACGCGACTTCTACCTCGGCCCGCACCGCGACCGGCTCTTCGACCGCCGGGGCAACGCCGGCACGACCGCCTGGGCCGACGGCCGGGTGGTGGGCTGCTGGGTGCAGGACGAGGCCGGTGTCGTACGGGTGCGGTTGCTGGAGCCGGTACCGGCTCCGGCGCGCCGGGCCCTCGACGACGAGGCGGCGCGCCTGACCGAATGGCTCGGCGGCTTCCGCGTCCCGACCGTCTACGGCTCGCCCGCGATGAAGGCCCACCCGTCCGCCGACGCGATCCCGCTCTAGGACGGCGGCCCGGTGGCTCACGCCGGGGGAAGAGGCTCCGGGAGCCTGCTCAGCACGGTGTTGTGGACGCGCTGGAAGATCACCGACGTGCGGAATCCGGCGATCTCCCGGCGCTTGCTGAGCCGGTCCAGGAGGAAGGCGTGCAGGTGGTCGAGGTCCTGAAGGGCGACGTGGAGGAGGAAGTCGTCGCCACCGGCGAGCACGAAGACGCTGACCACCTCCGGGAGCCGGGCCACGGAGTCCTTGAAGGTGTCGATGACCGTCCGGTTCAGGGGGCGTACCTGAACCGACACCATGGCCTGGACGCCGCGGTTGAGCGAGGCGTGGTCGATGTCGGCGTGGTAGCCACGGATGACGCCGCGCCGGGTGAGCGCGCGCACCCGTTCCAGGCAGGTCGAGGGCGCCACGCCGAGCCTGCGGGCGAGCTCCCGGTTGGACTGCCGCGCATCTGTCTGGAGAAGCCGGATGATCTCCGTATCAAGTTCGTCCACGCTCGCATTCTCCTCCCGATTCCGGCCGTTCGTTCGCCCGGACCCCTCGTGCGGCACGCATGTGAGTAGCTTCGACCGCGCATCGGTGTTCATCTGAAAAGGAGTACGTCGTGGTTCTGGCGACGAAGCTGGTCCTGGTGGTCCGTGACGACCTGCCCGCCGCGCTGGCGGTGAACGCCGCCGCCGTGGTCGGGCTGAGCCTGGGAGGACGGCTGCCCGATCCACCGGCGGCGGAGGGGAAGGACGCCTCGGGCGGGGTGCACGCCGGGCTGAACCCCCACCCCGTGCCCGTGCTCACCGCGTCCGGTGACCGGCTGCGAGAGCTCCACGACCGGGCCCGCGCCCGGGAGGACCTGATCACGGTGGGTTTCAACGAGGTGGCCCGGCACGCCCGCGACTACGACGACTACCTCACCGCGCTGGCCGCGACGCCGGGGGAGGACGTCGAGTACGTCGCCGTCGCGGTGTTCGGCCCGCGTAACCGGGTCACGGCGCTGACCAAGCGGTTGCCGCTCCACGACTGACGCGTCAGGCACCGGGGCCGGAGGGGCTCAGCCCGGTGAGGCGGCACAGCGCGTCGAACCCCGCGGGGGTGCCGGGCCAGTGGCCGCGTACCGCCTCCAGCCCGGCCCGTCGCACCACGCCGCGCAGGACCGCGGTGACGATGATGGCGTCGTCGGCGTAGCCCAGCACGGGGATGAAGTCCGGGATCAGGTCGATCGGCATCGCAAGGTAGAGCATCAGCAGGCCGAGCCGGATCCGCACGCCGCGCGGCAGACTCTCGTCGGCGGCCAGCCGCCGGAGCAGGCGCAGCAGGTCGGGCAGGATCCGCAGGGCCTCCCGCAGCAGCCCGGCCTCGGGCCGGACGACGAGCAGCGCCACGATCAGCAGCAGCCACCCGGCCAGCAGCGCGGCCCCCACGCCGAGGGCGATGTCCCACCACACGGTGCCCCTCCCGTCCCCATCCGCTCGTCCTCGCCGGACCGCGACGACCGGGCCGGCATCGATGCGATCCGGTCGTGACCGGCCCGATCCAGACCGCGGCCAGGGTCGCGACCGGCCCGATCGAGGCCGAGGCCGAGGTCACGGCCGGTCCGGTCGAGGCCGAGGCCGAAGTCATGGCCGGTCCTGTCGCGGTCACGGCCGGTCCGGTCACGATCGGTCTGCTCGCGGTCACGATCGGTCCGCTCGCGGGCATGTCCGGATCGGTCGCGGCCATGGCCGAAAACCGGTTGCTTCCCCCGGAAGAATGACAGATGGCACGCGGCCTCGTTGACGGGACCCTCGGTGGTCCCGGCGCGTTCCAGCGTGATGTCGCGTCGATGGCGTATGGCCGGAAAGCAGGAGAACAGCCGTGGTTCCGCCGATCGTCGATCCCCCTCCCGCGAAGCAACGCGAACCGCTCCGGGTCATGGCCGCCGGGCTGGTCGCCGTGGTGCTCTGGGCCTCCGCCTTCGTCGGCGTCCGGGCGGCGGGCACCGACCTGTCGCCCGGAGCCCTCTCGCTCGCCCGGCTGGCCGTCGGCAGCCTGGCCCTCGGGGTGTTCGTCCTGGCCCGCAGGGAGACGATGCCCTCGCGGAGCGATCTGCCCCTGCTCGTCTTCTACGGCTTCCTGTGGTTCGGCGTGTACAACGTCACGCTCAACTGGTCGGAGCAGCTGATCGACGCCGGTACCGCGGCCATGATCGTCAGCCTCGGGCCGGTCCTCATCGCGCTGCTCGCCGGTCTCCTCCTCAAGGAGGGCTTCCCCCGGTCGCTGCTGGTCGGCTGCGCCATCGCCTTCTCGGGGGTCGTCGTCATCGGCACGGCCACCGCCTCGCAGAACGTCTCGGCAGGGCTCGGCAGCCTCCTCGCCCTCGTGGCCGCCATCACCTACGCGGCCGGGGTCGTCTCACAGAAACCCCTGCTCGACAGGTCGTCCGTCCTCGTCATCACCTGGCTGGGATGCATCATCGGCGCGGCCTTCTGCCTCCCGTTCACCCCGCAGCTCCTCGACGAGCTGCCCCGGGCGTCGTCGTCCGCGATCACCTGGACCGTCTACCTCGGCGTCTTCCCCACCGCCATCGCCTTCACCGCCTGGGGGTACGCCCTGTCCCGCTCGACGGCAGGACGGATGGGCGCGATGACGTACCTGGCGGCCCCGCTGAGCACCCTGATGGCCTGGCTGCTCCTCGGCGAGGTGCCTCCGTGGGCGGCCCTGGCCGGCGGCGCGCTCTGCCTCACCGGAGTGATCATCAGCCGCCGCGGACCACGGCCGTGAGCCGCGGACCACGACCGTGACACCGGGGAGCGGCCCGGCGCACCGTCGCCGGGTCCGCCTCCCCGCCGTCATCCCCGCCGTCATCCCCGCCGTCATCCCCGCCGTCATCCCCGGGGGCGCTCCCCGCTGTCCTCCCGGGACCGCTCCCCGCCGCGGGGCCGCTCACTCTCTTCCGGTCGGCCCGCTCACCGGCTCACCGCCGCGGCCAGGGCACGCACCCGGGCGGCGTGACCGTCGTGGCCGATGACGACCGGCGGCTCGTTGTACGGCATGGCGTCGGAGGAACGGCGCAGCTTGACGTACTGCCCGCAGGCGTCGACGGCGTAGGGCTCCATGTCGTCCTGGAGCGCACCGATCACCGTGATCCCGTACGTCTCGCCGATCCGGCGGAACAGCGCCACGGCCTCCCTGCGGTGCTCCTTGCCGAGGTTGCGGCCCAGCTCGTCGAGGACCAGGCACAGGTGCCCGCCGCCCGAGGACGCGATCGCCGCCGCGCAGACCAGCTTCACCGCCTTCTCGTCCATCAGCGCGGTGTTGGCCCGCCGGTCGTACGGCACGAACCCCTGGCCCTCGCCCCGGCGCCACTTGGGGGTCACCCGCCAGGCCCAGCGCTGCTCGGGATCGGCCGGAGCGGGCGGCACCGGGAACTCCAGCGTCGCCCCGTACCCTCCGTAGGAGGTGTCGAGCCTGTCGAACTCCTCCGCCACCCGGGCCAGCCTCGCCCTGATCGCGGCGGTCAGCGCGGCCCGGTGCGCGGCCGTGGACCGGGCGGCCTCCTCCGCCCCCCGGGTCGCGGCCGTCAGGTCGCGCTGCCGGGTGACGATCTGCGTCTCGATCTGGCGCCGCCGGTGCCGCTCGTACTCCTCCTGCCCGCGCAGGTAGGAGGCGAGCGCCGAGCAGACACCGGGGAACATGGCCTGCTCGCGCGCGGTACGCCCGGCACCGGGCGCGGCCCGTTCCCTGACCAGGAACCGCAGCTCCTCGGGCATCTCCTCGTCCTCGCCGGGGAAGGTGTCGCGCAGCGCCTCGTCCAGCCGCCGCTCGGCGGCCCGCCACCACTCCTCGGCCGTCAGCGGGCGCTCCTGCTCGTCGAGGGCGTCCAGCCAGTCGCGGGCCCCCTCGGCGGTGCCGCCCCACTCCCCGGCCAGCGCGTCCAGGCCGAGCGCCTCGCGGTCGGCGGTGATCCGCGCCGCCTGCTCCGCGGCCTGATCCCGCTCGGCCTCGTGCCGTGCCCGGCGGCCCTCCAGCCGCTCGACCTCCATGGTGCGCGTACGGGACCGGAAGTCCAGCGAGCTCACCCGGCGCTCCGCCTCGCCCACCCTCGGCGCGATCGCGGCCAGCGCCTCGGCCAGCTCGATGAGCGCGTGCCGTCGCTCGGACAGCCGCCGTTCGATGTCGGTCAGCTGTACGGCGGCCTTGGCGCCCTCCAGCCGCCTGCCCGCCTCGGCCACCGCGTCCTCGGCGGACCGCACGGCCGCCGACGCGCTCTCCTGGACGTCCCGGGCCCGGTGCAGACGCTGCTCGGCGGCCTTGATCCTGGCCTCCCTGCCGGTGACCGCCACCTCGAACGATCCCACCACGGTCACACCGGCGGCACTGACCAGCACCGAACCGGGCAGCGCGTCCAGTGCCCGTGCCGCGGCCTCCAGGTCGGCGGCGTCGACGATCACCGCGTGCTCGTGCGGCCACCCCCGGGCCCCCGGCGCGGACGGCGCCCGGCCGTCGCCGGGCCCCTCCTGGTCGCGCGCCTGCTCGGCGACGTCGATGGCGTCGAGCAGGCCGGTGGCCCCCACGCCCGCCTCGGCGAGCGCGTTCAACTGGGCCGCGGCCGGGCCGCCCTCGGCGTCGTCCAGTGCGGCCCTGGCCCCCTCGCTCTCGCGGTCGGCCACGCCCAGCGCCTTCAGCGCCTCGTTCAGCCGGGTTCCGGCCGTGGCCAGCTCGGCACCGGCCGTGGTCACGTCACGCCCGTCGGCCAGGCGGCGCTGCTCCTCCAGGCCGGGGATCCAGCCGCGCAGCTCGTCCACGGAGTTCTCCGCCACCGCCCGGTCGGCGTCCAGCTTCGCCGCGTGCGACTGCAGGTCGGCGAGCTCCCTGCGGGCCTGGGCCAGGCCGCGTTCGAGCGTGTCGTCCTTGAGCGTCGCGATCTCCGCCCGCACCTCGCCGATCGCCTCGACGGCGCGGTCACCCGCCGCCCGGACCCGCTCCAGCTCCACCGCCAGCGCCTCGTCCCGCCGTGCCGCGTCGACGAGCCTGCGCGCCAGCCGTCCCCGCCAGCAGCGCAGGGCCTCGGCCAGCCGGACGCGGGCCCGGTCGCGCCGGTCGAAGGTCTCCAGCAGGGTGCGGGACTCGTCCTCGAACTCGCGGAGCAGCTCCACGGCCCGTGTCGCGCGGACCCGCCGGGCGTGCTCGTCGCGCCGGGCCTCCCGCTCCTGGTCGAGCTCGGCGTCCAGGCCGGTCAGCGCGGCGATCGCCTCGAAGACCCGTTCGGGGGAGATCTCGTTGAGCGGCTGGGAGAGCAGGTTGGTGGCGACCTTGCTCCGCACCGAGGTGGACAGGAACGACACGCATCTGACCCGGTCGCCGTACAGGAACCTGGTCAGGTCGCGCGCCACCACGTCGCGGCGTCCGGCCGAGCGGGGCAGCGCCGCCCAGAGCTCGTCCGCCCGCGCCACCCGTTCCGCCTCCGAGGCGGCCGAGGCCAGGTGGATCCCGGGGACCCACCGGATCTCCAGGTGCGGGGCCTCCTGGTTGACCCGCAGCCACACGGTGACGGCGTCCAGCGAGTCGCCGCCGGGTGGGACGTCGGGTGGGACGTCGCCGGGTGGGACGTCGTGCCCGGAGTCGCGGTGTGAAGGGGCATCGTGCGCCGGGCGACGCCCGGGGGCGTCGTGCGGGACGCCGCCGGGTGCCGGATCGGCCGGTGCGAAGACGCCGACGATGTAACCGTGGTCGGCGCTGGCCCAGGTCCGGCCGCCACCGCCCGCGGCGAGTTCGGCGTTGAACAGCAGCTCCGAGACCGACTTGGCGCCGGAGGCGAAACGCCACTGCTCGTCCCCGAGCAGCGCGGTGATCATCGCGATGAACGACGACTTGCCCGCGCCGTTGGAGTCCTTCGGCCCGGCACCCGCGACCACGATGAGGGTGCCCGGCACGGTCGGCACCGGATGGGTCGAGAGCCGGGAGATGTTGACCGGTTGCACGGCGACCAGCACCCGGTCACCCACCACGTTCTCCGTCGGCGCGCCCGCCCGGACGTCCACGGAGACCAGGGTCGCCTGCGTCCCGGCCGAGACCCCGGATGTCCCGGGGACCTCGGAGACTCCGGGGATCGCGGGGATCGCGGGGACTGCGGCCGGAGCGGGCACGGTACGGACCTCCGTGGCCCGGGCGCCCCTGCCCCGCCCCTTCGCCACGGGAGCGGGCCCGCCGGGGGAGGTCGTGCCCGGGGCGGGAACGTCCGGGGACGTCACGGCCGGAGTGGGCGCGTCTCCGGGCTCCACGGCCGGAGCGGTCTCGGCTCCGGAGGCGCCCCTGCCGGGAGGCGCGCTCCCCGCGCCGCTCCCGCGTGAGCCCTTCGCGGCCTGGTTCCGCTGGTCGGTCAACCCCGTTCCCCTCTTCCATCGTGTTCACGGCTCCTGCGTTCTGCCCGCGACGTCGGAGCCCGTCCCGGCGGCACCCCGCCGGTCGCCGTCCCGGTCGCCGTCCGCCCCGGGAGGCCTCCCGTCCCGGGACACCGCCCCGGAACACGGCCCCGGGACACCGTCCGGTTCGGTCTCATCGCCGGGCCGCCCGTACGGCCGCGGCCAGCGGTGTGTGCGGACCTGCGGCCAGGATCAGCTCCTCCTGAAGGCGGCGCCTGGCCTGCGGGGTCAGCCGGTGGAACTGCGGGCCCGGCACGTGACCACCGGCCTCCTCACCCGCCTTCACCTGGGTCACCAGGCCCGCGTGCCGCAGGACGCGGAGCGCGGCCTCCAGCTCGCCGATCGGCAGCCGGGTGTGCCGTCGCAGCTCGTCGGCCTGGGCGGGGAACGGCGACAGCCAGCTGTCGGAGGGAAGGAGCCCGTCGGCCCGGGGGATCGCCACCGAGTGGATCAGCACCAGCACCAGCACCGCCCGCTCGGCCTGGCCCAGGACCGGGCCCGTCCCCGCGGTCACGCCGTCCGCGTACCCCGACGTCCACGTCTCGCGCTCGTGGATCAGAACCCGGCCGCGGCGCTCCAGCATCCCGGCCAGCGTGTGGCGCAGCGCGGGCTCGCGCAGCGCGGGGAAGCGGGCCTCGTGCACCGGCTCGGCCGCGTGTTCCACCGCCATGAACGCGGCCACGATCTCGGCCCTGCGCCGCTCGTCGAAGGGGCCGAGCAGGTCCTCGTCCACGTTCTCCGGAGCGCTGACGCTCGCGGCGGCCTCGACCTCCCCGCCGGGAGCGTCCCCGCCGGGGGCACGGTCGTGAGGAGCGTCGCCGTCGACGGTGACGGGAAGGACCGCCGGACCTCCCCGCGTCTCCTCACCCGAGGGCAGGCGGCGCATCAGCTCGCGCAGCTGGGCGTGCGACGACGCAGGCCACGAGGCGCACCGGGGGCCGAGCCGGACATGGCCGTCGGCGACCTCCAGCCACGCCGAGTCGTGCAGGCGGCGCAGCGCGCCGATCGCCCAGTTGCGCATCAGGTCGTCGCCACGCCCGATCAGCGCCCGGTACGCCGACAGCACGTCGTCCACCGGGACTGGGACACCGGGCCAGGGATCGGCGGACAGGTCGGTCCAGCAGCAGCGCAGCGCGGCGGCCAGCACCCGCCGGGTCTCCCCGGAGCGTTCCACCGCGACCGGTGTGACCTGGTACTCCTCCAGGAGCGAGGGGGTCGCGCCGTCCGGCCAGACCGGCAGCGCCAGGCCGGTGCCGTCACCGCGTCCCAGCCGCGCCATCCCCGGCGGAGCCGGCCGCCCGGTGCCGAGCCGGAGCGGACCGCCCGCCCGCGCGCGGACGTGCGCCACATCGGGCCGCTCGGGCACGGACCCCGTCGCGGAGGGCTCTCCGGCCGCAGACCCCGTCACGGAGGACTCGACGGCCGTGGAGCCTCCGGAGCCCGCGGTGTCATCGGCCGCCCCGGCGACCCCGGGGACCTCGGGGACCGGGAGGGTGTGCGGGTCAGTCGCCACCGCCGGTCCTCTCCAGCCGGCCGTGGGAGAGCCAGGCGGGCTCGGCCGCGGGGTCGGCGGTGAGGCCGTCGGACCAGCGCAGCCGGTACGGGGAGTCGGGGCGCAGGTCGGCCGCGACCAGGTCGGCCAGCAGGCGGCGGGCCGAGACCCACTCGCCGTCGGCGGTGAGCAACTGCTCCAGCCGGGCCGAGGAACGCCCGGCCAGCGCGGTCTCGGCCACCGAGGTCAGACGGTCCAGGCCGTCGGTGCCGGGGGCGTAGGTGTCGGCGGGACCGGGGTCGGGCAGGGCCGAACGCGGGGGAGTGGGCTGGGCGGGGACCGGCCGCGGGCTCTCGTCCACGGCCCGGACGATCGCCGCCGGGTCGTGCCAGGGGGCGGGGGCGTCGAAGACGAAGCCGTCGAGCACCGCGGCCAGACGCTCCTTGCTCGCGGTCTGGGCGAAGGTGCGCCAGGTCTCCGCGGGGAGCAGCGTCAGGTTCCTCGTCGTACCGGCGGAGTCGGCCAGCCGCCCGGCGGCGCGGCGCGAGGCGTCGCTGTAGGCGTAGATCGCGGCGCGCAGCTCGGTACAGGTGCGGTCCAGGTCGGGCCAGCGGTTCAGGACGGTGTCGTGCAGGCTCTGCGCCCGCCGGGTGATCTCCTCGGTGCCCCAGAGCTTGGGCGCCTGCTCGCGCAGCTCCTCGATGGTGCCGCCGGTCAGCGTGATCAGCTCCAGCGCCCAGAGGCGGAAGGCGCGCGAGAGGTTCTGCGCGCTGGTGCGGGCCTCCTCCATCGTCGTGGCGGGGTCGGCCACGTTGAGGTCCTCCAGCGCGAGCAGCCGGTGCATCTCCGACTGGCCGCCGTCGTCCATCATCCGGCGGATGAACATCAGCCCCACCACGCTGGTGAAGGAGGCGCGGTAGCGGAGCTGGTTGGGCTTGGGGAACACCTCGCGGATCGCGCCGAGGCCGCGCAGCACCCGCAGCCGGTTCTCGAACCGGTCGAGCGGGTAGGCCCGGCAGACGTGGCGCATCTGCTCGTGGGTCAGCCACTCCTCGCCGGCCTCGGCGAACGCCGCGAACAGCGTCTCGGCGATGTCGACGAGCGCCGGGTCGTCCACCACCGCGCCGCTGTCGCGGGCGAGGGCCGCGAACATGCGGCGGTAGGTGGAGAGCACGGCCTCCTCGGTGAGGGCCGAGTCGAGCGTGATCTCGTGGTTCGTCTCTGGCACGCGCCCTACCGTAAGGCCTGCGCCCGACATTCCTGGCCCGTACGGGCGGACGTGCCCGGCCTGCCGGCCCGTGCGACGGAACGTGCCCGCTCGTCCGGCCGGTGCGACGGGACGCGTCCACCCGTCCGGCCCGTGGCCGCGGGACGCGCACCCCGTCAGCGGCCGACGGCCGCCCGTACCTCCGCCATCAGGACGGCCGCGTCGGCGACGGTCCGCTCGATCTCCTCGGTGGAGCCGCCGACGCCCGCGAGCAGCCGCCCGGCGCGCGCGGTGAAGTCCCCCGGCGCCCCCGGCAACCGGCCGGCCGAGGCCACCATGCCCTTCTCGTTGATCAGCCAGCGGCCCGCGTGACCGTGCAGCCCCTGGCAGGCGACGCCGACGGCGCGGAACAGGCACCCGGCCGCGTACGCGGGGTCGGTGCCGGCCGCCCCGTACCGGGCCAGGCCCACCGAGAAGTCCGCCTCCCAGAGACCGTCCACCAGCGCCGTCCCCAGCGCCGGGGGGTAGGCCCGGGCGTTCTCCCGCAGCCCGGTGAGCTCTCCTCCGGGATCGGCCAGCACCCGGCAGAGCGCCACCTCACCGGCGTAGGCGTGGGAGTAGAACCCCAGCGGGTGCCCGGCCTGCGTCCCGACCTTGTAGCGGCCCCGCCGGCAGTCCTCCCAGACGCGGTGCACCCGGTCGAGGTCGCGGTAGAGCCAGTCGACCCGCCGTCCGCCGATCGTCAGCCAGCCGCCGCCGTCGACCCACGGCCCCCAGCCGCCCGGCTCGGTCAGCTCGCTCCCCTCACCGGCCTCCCGTACGGCCAGCGCGCGCAGCGCCGCCACGTCCAGGTCGCCCCGGTAGTACAGCCCGAGGTCGACGTCGGAGTCCGGGCGGTGCGTGCCGCGGGCCCGGCTGCCGCCGAGCGCCACCGCGACGATCCCGGGAACCTCCACCAGCCGTCGCGCGAGCGCCGTCATCGTCGCGTCGTCCAAGGCGATGTCCATGATGATCCATTCGACCACACACGCGACGGCCGTGCCCGCCCTCCGGGCCTGTCCCAGAGCCGGGGATCCCGCGCGCCGGTGGACGGGGCGGTCCCGTCCGGACGCCGCGGAGCGCCGGAAGGAACACGCCTGCCTCGTACGCAACGATTCGCAATTTTCGCGACAGGTCGCAATACGCGGCATACGGTCGGAGGACCAACCCCCCTGTGGTGACGAGGTGACGGAGATGGCGACCTCCACGGCGCGCATCGACGAGGCCAAGGGCATTCTCGCGGCCCGGCTCAAGGCGCTCCGCGCCGGTGCCGGGCTGACCGGGAGGGCACTGGCGGCGAAGACCGGCCTGGACCACACCAAGATCTCCAAGATCGAGAACGCGGTCCAGATGCCCAACCAGACCGACATCCGCACGTGGTGCGAGGCCTGCGACGCGCACGAGCAGGTGGTCGACCTCATCGCGGCCGCCCAGAACATCGACGCCATGTACGTCGAATGGCGCCGGCTGGAGGAGAACGGCCTCGGTCACGTCCAGCGCTCCTTCCAGCCCCTGTACGAGCGGACGCGCCAGTTCCGCGTCTGGCAGCACTCCGCGGTCCCGGGACTGCTGCAGACCGACGACTACGCCCGGGGACACCTGCGCGCCGTCATCGACTTCCGCGGCATCCCCGACGACACCGACGCCGCGGTGGAAGCCAGGCTGCGGCAGCGGGAGGTCCTGCGCGACGGCGGCAAGCGGTTCGCGTTCGTCGTCGGGGAGCAGGCGCTCCGTACCCCGCTGACCGGGCCGCGGGAGATGGCCGGCCAGCTCGACCGGCTGGCGGAGCTGACCTCCGGTATCGCCAACGTGTCCTTCGGGATCCTCCCCGCGACGGTCAGGCCGCCGCTCATGCCACCGGAGAACTTCTGGATCTACGACACCGACCGGGTCCGGATCGACACCGTGCCGGGCCAGATCCAGCACCGGACCCCGAGCGACGTGGCCGCGTACGAGAAGGCGTTCCAGGCGCTGAGCGGCGCCGCCGTGTACGGGCGGCAGGCGCGCGACATGCTGTGGGCCGCGGCGGAGGCGTTCCGCGCCGGGTGAACGCGCAACATCGCGCAACAACGTTGAGCCCGGGGCCGCGCGGTCCCTACCCTCGCCAGCGTGACCGTTGATCACACCGCTCCCGGAGATCTCGCGCCGCACCCGGTCGACCTCCGGGCCGGTGAACTGGCGGCCCTGCTGGCCCGAGCGCACAACATCCCGGCCGACGTCCACCGCCTGCCGTCGGGCGAGCCGGTCGTCTCCGTCTACTACGGGCTCGTCGTCCGCATCGACGACACGTGCCGTTTCTGGTGGGTCGTCCCGGCCTCGGTCGGCCGGCGGAGGCCGCTGTGGACGAGCGCCACCGTCCCGGCCGTGGCGGCGAGCCGGATCGCCGGTCACTACCGGGAGCTGCGCGCCCGCCCGCCGGGTCACCTGATCCGCGGCGGCTACCTGACCGCGGACGTTCTCATGGAGCACCACACCGCCTCCGCCCCGATCTGAGCGCGGCCCCGATCCGGGCGCGTCCTACCGCGTCTGCCGTTCCTGCCGCGCCTGCCGTCCCGCCCGTCCCGGCACGCGGCACAACGGCGGGCGGCGGGCCCAGGTGGCCCAGCGCCAGAGCCATTCGAGCGGGCCCTGGCGGTACCGGCGCAGCCACAGGACCGACAGCGGCCACTGGACGCACAGGACGCAGGCGGCGATCAGGTACACCCTGGCCGGGGACCAGTCCTGCGGGGAGCCCAGGACCTGCCGGACCCCCAGGACCAGGACCGTGGCGCTCAGGTAGTTGGTCAGGGCCATCCGGCCCAGCGGCGCGAAGACGGCCGACAGCACCGGTCGCAGCGGCGTCCTGAGCAGCACCAGCAGGACGCACACGTACACCCCCGCGACCAGCGCCCCGGCCGTGTGGATCCAGAAGCCGAAGTACGGGTCGTCCATGCCGCCGGCCAGCCCGGTCTGCACCCACAGCGCGGGCGCCGCGGCCGTCGCGAAGGCCAGGCCCAGCAGGAGCGGCACCCGGGTGGAGCCCTCCAGCCGGTCGGCCACCCCGTAGCGGACCAGCGCCGAACCCAGCAGGAACAGCCCGGCGACCAGCACGGTCCTGTCGCCGCCGAGGACCAGCGCCGTCGCGACGAGCGCGACGGCCAGGCCCGCCACGGCCCCGCGCGGCAGCCAGGTCGAGGGCAGCAGCACCAGCAGGCCGACGGCGGCGTAGACGGTCAGGATGTCCCCCTGCCACAGCAGCAGGAAGTGCGCCAGGCCGATCGCGAGCAGCGCGAGGAGCCGGCGCAGCAGGAGCAGCCGGGGACGGGCGACGCGGCCCGTGACGGAGGCCAGCAGCAGCGAGAACCCGATCCCGAACAGCAGCGAGAAGATCGGGAAGAAGCGCTGGTCGACGAGCATGCCCATGACCTGCTGGACGCCGTCGTTCGCCTCCTGCGGGTCCACCGGCGAACGTCGCACGACGACCTCGCCGGCGTTGGCGATCGGCTTGACGTTGGCCAGCAGGATCCCGCACAGCGCGAACCCGCGCAGCACGTCGAGGGCGGCGATCCGCGGCCTGCCCGGCGGGGCCGCGGCGAGGGTACCGGGGGACCCGGACGAAAGTGGATCTTCGTGTGGCATGGGCCTCATCCTGCGGGCCGCGCCCGGTGCCGGATATCGGCCGAAGGCAGGGGCGGCGCCGTCCGCGGCGGTACTTTCGGCCGGTACGGCGCGCGGCCGGGACCTCTAGCCTGAACGGCGTGAAGGTACGGGACCGGCCGGGCGGGCGGGTGCGGAACGCGGCCGACGCCGGGTTCGGGGTCGTGTCCGCGATGACGCTCGCCCTGTGGGCGTACCAGATCGCGGTGACCTGGGGCGGGACCCACTGGTGGTTCGGCTGCGCCGCCGGGGCGACCGTGTGCGCGATCGCCCTGGCGCGCCGGCGCGACCGGACGCGGGCGGCGGTCGCGGGCCTGGCCGTCGCGGGGGCCGCCCTCGTGGTCGCCCGTCTCGCGTCGCTGCCCAGCGAACCCGGTCCCGCCATGGCCCTGGGACTGGCCGTGCTCGTCGGCTCCGCGGCCGGGGCGCTCCCGGCGCCGCGCGCCGCCGCCGTCGCGGCCGGCGGGCTCGGGCTGGTCGCCGCCACCTGGTTCACCGCCCCGCCGTCCCCGGGGCTCCCGCCGGTGACGCTGCTGAACGCCGTCGCCTGGTCCGCGGCCCTCGCCACGGGGCTGTGCTCGCGGCTGTTCGAGGCCCGCCACCGGGCCGCCGTCGAGAAGGTGCGCCGTGACGAACGGCTGGCGCTGGCCAGGGAGCTGCACGACGCCGTCGCCCACCACGTCACCGGCATCGTGCTCAACGCCCAGGCCGCGCAGCTCGCCGCCCGCAGACGACCCGCGACGCCGCAGGGCCCGTTCTCGGAGATCGAGGCCGCCGGGTCCGACGCGCTGCGCGCGGTACGGCGCGTCGCCGGCCTGCTGGGCGACGACGGCGACGCGTCCCCCGCCGCGGCCGGTCCCGGATCCCTCGGCGACCTGGTCGGGCGCTTCGGCGACCGGGAAGGCGGCCCGCGGGTGCGCCTGCTGTCCTCGGCCGACGAGTCGCGATGGCCCCCGGAGGTGGCCGTCACCGTCCACCGGGTCGTCCAGGAGTCGCTGACCAACGTCTCGCGCCACGCCCGGCGGGCCCGCTCGGTCACGGTCCGCGTCGGCCTGGACGGCGGGTCCGTCGTCGTCGAGGTCCTCGACGACTCCCCGCCGGTCCCGGCCGGGTACCACCGCCGCGGCGGGTACGGCCTGGTCGGGATGCGCGAACGCGTCGAGGCCCTGGGAGGCACGCTGAGCGCGGGCCCGCGCCCGGGGGCCGGCTGGTCGGTGCGCGCCGTCCTCCCCGTGCCCGCGCGGACCCGCCGATGACGATCCGGGTGCTGCTGGCCGACGACCAGCCGATGGTCCGCCGCGGCCTGCGGCTCATCCTGGAGGACCAGCCCGGCATCAGCGTGGTCGCCGAGGCCGCCGACGGCGCCGAGGCGGTCTTCCTGGCCCGGCGGCTGCGCCCGGACGTGTGCCTGGTGGACGTCCGGATGCCCCGGCTCAACGGCATCGAGGTCACCCGCCTCCTGGCCGGTCCCGGTGTCGCGGACCCGCTCCGGGTGGTCGTGGTCACCACCTTCGACCTCGACGAGTACGTCTACGACGCGCTGCGCGGCGGAGCGGCCGGCTTCGTGCTGAAGGACGCCGGTCCGGTCCTGCTCGTCGAGGCCGTCCGGGCGGCGGACGCCGGTGACGCCCTGGTCTCGCCGTCGGTCACCCAGCGGCTGCTGCGCCGGTTCACGGCGGCCGCCGCCCCCTCCGCCCGCGGGCCGGGGCGACCGCTCTCCGAACGGGAGACGGAGGTGGTGCGGGCCATCGCCAGGGGCCTGACCAACCACGAGATCGCCGCGGAGCTGTTCATCTCACTGAGCACGGTCAAAGGCCACATCTCCGGCATCCTCACCAAGCTCGGGGTGCGCAACCGGGTCGAGATCGCCGCCTGGGCATGGGAGAACCGCGGGCCGGACGGCCCCTGAGGGCACCGGCACGCCACCGGCACGTCACCGGTATGCACCGCCGCGGAATCGGTCATCCGAAAAAAACCCCGCGCTAGGAAAAATCAGGAAATTGCGGTTCATAATGGAAACATCACTCTGGAATTAAATTCTTTTCGCGTACGGCGAAGCCCGCTACCTGCACTGATCTCACATCTATATCGTCTGATCCGTGTTTAACTCGGACTTGCGGTAATCACCCGACTTCCAGGGGTAGTGAACTCGGATTGAGCGAGACCGCACCGTGAACCAGGGGGAGACCATTCATGATCAGTGTCCTGATCGCCGAGGACATGCATCTCGTTCGGGGGGCCATGGTCGCCCTGCTCTCCATGGAGAGCGACATCAAGGTCATCGGTGACACCGGTCACGGCGACGAGGTCGTCCCCTCCTGCGTGCAGCTCCGGCCGGACGTCGCGCTCATCGACATCGGGCTCCCCGGCACCGACGGTCTCACCGCGACGGCGGAACTGCGCCACAGGCTTCCCGAGTGCGCGCCCGTGATCCTGACCGGGCTCGCCACCCCGGCCGCGCTCTGCCGGGCGCTGGACGTCGGGGCCCGCGGATTCGTGGTCAAGGACACCCCGGCCGACCAGCTCGCGGGATACGTGCGCCGGGTGGCCGCGGGGGAGCAGGTGGTCGACCCGGAACTGGCCGTCGCCGCGCTGCACGCCAAGCGGAACCCGCTGACCGCGCGCGAGCTGGAGGTCCTGGGGGCCGCGGCCGAGGGGGCCCCGGTCGGCGAGATCGCCGACCGGCTCTGCCTGTCCGGCGGGACCGTGCGCAACTACCTGGCGCGGATCCTCACCAAGGTCGGCGCCCGCACCCGCGTCGAGGCGGTCAAAATCGCCAGGCAGGCCGGCTGGCTCTGGTCCGACGACCCGGCCGAGCTGGGCGTGATCCGCTACCGCTGATCCCGCGCCACCGGACGCGGGGAGGGGCCGATCTCCAGGCCGGTGTGGGCGGCGAGGAAGGCGAGCATGTCCGCGGCCAGCCCGATCGCGCGGTCCGCCGAGCGGGCGCCGTGGCCGACGTCGCCCTCGTGGCGCAGCAGGATCGGCCGCGAGCCCGACGTCGCCCACTGCAGCGCCGCGCACATCTTGCGCGCGTGCATGGGGTCGACGCGGGAGTCACCGCCGAAGGTCGTCAGCAGCGTCGCCGGGTAGTCGACGCCCTTCGTGACCCGGTGGTAGGGGGAGTAGCCCAGCAGCCAGCCCAGCTGCTCGGGATCGTCGGCCGAGCCGTACTCGGGACGCCAGGACGGCCCCAGCCCGGAGCGCTCGTAGCGGACCATGTCGAGCAGCGGTGCCGAGCAGACCGCGGCGGCGAACAGGTCCGGGCGCTGCGTCAGCGCGGCGCCCACCAGCAGGCCGCCGTTGGACTCGCCGCACGCCCCCAGCAGCGAAGGGGTGGTCCAGCCGTCCGCGACGAGCTTCTCGGCCGCCGCCGCGAAGTCGTCGAAGACGTTCTGCTTGCGCTCCAGCATGCCGTCGCGGTGCCAGTCCGCACCCTCCTCGCCGCCGCCGCGCAGCTGGGCGAGGGCGAAGACCCCGCCGGCCTCGACCCAGGGCAGGACGTAGCTGGAGTACGACGGCGTGAGCGAGAGCCCGAACCCGCCGTAGCCGTACAGGATCGCCGGCCGGGGGCCGGAGCCGGGGCGGGCCAGCACGACCATCCGCACCGGCGTGCCGTCCGCCGAGGGGAAGACCACCTGGCGGGCCTGGAGCTCGGGCACCTGCACGGCGCCGGGCGGGACGGCCCACGGCGTCGTCAGGCCGGTGCGCGTGTCGTAGCGGTGCACGCTCGCGGGCGTGACGCTGTCGGTGTAGGTGAACCAGACCTCGTGCCCGCCCTCGGGACGGACGGTCATCCCGCCGGCCGACCCCAGGCCGGGCAGCGGCACCCGCCCGCGCCGCTCCCCGGTGGCCAGGTCGTGGACGTCGATCTCGGCGACCGCGTGCCGCGTCCGGGCGACCAGGAGCGTCCGGCCGGCGATGGTGAACTCGCCGATCACCGCCTCGGGGTCCTCGGCGACCAGGTCGGCCCAGTCCTCGGGGCCCGGCCGCGCCGGGTCGGCCACGCAGAGCCGTCCGCGCGGCGCGTCCAGGGTGGTGAGCAGGTACAGGCGCCCGTCGAGGCCGACGGCCGGGGCCGTCACCGCGCCTGCGTCCCGCTGGATCACCCGCAGGTCCGGGCGGTCCGGGGAGGAGGCGGACAGGTCGGCCAGCCAGAGGTCGTTGCCCCCGGCGGCCATCGCCGAGATCGTCAGCCAGCGCCCGTCGTGGCCGATCCCGAGGCCGTAGGAGCGGTCCTCCTCCATGATCATGGCGTCGTCCTCGGCGGGGGTGCCCAGCCGGTGCAGGCGGACCTGGCGGGAGCGGACGTAGAAGAAGGACTTCCCGTCGGGCAGCCACGCCACCGGCGCGTACCGGCACCGGTCGATCGGGCCGTCCACCACCTGCCGGGTGACGACGTCCATGACCCGCAGCTCCGAGCGCTCGTCCCCGCTCCTGGACAGCTGGTAGGCCAGCAGCCGGCCGTCCGGGGACGGCTGCCAGTGGTCGAGCGTGGTCAGCCCGCTCGGGTCGAGCTCCGCCGGGTCGATCAGTGCCTCCTCCGCCTCCTCCGTCCCCTCCGGACCGCACCGGTACAGGACCGCGTGCCGCTGGTCGGCCGTACGGCGCACGAAGAACCGGTGCTCGCCGCGCCAGGCCGGGGTGCCGACCATCCCGGCCCCGGTCAGCGCGGCCACCCGCGAGCGCCACAGGTCACGGCCGGGCAGCTGCCCGGCGTGGGCGCGCCACAGCTCCTCCTGGGCCGCCGACCAGCTCCGCGTCTCCGGGGCGCCGGGATCCTCCAGCCACCGGTACGGGTCGGGCACGGCGCGTCCGTGCAGGTGGTCGACGACCGGTCGCCGCTCGGCGGGAGGGTAGATCATCGGTTTCCTCCGGGGTGGGGACCGCGGGCCCGGGCTCTGCACGGGGGACGCGGCGGGACGGTCACGGGCATCGGGACGGCCGGGAACGGCGGGGACGGCGCAGGCTCTCGCGTGGTCACGGCACCGGCTCCCGCCCGGTCACGGCACCAGCTCCTGCGCGCTCGACGGGTCCCACCGTCCGGCCAGGTCGGCGTACAGCGGGGAGGTGGCGAGCATCTCCTCGTGGGTGCCCAGCCGGACGCTGGTGCCGTCCATCACGAGGATCCGCCGGGCCCGCAGGGCCGAGGTCAGCCGGTGGGCGATGACGATGAGCGTGCCGCCCCGCCGGGCGAACGCATCCTCGGCGCGGGCCTCGGCCACCGGGTCCAGGTGGCACGTCGCCTCGTCGAGGACGACCAGCCGGGCCGGGGCCAGGTAGGCGCGGGCCAGGGCGATCAGCTGGCGGTCGGCGGGGGAGAGCAGATCGGAGCGGACCTCGGCGGACAGGCCGCCCAGCCGCGTCACCAGGCCGGTCAGGCCGATCTCGGCCACCGCCTCGCCGACCGCCTCGGGCGAGGCGTCACCGGCCAGGTAGACGAGGTTCTCCCACAGGGAGCCCCGGAAGACGTAGGCCTCCTGGGGGATCAGCACCCGTCCGGCCGGGTCGAGCCGGTCGGCCGGCACCCCGCACACCTCGATGCGTCCGGACGCGGGCCGCAGCAGCCCGGTCAGCAGCGCGGCGAGCGTGGACTTGCCGATGCCACTGGGGCCCACCACGGCGATGTGCTCGCCCTCGGCCACCGACAGGTCCAGGCCGTCGATCACCGGTTCGGCGTGCGGGCCGTAGGCGAACGTCACGCCGCGCAGCTCGGCACCCCCGTCCCCGGTCACGGCCGCCACTCGCGCGCCCGCCCGCGCGGGCGGCTCGCCGTCGCGCAGCAGCCGGTCGAGCGCCACCCGCAGCCGGACCCCGTTGATGCCCAGCCCCTCCACGAGGTTGCCGAGCGCGGGCGCCAGCGACTGCGTGACGTAGGCCAGGGCGCCCAGGATCACCCCGGCGCCCGCGCCTTCGCCGATCAGCCAGGGGGTGCCGGCCAGGATCAGCAGGATCGGCAACCGGCCGCCCACCGCCAGGGACACGGTGCGCAGCGCCGTCACCCGGGCCAGCGACCGGGCCGCGCCGGCCTGCTCGGCCACCCGCAGGCCGACCTCGTCGGCCATCCGCCGCTCGGCCCGGCAGGCGGTGATGTCCCGCAGCCCGCCGACCATGCCGGCCAGCGCCGTGGCGGTGCGCTCGTCGGCCAGGATGAACTCTCGCTGCCGCCGGGCCAGGGCGCGCAGCGACAGCAGGAAGACGACGAGCCCCGCGACGAACGGCGGCAGCACCAGCACCAGCACCTGCGGCACGAGGGCCGCCAGCCCGAGCGCCACGCTCACCACGGTGAACGCGAACGACCTGACCACCGTGATGACCGAGGCGAACGCGTCGCGGGCCAGCTCGACCTGGAGGTTGGAGCGCGCCACCGCACCCGCCCCCGGGCCCCGCCCGGAGGCGGCCGAGTGGCGCAGCGCGTCGTCGACGACGTGGGCCAGCAGCTCCTCGCGGAACGGCTCCACGATCGCGGCGACGGCCAGCACGACCTGCCGCGCGCCGACCGCGGCCAGCAACCACGCGCCGCCGAGCAGGGCCAGCCAGGCGAACCCGGTCCCGGGCCGTCCCGCGCCGAAGCCCTCGTCGATGGCCCGCGCGATGGCCAGCCCGATGACCAGCGAGGGCGCGCTCTCCGCGACCGACCACCCCGCCAGCCTGACCAGCTGGTACGGGTCCCTGCGCAGCGCCCGGCGCAGCGGCCGGTTCACGGGGCGTCCGCCTGGAAGACGGCGCGGTAGGCCGGGTCGGCCCACAGGACGCCGTGCGCCGCGCAGGCGCGTATCCGGCCGTCGTCCAGCCAGATCACCCG
Source organism: Streptosporangium longisporum (assembly GCF_039534895.1). NCBI lineage: Bacteria > Bacillati > Actinomycetota > Actinomycetes > Streptosporangiales > Streptosporangiaceae > Streptosporangium > Streptosporangium longisporum. The sequence goes on along the minus strand of NZ_BAAAWD010000015.1, from coordinate 299,393 downwards.
GTCGGCCGCCGCGGCGGTCGCCACCCGGTGGGTCACGATCAGCCGCGTCCGGTCGCGCAGCTCCCCGGAGAGCGCGCGGGCGACCTGGCGCTCGGTGACGGTGTCCAGGCTGGAGGTGGCGTCGTCCAGGACGAGCAGGCGCCGGCCCTGCGCGAAGGCGCGGGCCAGGCCGAGCCGCTGCCGCTCCCCGCCGGACATGGGCGCCTCCTCCAGCGGGGTGTCGTACCCCAGCGGGAGCCTGCGGACGAAGTCGTCGGCCCGCGCCGCCCGCGCCGCCGTCCGCACGACCTCGTCCCCCCCGGAGGCGTACCGGGGAGCGTGCCGGGGAACGCGTCCGGAGCTCGCGGAGCCCGCGGGGCCTGCGGAGCTCGCGGGGTCCGGGCCGGAGGGCGACGGGGGGCCGGGAGCGGGGAGGTCGGCGCCCAGGGCGACGGCGGCGCCCACGGTCCCGCCGAGCAGCACCGGGCGCTCGAAGGCGTACCCGACCGCGGCGCGCAGCGCCTCCTGGGAGAGCTCGGGCAACGGGACGCCGTCCAGCAGGACCGTGCCGCGGCACGGGTCCACCAGGCGGCCCGCGACCGCGGCGAGCAGCGACTTCCCGGCGCCGGAGCGGCCGACCACGGCCACCGCCTGCCCGCCGGGGACGACGAGGTCGACGTCGCGCAGGCCGTCCGCCTCGACGCCGTGGAACTCCAGTGTGCCGGGCCCGGGAGGCAGCGTCCGGGCACCGTAGAGGCGGGGGCTCTCGGCCAGCAGCTCCCCCACCCTGGACGCGGCGGCCCGCGCCCTGGCCAGGCGGCCGACCTGGCCCAGCGCCGAGCCGAGGCCCGCGCCGAGCACGACGTAGCGGGCGGCGGCGTACAGCTCACCGGCCGACAGGTCCCCGGCGGCCAGCCGCAGCCCGCCCACCCCGAGCACGGCGACCTCCAGCAGCGGGACCACGGCCCCGGCCTGCACGCCGGCGCGCGCGTTGACCCGCCACATCTCCATGGCGTGCCTGCGCAGCAGGGGCAGCGCGGTCAGCACCCGCGCCCGCTCCTGGTCGGCGGTGCCGGCGGCGGCGATGGTACGGGCCCCGGCCAGGGCGTCGACCAGGCGGCCGGCGATGTCGCCCTGCGCGGCCTGGTACTCGCCCGCCATCGTGGTGCTCGCGCTGAGGAAGGCGCGCAGGACGAGCCCGATGAGGACGAGCCCGGCGACCAGCGTCACGGTCAGCAGGGGATCGATGAGGGTGAGGGCCACGACGGCGCCCGCGGTGGGGATGACCAGCGCGGCCGCGGTGACGACCGCCTCGGGGGCGCGTCCGATCTCCTCGGTGTTCAGGCCCATCCGGGTCACCAGCTCCCCCTCGGGGAACCTGCGGGTCATCGCGGGCCCGACGCCGAGGACGTGACGCACCACCCGGGTCCTGAGCCAGGCCGCCGAACGCGCGCCGCTCGACCCCGCGGCCCAGACACCGAGGGCGTCGCAGACCACGGCCGCCACCACGACGCCGGCGCAGACGCCGACCCAGGTCGCCGCGCCACCGGTCATGCCCGTCCCACCGGCCACCAGCGCGTCGACCGTCCTGCCCAGCACCAGCGGGAGCGCCAGCTGGGCGAACGCCCCCAGGACCGAGGCGACCGCGAGCACGGCCAGCCAGGGTCCGCCCCGCCGTACGGTCTCGGCCACCAGCCGGTCGGCTGCCCGCACGGGTGCCTCCTCCCTCGGGAAACGGGCGTGCCCGGGACGGCCGCCGTCGCTGGCCGTCCCGGGCACCGGATCTCACTAGTGGCAGAGCACGACGCTCAGGTTGCTGGGCTTGCCGGACTCGCAGCCGAGGACCGTGAGGGTGCTGCCGCCGCCACCGCCGCCACCGCCGGTGGGGGTCTCCAGGGACTGCAGGTCGAGAAGGACCATGGGAATCGCTCCGTTTCTGGGTTTTGTGACTCGGGGTGGAGAGGGGTTTCTAGTGGCAGAGCACGACGCTCAGGTTGCTGGGCTTGCCGGACTCGCACCCGAGGACCGTGAGGGTGCTGCCGCCACCGCCGCCGCCACCGCCGGTGGGGGTCTCCAGGGACTGCAGGTCGAGAAGGACCATGGGAATCGCTCCGTTTCTGGGTTTTGTGACTCGGGGTGGAGAGGGGTTTCTAGTGGCAGAGCACGACGCTCAGGTTGCTGGGCTTGCCGGACTCGCACCCGAGGACGGTCAGGGTGCTGCCGCCACCGCCGCCGCCACCGCCGGTGGGGGTCTCCAGGGACTGCAGGTCGAGAAGGACCATTTCGTTACACCTCCTTCGCTGTGTCGCAGGGGCCAAACCGCCCGGCGAATCCGTGCGCCGACACCCCTTGCGGGGTGTTCGTGTCGCCGGGCGGTTCGATGAAGGGGAGGAACACCGGCCTGTCGTGCAGCACGGCGCTCATCGCGAACAGGACTCCGGCCGTGCCGGTCGCGAAGTCCATGGAGAGCCTGAGCAACTGGTTGCCGGGGAAGGCCAGCCCGCCGCCGTAGGGCAGCGCGTGCCAGTCCAGTCCGCGCAGTTGCTCGGCCAGGTAGGTGGATTCGGGGACGGAGGCGCGCGGCCCGGGCGTCAGTCCCCAGCCCAGGGCGCCGATCATGCCGCTCCGGCCGGTGAACAGGCCGGACTGCACGAAGTACCGTCCCCGGGTGACGAGCCGGCAGCCGTCCAGGGCGGCGCGGAAGGTCTCGTCGTCCCGGTGGGCCAGGTAGCGGGCGAGGACCACGCCGATGCCCACGGATCCCTCGTCCAGGTAGGGCAGCGTGCGCCAGCCCTGGTCGACCTGGAGGGTCCCGTCCGCGCCGGCGGTGCAGCGCCGCAGGTCCTGGCGGAGCGCGACCTCCGCCCGCTCCAGCAGGGAGGTGTCGCCGGTGCGCTCGTAGGCGTGCAGGAACAGCAGGGCCGGTCCTGAGGAGCCGTACATCAGCCCGGCGCGGGGCTTGCCGCCGCCGCTGATCTCCGGCACGTCGTCGGGGCCGCCCAGCCGGTCGGAGCAGATGTCGACGATCTTCATGGCCGTCTCGCCCAGGGAGCGCTCGCCGGTGGCGGTGCCCAGGTGGAGGAGGTTCAGGCCCATGCCGGCCAGGCCCCCGAAGAGCCCCAGCTCCAGCGACTCCCACTTCTCGCGCAGGCACAGGTCGACGGTGTCGACCGCGTCCTGGCGGTGCCCGAGCAGGTCGAGGACGTAGGCCACGCCGTGCAGGCCGTCGTAGAACCCCAGGGCGGTCCCCGGGGCGGGGGCCAGTGCCCTGGCGCGCAGCCAGTCCTCGTACCGGGGAAGCCGTTCGGCGCCCGTCCGCTCCAGCGCGTACAGCACGCCCGCCGCGCCGTAGGCGAGGTTCACGCCCCCGCCGGGCTGGAACTGGGCGACGTCGCCGGGGAAGAGCCGGTCCTCGCGCTCGGGGGTGGCGCTCGCCAGGATGGCGCGGGTCATCGCCTCCCTGAGCCGGGGCCAGTCCTCGGCGCCCGGCCTCGGGAACGGGGTGGGCGCCGCGGGCTCGGGGCCGGTGATGGCCCGGACCGCGTCGTCGATCACCTCGGACGGCACCGGGAAGGTCTCGCGGATCATCCTGGCCAGGTCGAGGACCTTGGCGCGGTCGAGCGACAGCATGATCGTGAGCTGCGGGGCGAACAGCCCCAGGCACAGGCAGGCCAGGGCGTAGTGGTCGATCTCGACGCCCTGCCGGTCGGCCGGCGCGCCGAACGCCGGGTGGCCGAGCGCCGCCCGCCCGCGGTCGGCGGTCAGCGTGGCCACCTCGTAGTCGATCAGCGTCAGGCGGCCGTCGTCGGTCACCAGGATGTTGTTCGGGTGCAGGTCGCCGAAGACCACCCCGCGCCCGTGCAGGGACTCCACCGCACGGCGCACCTTGGGAAGGACGTCGAGCACCCAGGCGGTGTACTCGGCGATGGTCTGCTCGTCGCAGGTCGCGCTGGTCAGCGGGTAGCGGTGCACGAGCTGGCGCTGCAGCGGGTTGCCGTCGACGAACTCCTCGACCAGGAAGTGGTGGCCGCCCAGGGTGAAGTAGTCGACCAGCGCGGGCACCGCCTCCAGCCCGGACAGGCGCTCCAGCATGTCGCGCTCGTGGGCCAGCCGCGCCACGGCGTCCCGGCCCGCGGCGTCCAGCCCGGCGTGCGGGCGCCCCTCCTTGAGCACCACCCGCTTGCCGGTGCGCACGTCCTCGGCGAGGTAGACGCCCCCGCCGTTGGAGAACTGCATGACGCTCTCGACCCGGTACGGCAGCCCCTCGGTGGTGACCGCGTTGCGGGCGGCCAGGTGGGGTTCGAGGAAGGCGGGCAGCGTCACCCAGGACGGCACGCCGAAGGCCGGCTCCCGCACGTCCGGGACCAGGCGTCCCTCGCCGTCCTCGATGGCCAGCACCAGCTCGCCGTTGTCGGCCAGGCAGCGCCGCCCGGCGAAGCCGCCGTACCGGACGAAGAGCGGGCCCTCGCCGTAGCGGAGGTCGCTGAGGATGTACGGCCCCTCGATGCCCCTGAGCAGCTCGTCGAGCTCCTTGAGCGTGAGCTCCAGCTGGGCCTCGTCCACCGGGTAGATCGTCACGAGCTTGCCGCTGGCGCCGCGGGGGGCGGCCTTGGAGTTCAGCATGGCCATGACCGGCAGGCTGCGCAGGAACTTGAACGCGATGCCGCGGGGGACGCAGTAGTCCCAGACCGCCTCTATGGCGCGCTCGGCGTCCTCGACGCGGGCCGAGACGTGGATCTTCCAGCCCTGGAAGGGTGTACGGCCGGTGAGCGGCGCGTAGTGCATCCAGGTGTCGGTCGCCTGGTGCTGCCAGCCCTCCGGCAGGTCCCGGCTCGCGAGTGCGAAGTCGGGGTGGTCGCCCCGGCGGCCGTCGAGCGTGTCATAGAAAAGCGGGTCCGCCAGGCAATAAAGCTCATACTGGTCATCCACGGCATTCTCCCCTGCTGTCTTCCAGAAGAGAGAATTACGGATAACCCGAGAAACCACCAGTTACAAACTGAACCACTCGCATATGCGAAACTCACAGTGCTAACCGTGAGGGTGTGCGCTACCTGCACTTTCGCGAGGGACGTGAAGCTTATTCGGAAAAATTATCAGGAAGTTCGGCTATCAGGGTGAACCACCCGTCCTTGCCACCACTCGCCCGTACCGTGCCACCGAGGTCCTCCAGGCGGTGGCGCAGGTTGCCCACGCCGCTGCCGGGCGCGGACGTCTCCCGCCGGGGCGCCCCGTCGTTGACGACGGTCAGGCGCAGCCGGCCGCCCTGCTCGACCAGCTCGACGGCGCACCGCTTCACCCGGCTGTGCCGCAGCATGTTCGTCACGCCCTCGCGGACCACGGCGCCCAGCGCGGTGCTCACCGCCTCGGGCAGCTCGTCCACGTCCACCCGTACCGAGCAGTAGGCCCCGAAGCCCTCGATCAGCACCTTGGCCCGCGCGACCTCGCCGGGGAAGGAGATCCGGTGACCCGCCGCGGAGAGGTTCCGCACCGAGTGCGCGGCCTGCCGCACGGCCCGCAGCACCTCTTCGAGGTCCTCGCGCAGCGGACCGTCGCCGGCCGCCCGGCGATGGGCCAGCTCCCCCCTGATCGAGGCCAGCCAGAGCCAGTGCCCCACGAGGTCGTGCATGTCGCGGGCGAATCCCTCGTAGGCCCTGGAGAGCGCCCGCTCCCGTTCGAGCCTCAGCCGTCTGATGCGCAGGGTGAGGGCGTAGGTGACGCCCAGCGAGACCAGAAGCGCACCCGCCCCTGCCGCTCCGACGAGATAGGCGGCCTGCGACATCGAGTGCCTCTCCCAGAAGAAATGATATTCCCGATAATAAACGTGAAAAACAGGCCGCGTGTCAATGCGGAAGACGGTCACGCGGCGTGATGACGGGGGCGATGAATTTCAGTAATTACCCGACCATTGGGATGTGGATCACATATTCGGTTCAATGTCTAATAAACGGGCGCACCATGCTTCCGCCGCCTCGGGCGCACCCCGCCCGTCCCGCCTCCACCGGCCTCGGGCGCACCCCGCCCGTCCCGCCTCCACCGGCCCCGGACGCGCCACATTCCTCCGCTTCCACCGGCCCCGAGGGGCGCCGCACGCCCTCCGCGCACGCCGCCCCCGGGTGTACGGGAGTGCGCCGGCACGGCCGGGCGCCGGACGCGCCGGCACGCCTCCGGCCGCCACGTTCCCCGGGCCACGGCGTGGAAAGAGCCGGTCACGGTGGGTGATCGTGGAAGATGTCCGTGTGCGGTTGTCGATTCCGGCGCTCTCCGCGTGTCGTCCTCATGAGGGGCCGCCCGGAGGCGGCCCGGGAGCGACGATCAGGACGACGGAGATGACGAGGGACATGACGGCGGACACGACGACGGGAACGACGACGGACACGACGGCGGACACGACGGCGGACACGACGGCGGGGACGGTCGCGGGCCGGGCGTTCGAGGTGACGTGGGAGGGGGAGCTGCCCGCGAGCCCGCAGGAGGTCTGGGAGGCGTTCACGCTCCACACCACCGGCTGGTACTGGGAGATCGACTACGAGCCCCGGGCCGGAGGGGCCGAGCGGGGGCTGACCGGCAAGGGCGGCGTGGTGAGCGTCTGGGAGCCGCCCCGGCACTTCACCACGCGGACCGTGCCGGGCGCCGACGAGTTCAACGAGCTCGACTACCGGCTCCGGCCCACCCCGCGGGGCACCCTGCTGACCCTCACCCACCGGGGCGTCATCGCCGGGGACGACTACGACACCGAACTCGACGCCTGCCGGAGGCACACCGCGCTCTACTACCACTCGCTGGGCGAGTACCTGCGCCACTTCCCCGGCCGTGACGCGGCCTACCTCAGGCTCGACGCGCCCGGCGGCTCCGCGTCCGGAGGGTTCGCGCGGCTGCGCCGGGCGCTGGGCGTCCCCGACGGGATCGAGGCGGGCGACCCGGTGAGGCTGACACCGGCCGGCCTCGGCCCGATCGAGGGCGTGGCCGACTTCGTGGCACCCGCCTTCCTCGGGGTACGGTCCGCCGACGCGCTCCACCGCTTCTACGGACGGGACGCGTGGGGATGGCCGGTCGGGGTGGCGCACCACCTGTTCGCCGGGGACGCGGACGCGGAGGCGGCCCGGCGGGCGTGGGCGGCATGGCTGGACGACGTGTTCACGAGCGAGAGGGAGGCGTGATGGCCCGGTACGCGGTGCTCATCTACGAGCGGGAGACGCCCGGCGGGGTGGCCGACATCCCCCCGGAGGTCATGCGGGCCCACGGGGAACTGCCCGGACGGGTCGCCGAGCTGGGCGGCCGGATCGTCGCCGGGCTGTCACTCGAACAGTCCGGCACGGCGACCGCGGTCCGCGGCGACCTGGTGACGGACGGCCCCTTCATCGAGACCAAGGAGGCGCTGGCCGGGGTCTTCGTGCTGGAGGCGCGCGACCTCGACCACGCGCTGGCGCTGGCCCGGCTGACGCCGATCGTGAACGGCGGCGTCGAGGTCAGGCCGCTGACCGGCTTCGACGTCCTGGAGGAGGAGAGCTGAACCCCGCCGAACGAGCGGTCGCCGACGCGCACCGTCGCGAGTGGGCCTACGTGCTCGCCGCGACGGTGCGGGTGACCCGCGACCTCGACGCCGCGGAGGAGGCCGTGCAGGACGCCTACGTCCAGGCCCTGCGGACCTGGCCGCGCGACGGCGTGCCCGGCAGGCCCGGCGCCTGGCTGACCACGGTCGCCCGCCGGAACGCGCTCAACGTCATCCGCCGCCGGCGGACGCTGGAGACGAAACTGCCCCTGCTGCTCGGCGCCGAGGACACCGGGGACACCGGGGAGCCCGGGTACCCGGAGCCGTCCGGGGCGTCCGGGGTGCCGGGGGTGCCGGGGGAGTCCGGGACGGACGGCGGGGCGATCCCCGACGACCGCCTCCGGCTGATCTTCACGTGCTGTCACCCGGCGCTGGCCGAACAGGCGCGTACCGCGCTCACGCTGCGCCTGGTGTGCGGCCTGACGACTGCCGACATCGCGCGGGCCTTCCTGGTGCCCGAGGCCACGATGGCCGCCCGCCTCACCCGGGCCAAGAAGAAGATCGCCGCCGCGCGCATCCCGTACACCGTGCCGTCCGCCGCCGACCTGCCCGAGCGCGTCGACGCCGTGCTCACCGTCCTGCACCTGCTGTACGCGGCCGGGCACACCGCCCCCTCGGGCACCGGCCTCGTCCGCGACGAGCTGGCCGGACGCGCGCTCGACCTGGCGCGCACGCTGAGGCTCCTGCTGCCCGCCGACCGCGAGGTGGCCGGGCTGCTCGCGCTGCTGCTCGCCCACCACGCGCGCCGCGCCACCCGGACCGACGCCCACGGCCGCCTGCTGCGCCTTCAGGAGCAGGACCGCTCGGCCTGGGACCGCGAGATGATCGCCGAGGCCGACCGGCTCGTGGTCGAGGCGCTCACCGCCGGGCCGCCCGGCCGGTTCACCCTGCAGGCCGCGATCGCGGCGCTGCACGCCGAGGCCCCCGGCTACGCGCAGACCGACTGGCCGCAGATCCTGACCCTGTACGACGAGCTGCTGCGGATCTGGCCGTCGCCCGTCGTGGCGCTGAACCGCGCGGTGGCGGTGTCGATGGTGCACGGCCCCGAGGCCGCGCTGACCGAGGTCGAGGCGCTCGAACGGGAGGGACGGCTGGCCGGATACCTCTACCTGCACGCCACCAAGGCCGACCTCCTGCACCGCCTCGGGCGCGACACCGAGGCGGTGCGGTCCTACCGGGCGGCTCTGGAACTCGGCGGCAACGTCGCCGAGCAGGAGTTCCTCACCGAACGCATCCGGTCGGCCGGGCCGACAGGTTCGGCCGGTTCGACAGGTTCGGACACCGGTCTCCCCGGCTGACACCACCCCGGCCGGGACGGGGACCCGACGGAGCCACGGCACGACGGCGCGGCACGTCGGAGCGGGACGCTCAGAGCAGCGCGAACGCCGGGGGGAACAGCAGGTAGGCGCCCGCCACCAGGCACGCGCCCGCCACCAGCAGGAACAGGAACACCCAGAACCCGCCGGGCAGGAAGGTCAGCCGGGCGAGCTGGTCGGCGTCGGAGTCGGGCGCCCGGCCGCGACGGCGCTTGCCCTGCAGTTCCACGATCGGCCGCACCCCGCCCAGCAGCAGGAACCACACGGCCAGGTAGGCCAGGACCGCGTCCATGTCGGGCGCGGCGTACCAGGTGAAGGCGGCGATCGCACCCCCGGTGGCCAGCAGGCTCACCACGCCGAACAGGTTGCGGATCAGCAGCAGCATGCAGAACAGCAGCCCGATCACGACCGTGATCAGCACCGCCACGTAGCCGGACGCGGTCAGCCAGGCCCCTCCCAGCCCCAGCAGCGACGGGGCGACGTACCCGGCGGCGGCGGTCAGGATCATGCCGAGCCCGCGGGGCCTGCCCCTGGTGAGGGTCACGCCCGAGGTGTCGGAGTGCAGCCGGATCCCCTCCAGCTTGCGCCGGGTGAGCAGCGCCACCAGCGCGTGCCCGCCCTCGTGGGCGATGGTGATCAGCCCCCGGGACAGCTGCCAGGAGGTGGACCACGACACCACGCCCAGCGCCACCAGCGCCGACAGCAGCACCACCCACAGGGGCGGCCCGGAACGGGCCGTGGTCAGGGTCACCCAGACGTCGGACAACGCTCACTTCTCCTTCGCGACATGGGAGCAAAGCGTCCCACGTCCGCCGGTGTGCTGGCGATAAAGTCGGGCCGTGCCGAACATGATTCCGGGCCCCGCGCACGCCGCCGGGCCCCGGACCCCGCGCGCACTACACTCGGTCCGCAGGACATCGATGGTCGGGAGAGACTCGTGAACGATCGGAACGCCGCGCTCATCGAAACGTTCTACGACGCCTTCGCGCGCCGTGACCCGGACGCGATGGAGCGCTGCTACCACCCCGACGTCACCTTCGGCGACCCCGTCTTCCAGGAACTGGAGGGACGCGACAGGGTCATGGGCATGTGGCGGATGCTGCTCGGCCGCAGTGCCGACCTCAGCGTGACCGTCCGCGACGTCACCGCCCGCGACCACGAGGGCACCGCGCACTGGACCGCCCGCTACACCTTCGGCAGGACGGGCAGGAAGGTCGTCAACGAGATCGACGCCCAGTTCCGCTTCGAGGACGGCCTGATCGTCCGCCACCACGACGACTTCGACCTTCGGCGCTGGTCCAAGATGGCGATGGGACGGCCGGTCGGGGTCGTCCTCGGCTGGACCCCTATGCTCAGGGCGAGGATTCGCAGTACGGCGATGCAGTCGCTGCAGGAGTTCATGGGCACCCGATGAGGAGGGACGCGTGACCGACCGGCGACTGAGGGGGCTGCGCAGCCTGGTGCGCGGCCGTTCCGCCACCGGCAGGGACTCCCCGGAGCGGTCGATGGACCCCCGGTTCGCCGGGGACGAGCAGCCCCCGCCCCGCTCCCGCGTCATCGACAACGCGATCTACGTCGACGGGCACCGCGCCGCCACCCCCGGATCGCTGCCCGAGGCGTTCGAGCGCCTGAAGAACACCCCCGGCAGCATGGCCTGGATTGGCTTCTACCGGCCCGAGGACGGGGTCATCGTCAACGTCGCCGAGGAGTTCGACCTGCACGAGCTCGCGGTCGAGGACGCGATCGTCGCCCACCAGCGGCCCAAGGCCGACCGCTACGGCGACACGCTCTTCGTGGTGCTGCGCCCGGCCCGCTACCTCGACGAGACCGAGGAGGTCGACTTCGGCGAGCTGCACGTCTTCGTCGGCCCGAACTTCGTGATCACCGTACGGCACAGCGAGGCCCCCGACCTGTCCCAGGTCCGCAGGCGGATGCAGCACGACCCCGACCTGCTCGCCCAGGGGCCGCAGGCCGTGCTCTACGCCATCCTGGACGCGGTCGTGGACGGGTACGCCCCGGTCGTCGCGGGGCTGCAGAACGACATCGACGAGATCGAGGTGCAGGTCTTCGGCAACGAGCCCGGGGTCTCCCGCCGCATCTACGAGCTGTCCCGTGAGGTGATCGAGTTCCAGCGGGCCACTCAGCCGCTGCTGGGGATGATCGAGGGCTTCGTCGCGGGCGCCGAGAAGTACGGGGTGGACCAGGAGCTGCAGCGCTACCTGAGGGACGTGGCCGACCACGTGATCACCGTCGCCGAGCGGGTCGGCGGGTTCCGCCAGATGCTCCACGACATCCTGGTGGTCAACTCCACCATGGTCGCCCAGGCGCAGAACGAGCACATGACCAACCTCACCGAGGCGAGCAACGCCCAGAACGAGGAGGTCAAGCGGATCTCCGCCTGGGCGGCCATCCTGTTCGCCCCCACCCTCGTCGGCACCATCTACGGCATGAACTTCGACACCATGCCCGAGCTCCACTGGACGTGGGGGTACCCGTTCGCGGTCATGCTCATGGCGGGCGTCTGCCTCACCCTGTACGTGGTCTTCAAGCGCCGCGACTGGCTCTGACCCGCGACGTCCTTGTGGGTCCCCGCCGGAACGCGGGTCAGGAGGCCACGGCGTGCAGCAGACCCGCGGCGACACAGCCCAGCTCCCCGCCGGGGCACAGGTCAGCGGCGGGGGAGATGGGCCTCCGCCCAGGTCAGGTCGAGCGTCCGCAGGGTCTCCGGGGTCGGGACGCCGTCGTCGTCCCATCCGGTGATCCGGTAGTACAGCCGCAGCGCCGCCGCGAAGCCGTCCTCGTCGAGCAGGACCCCCTGGTGGCGTCCGGCGTCGACGGGCTCCTCGTGGAAGCGCCGGGGCAGGGCGTCGTCGGCGGCGCGCAGGCCCTCGCGGAGGTTGTAGACGCGCATCAGCTGCCAGCGCCGCCTGCCCCAGACGAACAGCTCGCTGTCGCTCGTCCGCCAGCCGGTGACCGCGGCCACCAGGCGCGCGATGCCCGGCAGGTCCAGCTCGCGGACCGGCGGACCGGCGAAGAGCGACAGGCAGAGCGCGTCCATCCCGCTCCACATGTCGACCAGGAGGCCGGTCCGCACCACGCGCCGGTCGTCGAGCAGTTCCATCGGCTCGTACTCGAGCGTGCCGAGCGTCCGCATCTGGTCGAGGCCGTGCCGCCATCCGCCCACCGGGTCGAAGTCGATGTCGTGCTCGACGATCTCGTACCGCGGCCCGACCGGGCTCACGGCGTACGCCAGCGCCTGCCCGGCCGAGGCGCGCGGTTCGAACGAGACCATCTCCAGTCCCTTGACGTGCATCGCCAGCGGGCCGAACTCCTCGCCGAGGGCGTCGGCCGCCCGTCTCACCCCCTCCGACAGCAGGCGCACGGGCTCCCTGCCCAGGGCCACCGTCTCCAGGAAGGCGACGAGCGCGGGAGTGTCCCCGAACGCGGGCGGCTCGGCGCCGAGCCGCCGCGCGTCCAGCATCCCCCTGGCCGCCGCCTCGCAGGCGAACGACACGGTGAAGGCCAGCGAGACGGGGTCGACCCCCCACAGGTGACAGCGGGCGTTGAGGTCGAGGAGGGTCGCCGTGTCGGTGATGCCCAGACCCAGGCCGAACGCGGCGAAGGCCTCCTGGTGCAGGCCGCCCGCGCGGGCGTCCACGCCGTTGTCGAAGATCTTGATGCAGTCGTTCGGACAGCCGGGACAGTTGCCCTCGCCCTTGACCAGCGCGGAGACGAGCCGCTCGCGCATGTCGCCGGGCACCGCGGGCAGGCGGCTGGTGCTGTAGTTCGTCCCGCCGCCGTAGCCGGCGTTCGCGTCGCCGTCGGCGATCCACGCGCCGAACCCCGGGGGGGTCGTGCTGCACGGTCGTGAGGTCGTTCCCCGCGATCCGCCCGGCGTACTCGGCGGTGAGCCGTTCCAGCTCCGCCGCGTCGTGGACGGCGGGGGCGGAACCACCGGTGATGACGACCGCCTTGAGCCTCTTGGAGCCCATGACGGCGCCCAGCCCCATGCGGGCGGCCGGGAACGTCCGGTCGGTGACGATGCTCGCGAAGCGGACGAGGGACTCTCCGGCCTCCCCGATGACGGCCACGTGCGCGTCCGGCCCGTGCCGTTCCACGAGCCGGTCGGTGGCGGCCGCGGTGTCCAGGCCCCACAGGGCCCCGGCGTCGTGCAGGCTCGGCCGCCCGTCCTCGACGAGGAGGTAGACGGGACGGTCGGCGGCCCCGCCGATGATCAGCCCGTCGTGCCCCGACGCCTTGAGGGCCAGGCCGAACGGGCCCTCCACCCGTGCCTCGCCGATCCCGCCGGTGAGCGGGGACTTGGCGAGGACCGCGAAGCGGGGCAGCCCGACGTAGGGATGCCCGGCGATCACGCTCGACCAGAACGTCAGCAGCGCCTCCGGCGCGAACGGATCGAGCCCGGCGGGGGTGAGGTCGAGCAGGAGCTTGGTGCCCATCAGCCCGCCGCCGACGTAGCGGCGGTAGTCGTCGGCCGGCGGGGTGAGGACACGGGTGGCGCCGGTGCCGAGATCGACCCTGAGCAGGGTCCCGTTGTACCCGGGGGTGGCGGTCACGAGATCGTCCCGGAACGGACCCGCTCCAGTGCGCGGGCGTGGTCCCCGGCCCCGCGGACGACCGTGTTGCGCAGCGTGCCGACCTCGGCGACGCCGATCTCGACGAGGTCGCCGGGCTCCAGGGTGAACGGCAGGTCCGGGACCAGGCAGGTGCCCGTCGACAGGACCGCCCCGTCGGCGAAGGTGTTGTCGCGGAACAGGTACCCGGCCAGCTCGGCGAAGGTGCGGTTGAGCTGCGCGGTCGAGGCGGAGCCGTGCCAGACCCTCTCCCCGGCCCGGGTGATGGACAGCTCCACGGTCAGGGCGCCGGGGTCCTCGATCTCCCAGGCCGGCCGGATCGCCGGGCCGAGCGCGCACGCGCCGTCGTAGATCTTCGCCTGGGGCAGGTAGAGGGGGTTCTCGGCCTCCAGGCTCCGCGAGCTCACGTCGTCGCACACGGTCAGGCCGAACATCTCGCCCGTGCTGTTGAGGACGAGCGCCGCCTCGGGCTCGGGCACGCTGATCGCCGAGTCCGCCCGGACGGCGATGGGCTCGCCGTCCCCGACCACCTTCCAGGCGACGGACTTGAAGAACAGCTCGGGCCGGTCCGCGTGGTAGACGCGCTCGTACACGTCGGCCTCGTTGAGGCTCTCCTCCATCCGGGCCAGCCGCGAGTTCTGGTACGTCACGCCCGCGGCCCACACCTCGGTGCGGCCGTCGACGGGAGGCAGCAGGACGACCTCCTCCAGGGCGGTCCCCGTTCCCGAGGCCCCCTCGCACAGGTCGCGTGCCCGCCCCAGGGGCAGCCGCAGCAACGCGGCCACGGTCTCCGCGCCCTCGACCGGGACCACCCGCCCTTCGCGGAGCACGCCGACGCCGGCGGGTGACCGGTGATCCCGGCGGTAACGGACGATGTGCACGGGGGGCTCCTCAGCGTGGTTCGCGACGGTGTCCTGCCCTGGACGGCCCGGACGTCACGGGGACCCCGCGTTCCGGGTAGACATACGATGTTTAAGTCCCCGTGCGTTCAAAGTCAAGGGTTCCGTCCCCGGGCGTCCTCGCCAGAGGTGCCGGTCCGTAAATCCCGGCCAGGGTCGGCGGATGCTCCCTCGTGGTTCTCGGCGACACGATGTGAACAGCTCTTTCTTCGACAGCGAGTGACCCCTGCCGGAACGACGCCGCGCCCGGAACATCGGGTTTTTACCTGCCGGAAATCTATTGACAACACGCGGGGCCGGGTGTTTCGTGGCCTAAACATTCGATGTTTGGTGTGACGAGGTCCGCCGTACGAGCCGTGAACGAAGGAAGCCCCCTTGACCAAGATCACCGCAGTCGAGTCCGTCGACCTCCGCTTTCCCACCTCGCGCTGGCTCGACGGTTCCGACGCGATGAACCCCGCCCCCGACTACTCGGCCGCGTACGTGATCATCCGCACCGACGCCGGCGACGGCCTCGAAGGGCACGGGTTCACCTTCACCATCGGCCGGGGCAACGAGCTGTGCACCGCCGCGATCGACTCCTACGCCCCGTTCGTGGTGGGCCTCGACCTGGAGGAGACCCTGGCCGACCTCGGCGGGTTCTGGAAGCGGCTGACCGGCGAGAGCCAGCTCCGCTGGCTCGGGCCGGAGAAGGGGGTCGTGCACCTGGCGGTGGCCGCCGTCGTCAACGCGGTCTGGGACCTGCGCGCCAAGCGGGAGGGCAAGCCGCTGTGGCGCCTGCTTTCGGAGATGAGCCCCCGGGAGATCGTCGACCTGGTCGACTTCCGCCACATCGCCGACGTCCTGCCGCCCGAGCGGGCCCTGGAACTGCTGGAGTCACGCGTCGGAGGCCGGGCCGAGCGCACCGCCCTCATCCACCGCGAGGGCGTGCCCGCGTACACCACCTCGGCGGGCTGGCTCGGCTACAGCGACGACAAGCTCCGCACCCTCGCCACCGAGGCGGTCGACGCCGGCTGGCGGCACCTCAAGCTCAAGGTCGGCGCCGACATCGGCGACGACGTCCGCCGCGCGGGCATCCTGCGGGAGGTGCTCGGTCCTGACCGCAAGCTGATGATGGACGCCAACCAGGTGTGGAACGTCGACGAGGCGATCCGCAACATGGAGGCCCTGGCGCCGTTCGACCCGTGGTGGATCGAGGAGCCGACCAGCCCCGACGACGTCCTCGGGCACGCCGAGATCGCCCGCAAGATCGCCCCGATCCGCGTCGCCACCGGCGAGCACGTCCAGAACCGGGTCATGTTCAAGCAGTTCCTCCAGGCGGGCGGGATGGGCTTCTGCCAGATCGACGCCTGCCGGCTCGGCGGGGTGAACGAGGTCGTCGCGGTCCTGCTGCTGGCCGCCCACCACGGGATCCCGGTGTGCCCGCACGCCGGCGGCGTGGGCCTGTGCGAGTACGTCCAGCACCTGTCGATCTTCGACTACATCGCCGTCGGCGCCTCCTTCGACGACGTGGTGGTGGAGTACGTGGACCACCTGCACGAGCACTTCGTCGACCCGGTGCGGATGAGGAACGGCCGCTACGTCGCCCCCACCGCCCCCGGCTACAGCGCCCAGATGCACGAGGCCACCCTGCGGGACCACGCCTATCCCGGCGGCGCGGTCTGGGCGGACGCCCGATGAGCCCGGTCGTGTCCATGTCGAAGGTGCGGCTGGCCTTTCCCGGCACCCAGGCACTGGACGGCGCGGACTTCGAGATCGAACCGGGGGAGATCCGCTCCCTGCTGGGCGAGAACGGCGCCGGCAAGTCCACGCTGATGAAGGTGCTGGCCGGAGCCGAGCACCCCGACGAGGGCGAGATCCGCGTCGACGGCGAGGTCGTCGCCCACCAGACCCCCAGGAACGCGCGGGAGCTGGGGATCGCCATGGTCTTCCAGGAGATGAGCCTGGCGCCCAACCTCACCGTCGCCGAGAACATCACGCTCGGCCGCCCGCCCGCCTCGTACGGCGTGGTGTCCTGGAACGGCGTGCGCGAGCGGGCCGCCGAGGCCCTGGAGCAGCTGAACGTGGGCGTCCCCCTGGACGCCCTCGCCCGCACCCTCACGATCGCGCAGCAGCAGATGGTCGAGATCGCCAAGGCGGTCGCCGGCGACCTGAAGGTCCTGATCCTCGACGAGCCGACCTCCGCGCTCACCGAGACCGAGACGCAGGAGCTCTTCACGCTGATCAGGAGACTGTCGGCCCGGGGCATCGCGGTGGTCTACATCTCCCACAACCTGGAGGAGATCTTCGTCGTCTGCGACAGCGTGACCGTGATGCGCGACGGCAGGACGATCGCCACCCACCGGACCGCGGAGACGGACGTCGACCGGCTCATCGGGGAGATGGTCGGCCGCGTGCTGTCGGACATGATGCCCAAGGAGTCGATCCCCCGGGGCGAGGTCGTCCTCGACGTCCGCGACCTCGTCGTCGACGGCAAGGACGTCCCCGTCAGCTTCCGGGCGCACCGCGGCGAGGTCCTGGGATTCGCCGGCCTGCTCGGCGCCGGCCGCACGGCGCTGATGCGCTGCCTGGTGGGCGACATCCCCCGCACCTCGGGGACCGTCGAGCTGCACGGCCGGCCCCTCGACCCGCGCCGTCCCGGCGACGCGATCCGCAGGGGCCTGGGCTACCTGTCCGACGACCGCCGGGCCAGCGGCATCGTCGGCGGCCTGAGCGTCCGGGAGAACATCGGCATGGCCTGCCTGTCGCTGAACGCCCGCTACGGCGTCATGAAGTCGCTCCAGGAGAGACGCCTGGCCGTCACGACCGCCGAACGGCTGCGCATCGTGACCAACGGCGTCGAGAAGAAGGTCGGGGAGCTGTCCGGGGGCAACCAGCAGAAGGTCGTCCTGGGCAAGTGGATGGCCGCGGGCGTGGAGGTGCTGATCCTCGACGAACCGACCCGGGGGATCGACGTCGGGGCCAAGGCGGAGGTCTACCAGCTCGTCAACGATCTCGCCCGGGAGGGCAAGGCCGTCATCCTGGTCTCCTCCTACCTGCCCGAGGTCCTCGGCATGAGCGACCGGGTGCTCGTCATGCGCGCGGGCTCCATCGTCGGCGAGTACGACCGCGAGGACGCCACCTCCGAGTCGGTGATGTACGACGCCACCGGCCAGGCCAAACCCGAGGAGTTCACCCGGGTCACCGGCTACGTCGACTCGCTCCTGGCCGGGCCCGCCCCCGGCACCCCGAGGGGCCCCGAGGCTCCCCAGACGTCCGGGGATCCCGGGACCCCCGCCGCTCCCGTCCCTGCCCGCCCCACCGGCACCCCGGAGGACCGCCCGTGAAGACCACCGACGAAGCACCGCGGCTCGCGGGCGGCTCACCGGGCGTGCCCGCGCCGTCGCCCGGCGCTCGCTGGCGCGCCCTCGTCGCCCCGCTGGGCCAGCAGCTCGCCCCCTTCACGATCGTGTTCGTGATCTGCGTCGTGCTGTGGATCCTCACCCCGCACTTCCTGACCACCTCGAACATCCTGGGCAACCTCGTCCAGATGTCGAGCCTCGCCATCATCGCGGTCGGCGCCACCATGGTCATCGTCGCGGCCGGCATCGACCTGTCGGTGAGCACGGTGGTCGGCCTGGCCGGGGTCGTCTCCACCGTGTCCATCGTCGAGTACGGCACGGGCGTCCCCCTCGGGCTGCTCGCCGGCGTCGCGGCCGGAGGACTGGTCGGGCTGGTCAACGGCCTCCTGGTGAGCAAACTGGGGCTCCCCGCCTTCATCACCACCCTCGGCACCCTCAGCGTCTGCGGAGGCGCGGCGCTGCTGATCACCGACGGCAAGGCCGTGTACGGGCTGCCCGACGGCTTCAAGTGGCTGGGCAACGGCACCGTGCTCGGGATCCCCGTCCCGATCGTCCTGATGCTGGTCGTGGCGTTCGCCGGCCACTTCCTGCTCTCCCGCACCACCCTCGGCCGCGCGGCGTACGCCATCGGGGGCAACCCCGAGACCGCCCGCCTGTCGGGCATCAACGTCGCCGCGATCCTCATCGCGCTGTACGTGATCTCCGGCCTCCTGGCGGGGCTCGCGGGCATCCTCGAGGCGTCGCGGGTCGTCAGCGGCCAGCCCACCGCGGGGACCAACTACAACCTCAACGCCATCGCGGCGGCCGTCATCGGAGGCGCCAGCCTCTTCGGCGGCGAGGGAAGGATCGTCGGCGCCGTCGTCGGCGCGATGATCCTGCAGCTCATCGGCAACGGCAGCAACCTGCTCAACATCTCGACGTTCTGGCAGAGCGTCATCGTCGGCGTCGTGGTCATCCTGGCCGTCCTCTACGACCAGATACGCCACCGCCGGGCCAGAAAGGCCACCTGACCCCCCGCCCGCGACCGCCCGTTCCCATCCGCCCCTCGCGGCCCGGCCCACGAGACCGCCCGGCCGCCCGTCCTCCACCGCCGTGCACCACCCCGCCTGATCGAGGTCACCATGAACGCCAGCAGAAACCCGGCACACCGCAGGACGCGGCGCGCGCTCGCCCTCGTCCCCGTCGTGTGTCTCTCCCTCGCCCTCACCGCGTGCGGCAGGGACCAGGGCACCACCACCGCGTCCGGCGGCGGGGCGGGGGGCCAGAAGCTCACCATCGCCGTCGTGCCCGGATCCACCGGCTACTTCTACTGGGGAAGCCTGCACGCCGGGGCCAAGGCCGCCGCGGACGAGCTGGGCGCCGAACTGGTGTGGCGCGGCACCGCCACCCAGAGCGACATCACCGGCCAGACGAACATCCTTCAGGACTTCGTCAACCGCAAGGTCAGCGGCATCGCCTTCGCGGCGAACGACACCAAGGCCCTGGCCCCGATCGTCGAGCAGGCCGCGGCGGCCAAGATCCCGATCGTGAGCGCGGACGCGGGCATCGACCCGCAGTCGATCCCGCTCATCGCCACGGACAACGAGAACGCCGCGGGCCAGGCCGCCGACTTCATCGGCGAGAAGCTGGGCGGCAAGGGCAAGGTCGCCCTGCTGCCGTTCCTGGCCACCTCGGCCACCTCGCAGGCCCGGGAGAAGGGCTTCACCGACCGGCTCACCGAGAAGTACCCCGACATCGAGATCGTCGCGAAGAAGTACACCGACGGCGACGTCAACAAGTCGCTGACCATCATGAACGACGTCCTCAGTGCCCACCCCGACCTCAACGCCGTGTTCGGCCTCAACGAGCCGAGCGTCATCGGCGCGATCCGCGCGCTCGAGGCCAAGAAGACCAAGGGCGTGACCGTCGTCGGCTTCGACAACGCTCCCGACGAGGTCAAGGCGCTCAAGGCCGGCACCGTGGCCGCCCTGGTGGTCCAGGACCCGTACAAGATCGGCTACGAGAGCGTGATGGCGCTGAAGAAGATGGTCGACGGGGGCAAGGTGGAGAATGTCGACACCGGCGCCACTCTCGTCACCCCGGACAACATCGACGATCCGAAGATCGAGAAGTTGATCAACCCGCCGGTCGAGAAGTAACCACACCGACCTCACCCCCGGAGGGGACCCGCCGTGCGCATCACAGACATCGCCATCGAGCGACTTCGCGAGCTGATCGTGTCCGGCGTGTTCCCCCCCGGGGCCAGGCTGCCCCCCGAGACGGAGCTGGCGCAGCAGCTGGGCATCTCCCGCGGATCGATGCGCGAGGCGGTCAGGGCCCTCACCCACGCCCAGATGCTCTCGGTACGGCGCGGCGACGGTACCTACGTGACCGACCTGCAGCCCGAGGAGCTGCTCCGCGGGATCGGGTTCGCCGCCCAGCTCGCCCGCAACGACACCGTTCTCGACGTGATCGAGGTCCGCAGGCTCCTGGAGCCGGCCGCGACCGCCCTCGCGGCGCTGCGCATGTCGGACGAGGCCCTCGACACCCTCAGGACGCACCTGGAGGCGATGCGCCGGACCGCCGGCGACCCCGAGTCGTTCGTCGAGCACGACGCCGCCTTCCACAACTGCATCGCCGAGTCGACCGGCAACATGTGGCTGGCCGCGGTGCTGCGCGGCCTGGCCGATCCCACGATCCGCTCCCGGCGGCTGCGGGTCGCCTCCCAGGAGGACGTCTCCCAGCTCACCCTGCGCCAGCACGAGGACATCTTCAACGCCCTCCTCGAACACGACCCGGCCCTCGCCGAGGCGACCGCCCTGGCGCACGTCCACTCCACCCAGCGCGGTCTCCGCGCCATCCTCGACGAGTCGGCGGGACCGGCTCGCCCACACCCGTAACGATCTCCGGTCACCGGCCGCGCCACACCGCGCCGGCACAGCAAGAGGAGTACGAACCATGGACAGCATGCAGGCCCTCGCCGAGCTCGGCGTGACCCCCGCCCTGACCCCCGAGCAGCGCGAGGCCCTCGACCGCGACGGGTTCTTCGTCGTCGAGAACGTGCTCACCCCCGAGCAGTGCGTGGCCATGCGCGAGGAGTTCGACCGCATCGTCGCGGCGGAGGCCGGCAGCGGCGTGGTCATGGACGCCGAGGCCGGCGCGACCCGGCTCTCCGACCTGTTCAACAAGTCGGACGTCTTCGACGCGGCACTCGCCGTCGAGCCGGTGCTCGCGGCCTCCCAGTACCTCCTGGGCGACTTCAAGCTGCACGGCGCCAACATCCGCGACCCGCACCGGGGCGGGGGCGACCAGCCCCTGCACAGCGACGTGCCCAAGAGCGGGGAGGAGGACTGGCGCCTGGTGAACGCGCTCATCGTGCTCGACGACCTGACCCTGGACAACGGCCCGACGCGCATCGTGCCCGGCTCGCACCGCCTCCCGCACAACAACACGCCCACGGTGAACCTGGCCGAGGGCGAGGAGCAGCGGGGCGACTACGGCGACCAGTCGAGGTTCCCCGAGGACCCCTACGCCGAGTACCCGGGCCAGATCCTCTTCACCGCCCCCGCCGGCTCCGTCGCCGTCTGCAACGCGAGCCTGTGGCACGGCGGCACGTCCAACAGGGACGGCGCCCGCCGCCGCATGCTGCACCTGACGTACACGCGGCGGGACCTGATGCAGCAGTTCGTGCAGCAGGACCACCTCACCGAGGGCCTGTACGACCGGCTCTCCCCGGCGCAGCGGTACCTGTTCGACGTCCAGGCACCCACCTCGGCCTGATCCGCCCGACCGCACGAAAGGACGTCACATGGCATCGCCGATCGCCCCGCTCACCCCGGTGGCCGGCACGGCCGGGACCGCCCATCCCCTCGGCCTGGGCACCGCACCCCTGGGCAACCTGTTCACCGGCGTGCCGGAACAGGACGCGGCCGCCGCCATCGGCACGGCCTGGGACCTGGGGATCCGGTCGTTCGACACCGCGCCGCTCTACGGCTACGGCGAGTCCGAGCGCAGGCTCGGGCGTGCCCTGCGCGACCGTCCCCGGGACGAGTACACGATCTCCACGAAGGTGGGCCGCCTGATCCGGGAGGGCGCCCCGCCCTCGCCCGAGCAGCTGCACGACGGCGAGCACTTCTACAAGACCTCCGGAAAGGCCAACCCGGTCTTCGACTACAGCTACGACGGGGTCATGCGATCCCTGGAGGAGAGCCTGGAACGGCTCGGGCTCGACCGCGTCGACCTCCTGTACATCCACGACCCCGACGACCACTACGCCGAGGCGGTGGACGGCGCGTACCGGGCACTCGACAGCCTGCGCGAGCAGGGGGTCGTCCGCGCGATCGGGGTGGGGATGAACCAGTCCGGGATGCTCGCCGACTTCGCCCGGGACGGACGGTTCGACTACTTCCTGCTCGCCGGCCGGTACACCCTGCTCGACCAGGGCGCGCTGGAGGAGCTGCTGCCGCTCTGCCTCGAGAACGGCATCGGGATCAACGCGGGCGGTGTCCTCAACAGCGGCATCCTCGCCGACCCGTCACCCGGCGCCACCTTCGACTACGTCCCCGCGTCGGCCGAACGCCTCCGGCAGGCACGCGCCGTCGCCGAGGTCTGCGCCCGCCACGACGTGCCGCTCATCGCCGCGGCCCTGCAGTTCCCGGCCGCCCACCCCGCGATCTGCAGCGTCCTGGTGGGCGCCCGCACCGAGCGGGAGGTACGCGACAACGACCGTCTGCTCTCCCACCCGATCCCGGCACAGCTGTGGGAGGACCTGCGGGAGCGAGGGCTCATCGCCCCCGGCGCCCCCACCCCGGGATGACGAGCCCGGCACAACGCGAGGAGAACACGTGAACGCCGTCCTCAGCATCGATCCGCGCACCGGCGCCGGCCACGGCCCGGTCGCCGACGAGTCCGGTCCCGCCGTCGTCGACGACGTCGCAGGCGAGGCCCTCACGGCCTTCCAGGCCCTCCAGGACGCCGGTCGCTCCGGCCGCGCGGACCTGCTCCGCGGCTGGGCCGACGCCCTGGAGGGGCACCGGGAGGAGATCGTCCGGATCGCCGACCGGGAGACGGCCCTGGGCGGCGTCCGCCTCGGCGGCGAGCTCACCCGGTCGATCTTCCAGCTGCGGTTCCTGGCCGGGGTCGTGACCGAGGACGCCTACCTGGAGGCCACGCTCGACCCGGCGGCGGACACCCCGACGGGGCCGCGGCCCGCGGGCGGTCGATCGCCGAGGGCCTGACCGCGTCCTTCACCGCCTCCGGCGGGCAGTTCTGCACCAAACCCGGCCTGGCCTTCGTCCCCGCGGACGAGGCGGGCGACCGGCTCGTCGACGTCGTCGCGGAGTCGCTGTCGGTGCTCCCCTCGTACGTGCTGCTCAACGAGAACATCGCCGCCTCGTACCGGCGGGGGATCGACGAGATCACCTCCCGCGCCGCCGTCGGCACGGTCGCCACCGGCGCGGAACCCGGCGGGGACGGTTTCGGCGCCCGCGCCAGGGTGCTCACGATCGACGCCGCCGACCTGCGGCCGCGCGACGTCGAGGAGTGCTTCGGCCCCGTCGTCCTGCTGGTGAGATACCGGGACGGCGACGACCTGCCCTCCCTGATCCGGGCGCTTCCCGCCTCCCTGACCGGGACGATCCACGCCGAGGAGGCCGATCGCGACCTCGTGGTCCGGCTGGAGGCGGTCCTGCGCCGGACGTCGGGCCGGGTGCTGTTCGACGGGTACCCGACGGGAGTGGCGGTGTCCTGGGCCCAGCACCACGGCGGTCCCTGGCCGTCGGCCAACTCCCAGCACACCTCGGTCGGCGCCACCGCCGTCCGGCGGTTCCTGCGGCCGGTGGCCTGGCAGAACGCACCCGCGTTCGTCCTGCCGGCCGAGCTGCGCGACGGGTTCACCGAGATCCCGCGCCGCGTCGACGGCGAGCTCCGGACACCGTCGAGCCGGGACGTGGGCACGGTACGCCCCTGAGGGGACACCCGCCCGCGAGTCCTCGGAGCCCGCGGGCGCGGTCACGCGTGTTGTTCGAACGCCGGGGCCGGCTCCGACCTGCGTCCGGCCTCAGCCCGCGACGAGCTCCGCCCCGTCCGGTCTCGGCCTCACGCCTCCTCCTTCCGGCCGGTCAGGTCGCGCACGCGACGCAGCAGTGCCGCCCGGCGGGCGTGAGCGCGCACGGCCAGCACCGACGCCGCCGCGACGAACAGGGCCCCGGTCGCCAGTACGAGGCCCGGACCCGTCCCGCGCTGGACGGCGACGATGGTCATGAGCGTGGTGACGGACGTCGAGGCCGCCAGGGCGATCCAGGCGGCGATCACCTGCTCGGCGGCGAACAGCGGCACCCTGTTCCTCAGGAGCCATCCTCCGTAGCCTGCCCAGGCAAGGCAGAAAACGGTCAACAGCGTGAACGCCAGGTGCGTGCGGCCGGGTAGCGGGCCCGGCTCGGACGACCACAGCGCGACCACGAACACCGCGCCGGACAGCCCGGCCAGCAGCGCCGTCACCGCCCGGACCCGCATTCCCGTCGACAGCGCCGGTGCCAGCCGCTCGATCGTCTCCCGCGCCGACAGGCGCGGCTCCTCCTCGGTCATGACCGGTGTCCCCTCTCCTGCAGGTGTTCACGGAGCATTCGGCGGGCACGGTTGAGCCGGGACTTCACCGTGCCGACGGGGACCTGGCAGATCCGCGCGCAGTCCTCCACCGACAGGTCTTCCAGATAGAACAGGACGAGGATCTCCCGTTCCGGCACGGGCAGACCCGACAGCGCGTTCACCAGCTCGGCGCGATCGACCATGGCCTCGACCGGGTCCTCGGTGAGCACGTCGTCCGCCGTGAGGTCCTCCCGCGCTCGTGCGTACTCGCCGCGCAGGCGGTCGTTCACCGAGCGCCGGGCGATCGTGAACAGCCAGGGCGCGAAGCGGCCCGGTTCCCGCAGCCGGGGCAGGCCGCGGACCACGGCCAGCCAGATCTCCTGGGTCACGTCGTCGGCCCGTTCGGCGTCGAGCATGCGGCGCACGTACGTCCATACCGGCACCCGCCAGCGGGTCACCAGCTCGGCCAGGGCCGCGCGCTCGCCCAGCTGCGCGCGCACCACCAGCAACTCATCGGTCATCTCGCCCTCCCGTTCCCCTGCACAGTCGGGCGGGAGGCCGATCAGGTTCACGAACCACGAGATCATCACGCGGAACGGGGCCCGGGAGTGAGCGAGGAGAACCCGCCGGGGCCGTCCTGCGGCTCACCGGTCCGATCACGGTGACGGCGAACGACACGGCATCCGCGATGACGAACCCGGACGTGACCCACTCCCCGGCCGGGACGTTCGAGACACCCCTACGCATGCGGGCGCGAACCGGTGTGACCCGGCCGGGTCCCGCGGTCCGCGGGACCCGTTCGTGCGATCAGTCGAGCTTGGTCAGGATCAGGTCCAGCTTGCCCTCCACGGATCCCATCCGGGAGTTCATAGAGGCCATGTCACCCTGCATGGACGTGATGTCGCCCTGCAGGGTGTCCATCCGGGCGTCCATGGAGCTCATGGCGCCCTCCATGGACTCCATGCGCCCTTCCATGGCGCCCATGCGGACCTCCATGGCGCCCATGCGGACCTCCATGGCGCCCATGCGGACCTCCAGGCCGTCGACCTTGACGTCCAGGCCGTCGACCTTGGTCTCCAGGCCGTCGACCTTGACGGACAGCGCGGAGAGATCCTCCTTGGTGGCCATCCTGTTCATGATCTCTTCGAACATCGGCGCGGTGTACGTCATGACCTCCTCGCGGATGATCGTGGGAAGATCGCTCAGGGTCTCCTTGATGTCGGCCAGGTCGGAACCCGTCCGGAAGGCCCAGGCCTCCAGGTCAGCCACGCGCTGACCGGTGTTTTTGATCGCCACGTCGGGCATGCTACCTCCTGATCAGGGGGGATGTGGAGGGACGACCGTCGCCGGACCGGGGCCATGTTCCGTAACGACGCGACACTGATTCAATACGTTCCGTGAACGTGTTGGGGCGGTTTTCCGAGATCTCGGCCGAGTTGCCGGAGCGGCCCCGGGCGGATCGGCCGAGTGACCCGCGAGCGATCGCGCGGATCGACCGATCGGTTCGCGGGCGGCCGCGCGGATCAGCCGAGCAGCTTACGGGCGGCCGTCTCGATCTCGTCCTCCGACAGCAGCACGTGCCCGGCGGCCTCGCCCAGCGGGACGAAGCTGTCGCGGGAGGTCACCCGGGCGATCCTGCCGGTGAAGCCCGCGTCGAGCAGCTCGGCGACGATGCCCTCGGAGACGCCCCCGGTACGCCGCGTCTCGTCGGCGACCAGCACCCTGCCGGTCAGCTCGGCGGCCCGCATCAGGTCCTCCACCGGCAGGGGGGAGAGCCAGCGCAGGTCCAGGACCCGGCAGCCGAACCCCTCGGCGGTCAGCCTCACCGCGGCGCGCAGGCTCATCCGCAGGCCGTTGCCGAAGGTGACGATGGTCAGGTCGCGGCCGTCGCCGTAGCTGCGGGCGCGGCCGATCGGGACGTGCGTCTCCGCCCAGCGGGCCGGGGGGGCGTAGGGGGAGAGCCAGCCGCCGTCGCCGTCCTCGAACATGTCGCGGGTGTTGTACAGGGCGATGGGTTCGAGGAAGACGCAGACGCTGCCGTCGGTACGGGCGGCGGCCAGGCAGCTGCGCAGCATCGAGGCGGCGTCGTCGGGACGGGCCGGGGAGGCCACCACCAGCCCGGGGATGTCGCGCAGCGCGGCGACGGAGTTGTCGTTGTGGAAGTGGCCGCCGAACCCCTTCTGGTAGGCGTACGAGGCGACCCGCACCACCATCGGGTTGCGGAAGGCCCCCCGTGAGAAGAACTGCAGGGTCGCGGCCTCGCCGCGGATCTGGTCCAGGGCGTTGTGCAGGTAGGCCAGGTACTGGATCTCGGGCACCGGCAGCAGGCCGGAGACGCCCGAGCCGAGCGACAGGCCCAGCACCGCCTGCTCGTCGAGGTGGGTGTCGAAGACCCGGCCGAGGCCGAAGCGCTTCTGCAGGCCGCGGGTGACGCCGTAGACGCCTCCCTTGCGCGCCACGTCCTCCCCGAAGACCAGCGTGTCGTGATGGGCGGCCAGCGCGTCGACGAGGGTGCGGTTGACCGCCTGGGAGAAGGTCAGCGGCCCCTCCTGCTCGGGGAGCCTGCCGCCGAACGCCCTCGCCCTGGCGTCCGGCGTCGCGGCCGTCGTGCTCGCCGCCGCGACGGCCGCGGGGGTGCGCGGGGCCAGCGGCCCGACGATCTCGGCGGCCGAGGTCAGCCGGGGCCGCCGCGAGCTCTCCATGGCCATCTTGAACAGGTGCTCGCGCGTCGTCTCGTAGTGCAGCAGCAGGCCGTCGGGGGTGGCCAGGCCCGCCTCGACGAGCAGCCTCGCGGTGGCGACGAGCGGGTCGCGCAGCAGGTCGGCGTCGATCTCGCGCTTGTTCCGGTAGGACAGCTCCACGTCCGAGCCGGCGTGACCCATCAGCCGGACGGTGCCGACACGCAGCAGGGCGGGGGAGCGGGTCTCGCGGACGTGGTCCGTGGCGGCCCGCGCGACGTCGTGGACGTCCGCCAGGTCGCAGCCGTCGGCCTCGAAGTACCTGATCGCCGGGTGGCGGGCGGCCTCGACCCAGCCGTCGGGGGTGCGCACGCTCAGCCCCAGGCCGTTGTCCTCGCAGACGAACAGCACCGGCAGCGCCAGCTTCCGGTACGCCCCGTAGGCGGCGGTGTTGATCCCGGTCAGCGCGCTGGCGTGGTTCATCGAGGCGTCGCCCAGGCTGCACACCGCGATCGCGTCGGCCGGCCACGGCCCCGGCAGGCCGAGCTGGCGGGCGCGCTCGATGGCGAAGGCCACGCCCACCGCGCGCGGCAGGTGGCTGGCGATCGTGGAGGTCTGCGGGATCACCGCCAGGTCGGGGTGGCCGAAGACCTTGTGCCGCCCGCCCGAGATGGGCTCCTCGGCCGAGGCGGTCAGGCCGAGCAGCACGTCGCGCAGCCCCTCCTCGGGCAGCCGCCCGGCCATCGCCGAGCGGGTGAGGTAGAAGGCGCCGGAGCGGTAGTGCAGCAGGGCGGGATCGGTGACGCGCAGCGCGGCGGCGATCGCGGCGTTGCCCTCGTGCCCGGCCGAGCCGATGGTGTAGAAACCCTGGCCCTGCTCGCGCAGCCAGCGGGCGGTGACGTCCAGCAGCCTGCTGCCGAGCTGGAACTCGAACAGCTCCCGGCAGCGGGCCCCGGTCAGGGTCGTGCCGTCCCGTACGGGCAGGCCGGGATCGCGCGGCGCCCCGGGGGAGAGGGCGGTCACGGCCTCGGTGAAACGGGTCTCAACAGTGTCGCGCGCCACAGCCCGATTATGTCCTCATCGGGGGACGCCGTCCCGAACCTTCGCATCTTTGATGCTCCCAGCTCAGTGGACCGGTCCCGACCGGCAGCCATTAATACCAATTTGTCGGACTTATCGCTTGATCGTACGAAATAAATGGCTACTTACGTAAAGAGGGATATCTCCATTGGCGTGTCCGGCGGGTCTCACCACCGGTGGCGGGTCTCACCACCGGCCGGCACGGCACCGGCGTCCCACCCCTCTTCGCGAAGCCCCGCCGGGTTAGCGGTTCCTAACCGAGGGGACGGCCAGCGCCGCGCGGGCCATGCCGCGCAGCAGCTCGGCCATGACGGCGGGCGGCAGCTCCCCGGCGCTGTGCGGGGTGGAGTTCAGCAGCCCGAAGACGGCGTGCGTGGCGGCGCGCAGGCTCGCCTGGGAGCGGCCGGGATACAGCTCGCTCAGCACGGTGACCCACTCCTCGACGTACAGCCGCTGGAGGCGGCGGATCCGCCGGCGCGCGGGCTCGGGGACGTTGCCCAGCTCCCGGTCGTGCACCGTGATCAGCGCCGGGTGGTTCAGCGCGAACTCGATCTGGCAGCCGAGCAGGGAGTCCAGCGCCTCCTCGGCGTCGGCGGCCTCGGTCACCCGGCGCGATCCCGAGCTGTGCAGGCGCTCGCTGACGTCCAGCAGCATCTCCGCGAGCAACGCCTCCTTGCCGCTGAAGTGGCGGTAGAGGGCCGGGCCCGAGGTGCCGACCGCGGCGCCGATGTCCTCGATCGAGACGCCGTGGAAGCCGCGCGCCGCGAACAGCCCGGCCGCGGCGTCGAGGATCTCCGCGCGCCGCGAGCCACGGACGCGGGTGGGGGTCCGATCGGTCGTCACCCCTCGCATGGTAGACGGTAACGTTAATGATGACTAACATCGGCCGTGAAGGCGCCGGTCGCCGGACCCCGGACGGGCGGTCGGCGATCACGGCGACGACGGTGGCCACGGTGGGGACACGGCGGCGACACAGCGGCGACGGAGCGGCGACGGAGCCGTACGAGGGAGGCTCGGATGAGTGGCTGGCCGGTGCTGCGGAGCACCTGCGACCCGGGCGGTGAGGGCTTCAAACGCAACGCCGAGGTCAACGAGGGCCTGCTGGCCGACCTCAGGGAACGCCTCGCCGTCGCGGCGCTGGGCGGCTCCGAGAAGGCGCGCGCCCGGCACGTCTCCCGGGGCAAGCTGCTGCCCCGCGACCGCGTCGACTCCCTCCTCGACCCCGGCTCGCGCTTCCTGGAGCTCTCCCAGCTCGCCGCGGGCGGGATGTACGGCGACCAGGCCCCCGCGGCCGGGATCATCACCGGCGTGGGCCGCGTCTCGGGCCGCGAGTGCGTGGTGGTCGCCAACGACGCCACCGTCAAGGGCGGCACCTACTACCCGATCACCGTCAAGAAGCACCTGCGGGCCCAGGAGGTCGCCCTCCACAACAACCTGCCGTGCGTCTACCTCGTCGACTCCGGGGGTGCCTTCCTGCCCCGGCAGGACGAGGTCTTCCCCGACCGCGAGCACTTCG
The DNA here is from genome assembly GCF_039534895.1 of Streptosporangium longisporum. Taxonomy (NCBI): domain Bacteria; kingdom Bacillati; phylum Actinomycetota; class Actinomycetes; order Streptosporangiales; family Streptosporangiaceae; genus Streptosporangium; species Streptosporangium longisporum. The sequence goes on along the minus strand of NZ_BAAAWD010000015.1, from coordinate 269,879 downwards.
GGCGGATCTTCTACAACCAGGCGACCATGTCGGCGCGCGGCATCCCGCAGATCGCCGCGGTCCTCGGCTCCTGCACCGCGGGCGGCGCCTACGTCCCCGCGATGAGCGACGAGGCGGTGATCGTCCGCAACCAGGGCACCATCTTCCTGGGCGGGCCTCCGCTGGTGAAGGCCGCCACCGGCGAGGAGGTCAGCGCCGAGGAGCTGGGCGGCGGCGACCTGCACGCCCGGGTCAGCGGCGTCACCGACCACCTCGCCGACGACGACCGCCACGCACTGCGGATCGTCCGCGACATCGTCTCCACCCTCGGGCCGCGCACCCCCTCCCCGTGGGAGCGCGCCGAGCCCGAGGAGCCCGCGCACGACCCCCGCGACCTGTACGGCATCGTCCCCGCCGACACCCGCACGCCCTACGACGTCCGCGAGGTCGTCGCCCGCGTCGTCGACGGCAGCCGGTTCGGCGAGTTCAAGGCCGAGTACGGCAGCACGCTCGTCACCGGGTTCGCCCGCATCCACGGCCACCCCGTCGGGATCGTCGCCAACAACGGCATCCTGTTCGCCGAGTCGGCCCTCAAGGGTGCCCACTTCATCGAGCTGTGCGACCGGCGCTCCATCCCGCTGCTGTTCCTGCAGAACATCAGCGGGTTCATGGTCGGCAAGGCGTACGAGGCGGGCGGCATCGCCAAGCACGGCGCGAAGATGGTCACCGCCGTCGCCTGCGCCCGGGTGCCCAAGTTCACCGTGGTGGTCGGCGGCTCGTTCGGGGCCGGCAACTACGCGATGGCCGGACGGGCCTACTCGCCCCGCTTCCTGTGGATGTGGCCGAACGCGCGCATCTCGGTGATGGGCGGCGAGCAGGCCGCCAACGTCCTGTCCACCGTGGGCGACGCCGACCCCGACGCCATCCGCGCGCAGTACGAGGAGCAGGGCAACCCCTACTACTCCACCGCCCGGCTCTGGGACGACGGGGTCATCGACCCCCTCGACACCCGGACCGTCCTGGGCCTGGCCCTGTCCGCCTCGGCCAACGCCCCCCTCGACCCCGTCGGCTACGGCGTCTTCCGGATGTGACCGCGACCATGACCCACCCCTCGGAGCCCTCGGAGTCCCGCCGGATGTTCGACACCGTGCTCGTCGCCAACCGCGGCGAGATCGCCCTGCGGATCACCCGCACCCTCAGGCGGCTGGGCATCCGCTCGGTCGCCGTGCACAGCGACGCCGACGCCGGAGCGCCGCACGTCCGCGAGGCCGACGTCGCGGTACGCCTGCCCGGCGGCTACCTGGACATCGACGGCATCCTCGCCGCCGCCGCGGCCACCGGCTCCCAGGCCGTCCACCCCGGATACGGGTTCCTCGCCGAGAACGCCGACTTCGCCCGGCGCTGCGCCGGGGCCGGGCTGGTCTTCGTCGGCCCGCCGCCGGAGGCGGTGGAGGCGATGGGCGACAAGATCCGCGCGAAGGCGACCGTCTCCGCCGCGGGCGTCCCGGTCGTCCCGGGCGGCGCCGAGCCCGACGACGACCTGGCCGAGGCCGCCGTCCGGGTCGGGTTCCCCGCGCTGATCAAGCCCTCCGCGGGCGGCGGCGGCAAGGGCATGGTGCTGGTCCGCTCCGCCGAGGAGCTGCCCGACGCGCTGGCCTCCGCCCGGCGTACGGCTGCGGCCGCGTTCGGCGACTCCACCCTGCTGATCGAGCGGTTCGTGGAGAACCCCCGGCACATCGAGATCCAGGTGATGGCCGACGCGCACGGCGGCATCGTCCACCTGGGCGAGCGCGAGTGCAGCCTCCAGCGCCGCCACCAGAAGATCATCGAGGAGGCGCCGTCCCCGCTGCTGGACGCCGGGACCAGGGCCGCCATGGGCGCCGCCGCGGTCGAGGCCGCCCGGTCGGTCGGCTACACCGGCGCCGGGACGGTCGAGTTCATCGTCCAGGGCTCCACCGGCGACTACTACTTCATGGAGATGAACACCCGGCTGCAGGTCGAGCACCCGGTCACCGAGCTGGTGACCGGGCTGGACCTGGTCGAGCTCCAGCTCAGGGTCGCCGCGGGCGAGCGGCTCCCGATCACCCAGGACCGGGTCCACCTCAACGGCCACGCCGTGGAGGCCCGCGTCTACGCCGAGGACCCCTCCCGGGGCTTCCTGCCGACCGGCGGCCGGGTGTTGGCGCTGCGCGAGCCGCGCGGCGTGCGCGTCGACTCCGGCCTGGTGACCGGCGGCGTGGTCGGCAGCGACTACGACCCGATGCTGTCGAAGGTCATCGCCTGGGGCGTCGACCGGGCGAGCGCGCTGCGCAGGCTGGACGGGGCGCTCGCGGCCACGGCGGTGCTCGGGGTCCCCACCAACGTCGCGTTCCTGCGGGCGCTGATCGGCCATCCCTCGGTGGTCGCCGGGGACCTGGACACCGGCCTGGTCGAGCGTCACCTGGACGAGCTGATCCCCGCCGAGGGCGTCCCCGCCGACGTCCTGGCCGCCGCCGCGCTCCTGCTGCACCGCGAGCACGTCCCCGCGGCACCGGCCGACCCGTGGGAGATCCCCGACGGCTGGCGGCTGGGCGAGGCGGCGTGGACCGTCCACCGGCTGGAGAGCCGCGACGGCGTCCACGAGCTCCGCGTCCGCGGCCTGCCGGCCTCCGGGGCGGAGATCCGGCTGCCCGGCTCCGACCCGTCCGGCCCCGGCGCCGACCCCCGGCCGTCCGACGGTGATCCCGCCGACCCGGCCGACCCGGCCGACCCGGCCGACCAGGACGGCCCGGACGCTCCGGTGACCGTACGGGCACGGCTGGCCGACGCCGGGGAGGACGTGATCGTCACCGTCGGCGGGATCGCCAGGCGCTACGCCGCGGCCCTGGACGGCGACACGGTCTGGCTCGCCCGCGACGGCGACGCCTGGGCCCTCACCCGCCGTCACCTGGGCGACCCCGCCGACCGGGCGGGCGCGGGAGGCGCCGGGGACGGGCAGGTCCGCAGCCCCATGCCGGGCACCGTCCTGGTGGTCAAGGCCGCGCCGGGGGACCGGGTCGCCCAGGGACAGCCGCTGCTCATCGTGGAGGCGATGAAGATGGAGCACACCGTGACCGCACCGGTCGACGGGGTCGTGGAGGAGCTGCGGGTCCGGGCGGGCCAGGCGGTCGCCATGGACGCCGTGCTGGCCGTGGTCCGCGGGGAGGAGTCGTGACGCGCGAACCGTACCCGGTCCGGGCGGCGGGGCTGCCCGAGCGGATCACGATCCACGAGGTCGGGCCGCGCGACGGGCTGCAGAACGAGTCCGTGATCGTCCCGGTCGAGGTCAAGGCCGAGTTCATCGCCCGGCTCGCCGCGGCCGGGCACCGCGTGATCGAGGCCACCAGCTTCGTGCACCCCAAATGGGTGCCCCAGCTCGCCGACGCCTCGCAGCTGCTGGAGAGCATGGAACGGGTTCCGGGGGTCCGCTACCCGGTGCTCGTGCCCAACGACCGCGGCCTCGACCGGGCCCTCGAACACGGCGTCGAGGAGATCGCGGTCTTCGCCAGCGCCACCGAGACGTTCGCGGCCAGGAACCTGAACCGGACGCTGGAGTCGCAGTTCGAGATGTTCGAGCCGGTGATCGCGCGGGCGCTGGCGCACGGCCTGCGGGTGCGGGCGTACGTGTCGATGTGCTTCGGTGACCCGTGGGAGGGGCCCACCCCGATCGGCCAGGTCGTCTCCGTCGGGCGCCGGCTGCTCGACCTGGGCTGCTTCGAGCTCTCGCTCGGCGACACCGTCGGCGTCGGCACCCCGGGCCACGTGGCCGCGCTGATCGAGGCGTTCGGCGGCCCCGCCGGGCTCGCGGTGCACTTCCACGACACCTACGGCCAGGCGCTGGCCAACACCCTCGCGGCCCTGCGCGAGGGCGTGACCGTGGTCGACGCCTCCACCGGGGGCATCGGCGGCTGCCCGTACGCCGAGAGCGCCACCGGCAACCTCGCCACCGAGGACCTCGTCTGGATGCTGCACGGTCTCGGCGTCGAGACCGGGCTGGACCTCGCGTCACTGGTGGAGACCAGCACCTGGCTGGCCGCGCGGCTCGGCCGCCCCAGCCCCTCACGGGTCGTCCAGGCCCTGGGCGGCACCCCGCCCGCCGGGCCGGCCGACCGGGCCACCACCCCGGCCCCGGGTCAGGGCACGACCGCGGACAACGTCAAGGAGTGACCATGCCGAAGCTGACCGAAGAGTACGAGGACCTGCGCAAGACCGTCGAGGCGTTCGCCCGCGACGTGGTGGCCCCGGTGATCGGGGACCTCTACGAGCGTGAGGAGTTCCCCTACGACATCGTGCGGCAGATGGGCGCGATGGGCCTGTTCGGGCTGCCGATCCCCGAGGAGCACGGCGGCATGGGCGGCGACTACTTCGCGCTCTGCCTGACCCTGGAGGAGCTGGCCAGGGTCGACTCCAGCGTGGCGATCACCGTGGAGGCCGCGGTGTCGCTGGGCGCGATGCCGATCCACCGGTTCGGCACCCCCGAGCAGCGCGCCGAGTGGCTGCCCAAGCTGGCCTCCGGCCAGATGCTGGGCGCGTTCGGCCTCACCGAGCCGGGCGGCGGCTCCGACGTGCCCGGCGGCATGCGCACCACCGCCGTGCTCGACGGCGACGAGTGGGTGATCAACGGGTCGAAGGCGTTCATCACCAACTCCGGCACCGACATCACCGGCGTCATCGGCGTGGCCGCGATCACCGGCGAGCGGGCCGGGGGCAAGAAGGAGATCTCCACCATCCTGGTGCCGTCCGGCACCCCCGGTCTCACCGTCTCGAAGAAGTACTCCAAGGTGGGCTGGAACTGCTCCGACACCCGCGAGCTCTCCTTCACCGACTGCCGGGTCCCGGCGGGCAACCTGCTCGGCGAGCGCGGACGCGGGTACGCGCAGTTCCTGCAGACCCTCGACGAGGGCCGCGTCGCCATCGCGGCCCTGTCGGTCGGGCTGGCCCAGGGCTGCGTGGACGAGTCACTGCGCTACGTCCGCGAGCGCCAGGCGTTCGGCCATCCCATCGGCCACTACCAGGCCATCCAGTTCAAGGTCGCCGACATGGAGGTGCGGACCCACACCGCCCGCCTGGCCTACTACCACGCGGCCGAGAAGATGCTCGCGGGTGAGCCGTTCAAGAAGGAGGCGGCCATCGCCAAGCTGGTCGCCGGTGACGCCGCCATGGACAACGCCCGCGACGCCACCCAGATCTTCGGCGGCTACGGGTTCATGAACGAGTACCCGGTCGGCCGCTTCTACCGGGACGCCAAGATCCTGGAGATCGGCGAGGGCACGAGCGAGGTCCAGCGCATGCTGATCGCCCGCCAGCTGGGGATCGGGGACCTCTGAGGCGTACGAGGACGGGGTCCCGTCCCCATGAGAGGGACGGGACCGCCGCCCGGACGGCGCGTTCGGAACGACGGTCGGTGACCGGTCACCGGTCACCGGTGGGTTCGGGACGGTGAGCCCGGGGGCCGGGCCGGGGCGTCAGTGCACGGGGACCGTCGCGGTGAAGGGGCGGCCCGCGACGGTGCCGGAGACGGCGATGTCGTCCCGGGCGCGGAACGCCTCCCACCTCAGCTCCAGGGCGTGCGACCCGCCGGCGCCGGTGACGGTCAGCCGGGCCGTGGCGTCCCCGCCGTTCAGGCGGGCCTCGCCGTCCACGGCGAGGTCGCCGGCGAACCGGACGTCCCGGAGCGTGATCACGACCGCTCCGCCGGCCCCTCCGGTCCCGTCGGCGAACGTCAGCAGGCCGCCGCGCAGGCCCGCCTCCGTGGCCTCCTGCCAGTACGGGGACCTGAGGGGATCGCGCCTGGCCGCCGCGTCGGCGACGGTGGCGAGAGCGGCCGCGACGACCTTCCGCTCCTCGCCGGTCAGGCCGGTGCCGTCGGCCGGCGGCACCTGCGCCACGGTCCGCGGGAAGGAACCCAGGGCGCGGTAGGTCGCCTCGTCGCATCGGGGCCCGCCGCCGGAGGCGTACGGGTCGGCGATGAAGGCGCGCATCGCGCCGCGGGCGCACGCGTTCACCGGCGTGCTCACGGTGGGGCCGTGGCCACCGGCACGGACCCGGGAGAAGACGGAGACCGGGAAGCGGCGGGTCACCGCGGCCGCCTCCGCGGTCGTCGTCCCGTCGAAGTCACCGCCCAGGGCCAGGACCGGCACCCGCGGGTACACCGCGCCCGGCGGCACGGGCGGGCTGCTGCGGGGGGTCGGCCAGCCGACGCAGACGTCCTGCATGCCGAAGATCGGCCACTGCGAGGAGGACGCGCGGAGATCGGCGACGGTGAACGGGCTGAACGGGCGCTCGGTGTCGTAGTGGCGCTCCAGCCGGCGCCGCCGCTCGTCCGGCGCGGCCCCGCGCTCGAACGGGAAGGCGCTGTCGGCGCAGGTGTAGGAGATCAGGCCCGCCAGCTCCGCGCCGCGCAGCGGCGCCCTCGGGGCCGCGTCGATCACCCGCGCCAGCCGGCGCAGCGGCAGCGGGTCGCCGCCCAGGTACGCGGCGACGGCCGCGTTCAGCTCGCGGCCGACCATCGGCAGGTAGAGGTTGTTCGTCAGGTGCCCGAGTGACGGGAGCCGCAACCGCGGATCGGGGTGCTCGCGCAGGTGCCGTACCAGCCTCGCGATGGCGTCGGCGGGAGCGCCCGGCAGCCGCCGGCAGGCGCGCGAGGGGGCGCAGGCCACGTCGAGCAGGTGGGCGCCGCTGCGGATCGGCTTGGTCACGTAACCGTCCGGGCCCGTGGGGACGATGCTGTCGAGCATCACCGCCGACAGGCGGTCCGGGTGGCGGGTGGCGTACGCCTGGGCGAACAGGGTGCCGTAGGAGATGCCGTAGAACGTCACCTTCGGCACCCCCAGCGCCGCGCGGACGGCGTCCATGTCGGCGACGGCCTGGTCGGCGGTGAAGAACCGGACGCGCGGGCCCAGGTGCGCGGCGCAGGCGCTGACGCTCTCCTGGCGTTCCAGGTCGAGTCCCGGGCAGAGCAGGGGACTGGACCTCCCCAGCCCGCGCGGCTCGACCACCAGGAGGTCGTGCCGGTCGAGCACCGGCCCGAGCGCCTCGGTCAGGGACGGCACCGCGGGGAGCGCCGGCGCCGGCCCGCCGGGATTGGCCAGTACGGTTCCGGCCGCGGGGCGGGAGGCGTCCTTCCTGGGAAGCCAGGCGAACGCCACGGTGATCCGCTCCGACGCCGGATCGCTCCAGTCGAGGGGCACCCGTATCTCCCCGTCGCAGCGGGCCCTCGCGGAGGCGCACGGATGCCGGGAGCCGTTCGTGCCCCTCGACGTCTCCCCGCTCGCCTCCCGGCCTTCGGCGGGCACGATGGTGGAGGGCGTGTCATGGTCTCGGGCGGTGGCGTTCGGGGCGGTGAGGAGCGAGACGAGGAGCGTCCCGCAGGCTCCCGTCGCGACGAGCGCCGCCGCGGCCCGGCGTGTGATGGATCGCTGGTCCCTGTTCATGTATCCAGGCTCGCCCGCGATCAGGCCCTTTCCCTCGTCACGGGGAACGGTCTCCCGCCTGGGAGCGGGGCGCCGGTCGCTCTCCCCCCTGGGAGCACGGTCCCGGACGGGGTACGCGGTTCCCGGACGGGCACGGTCCCGGACGGGAGCCGGCCGGTGCCGGGAGGGGCCGGCGGAGCTCGTGAGAGGTGTAGGGAGAAGACGGCGGAGGTGGTGAGGCGGTGGGAAGGCGGGGCGGCGGGGCGGCGGGGAAAGGTCAGCCGGCGGCGCCCGGGGTGACGAACCCCGCCTCGTAGGCGACGACCACGGCCTGGGCGCGGTCGCGGACGCCGAGCTTGGCGAACAGGCCGGTCACGTGGTTCTTCACGGTGGAGGCCGCCACGCCGAGCGCTTCGGCGATCTCGGGGTTCGAGCGCCCGTGCGCGATGAGGACCAGCACCTCCCGCTCACGGCCGGTCAGACCGGCGAGCTCGGGCGGCATCGTCGAGGGCCGGGGCCGTACGGGCCGGACGAAGGTGCCGATCAGGCGGGTCAGCAACCGCGGGGCGACGACCGAGTCGCCGCGATGCACCACCCGGACCCCCTCCATCAGTTCTTCGGGGGAGACGTCCTTGGGCAGGAAGCCCGAGGCTCCGGCCCGCAGGGCCTCGACGACGTACTCGTCCAGGTCGAAGGTGCTCAGCGCGAGCACGCGCACGCCGGGCAGTTCGGCGGTGATCCGCCCGGTGGCGGTGACGCCGTCGGTCTCCGGCATGTGCAGGTCCATCAGCACCACATCGGGAAGCAGGTCGCGGGCGAGGACGAGGGCCTCGTCGCCGTCGCCCGCCTCGCCCACCACGGAGAGGTCGTCCTGGGTGTTCAAGATCATCCGGAAGCCGGAGCGCACCACCGCGTGGTCGTCGACGACCAGTACTCTGATCATGTTCTTTTCCCTCCTGTCCGGCCGGTTCCCGGCGTCCGGATGCCGCCCGGCCGGACACCGGCCGGCAGATTCCGCCGGGCCGCGCCACCCGCCTCCGCTGCCGGATCGCCCCACCCCCGCCGCCGGGCCGCGCCACCCGCTCCCGCATCGCGCCACCCACCGCCGCCACCCGCCGCCGGATTCCGTCGCCCGACCTTGCCGCGGGACCGCGCCGTCAGGTCGTGTCGGAGAGCGTGAGGGGCAACCGGGCGTGGATCCGGAATCCCCCCTCGGGCAGAGGTCCCGTCTCCAGCCGCCCACCGCAGAGTGCCACACGCTCGGCCATCCCGCCCAGCCCGAATCCACCCCCCGCGTGGCCTTCGTGTCTCCGGCCACCGGAGGGTGTGCCGGGCCCGTCGTCGACCACCTCCACCTCGACGGCCGAGGGCTCGTAGACGACCCTGACCCTCACCGGCGCGTTCCCGGCGTGCTTGCGCGCGTTGGTCAGCGACTCCTGGACGATCCGGTAGATCGCGTGGTCGACCACGGCGGGCAGACGGCCGAGCTCGCCGGTCACCTCCAGGGACACGGGCTGCTCCGCCTCGCGTGCCCGGCCGATCAGCGCGGGCAGGGCGGCCGCCCCGCGGGCGGGGAGGCCGGCCGACGCGGGGGAGGGCTCCGCGCCGGCCGGATCGTTCACCTGGTCGGCGCGGAGTACGCGCAGGAGATGGCGCATCTCCGCCAGGGCCTCGCGCCCGGCGCGCTCGGCGCCGAGCAGGGAGGTCTCGGCCCCGGCGGGGTCGTCGGCCATGGTCATGCGCGCCGCTCCCAGCAGGATGTGCATCGTGCTGATGTTGTGGGCGACCACGTCGTGCAGCTCCCGGGAGATGTGACGGCGTTCCGCGCGCACGATCTCCTCGGCGCGTTCGGCCTCCCTCTTGAGGGCGGTCTCCCGGCGCAGCCGCATGAGCCTGCCCGCCCCGACGAGCAGCGGCGGGACGAGCACTCCCACGGAGCCGGAATCCTGACGGCCGGACGCCGTGGCGAGCTGGACGCCCATCGCCACCGCCGGGTAGAACAACGCCACCGCCACGGCCGCGATCCAGGCGCGCCGGGCCTCGCCGTGCCTGCCCGCCGCGTACAGGGCCAGCATCACCTGCAGGCCGTAGCCCTTCCAGCCCGTCGACACGACGATCACGCTGTCGCAGAGGGCGGAGACGGCCACGACGAGCCCCGGCCGGCTCCGCCGCCACAGCAGGGCCGCGGACGAGACGGTGAAGAACGTGAACAGCAGGACGGAGGACCCCTGCGCGGAGAACCTGCCCTGCATGAAGGTCACGAGGACGTACAGCGCCCAGACACCCAGCGCGAGGAGGACGTCCGTCACCCGCGAACGGTTCGCCGGCCACCACCCGTCCCCGAGTGCCCGGAACCTCACGACCGCTCCGAGGGGCGACCCCGTCCCCGGTGCGCGGCGCGAACCCCGCCGGGCACGAGGGTCGCCTTCGTGACATCCCTCACCGCCGTGCCCTTTCGCGGTGACGTCCGATCCGAGGGGAGCCGGTCGGGTCTGCGGGATGAGCCGACCCCGTGTCCGGCCGGTCCGGGACGGCGGTCCGGGACGGGGAGGGAGATCTCGGAGGCTCGGTCAGACAGATCATGACTTCCTATGATTTCAGCCGGCTGGTTTTCCGGCGAGTGCTCCGAAGGGGGATGTGAGCCCTCCTCTCCCCGGGCGGCTTCTCCGGCTCTCCCGGACATCTCCTCGTGCGGGCGGTGTCGTCCGGCCGATGTACTGAAACTTTCATGGGGGGTGGCGGGTGTTCGCACAGGTCAGCACGGCGCGATGTGAGGACGGAGCGCTCGGCGCTGGGTTCCGGGGCACCCGCGCACCTAAGGTGGGAGCGCTCCCACATCTCCCCCGAAGGAGCCTGCTCCATGCCGAGAAGGTCAATCCTCGCCACGCTCTGCGCGGCCGTCGCGATCATGTCAGGGACGGCCGTCGCCGTCGCCTCCGGCGCGTCCGCCGCCGACTCGCCGTTCTACGTGGACCCCGAGACCAGCGCCGCCAAGTGGGTCGCGGCCAACCCCGGCGACTCCAGGGCCGCGGTCATCCGCGACCGGATCGCCTCCGTGCCGCAGGCCCGCTGGTACACCACCACCAACACCTCCACGGTCCGTGGCCAGGTGTCGTCGTTCGTCGGTGCCGCGGCCGCCGCGGGCAAGATCCCCATCCTCGTCGTCTACAACATCCCCAACCGCGACTGCAGCGGTGCCAGCACGGGCGGTGCTCCCAACCACACGGCCTACCGGCAGTGGATCGACGAGGTCGCCGCCGGCCTGCAGGGACGCCCGGCGTCGATCATCCTGGAGCCCGACGTGCTCCCGATCATGACCAACTGCATGAGCTCCTCGCAGCAGCAGGAGACCAACGCCTCCATGGCGTACGCCGGGAAGAAGCTGAAGGCCGGGTCCTCCGCGGCCAAGGTCTACTTCGACATCGGGCACTCGGGATGGCTCTCGCCCGGTGAGGCCGCCGCCCGGCTGCGCGCCGCGGACATCGCGAACAGCGCCGACGGCATCTCCCTCAACGTCTCCAACTACCGGCTGACCTCCACCGAGGTCGCGTACGCCAAGAACATCATCTCCGCCACCGGCATCTCCCGGCTGCGCGCCGTGATCGACACCAGCCGCAACGGCAACGGCCCCGCGGGCAGCGAGTGGTGCGACCCGGCGGGCCGGGCCATCGGCACGCCCAGCACCAACGCCACCGGCGACTCGATGATCGACGCGTTCCTGTGGATCAAGCTGCCGGGCGAGGCGGACGGGTGCATCGCCGGCGCGGGGCAGTTCGTGCCGCAGCGCGCCTACGAGCTGGCCCTGGCGGGCCGGCCGGAACCCACCCCCACGCCCACCGTGACCCCGACCGTCACGCCCACCCCCACGCCGACCCCGACCGTCACGCCGACCGCCGGACAGGCCTGCACGGCCTCCTACAAGGTGGCCGGTTCCTGGCAGGGCGGTTTCCAGGGCGAGGTGACGGTGAAGAGCACCGGCACCGCGCCGCTGTCCGGCTGGACGGTGACCTGGTCCTTCCCGGGTGACCAGCGCATCACCCAGCTCTGGAACGGCCAGCACACCCAGAGCGGCGCGGGTGTCTCGGTGCGCAACGTCTCCCACAACGGCTCCCTGCCCTCGGGCGCCTCGGCGACCTTCGGGTTCACCGGTAGCTGGTCCGGGAGCAACCAGGCACCCTCTCAGATCGGCTGCACCGCCGCCTGACCCGGCGATGTGGCGTGATCCGGTACGGCTCACACGGTATGCCCCCCGTGCGAGCCGTACCGGATCCTTTTTTGTCGCCCGTGCTCTGACCCGGGCGGCGGGGATCCCCGCTCGGGCGTCCGGGGTCCGGGGTCCGGGGTTCGGAAGAAGGACCGGTGTCCGGGGGAAGGGGGACCCGCGCTCCGGCGGCGTCCGGCGGGGGAGGGGGCCTCGGCGAGGACCCGCCGGTCAGCCCGGAACCTCGCCCGGTCCCGTTCCGCGATCCGATCCCGGTCCTGCTTCGCGACTTGATCCCGGTCCCGTTCCGGGATCCGATCCCGCTCCCGGTTCGCGGCCCGGTCCCGGGTCGCGGAGCGGGCCGGGCAGTGCCGCCTCCATGGCGGCCGTGGCCTTCGTCATGATCTGCCGCATGGCCTCGATCTCCTCGGGGGTGAGCCGGTCGATCAGGAAGGCGCGTACGACGGCGACGTGCCCGGGCGCGGTCCGCTCCAGGCAGCGCATCCCCTGCTCGGTGAGCACGGCGAGCACGCCCCGCTCGTCCGAGGGGCAACTCTCCCGGGCGACGAGCCCTTTCCTCTCCAGCTGCCCGATCTGGTACGTGAGGCCGCTCTTGGAGACGATCAGCCTGTGGGCGAGCTCCGTCATCCGCAGCTGCCTCCCGGGGCAGGCGGAGAGCTTCGCCAGGATCTCGAACTGGGCATGGGTCAGGCCGGAGTCGGCCTTCAGCTGATCCTCGACGCGACGCTCCAGCAGGTGCGTGGCGGCCACGTAGGCCATCCACGCGGCCATCTCGGCCTCGTTGAGCCATCTCGTCTCGCTCACTCACCCATCCTATGCTTGTTCGAATTTGAACTAACCGCTAGGGTTCTGTACAAATTCGAATGACATGAGGAGTCATCATGGTTGACAGAATCCGTCCCTACACCCTGCTGGTGGCACGCGTCGTCCTGGGTGTGGTCTTCGTGGTGCACGGCTGGCAGAAGTTCGCGACGATGGGCCTGGCCCAGACCACGGCCTTCTTCGACTCGATCGGCATCCCGCTGGCGGGCGTCGCCGCCCCGGCCGTGGCCGTCCTGGAGGTCGTCGGCGGCATCGCGCTCATCCTGGGCGCGGCCCTGCCCGTCTTCGGAACCCTGCTCGCGCTCAACATGCTCGGCGCGATCCTCTTCGTGCACGGCGCCAACGGCTTCGGCGCCGACAAGGGCGGCTACGAGTACGTCCTGGTCCTCGCCGCCACCACCCTGGCCGTCGGCTTCAGCGGTGGCGGCGCCCTCGCCGTCGACGCCCTCTGGCAGCGCCGCCGTCAGCCGGTCGCGGTCTGACCCGGAGACCACACCTGGCCGCATCCGGCCACACCTGGCCGCGCACGGCCGCGCACGGCCCGTATCGTCGCCTCCGGCCGCGCCGCCCCGCGTCACGGCACATCAGAGCAGGTCAGAGCACGTCAGAACATGCCGGGCCCCGGCCGGTGTCGCACCCGGGGCCCGGATCCCTCCCGTCCGCCCGAGGCGAGCCGCCCGGAAACGGGACGAAACATCGCGCGTCCACAGGTCCCGTCCCCGCGCAGTGGGCATAGTCGTCTACGACAGCACCCGAGGGCTGGGGGGGCCGGTATGCGATGGCTGCGCAGGATCGGCGCGGATTTCAGGGCCCGCCAGCACATCGACGCGTACGCCCTCACCGTCGTCGTCTTCGCGTTCGCGCTCCTGTCGGTCTTCAGCGACGCGCTCGAGGACGACCTGCGATGGGCCGTCCTGTTCTCCGGGCTGGGACTGCTGCTCTACCGCCTCACCCTGCCCGCCGAGTCCGCCTCCCCGCCCGCCGACCTGCTGCACGACCGGTCGGTGTACGACACCGCGCCGCTGTCGTCGCTGTTCGCCCACGCGCGCGACGTCCGCGTGTTCGCCCCGTCCGCGGTGAACCTGCTGTCGGCGCGGACCTGTGAGCTGCTGCGCACCACGGTGCTCGCGCGGGAGAAGGGCAGCGTCAGGATCGTCGTGCTCGACCCGGCCGAGAGGGCGGCCGTCCGGCTGGCCGCCCGGCAGCTGGACGACTCGGTCGAGTTCCCGGTCCAGCGGCTCCCCGCCTCGCTGGAGGGGACCCTGGAGCGCCTGCGGCTGATGGGCGACTGGAAGGTCGCGGGAGGGTTCGAGTACCGCCTGCTCGCCTACAGCCCGGGGTTCAGCCTGGTGCTCGTCGACCCGGAGACGCCCAGGGGCCGGATCATCGTCGAGATCCACGGCTTCCACAACCCGTCGACCTCCTCGCGCATGCACCTGGAGCTGACCCGGGGACGCGACGAGCGCTGGTACGCGTACTGGCTGGAGCAGTTCGACCACATCTGGCAGGCCGCGACCCCGGACGTCAGGCGCTTCTCCTCTTCCGCAGAAGCTCCTCGGCCTGCTTCCGGAGGTGCGGTGGAAGCCCGGGACTGACCGCCTCCAGCGCCCGCGAGACGAGCTCCTCCGAGTACGGGACCCACCCCAGCATGGCCTGGACGCGGGCGACCCGCAGCAGGACCGGCCCGCTGCCGGGGTCCTCGGCGAGGGCGTCGAGACTCTCCTGACCGGCGGCGTCGAACCGCCGTGTCAGGGCCAGGGCCAGCGCCCTGGCGGCGACCGTGCCGGGACGGCGGTCCGGCCGTACGCGTTCCAGGTCGCGCAGCGCCTCGACGGGCCGGTCGAGGTCGGCGAAGATCTCGCCGCGCAGCGCGAGCGCCTCGGCCGGGGGGTCGCTCGCCAGGGCCACCACCCCGTTGAGCAGGGCCAGGGCCGAACGCGGGTTGCCCTGGTGCCAGAGGGCCTCGCCGAGCGCCAGCTGTACGGGCACATCGTTGGGCGCCCAGGACAGGGCGGTGTGGAGCCGCTCGACCGCCCTGTCGTACTCGCCCTGGCCGAGCCAGAGCCGTCCCTCCCCGCCCAGCGCGGTGGCCACGCCGGTGAAGCGCTGGAGCTTCGCGAACATGTCCGCGGCCGCCTCGAAGTGACGTCGCGAGGTCTCCACCTCTCCCGTCCCCGCCGCCACCTCGCCCAGGATCACCAGCGCCTCGGCCCGGACCGAGGTGTCCCCGGTCTCCAGCGAGCACGCCTCCTCCGCGCGGTCGCGCGCCGCCGCCCGGTTCCCCTCGGCCAGCGCGGCCCGCGCGTCGGCGAGGCAGGTGGCCGAGGACCGCGACCGGCGCAGAGGGCTCAGCATGCGGTCGTCCAGCAACCCGTACCGGCGGAATCCCAGCCGTTGCTCGCTGCGCAGCAGGTGATGGTCCTCCAGGGCCCTGACCACGTGGTTCGGCATGTCGGCGGTCGTGTGCAGGCCCTCGTCGACGGTGGTGTGCCTGTTCGGATCGGTGACGAAGGTCGTGCGCAGCCAGGAGCGGATCTCGTTCACCGCCACTCCGGATCCGGCCGCGACCTCCACCGGGACCCGCTCGCAGAACCCCGTCAGGAAGGCGTCGACGTCCAGGTGCAGGTTCACGTGCCCGGCGGTGATCTCCGTCAGGGAGGGGGGAAGCGCGTCCCACAGCGCGGAACAGGCGATCTGCAGGCGGACCGGCTCGACCGTGCGGGACGTGCCGGTCTCCTGGTCGTGGCCGGTGAGGAGAGCGGGCCCCAGGCCGTCGACGAGCCGTTCGGCGGCGCCGGGGGCGAAGGAGCGGCCGGTCCCCTCCAGGGGCCTGGTCACGGCGTCGAGGGCCGCCGCGCGTGAGAGGGGGAGCAGGCGGAAGCGCGTCCGCGAGCTCCGGCCCAGCAGTCGCTCGTACGGCAGCATGGGCGCCAGGTACTCCTCGCGCAGCGACAGGAGCAGGTGCAGCCCGGCGTGGTCCCTGGCCGCCTGGGTCAGCTGGAGGAGCAGTTCCTGGCGCTCCTTCTCCTGGTCGACGGGACCGCTGAAGAGCTCCTCGGCTTGGTCGATGGCGACCAGGACGGGTATCGGGTCGCCGTACCTGTCGACGCGTTCCGGATGCCCCCTCAAAAAGTCCGAGACCGTCAGACCGGCCAGCTCCGACAGCGGCCTGCGCGGGGCCCACGACGACAGCAGGGCCAGGACGTGGGCGTTGCCGAGCCCGTCCGGCCGCGGCCGGGGGAGCCTGTGCGGCGACACCCGGGCGACGGGCAGGACGTCCGCGTGCCGGGTGTCGATGCGGGGCAGGACGCCCGCTCGCAGGAGCGACGACTTCCCGACGCCCGGTGCCCCGATCAGGACCACGAGACCGGTGGCCGGCCACATGGTGGCGATCTCGCGGGCCTCGTGGTCCCGCCCGAAGAACAGTGCGTGGTCGTCGCCGTCGTAGGAGCGCAGCCCCACGTACGGTCGAAGGGGGCGGTCCCCGGCGGAGGCCGTGATCGTCATCTCACCCGCTTCCGTTCTCGGCCGTGCCCGCTCCCCGGCGAGCCGGGGGCAGGGGGGCCGGCACACGTGCGACGGTGCCCGGCGGGGCGCCGGTCGCGCGCGGTGTCACCGGCAGGGGACGGGCCCGCGCGACCGCTCTCCGGGGCGTGGACGTTTCCGGCGAGCGAATCGATCGGCTTTCCCGGCCGGCACCGTGCATGAGCCACCTTGGTCAAGGAGATATGCCCTTACAACACTCTATATCGCTTATTTCGGCAACGCCGAGGTCCCGGGTTTCCGTACGACCGACGAGAATCCGGCAACGGGTCCCATGTCATCATCGTCGAGTATGTGCCGCAACGCGTCCTTGAGCGGCGAGCCTTCGATCCGATCGAGATCGGCCAATGTCAGCCCGGTCACGTCGACCAGGCGGCCGTTCACGTGACCTGCGTCTTTCCCGTCTGCTTTCCTGGCCACAGGACGTACCTTGCCTTCTTCTTGATGTGTTCCGTATACGGTTGTCTTCTCGGCGGGATCACTTGTAGTGTCGTCTTTCCACGCTCGACGAGCACTTGCCAACCTAGCGTAGCCGGTTGTTTTGGTGCGGCAAAGAGCGGGGGATACATGCGTGCCGTATTTCCTTTTCGATAATCCCGTATGGGAGTGTGACCCCCGCGTCCATGCCTTTGACGTGGACGGGTCTCTTAGGCTGAACCGGAATCGGGCGAGCGGAGGCGATCGCATGTCCAGTTCGGAGCCATCGGTGACTTTCCGGAGCAAGGGACGCCGGCCCCGGATCTGGGGCAAGGTGCCGCCGAGGAACAAGAACTTCACCGGTCGCGAGGATCTCCTCGACAAGCTGCACACCGGGGTCACCTCCGAGGTGACCGCCGTGGTGCCGCACGCGCTCCACGGATTCGGCGGTGTCGGCAAGACCCACGTCGCGATCGAGTACGCCTACCGCTTCCAGGACGAGTACGACCTGATCTGGTGGATCCCCGCCGACCAGCCGATGCTCGTGCGCTCCACGCTGGCCGGACTCGCCCCCGACCTGGGGGTGGAGTCCTCGTCCGCGATGGGCGTCGAGGAGGCGTCCGCCGCCGTGCTGGACGCCCTGCGCCGCGGCGATCCCTACTCCCGGTGGCTGCTGGTCTTCGACAACGCGGAGAGGCCGGAGGAGATCAACGAAATCATCCCGCGAGGCCCGGGACACGTCCTGATCACCTCCCGCAACCACGCCTGGGAGAGCGTGGTGGACACCGTTCCCGTCGACGTGTTCAGCAGGACGGAGAGCATCGAGTTCCTGCGCAAGAAGGTGCCCGGCCCCATCGGCGACGAGGACAGGGACCGCCTGGCCGAGGAGCTCGGAGATCTTCCTCTCGCCCTGGAGCAGGCCGGGGCGCTGCAGTACGAGACGGGAATGTCCGTCGACCGGTATCTCACGCTGCTCAAGGAGCAGACGACCCGGCTGCTCGACGCCAACAAGGCCACCGGCTACCCGCTGTCGATGACGGCGGCCTGGTCGCTGTCGGTGTCACAGCTCAAGGTCAAGCAGCCCGCGGCCGTGGAACTGCTGCGCTGCTGCGCCTTCTTCGGCCCCGATCCCATTCCGCACGACGTCTTCGAGACCTTCCCCCGCGAGTTCGTCTCGGAGTCGCGCTTCGGGTCCCTCTTCGACGACCCGATCCTGCTGAGCAGGGCGATCAGGGAACTCGGGCGTTACGCGCTCGTGCGGATCGATCCGGGCAACCGGACGATCCTGGTGCACCGGCTGGTCCAGGCCCTTCTGCGGGACGAGCTGAGCGAGGAGGAGAAGGAGTCCTTCCGCCGCGAGGTGCATCTCCTGCTGGCGATGACAGCGCCCAAGCGGCCGGACGACAACGCCCTCTGGCCTCGCTACGGCGAACTGCTCAGCCACATGAAGCCCGCCGTGGTCGAGGCGAACGACGACCCCCGGGTGCGCCGCTTCGCCCTGCGCATGGTGCGCTTCCTGTACTCGTCGGCATCGTTCAAGCTGGCCGTCGACCTCGTCGAGCGCCTCATCGTGAGGTGGCGGGCCGACAGCGGGGACGACGACGAGTACGTGCTCTCCGCGCAGCGGCACCTCGGCCTGGTGCTGCGCGAGCTCGGCGACTACAAGACCGCCTTCGCGATCAACAGCCGGACCCTGGAGCGCATGAGGGAGGTCCTCGGAGCCGAGTACAAGGAGACGCTCCTGATGACCAACAGTCACGGGGCCGACCTGAGGGCGAGGGGCGACTTCACCGGAGCGCTGGCGCACGACGAGGACTCGGTGCGCCGTCACGAGGCCGCCTTCGGCCCCACGGACCCCCTGACGCTGCAGGCCATGAACAACCTCGCCGTCGACCAGATGCTGCTCGGTGACTACGGCAAGGCGTTCGAGCTCCTGAAGAGGGTCCACTCGCTCCAGCGTTCCTCCTCCGGCAGCGCCGTGGGCAAGCCGGCCGTCCTCGCCTCCTGGAACGGCCTGGCCCGTATCGTCCGGCTGCGCGGTGACTACTCCGAGGCCTGTGACATCGGCCAGGACGCCTACGAGTTCGGCGTGCGGGAACTCGGCCCGGACCACGTGTGGACCCTGCGCACGGCGAAGGACCTCTCCATCGCCCAGCGCAGGGCCGGACTGGTCGAGGACGCGGCGGAGCTGGCCGAGTCGACGTTCGAGCGCGCGGAGCGCATCTTCGGGCGGGACCACCCCGACACGCTCGCGACGGCTCTCTGCCTCGCCAACGCGCAGCGCACCAACGGGCAGGTCGCCGAGGCCCTGGAACTGCTGCGCGACACGGCGGCACGCTACCCCAGGCGGTACGAGGAGTCGCACCCCTTCACGTTCGGCTGTGACATGAACCTCGCGCTGCTCCTGCGCGTCAGCGGGCGGATCGACGAGGCGACCGACCTCGACCGGCGGTCCCTGGAGGGCTTCGACCGTACGGTCGGACGCACCCACCACTACTCGCTCACGTGCGCGGTCAACCTCGCCAGCGACCTGGCCTTCGGAGGGGACGTGGCCGAGGCGGTGCGGCTGGGCCGGCAGACCCTGACCCGGCTGCGTGGGCTCCTGACCGAGGACCATCCGCTGACGCTCGCCTGCGCGAACAACCTGATCATCGACCTGAAGAGCGAGGACTCCTTCGGCGAGGCCGAGGCGCTGAGCGTCGACACCTTCGAGCGGTACCGGCGGGTGCTGGGTGAGCACCACCCCGACACGAAGGTGGCCCTGGCCGGCGAACGGCTCGACTTCGACTTCGACCCGCCCGCCGTCTAGAGCCTGTTTCAAAGGCAGGTGAGCCAGTCGTTGATGGCGGCGATATGGATGGTGGCTTGGTAACGGACGGCGAGCTTGTCGTATCGGGTGGCGAGAGCGCGGTGGCGCTTGAGCCGGTTGATACCGCGCTCCACGGTGTTGCGATCGCGGTAGTCGATCCGGTCGAAGGCCGGAGGCCGACCGCCTCGGCTGCCGCGTCGTAGCCGTCCTTGAACCCGGTCGGCCGGTTCGGGAATCGTGGCGCGGATACCGCGCCGGCGCAGGTGAGAGCGGATGGCTTGGGAGGAGTAGGCCTTGTCCGCCCGTACCCGGTCCGGACGGGTCCGCGGCCGTCCCGGCCCTACTCTGGGCACCTTGATGGCGGCCATGACCGCCTCGAACTGCGGTGCATCTCCGCGCTGGCCGGCGGTCAGGACCAGCGACAACAGTTTCTGGCCCTGCTCGCACGCCAGGTGCAGCTTGGTCGACAGGCCACCGCGAGAGCGGCCCAGCGCGTGATCGCCGGGTTCGGTCTCCACCCCGCCGGGCGGCTCGGCCTGCCGGTCTGCTGTCCTTGATGCCCCGGCCGCGTGCTGGTGGGCTCGGCAGATCGTGGAATCGACTCCCACCTGCCAGCCGATCAGCCCTTGGGCATCGCCGGCGGCCTGCAGGCCGCACACGATCTGCCGCCAGGTACCTGAGCGCTGCCACCGGCGAAACAAGGAGTACACCGCCTGCCAGGAGCCATAGCATTCGGGCACGTCCCGCCACGGTGCTCCGACCCGTACCCGCCACCGGATCCCGTCGATCAGCTGTCGTTTGGTCCACCGCGAGGGCCGCCCCGGCCTCTTGGCCGCCGGCAGCAGCGGTTCCAAGGCCGCCCATTGCGCATCGGTCAGATCGAACCGCCGCGTCACCGCTAGGGTGGTCACGAGATCTCCGGTGTTCAGGTTCTTCTTGGTCGTTGAACCCTCTACCGGAGATCTCTTTATTTAGCGATCGTTACACACCGCTACATACCGGACTTCGAGACAGGCCTTAGGCGTGGTGTTCGAGCCAGCGGGCACGGTGGTGCTCCGCGCGCTCGAGGGCGAGGTCGCGGGCATCGGCCGGGACCGTCTCCCGTGACCACTCGTCGAGGCGCCGCGCCATTCCGGCGGTGAACGTCTCGCCCGCGGCGGTCAGCCGCCCGCTGCCGTGCAGGGTGCCGGTGACCAGGCGCGCGGCCTCGCGCCACCGGAAGAACTCGGCGCCCGCGTGCACGGCGGCCGCGCCCTGCTCCAGGTGACGCTGGCGTCCCCAGAAACCGGCCACGCCCAGGAAGGCGTAGGCCCCCTGGAGCAGCCCGGGAACGGGCCGGGGGTCCTCGCGCCAGGGGGCGTAGTAGCGGGAGCCGTCGTCGGGGAGGGTCAGGGGGACGAGGTCGAGCAGGGCGGAGAGCTTCGCGTGCTGGGTCTCGTGCGTCAGGGTGACCGCGAGGGTGGTGGCGTCCGGAGGTGTCGAGAGCGCGACGCAGCCGAACGTCTCCCGCGAGCTCGAACTCGTCTGGCCCTGGGCCGGTGCGGCCAGGGGGGTGAGGACGGTGATCGTCGTCGACACCTCCCGCGCCACGGCCTCGTGGTGGCGGACCATCAGCTCCCAGGCGCGGTCGAGCGTCGACTGCCACCGGGTGGTCTCGTGCTCGGTGAGACGCGTCCCGATGTTCGCCGTCCCGGGCATCCGGTAGGGGTCGAGGTCGTCGATGAGGAGGCTGAGCGGCATGCCACCGGCCTGGGTCGACAGCGACCGGAGGCCTTTCCAGCCCGGGGCGTCCCGGTGAGGGTGCCGGGGGATCCGGACGATGACCCCATCCGCCGCCACCTCGGTGCCGTCTGCGGCGCACTCGACCGTGGCCGTGGAGACGGTGGGGGAGAGGATCGCCTGGCCCAGGGAGGGCAGCGTGACGACCCCCTTCACGGCCGGCACGTCGATCTCGCAGGCCGTACCGGACCGGATCGCCGCCGCGGCTGCGACCGCCGCGAGCTGTCCCGGTGCCGCGTCCGCGTCGCCGCCGTCGAGCATCTTCACCGTGCGGCGCGCCCAGGCGCCGACCGAGGGGTGACGCAGGACCGTGCCGACCACCTCCGGGTGGCGGCGCTGGACGGCGGCGAGCAGGTCGTAGGCGCGGCGGGTGACGTCGGCGTCGGGATGGCCGTTCGCCCGCGCCGCCTCCAGCACCCCCCGCACCAGGAGGATGTGCTTGCTGTGCTGGGCCGCGGAGAGCTCGGTGAGCACGGCGATCCCCCCACCGCCCTCGGCCAGCTCGGAGAACTCCTCGACCGGGATCCGGTGCTCACGCAGGTTCATCGTGACCTTCACGCTCTGTTCCTTCGATCGGGACGTGCTCCTGACCGTGTCAGGCGGTGCGGGGCGCATTGAGACGACCGTTCCCGCCACGATATCCATGCCGCTGTCCTGACGCAGGTTTTGAAGCCCGCCCGATGCGATTTCACCGCGTGTCGCAACGGCCCCGCGGGCGGGCCTGATCCCGTGTTTGATCGGTGCCCGATCGCGCTGTGTAATGGCGGGGGCGGCCCCGGGGACGAGAACCCGTCGCCGTGCGTGGACCGTCCGTACGGCCCGGTGGACGGTGCGCATAGTGTTTCGCGGGCTTCGTTTCTCCTGCGCCGGTCCCGGAAAGCGTGAGAAGGGTGTTCCATTTGTCGGATAAGTCTAATTTTAGGCTGTCGTTTCCCGGGGGGGTTTTCCCGGAGACGCTCGATGTTCCGGGGCTGCTGTCCACGGGATGGCGCCCCGCATCTTTCCGGCAATTCATCCTGAAGATACACAGCAGGTGTGATCTCGCCTGTCGGCATTGCTATGTGTACGAAATGGCGGATCAGTCCTGGAAGGCCCAGCCGCGGCGGATGTCCACGGCGATCGTCGACCGCACGGCGAGACGGATCGCCGAGCACGCCCTCACCCACGAACTGGCCGAGGTCGAGGTCGTCCTGCACGGCGGGGAGCCGCTGCTGGCGGGGCCCGACCTGATCTCCTACGCCGTGCGCACGATCAGACGGGAGGCGGCCGAGGTCGGAACCCGGGTTCATGTCGGCGTGCAGACCAACGGACTGCGGCTGGACGAGACCTATCTCCGGCTCTTCGACGCCCTGGAGATCGGCGTCGGCGTGAGCATGGACGGCTACGCCGAGGGGCACGATCGGCACAGGCGCTACGCCGACGGCAGGGGGAGTCACGCGGCCGTGACGGCCGCGTTGAGACGTCTCACCAGCGGCCCGTACCATCGCCTGTTCAGTGGCCTTCTCTGCACGGTCGACGTGCGCAACGATCCGATCGCGACCTATGAGGCGCTCCTCGAATTCGATCCGCCCGCGATCGACTTCCTGCTCCCGCACGGCAACTGGTCCACGCCCCCGCCCGGGCGCGTCCCCGGATCGGCCGACACGCCGTACGCCGACTGGCTCATTCCGATCTTCGATCTCTGGTACGGATCGACCGGCCACCAGACCGAGGTCCGGCTGTTCGGGGAGATCATGCGCCTGCTGGCGGGCCGCGCCTCGCGGAGCGAGACGGTCGGGCTGTCGCCCGCCCGGATGGTCGTCGTCGAGACGGACGGCAGCATCGAGCAGTCGGACATCCTCAAGTCCAGCTACCACGGGGCCGCCGCGACCCGGCTGCATCTTCTCCGTGACTCCTTCGACGCCGCGCTCACGCACCCCGCCATGGTCGCCCGCCAGCTCGGCGAGCTCGCGCTGGCCCCCGTCTGCCTGGCCTGCGACCTCCGCTCCGTCTGCGGCGGAGGGCTGTACGCGCACCGCTACAGCGAGGCCGAGGGGTTCCTCGGGGCCTCGGTCTACTGCCCCGACCTCTACCGGCTGATCACCCACATCCGCGACAGGTTCGCGCGCGACGTCGCGGCGCTGAAGGCGAGCCGGTGAGCGGTGGTCCGCCGGCTCGCCGGAGGCGTCCTTCCGGCGCCCCGGCGGAAGAAGGGGCTCGCGACGCGGACGTCGCCGAGGGCCGGTTCCGGGAATGCGGCGTCCCTCGTCGCACGAGAAAGGAACGATCCGCATCAGGGGAAAACCGCATTGCGCTTTTCGGATGTCTCGAATTCGGGCGTCGATGGCCGGTCGTTTGATGTGACGTGAAATGAGCGCGCCGCGGTGAAGGAAATTCAAGATCGGTCACTCGGGGTGGCGCCGAAGCGAGAGCATCTCCGGCGTGAAAAGCGTAGTGATCGTTTTTCGTGAGAGGACCGCCATTGCCCGTGCGGGCCGATCCCGGTGTCCGCGGTGGCGCTTCGCGGAGCGGATGCCGAATGATCCGGGGGCCTTTCCGTCCGTAACGCAGGTGAAAGAAGGAGTTTTCTTCCAGGGGGCTGATCGTGCACATAGAGTCGGGTGATATCGGATTCGTCATCGTGTCCGCCCTCTTGACCGTGAGGTGGTGCCCTGCGTGCATGACATGGGGGAGGCCGAGTGGGAGCGTCTGCTCGACCAGCTGGAAAGCGGAGACTGCACGCCGTTCCTGGGGTCGGGGGCGTGCGTGGGGGCCCTCCCGACGGGAGTGGCGCTGAGCCGTGAGATGGCCCGGCGATGGGAATACCCCTTCGACGACGATCACGACCTTCCCAGGGTGACGCAGTATGCGGTGATGAAATACGGCGACCCCCTTTACGTCAAGAAGCAGGTCTGCGCCGAGCTGAAATCAGGGCGCGAGCCCGACTATCTCCACCCGCTGGAGCCGCACGGCCTGCTCGCCGAATTTCCCCTATCGGTGTATCTCACGACAAACTATGACAACTTCATCGCGCGCTCTCTGCGGGGCGTGGGAAAGAATCCGAACACGGCCGTCTGCCCGTGGAACGAGGATCTGGAGTACGCGGAGGAGTTGTTCGAGAGCGAGGACGGCTGGAATCCGCGGGCCGGCGCGCCGCTCATCTACCATCTCCACGGCAGCCTGCGAGATCCGGCGTCGGTCGTGCTCACCGAGGACGACTACCTGGAGTTCCTCACCAGCCTCGCGGCCGGGGGCGTCGAGGGCGACAAGAGAATCCTTCCCCCCTCCATCCGGGCGGCTCTGACCACGCGTTCCCTGCTGTTCGTCGGGTACAGCCTGCGGGACTGGACCTTCCGGGTGCTCTTCCACGGGCTGTTGAAGACGGTGTGCGGGGTCAACCGCCGCAGGCATGTGAGCGTTCAGCTCACCCCGTCGCTCGTCAGCGCGAAGACGGACGTCCGCGAGGTCAGACGCTGGCTGGACAGGTATTACGAAAGCTCACAGATCTCCATCTTCTGGGGGACGGCGGAGGAGTTCTGCGGCGAGCTGCGCCGGCGGATGGGCCCGCCGTCATGAGCGTGGGCCACCCCGGTCGTCGAGCGGCCCCACGCGGGCCCGCGGGCGTCGCGCCGCCGGGGCCGCTGAAGAGCCCAGGTCCGGTCCGCCCTCGTGCTCCGGTGATCCCCGTCGGGCGTGCCCTCCCCGCGAGACGTCCGCGGGGAGGTCCGTCGCACAGGTCAGGCGGGAAGCTGGGCGTCCAGCCGGTAGCCGTCCACGGTGACGTAGACCTGGTCGCCCGGGCGGGCGTTCAGGCGCATCAGCACCGGCTGCAGCGAGTCGAAGACCGGGTGGTCCCGCCAGACCAGGACCACCGCGTTGTCGCCGGGGCCGGTCACCGAGAGCAGCGTGCCGGGACGCATGCCCAGGCGGGTGGCGTACCCCTCGGGGACGGCCACCGGGCCGCCGCGCAGGTGGTCGCTGGTCACCTCTATGCGCTGCCAGCGGCTCGGGTCGGCGGACGGGCTCGCGGGCGGCGGCATCGGGGCCCGCCTGCTGGTGATCAGGTGAGGCCGGGTGTTGCCGGCGGACAGGGCCGAGAGCGTGGCCAGGGCGGCGCGGGGGTCGATGGAGCTCGCGCTGACCTGCGGGACCGGCTGGCCACCGCGGTGGTGGTGGCCGTTGGCCCCCGGCGTACGGCGGGGCAGCTGCCGGGCGGGTTCCCCGGCGGCGGGCTCCTCGTGGGAGGGCCGCTGCGCGGCGCTGACGGCCAGGGCGTCCAGCCAGGCCTGGGCCGAGTGGGCCCGGATGCCGAGCTGGTGCTCCATCAGCACGACCGCGTCGGTGTCGGCGGGCTTGTTCGCCAGCAGGCGGCGGGTCCGGTCGCGCAGGCCGCCCAGGTCGCCCACGACGAGCCAGTCGTCCTGGAGACGCCGGTCGGGCATGAGCGTGACGAGCACCCGCCAGAGCGGGGTGCGCAGCGTGGGGACCTCGATCGGGTGCGCGGGGTCGGCACCGATGAGCTGCTCCTTGGTGGCGGCGGCGCCCAGCCACTCGGTCAGCCCGAACATGTGCCCGGTGAGCGGCGCGGACTCCGAGGAGCGCAGCCACAGCAGGATGCGCTCCTCGGCGGCGCGCTGGGCCACCGACAACGCGTCGCGGTCGGCGTTCAGCTTGTGCGCGAGCGCGCGCAGGCTGATCGGGTCGACCGCGAAGAGCCGTTCCACCGCGACCGCCCGCTCCAGCGGGCCCCAGTCGCGGAACATGTTGTCCACCAGCCGTACCAGCGGGTACTCGCTGAGGTCGACGCGCGGCGCGGCACCGGACGCCTCGGGTGCGGGCGCGGGTGGGGCCGCGGAGGCCGTGGCAGCGGCGGGGGGCGACAGGAGCGCCGGGGGCCGGACGCCGCTCCTGCGCGGGCTGCGGCACCTCCGGCGCCTGCGGCCCGGCCGGGGCCTGCGCGGCGGCCTGTGCCGGGACCTGTGCCGGGACCTGCGCCGGGATCCGGGGCACGGACGGCTGCGCGGGAGCCGGGGACTGCGTCTGGGCCTGCGTCTGCGTCTGGACCTGCGTCTGGGCCGGGGTCTGGGACGCGGACGGCGCGGACGGCGCGGCCTGCTCGGCGATGCCCGGGATGCGGCTCAGCACCTCGCGGAACATGGCGGTGACCACCACCTCCGGGGAGGGGGGCATGGCGGGCCCGCTCAGGTCTCCGGCGGTCAGCCTGCGCAGCCGGGCCCAGCCGCCGAGCCCGGCGACGGCCGAGCGCGCCTGCTCGGGCCAGCCGGGCAGGGTGGGGTCGACCGTGTGCACGTGCAGGGCGGGCAGCACGTCGCTCAGCGGCAGATGGTCCCAGCGGGACAGCGAGAGCCGGGCCAGCCTGTCGCAGACCCAGTCGAGCCCGGCGGCGCCGAGGGCCTTGGACAGTGTGACCGACGACCACCAACCGGCGGGCAGCCGGGGATCGGCCAGGGCTTCGGCGACCTGCTGGGGGCGGCTCCAGCGCAGGGCCGGTACCAGATCACTCAGGCAGATCGATGACTCTGCATCCATCGGCTGACCGCAACCTCCCCAAAGTGACGCGTGTGGCTAGTGGTGCAGCTTACGCCGCAAGCTATCAATTGGTGTTAAGAGGGTAAAGCTCGTTGGTACCCAAATCAGACGGAACGACACGCGGCCGGCCGCCCAGAACCGTCACGGCCTCCGCGCCTGCGCGACACCCCGCCTCGAGCGCGGCCTCGTCGCCGGCCCCGCCGAGCAGGGCCGTCAGCAGCCCGGCGGCGAACGCGTCCCCCGCTCCAATGGAGTCAACCACCTCGGTGGCGAGCGCGGGAAGGCGTGCGGCCAACTTTCCGTCCCTGGCCATCAGCGCGCCCCCGGAGCCGAGCTTCACCGCGGCGGCGCCGTAGTGCAGGCTCAGACGCCGCGCGGCCTCCTCGGCGTCGTTCTCGCCGGCGAGCAGCAGCGCCTCGTCCAGGTTGGGGATGATCAGCCGGGCCGCGGCGGTCTCCAGCATGAACCGCTCGGTGCCGAACGAGCGCAGGAACCCGGTCGAGGCGGGGTCCACGCTGATCGAGACACCGCGCCGGGACGCCTCGGCCATGGCCAGCCGGGCGAGCTGCAGCCCGGGCTCGGCGAACAGCGTGTAGCCCGACAGGTGCAGGTGGCCCACGCCCTCCAGCAGGCTCTCGTCCCAGTCGCCCGTGCCGATGTGCCCCCCCGCGCCGCGGTTGGTGAGCATGGACCGCTCCCCGGTCACGTCGACCATGGCGATCACCACCGCCGTCGGCCGGTCGGGGTCGACCCGCAGGTGCGCCCGTACCCCGGAACGGCGCAGCTCGGCGGCGTGCCAGTCGGCGGTGTCGAAACCGGCGCGGGTCAGGATCCGGGCGTCGGCCCCCAGGCGGGCGGCCCAGGAGGCGGTGTTGGCTCCGGAGCCGCCCGGACGCAGCACGATGTCGGCGGCGGTGTCGGTGCCGACGGCCAGGCCGGACCGGGCGGACCCGGCGTGCAGCGCGACGACGTCGGTCACCACGTCGCCGATGATCAACAGGCCGTTTCCGGTCACGGCGTCCTCAGTCTCCCCGGCTCCAGCAGGTCGCGATCCGCCCGGCGAGCCGGACGTTGCCGCGCACCGCCGCCAGGTTCGCCTCCAGCGAGGCGCCGTCGGTGCCGCGTACCAGGTAGCCCAGCAGGAACGGGGTGATGGCCTGGCCGGTGACCCCCTCCTCGCGCGCCGCGGCGAGGGCCTCGGCCAGGACGCGGTCGTGCAGGGCGGGGTCGAGCTGCTCGGCCCGCGGCACCGGGTTGGCGACGATCAGCGCGGTCTGCGGCCCGCCGAGCTCGTCCTGGGCCCGCATGATGGCCGCCGCCTCGTCCGGGGTCTCGATCCGCCAGTCGATCGGCTCGCCCGAGGAGTGCAGGTAGAAGCCGGGGAACTCGCCGGTCCGGAAGCCCGCGATCGTGACCCCGCGCGTCTCCAGCCGCTGCAGCGTGGCGGGGACGTCCAGGATCGACTTCACGCCCGCGCAGACCACGGTGATGCGGGTACGGCTCAGCATGTCGAGGTCGGCCGACTCGTCCTGGCTCTCGGCCCACCCGCGGTGCACGCCGCCCAGGCCACCGGTGGCGAAGATCCGGATGCCCGCCCTGGCGGCCAGGAACGAGGTGGCCGAGACGGTGGTCGCCCCGCTCGCGCCGAGCGCGGCGGCGGCGGGCAGGTCGCGGAAGCCCAGCTTGTGCAGGCCCGGCTCACCGGCGACGCGCTCCAGCCGGTCCTTGTCGAGGCCGATGTGCGCGACCCCGTCCAGGACCGCGATCGTCGCGGGTACGGCCCCGGCCTCGCGGACGATCTGCTCCAGCTCCACCGCGACCTCCAGGTTGCGGGGCCGCGGCAGGCCGTGCGAGATGATCGTGGACTCCAGCGCCACGATCGGGGCGCCCCGGTCCAGCGCCTCGGCCACCTCCTCGGAGGGACGCAGCATGTCGGTGAGGGCCGGTCGGGTGGTACCCATGAGCGGTTCTGTCTTCCTGTCCGCGGTGATGATCATCATGCTCTTCTGGAACGGGGTAAACGACACCGTCCTCCCAGAAAGAGCAGGTTACGGCGGTTGCGGGGAGACGTCCACTCGAAGATCAGCCAACGATCACGGTGCCGGCCGGTGGGATTCCGCCGATGAGGACCGTGGCGACGCCGGCCGGGGTCAGCCGACGATCAGGACGCCGGCCAGTGAGATCCCGCCGATGAGGACCGTGGCGATGCCCCCCAGCAGCAGCGACCGCCCGCCCCGTACGAGCCGGCGCAGGTCGATCCCGGTGCCCAGGGCGAACAGGGCCGCCGCCAGCAGGGCGGAGGTCAGGCCGGGGATCGCGTCGGCGACCCCGGCGGGTACGGCGCCCAGGCTCCGTACCGCCACCGCCGCGACGAACCCGGCGACGAACAGCGGCACCACGGGCGGCCGGTGACCGGGCGTCCCGGCCGGGCGGTCCGCCGCGCCGCGGCGCAGGGCGGCGGAGACGAGCCCGACCATCGGGGCCAGCAGCAGGACCCGGGCCAGCTTGACGGCCACCGCGCTCGCCAGCACCCCGGCGCCGGCCGCCGCGCCGATGGCCGCGACCTGGGCGACCTCGTGGACCGACGCGCCGGTCCACAGGCCGAGCTGGTGGGGCGTCAGGCCCAGCGCCCCGGCGAGCAGCGGCAGCACGACGATCGAGGCGCTGCCGTACAGCACGACCACGCTGACGGCCGCGGCCGCGTCGTCGTCGTCACTGCCGGCGACCTCGTGCATGGCGGCCACGGCCGCGGCCCCGCAGACGGACACGCCGGTCGCGATCAGCAGGGACCTGCGCGGGTCCACCCCGAGCCGGGCCCCGATCCACCGGGTCGCGCCGAACGTGACACCGGTCGCGACCGCGACCACCGCCAGCGCGCCCCCGCCCAGCGCCAGCAGCTCGGGGAGGGCGATCTGCAGCCCGAGCAGCACGATCGCCAGGCGGAGCACCCGCCGGGAGGCGAACCGCAGGCCCGGGGCCAGGCGGGCGTGCAGGCCGCCGAGGTTGGTCAGCGCGACCCCCAGCCCCACCGCGAGCACGGCCGCGCTCACCCCGGTGACGGCCCGGCTCGCCGCCGTGGCCAGCACCGTCGCCACGATCACGACGGCGAGTCCGGGGACCAGCGGACGCAGGTGCTCCGTCCATGCTCTCGCCGCCCTCGCCGCCCACGACTCCGCCGTCCGGGGACGGCCCGTCCGCGGCTCCGGCGGCCGGAGGGGTTCCGTCCTCGACCGCGCCGGGTGGAGCGGGTCCCCGTGTGTTCCCGGTGGGAGGGGAGGCGTTCTTCGTGGTCCCGGCGGCCGCAGGGGTGCCGTTCGCGGCTCCGGTGGCCGGAGGCGCGTCGCCGGCACTTCCGTCCGCGGCCCCGCCGTCCCCGCTCCCGCCGTCCCCGCTCCCGCCGTTCCCGATCCTGTCGTTCGTGGCTCCGTCACCCGCGACTCCATTGTCCGTGGCTCCGTTGTCCGTACTCGTGTCGTCCGTGTCCGTGTCGTTCTCGGCCGTGCCGTGCGGGACGGCGTCGTCCCGGTCCCCGTCCTCTCCGCTCCCGCCGTCCGCGGTTCCGCCGGTACGGCGGGGCGGAAGGACGGGGGAGAGGGGGGCATGGCCCGAGTCTCGGCGGGTCTCGGCCCGGCCGGTAGCCGTCACCTCGGTGGAAGGTCATAGCCTGGCGCTATGAGCGAGCTGCCCGACCTCGAATCCCTGCGACTGCTCGTCGACGTGGACAGGCTGGGCAGTCTCGGCCAGGCCGCCCGCGCCGCGGGCATCGCGCAGCCCTCGGTGAGCAAGCGGATCTCGCTGCTGGAACGCCGCCTCGGGTTGCCGCTGCTGGAACGCACCCCCCGCGGCTCCACCCTCACCCCCCAGGGGGTGATGGTCTCCGCCTGGGCCGCGCAGGTGCTGGCGGCGGCCGAGGAGCTGATGCGGGGGGCCGAGGCGGTACGGCACGGCCGCTCCGCCCACCTGCACATCGCCGCCAGCATGACGGTGGCCGAGTACCTGCTGCCGCGCTGGCTGGGGGAGCTTCAGGACCGCGAGCCCCAGGTCCAGGTCGGCCTGGACGTGCAGAACTCGGCCGAGGTGGCGAAACTGATCGGCGGGGAGATCGAGCTCGGGTTCGTGGAGGGGCCCTCGGTGCCTCAGGGCCTGGTGTCGCGGGTGGTGGCCACCGACCGGCTCGTGGTGGTCGTCGCGCCCGGCCACCCGTGGGCGAGGCGCCGTACCCCGCTGCTCGCCGCCGAGCTGGCCGCCACCCCACTGGTCGTCCGCGAGCGCGGTTCCGGCACCCGCGAGACCCTGGACCGCGCGCTGGCCGGCCACGCCGTCGCCGCGCCCAGGCTGGAGCTCGGCTCCAACGCCGCGGTCAAGGGGGCGGCCCGCGAGGGAGCCGCCCCCGCCGTGCTCAGCGGGTACGCCGTGGAGGCCGAGCTGGCCACCGGCCGCCTGATCGGGGTGCCCACCCGCGACATCGACCTCACCCGCCGGTTGCGCGCGGTCTGGCGGCGGGGCCGCGCCCCCAGCGGACCGGCCGCCACCCTGCTGAAGATCACCCTCTCCGCCGGGCAGGAGCGCCGATGACGAACCGATCGCACCACGACGCGGTGATCGTCGGAGGCGGCCACAACGCCCTGGTCGCCGCCGCCTACCTGGCCCGCGCCGGACGGCGCGTCCTGGTGCTGGAACGCCTGGACCACGTCGGCGGCCTCGCCGTCTCGGCGCGGGCGTTCCCTGGGGTCGACGCCCGGCTCTCGCGCTACTCCTACCTGGTCAGCCTGCTGCCCTCCAGGATCGTGGCCGAGCTGGGGCTGAGGATCACGCTCCGCCGCCGCCGGTACGCCTCGTACACGCCCGTGGGGGAGACCGGTCTGCTGGTCGACGGCGGTGACGCCGCGCGGACCGCGGACTCCTTCGCCCGCGTCACCGGCGGCACCGCCGAGCTGGACGCCTGGCGGCGCTTCTACGCGATGACGGCCGGCGTGGCCGAGCGGGTGGCGCCGACGCTGCTGGAACCGCTGATGGACCGGGCGGCGATGCGGGACCTGGTCGGCCGCGAGGCGTGGCGGGAGCTGTTCGAGAGGCCGGTCGGCGAGGTGGTGGACGAACGGTTCGCCGACGACACCGTGCGCGGGGTGGTCCTCACCGACTCCCTGATCGGCACCTTCGCCGATCCGGACGACGCGGGCCTGCTGGCCAACCGCTGCCTGCTCTACCACGTGATCGGCGACGGCACCGGGGACTGGAACGTCCCGGTGGGCGGCATGGGGGCGGTCTCCGGCGCGCTGGCCGATGCCGCCCGCGCGGCCGGGGCGGAGATCCTCACCGGCGCCGAGGTGTTCGCGATCGACCCCTCGGGAGAGGTGGCCTTCCGCGACGCGGCCGGGGAGCACACGGTGACGGGGGAGCGGGTCCTGGCGGGCGTGCCGCCCGTCGTGCTCGCCCGCCTGCTGGGCGGCGCCGCCGAGCCCGTCCCCGAGGGGGCCCAGCTCAAGGTCAACATGGTGCTCTCGCGGCTGCCGCGGCTGCGGGACCCGCGCGTGGACCCCGCGGCCGCGTTCGGCGGCACCTTCCACATCAACGAGGGACGCCGGGCGCTGGCCCGCGCGTACGCGGAGGCGTCGGCCGGGCGGATCCCGTCGCTGCCCCCGGCCGAGGTCTACTGCCACTCGCTGACCGACCCCTCCATCCTGGGACCGGGGCTGCGCGAGGCCGGGGCGCACACCCTGACGCTCTTCGGGCTGCACATGCCGGCCAGGCTGTTCCGCGAGGACCCCGCCGGGGCGCGCGAGGCCGCGCTGCGCGCCACGCTCGCCTCGATGGACCGGGTGCTGGCCGAGCCCGTCGAGGACTGCCTGCTGCGCGCCCCGGACGGCACCCCCTGCCTGGAGGTCAGGACCCCGGTGGACCTGGAGACCGAGGCGGGCCTGCCCGGCGGCCACATCTTCCACCGCGACCTGTCCTGGCCGTACGAGGACGGGTCGTGCGAAGGGGGGACGTACGCCGGGAGCGGGCGTTGGGGGGTGGGGACCGGTTTCGAGCGCGTCCTGCTGTGCGGCGCGGGTGCCCGGCGCGGTGGCGGGGTGAGCGGCGTCCCCGGTCACAACGCCGCCATGGCCGTGCTCGGCTGACCCGCTCCCGCGGGGGTTCGGCCGCTGGAGGAGACCCGCTCCACCGTCCCCGGCCCGCAGGGCTGAGAGGGGCCGCTCAGGCCGGACGGGCCGGGGGACCGCTCAAGCCTCCGGGACGGACGGGCCGGACAGGACGGACGGGCCGGCCGCGGGCCAGATCCCGGCGCGGCCCAGCTGCGCGGGCAGGGGCGCGTCCAGCTCGGGCTCGATCAGGGCCGCGGCCCGTAGCAGCGCGGGCAGGTCCAGGCCGGTGCGGACCCCGGAGCGGTGCAGCAGGTAGACCAGGTCCTCGGTGGCGATGTTGCCGGTCGCGGCGGGCGCGAACGGGCAGCCGCCGATGCCGCCCGCGCTGGCGTCCAGGGACGTGGCCCCGGCGTGCAGGGCGGCCTCGGCGTTGGCGTACCCGGTGTTGCGGGTGTTGTGGAAGTGGAAGCGCAGCGGCAGGTCCGTCACCTCGCGCACCGCCGCGGTCAGCAGGCGGACCTCGGCGGGCACGCCCACGCCGATGGTGTCGGCGAGCGCGATCTCCTCGGCCCCGGCGTCGGCGCAGCGCCGCACGATGTCGGTCACCCGGTCCGGGGAGACCTCGCCCTCGAACGGGCAGCCGAAGCTCGCCCCGACGGTGACGGTGACGCCCAGCCCGGCCTCGCGGGCCCGCCCGGCGATCGCGGCGAAGGCGTCCACGGCCTGCCGGACCGACATGTTCTGGTTACGCCGGGAGAAGGTCTCGGTGGCGACCACGACGACGTTCACCTCGTCCACCCCGGCGGCCAGCGCGCGGTCCAGGCCGCGCTCGTTGAGCACCAGCCCGGCGTAGCGGACCCCGGCGGCGCGGGGGACCCGGGCCATCACCGCCTCGGCGTCGGCCATCTGCGGCACCCGCCCGGGGTGGGCGAAGCTCACCGCCTCGACGCGGCGCAGCCCGGCCGCGACCAGGGCCTCGATGTAGGCCACCTTCGCGTCGGTGGACACGATCACCGGCTCGTTCTGCAGGCCGTCCCTCGGGCCGACCTCGACGACGTCTATTTCCATGAATTGTATGCAACCTCTTGTCATTGACCTGGCATATCCCCATCATGGTGGCAGATAGACCGGAGGAATGTATACATGTCAGTGGTCGATGACCTACGCGGGCTGATCCTCGCCGGGCAGTACGTCCCGGGCGACCGACTGGGCGAGGCCGAGCTGGCCGAGACCCTCGGCGTGAGCAGGACGCCGGTCCGCGAGGCGCTGCGGCGCCTGCAGGCCGAGGGGCTCGTCGAGATCGCGGCCAACCGCGGAGCCCGCGTCGTGGAGTACCCGCGCGAGGACCTGGAGACGATCTTCGAGCTGCGGGCGCGGATCGAGGGACTGGCCGCGCGCCAGGCCGCCGCCGTCGCCACCGCCGCCGACTGCGACCGCCTGCACCGGGTCGCGCTCGACCTGCGCGACCGCGCCGAGCAGGGCGACGTCGAGGCGGTCTACCGCCTCAACGCCGACTTCCACGGCGACCTGGTACGGCTCGGCGGCAGCGCCGTGCTGGCCCAGTCGATCAGCTCCCTGGTCCACTCGCCCGTCCTGCTGCGCACCTACGGCGCCTTCGACGAGGAGGCGATGCGGCGCAGCGTCAACCACCACATCGAGATCGCCGCGGCCGTGCGGGCCGGAGACCCCGAATGGGCCGAGGCCGTCATGCGGGCCCACCTGTTCTCCGCCCGCGCGTCCCTGCTCGGTCCCCGTCACCAGGAGAACCCACGATGAGAGGCCTTCCGCTCGGAGACGTCCGGGTCGTCGAACTCGGGCAGCTGCTCGCCGGACCGTTCTGCGGGCAGCTGCTCGGCGACTTCGGCGCGGAGATCATCAAGGTGGAGGACCCGGGCCGGGGTGACCCCATGCGCCAGTGGGGCAGGGAGAAGCCGCACGGCACGTCCCTGTGGTGGCCGGTGGTGGCCCGCAACAAGAAGTCCGTCACCTGCGACCTGCGTACCGCCGAGGGCCAGGACCTCGTCCGGCGGCTGGTGGAGCGGGCCGACGTGCTGCTGGAGAACTTCCGGCCCGGCACGCTGGAGCGCTGGGGCATGTCCCCCGACCGGCTGCACGAGATCAATCCCGGCCTGGTCATCACCCGGGTGACCGGGTTCGGCCAGACCGGGCCGTACGCGCCCAGGGCGGGCTACGGCTCCATCGGCGAGGCCATGGGCGGCATCCGGTACGTCACCGGAGACCCCGACCGGCCGCCGTCGCGCGCCGGGATCTCGCTGGGCGACTCACTGGCCGCCACCCACGCCTGCGTCGGCACGCTCGTCGCGCTGCACGAGCGCGAGCGCAGCGGCAAGGGACAGGTCGTCGACTCGGCCATCTACGAGGCCGTGCTCGCCATGATGGAGTCCATGCTGCCCGAGTGGCAGCAGGCCTCCTACCAGCGTGAGCGCACCGGCCCCGTGCTGCCCAACGTCTCGCCCAGCAACGTCTACCCCACCGCCGACGGCGACTCGGTCCTCATCGCGGCCAACCAGGACAGCGTGTTCCGCCGCCTCGCCGCGACCATGGGCGCCGACGAGCTCGCCACCGACGAGCGCTACGCCACGCACGGCGCCCGCGGCGCCCACATGGCCGAGCTGGACGAGACGATCGCCCGCTGGACGGCCCTCTTCCCCGCCGACGAGCTGCTGGAGATCCTGCACCGGGACGGCGTCCCGGCCGGGCGGATCTACCGCGCCGCCGACATGTTCGACGACCCGCACTTCGCCGCGCGCGAGGCGATCGTGCACGTCCCCCACCCCGAGTTCGGCGAGCTGGCCATGCAGAACGTGGTCCCCAAGCTCTCCGAGACGCCGGGAAGCGTGCGCAGCGCCGGGCCCGAGCTCGGCGCGCACAACGACGAGGTCTATCGCGGCCTGCTCGGCCTGTCCGGCGAGGAGATCGCGCGGCTCGCCGCGACAGGAATCATCTGACAAGGAGCACGGCATGCACTACCGGCTCGGGGTGGACGTCGGAGGGACGTTCACCGACATCCTCCTCATCGACACCGACAGCGGGCGCACCTTCCGCGCCAAGACCCCCTCCACCCCCCACGACCAGTCGGCGGGGGTGCTGGCCGGCATCGAGAAGGTCTGCGCCGAGGCCGGCATCCCCCTGTCCGAGATCGGCCAGGTCCTGCACGGGACCACCGTCGCGACCAACGCCATCCTGGAGGGCAAGGGCGCCAGGGTGGGCCTGGTGACCACCGCCGGGTTCCGGCAGGTGCTGCAGATCGCCCGCTCGTTCGTGCCCGGCGGCCTGGCCGGCTGGATCATCTGGCCCAAGCCCGAGCCGCTGGCCGCGCTGGAGGACACGATCGAGGCCGTCGAACGGGTCGCCTCGGACGGGTCCGTCGTCGTCCCCCTGGACGAGGACGCGCTGCGCGTCTCCCTGGCGCGGCTGCGCGGCGTCGAGGCCCTCGCGGTCTCCCTGATCAACTCCTACGCCTTCGACGGCCACGAGCGCCGGATCGCCGAGATCGCCGCGGAGGAGCTGCCGGGCGTGCCGGTCTCGATCTCCTCGGCCGTCCTGCCCGAGCTGCGCGAGTACGAGCGCACCATCACCACCGTCGCCAACGGCTACGTCCAGCCGCAGGTCGCCCGGTACATGGACAACCTCGCGTCGAAGATCGCCGACGGCGGGGTGGCGGGTGCCCTGAACATCCTGCGCAGCGACGGTGGCCTGGCCTCGGCCCCGGCCGCGGCGGCCAACCCGGTCAACCTGCTGCTGTCGGGCCCGGCCGGCGGCGTCGCCGGCGCGGTCTGGGTGGCCGAGCAGGCAGGCTTCCCCGACTTTCTCACCTTCGACATGGGCGGTACCTCCACCGACGTCGCCCTGGTCGAGCACCTGCGCCCGCGCATCGGCCGCGAGACCAAGATCGGCGACCTCACCGTCCGCTCGGCCTCGGTGGACGTGCGGACCGTCGGCGCGGGCGGCGGCTCGATCGCGCACGTCCCCGAGCTGACCCGGGCGCTGCGCGTCGGCCCGCAGTCGGCCGGAGCCGACCCCGGCCCGGCCGCGTACGGCAGGGGAGGAGAGGAGCCGACCGTCACCGACGCCAACGTGGTGCTGGGCTACCTGCCGACCCGGCTGGCCGGGGGCGAGATCGTGCTGGACCGGGAACGTTCCCACGCCGCGGTGGCGCGGATCGCCGAGGCCATGGGCCTGCCGTCGGTCGAGGCCGCAGCCCAGGGCATCGTCGACATCGTCAACGAGAACATGTTCGGCGCGCTGCGCCTGGTCTCGGTGCAGCAGGGCTTCGACCCGCGCGACTTCGCGATGGTCGCCTTCGGCGGGGCCGGGCCGCTGCACGCCAACGCGCTGGGCCGTCTCACCGGCTCCTGGCCGGTCGTCATCCCGCCCTCGCCGGGCGTGCTCTGCGCGTACGGCGACGCCACCACCTCGCTGCGCGACGAGGCCTCCCGCACCTACATCCGGCGCTTCTCCCGGCTCACCGACACCGAGCTGGGCGGGCTGCTGGCCGAGCTGGCCGAGACCGCCGCGCGGACGCTGGAGGCCGAGGGCGTCGGCCGCGACGACCAGAGCGCCACCTACCACGTCGACGTCCGCTACCACGGGCAGGGATTCGAGATCCCGATCCCGGTGGAGGCCGACACCGGGCTGGAGGCCCTGGGCAAGGCGTTCGACGCCGAGCACGAGCGGCTCTTCTCCTTCCTGCTGGGCAACGAGCACGAGCTGGTCAGCGCACGCGCGGCGGTCAGCGGCCCGCGTCCCAACGTCCGCGCGGTCGCGCTGGCGGCCGGTGGCGAGGACGCGTCGGCGGCCGTCGTCTCCACCCACCCGATCTGGGTCGAGGGCGGCTGGAGCGACGCCTCCGTGTACGACCGCTCCGCACTGCTGGCCGGGAACGTGGTCCGCGGCCCGGCGATCGTCGTCGAAATGGACTCCACCACCCTCGTGCTGCCGGGCCACGCCGCCACGGTCCACGAGAGCGGCAGCCTGCTCATCCGCCCCCTGGAGGCATGATGGCCCAGATCATCGAGACCGCCGGCGCGCCGCTCACGGCGGTGGACGTCGACCCGGTCACCCTCGACATCATCGAGAACGCGCTGCGCAACGCGCGCCACGAGATGGACGAGGTGCTCTTCCGCACCGCCCTCTCCCCGGGCATCCGCGAGCAGCACGACGAGTTCCCGCTGATCGGCGACCCCCAGGGCCGCATGGTCGTCGGCCAGTTCGGGCTGTCGATCCCCTCGCTGCTGGACGGCTTCGACGGGACCATCGAGGAGGGCGACGTGCTGCTCACCTCCGACCCCTACTCCTGCGACGGCGCGATCAGCCACGCCAACGACTGGCTGGTCGTCATGCCCATCTACGTGGACGGCCGGGTCGTCGGCTGGGCGTCGATGTTCGGCCACATGTCCGACGTCGGAGGCAAGACCGCCTGCTCCATGCCGACCGACGCGCGCACCATCTTCGAGGAGGGCGTGGTCATCCCGCCCTTCAAGCTCTACTCCCGGGGCGTGCTCAACGAGGACGCGCTGCGCATCATCCTCAACCAGGTGCGCCAGCCCGACTGGAACCGCGCCGACCTCAACGGCCTCATCGCGGCCTGCCGTACCGCCTCCCGGCGGATCCAGGAGCTGTGCGCGCGGTTCGGGACCGAGACCTACACCTCGGCGCTGGAGGCGCTGCTGCTGCGCAACCACGACGCGATGAAGATCCTGCTGGCCACGCTCTTCGAGGACGGGGAGACCCTCACCTTCTCCGACTACATCTGCGACGACGGGGTGGGCTTCGGGCCGTACAAGCTGACGCTGTCGCTGACCCGCACCGGGGAGAAGGTGCTGCTGGACTTCTCCGGCAGCGACCCGCAGGCCCAGGGGCCGATCAACTACTTCATCAACGAGAACCTGGCCCGGATGTTCTTCGGCATCTACCTGATCACCGTGGCCGACCCGCAGATCCTGTGGAACGACGGCTTCTACCCGCTGGTGGACGTGCACATCCCGGCCAAGAGCTTCTGGAAGCCGGAGTACCCGGCCGCGCTCAACGCCCGCAACCACGGCATCGGCCGCATCTTCGACCTGTTCGGCGGGCTGCTTGGGCAGCGGACGCCGGAGCTGCTGAACGCCGCGGGCTTCTCCTCCTCGCCGCACTTCATGTACTCCGGGCACAAGACCGGCACGGGGGAGTGGTTCCAGCTCTACTCCATCGGCTTCGGCGGCATCCCGGGACGGCCGATCGGCGACGGCCCCGACGGGCACTCGCTGTGGCCGTCGTTCACCAACATCCCGTGCGAGTTCCTGGAGTCGTACTACCCGCTGCGGATCGAGCGCTGGGAGACCGTCGCCGACACCGGCGGCGCCGGGCTGCACCGCGGCGGCAACGGCGTGGACGTCGCCTACCGGTTCCTGGAGCCGGGCACGATCGCCATCCACGACGACCGCTGGCTCACCTACCCCTGGGGCGTCAACGGCGGCACCCCCGGGGCCCGGGGACGCAAGTGGATCGAGCGGGCCGACGGGAGCGTGCAGACGCTGCCCAGCAAGGTGCACGACGTCCCGGTGGCCCCCGGTGACCTGCTGCACTTCGTCACCTGGGGCGGGGGTGGGTGGGGCGACCCGCTGGAGCGCGACCCCGCCCTGGTCGCGCTGGAGGTACGGCGCGGGCTGGTCAGCGCCGACGGCGCCCGCCGCTACGGCGTGGCCTGCGACGGCGAGGGCGTCGTGGACGAGGAGGCGACCGCCGATCTGCGCGCCTCGCTGCGCGAGACCAGGCCCGAGCCCGCGGTGTTCGACATGGGCCCGCCGCTGGAGGAGATCCTGGCCAACTGCGAGGAGGAGACCGGCCTGCCCGCCCCGCGCCCGCCGGTGCGGGTGTGAGCGCGGGATCCGGCCCGAGGTCCGCGTCCGGATCCGCGTCCGGATCCGGTCCGGGGGCCGGGCCCGGTTCGCGGTCCGGTCCGGGGGTCGGGGCGGGGTCGGGGGAGGCGTTCGGTGGGAGCCTCCCCTTCGGGGAGCGGCCGGTGCTGGTCCTCGTCGACCTGATGCGCGCCTACTTCGAGCCGGGCGCCGAGCTGTTCCTCGGCTCGCGCGGCTGCCTGGAGTCGTCCGCCCGGCTGCTGGCCGCGGCCCGCGAGGCGGGCGTCCCGGTGGTGCACACCCGCGTCTCCTACGGGCCGGGCGGTGCGGACGGCGGCCTGTTCTTCCGCAAGGTCGCCCCGCTGCGGCACCTGGTCGGCGACGGCCCGCTCGGCGCGCTCATGCCCGAGGTGGCCCCCGCCCCGGGCGAGCTCGTCGTCGTCAAGCAGTACGCCAGCGCCTTCTTCGGCACCTCCCTGGCCTCCACCCTCACCGCGCTGCGCGCCGACACCCTGGTCGTCGCGGGCGTGTCCACCAGCGGCTGCGTCCGGGCCACCGCGGTCGACGCGATCCAGCACGGCTTCCTGCCCGTCGTGGTACGCCAGGCCGTCGGTGACCGGGCCCCGGGCCCGCACGAGGCGAGCCTGTACGACATCCAGGCCAAGTACGGGGAGGTCTGGGACGAGGCCGAGACCCTGGCCCGCCTGCGCGCCCCCTGACAGGCGGTTCTCTCACCCGGCGTCAACGGTCGCCTCTGCGGTCGAGCCGCGCCGGGGACGCGCGCCGTCCCGGACGCTCCTCGTCCGTGCGGTGACCGGAAACGGTCGTCCGGGCAGGAACGAAAGTGTTGACTGGTCGGCCAATCAGTAGTATTAGGGAGGGTTGCGGCGCTGCTGTAGTCTTGCGCCGTGCACAGCGGAGGAGGGGCGCGCAGCAGCCGCGCCGACCAGGCCGACCAACGGCGCGCGGAGCTCCTCGAGGCGGCCAGGCGGGTCGTGCTGGAGCGCGGGCTGGCCAGCACCCGGGTCGCCGACATCGCCAGGGCGACGAACGTGAGCGGTGGGCTGATCCACTACCACTTCGCCACCAAGGACGACCTCATCACCGAGATGCTCCGCAGCACCAGCGACTCCGAGGTGCAGCGGCTGAGGGAGATCGTGGCGGAGCCCGGCACCGCCGTCCAGCGTCTCGACCGCGTCCTGCGCTTCTACATCCCGGCCTCCCGCTCCGACCAGAGCTGGATCCTCTGGCTGGACGCCTGGGCCGTCGGGGTGCGCGAGGAGCACGTCCGCACCATCCTGCTGGAGCTGGAGGGCTCCTGGATCGAGATCCTCGGCCAGGTGATCTCCGAGGGCGTCACCTCGGGCGAGTTCGCCTGCGACGATCCGGTGGGCTCGGCCGAGCGGATCGACGGCATGCTCGACGGCCTGGTGGTCCGCTACACCCTGCACACCGGGAACATGTCCCGCAGCCGGTTGCTCCACCACGCCCGGGTCGCCGCCGCCCGGGAGGTCGGTCTGGACCTGTCGGCCTTCTCCGCCGAACCGACCGAGGCGTCCTAGCCGACCGGCCGGGGACGCCGGGGGGAGGGCGGTCCCGCACCCCGGCGGCGACGGACGGCGCACCGCCGGCAGCGGGGAACACGGCCGGCCGTCACCTCACGGCCGCGCCTGCGTGGGCAGGGTGAGGATCTCGGCCCCGTCCTCGGTGATGGCGATCGTGTGCTCGCTGTGCGCCGTCCGGCAGCCCGTCGCGCTCCGGAGCGTCCAGCCGTCGGCGTCGGTGACGAGCTCGGCGGTGTCCGCCATGACCCACGGCTCCAGTGCCAGCAGCAGCCCGGGACGCAGCGTGTACCCGCGGCCGGGCCGTCCCGTGTTCGAGACGTGCGGGTCCTGGTGCATCGTCGATCCGACGCCGTGGCCGCCGAACTCGGTGTTGATCGGGTATCCCGCCTCGCTGAGGACCGAGCCGATGGCATGGGAGAGGTCACCGATGCGCGCTCCGGGCCCGGCCGCGGCTATCCCCGCGCTCAACGCGCGCTCGGTCGCGTCGATCATCGCGACGCTCTCCGGGGGCCTCGCGTCGCCCACGACGAAGCTGATGGCGGAGTCGGCGACGACCCCGCCCACGGAGACGGCGAGGTCGAGCGTCAGCAGGTCGCCGTCGGCGAGCGTGTAGTCGTGCGGCAGTCCGTGGAGCACGGCGTCGTTGACCGACGTGCAGATGTAGTGGCCGAACGGCCCGCGTCCGAAGGAGGGCTCGTAGTCGACATAACAGGACCGCGCCCCGGCCTCGGTGATCATGCCGTGGGTCCACCGGTCGATGTCCAGGAGGTTCGTGCCGACCGTGCTGCGGCTCTTCATCGTCTGCAGGATGTCGGCGACCAGGGCGCCGGCGTCCTTCGCTCGCAGCAGTGCGGTGGGACTCAGGATCTCGATCATGCAACGTCTTCCTCGTGTGACCAATAAGTATCCCGGCCATATTATCCCGGTATTAGAGTTGGAGGCATGGTCAGATTGCCGCTCACTCCCGCAGAGATCGAACGTGGACAGCGCCTCGGCGCCTTCCTGCGACGTGCCAGGGGGGGACAGACCGATGCTCGACACCGCGCTGCGGGCGGGCGTCTCACCGGAGACCCTCCGGAAGATCGAGTCCGGTCGCGTGGCCACCCCCGCCTTCCCGACCATCGCCGCGATCGCCGACGTCCTCGGCCTCTCCCTCGACGCGGTGTGGTCGGAGATCAAGCGGTCGGACGGCGAGGCCGGACTCGCCCGGTCGGATCGCGGCGCGGGTGAGCGGCTGGCCTCGTAGGCCCCCTGACGGCCGCGGTTTCCGCACCGGCATGCACACCGAGGAGGCCGCGCACGCCCGGGAGGCCGCGCACGCCGGGGAGACCCGGGTGCGCCTCGACCTGATCGCGACCTGGCGGGGGGCGACGGTGCTCACCGATCGCCGGTGTCCCGGACGTCGTTCCGGCGCCGCGGTCACACCCGTGGTGCAGGAACGGGGGCGGTCACGACCCGGTGGAGCACATGGCGGCCCTGCCGGTCGCGCGAGGGCGGGCAGGGCGGCCGGTCACACCCGGGGGGCGGGCATGGCCGCGAGGAGGAAGGCCAGCCGGGCCGCGGCGCCGTCGATGTTCTCGCTGCTGCCGAGCCGGTAGCCCCACGAGGTGATGAAGCCCCCGTCGGGGGAGCACGTCACGGTCTCGGCCAGGGTGTTGCTGAAACGGTTGCGGACGTAGACGTACGCGGGGTCGCCGAAGGAGATCCGCCGTACCGACAGGTCGGCGTGCTGCCGTACCGCGGAAACGAACCGTTCCAGGCAGGCCAGCGTGTCCGGCATCGTGCGTCACCTCCGTCTCGACAGAGAATTGCACGATCTTGAGATGCTTATCAAGCAATTGTCGTTTTAGCGGGCGTTCGTATGGACAGATCAGAACGTTGACCCAGTCCGGGGACGCCCGGGAACTCCAGGACGCCCGCGCGTCACGTCCGGCGGGGCGCAGGGCGAGGTGCACGGCCGGGCGGCGGTCTCACATGAACGTCCGGGCGCGCGCGAACAGGTTCAGCGTGGTCGCGTGGAGCAGGTCCCCGATCTCCCTGGGGGCCTTGCCCGCGCAGGCGCGGGCGTGCGTGCCCTCCAGGACGATGCCCAGCTTGAAGCAGGCCATCACCGCGTACCAGTCGGCGGCCGACAGGTCGCGGTCGGACAGGGCCGCGTAGCAGTCGACCAGCTCGGCGGTCGTGGCCAGCCCGGTGACACCGCCGGAGATCACGCCCACCCCGTCCGGGGACGGCCAGGTCGCCAGCAGCCAGCCCAGGTCCAGCAGCGGATCGCCGACCGTGCACATCTCCCAGTCGACGATCGCGGCCACCCGCGGGCCGTCCAGGGCGAACATCAGGTTGGCCAGGTGGTAGTCACCGTGCATGATCCCGGGCACGAACGTCGCGGGCCGGTTGCGCTCCAGCCAGGCGGCCGTCTCCTCCAGGCCGGGGATGTCGGGCCCCGGATACC
The DNA here is from genome assembly GCF_039534895.1 of Streptosporangium longisporum. Lineage (NCBI taxonomy): Bacteria > Bacillati > Actinomycetota > Actinomycetes > Streptosporangiales > Streptosporangiaceae > Streptosporangium > Streptosporangium longisporum. Next base: position 226,386 of record NZ_BAAAWD010000015.1, on the reverse strand, counting down.
CGGCCAGCGCGCCGTACCCCTCCAGCTCGCCCATCCAGCGCGGCACCTGCCGCTCCAGGAACCCCTCGGGACGGCCGAAACCGTCGAGCGCGCCGTGGTCGGCCCGCCCGAGCTCGGCCAGCGCCGAGGCCGCCTCCAGCCCCATCCGGTGCCGGATGGCGGGGTCGCCCGCGTGCGGCTCGGGCAGCCCGACGGTGGCGTTGAACCCCTCGACCGGCTCCATCAGGTAGAAGACCGCGCCCATGACGCTCTCGTCGGTACATGCCGCCACCAGGCGCGGCGCGGCCACCGGGGTGTCGCGCAGGACCGCGAGCACCCGCGCCTCACGGCGGAGCACCTCGTTGCTCCTGGCACGCGGGTGCAGCGGCGGCCTGCGCAGCACGTACGCGGCGCCGCCCCGCTCGAAGCGCACCATGACGTTCTGCGTCCCGCCGGTCACCGGCGCGACGTGCTCGAACGGCCCGCCGGGCAGCCCCTGGTCGTCCATCCACGCACCGAGCACGTCGAAGTCGATCGCGGTGACGTCGATGTGCGCGGCCGTCATGCGCCCTCCTGGACCGAATGATGTTCTGGCTGGGGGTGAATCTATGGTTCCCGCCCGCGACGGTCAATAGCGACCCGCGCCACGGGGGAGGCCCGGCTCCGCACGCTTCCCGGGAATCCCCGCGACACGCCGGAGGGCGTGCCCGGCGGGCCGTCGTCAGGCGGTCGTGGTCAGACGGTAGCGGTGGAGCGGTCGCGGTGAAGCGGTCATCGTCAGGTGGTCGTGGTCAGGCGGTCGCGGTGGGGCGGCCGTGGTCAGACGGCCGTGGTCAGGGCGGCCAGCTCGCGCCATTCGGGCAGCGGGAGCGCCGAGGGGGTGGAGGTCAGCACCTGCAGGCACACGTGGTCCGCGCCCGCGTCCAGGTGGGCCCGGACGCGTTCGGCGATGACGTCCGCGTCCCCGTAGGCGACGATCGCGTCGACCAGGCGGTCGCTCCCGCCGTCCGCCAGGTCGTCGTCGCCGAAGCCCAGCCTGCGGAGGCTGGCGATCTGGTGGGGGGCCATGGTGATGTACGGCTCCAGGTGCCCCCTGGCGACCTCGCGGGCCCTCGCGAGGTCGGTGTCCAGCACGACGGCCTGCTCGACCGCGAGCAGGGCGCCGGAGCCCATGATCTCCCTCGCCCGGTGGGTGTGCTCCACGGGCACGAAGTAGGGGTGGGCGCCGAGCGTCCTATCGGCGGCCAGAGCCAGCATCCGCGGTCCGAGCGCGGCGAGGACGCGCCGAGGGGGCGTCGCCGGGGCGGGGGAGCCCAGCGGGATGGCGTCCATCGCGTCGAGGTAGGCGCCCATCGTGTGCACGGCCCGGCCGCGGCTCGGGATGCTGTAGCCGTCCATCTGGATGGGGGTGTCGGACACCCGGTGCCCGCCGAGACCGAGGAGGTAGCGGCCCGGGTACGCCTCGTTGAGCGCGCGTTCGGCCGCCGCCATGGTGATGGGGTCGCGCAGCGCGATGTTGGCGATGCCCGCCCCCACGACCAGCCGCCGGGTGGCGGAGAGCAGCAGCCAGGACTGGCTCACGCTGTCGCGGCCGAACCCCTCACCGAACCACAGGGCGCCGTAGCCGAGTTCCTCGATCTCCGCCGCGGCCTCGCGGACCCTCGCCGCGGGCTGGTCGTCGAAGGCGAAGGTCCAGATCCCGACGCGTCCGAGGCCGGTGGTGTGGTCGTTCATTCAGGACTCTCTTCTCCCGGAGTATCCGGAGAGGGTCTCCGGATAATATGACCGTATGATACGGAGAAGTTCTCCGTTTGCAAACCGGTGTGAGGACCTGGAGGGATCGATGCGGGTCGACGCGCGCCGCAACCGTGAGCACCTGCTGACGACGGCCAGGGCCGTGATCGCGGAACAGGGGCCGGAGGCGTCCCTCAACGAGATCGCGCGCCAGGCGGGGGTGGGGCCGGGAACGCTCTACCGTCACTTCCCCACGCGGCAGGCCCTCCTGGCGGCCGTGTTCCAGGACCGGGTGGAGACGCTGTGCGCGAGGGCGGACGACCTGCTCACCCACACCTCACCGGACGAGGCCCTCGACCTCTGGTCCCGGGACGTGCTCGCCCACGCCCTCACCGACGGCGGGATGTCCACCTCGATGACACGCGACCCGGCCGAGCCCGGCTTCGACTGCCACGCGGCGATGCGCTCGGCGGCGACGGGCCTGCTGTCGAGGGCACAGCGGGAGGGCCGGACGCGCCGGGACGTCGATGTCGAGGACTTCTTCCAGCTCGTCACCGGCGTCGCGCTGGCCGCGAGCGAGCTGCCCGGCGGGCTGGAGCGGGCCGACCACCTGCTCGCGGTGACCCTGGCGGGCCTGCGCGACCGGGACCGCGGCGGTACGGCGGGCTGGAGAAGCGGTGCGGACGGGTGAGGGAAACGGTACGGCGGGCCGGAGAAGCGGTGCGGGCGGTCGCAGAAGCGGGCGGGCGGGTCAGAGAAGACGGCGCGGGATGTCGGCGAGACTCGCGCGGAGCTCCTCGCCCAGGGCCTTGGCCTGGGCGTCGAGACGAGGGCTGGCCGCCACGCCCCGGCCCAGGAGACCGTGCACGACGAAGTTGAGGGCGAGCAGGTTGGGCAGTTCGAAACGTTCGATCCTCAGCCCGGCGGCCGACGGCAGCAGCTCCGCCAGGCGCTCGGTCGTCAGGTGCTCCCTGAGCCAGCCGAACCGTTCCGCGGTGCCGACCCAGACGCCCAGGTTCGCGTTGCCGCCCTTGTCCCCGGAACGGGCGCCCACGATCGTGCCCAGCGGCACCCGCACACTCTCCGCACCGCGACCGGGGTCGTCATCGTCGCCGGGGACGAGGTCGTCACCGGGCACGGCACCGACGACGCGTCCGGCGCTCCCCGCGCTCATCGTGGGGGCCGCGTCCGTGCTCCCCGCGCCCGGCGCGCTTTCTGTCTCCACGCTCCCGGTGCTCCCGGTGTCCCTGTCCGCCGGTCCGCCCGATGAGATCGGCCCGGCCGGCGTGTCCGGGAGCTCGCGGCCGTCGAGCAGGACGCGGGCCCGTACCGACTCCGCCGGGACCAGCGTCGGCCAGTACACCCCGTAGGGCGAGGCGTCGCCCGGAGGCGTCAGGCCGTACAGGCCCGGGTAGCTCGCCAGGCCGCTCTCCACCACGGCCGAGGAGAAGGCCCGCCCGGCCCGGCGCCGGTCGGCGTCCATCACGGTGATGCGCAGCAGGGCGGTCCCGGCGAGCGGGGTCAGCTCCACGTGCACCTCGTCGAACGACTCCTTCGGCACCCGGGACCAGACGGCCTCCTCGGCCAGCCGGGCCTTGGCCTCGATGTCCAGGCCGGTCAGGACGAGCGTCATGGTGTTGCGGTACCCCGCCGCGTAGGTGACGGCGACCTTCAGCGTGTCCGGCGGGGCCTCCCCGCGCACCCCCGAGACGCGGACCCGGTCGGGTCCCTGCTGCTCCAGGCGGATCGTGTCGAACCGGGCGACCACGTCGGGACCGAGGTAGCGGGGGGAGCCGATCTCGTACAGCAGCTGCGCGGTCACCGTGCCGACCGAGACCAGCCCGCCGGTGCCGGGGTGCTTGGTGACCACGCACGACCCGTCGGCCTCCAGCTCCACCAGCGGGAACCCGCAGTGCGCCAGGTCGGGCACCTCGCCGAAGAACGCGTAGTTGCCGCCGGTCGCCTGGCAGCCGCACTCGATGACGTGCCCGGCGACCACCGAACCGGCCAGCGCGTCGAGGTCGCCGGGTCCCCAGCCGTACCGCCAGATGCCCGGCCCGGTGACCAGCGCGGCGTCGGTGACGCGGCCGGTGACCACCACGTCCGCCCCGGCCGACAGGGCGGCGGCGATCGGGCGGCCCCCCAGGTAGGCGTTGGCGGTCAGCGCGGGGACGGACAAAGGCTCGCCGGTGTCCGCGTTCGGCGCTCCCCTCAGGTCGCGGCCGGTCAGGTCGTCCCCGGTGACGCAGGCGACCCTGACCGGCAGCCCGAGGCGCCCGGCCAGCTCGCGCACGGCCTCGGCGCATCCGGCCGGGTCCAGCCCGCCCGCGTTGGAGACGACCTTCACGCCCCGCTCCAGGCACGTCCCGAGGACCTGCTCCAGCTGCGTCAGGAAGGTCGTCGCGTAGCCGGGTCGGCCCTTGGCCCGGTTCCCGGCCAGGATCAGCATGGTCAGCTCGGCGAGCCAGTCGCCGGTGAGCACGTCGATCGGGCCGCCCTCGACCATCTCCCTGGCGGCCGAGAGCCGGTCGCCGTAGAAACCGGAGCAGTTGGCGACGCGCAGCATCAGAGCGCCGCCCCCGGGGGAACCCAGGAGGCGGGACGCTTCTCCATGAACGCGGCGATGCCCTCCTGGCCCTCGGCGGAGGTGAAGCGCCGGGCCGACAGCTCCGCCATCTGGCGCATGCCCTCCTCGACGCTCAGCGTCGGCACGGTCCGCACCAGCTGCTTGGTCAGGGCCAGCGCCTCGGGACCGCCGCGCAGCAGCATGCCGGTGTAGTGGGCGACCGTGGCGTCCAGCTCCTCCTCGGGCACGGCCCGGGTGATCAGGCCGATCTCGGCGGCGCGGGCGGCGTCGAAGGTCTCGCCGGTGAGCAGGTACTCGGCCGCGGTGCGCTGGCCGAGCCTCCGCAGCACGGTCACCGAGATCATCGCGGGCACCACGCCCAGCCGCACCTCGCTGAACGCGAACGACGCCGAGTCGGGGGCGATCGCGAAGTCGCAGGCCGCCACCAGGCCCAGCCCGCCGGCCCGCGCGGTGCCGTTCAGGCGGCACACCACCGGCTTGGGGCTCTCCCAGATCAGGTTCATGATCTCCGGGAACGACGCGGTCACCGGCGCCTCGTGGGGCGCGCCCGGGGCGACCCGCTGTTCCTTGAGGTCGGCGCCCGCGCAGAACACCGGCCCGGTGCCGGTGAGCACGATCACCCGGACGCTCTCGTCGGCCAGCGCCCACTCCAGGCGCTCCTCCAGGTCGCCCAGCAGCCGCACCGACAGGGCGTTGCGGTTGCGGGGGGAGTCGAGGGTGATCGTCGCCACTCCTCCGGACGCCTCCCCGTGCACCAGGCGATCCACCGGCCAGCCCCCATCGGTTCTCATCTCGTTCCTTTCCACGAGGGGCCCGCGAGGGGCCGCCGCTCCGCGGGAGGGGTCACGCCCGCTCCTCGATCACGACCAGCACCGTCCCGGCCTCGACCTGGCGTCCTGGCGTCACGTTAACCGCCGCCACCGTACCCGGCGCGGACGCGGTGATCCGGTGCTCCATCTTCATGGCCTCCAGCACCACCACCACCTGCCCGGCGCCGACCGCCTGCCCGGGACCGACATCGACCCGCAGCACCGTACCGGGCATGGGCGCGGTCAGGGAGCCCGGGGGCACGTGGTCCGCCGGTTCGGGCAGACGCTCCAGCGGGGTGAGGCGCACCGCCCCGAGGGGGGAGTCCACGTACGTCGTCCCGGTCGCGCCGCCGTAGCGGGCCACCGCGAACCGGTGCCGCACACCCGAGGTCTCCAGCACCACCAGCGAGGGGGTGGCGCCGACCAGGACCGTGCCGGGGAAGCCCTCGGCCCGCAGGCCGTCCCTGGTGATCCGGTACGCGATCTCGGTCTCGGCGAACAGGGCCCGCTGCGGCTGCGACACCACGTTGCGCCACCCGCTCGGCAGCCCCGCCTGCACGGTCGCCGCCCGCCGGCCGGCCGCGGCCCGGGCGAGCGCGGCGGCCAGGGCCGACAGCCGCAGGACCGAGGGGGCCTCCGGCGGGCCGTTCTCCGGAAGACGCGCGCCGTCCTTCCCGGCATCGTCCTTCCCGATGCCGTTCTTCCCGGCACCGTGCGAAGGGCCGTTCGGGCCACCGTCCCAGGCGCCGTCAGGGGCACCGTTCGCGGGACCGGACAGGCCGTGCTCGTCGAGGAAGCCGGTGTGCGTCTCCCCGGCGAGGAACGCCGGGTGGCGCAGCACCGCGACCAGCAGGTCCCGGTTGGTGACGGGGCCGTGGATCCGCGCGCCCGCCAGCGCGGCGGCGAGCCTGCGCACCGCGTCGTCACGCCCGGCCCCGTACGCGATCACCTTGGCGAGCATCGGGTCGTAGTGCACGCCGATCTCCGAGCCGTCCTCCACCCCGGAGTCCAGCCGGAGCCCGTACCGGCCCTGTGGCAACGGCGCGAAGCGGGCGTCGACGCCGGGCACGGTGAAGTGGTGCAGGGTGCCGCTCTGCGGGAGCCAGCCGCGCGCCGGGTCCTCGGCGTACAGCCGCGCCTCCACGGCGTGCCCGGACGGCTCGGGCGGCGAGCCGGGGAGGCGAGCGCCCTCGGCGATGCGCAGCTGCCACTCCACCAGGTCGACGCCGTGGACGCACTCGGTCACCGGGTGCTCCACCTGCAGTCGGGTGTTCATCTCCAGGAAGGCGACGGTGTCGTCTGAGACGAGGAACTCCACGGTCCCGGCGCCGACGTACCCGATGGCCCGCGCGGCGGTGACGGCCGCGTCGCACAATCGCGCCCGCGTCGCCGGGGAGAGCGACGGCGACGGCGTCTCCTCGATCACCTTCTGGTGCCGCCGCTGGATCGAGCACTCCCGCTCGCCCAGCGTCCACACCGTCCCGTGCATGTCGGCGAGGATCTGCACCTCGATGTGCCGGGCCCCCTCCAGCAGGGGTTCGACGAACACCGTGCCGTCCCCGAACGCCGCCAGCGCCTCCCCGCGGGCCGACTCGACCGCCTCGGGCAGGTCGTCGGTCAGCCGCACGACGCGCATCCCGCGCCCGCCGCCCCCGGCCGACGCCTTCACCAGCAGGGGTACGGGCCACCCGGAGGCCGAACCGCTCATCCGGGTGAACACCACGTCCAGGTCCCGCTCCAGGTCGTCCATGGAGTAGCCGGGCCCGGCCGTGAAACCGGGCAGCACCGGCACACCCGCCCCGGCCATCAGCGCCTTGGCCTCGATCTTCGACCCCATCGCGGCCACGGCCTCGGCGGGCGGGCCGACCCAGATCAGCCCTGCCTCCGGTACGGCCCGCGCGAAGGCGGCGTTCTCCGACAGGAAGCCGTAGCCGGGGTGGACCGCGTCCGCCCCCGACCTGCGGGCCGCATCGATGATCTTCTCCGTCACCAGGTAGCTCTCGGACGGCCTGGCGCCGCCGAGCCGTACCGCATGATCGGCCTCGGCCACGTGCGGCGCGTCCGCGTCCGCGTCGGAGAAGACGGCGACGGTCTCGATGCCGAGGTCGCGGCAGGTACGGAAGACGCGGCGGGCGATCTCGCCCCGGTTGGCGACGAGCAGGCGGCCGATCACGGGGGTACGCGCGGTCGTGCGCGGGGTCTGGGTCACGGTCACATCCGGAAGACGCCGAAGCCCGAGGGCTCCGGGACGGGGGCGTTGGCGACGGCCGACAGGCACAGGCCCAGGACCGTCCTGGTGTCGCGAGGGTCGATCACGCCGTCGTCGTAGAGGCGGCCGGACAGGAAGAACGGCAGCGACTCGGCCTCGATCTGCGCCTCCACCAGCTGCCGCATCGCCGCGTCGCCCTCCTCGTCGTAGACCTGCCCGCGCGCCTGCGCGGCGGCCCTGCCGACGATGGACAGCACCCCGGCGAGCTGGGCGGGTCCCATGACGGCGGACTTCGCGCTGGGCCAGGTGAACAGGAAACGCGGGTCGTAGGCCCGGCCGCACATGCCGTAGTTGCCCGCCCCGTACGAGGCGCCCATGACGATCGTGAGGTGCGGGACGGACGAGTTGGACACCGCGTTGATCATCATGGCGCCGTGCTTGATGATGCCGCCCTGCTCGTACTCCTTGCCGACCATGTAGCCGGTGGTGTTCTGCAGGAAGACCAGCGGCGTCCGGACCTGGTTGGCGAGCTGGATGAACTGCGCGGCCTTCTGCGCCTCCTCGCTGAACAGCACACCCCGGGCGTTGGCCAGGATCCCGACCGGGTGGCCGTGCAGGCGGGCCCAGCCGGTCACCAGGCTCGCGCCGTACAGGGGCTTGAACTCGTCGAACTCGCTGCCGTCCACGATCCGCGCGATCACCTGGCGCGGGTCGAACGGGATCCGCAGGTCCTCGGGCACGATGCCCAGCAGTTCCTCCTCGTCGTGGCGCGGGTCGCGGACGGGGCCGGGACGGGCGCCGGGCCGGGAGCGGTTCAGGCTCCTGACGATCCGCCGGCCGATCCGCAGGGCGTCGTGCTCGTCGGCCGCGAGGTGGTCGGCCAGGCCGCTGACGCGGGCGTGCATCTCGGCGCCGCCCAGCGACTCGTCGTCGGCCTCCTCACCGGTGGCCATCTTGACCAGTGGCGGCCCGCCGAGGAAGACCTTCGCCCGGTCCCTGACCATCACCACGTGGTCGCTCATCCCGGGCACGTACGCCCCGCCGGCCGTGGAGTTGCCGAAGACCAGGGCGATCGTGGGGATCCCGGCCGCCGACAGCCGGGTCAGGTCGCGGAAGATCCGGCCGCCCGGGATGAAGATCTCCTTCTGGCTCGGCAGGTCGGCCCCGCCCGACTCCACCAGGTTGATCAGCGGCAGCCGGTTCTCGAAGGCGATGTCGGCGGCCCGCAGCGTCTTGCGCAGCGTCCACGGGTTGGACGCGCCGCCCCGCACGGTCGGGTCGTTGGCGACGATCACGCACTCGACGTCCTCGACCACCCCGATCCCGGTGACCACACCGGCCCCCACCGAGAAGTCGCTGCCCCACCCGGCCAGCGGGGAGAGCTCCAGGAACGCCGAGTCCGGGTCGACGAGCAGCTCGATCCGCTCCCTGGCCAGGAGCTTGCCCCGGGCATGGTGCCGGTCGACGTACTTGGGACCGCCGCCCGCCACGGCCTTGGCGTGCTCGGCGTCGAGCTCGGCCAGCCTGGCGAGCATCGCCTCGCGCCGTGCCCGGTACTCGTCGGGCGGGATGTCCGGCAGGATCATGGCCGCGCCTTCCTGGTTGACGTGGACGTCAGGTCATCGGTCCTCGGTATGCGGGCCGGGTCATCGGCCGTCGGAGGATGCGCCGGGTCCGTCGCCGACGGCGAGGGGGCCGAGCCCGGGGCCGGGTCCGCGGGACGGCCCGCGGGGGCCTGCCTCAGGCCGATGGCCCTCGCCCAGAGCGTGGAGAGCAGGGCGACCGCGGTCTCCTCGTCGGCGCGCTCACCGAGGTCCAGCCAGACGTGGGCGAAGTGCTCGACCATCCCGCCGAGCATCACCGCGGTCAGCCTCGGGTCCAGCGACGGGTCGGCCAGCCCCTGCTCCTGCAGGCGCCGCAGCCCCTCGGCGCCTCGGCGCACGAAGACCTCGCGCAGTTCGAGCAGCAGGTCACGGAAGCCCTCGTCGCCGACCGCGGCCTGTTCCAGCATCCGCACCAGCCGCGAGTTGGAGGCCCAGGCGCGCAGGTAGAGCAGGTTGGCGGCCTCGATGCGGGCGTACGGGTCGTCCCCGGTGGCGGGCCCTACCAGGCTGGCGGTGAACATCTCGCCCACCACGGCCGCCGCGACCTCGCGGAAAAGCTCCTCGCGCGACCCGAAGTAGGTGTAGAAGGTGCCGTGCGAGACCCCGGCGCGCGCGCAGACGTCGTCGACGCGCACCGCGTCGTAGCCCCGCTCCTCGAACGCCTCCCGCCCGGCCAGCACGAGCGCGGCCCGGGTGCGACGCCCCCGGCTGCTCAGCGCCTCTGACTTGACGATCACGTCAAGTACGTTAGCTCACGACCGGGATTTCCTCGACCGGCCACCGGCCACCGGCCGGGCCGCTCGCCGAGACGGCGGCCCTGGCCCGGCGGCTTGTCGCGGTCATGTTCGTACGGTGAGTGACGTCATCCGAAATTGCCATTCCTGACACCGTGAATGAATGCGGCCCATTCTCTTGAAGGGAACGTCAGGATAGGGCCGCCGGGGTCTTTGGAATCCCGTACGGCCTGACCTCCACCGGGGAGTGTGGCGACCTCGACGCAGTTGTCGCCCGAGCCAGAAAGAGAGCTCTTCAGCCAGGTCGGCGAGGAGGTTCGGGGAGTGTTCATGATCGCCTCTCAGTTCAACTGATCGATCAATTCGGCCATACGCGCTACGGACGAGTTCGGACTGAGCGCAGATGACCGTATGAGGTCGAAGATGAGCTTATAGCGTTGAAGCTCTTCGTGAGCCTCCAGATACAGGTCACTTGTCGCGGTTTCGATGTAGACGATGCTTGGATCATCTTGGTCCTGGAAATTCAGGATTGTGAACGCACCGTCCATCGCGGCATGGGCTCCGGCGGAGTCGGGGAGGACCTGAACGTAGATGTTCGGTCTGGCGCTCATCTCGATGATGTGCCGCAGTTGTTGCCGCATCACCGACGGACCACCTACGGTTTTGGTCAGTGCGGCTTCGTCGATCACGGCCCAGAGGGTGAGGCACGTCTTGTCGTGCAGGATGGTTTGCCTTGTCAGCCGTGCCTCCACGCGGCGACTGATCTGTGTGTTCTCCATCACCTGGCCACCTTTGAACATCGCCGCAGCGTAGTCCTTGGTCTGGAGCAGTCCGGGCACGCGGAGATCCTCATACGTGTTTATCAAGGATGCTTCTGCTTCGAATCCCGCAAGGGAGCCGCGCCAGATGTCCTGGTAGTTGGACCACCAGCCTTTCTCTCTTGATTGACGGGCCAGCGTCAGAATGGCCTCGTGCTGCACTGGATCCGTGACCGAGTAGAGGGCAAGAAGCGCCCGAATGTTTCCCAGATCTGGTCTGGTCCATTTGTTGGCCTCCATCTTGTTGAGGCGACCACGTGACCACTCCAATCGGCGCCCCGCCTCCTCGACGCTGAGGCCGGCTTGCTCGCGCAGGCGAATGAGTTCGGCGGAGAGGCGGCGTCGACGAACTGTAGGACTTGCCACAACTTCCCCCTTTCTTGCGCAAATGAGACATAAACTCGCATTGAAATTATCGCCTTGAAAGTATCAACGCGATCAGTCACGATGAAGATAGCACTCATAGCCCCGCGTGACGGCGGCTGCCTGTGAATGATCATGTTCGCTCATGGAAAGGCGCGTCAGCCACGCGCGTGGAGACGGTGCGTTGTCCACGGAGATCGACACAAAGACAGAAAGGCCGCGCTGGAAGCTCGATCACGCTGACGACGGGCGCGCTTACGACGCTGTGCAGGGCCTGATCAGGCGCGCCACCGTGTCACTCGTCGCATGCGCTCGTTTCGATCACAACAAGCGAAGGTGTGGCCCCGACGTCCTCGGGCGTGGTGACATAACCACCCGCCCGAGGACTGGATCAAGAACTCGGAGTCTCCTGATCTATGAAGAACCCTAATGCCGTTCCCCCACCTCCCATAAGGACCGACGACAAAACGCGAGAGGCGAACTGGGACCTGCCCATCCATCCCGAAACGGTCGGCAGGGCACGCGGTCTCGTGCGCGAGACCCTCGCCGTCTGGGACGTGCTCAGTGTGGTGGAGAACGTGACCATGGTCGTGTCCGAACTGGTGAGCAACGCGATCCTGCACGGGAAGGCTCCGGTAACCCTCGCCCTGTACCGGTACGGTCGGATCGTACGAGGAGAGATCACCGACCACGGCACCGCATGGCCCGTCCCGACCCCGGCCGGTCCGGATGAGGAACACGGTCGGGGGCTGGCGATCGTCACGGCCTACGCCGACAGGTGGGGAGTCATACCGGCGCAGAACGGCGATCCGGAGGGCAAGACCGTCTGGTTCGTCTGCGCGGAGTGGAGATCCCGGTGAACGGTCCGCTGCCCATCCTGGATCTGCCCGGCGGCGTGCGCATCTGCGCGGGATGCGGCACCCGCATTGTCACGCTGGCCGCCTCCGTGCGCCTGATCTGGGCCGACATCACCGACGATGTGCTCCCGGCGGAGGCCGTCGAGCAGATCACGGCGCCGGTCGCCGACGTCTGGGTCGACCTGCTGTGCAACCCGTCCTGCCCGCCCGGCGACCACGGGCCGCATCCGGGCTGACCGCCACGTCACCATGCCGGATGGCCCTCCCCGTCCGGCCCGGTCACCATCATGCGACGGTGACCGGCCCCCAGCCCGGATCTGGCGAGCGGCGGTGAGAAGACGGCCGACCGAACCGAAGGACGTCCCTGCGATCGCGTCGGTCACGGCGACGTCACCTACCTTGAGGACGTATCGAGGATCCGCACCGGCACCGCCCCTCGGATCATGGCCGGCTTCCGCACCTGTCCATCGGCCTGGCCAGCCTTATCGGCTGGACCAACATCGCCGCTGCCACCGACCACTACTGCAGCCATCCCGCAAACGGTCTCCAGCTACTCGGTCTCACGATATGAGAACGCTTCAACCCTGTCGGGCGGGGCCCCAGCTTCGCCCTCCTGCCTGCGGAGGCGGACTGCATAACCGTCCGACCAAAGCACTACGACAAGTTCAGCGGTCCACTTTTGTCGGTTCCACCCGGTAGCCTCCGAACTGTTGACCAATCCACCCCTGCATTTATTTCAAGTCGCATGAGGATAAGTTATATATTGCAACTAGCCGACTAGTGCAACCTAAAGTGACATCATATTAACTAAGTGTGACTATGCATGTTTTTGAGTTGGGATCAACTAAACTCTGAGCGAATTACGCGCACTGCTGCATTCTTTCTAGTCTATCGGTCACGTCGAGCAAGCTTTCGACTACCCAAAAATGCCTTTACTTTCACCTTGACGTATGTAATGATCATTCGGTTCGATGGAATCGATCATGAAGGGCCGAAGTGAAAACACCCCCTCCGAGGCTTGGCGTGTTAGCGCGTAGCTACCGCCGCACCTCCCTGATAGCCGCTCTTGGGCTATCTACCTCTCTCATTGCAGCACCCGCCGTTGCTGAACCTACACCTATCCCTTCTGCACCTGTAGCGACGCCGACCACCTTGCCTAACCCGGTGGACACGGCAATACGGGAGGCGAAAAAACAGAACAAGCGAGTCGAGATCGAGTCCTATCGGGCTGAGAACTCAACCACCTTCGCTAACCCCAACGGCAAAACTCTCTACACAGAGTTGCACTCCACCCCCATTCGGGTGCAGAAAAATGGAACGTGGCAGCCGATCGATACCACGCTGGTCGAGGAAAACGGTGTCATCAAACCCAAGGCCGCCAAGGGCGACCTGATCCTGTCGGCAGGCGGGGACACCGCGCTGGTGAAGGTCAAGGGCGACAAGGGCGAGGCCGTCATCTCGGCTGCTACCAAGCTGCCCAAACCGCAACTATCCGGTAACACTGCCACCTACCCGTCGGCCTATGGCCAGGGTGTCGACCTGGTCATCACCGCCTCTCCGACCGGGTTCCAACAAGAGATCGTGATCCGCCAGCGGCCTACGACCGCGCTGAAGGTCCGTGTCCCGGTTGCCTTGCCCAAGGGTATGAGCTACGGCAAGGACTCCTCCGGACACCTCGCCCTGCTCGCCGACAAGGGCAAGAAAGAGATCGCCGACATCACCGCGGCGCCGATGGAGGACGCGGCCGCGGCGAAGAATCCCGACACTGGCCGGACCGGCACCGCACCCATGACGGTCGATCAGAAGACCGCTGGGCAGGCGCTCGTGATCACCCCGGACTCCGGGTTCCTAAACGACCCCGCAGTCACCTACCCGGTCACCATGGCCATCGCCTCCGACACCTGGACCGGCACCGGCATCGACGGTGACACCTACATCAACAGCGGCACCCAGCCCAACAGTTCGAACAACAAAAACAAGCAAGACCTCATCGCCGGCATGTCCAACACCGGCAGCGTGGCTTGGCGCGCCTTCATCCGCTTCAACATCGCCGGCACCCCGCTCATGGGCGGCACCGTCGAAAACGCCGACCTGCGACTGTGGAACCACGACTCCAACACCTGCGACTCGCAGATCAACTCCGGCATCCTCGCCCAGCCAATCGTCACCGACTGGAACATCAACACGATGACCTGGAGCACCCAACCCCAGGTCACCGCTAGCGCCCAGGTTGCCAACAAGGGCGCCTACGACGCGAGTTGTCCCAATCGGGGCGAGGGCGAGTTGTACTACTCCATCGAGACCATGGTTCAGGGCTGGATGGACGGTCAAAAAGACTACGGCGTCCGACTTCGCTCCGTCAGCGAAAGCGACCTCACTAACTGGCGTTGGTACCGCTCTTACGAATACGGTGACTGGGGCACTGGCAGCCCCCGCGGACCAGTCCTCTTTGTTAACTATCAGCCAGGAACGATCGAAGAAGATGTGGTGATCCCCACACTGCGAAGTGATCCTTCTGCAGAAGGACCAATTCCCTACGAGGAGGCAATAGCTGGAGAGTTGCAGGCTTATCCCGCTCCACCATCTGCTCAGGACGTGACGCCAGAGCAAGCTCAAACAAATATGGAGCAGGCGACTGACACCTACGAGATAAACACAGAGGATTTGCTTCCTCTTCCGGAAGAGGAACCGCCAACTTCTGATGAGACGTCACCGTCTGTTATCGATACGGTGCCGTCGCCTGGCGCTAAAAACGTCATCACAAATACTTCCGTCCAAATTACCTTCGACGAACCAGTTTCCGGAGTAATAGTAACCGTTAAGGGGCCTGGTGGTGCTGCCGTAACAGGCAGTTTAGTCATGGCGGGTGAGAATAGGACAGCGATTTTCACTCCTAACCAAGCGCTCACGGCGGAAAATATCTATACCGCCGAGGTGACCAGCGCTCAAGACAGCAGTGGTAATAGCATGACTGCTCCGTACAGCTGGTCTTTCACGACTTTAGGTTTAACACCTACACCTGTTCCCGGGCTAGTAGCGGCATACGGCATGGAGGAGACCTCCGGCAATGCAGTGACTGACAGTTCTGGACAGAACAACAATGGCACCGCCAGCAACACCAACCAAATCACATCTGGCAAGTACGGCAAAGCACTGTCGTTCAATGGCGCCACTAGTTGGGTCACTGTAAATAACGCAGATTCGCTGCAGTTGACAACTGGCATGACATTATCGGCCTGGGTTAACCCCACGACCGTAACTGGTTGGCGCACGGTTGTAATGAAAGAATATGATAGCGGCGGCGCTTCCTACGGCCTATACGCCTCCAACGGGTCGACTCCATCGGGTTGGTTGCAGACAAGCGGAAATGCCTCAGAGGTTGATGGGACAACTCCTCTACCTGGCAACATATGGAGTCATGTAGCTGCCACTTACGATGGCGCTAATGCTCGCCTATATGTCAATGGAGCGCTGGTAGGAGAAGAAACGGTCACGGGCAACCTTATTAGCGATGACAGTCCATTGCGCATTGGCGGCAACGCCCGATGGGGTGAGTACTTCAACGGCCTCATTGACGAAGTCCGTATTTACAACCTCTCTCAGACTGCCGCACAGATTCAGGCAGATATGAACAATCCTGTAACAGGATCGGCTCCCGCTCTCACTATTCCCAACAGGAACGATAGGTCATCACAACAACCTTCGACTGCAGATACAGCGGCAGCGCCGGCGACCTTCCCTTACAACCGGGTCGATTGGCCAACGTGCAATAAGGACTTGCTAGCCCAGGTCAAGCGAGCGAGGGCGAATGGGACGTCGGCTGTAGGCCATACGACTAACCCTTATAACTGGTGTGCCGCACAAGCATATGCCTTCCCTGTTTATAAGAGAATTGTTAGAACCACAGGACAGGTAGTCAGCGAGCAGTGGAAGGGGCAGGTCAATTTTAGCCTTGCCGCTCGCGCTTACACCTACGCTGGAGGAAAGAAGGGATCGAATGGTGCTGAAACCGATAAACCGTCAGGGAAGAACAGTCGCGACATCACCTTCGCTTGGCGTATCATCGGTGTTCGATACCAAGGCGATTTAACTTACTTCAACCCTATGATGCTTAGGGCAGGACTCACAACAAGTAGCCATTGTCAGGTCAAAAATGGCCCGCAAGATGGCGGAACCGCCGGCAAAAATTCCCTTTTTACAACATGGGCGTCCGCGCCAGAGGCAGAATGGACGATAAACTCACCCAAGAACACCGGAACAGGTAAAAACCTGATAAGTGCATGTATGATCGTTCCTACTCTGCGTTACACTTCACCTGTAACCAACGCCACTCCCGGCGGTGACGTTACTCGCGATATATCAATTCAGTATCCCGTTGTCAGATGCGACACTTCAGAGCTTATCGAGAAATACACAGGTGGATGTATTTTCACCGATGTAAGCCCTGTGCTGATCTTCGATGCTACGAAAAATGTAGGTATCAAGGAGTCCACCAAGCACGTCTGGGACGCTTACTATCACCCTGAATGGACGTATCCATTACTGGCAGGAAAGAAGGTTCCCGGCCGCGCCCCCAATGGCCTGCTACACCGCACGGTCGAAGGAGCCGTCCCCGGACTAGAAGATCCGGATGAGGCTCCCTCTGGAACTATCAAGGCCAATCGAGACCATTCGATTAGCAAATGTCGAGAGAAATGGCCTATGGTAAATCCAAAGCCAGATGGGTTGGACTGCGACGAGTTCCCATTTGCTAGCACGATGGAAGGTTCACTGTCAGCCAACGGGAACTACTCAGTGAGATATATATCAAATTCCGACAATCGAACGTCAGGTAATCAACTAGGCGTCTTCTACCAGCGCATGCGGAGACTCGGCCAAGACCCATTTTGGGTGTTTGCAAACCCGCTTGCTGCTGATCGCGATCAGCAGCCTCCTCGCTGGCCGTGATCGGCTAAAATAAGTGTGGCCCGCCTGCTATCAGGCGGGCCACACTTAATTTCCCCAAGGAGAAACGTGAACTATGCTCAGGAAAAATACGCAGAGCTTCTGCGTGCCGGGTTGGCTAGAAGCCTCAGTCTGACCTGGTGTCAGGAACGCGATTTAGACGAAGTGGCGCGCAGGTTCGGTGCAAGTCTAGAAACGGGTGGTTTGTGGGCCACCGAAGACGAGATTGAGGAACTAGAAGAAGACGACACCGTCGAGCTAGTCCAGTTAGCTAAGATTAGTGATTGGACGATCGCATACGAACCCAACGGGCATCAAGGATCGAGAAGTGCCGTCCTGGAGTCGCTCTCCTCAGGAAGTCAGGCTCTGAACATTTATTGGAACGTTGAGCTGGATAGCTCCATCAGTTACGCTACGGATGGCGTGATCGCAACTAGCTTTGCAATCAACGAGTTTGACCACCGATCGGGCACTCGCCCAGATGCATTAGACGATGTTCTGGCCGAAGTGGGATTACGCCAAGACTTGACGGTGCAGGAATTTAAGGCGCGCACCCTGGAGTTGGCCGAAAGAATTAGTGGTCAACCTCTAACTACCGAGTGGCTGAGATCTCCCCGATACGTTTTTAAGATCATCAACCCTCTCCCAGAACCTCTCGTTCCTCCTGGGTATTTAAATCCCCGGGCACCCTTTCTGGACGAGCCGGAGTTCGCACGCATTCTTAACAATCCGTCTCCGGGCATGGCACCTAGCATCCTCAAGCAGATCGTTTCCACCGTCCTCTCGATATCCACCCTTGAAGGCACTCTTCCTAACAGGGTGTTGCAGTTGATCGATCATGGTGAGCAGTTCGAAGGAGAACGAATCCTAATAGGCGAAGAGCTAAATCAAAAGGCAAATGATCTTCGCAATAGAATGACCATAAGTGCATCCGGCGAGAGCGAGAGGAATCAACTGGATTTGGAAAGCCAGGTGCTAATCGTTCTCCTGAAAGCTTTGAATCCTTCGCCCATTGAGGCGGCAAGCGCTGCATCTCAAGTCGCCCTCCAGCTCAGTGTGCCGACTAGGGAGCATTTCATGCGTTTAATTGTACTGAACCGCATAAGCAAGGCCATATCAATCCACTGAATCCAGCTACAGTCGACTTATCGAGCCTCTCGCACGATTTTTCCACCTGATCCGGTCAGTCATGATGCTTCCCCGTAGTAGATGGTTCTGCCGTTCTTGTCGAACCGGCCGCGCGGCCGGTTCCTCCTCCGTCCTTGTACGTGCCGTAGGTGGAGTTCGACCACACATGATCGTCCCGAGAAGAGGCTGTTGCCTAGTGGAAGTCGGGACTTCCGAAAAAGGTCGCCTCGTCGGACAGCAGATCTGGCAGCAGCGGGATGAGCGGGGTCTCCTGGGCGGCCGGCAAGAACCCTATCGGTCGAGCCCGGCCTGGACGGTCAAGCCCGCAAGCAGGGCCAGGTAAGCGTGACCTTCCGCTCAACCAGCCGCCTCTCTTTGATGACATCTCCGAGGGTGAGCAGTCGCATGCCCCGATTCTGACTTGCGGGCTACCGATGGCATACAACGAGCACTGATGAAATACGCGGCGCCTCTTGTACTCAGCCGCAGTGGCTCCAGCCGCTCGTCCAGGAGCGTGAGCCGTACGAGCCGCCCCAGATCACGCACTTCTTGGCGGCCGGGAGGCGTACCGGGCCCGCGTAGGCGGTGAACCTGCCGGGGTTGCCCCGGCTGGGGCCGCCCTTCACGCGGAGCGTCGCGTTCATCGCCACCTTGGAGGGGATCACGTACTTCGACAGGGTCACGACGCAGTTCCGGCCCGCCGCGCCGTTGTAGAGCAGGTGGACGGTGGCGACACCGCCCAGGGAGCGGGAGCCGACCACCCGGTAGCCACCCCCGCACACCCCGGTGGCCGTGTGCGGGTTGAGCCTGCGCGGGGTGGGCTTCGGGCTCGGCTTGACGGTGGGCCTGACAGTGGGCTTCGTGGTGGGCTTGACGGTCGGTCCGGCGGTGGGCTTCACCGTCGGCTTGACAGTGGGCTTGATGGTCGGCTTCACGGTCGGCCCGGGGGTGGGCTTCACCGTCGGTCCGGCGGTGGGTGTGGTGCTCGGACCGCTCGACGGGGCGGGGGCCGGCGAGACGCCGGGGGTGGAGGAGACACCGGGCGTCCTGCTCGGCCGCGCCGACCCGGCCGGCTCCGCGGACGAGGTCGTGGAGGGGGAGGGGACGCCCTCGGACTCCCACCCCGCCTCTCCGGCGTTGGGCCACCGGTCCTCGCCGGGCCGCAGTGACGGCTGCGCGCGGGGCCGGGACGGCGGACTCGTGGTGGCCGCTCCGTCCTCGGAAGGGGCGGGGGATTCCTGACCGGTCCCGGAGGGGTCGCCGGGCAGGACCGTCCGGCCCGGCCCGGTCTCCGTCGCACCGGGGACCGCCCTCGGCGCAGCCGCGGCCTTCTCACCCGCCTGGAGGAGCACCACCGTTCCGGTGGCCGTGCCGAGCGCGGCCACCACCGCCACGCCGGCGAACAGCAGCCCCACCGGCCGGCGCGACCGCTCCGGCGTGCCCGGCGTGCCCGGCGCGTCCGGTCCGGCCGGGGAAGCGTGCGGGGAAGCGGGCGGGGTGCCGGTCCCTGAACCGCTCCCGGCACCGGCGGCGGCACCGGTCACGGAGCCGCCATGGCCGAAGGAGCCGACGGAGCCTGCAGAGCCGACAGGGCCTGCGGAGGCGGGGACGGTACCGGCCGTGGCACCGGTCACGGGGTCAACGGGGCCGATGCGACCTGCGGACCCGGGGACGGTACCGGCCGCGGCATCACCGGTGCCGGACGGCGGCAGGGGGTCGGGAAGGGCGAGGACCGCGCCCGTCAGGCGGCCGACGAGGTGCTCGGCATCGGGACGCAGCGCCGGGTCCTTGGACAGGCAGACCGCGACCAGGTCCCGCAGCGGCCCCTCCAGCGCCCCCAGCTCGGGCTCGGCGTTGAGGATCCGGTTGATCACGGCGGCGATGGAGTCGTGGCCGAACGCGGGCCTGCCGGTCGCGGCGAAGACCATCGTGACGCCCCAGGCGAACACGTCGGCCGCGGCCGTCACCTCGCCCGACCCGAGCTGCTCGGGCGCCAGGTAGGACGGGGTCCCCATGGTCACCCCGGTCGCCGTCGTCCCCGGGGAGTCAAGGGCCCTGGCGATCCCGAAGTCGATCACCACCGGGCCCTCGGGGCCCATCAGCACGTTGGCGGGCTTGAGGTCGCGGTGCAGGATGCCCGCGCGGTGGATCGCGGCCAGCGCGGTGGCTGTGCTCACGGCGAGCCGTGCCAGGGAGGCGCCGCGCCGGGGCCCCTCGGTCTCGACCAGCCGGCGCAGGGACGGGCCGGGGACGTACTCGCTCACGATGTACGGGCGGCTGCCGGCGAGGTCGGCGTGCAGGACCGGGGCGGTGCAGAACGGGGCCACCCTGCGTGCGACCGAGACCTCGCGCAGGAACCGGGCCCTGGCCTCGGGGTCACCGGCCGCGCCGTGGTGCAGCAGCTTGACGGCGACCGATTCGCCTCCCTGCCCCCGGCCGAGGTAGACGGTGCCCTGGCTGCCCGTTCCGAGCCGGCCGAGCAGTTCGAACGCTCCGAGGTGACGGGGGTCCTCCGGCGTGAGCGGCTCCGCCATGATGCCCCCCTGACAAAACCCCGCGAATGGAATACGTGGTGAAGAACGCTACCAGCGAGGACGATGGGGTGGATCTCAGATGGCCCCGCCGGAAGCCGGGGACGCGGGCGGGGACGCGGGCGGGGACGCGGCCGGAGACGTGGGCCGGGCCTCAGATGGCCTTGCCGGGGTTGAGGATGCCGAGCGGGTCGAAGACCGCCTTGATCCCGTGGTGGATCTCCTCGGTGACCGGGCCGGTCTCCAGGGCCAGCCAGCGCCGCTTCAGCAGCCCGACGCCGTGCTCGCCGGTGAGCGTGCCGCCCATCCGCAGGGTCTCCCGGAAGACCGCGTCGGCCGCCTCCCACACCTGGGGCGGGGGCTCGGTCAGGGCGCGGTCGAAGATGAAGACCGGGTGCAGGTTGCCGTCCCCGGCGTGGGCGACCGTGGCGATCACCACGTCGTACCCGGCCGCGATCTCCTCGATCTTCTCGATCATGTACGGCAGCGCGGAGCGCGGCACGCACACGTCCTCGACCAGGCACGTGCCCAGCCGCTCCTTGGCCTGGTAGGCCATCCGCCGGACCGCGATCAGCTCCTCGGCCTCCTGGGGGGACGACGACACCGCCACGAAGGCCGCGCCGCCCGCGGTGCAGAGCTCGGCCATGCGCTCGGCGACGGCCGGGCCGTCCGCCGCGTCCGACTGGCCGATCAGCATCGCCCGGGTCGACTCCTCCAGGCCGATGTTGCGCCAGTCGTCGATGGCCTGGAGCGTGGTGCGGTCCAGCATCTCCATCAGGGACGGCTGGCAGCCGGCCGCGATGATCGCCGAGACGGCCGCCGCCGCGTCCCTGAGCGAGCCGAACTCGGCCGCGATCGTCGCCGGATGGACCGACGGGGCCCTGCGCAGCCGGACCGTGGCCGCGGTGATCACTCCCAGCGTCCCCTCGGAGCCGACGAACAGGCCGGTCAGGTCGTACCCGGTCACGCCCTTGACGGTGCGCCTGCCGGTGTTGATCACGCGCCCGTCCGCGAGCACGACCTCCAGGCCCAGGACCGAGTCGCGGGTCACGCCGTACTTCACGCAGCGCAGCCCGCCCGCGTTGGTGGCCAGGTTGCCGCCGATGGTGGAGATCTCGTACGAGGACGGGTCGGGGGCGTACATCAGCCCGTGCTCGCGCGCGGCCCGGTCCAGGTCGGCGGTGATGACGCCCGGCTCGACCACGGCGATCTCGTCGTCGGGGGAGAGCTCCCTGATGGCGGCCATCCGGTGCAGCGACAGCACGACGCACCCCTCGACGGCGGTGGCGCCTCCGGCCAGGCCGGTCCCGGCCCCGCGGGGGACCACCGGGACGCGGTGCGCGCTCGCCCAGGTCATCACGGCGACCACGTCGTCGCGGGTCTGCGCCAGTACCACGGCCAGCGGGTTCCCCGGCTCCAGGAAGGTCCGGTCGCGGGCGTAGGAGCCGGTCACGTCGGGGTCGGTCAGCACCTTCTCCGGGGTGAGCGCGGCGACGAGTTCGGAGATAGCGGTCACAGCTTGGACTGTACGACCTGAGGCGGGGTGGCCGCCCCGCGCCCCCATGACCCGAGGTGGGACCGTTCCCGCGCTCCGGCGGTCCGGGGCCGGACGCCCGCCTCGCGTCCCGTTCCGCCACGCCCGGCCAGGTCAGACGAAAAATCCACCATTCAGGGCAAAAGAGGGCTTTATTTCAGTTTTACAACATCATGCATTCGCTTGACTCTTTCTTTACTTTCTCGTCTAACGTCCCGGTTCGGTGCGCCTCATCGAGCGCGCCGGAGAGGTCCGTGCCCGGTGGAACCCGCGGCACAGGGAGGGGACGACGTTGTCCGGCAGAGTCAGCAGCGGAGGCGCCCGTAAGCGCCTTCTTGCGATCGTTCCCGTGATCGGCCTGGCCGTCACGGGACTGGCTGTGGGCGGTGCCTCGGCCGATACCGACGACTCGGTCGCGCGGTACCAGCCGACCGCGGCCGACTACTACATCAACTACGCGCCGCCCAGGGACGAGCCCGAGGTCGACGACCCGGCCGTGCCCTCGGCCAGGGCACGCAAGACGAGCCCGTCCAAGAGGATCGACCGCAAGTACTCCGAGGGCAACCCCGCCGCCGCGCGCGTGCTGGCCGCCCGGGAGGCCGAGGCGATCAGGACCGGGCGCAACCCCGTCGACTTCATCTTCAAGAAGTCCAAGACCGTCAGGACGGCCAAGCTCCTGACCCTGCTGGTCGAGTTCAACGACAAGGCCAACGACGACTTCTCCGGATTCTCCCGCCCGCTGGACGTCAACAGCGAGGACCCGGCCGAGTGCGTCACCGAGCCGGCGGGCACGCTGCTCAACGGCCCGTTGCACAACAAGATCCCCAACCCGGCCACGCTGGCGCACAAGGACAACAACAGCTTCTGGGTGCCCGACTTCAGCCCCGAGCACTTCAACAAGATGCTCTACACCAAGGAGGGCATCACCCAGCGGGTCCGCACCGACCTGACCGACCCCCGGGACGGCAAAAAGGGCATCGACATCTCCCGTCACACCATGAAGAACATGTACGAGGAGATGTCCAAGGGCGCCTACACCGTCACCGGGCAGGCCAGCCCGTGGATCAAGGTGCCGCACTCCGAGGCCTACTACGGCGCCCGCGCCTGCGGCCAGCCGGTGCAGGACATGAGCGGCCACCCGAGCAACCCGCGCGGCGCCGGCCAGCTCGCCATCGACGCGGTGAACACCCTGGTCACCACGAACCCGGACTTCCCCTGGGCCGACTACGACGTCGAGGACGTGGCCGACTCCGACGGTGACGGCAACCTCGCCGAGCCCGACGGCGTCGTCGACCACCTGGTCCTGGTCCACGCCGGCAAGGACAAGTCCTCCGACGGCGGCGCCGAGGGCACGTACGCGATCTGGGCCCACTCCAGCGCGGTGGCCGGCGGCTACCAGGTGCCCGGCGAGAACGTGAAGATCTCCAACTACATCGTGCAGCCCGAGGACTCCGGCGTCGGCGTCTTCGCCCACGAGTACGGCCACGACCTGGGCCTGCCGGACCTCTACGACACCACCGGCCAGGCGTCCTCCGCCGTGGACTTCTGGGACCTGATGTCCAGCGGCTCGCACAGCGGCCCGATCTTCCAGTCGATGCCCACCCACATGGGCATCTGGGACAAGTGGATCCTGGGCTGGGCCGACCCCGAGGTCTTCAACCCCGGTGACCGCGCCCGCGCGGTCACGATCGGCCAGGCCTCGCGCACGCCCAAGCTCACCGAGGACGGCGTCCGGATCAACCTGGAGAGCGCCCCGCTGAGCATGGTCGAGCCGCACAGCGGCACCAAGACCTGGTGGTCCAACCTCGACCAGGAGTGGGCCGACGTCAAGCTCACCCGCGACGTCCAGGTGCCCGCCGGGACCGACGTGAAGTTCTGGGTCTGGAACAACTACGACATCGAGCAGGACTGGGACTTCGGCTTCATCGAGGTCTCCACCGACGGCGGGGCCACCTGGGCCCAGCAGAAGGTGTACACCGAGGGCGGCGCGCTGGTCTCCACCGACGACGACTACGCCGACCCCAACAAGAACCTCGCCACCTTCGGCAACAAGAAGTACGGCCTCACCGGCACCACCGACGGCTGGCGGCACGACTACGTCGACCTCACCCCGTTCGCCGGCAAGGCCGTCAAGCTCCGCCTGGCCTACGACACCGACGCGGCCTTCACCCCGCGCGGCTGGCACGCCGACGACTTTTCGATCACGAACGGCGCCCAGACCGTGTGGAGCGACGACGTCGAGGGCGGCGCCAACGGCTGGACCGCGACCGGCGGAACCTTCACCAACACCCACGGCCAGGGCTGGACGATCAACGACGGCAAGCGCGAGATCTCCCGCTTCTACCTGGCCGAGTGGCGCAACCTCGACGGGTTCGACAAGGGCCTGCAGTACACCTACAGCACCAACTACTCGCGTGAGGGCGCCTGGAAGGTGGAGAAGGTCAAGTACAACGCGCCAGGCCTGCTCATCTGGTACCGCGACTCGACCTACACCAACAACTCGCTGGCCAACAACCTGGAACTGCCGCCCAGCATCGGTTCCAAGGGCAGCCTGATCCTGGTCGACTCCCACTTCGACCCGCTCCGGCGGACCGGCACCGCGGCCGAGAAGGACCCCACCACCCTGAAGAACATGCAGGGACGCGTGCAGACCTCCAACGCCGCCTTCTCCTTCGCCAGGACCTACCCGTTCACCGAGTGCTTCGAGGCGCCCGGGGAGCCGTTCAGCGAGTACTGCACCAAGACCGGCGCGCTGCGCGGCGTCTCGGAGTTCACCGACGCCAAGACCTGGTACCCCGGCTTCGAGGCGCGCGGGACCAGCCTGTTCTACCGCGACTTCGACGCCTCGGTGGTCGTCCCCTCCAAGGGCGACCAGATCTACAGCACCCGGGTGGTCAACGAGGACGGCACCCCGGCCACCGAGCTGTACGGCACCGACATGGGCAACGGCCACGTGCTCGGCTCCGGCAACCCCGGTGACGAGGGCAAGGCGCTGGGGGTGAAGGTCAGGCTGCTGACCCCGCTCATCGGCAACCTCGGCGCGATCGTCCAGGTCACCCCGCCGAAGAAGTGACCGCCTGATCCCCCGGGCAACCGGGTGGGGCCCCGCCGTCGCCGACGGCGGGGCCCTACCATGTGACGGGCACGACCCGACCGGATAGGGGCAGCGTGGGAGAGCTTCGAAGCAAGGCCGAGCACACCGAGGCCATCAGGGCCAAGGGCAGAGTCTGCGTGGTCGTCAACACACGCTCGCGCCGCGGCCGCCGTCGTTACCCCGAGGTGGTCCGCCTGCTGCGGGCCGCCGGGTTCGACCCGATCCGGATCTTCCCCGTGCTCGACCCCCGGCGCCTGCGCGCCACCCTGGAGGAGGCCCTGGCCGCCGGGCCCGACCTGCTCGTGGTGGGCGGGGGGGGACGGCACGCTCAGCGCCGCCGTCAAGCACGTCGCCCACCGTGACGTGGCCCTCGGCGTGCTGCCCCTGGGCACCACCAACAACTTCGTCCGCAGCCTGGGCGTCCCGCTCGACCTTCCCGGGGCGATCCGGGTGCTGCGCACCGGCAAGGTCGCCGACATCGACCTGGGCATCGCCGGGGACCGCGAGTTCGCCAACCTGGCCAGCTTCGGGGTCTCGGTCGAGGTGGCGGGAACGGTGCGCAACTGGGTGAAGCGCCTGCTGGGCCGCGCCGCCTACCCGCTCACCGCGCTGACCGTCCTGCCGGGCCACCGCCCCTTCCGGGCCTTCCTGACCGTGGACGGCCGCCGCCACGAGCTGCTCACCCACCAGCTCAACATCGCCAACGGGCGCTTCCACGGGGGCTGGCAGGTCGCCAAGGACATCAGCATCGACAACGGCCGCCTGGTCGCCTACCAGCTCGGCTCGGGCAAGCGGCTGCGCCTGGTGGCGGAGACCCTGCTGCGGGGCGCCGGCGGCCGCTGGCGGAGCGTGGCGGGCGGGCCCTTCGTGGTGGGCCGCGAGATGCACCTGGAGACCGACCCGCCGATGGCGGCCGACGTCGACGGCGAGGTCCGCCTGATGACCCCCATCACGATCCGCACCGTCCCGAACGGCCTGCGGGTGATGGTCCCCGAGGAGTTCGTCGACTCCTGAACGCCCCTCGCGGGCCGGTGCCGCGGACGGCGCTGATTGGAGGCGGTCTTCCGGGGTAGTGGACCGGTCTCACGAGAGGGAGGGACACCATGGCTTCGATCATCGCTCGCGTCAAGAACTACCTGCGCACCCCGCAGGGGCAGCGGAACATGGAGAAGGCCAAGACGATGGCCCGCGACCCGCGCAACCAGCAGAGGATCCGCGGGCTCCTCAGCCGCTTCCGCGGTGGCTCCACCCACCGCCGCTGATCGTCCTCCGGCGCCCCGCCGGGCCCGTCCAGGGCCGGGCGGAGCCTTGGCACGTCCCCAGGACGGCCGTCCGGGCGACGGCCGTTCCCTGACACCCGTTCCACGGCGCCCGTCCGGCGGTCACACCGCCGGTCGTGCCGTCTCCCGGGTCATGTCATCCCCGGTCATCCGCCCGTCATCCGCCGGATCCTCGACCTGAGCCTGCCGAACAGCGGTTCCCGCTCCGGCGGCGCGGCAGCGGCGTCCCCGGCCTCCCCGGTGCTCCTGGCGTCCCCGTCGGCGCCCGCACCGGCCTCCTGGGCCGGCACACGGCTCTCCTGGGCCGGGGCACGGCCGGGCGGGCCGTTCGCCGCGTGACCGGCCGTCCCCTCCGGGGCCGTGGCCCTGCGCGTTCTCCCGTCGCCGTCCGTGCGTACCCCCGGATCCGTCGGATGCCCGGAAGCCGCGGGGGGCGGGGGAGGGAGCACGTCCGGAACGGGTACCGGTCCGGCTGGCCCCGGCGCGGGCGGTGACTCCGGCCGCCGTGCCCGGCGCAGATCGGCCAGGGCCTCGGCGGCGCAGGGCCGGCTGCCCGGCGCCGGGTCGCGCATCCGCCGCAGCAGGTCCATCACCGCCGCGGGCACCTCGTCCGGGGACGCCTCACCCGGGACGGGCCCGGCGTCCGGCCCGGGGGCGCCGGGGGCGGGGAGCCGGCCGGTCAGCACCTGGAAGGCGATCACCCCGGCCGCGTACACGTCCGAGGCGGCCGTCATCCGCTCCGGCATGGCCTGGCACTCGGGGGCGGCGTAGTGGGTGTCGAGGACGTTGGGCAGCTCGTTGGCCACGGTGTGCGCGCGCGGGCCCGGCTTGGCGTAGTCGAACCCGGTCAGCATCGCCCGGCCCTCCTCGGTCACCAGCACGCACGCCGGGCTGAGCGCCCGGTGGATCACGTTGTTGGCGTGCACGTGGGCCAGCGCCAGCAGCACGTCCTCCACCACGTCCAGCCGGGCCTCGGCCGGCAGCGTGTCCGACGGCCCGTCCGGGGAGCCGGACAGGTGCAGGTGCAGCGCCCGGCCGTGCACGTCGTCGAGGACCAGTACGAAGCGGCTCTCGTCGTCGACGGCGAAGAAGTCGCGGGCGCGCACCACGCACGGGTGCGCCGGGATCCTGGTGAGCGCCTGGTAGGCGTTGGTGATCAGCCGCCGCTCGGCCGCCCGCGGCTCCTCCTCGGCCAGCGGGTCGGCCCGGTAGACGCGCAGCAGCACCGTCTCGCTGCCCGGCACCGTCGCGTTGATCGCGCGGTACTCGGTGACCCGGGTGTCGCCGCCCAGCTCCTCCTCGACCTCCCAGCTGCCGAACCGCGGAGGCGCCGTCGAACGCCGCACGCTCCCGTTGAGCGCCTCGATGATCGCGGTCCCGTACGGGGTGGTGTCCGTGGTGTGACCGCGCCTGACCCGGGAGACGTCGGCCAGCGTGCCGATCAGCCCGTCCAGGCCGGTGACGTGCCGGGAGTCGCGGCCCGCCGGGTCCACCAGCTCCGCGTCGGCGCCGGTGAGCACCACGAGGCTGTCGACGTAGACCCGGCCCAGCTCGCGGCGCTCCTGGGTGAGCAGCCCCTTGAGGGCGCGCCCGTTGCCGCGCAGCTTGGTCACCGGGGAGCCGAACGCCTGCCGCCGCTGCGGGAACCAGCGCGTCCCGGCCACCTCGATCCGGCCGCGGGTGCCCTTGACGTCGATCACGCAGAGCGCGTGGCCGGTCAGGACGATCACGTCCACCTCGAAGGTGTCGTCGTCGCGGGGCACCTCGATGTTGTGCAGCAGCAGCCAGTCGTCCGGGGCGTGGTCGCGAAGGTGTGCGATGACCCGTCGCTCGGCGTCGTTGACCGGGCTTCCGCCGCCGACGATCTGTGCCATCTGTACCGTGCCGCCTTCCTGATCGTGCTCACCGTGCCCGCAGTATCCCAACAGGCCCGTCCCGGCGGGTACCTTCGCCACCCCGGCGCCCGGGCACGGGCCTGCCTATGATCATGGCGTAGTTCCGGGCCCGTCCGCCCGCGCGATCCGCGAGACCGACGCGGGGGGCGGCCTTCCCCGCGGGGCCTTCCCGCCGGGCCTCCCCGCGCGGCCTGTCCGGGCGGGCGTCCCGCGGCCCGTGGACGGCGCGTCCCCCGGTACGTCCCGTCCCCGCCCGCCGATCCCTTGATCACGGCCGCGGGACGATGTTTGCCGTGGCCGGAGTGGGTAGACGCCTGTCCTGTAGGGGAGGAGGCACGCCATGACCAATGCCAAGGAGTCGCTGCCCACGTCCGAGCTGATCCGGCAGATGTCGGAACAGGTCTCGCGGCTGGTGAGGGACGAGCTCCGCCTGGCCAAGATCGAGCTGACCGAGAAGGGCAGGCACGCCGGGATCGGCGTCGGACTGTTCGGCGGCGCCGGGGTCGTGGCCCTGTTCGGGGGCGGATGCCTGGTCGCCGCGGTGGTCCTGCTGCTGGCACAGGTCCTGCCCGCCTGGGCGGCGGCGGCGATCGTGGGCGCGGTGCTGCTGGTCGTGGCCGGAGCGCTCGGCTTCTTCGGCAAGCGCCAGGTCACCGAGGCCGTGCCGCCGACCCCCGAACGGACCATCGAGAGCGTCAAGGACGACATCGACGCCGTGAAAGAGAGGGCGCACCGATGACTGAGACAGACCCGGGCGGGGCGCGTCCCCAGCCCGAGGCCGGAACCACCGGAGCCCGCCGCAAAGAGGTCGGCGAGCCCGTGACGCCGGAGGAGAGCGGGTCGCTGAACATCCCGCCCCGGCAGCCGGACGACGCGTCCGACGAGGAGGACGACCCCGGCACCGCGGCGTCCCGGCGCGATGGCGTGGCCCGGTCCCCGGAGGCGCTCAGCGCGGTCCCGGACCAGGCGGACACCACCCCGTACGCCAACACCGGTGCGGGCAGCACCGAGGCGAAGATCGGAAAGACCGTCGGCGACGACGGGAACGACGCCGAGAGCGTGCGTCGTGACATCGAGGAAGCGCGCCGGGAGCTCGGCGACACCGTGGAGGCACTGGTGCACAAGACCGACGTGAAGGCCCGTCTGCAGGAGACCGCGAGCCAGAAGGTCGACGACCTGCGCAAGGTCGGCGCGGCGACCGCGAGCAGCGCCACCGACATGGTGGAGCGGGTCAGGGCGGCCGCCCCGGAGATGGTCGGACGCGTCAGAGAGGCGGCTCCCGAGGTCGTCGGCCGGGTCAAGGAGGTGACCCCCGTCGACATCAAGGACGCGGCGGGCAAGGTCACCACCGAGGCGGGCAAGCGTCCCGTCGCGACCGCGGCCGTGATGGCCGCGATCGCCCTGGTCCTCTTCAGGATCCTGCGGCGGGGCAAGAAGAAGTAGATGTCCCGCAGCGCCGGCGGAGCCGTTCCCGACACTTCGCGGGGGGCGGCTCGCTCTCGTCCCCCAGACCCCCTCGGAGCTGCCCAGGCGGGCCTGGTGGGGGGTGCTCAAGCGCACCGTCTCGGAGTTCCAGGAGGACGGGCTGCCGGACTGGGCCGCGGCCCTCACCTACTACGGGGTGCTCTCGATCTTCCCCGGCCTGATCGTGCTGGTCTCGCTGCTGGGCCTGGTCGGCCAGGACGTGATCTCCAGCATCCTGGCCCAGGTCGCGGTCCTCGCCCCGGGCGACGTCACGAAGCTGGTGAGCGACCAGATCACCCAGCTGCGCGGCAGCGGCGGCGCCAGGGGCGTTCTGGCCGTCGTCGGCCTGCTGGTCGCCCTGTGGTCGGCGTCGGGCTACATCGCCGCCTTCGTCCGGGCCGGGAACGCGATCTACGACATCCGCGAGGGACGGCCGCTGTGGAAGCTGACGCCGCTGCGGGTCGGGCTGACGCTGGTGTTCGTCGTCCTGATGGCCGCCGGGGCGGTGGCCGTCACCTTCACCGGCAGGCTGGCCGAGCTGGCGGGGAACGCGCTGGGCGTGGGGCAGACCGCGGTCGCCGTCTGGGACTACGCCAAGTGGCCGGTGCTGGTCCTGATCGCCACCGGGCTGGTGATGCTGCTCTACTGGGCCGCGCCCAACGTCCGCCAGCCGGGTTTCCGCTGGATCAGCCCCGGCGGCCTGCTGGCGGTGCTCCTGTGGGTCGTGGTCTCCGCCGGATTCGCGCTCTACGTCGCCAACTTCGGCTCCTACGACAAGACCTACGGCACGCTGGGCGCCGTCGTGGTCTTCCTGGTCTGGCTCTGGCTGTCCAACATGGCCCTGCTGCTGGGGGCCGAGTTCGACGCCGAGCTCATGCGGGGACGCCAGATCGTGGCGGGCCACCCGCCCGAGCAGGAGCCCTACGTCGAACCCAGGGACGAGCCCGAGGACGAGGGACCGGTCCCGGGGCCCGGCGAGCGCTGACCTCGCGCTCCGAAATATCGAGAATTGCTGGATTTATAGCGAAATAGCACGAACTAAAGATCTGTTAAGCCTGACTCATACTTCTCGGGGTAATCTGACCGTTTCCGGGTGGGCGGCGGACCCCCTCCACTCCGCCCGCCCGGGTCCGGGGCTCCCCTCCGGAGGCCCGGTCGACCCCGCCGGTGCCCGGTACAGGCCCGTCGGTGCCCGGTCAGGACCCGGTCAGGACCCGGTCGACCCGATCAGGGCCCTGGTCGCCTGCCGGGCCCCGTCGGACCCCGTGGAGGCTCCCGGGGGCCAGGTGGGCTCTCCCCGCCTTCCGGCCGGAAGGGCGAATCATCCCGATCGTGGCCGCGGGGGCGCCCCGCCGCATGTAGCGTTCTGGAAGCAGGACACGTTCTCGGGGCAGGACACACCGGAGGTCGCATGCGCCGTGCTCTCGGGATCGTCGCCGGTCTCGTTCTCGTCGCCGCGGCCCTGGTGCCGCCGCAGGCCCAGGCCAGCTGCGTCACCGCGGCGAAGAAGTGCCGGGGAGAGCCGCTGATCGGCATCGAGCTGTCGGCCGGGGCCGCCCCCCGCGCCGGTGGCGGTGGCCGGGTCTCCTACACGCTCGACTACGCGATGACCCTGACCCCCTCCTTCGCCCCCTACTGGGGCGACTTCTGGGTGGGAGGCCGCTTCCCCCGGGGCGCGCGGGGCCCCGCCACGGCGACGCTCCTGGACGGCACCGGCAGGCGGCTCGCCGTGCTGGCCTGCCGCGAGCACGCCGACGGCGTCTGGTGCGCCGCCGGGAGCCACCTGCCGCCCCGCGGCCGGATCGTCTTCACGGCCAGGCTCGCGCCGGACGGCCCGGCCACCGCCAGGCTCGGCTTCGACAGCTTCGAGGGACTCGACCGGGAGCAGTCCGAACGCCGCCGCACCCGCGCTCAGGCCCGCGAGAGGTTCTGCAACCACCGTTTCACCACGATCGTCACCACGACCCCCGACTCCTGAGGAGACGAGTTGAACGCCGTCCTGACCGGTGTGCACCATCTCAAGCTCTGGGTGAGCGACCTGCAGCGCAGCCGAGCCTGGTACGAACGCGTGCTGGGCCTGGAGCACCACATCAGCTTCCAGGACGACGACGGCGTGATCAGGGGCGTGAGCCTCCTCGTCCCCGGCGCGGGCTTCCAGATCGCGTTGCGCGAGAACCCCGCCCTGGCCGCCGCCCTCCGCGACGCCGACCCCTTCGCGCTCCAGGTCACCCGGGACGGGCTCGACGCCTGGGTCGCCCGCCTGGACGAGCTGGGCGTCCCGCACGGCCCGCTCATCAGGGCCTCGGCCGGTCACGCGCTCGGCTTCACCGACCCCGACGGCGTGCAGATCCGCCTGTACGCCCCTGACGAGGAGGTCCACGCGGCCCAGGTCGACGCCGAGGGGGTCTATCGCTCCGGACCCTCGGACCCGCCCGGACCCTCGGACCCGCCGCCCGCCCCGGACCACCGGGCCTGACGCGCGACCCCGCTCCTCACCGGGCCCGGCGCGCCTTCCCGGACCGGGCCCGGCACGCGGTCCGCGTCCCGTCCGTGGTCCGTCACAGGGTCCCGTCCGTGCTTCCCCACCGCGCGTCCCGTCACCGCGGTCCCGTCACCGCGTCCCGGACCGGTGACGGGCGCGCTCAGGACTCGGTGGCCATGTCGAAGAAGCGCCGCTCCAGCCGTACGGCGCGGCGGAAGACGTCGAGCACGCGCAGCCGCTCCTCCTCGCCGAGGCGCGGCCCCAGCCGGTCCAGCTCGCCGCGGATGAACTGCACCCAGGCGCGGAACTCCGGCCCCTCGTGCAGCTCGATCCACTCGCGGTGCACGAAGTTCTCCGGCAGCGGCTCGGCGGCCCGGCTCGCCCACCCCAGGTAGGACCACTCGGCCACGCAGAGCAGCGCCAGGATGCTCGGGTAGTCCAGGCCGCGCCTGGCCTCGTCCATCAGGGCGCGGAACTCCTCGGTGACCGGCTCCAGCCGGGGGGAGGTCAGGTCTCCGGGGGTGGCGCCGAGCGCCTCCAGGGCCCGGTCGAAGTACGTCAGCTCCTGCGAGGTGGCGGTCTGTCCCAGGAAGCGGCCGAACGGCACCCGTGACTCGAAGGTGTCCGCGCTGGCCACGGCCGCGCCGAGCAGGGCCGTGAAGGAGTCGACGAACTGCAGGTCCTGGATCAGGTAGCGCCGCATCGCGGCGTCGGGGACGTCGCCCCGGGTGATCGAGGCGGCGAACGGATGGCTCACCACCGCGCTCCACTCGGGTTCGCTCAGCGAGCGCAGCCACTCGCTGAAGGAAGGGTCCGCGGCACCCGCGCGCCACTCGTCGTAGGGAACGACCTGCTCCACCGGTCTTCTCCTCGCGCTCAGGCCTTCCGGCCCCGTCCGCATCACCGTCAGCGTGAATGCTAACCCGTCGGGCGCGGCCGCGGCGGTCGCGGGACGCGCCGCGGTGAGGCGCTTTCGCCTACGATCGCCGGGTGACCGCCTACCAGGCACTCGCCGCGGACCTGCGCCGTCGCATCGTCTCGGGGGAGTTCCGGCCGGGGGACCGGTTGCCCGTCGAACCCGAGCTGTGCGCCGGGTACGGCGTCAGCCGCAGCACGGTCCGCGAGGCGCTGCGGCTGCTGAGCAGCCAGAACCTGATCAGGACCGTGCGCGGGACGGCCGGGGGCAGCTTCGTCGCCCACCCCGACCCCGACCACATCAGCGCCTACCTGGAGACCAGCGTCGACATGATGCGGCCGGGCATCGACCAGCTCACCGAGATCAGGGAGCTGCTGGAGGTGCCCGCGGCGGGGCTGGCCGCCCTGCGCCGTACCGGGGCCGACCTGGAGGCGCTGCGGGACTGCATCGCCGGGGCGCGCGGCCGCGCGGCCGGTGAGGTCTTCGCGCCCAACCGCGACTTCCACGTGGTGCTGCTGCGCGCCGCGGGCAACCCGCTGCTGGAGATCGTGGCCCGGCCGGTCTTCGAGGTGCTGGAGGGGCGTTTCGTCCGGGACCGCGCGCCCCGCGCCGCCCTCGACGCCATCGACCGCGAGCACCGGGTCGTGCTGCGCCACGTCGAGGCCGGGGACGCCGAGGGCGCCCGCGAGGCCACCCGCAGGCACCTGGAGAACCTCAGGACGGTCTACTACCCGAGCGTGGAGCGGCCCGCCCCCGCCGGCCGGGACCCCGCCCCGGCCGGTCGTGGTCCCGGCCCCGCCGGTCGCGGCGCGGAACCGTACGACCCCGCCCGTGCCGGCCGGGACCCCGCGGCCCGCGGTTCCGTACCGGACACGGGGGAAGAAATCACCGAGCGGGCCATTGACCGGTAAAACATCAGACGATTAGCGTCAAGGTCCCGCCGTCCAGGGGAGAGACCGTGACCGTGCACGAACCCGGCCTGGGCCGGTACTACGAGGACTTCGTCGTCGGCGACGTCTACCGGCACCCGCTCGGCCGCACGATCAGCGAGGCCGACAACACCTGGTTCACCCTGCTGACGATGAACACCAACCAGAACCACTTCAACGCCCACTTCGCCGCGCGCGCCCCGGTCGGGAGGATCATCGTCAACTCCGGGCTGACCGTGGCGATCGTGCTCGGCATCTCGGTGATCGACGTCAGCCAGACCGCCCTGATGAACCTCGGCTGGGACGAGATCAGGCTCACCCACCCGGTCTTCCTGGGCGACACCCTGTACGCCGAGTCGATCGTGGTCGAGAAGCGCGAGTCGAGGTCCCGCCCGTACGCGGGGATCGTCACCTGCCGGACCCGCGGGCTCAACCAGGACGGCGACGAGGTCATGTCCTGGCGCCGCGCGGTGATGGTCTACCGCCGCGACGCCCCGCACGACAAGAACTACTTCCCGCAGGCCAAGAACGGCCCGCTCACCCCCTGAGGGCCGCCTCCTTCCGAAAGGACCTCGCGATGGACTTCGAGCTCAACGAGGAACAGCAGCTGTTCCGCCGGACCCTGCGGGAGTTCGTCGACAAGGAGATCGTGCCGGTCGCCTCCGAGTGGGAGCGGACCGGCCGCTACCCCACGGAGATCGTCGAGGGGTTCGGGCGGATGGGGCTGTTCGGCATCACGATCCCGGAGGAGTACGGCGGGCTGGCGCTGGACCGGGTGTCGTTCGCCCTGGTCTTCGAGGAGATCGCGCGCGGCTGGATGGGCGTGGCCGGGGTGCTCGGCTCCCACTCGCTGGCCTCCTGGATGATCGCCAGATACGGCACCGACGAGCAGAAGGACGCCTACCTGCCCGACCTGGCCACCGGCGCCCGCCGTACCGGCATCGCGCTGACCGAACCGGCGGCGGGCACCGACCTGCAGGGCATCCAGACCCGCGCCGTCCGCGACGGCGACCACTACGTGATCAACGGCACCAAGACCTGGATCACCAACGCCCGGCACGCCGACCCGATGCCCGTGCTGGTCAAGACCTCGCTGACCGACCCGGCGCACCGCGGCATGTCGCTGATCCTCGTCGAGGCCGGCACCCCCGGCTACACCGTCAGCCGGGACCTGCCCAAGCTCGGCTACAAGGGCACCGAGACCTGCGAGATCGTGCTTCAGGACGTGCGCGTCCCGGTGTCGGCGCTGCTCGGCGGGACCGAGGGGCGGGGCATGCAGCAGGCGCTGTCCGCGCTGGAGCTCGGCCGGGTCAACATCGCGGCCCGCGCGGTGGGCCTGTCCCAGTGCGCCTACGACGCCGCGCTGAGCTACTCGCGCGAGCGCCACGCCTTCGGGCAGCCGATCTCCGGTTTCCAGGCCGTCCAGCTCAAGCTCGCCGACATGGCCACCGACATCCAGGCGGCCCGGCTGCTGACCTACTGGGCGGCGGTCCGCTCCGAGAGCGGCGCGGTGAACTCCGAGGCCGCCATGGCCAAGTACTTCGCGTCCGAGGTCGCGCTGCGCGCCACCATGGAGGCCATGCGGATCCACGGCGGGTACGGCTACTCGCAGGAGTTCGTCCTGGAGCGGCTCTACCGGGACGCGCCCCTGATGGCCATCGGCGAGGGCACCAACGACATCCAGCGCATGGTCATCGCCAGATCCCTGATCTCCGGGAGCGCCAAGGTCGGCTGGTGACCACCGCCACGGCACCCGCACCCCTGCTCCGCCGCACCGGCCGTACCGCTGCGCCGTCGCCCCCGGTCCGCGTTCCGCGCCGTACCGCCCACGCGTCCGGCGGGTCCGGAACGGCGGCCCGTCCTGCCCTATCCTGGCGTGATGCCCGATGAGGAGTGCCTGTTCTGCGCCATCGCGGCCGGGGAGCGCCCGGGTCACGTCGTTTTCTCCGACGACGTGGGCGCGGCCTTCCTGGACGTCCGGCCGGTCTTCAAGGGCCACGTGCTGGTGGTCCCGCGCGCCCATGTCGAGACGCTGACGGACCTCCCGGTGCCGCTGGTCGGCCCGTTCTTCGAGCGCGTCCGCGCCGTCGCCGGCGCCGTGGAGCGGGGGCTGGAGGCGGGCGGCACGTTCGTGGCGATGAACAACCGGATCAGCCAGAGCGTCCCGCACCTGCACGCCCACGTCGTCCCGCGCAACCGCAAGGACGGCCTGCGCGGCTTCTTCTGGCCCCGGACGAAGTACGACGACGCCGCCGAGGCCGAGTCCTACGCCCGCCGCGTCCGCGAGGCCCTGGACGGCTCCCTCCCCTCGGACGGCTGAGCCCCCGCCCCGCCGGGCGACCCGGCCCCCCGTTCCGCCCGGCTCCGGGCGAGCGCCAGGAGACGGGCCGCGGCGGGCTGCCCCAGCAGTACCCCGAGCAGGGTCAGCGCCAGCCCGCAGAGCTGCCGCCCGGTGAGCGCCTCACCGGCGACCGTCGTGCCGAGCAGCACCCCGGTCACCGGGTTCAGCAGCCCGGCCAGTCCCACGGTGCCCGTCGGCAGGTGCCGCAGCCCGGCGAACCAGGCGACGAAGGCCAGGGCCGTGGCGACCACGGTGACGTACCCGAACGCGAGGAGCGCGGGTCCGTCCAGGTCCGGCGGCGGGCCCTCCAGCACGACGGCGAAGGGCAGCAGGACGACCCCGCCGGCGATGAGCTGCCAGGAGGTCGACGCCGTCACGTCGGTGTCCGCGTCGTTCCACCTCTTGGCCAGCACGTGGCCGATCGACGACATCACCATGGCCGCGACCGAGGCGAGCACGCCGAGGGCGTCGACGGCGGCCGCGCCGGTGAACAGCATGAGGCACACCCCGGTGACGCCGGCGCCCGCTCCGGCCAGGTGCGCGATCCGGGGGCGTTCCGACAGCACCGGCCAGGCCAGGAGCATCATCACCACGGGCGACGCCGCCATGATCGTCGAGGCGACGCTCGTCGGCAGCAGCTGGGCCGCGAGGTAGATCAGCGCGAAGAACGCGCCCATGTTGAGGGTCCCCAGGACCGCCGACCGCCACCACCACGACCCGTGCGGAATCCTCCGGGCGGCCAGGAGGAGCAGCAGCCCCGCGGGCAGCGCCCTGATGGCCGCGCCGTAGAGGGGCTGGCCGGGCGGCAGGAACCGGTGGGTGACGAAGTAGGTCGTCCCCCACGCGACCGGCGCCAGCGCCGTGACCGCGACCCACCGGAATTTGGCTTCCATGGAAGACAATATAGCTTCCATGGAAGCTATGCTCGTCCCATGAGCGAACCCCTGGACCACGTGGCCCGCATCCAGAGGGAGTGGGCCCGCGAACGCCCGGACCTGGACGTGAGCCCGCAGGGGGTCATCGGGCGCCTGCACCGCCTGGCCGGGCACCTCACCGAACAGCTCTGCGTCGTCTACCGCAGGTACGGGCTCTCGGAGGGGGACTTCGACGTCCTGGCCACCCTGCGGCGCGGGGGCCCGCCCTTCGAGCGCGCCCCGGGCGAGCTCGCCGCCTTCACCATGGTCACCACCGGCGCGATGACCAAGCGCGTCGACCGGCTCGAACGCGACGGGCTCGTCACCCGCCGCCGCAGCGAGAGCGACGGCCGGGGGAGGGTGGTCGCGCTCACCGCCGCGGGCAGGGAGCTGATCGACCGGGCGTTCGCCGAGCACATGCGCAACGAGCGCCGCCTCCTCGACGAGCTCCCCCCGGAACAGGCCGCGCGGCTCGAGGAGATCCTGACCGGCTGGCTGGCCCGCTTCGAGACCCCCGTACGGGTGCGGGAATGAGTCCTCGCCGTCCCTGTCCTGATGAGGAAAGCTCCGTGATCTCCATGGACGAGGCACGGACGGGACGGGGAGTATAAGGTCCGGAGCGTGGAACCCGTCGTCGCCGTGCTGCTGGTCATCGCCCTGGTCGGCGTGCCCGCGCTGGTGCTGTGGCGGGTGCTGCGCGGGCGCCGGGAGCTGGGCAGCAGCCCGGCGGAGCGGGCCACGTTCGAGACCCTGCACACCGCCTCGCTGGCCGCGCCGCCGCTGCGGGCCGGGCTGACCGAGGCGGGCGCGCAGAAGGCCTCCCGGTACCTGCGCGAGCTGCTGGGCTCCCCGGCGCTGGCCATCACCGACGAGAAGCGGCTGCTGGTCTACGACGGGGAGGGCGACCACCACGCCCGCGACGCGTTCACCCACGCCGACAGGACCCTCGCCGGGGGGCGGACCAGGGTGCTGGGCCCGGAGGTCGTCTCGTGCGACCTGCCCGAGTGCCCGATCAGGTTCGCCGTGGTGGTGCCGCTCACCACCGACGGCCGGGTGGTCGGCTCCCTGGCCGCGTACGGCGGGCACGCCTCGGCCGGGCTGGTCAGGGCCGTCCACGAGGTCGCCAGCTGGGTGGACTCGCAGCTGGAGCTGGCCGAGCTCGACCGGTCCAGGACGCGCCTGATGGAGGCCGAGGTGCGGGCGCTGCGGGCGCAGATCTCCCCGCACTTCATCTACAACTCGCTGACCACGATCGCCAGCTTCGTCCGTTCCGACCCGGACCGCTCCCGTGAGCTGCTGCTGGAGTTCGCCGACTTCACCCGCTACTCCTTCCGGCGGCACGGGGAGTTCACCACGCTGGCCGAGGAACTGCGCTCGATCGACCGGTACCTGACCCTGGAACGTGCCCGCTTCGGCGACCAGCTCCACGTGACGCTCCGCATCGCCCCGGAGGTGCTGCCGGTGGCGGTGCCCTTCCTGTGCCTGCAGCCGCTGGTGGAGAACGCCGTCCAGCACGGGCTGGAGAGCAAGCCGGGGGTCGGGCGCATCTCGATCATCGCCGAGGACGCCGGGGCCGAGTGCCGGATCAGCGTGGAGGACGACGGCGTCGGCATGGAGCCGGCCCGCCTGCGCCGCATCCTGGCCGGTGACGCCGACGAGCGCTCCGGGGCCGGGGGGGGTGGGGCTGGTCAACGTGGACGAACGGCTGCGCCAGGTCTACGGTGACGAGTACGGCCTGGTGGCGGAGACGGCCAAGGGGGGCCGGCACGAAGGTCAGCGTCCGACTGCCGAAGTACCATCCGGGTGTCTCGGCCCGTTGAACCCGAGCCCGGCCGGCCGGTGACCACCACGTCCGCCGTCGGGGGCCCCCGCTCGCGACCACGAAGAGTTGACAGGCGATGTCTGATTCATCACCCTCAGAAATTCCCACGTGAACGATCCGGAGGGGTGACCGTGACCGGCCTGCGCGTCCTCGCGGTGGACGACGAGCTTCCCGCGCTGGAGGACCTGGCCTACCTGCTGCGGGACGACCCCCGGATCGGGGAGGTCTCCCTGGCCAGGGACGGGGCCGCGGCGCTGCGCGTCCTGGACCGGGCGATCGCCGACGGCCGGCCGATCGACGCGGTCTTCCTCGACATCCGGATGCGCGGCCTGGACGGGGTGGTGCTCGGCCGGTTGCTCTCCCAGTTCGCCAACCCGCCCCGGGTGGTCTTCGTGACGGCCTACGAGGAGCACGCGGTCGACGCCTTCGAGATCAAGGCCGAGGACTACCTGCTCAAGCCGGTCCGGCCGGAGCGGCTGGCCGAGGCCATCCGGCGGGTTTTCGTCTCGGCCGAGCTGCCGGAGAGCGAGGCCACCGGCCGCACCGACCCCGACACCATCCCGGTCGAGCTCGGCGGCGTCACCCGCTTCGTGGCCAGCACCGAGGTCCGCTACGTCGAGGCGCAGGGCGACTACGCCCGCCTGCACACCGCGGGCGGCAGCCACCTGGTGCGCATCTCGCTGGCCACCCTGGAGGAGCGCTGGGCCTCGGCCGGGTTCGTCCGGGTGCACCGCAGCCACCTGGTCGCGGTCAAGCACATCGACGAGCTGCACATCGACTCGGGCCGGTGCGTGGTCCGCATCGGCGAGACCGAGATCCCGGTCAGCCGGCGCCACACCCGCGAGCTGCGGGACCTGCTGGTCCGCCGGGCGCGCAAGGGCCGGTCCGAGTGAGCCGCGAGCCCGAGCCCGAGCGGGGCCCCGAGCGGGGCGCCGATCCGCGCCGCTGGATCGCCGACCTGTCCCGCCGGGACCCCGACCGCTCCCGCCGGGACCCCGAGCGCTCCAGGAAGGATCCCGACCGGCCGCGCCGGGAGCCCGAGCGGCCCCGGCGCGAGGTGGTGACGAGCCCCCGGACCCTGGCCCCGCGCCACCCCCGCTACCCGGTCACCCGCGAGATCGACGAGCAGACCCGGCTGGGCGAGGTCTACATGCGCTCGCTGATCCGTACCCAGTTCCGGCTGGCCCTGTTCGTCTGCACGGTGCTGGCCTGCGTGGTGGGCGGCCTGCCGCTGCTGTTCCTGCTGGTGCCCGAACTGCGCGCGGTCCACCTGCTGGGGATCCCGCTGCCCTGGGCGGTGCTGGCGGGCCTGATCTACCCGGCGTTCGTGATCGGGGCCTGGCTCTACGTCCGGCAGGCGGAGCGCAACGAGCGCCACTTCGCCGAGCTGGTGGACCGGGCCCGTTGACCCCCCGCCCCGGGCCCGGAGCCCTCCCGAACCCGCGGAAAGGCGTCGGATGAGCACCGCGTACGGGGTGACGGCGGTCGTGCTGGTGGTGGTGGCGGCGGTGCTGATCGGCGCGTTCGGCATCAGGCTGTCGCGGACCACCTCCGACTTCTACGTCGCCTCGCGCACCGTCTCCCCGCTGTGGAACGCCTCCGCCATCGGCGGGGAGTACCTGTCGGCCGCGAGCTTCCTGGGCATCGCCGGGCTGATCCTCACCTACGGCGCGGACATGCTCTGGCTGCCGGTCGGCTGGACGGGCGGCTACCTGGTGCTGCTGGTGCTGGTCTCGGCGCCGCTGCGGCGCTCGGGCGCGTACACGCTGCCCGACTTCGCCGAGGCGCGGCTGGAGTCGATGGCGGTACGGCGGATGGCCGGGGTGCTGGTCGTGCTGATCGGCTGGCTGTACCTGATGCCGCAGTTCCAGAGCGCCGGCCTGGTCCTGCGGGCCATCACCGGTGCCCCCGACTGGGCCGGGGGGCTGCTGGTGGCGGCGGTGGTCGCGGTGAACGTGATGTCCGGCGGCATGCGGTCGATCACGTTCGTCCAGGCGTTCCAGTACTGGCTGAAGCTCACCGCGCTGGCCGTGCCGCTGGTCTTTTTGCTGCTGGCCTGGCGGGACGGCGGGGCGCCGGGACTGAGCGCGCAGGACACGGCCGTCTGGGCCCTGCCGCTGGCCGGTGACCGGGAGTACGGCCTGTACTCGACCTACTCGCTGATCCTGGCCACGTTCCTGGGCACCATGGGGCTGCCGCACGTGCTGGTGCGGTTCTACACCAACCCCGACGGCCGGGCCGCCCGCCGCACCACGCTGGTGGTCCTGTCGCTGCTGGGGGCCTTCTACCTGCTTCCGGCCGTCTACGGCGCGCTGGGGCGGATCTACCTCCCGGAGCTGGAGGGCAGCGACACGGTGGTGCTCGCGCTGCCCGGCCACCTGATCGGCGGGGTGGCCGGCGACCTGCTGACGGCGCTGGTGACGGCCGGGGCGTTCGCGGCGTTCCTGTCGACCTCCTCGGGGCTGACCGTCTCGGTCGCCGGGGTGATCGGCCAGGACATCCTCAAGGGCGGGGTGCGCTCGTTCCGGGCCGCCGCGGTGCTGGCGGTGATCGTGCCGCTGGCGCTGGCCACCGCGGCCCGCTCGCTGCCGGTCGCCGACGTCGTGGGGCTGGCGTTCGCGGTGGCGGCCTCCTCCTTCTGCCCGCTGCTGGTGCTGGGCATCTGGTGGCGGCGGCTGACGCCCGCGGGCGCGATGGCCGGGCTGCTCGCCGGGGGCGGCCTGGCCTGCACGGCGGTCCTGATGACGATCGGCGGAGGCCCGCACTCCGGCCTGCTCGGCGCTCTGCTGGCCCAGCCCGCGGCCTGGACGGTACCGATCGCGTTCCTTGTCATGGTGGTGGCCTCGCTGCTGACGCCGTCGCGGATCCCGCCGAACGTGGCGCGGACCATGGTGCGTCTGCACACCCCCGAGACCCTCGACCTGGACCGGGGCGACTGGCGGCCCCGGTCCTCTTGACGGGTCCGGCGACCTATGGCGGAATGACCGTTATGTGGGTTTATTTAGGCTGCTTTGATTAGGTTTGTTACTTATCGGCTTTGATGGTGGGGCGCCCGCCGGGACCGGCGGCGCCGCCGGTGCCCTCGGTGTCGTCGGCGCCCTCGGTGTCGCCGGCGCCGCCGGTGCGCCGTCCCGGGACCGGCCGGTGCGCCGGCTCCCCGCCCGGCGGTGACGCCTGAGGTCCTGCGGCTGCCCCGGTTCAGGCTCGTCTACGTCGGGATGGCCGTCAGCCTGCTCGGTGACGCCTCGCTGCTGCTGATCCCCGCGATCCTGGCCAAGAGGCTCACCGGCTCGGACGGCGCCGCGGGCCTGACCCTGTTCTTCTTCACGCTCCCGCTCTGCCTGTCGCCCTTCTTCGGGTACCTGATCGACCGTACGGACCGCAGAAGGCTCCTGGTCGTCACCTGCCTGCTGTCGGGGGTCGCGCTCCTCCCGCTGGTCGCGGTCACCGGGCCGGACACGTTCTGGCTGGTCTACCCGGTCTCCGCGGCCATGGGCTGCTCGTACGCGGTGATCTTCGCGGCGCTCGGCGGGCTGCTCAAGACCATGTTGCCCGAGCGGCTGCTCGGGCAGGCCAACGGTGCCCTGCACACCACCCGGCAGGGGTTGCGCCTGGTCGGGCCGCTGCTGGGCGTGGCGATCCACGCCGCGTTCGGGATCGGCGCGCTGGTGCTGTTCGACGTGGTCACCTTCCTGGTCGCCGCCGCGGTCTTCGCGGCCCTCCCGGTGACGGCCGCGGCCCGCCCCGCCGCGGGAGGCGCCCATGGAGGCGCTCGTGGAGGCGTCCGTGGAGGCGCTCGTGGAGGCGTCCGTGGAGGCGTCCGGGGACGCGCCCCGGGTGGTGTTCCGGGAAGGGGCCCGGGCACCGGCCCGGTCGCGCGCGCCCGGCCGGTCAGGGAGGAGTTCTGGGCCGGTGCGCGCCACCTGTCCGCCGACCCGCCGCTGCGCCGCGCGGCCGGGGCGTCCTGCCTGATGTTCACGCTGGCCGGGGCCACCGAGTCACTGATCTTCGCCGTCATCGAGCACGGGCTCGGCAGGTCGCCGGAGTTCACCGCGCTCACCTCCGTGGCCATGGGGCTCGGGGCGATCGCCGGGGGACTGCGGGGCCCCGCGCTGATGGCGCGCAGGGGGGAGCTGTTCGTGATCGGCGCGGGCATCGTGCTGTACGGCGTGGCGATCCTGTCCTGGGTGGTCCCGGCCGAGACGGTCGTGCTGGCCGCGATGGCGGTCGCCGGCGCCGGCCTGACCATGGAGGGGGTGGCCAGGGCCACCCTGGTGCAGCGCCGCAGCCCCGGTCACCTGGTGGGACGGGTCTCCACCGCGTTCGAGTCCCTGGCGGGGGTCACCCAGCTGTTCTCCCTGCTCGCGGGCGCTGCGCTGGTGTCGGTGGTCGACTACCGCGCCCTGCTCGTCCTGGTGGGCCTGACGGTGTGCTGCGCCGGGGGTCACGCGCTCCGGGGACGGGCCCGGTCCGTCACCGGATGACACCGCGCCCCACCCGCGGGTGACCGGCCGGACGGCCCCTGCGACCGTTCGTCGTACAAGACAGACCTTTCACCGCAGGACATATCCAACTGAACGCGACTCGGCGGCGCCTCGGCGAAGAGACCGCGTACGGGTCTCCACGGAGGGTAGCGTCGCCCCCTACGTTGTCCGTGATCCAGATCACATTTGTGGGAGGTCTTGTGACCGCCAGGCAACACGATTCATCGGTCTATGAACAGATTCAGGCCAGCGAACAGTTCCAGGAGCTGAGGCGCCGTTTCCGGGCGTGGGCGTTCCCGATGACGGCCGCTTTCCTCACCTGGTACCTGTTGTACGTCATCCTGTCGGCCTGGGCCCGTGACTTCATGGGCACGAAGGTCATCGGCAACATCAACGTGGCGTTGATCTTCGGTCTGCTCCAGTTCGTGTCGACCTTCGGCATCGCCTGGGCCTACTCCCGTTTCGCCGGCAGGAAGCTCGATCCGCTGGCCGACGAGATCCGCCACGAGACCGAGGGGAAGAGCGAATGAGCAGTCAGCTGCTGTCAACGATCCTGTTCCTGCTCTTCGTCGCGGTGACGCTGGGGATCACCTTCTGGGCCAGCCGTAACACCAAGGACGCCACCGACTACTACGCCGGCGGCCGGGGCTTCAGCGGCGTGCAGAACGGCCTGGCCATCGGCGGCGACTACATGTCGGCCGCCAGCTTCCTGGGCATCGCCGGCATCATCGCGTTGTCGGGCTACGACGGCTTCCTGTACTCGATCGGCTTCCTGGTCGCCTGGCTGGTGGCGCTGCTGCTGGTCGCCGAGCTGATGCGCAACTCCGGCAAGTTCACCATGGCCGACGTGCTGGCCTTCCGGATGAGCCCCCGCCCGGTCCGCACGGCCGCGGGCGTCTCCACCATCACGGTGTCGATCTTCTACCTGCTGGCCCAGATGGTCGGCGCGGGCGCGCTGGTCGGCCTGCTGCTCGGCGTCACCTCGCCGGCCGGCAAGGCGCTCACCATCGTCGGCGTCGGCGCCCTGATGATCGTCTACGTGGTGATCGGCGGCATGAAGG
Source organism: Streptosporangium longisporum (assembly GCF_039534895.1). Classification (NCBI taxonomy): domain Bacteria; kingdom Bacillati; phylum Actinomycetota; class Actinomycetes; order Streptosporangiales; family Streptosporangiaceae; genus Streptosporangium; species Streptosporangium longisporum. The sequence continues at coordinate 181,873 of NZ_BAAAWD010000015.1, read as the reverse complement.
GCACCACCTGGGTGCAGATCGTCAAGGCCGTGCTGCTGATGGGCGGCGCGGCCCTGATCACCCTGCTGGTGCTCGCCCACTACGGCTTCAACCTGTCGGGACTGCTCGGCGACGCCGCCACGCAGAGCGGCAAGGGCGACTCCTTCCTGGTCCCGGGCCTGAAGTACGGCACCGAGGCGCAGGGCCTCGCGGGCAAGATCGACCTGATCAGCCTGGGCCTGGCCCTGGTGCTCGGCACCGCCGGCCTGCCGCACATCCTGATCCGCTTCTACACGGTCCCCACCGCCAAGGACGCCCGCAAGTCCGTCCTGTGGGGCATCGGCATCATCGGCGTCTTCTACCTGCTCACCCTGGTGCTCGGCTTCGGCGCGGCGGCCCTCGTCGGCGGCAAGGCGATCCTGGCACAGGACAAGGCGGGCAACACGGCGGCACCGATGCTGGCCGAGGCGATCGGCAAGCAGATATTCGGCGACGTGGGCGGCACCGTCCTGCTGGCCGTGATCGCGGCGGTCGCCTTCGCCACGATCCTGGCGGTCGTCGCCGGCCTGACGCTGGCCTCCAGCTCCTCCTTCGCCCACGACCTGTACGCGCACGTGTTCAAGCGCGGCAACGTCACCGACAAGGAGGAGGTCATGGTCGCCCGGATCTCGGCCTTCGTCATCGGCGCGGTCTCGATCGGGCTCGGCATCCTCGCCCAGGGGCAGAACGTGGCGTTCCTGGTCGCGCTCGCCTTCGCGGTGGCCGCCTCCGGCAACCTGCCCGCGATCCTCTACAGCCTGTTCTGGAAGCGGTTCAACACCGCGGGGGCGGTCTCGGCCATCTACGGCGGCCTGGTCTCCGCGCTGGTCCTGGTGATCTTCTCGCCGGTCGTCTCGGGCAGCGCCACCTCCCTGTTCCCCGACGCGAACTTCGCCTGGTTCCCGCTGAGCAACCCCGGCATCGTCTCGATCCCGATCGGCTTCCTGGCCGGGTTCATCGGCGCGCGGCTCAGCAAGGAGTACAGCGCCGGCAAGTACGCCGAGATCGAGGTCCGCTCGCTCACCGGCGTCGGCATGGAGCGGGCCAGCAAGCACTGACCGGCGGTGACGGGTACCCCCCGGCACGCCCGGCCGTCACCGGCCGGACCCGGGACCGGCGGCATCGAGGACGCCGCCGGTCCCGGTGGGTTACCGGCGGGGACCACCGGATCCGGACAGGATCCGGGCCGGTCCCCGACCGGCCCGCGGGGCCCGGCCGCGACGCGGCCGGGCCCCGCTCGTCTCACCCGGTCAGCGGGACGCCTCGTCCAGCAGGGCCAGCTCGTCCTCCGACAGCGTCAGACCGGCCACCGCCAGCAACGGCCGCAGCTGCTCGACGTTGCGGGCGCTGGCGATCGGCGTGGCCACCGTGGGCTGGGCGGCCAGCCAGGCGAGCGCGACGGTGGCGGGGGCGACGCCGTGCGAGGCGGCCACCTTGTCCAGCGCGTCCAGGACCCGCGGGCCCCGCTCCGACTCCAGGTACTCCGCCGCCTTTCCCGCCCGGGGGCTGTCCACGGTGACCCCGGGACGGTACTTGCCGGTCAGGAAGCCACGGGCCAGGCCGTAGTAGGGCGTGCTGGTCAGCCCCTGCTCGATGACCACGTCGCGCAGCGCCCCCTCGTAGTCGCGTTCGAGGAGGTTGTAGTGCTGCTGGAGCACCCCGTAGCTGGCCAGGCCGTCCCGCTCGGAGATCCGCATCGCCTCGCTGAGGCGCTCGGCGCCGTAGTTCGACGCGCCGATGTTGCGGACCTTGCCCTCGGTGACCAGCGCGTCGAACGCGCCGAGGGTCTCCTCCAGGGGCGTGTCCGCGTCGTCGACGTGGGCCCAGTACAGGTCGATGTGGTCGGTGCCCAGCCGGCGGAGCGAGTCCTCGGCCGCCGCGCGGATGTTGGCCGCCGACAGACCGGGCCGCTCGCCCCACATGCCCACCTTGGTGGCGACCACGATCCGGTCGCGGTTACGGCGCGAGGCCATCCACTCGCCGACGATGGTCTCCGACACCCCACCGGAGTAGAGGTCCGCGGTGTCGACGAGGTTGCCGCCCGCCTCGGCGTAGGCGTCCAGTACCGCGAACGAGTCGTCTCGATCCGCGGTCCAGCCGAATACGTTGCCGCCGAGGCAGAGAGGGAACAGGTTCAGCTCAGAAAAGCTCATGGGCTAACTCTATTTCGCGAATAATCGCGCGGTTGCCGGGCATCGGCGACGACCGGTCCTCCGGGCCGCGCTCCCACCCCGGACGCCACGACATGACCTACCGGAACAGGGAGACGTCCCCGCCGCCGCGGCCGGCCGGGACCCGCCCGCCCTCCGCCCGCGGGTGGTCCCCCAGCTCGTCCATGGCCTCCCGCAGGTGGCTCATCAGCCGCCACACGTCGGCCACCCGGTCCGGGCAGGACAGGATGCCGAAGTCGAGCGAGCCGTCGTAGGAGAAGCAGGTGATGCTGACCCCGCCGCTCACGTCGGTCAGCACCGACATGGGGTGGTAGGCGAGCACCCTGGCCCCGCACAGGTAGAGCGGGAGCTGCGGGCCGGGCACGTTCGAGACGATCAGGTTGACCGGCGGCAGCACGATCGAGGCCAGCCGGAACACCGCGGAGGTCGCCAGCGCGGTGACGGCGGCCGGCAGCATCGACGACAGCTCGCCCAGCCACCCCGCGGGGGAGCCGGCGAAGCGCCGCTTGGCCGCGCGCATCGTGCCCGCCATGACCCGCAGACGCTCGCGCGGGCAGGCCAGATCGGTCGGGATGGGGGTGACCATGACGGAGATCTGGTTGCCCAGCCGCCCGCACCCGCCGTCGCGGAGCGCGACCGGGACCGCGGCGATCAGCGGCCGGTCGGGGAGGGCGTCGCGCTCGCGCAGCCAGGCGCGCAGCGCCGAGGCGCAGAGCGTCATGACCACGTCGTTGACGCTGGCCCCCGCGTCCTTGGCGATCCGCTTGACGTCCGCGAGCGGGATCGACCCGAAGGCGAAGCGCCGCTCGGCGCCGATCGGGCCGTTGAACGGCGTGCGCGGTGCCGCCAGCACGGGCAGCTCGGGCAGCTCCTCCATCCTTCCGGTGACCATCCGGGTGGCCGCCGCGGCCACCTGCCGGGCGCCCGGCAACGCCGAGGCCAGAGGCATCGTGTCGAGCTCGGCCGCCATGCGGCCCAGCGAGTACAGCGTCCGGGCCGGTTGCAGCACCGTCCTGGCCATCGCCCCGGCGAGCATCCCGGCCAGGCCGGGGGCGGTGGTCGCCGGCGCGGTCGGGGGCGGGGGCGGCTCGACGGCGCGCGGCTCGGGCGTCAGGTCCAGCAGCGCGGCGATCGTCTCCGCCCCGGACACGCCGTCGATGGCGCAGTGGTGGACCTTGGCGTAGAGGGCGACCCGGCCGCCGGTCAGGCCGTGGATCAGGTGCATCTCCCACAGCGGGCGGGTCCGGTCGAGGTGCCGCTCGTGGATCCGGGCGACCTCCTCGGCGAGCCGGGCGTCGTCACCCGGGGGCGCGAGGGTCACCTCGTGGACGTGGTCGGCCACGTCGACGCCGGTGTCCTCGGTCCAGTACGGCCGGTCGAGGCCGAACGGCACGGTGACCAGCCGCATCCTCAGCGCCGGGGTCAGGTGCAGCCGCTCGCGCAGCAGCCCGATCAGGCGCTCGCGGGTGACGGTCGCGGCGCCCCCGGAGCTGCCGGCGTCCCCGGAGCCCAGGGGGTCCCCGGAATCCCCGAAACCCCCGGAGCCTGCCGGGCCCTCGGAGCCACGGGGGTTCGCGGATCCCCCGGGGCACGGGGCGAGGACGGCCAGCCCCGCGACGTGGGCCGCGGTGGTCGCCGACTCGGCGTGGAGGAACTGGGCGTCGAGCGCGGTCAGCTGGCGCATCGATCGAGCCTCCTGGAAGACGGGGGAACACGCGTCGCCATCATCACCCCGGCACGTTTCCCTCTCGTTTCCTCCCCGGGACCGGGGCCGCCCTTCCGGGACGGCCGGGCGGCCCGGCCGATCGTCACCGTGAGTAGTCTTCCCCTTTCATGCCGTGGGCATGCCTTCCGGGCGGCACGGGCCGGGGTCATCCGTCCACGACGGTCACCGGGTGGCGGACGACGGCGTCGAAGAGGTAGCCGAAGTCGTTGTGCGGGGTGCGGTCGGGCTGGACCGCGCCGGTCTCGTCGGTGGCGCGGGCCAGCAGCAGGTGCGGGCCGGTCCGCTCCGGCCTCCAGACGACCTGCCAGCGGGTCCAGGCCGCCGCCGTGTTGGGGCCGCGCAACGCGACGCGCTGCCAGTGGGCGCCGCCGTCCAGGCTCACCTCCACGTCGGCGATCCGGCCGCCTCCCGACCAGGACCGGCCGCGCAGCACGTGCGGCCGCCCCGCGGTCAGGGTGGCGTCCCAGGGCAGCTCGAACGCGCTCCTGACGCCCTGCACGGTCAGCGGGGGACCGCCCCCGGGCGGGTAGGCGTCGCCGAACATCCGGTAGAACTCGGTGTTCCACGGCGAGAACAGCGGCGCGGCGGAGACCTCGATGTCGCCGACCCACTTGATCGAGGCCAGGCCGATCCAGCCGGGGACGACCAGCCGTACCGGATGGCCGTGGTCGGGCGGGAGCGGCTCGCCGTTCATCTCGTAGGCCAGCAGGACGTCGTGCATCGCCTTGGCCACCGGGATCGGGCGGCGCACCCGTCCGTAGTCCACGCCGTCGTCGGTCACGTAGACGGGGTCGAGCCCGCGGGCCATCACGTCGACGGCGTCCGGGGTGAGGCCGGACCGTTCCAGCACGGTGGCCAGCGGCACCCCGCGCCAGCGGGCCACCCCGATGCCTCCCAGGCCCCAGGGGGTGCCCTCGGCCCGGCGGTGCTGCTGGGAGGCGAACAGGCTCCGCCCGTTGCCCGCGCACTCGATCGCCGCGTCGCGCGTCACCGAGGGCAGCGCGAGCAGTTCCCGGTAGCCGAAGCTCCGCGGGGCGGCCAGGCCGCTGCCGTGCAGGCGCAGCTGCCAGGTCTCCGCGTCGACGATCGGGGTGCGGGTGTGGTTGCGCACGAAGAACCGCTCGTTGGGCACGTGGAAGCCGACGTCCCCCATGGCCTCCCAGCGCATCTCCGCGTTGGTCTCGTGCTCGGTGAACAGCTCCGGCGGCAGCGGCTTGACGATCCCCGGGGCCGGGCGCCCCTCCCGCGCGTCGTCGTCCTCGGTGGTCATCGCGTTCCCGCCCGCCCGGTCGCGACGGTAGGCGGTCTCGTGTCGGGTCTTCTCGTACGGCATCCGGCACCACCCCTTCTTCTACATCTATTTCCTACCAGGAAACCCGGTAATAGCGAAGGACGGAACGCTTCTGTCACCCCTCTCGTTTCGTCCCGGCCGATGGACCCGGCCGCCCCGGCCACCCCGGGTGCCCCGACCGGCCCGGGGACGCAGCGGACGCAGCGGACGCAGCGGACGCCGGGGACGCCGAAGACGCCGAAGACGCAGCGGACCTCCGCCATCTCAGCGCCCCAGGAAGGCCAGCAGCCGTTCCAGCGGCCAGGTGTTGATCACATCGTCGGCGGTGAGCCAGCCGCGCTGGGCGACGCCGATGCCGAAGCGCTGGTTGTCCAGGTGCGGCACCGCGTGGGCGTCGCTGTCGACGGAGAACCTCACCCCGTGGTGGCGGGCCAGCCGCACCAGGTCCGAGGGCAGGTCGGAGCGGTCGGGGAAGGAGTCGATCTCCATCGCGGTGCCGGTGCGGGCCGCGGCGCGGAACACCTCGTCCCAGTCGGCGTCCACCGGCGGGCGGATGCCGATCCTGCGGGTGGTGGGGTGGCCGATGATGTGCACGTTCGGGTTCTCGCAGGCGGTGACGAACCGCCGGGTCATCTCCTCGCGCGACTGGTTGAAGTGCGAGTGCACGCTGGCCACGCAGACGTCGAACCCCTCCAGCACCTCGGCGGGCCAGTCGACCGAGCCGTCCGGGGCGATGTTCAGCTCGCTGCCGTGCAGCAGCCGCATGTCCGGGTACCGCTCCTGCAGCGCGCGCAGCCGCGCCCGCTGCTCCAGGGCCTTGTCCAGGGTCATCCGCTGCATCGCCAGGTCGGGCGCGTGGTCGGTCACCGCGTAGTAGGAGTACCCGCGGGCGTGGGCGGCGGCGACCATGTCCTCCAGCGAGGCGATACCGTCGGTCAGGTCGGTGTGGGTGTGCAGGTCGCCCCGCAGGTCCTCGACGGTGACCAGCACGGGCAGCTCGCCGGCGAGCGCGGCGGGGATCTCGCCCCCGTCCTCGCGGAGGGTCGGCGGGATCCACGGCATGCCGAACGCCGCGAAGACCTCCTCCTCGGTCGCGGCGGCGATCACCCGTTCCCCCTCGAACAGGCCGTACTCCGAGAGCTTCCAGCCCTTCTTCACGGTGATCTCCCGCAGGTGCACGGTGTGCTCCTTGGAGCCGGTGAAGTACATCAGCGCGGCCCCCCACGACTCGGCGGGGATCAGGCGCAGGTCGACCTGGACGCCGTGGGCGGTGCGGATCGAGGTCTTCTTCGGGCCGGAGGCGACGATCTCCGCGACGTAGGGCTGCGCCTTGAAGTCGTCCATCAGCGACTCGGGGCCGACCGCGAGGACGTCGATGTCGCCGACGGTGTCCTTCATCCGGCGCAGCGACCCGGCGTAGGCGATCCGCTCGGCGCCCGGCAGCGAGGCGATCACTCGCTCGGCCAGGTCCATGGCCGTCCCGGTGTGCATCCTGGCGCTGTTCTCCGCCAGGTGCTCGACTCCCCGCAGGAGGTTCTCCAGGGTCTTGGCGCCGAAGCCCTTGACCCCCTCCAGGCGTCCCTCCTGGATGGCCTTCGCCAGCGCCTCGGGGGAGTCGATGCCCAGTTCCTTGTAGAGGAAGACGGCCTTCTTCGGCCCCAGCGAGGCCACCCGGGTCAGCCGCCGCACCCCCTGGGGGACCTTCTCGCGCAGCTCGTCGAGCTGGCGGAAGCCGCCCCGCCCCAGGTACTCCTCGACCTTCTTGGCGATCGCCTCGCCCACCCCGGGCACGCTCCGCACCGGTACGGTCGTGATGTCCTCGGCCAGGCCGGCGATCGCCTTGGCCGCCTTCTGGTAGCTGCGCACCCGGAAGGCGTCGCCGCCGTTCATCGCGAACAGCTCGGCGTACTCCTCCAGGGCGGACGCGACGTCGTCGTTAGCTCGTGCCATGCCCACAGCCTAGAAGGCGGTGCGGATCACACGGTGGACGCGGTACGGGCGCGCCAGGTGGCCGATCCCGGCCGGAGGGGCCGGTGACGGCCGGCAGGCCCCCGGGAAGGCGCCTCGCCCACCGGAGGGACCGGTGACGGCCGGCGGGCCTCCGGAAGGCGCCCGCTCATCGGACCGGGCCGGTGCCGGCGGCACGCCCGCGGACGTCGCCGGCGTCAGGCCGGGTAGGTCTTAAGCCGTATGCGGTCGCCGGTCTCCTCCGGGACGGGCTCGGCGAGGACGTCGGGCATCGTCCGGCCCGATACCCCGAAGAGGTGGTCGGCCACCTGCTCGCCGATCAGCTGGTTGCCCTCGACATAGGCGCGCATCTCGCGCTCGTAGGCGTCGAAGGCCTCGCGGTACCCGCCGTGCGCGCTCGCCAGCTCGCCGGCCAGGACGTACGCGCCGACCAGTGCCTGGGAGGTCCCGAGCCCGGAGGTGGGGGCGGCGCAGTGGGCGGCGTCGCCGAGCAGGACGATCCGGCCGTCCGACCAGCCGTCCATCCGCACCTGCGCCGAGGTGTCGAACCAGAAGTCGGACGCCTCGTCCATCAGCCGCAGCAGCCGGGGGATCTCCCAGCCGTCGTCGGCGAACCGTTCGGCGACGATCCTCTTCTGGGCGCCGGTGTCGTGCCGGTCGTAGGCGAGTCCGTCGGCGGCGAAGGAGAGGCTCACCCTCGCCTCGGTGTTGGACCGGGCGCTGAAGACGTTCACCGACTTGCCGGGGGCGCTGTAGAGCAGTCCGCTGTGGTCCAGGCCCAGGTAGTTGGCGGTGGTGAAGACGCCTCCGTACAGCCCCAGGGGCCGCAGGTAGCGCGCCTCCGGGCCGAAGGCGAGGGATCTGACGACCGAGTGCAGCCCGTCGGCTCCCACGACGAGGTCGAAGACGCGCGGCTCGCCCCGCTCGAAGTCGGCCCGCACACCGTCGGCGTCCTGGGAGAGGGCGGTGACGGAGTCGCCGAAGACGTACTCGGCACGGTCCCGGGTCAGGTCGTACAGGACGCGCGTCAGGTCACCCTTGAGGATCTCCAGCTCGCCGGAGAACACCGTGGACGGCAGGGTCGCGTACGGCAGGCCGTCGGGGCCGATGAGCGTGGCGTCGCCCATGCGGGTGCTGTGCCGCCGTACCTCGGCCATGACGCCCATCCGTTCCAGCACGTCCACGGCCGGGCCGCGGAAGTCCACGGCGTAGCCGCCGTCGCGCAGGGCCGGTGCCCGCTCCACGACGGTGGGGCGGAAGCCGTACCTCAGCAGCCAGTGGGCCAGGGCGGGGCCGGCGACGCTCGCGCCGGAGATCAGGACGTTCCCGTTGTTCGTCATGCCGCCGACGGTAGCGACTTTTTGTCCAAATGGTCAAACCGCTTGGTTTATCCATATGGTCTAACCGTTTGGTCCACGCATCGGTAGGATCGGTGGCATGGGGAATCGTGAGGATCTGCTCGCCGGGGCCAAGCGCTGCCTGCTGGAGAGGGGATGGGCCCGGACGACCGTCCGCGACATCGCCGAGGCCGCCGGCGGGGTGAGCCACGCGGCCATCGGGTACCACTTCGGGTCCAGGGAGACACTGCTCGTCGAGGCGTTCGTCCAGGCCATGGAGGAGTGGGGGGCCGAGATCGACCGGGCGCTGGGCGCCTACGCCGGCCCCGGGGCGACCCCCGCGCAGCGCTACGAGGCGCTCTGGACGGAGATGATCAGGTCGTTCACCACGCACCGCAAGCTCTGGATCGCCAGCGCCGAGGCGTTCGTGCAGGCCGAGCACTCTCCCGAGCTACGCGACCGGCTGGCGGCGGGCCAGCGGGAGGGTCGCCGCGGCACGGCGTCCGCGCTGGCCGGGGTGGACGAGGACGCCGTCCCGGAGCGGACCGTGCGCACCCTCGGCTCCGCGCACCTCGCCCTGATGAACGGGGTCATGATGCAGTGGCTGCTCGACCCCGATCACGCCCCCACCGGGCCCGAGGTGGTCGAGGGCCTGCGGGCCCTCATCGGGTCCGTGGCACCGGACGCCCCGGCTCCGGCGTGATCGCGAAGGACGGGCCCGGATCCGCCTCGCTCGTGAGGGCAGCGGTGACGGCGGCGGTGACGGGGGCGGTGACGGGGGCGGTGACGGGGGTGGCGTCCTACGGGACGGGGTAGGTCAGCAGGTGGCCGCACATGCCGTCGCGGGGCACGGCGGGGACCCGGTCGACCCCGGCCTCGCGCAGGTGGCCGAGATCACCGGCGCGCAGGGCGTCCAGCCGCTCCCCGGTCTCCTGGGCGGCGCGCAGCGGTCCCTGGCGCCAGCGGGACTCGAAGGTGTCCAGCCGGGGCGCGAGCAGCCGCGCGGCGGCGTCCAGGAAGGCGGCGAAGGCGTCCCGGCCCCCGTCGCGGAGCGTGAGGAACCCCTCGACGGCCAGGTCCCGGCGCTCCTGCGGGTCCGAGCCCACGGCCTCGGCGTACCGGCCGGGGTCGGCCAGGACGTCGGAGGGGAAGGTCAGGACGGCGTCGCCGGCCTCGGGCAGGCCGCTGTTCTGCATCAGCACCACGATGCGCAGACCGCCGTCGTTGACCAGGCGGTGGACGGTGCCGGGGGTGAACCGGACGACCTCGCCCGGGGCCAGCGAGGTCTCCCGGTAGCCGCTCCAGGTCAGGGTCTGCACGGTGCCGGAACCGGCCACCACCACGTACGCCTCGGAGCAGAGGGTGTGCAGGTGCGGGGAGCCGCCCCGCAGGCCGTCCGGGGCGGGCCCGTCGTAGACGGACAGGCCGCTCACGCCGACACCGAACACGGCTCCTCCTTCGCGCTCGTCCCGCCCGCACCCGTCCCGCTCATCCCTGCGCCGGCCACGGGTGCTCCTTCACGTACGCCTCCAGCCGGTCGCGGTCCCACGCGCCGGTGGCCACCGTCACCCGGTAGCGCAGGCGCAGCGTGTCACCGGGCGGCAGCAGGAGCGGCTCGTGGAAGGCGATGGAGGGGTTGACGGCCGCGAACGGCGTGGTGCGGACGAACCAGACGGTCGGCAGGGCGCTGCGGAACAGCAGGGTGGAGGACCGGTCGACCTCGTCGTGCCTGCCGGCGTAGGCCAGCCACTCCGACTCCCGGCCCATCATCTCCGGCCCGTCGCCGCGCTCGGCGATCACCGTCCCGTGCTCGAAGGAGCGCGGCCCGCGCCAGAACAGGCCGCAGTAGCCGGCCATCGGGCGGCCGTTGGTGGTGGGACTGCCGAAGACCAGGTCGGCGCCGCGCACGTTGACGATCTCCGTGGACAGCTCCAGCGTCCAGGAGTCCTCCTCCACGTCGCGCACCTCGAAGGTCCGGAGCTCGTCCACCCAGTGCTCGCCGCCCTGGGTGTGCCAGGTCAGGCGCTCCACGCCGGGGGAGGGGAAGTCCTCGTGCCGCATGGTCCCGTTGTTCGGCAGGTCCACGTACCCGGCGGCCTCGCGGACGTAGCTGCCGCCGCCCCAGAAGTTCTCCCCCGACAGGTCCGAGACGGTGAACTGCAGCCCCCGGTGCCAGCGGTGGTCGTGCGGGCGGTAGGCGCTGACCACGTCGCCGGCCGTGGTGCGGATCGGGTGGAAGTACGGTTTCGGTGACTCGAAGACCGGTGTCTCCGGCACGTACACGTAGCGCAGGATCGGCACGCCGCGCTCGGTGAGGGTCAGCTCCATCCGCGTCCGTCCAGTCGGTCGTAGAAGGGGTGGCCGGGGACGAGGTCGGCGCGGAGCACGGGCCGGCCGGTGGCCGCCGAGGCGTACAGGCCGGTGATCAGCTCCAGGGCCCGGCGCCCGTCGGCCCCGCCCATGGGCGGGGGCCCGCCGCGCTCGTAGGCGTCCAGCAGCTCGGCGAGCTGGGCCTCGTGCGAGCTGGGCAGGTCCTCGGGAGGGTTCCACAGCGCCGAGGTGGAGCTCCAGTCGGCGTTGCGGTAGCCGTACAGGTGGCGCAGCTCCACGGTGGCCTCGGTGTAGTCGAAGCGCAGGTAGCTCTCCTCGCGCCGCGACAGCACGCTGTTGACGACCGAGGCCATGGCGCCGGAGTCGAACCGGACCGTGGCCATGGAGACGTCCTCGGTCTCGATCCGGCGCTCCAGCGTGCCGGTCATCGCGCGGATCTCCGTCCAGTCGCCCAGCACCGAGAGCATCAGGTCCATCTGGTGGATGCCGTGGCCCATCGTGGGGCCGCCGCCCTCGGTCTCCCACCGGCCGCGCCAGGGCACCTCGTAGTAGGCGTCGTCGCGGTACCAGGTGGTCACGCAGAGCGCGACCAGCGGGCGGCCCAGCTCGGGCGCGAGCGCGCGCAGGTGCCGCGCGCCCGAGCCGAAGCGGTGCTGGGAGACGACCGAGGCGCGGCCGGCCCCCTCGGCCGCCGTGATCAGGTCGTGCTCGGCCAGCGACAGGCAGGCGGGCTTCTCGATCCACACCCAGGCGCCCGCCTCCAGGCAGGCCACCGCCTGCGCGGCGTGCAGGTGCGGGGGCGTGCACAGGTGGACCAGGTCGGGCCGCTCGGCCTCCAGCATCTCCTCCAGCGAGGTGTACGCCCCCTCGACGGAGTGCTCGGCGCAGAACGCCTTCACCCGTGCCTCGTCCACGTCCACCGCGGCCACCGGCCGGACCCGGTGGGCCTGGGAGCGCAGCGCGGGCAGGTGGCAGATCCCCGCGATGCCGCCGGTGCCCACCACCGCCGCCCGGATCACCGCCCTCCCCCCGCGATGCTCCGCGGCAGGGGGGACGTTCCGGGCGAAGGTGACGGGGGGAGGCTCATGATCCTCATCGTACGACCACGGTCGTCAGGGAGCGGGGCGGCAGGACGAGGTCTCGGCCGCCTCGCAGGCCCGGCAGCGGGGTGGCGGTGAGCGAGTGAGCGGTGTCGGTCAGGTAGGAGGTGGCCCGCCCCGGCCTGGTGGTGACCTTGGCGGAGACCTCGGTGGTGGCGGTGTTGAGGATCTCGACGACCTCCGAGCCGTCGGCGTTGCGGAAGGCGGTCACCTTCAGCGCCGGGTCGGGCGCCTCGGCGGCCAGCCGGACCGCGCCGGGCCGGATGAAGCGGCTGTAGGCGGCCAGCGCCCACAGGCGCTTGGCGACGCGGTAGGTGGAGGTCGCCTGGTCGATCTGGATCATGCCCCGGGTGGTGCCGCGCGAGGCGCCGAACCAGAAGACGTAGCCGGAGACCCCGCCCACGGTGAACGAGTCGTGGATCTGCTGGGCGACCGCGAAGCCGTCGTAGCCGCTGCCGTCGTCCCAGGCCTCGTTCCAGGTGTCGCCGTTGGGCGACCACTCCGACATCCAGGTGGGCCGGTCGGTGGGCAGCGGGCCGTCCACCGGGCTGACGTAGGGGTGCCCGGTGTGCGTGGCGACCCACCGGCGCGCGATCGGGTCGGCCTCGATGGCCTTGGTGTACTCGCGCTGCTGGGCCCACCCGGCGGCGTCGCAGCAGGCGACCTTGATGCCGGCGCGGGCCGCGACCGGGCCGAGCACCTTGACGAAGTCCGCGGCCTCGGCCGGGGTGAACCGCATCGAGGCGTAGGAGACGGTCAGGTCGGGCTCGTTGGTGAACCCCAGGTCGGTGACGCGGATGCCCTCGCGGGCGTAGAACTTCGCGTACTGCACCAGGTAGTTCGCGTACGCCTTGCGCCACTCCGGGAGCAGCGAGCCGCCGTTGCTGTCGGAGCCGTTGTCCTTCATGTAGCCCGGGGCGCTCCACGCGTCGGCGTAGAAGCGCTTCACGCCGTACCGCTTGGCCTCCTTGGCCAGCCACACCTGGCCGCCGTCGTCGCCGTCCCAGACGTACTTCGGCGGCGCGTCCGGGCCGCCCGGGTCGACGGGCTGGATGGAGGACATCAGGTCGTACGGGCTGCCGGTGGGGGAGGAGCCGATGCCCAGGCGCAGGATGCTCAGCCCGGCCCCCTTGGTGGGGCTGAGCCACAGGTCCAGGATCTCCCGCTGCGACGAGGCGGGCAGCGCGCGGACCAGCTCGTTGCGCCGGAACGCCTGGGAGAAGCCGAAGCCGTCGATCCGCTGGAGGGTCCGGTGGCGCTCCAGGCGGATCTCCGGGGCGGTCCCCGAGCCGGTCCGCGCGGCGGTCGTGCCGGCCTCGGGCCCGGCCTGGGCGGCGGCCGGGACGGAGCCGAGCAGGGGGAGCAGGAGGATCGGTACCAGTACTGTCCTGCGACGTCGAGACATGCGGGAACCCGCTTTCCGAAACTTTCACAAGATTACAGATACTTTTCGTGTGAGTACCGTAGACGTCACGCGGATGAGCGTCAACGCCCGGCCGGTGGCGAGGTGCTCTCCCGCACGACGAGTTCGGTGGCCAGCTCCACCCGCCGGGGCTCGCGCCCGCCCGGGGACGGGTCGAGCACCATCCGGGTGGCCAGCGCCGCCATCTCCTGGAGCGGCTGGCAGACCGTGGTCAGCGGCGGCCAGGCCGAGCGCGCCAGCGGCAGGTCGTCGAAGCCCACCACCGACAGGTCGCCGGGCACCCGCAGGCCGCGCCGCCTGGCCGCCTCCAGCACGCCGAACGCCTGCATGTCGCTGCCGGCGAAGATCGCGGTCGGCGGGTCGGGCAGGGAGAGCAGCTCGTGCCCGCCGTCGCGTCCGGAGCCGACCAGGAAGTCGCCGTACCCGATGAGCGCGGGGTCCACCGGAACGCCCGCGGTCTCCAGCGCGGCGCGGTAGCCGTCGACGCGGGCCCGGCTGCACAGCATGCCGGGCGGGCCGCCGATCATCCCGATCCTGCGGTGCCCCAGCTCCAGCAGGTGGCGGGTGGCGGCCAGCCCGCCGTGCCAGTTCGTGGCCCCGACCGAGGCGACCCCGGCCGGCGGCTCGCCGTCGGGGTCCACCACCACGAAGGGGATGGACCGGGCGGCCAGCCGGTCGTGCCGGTCGGCGCTGATCCGCGAGCCGACCAGGATGGCCCCGTCGGTGTGCCGGGCGGCGATCCGCTCCACCCAGTCCCGGCCCGGCCCGGCGCGGTCGTGCAGGACCGAGATCACCACACCGGCGCCGACCTCGCGGGCCGAGGCCTCCACCCCGCGCACCAGCTCCATCGCCCACGGGCTCTCGATCTCGGTGAACACCAGGTCCACCAGCCCGGCGGGGCCGTCGCCCTGGCCGCCCCTGCGCCGGTAGCCGTGCTCGCGCAGCAGCCGCTCCACCCGCTGCCTGGTCGCGGGGGCGACCTCTGGCCTTCCGTTGATGACCTTTGAGACGGTGGGCGCGGAGACCCCTGCCCGCTCGGCGATATGGGCGATCGTCACGCGCCTTGTGGTCGACATGAGCCGAATACTAAACGAAAACTTTCGGGAACCTCACCATCCCTACCGGGAGGGACACCGGGACGGGAGGGACACGGGATGGGATCACTACCTCGGCGACTATTGACGCGTAACCGCCATTTTACCTATTCTCCGGGTCACGAAATATTCGGGGTACATATGAAACTTTCTAGCCTCACTCCCGAAAGGGGATCCCATGCTGAGTCGGCGAGGCGTGGTGGCTCTGGCGGTATCGACGCTGCTTCTCGGAGCTTGCAGCACGAGCGGAGAAGGTGGCGGGGCCACGTCCGGTGCGGCCGCCGGCTCTGAAAAGGTCACCTTCGAGTTCTGGAACCTGGCGACGGCAGAACCGATGAAGACGTTCTGGGCGGAGCGCATCAAGGAGTACCAGGCGGCCCACCCGAACGTGACGATCAAGAACATCGCCATCGAGAACGACTCCTACAAGCCCAAGCTGGCCACGCTCACCCAGTCGGGCAAGGCGCCGGACCTGTACTCCACCTGGGGTGGCGGCGTCCTGAAGCAGCACGTCGAGGCGGGACTGGTCAAGGACCTGACGTCCGACGCCGCCGACGTCATCGGCGGCATCACCCCGGCCGCCCTGTCCGCCTACCAGTTCGACGGCAAGACCTACGGGCTGCCCACCGACATCGGCATGGTCGGGTTCTGGTACAACAAGGCGCTGTTCAAGAAGGCCGGCATCACCGAGCCCCCCACCACCTGGACCGGGTTCCTGGACACGGTCAAGAAGCTGAAGGCGGACGGGACCACCCCGATCGCCCTCGCGGGCAAGGCCAAGTGGCCGGGCCACTACTACTGGTCCTACCTGGCCATGCGGGTGGCCGGGCTGGAGGCGTTCAAGCAGGCCGGCACCAGCAACGACTTCACCGGTCCCGACTTCGTCGCCGCCGGCCAGAAGCTCAAGGAACTCGTCGACCTCCAGCCGTTCCAGAAGGGCTTCCAGGGCGCCGACTACTCCACCCCCGACGGCCAGGCCGCGACCATGGGCAACGGCAAGGCCGGCATGGAGCTGATGGGCCAGTGGGCCCCGTCCGTGCAGAAGGACTCCGGCAAGGGCCTCGGCGACGACCTCGGGTTCTTCACCTTCCCCGCGGTCGAGGGGGGCAAGGGGGCACCCGGCGACGCGTTCGGCGGCGGCGGCGGCCTGGCCGTGGGCGTCAACGCCCCGCCCGCGGCGCTGGACTTCCTGAAGTTCTCGCTCAAGGCGGAGAACCACAGCAAGGCCGTCAAGGCGGGCGGCGTGCTGCCCGTGCTCAAGCAGGGTGAGGAGGCGGCCGTCACCGACCCCCACGTCAAGACGGTCTCCGAGACCCTCGCGGCCGCGACCGGCTTCCAGCTCTACCTCGACCAGGAGTACCCGCCGGCCGTCGGCCAGGAGATCAACGACTCCGTGGCCGAGCTGATCGGGGGCACCAAGACGCCCGAGGAGGTCGTCAAGAGCATCACCGAGACGGCCAAGGCGGAGTCGGAGTAGCCGCCCGGATGAAGACGATGACAGGGCCGGACGCGCGTCCGGCCCTTTCCCCCGAGGGACCCGCACCGGCGCGAAGGCGCGGGCGCGGGTCCCGGCGGGGGCGCGGCTGGGTCACCGCGATCCTGTTCGTGCTCCCCGCGCTGGTCCTGTTCGCCTTGCTGGTGCTGGCCCCGATCCTGGTGGCCGGCTACACCAGCCTCTACAAGTGGAACGGCATCGGCCCGCCGAGCAACTTCGTCGGCCTGGACAACTTCACCCGGCTGTTCGCCAGCGACATCTTCGTCGGCGACCTGCGCAACGGCGGCATCCTGATCGTGCTGGGCCTGCTGGTGCAGCTGCCGCTCTCGCTGGGCCTGGCGGTGATGCTGAACCAGCGGATCCGCGGGCGGGCCTTCTACCGGCTGCTGTTCTTCGCGCCGTACATGCTCTCCGAGGCGATCATCGGCGTGCTGTTCTCGCTGATCCTCTCGCCCGAGGCGGGCCTGGCCAACCGGATGCTCGTCTCCTGGGGTCTGGAGCCCTGGACCTGGCTGTCCGAGCCGGACACCGTGATGTTCTCGCTCTTCCTGGTGATCACCTGGAAGTACTTCGGCTTCCACATGATCCTCTACCTGGCCGGCCTGCAGGGCATCCCCAGGGAGCTGAGCGAGGCGGCCAGGATCGACGGCGCCGGCAGCTGGAACGTGTTCCGCCACGTCACCCTGCCGCTGCTCGGCCCCACCATCCGGGTCAGCGTCTTCCTGTCCATCATCGGCACCATCCAGCTCTTCGACCTGGTCTGGATCCTCACCGGGGGCGGTCCTTCGCACGCCTCCGAGACCATGGCCGTCAGCATGTTCGAGTACGGCTTCAAGCGATCCCAGATCGGCTACTCCAGCGCGATCAGCGTCGTGATGTTCCTGATCAGCCTCGTCTTCGCCCTCGGCTACCAGCGGTTCGTCCTGCGCCGGGACCTGGAGGGGGCCAGCACCACCATGGGAGACCGCCGATGATCGCCCGGCTGCGCACGTTCCCGATCCACGCGATCATCTGGGTCGCGGCCGTCTTCATCGTCGTGCCCTTCCTGTACGGCCTGCTGGGGGGTTTCAAGACCTCCGACCAGCTCTCGGGCAACCCGCTGGGCCTGCCGTCGCCGTGGGTGACCGGCAACTACACCGACGTGATCCTCTCCGGCACGTTCTGGCGCCAGTTCCTCAACAGCCTGTTCGTCGCGGTCGTCACGACCGTGCTGGTCGTGGGCCTGTCGGCGATGGCCGCCTTCGCGTTCGCGCGGTTTGCCTTCCGGGGCCGCGAGTTCCTGTTCACGCTGTTCGCGATCGGGCTGATGTTCCCGTTCGCGGTGGCGATCCTGCCGCTGTTCGTCCTGCTGCGCACGTTCGGCCTGCTGGACAACCCGCTGGGGGTCATCCTGCCGCAGGCCGCGTTCGGCCTGCCGCTGACCGTCATCATCCTGCGGACGTTCTTCCGGTCCATTCCCCGGGAGGTGGAGGAGGCGGCCATCATCGACGGCTGCACCCCCTTCGGCTTCTTCTGGCGGGTGCTGCTGCCGATCGCCCGGCCCGCACTGGCCACGGTCTCGGTCCTGGCCATCGTGGCCAGCTGGAACAACTTCTTCCTCCCGCTGGTGGTCCTCAACGACCCGAACCTGTGGACGCTGCCGCTGGGCGTCCAGCAGTTCCAGGGGGAGTACATGGCCGACACCGCCAGGATCCTGGCCTACGTCATCGTCTCCATGGTCCCGGCTCTGGCCTTCTACGCCGTCGCCGAGCGTCAGCTGATCAGCGGCCTCACCGCGGGCGCCACCAAGGGCTGATCCCGTCCTCGTTCATCCCCGTTCGTCGTGTAGGAAGCGAGAAACAATGACCTTGAGCGTTGCCGGATCCCGTCTCGTCGACGCGGCCGGCACCCCGGTACGGCTGCGCGGAGTGGGCCTCGGGGGCTGGCTGAACATGGAGAACTTCATCACCGGCTACCCGGCCAACGAGGCGTCGATGCGCACGGCCGTCCGGGAGGCGCTGGGCGAGGAACGCGCCGAGATGTTCTTCGACCGCCTGCTCACCTCCTTCTTCGGGCCGGACGACGCCGCGCTGCTGGCCGGGCTCGGTACCAACTGCGTGCGTATCCCCATCAACTACCGCCACCTGGAGTCCGACGACCGCCCCTTCGAGATCGACGAGCACGGCTTCCGTCACCTGGACCGGGTGATCCGCCTGCTCGGCGAGCACGGCATCTACAGCGTCATCGACCTGCACGCCCTGCCCGGCGCGCAGAACCAGCACTGGCACTCCGACAACCCCACCCACATCGCGGCGTTCTGGCAGCACCGCCACTTCCAGGACCGCGCCGTCCACCTGTGGGAGGTCGTGGCCGACCGCTACCGCGACAACCCCTGGGTGGCCGGCTACAACCCGGTCAACGAGCCCGGCGACCCGAGCGGGCAGGTCGTCGGCCCCTTCTACGACCGCCTGGTCAAGGCCGTGCGCGCCGTCGACCCGGGCCACGTGCTGTTCCTGGACGGCAACACCTACTCCACCGACTTCTCGATCTTCCGCGAGGTGTACGAGAACACCGTCTTCGTCTGCCACGACTACGCGCTGGCCGGGTTCGCGCACGGCGGCCCCTACCCCGGGCACACCCGGGGGGAGTGGGTGGACCGCGAGCAGCTGGAGCGCTCCTTCGAGCGCCGGACCGTCTTCCAGCGCGAGACCGGCACCCCCATCTGGGTCGGCGAGTTCGGCCCGGTCTACACCGGGAACCCGGAGATCGACCGGCAGCGCTACCAGATCCTCCGCGACCAGCTGGAGATCTTCGACGCGCACGAGGCCGGCTGGTCGCTGTGGACCTACAAGGACGTCGGCCTGCAGGGGCTGGTCTGCGCGGGCGAGCCGTACATGAGCCGGTTCGGCGACTTCATCGCCAAGAAGCAGCGGCTGGGCGCGGACCGGTGGGGATCGACGATGGAGGAGGCGGCGAGCGAGCTGGCGCCGCTGCACCGCCTGATGGAGACCGAGTTCCCCTCCTGGGACCCCTACCCCTGGGGCGCCCGGTACCAGGTCGACGACCTGATCCGGCACATCCTCATCGCGCAGGCGCTGCTCCCGGAGTACGCCGGGCTGCTGCGCGACCGCTCCGACGAGGAGCTGGTCGCCCTGGCCGACTCGTTCGCGCTCGCCCGGTGCAGCCGGCGGCAGCCGCTGCTGGACCTGCTCGCCGAGAACCTGCGCGCCGGGGATCCGCTCGGAGGGGATCTCCTCGGCGGGGACTCGCACGCGGGGAACCCGGGCACGGGGAACTCGCACGCTGGGAACTCGCACGCGGGGAACTCGGGCGAGCAGGACCCGCACGCCGGGGACCCGCTCGGGAGGGAGCGGCTCGGGCAGAACTCGCTCGGGGCCTGATGCCCGGCGGCTCCTAGGTAGTAGATATCCAGAAAAATCAGGAAAGGCGTGGTATCCCGGGAAGGCCGTCACACCCCCCACCGTCCCCTTCGTTTCCACTCCTACCTGACCGAGGAGCACCGGAAAGATGCGCGCCCCCCGGCCGCGGGCAACGGCCCTGGCCCTGCTGTCCCTCGCCCTGTCCCTGCTGGCCGGAACGGTGGCGGGCCTGCCCGCCACCCCGGCCGCCCACGCCTCCACGACCGACGCCTCCACCGCCCACGCCTCCGTCACGCACACGTCCGCCGCGCAGGCGTCCGCCGCCACGATCGTCACCTACGACTTCGAGTCCGGGACCCAGGGCTGGGAGCCGCGGGGCTCGGGGGTCTCGGTCGCGACCACCCCCGACGCCGCGCACGGCGGCGCCCGCTCCCTGCTCACCACCGGCCGTACCGACACCTGGCACGGCGCGGCCGTCACCCCGCCGTTCGAGAAGGGCGTCGCCTACGAGGTGTCCGCGTGGGCACGGGCCGCGGCCGGGCAGGAGTCCTCGACGGTCGCGCTCACCGTGCAGCGCACCCCCGCCGGGGGCGAGGCCGTCTACGAGCGGGTCGCGGCGGCCACCGTCACCGATTCCGCCTGGGTCCGCCTGACGGGCACCTACACCTACACCGCCGACTCCACGCTGTCGCTGTACGCCGAGAGCTCGGTGGCGGCCGTCGCGTTCCACCTCGACGACATCGTGGTCACCGCCGACACCGACCCGGCCAGGTCCGGTCTGACCAGCGACTTCGAGACCGGGACCACCGAGGGGTGGACCTCGCGCGGCGGCGCCGTCCTGACCGCCGAGGCGGGCTCCGCGCACGACGGCGCGTACGGCCTGGGCGTCACCGACCGGCAGGCGTCCTGGGACGGCCCGTCCCGGACGGTGCTCGGCAAGCTGGCCAAGGGATCGAAGTACGACCTGTCGGTCTGGGTGCGCAGCGCCACCGCCCAGAGCGTGAGCCTGTCGATCGAACGGCGCTCGGGCGAGACCCCGTCCTACGACCGGGTCGCCGGGCCCCGCGACCTGGCCGCCGGCGAGTGGACCCGGCTCGCGGGCACCTACCTGCTCGCCCACGACGCCGACTTCCTGAGCGTCTACGTCGAGTCGGCCGAGGGGACGGCGCCGTTCGCCGTCGACGACTTCCGGCTGGCCTACATCGAGCCCAAGCCGGTGCAGACCGACATCCCCTCGCTCAAGGACGTGGTGCCGTTCACGATCGGCGCGGCCTTCGAACGGGCCGCCACCCTCGGCGAGCACGCCAAGCTGATCACCAAGCACTACGAGAGCGTCACCCCGGGCAACAGCCTCAAGTGGGACGCCACCGAACCGGCCGAGGGACAGTTCACCTTCGCCGAGGGCGACCACCTGGTGGACTGGGCGACCGGCAACGGCCTGAGGGTGCGCGGCCACACCCTGGTCTGGCACAGCCAGACGCCCGCCTGGGTCTTCGAGGGCGCCACCAAGGAGATCCTGCTGCGCCGGATGGAGAACCACATCCGCGCCGTGATGGGCCGCTACAAGGGCAGGATCGACACCTGGGACGTGGTCAACGAGGTCGTCGACGAGAACCGGCCCGACGGGCTGCGCCGCTCCCCGTGGTTCGAGATCGCCGGCCTGGACTACATCCGCACCGCCTTCCGGGTGGCCCGCGAGGTCGACCCGGACGCGACGCTCGTCATCAACGACTACAACACCGAGTTCCCCCGCAAGCGGCAGGCGCTGTACGACCTGGTCGCGAAGCTGCGCGCCGAGGGCGTCCCGATCGACGCGGTCGGCCACCAGCTGCACGTCAACGTCGAGCAGCCGCCCGCCTCGTACATCGAGGACACGATCGAGAAGTTCGCCGGCCTGGGCGTCGAGCAGCAGGTCACCGAGCTGGACGTGAGCGTCTACACCGACTTCGTGAGCTCCTACGAGACGGTCCCGGCCGAGGTCCTCGCCCTGCAGGGACACCGCTACCGGGAGATCTTCGACGTCTTCCGGCGCCAGGCGGAGCACCTGTCGTCGGTGACGATCTGGGGCGTGGCCGACGACGCGACCTGGCTGTCCACCTTCCCCATCGCGCGGCTCAACCCGCCGCTGCCGTTCGACGACGAGCTCCAGGCCAAGCCCGCGTACTGGGGCATCGTCGATGCGTCCAGGCTGCCGCCGCTCGTCCGGTCCCTGAACGTGCCCGCGGGCACGGTGCGGGTGGACGGCAAGCGGGACGGCGAGTGGGACCTGCTGCCCGGCGCCCCCGTGCCCCGGGTCGGCGGGCTGTCCGCGACCTGGCAGGCGCGCGTCGCGTCCACCGGCCCGTCCGGGGGCCTGTACGTGCTGGCCGAGGTCGTCGACGCCACCGTGAGCAAGGACGACTCCGTCACCTTCACCGTGGACGGCACGCCGTACCGCGTCCGGCGGGGCGGCACGCACGCCCACGGGTTCAAGGCGCACACCAAGCCGACCGCGACCGGCTACCGGGTCGAGGCGCTGCTGCCCCTGCCGGCCGGTACGGGCACGACGGCCGACGCGCGGGTCGTGGTGGACGACGCGACCGGCGGGGAGACCTCCTGGGCGGGGAGACTGACGTTCGTCCCGGCCGTCAGGACCGCCCTGGCGCCCAGGGGCGCGCCCGTGGTGGACGGCGTCGCCGAGGCCGCCTGGAACAGGGCACCGGAGATCACCACCGGCACCCGCGTCCAGGGCACCTCCGGCGCGACCGCCAGGGTCAGGGCCGTGTGGAACGCCGGGGTCCTGTACGTCCTGGCCCGGGTGACCGATCCGGTGCTCAGTGAGGAGTCGCCCGACGCCTGGTCGCAGGACTCCGTCGAGATCTTCGTGGACCCGCAGAACAACAAGACCAGGGGGTACGACGACGACGACGGCCAGTACCGGGTGAGCTTCACCGGCAGGCGGACCGTGGGCGGCACGTTCGACGCGTTCGCGGTCCGGGACAACCTGACCGCCGCGGCCGTGCGGACCTCCGGCGGCTACCTGGTCGAGGCGGCGATCAGGCTGCCCACCGTCACCCTGGCCAAGGACACCCTGCTCGGCTTCGACGTGCAGGTCAACGACGCCACCGGCGCCGCCCGAACGGCCGCCGCGACCTGGAACGACCCGACCGGTCGTGGCTACGTCGACACGTCGAGGTGGGGCGTGCTCCGGCTCGTCCCGTAATCACCCGCAGGCCGGTCCGACCGGCACCGCCGGCCGTCGGTCGGCCCTCATGCCCCGGCCGCCGGGTCCCGCTCCGCGAGGGCGGGACCCGGCGGCCGGTCGCGTGCCGGCCCCCCGTTCCCGGCCCGGGACCCCCTCTCACGCCGGTGGGATCAACGCGCCGAGCGCGGCGGCGGCGTCGAGGAGGGCCCTGGAGCGGGCGTCGATGCCCGCCTCCCGGGCGGACAGCGCGGCCGTCACCTCGTCCCACCGGCGGGCGCCGCGCAGCTGCGGCATCAGGGTGCGGAGCGCGGCGACGCGGTGTCCGGCCCTGCGCAGCTGGTGGACGATCCGGGCGTCCCGCACGTCGTCGGGGAAGTACCGCCGCGGTCCCGCCGGGGAGTCCCGGCGGGGCACCACCAGGCCCTCCGCGTCCCAGTGCCGCAGCGTCGAGGTCCGCACCCCCAGCGCGACGGCGAGCTCGGAGACGCTCATGACGTCCGACGGGCGCACGTCGCCGATCGGCTCCTCGGAGATCGTCGCGGCGGCCCGCCTGGCCAGCGCGAGGTCCCGCCGCTCGGTGTCGAGCCGGGCGTGCGCCGCGTCGAGCAGGGCGAGCAGCTCCGGCAGAGGGCGGGTGTGCGCCGCGCGCATGATCCGTCTTGCCTCGGCCGGCCCCGTCCCGGCCGCGAGGGCCCGGTAGGCCAGCGCCGAGCGCACGTGCGTCTCGTCGTAGACCCGGTATCCCGTGGCGGTGCGCGCCGCCACGGGCAGCACGCCGTCGCGTTCGAGATCGCGCACCTGCTGGACGGAGCACCCGGCACGCCGTGCGACGTCGATCGTCCTCATGACGGCGACTTGTGACTTCTCACCGCTCCACCTGGGAGTGTCCGGGGTGAAGTCTCCACAAGCACATGAATGAAACGCTACAGCACATGAGCATCGACGAGATCATCGAATTCCTCGGCGGCCTGGAAGGGGTCCTGGTCCTGCGGCCGGTGCCCGGCGACGGCTCACCCGAGATCAGCTGGGGCGACGCGTTCTTCTACCACGCGCCCGACGGCAAGGTCCCGGAGCGGACCCAGCCCTTCGCGACGATCGTGACGAAGGACTACCCGGACGACGAGCGCTCACGACTGGACCGCCCCGGCGCCTTCCGCCTCAACCTCTTCGCGGGCAAGGACGCCTTCGCCCGGCACACGGGCCGCGGGCCGCGCGACCCGGAGCCGGACGGGACCGACCCCAGTGTGGCCGACACCGTGATCGCCCACCCCGTCTACGGCACCCTGGGCTGGCTGGCCGTGGTGAACCCGGGGCCGCGGACGGAGCCCGCGGTCCGGGAGCTGCTCCGCGCGGCCCACGACCTGGCCCGTTCCCGTCACCTGCGGCGTGCCGGCTCGGAGTCGCCGTAGACCTCCGGCCCGGCCCCGCTCCACCGGGAGCGGGGCGGGGCCCGCGGTCGCCGATGAGGTGGCTCAGCTCTCCGAAGGGCCGGGGGTCGGGGTCTCCTCGGCCTGGAGCAGCATGTCGAGGTGCCTCTGCACCACCGGCTTGGCGGTGACGGCGATCTGCTTCACCTCGGGCGACGCGCCGCTCGCGATCTCCTTGTCCACGGCGGCGAGGGTCGCCCGGTGACCGGCGATCTCCGCGGTGATCCAGGCCCTGTCGAACTCGGCGCCGTTCAGCGCCGCCACCTTGTCCAGCTGCTCGCGCTGCGCGGGGGCGGGCGCGTCCGGGAGCTTGACCCCGAGCCGGCCGGCCACCTGCCGTACCGTCGCGTCGAGCTTGGTGTGGTCGGCGATGAACATCTCGCCGAGCTCCAGGACGGTGGCGGCGTTCGGCCGTCCGGACTGGTCGGTGGTCTTCTGCCGGGCCGCCTTGCCCGCCTCGATCTCGGAGAGGTTGGACTGGTGCGCCTTGACCAGGAAGTCCTTGTCCTGCTGGTTGGCGGCCTGCGGCGAGCCCGCCGGCGCGGAGGGGTCGGCGGGCGCCGGGGGCGGCGGGGGCGGGGGCGGCGAGAACGCGAAGGCGGTGGTGCCGCCCGTCATGGCCAGGACGGCGGCCAGCATAATGATCAGCTTTCGAAGCATCGGATCCTCCGTCGGTCCACGATCGGAAACCTCACTCCTCTCACATATGCGCCTATCCATACCGATGTAGCGCTTTGAGCGGTAAATCCTGACAAAAGGACTCATGTGCTTCGTTGGTACGGCGGCCGTCCGCCCGGGGGAGAGGCTCTGCTGGATACGCCCGGTTACTGGGTGTCTGACCGAGTGTGATGAGATTTACCTGTCGCGTCCGTTCGCGTCGCGGCCGGTCCGGGGCCCGCCACGGCCACCGGGCACCGGCCGGACCGGCCGGTCAGGCGACCCCGTCACACAGGAGGTGGGCGTCATGGGCATCGTCTCGCCCGGGTTCTTCGGCCGCCGCCGCGCCGCCAACCCGGACCTGCCGCCGGGGCAGTACCTCACCGAGGACTTCCCCGTCCTGTCGGCCGGGCCCACCCCGCACGTCTCCACCGACGAGTGGGCCTTCGAGATCGTCACCGAGACCGGCGAGACGACCCGCTGGACCTGGGCGGAGCTCGGCGCGCTGCCCCTGGAGCGGTTCACCGTCGACCTGCACTGCGTCACCAAGTGGTCCAAGCTGGCCACCACCTGGCAGGGGGTGTCGCTGGACACCCTGCTGGCCGGGGTGGAGACGTCCGCGGAGTACGCCCTGGCGCACTCCTACGGCGGCTACACCACCAACCTCCCGTTGGAGGACCTGCTCGACGGGAGGGCCTGGATCGCGACCCGCTACGACGGCGAACCCCTGGACCCCGAGCACGGCGGGCCCGCCCGGCTGCTCGTGCCGCACCTGTACCTCTGGAAGAGCGCCAAGTGGGTCCGCGGCATCCGGCTCCTCGACGAGGACCGGCCGGGGTTCTGGGAGGGCGCCGGCTATCATTCCTACGGAGACCCATGGCGCGAGCAACGGTACTGGGGCGACTGACCTGGCGGGTCGCCACGGTCGCCGCCGTCCGCGACGAGACCCCCGGGGCGCGCACGCTCGTCCTGGACGTGCCGGGCTGGCCGGGCCACCTGGCCGGCCAGCACCTCGACGTGCGGCTCACCGCCCCCGACGGCTACTCCACCCAGCGCTCGTACTCCATCGCCTCGGCCTCCGGCGGGGACCGGCTGGAGCTCACCGTCGAGCTGCTGCCCGACGGCGAGGTCTCCCCCTACCTCGCGGGCGTCCTGGCACCGGGCGACCCGCTGGAGGTGCGCGGCCCGATCGGGGGCTGGTTCGTCTGGCGTCCCGAGACGCCGGAGCCGGTGCAGCTCGTCGCGGGCGGCTCCGGCGTGGTCCCGCTGATGGCGATGATCCGCGCCCGCGCCGCGGCCGGTGCCGACGCGCCGTTCCGGCTGCTGTACTCGGCGCGCGAGCCCGGGACGGCCCTCTACCGCGCCGAGCTGGACCGCCTGTCCACCGGCGGCTCCGGCCTGGAGGTCACCTACGCCTACACGCGCCGGGCGCCCGAGGGCTGGGGACGCCCCGCGGCCCGCGTCGACGCGGACCTGCTCGCACGGGCCGTCTGGCCGCCGGAGCGGGAGCCCGCCGTCTTCGTCTGCGGGCCCACCGGCTTCGTCGAGACGGTCGCCGACCTGCTCGTCTCCGCCGGGCACGAGCCCGGCCTGATCCGCACGGAACGCTTCGGCCCCAGTGGAGGACGACCATGACCCAGGACCACATCGACGGCAACGCCGCGGGGGGAGCCCTGCGCGACGTCTTCGCCGTCGACCTGACCGCCGCCACCGGCCGCTGCTCCGCCTGCGACCGGTCCCTCGCCCTGGCCGAGGCGCACCTGTACACCCACGCCCCGGGCCTGGTGGCCCGCTGCCCCGGGTGCGGGGAGGTCGTCTTCCGGCTGGTCCGCGCACCCGGCCGGGCCTGGCTGGACATGCGCGGCATGACCTGCGTCGAGTTCGAGCTGCCCGCCCGGCCCTGACGTCCCGCCCGTCCCCGGTGCCCCGGCCCGCCCGGTCCGGCGGGCCGCGGGCGACCCGTGTTCCGATGCGCCGGCCATTGTGGAGTCGCCGCAGCTCGGAATGGGTGTCCGGCTTTTCGGCGTGAATTTTCCGGGTTTGTGGATCCGGCCGGAAATCGCCCTCACATCAGCTATTTTTCGCCATAATTATGGCGGTTTTTCTCTCTCGTTACAAAGCGCACCTTGGTATAGCAT
Organism: Streptosporangium longisporum; assembly: GCF_039534895.1. Taxonomy (NCBI): domain Bacteria; kingdom Bacillati; phylum Actinomycetota; class Actinomycetes; order Streptosporangiales; family Streptosporangiaceae; genus Streptosporangium; species Streptosporangium longisporum. The sequence continues at coordinate 155,154 of NZ_BAAAWD010000015.1, read as the reverse complement.
CCCTGGCATTTGGTATGGCATCCAAGGAAGGCGCAGCCGTGCCCGAACCACACCACGACGTAATGACGGCATTCGCCGAAACGGTCAGCCGAAATCCGGGCCGGACGGCGGTGACGCACAACGGCCGATCCCTTACCTACGCCGAACTCGACCTGTGGGTGCGTGCCACGGCGCGACGTCTCGGCCCGGATCCGGGAGTGGTCGGAGTGATCACGTCGCGGTCGCCGGCCACCGTGGCCGCCCTGCTCGGCACGCTGGCCGCGGGCGGTACGTACTGCCCCATCGACCCGGCGTACCCGGAGCCGAGGCGGCGGGCGCTGGCGGCGGCGGGCGGATGCCGCCTGGTGATCACCACCGGGCGGGAGACGCCCGTGCCGCCCGGGACGCGCCCGGTGCCGCTCCCCGGCCTCCCCGAGGCCGCGCACGCTCCCGGTGACACGTCCGGAACCACGCCGCCGGCCTTCGCCACCGGCGATCCGGGCGATCCGGCGTACGTCCTGTTCACCTCCGGCTCCACCGGGGAGCCGAAACCCGTGGTGACCCCGCGCGGGGCCATCGCCACCGCGACCGGCGCGCTGCGCGACCTTTTCGGCCTCACCCCGGCGGACCGCGTGCTGCAGTTCGCGTCGCTGAACTGGGACACCTGCTTCGAGGAGATCCTGCCCACGCTCACCGCGGGCGCGACGCTGGTCTTCCACGACCACGCCCACTCGGGTTCCTTCCGGCGGATGCTGCGGATGCTCGACACCGAGGGGGTCACCGTCCTGGACCTCCCCTCGGCGTTCTGGCACGAACTGGTACGCCACCTGGCGGAGGAGCGGGCGGCGCTGCCCGCGTCCGTGCGGACGGTCGTCGTCGGCGGGGAGGCGGTCAACCCCGCCCGGCTGGCCGACTGGTGCGCGCTCGACACCGGCGCGATCCGCCTGGTCAACACCTACGGATGCACGGAGACCACGCTGGTCACCCATGCCGCCGACCTGAGCGGCCCCCTCGCGGCCGGCCGGCCGGCCCCCTGGGGCCCCGGGGAACGCGTGCCGATCGGGCACCCCCTGCCCCATGTCCTGCAGCACATCGGCGAGGAGGGCGAACTGCTCGTCGGCGGTCCTTCGCTGGCGCTGGGATACGGGGACAGGCCCGACGCGGACGCGGAGCGGTTCGTCGAGCTCGACATCGGCAGTGGTCCCGAACGGTACTTCCGCACCGGCGACCGGGTCGGCCGCAGGGCCGACGGCATGCTCGTCCACGAGGGCAGGCTCGACCACGAGCTCAAGGTGCGTGGCGTCCGGGTGGACCCGGCCGAGGTGGAGGCCCAGATCGCCGGTCACCCGCAGGTGGCCGCCGTGGCGGTGACGGGCGTCACCGTCGCCGACCACACGACGCTCGCGGCCTACGTCGTACCGCGCTCGCCCGGCGGCGCCGTGACGCTGGCCGAGGACGTCCTGAACCACCTGCGCGACCGTTCCCCGGCCCATCTCGTGCCCGGACGGATCACCGTCGTGCCGGAACTCGTCCACACGGCCAGCGGAAAGGTCGACCGGGCGGGCTCGCACCGGCGATACGCATCCACCACCACCTGAAAGGGATTTTCTATGAGCGTGGACGAGTTGACCGACATATTTCGGAACGTTCTAGAAAATAACAATATAAATAGCGACTCAGACTTTTTCCTCATGGGCGGGGATTCCCTGCTCGCCACCCGCGTCCTGAGCGCGGTCGCGCGCACATGCGGCGTGGAACTCGACTTCGACGACTTCCTGGACGCGCCCACCCCCGGGGCCCTGTACAAGAAGATCGCGAGCCTGACGTGAGCGTCGTGGTCGTCGGGGCCGGGCTGGCGGGCCTCACCGCCGCCGCCGACCTGGCGGCGCACGGCCTCGACGTCACCGTCCTCGAGGCGCGTGACCGGGTCGGGGGCCGCATGCGCGGCATCGAGGTCGCGCCCGGCGGCTGGGTGGACGCCGGCGCGGCGTACCTCGGCGACCGCCACACCGCGCTGACCGCCCTGATGACCGGGCTGGACCTGAAGACCACGCCCGCCACCGTGGACGGCGACAGCCGCTTCGCGCTCGGCGGCGACGAGCGCACCAGGCCCGGCCGGTTCCCCCCGTTGTCCGCGGTCGCGCTCGGTGAGATGTTCGACGCGCTGGACGAGCTGGTCCGCACCCCGGGCCTGGACGCCCCGTGGTCGGCGGCGGACGCCGCCCGCCTCGACGCGCTGACCGCGGCCGAGTGGGCGGGCGAGCACCTGCGCCATCCGGACGCGCGGCTGTTCTTCCCGTTGTTCCTCGGGGAGATGATGGCCGCCGACCCGGCGGACGTGTCCGTCCTGCACATGGCGTTCTACCTCCGCTCCGGAGGCGGGATCCGCTACCTGAACGCGTTCGAGGGCGGTGCTCAGGAGCACCGGATCGCCGGTGGGGCGCACCGGGTGTGCGAACGGCTGGCCGCCGGGCCGGGTGTCCGGGTACGCCTGAACGAGCCGGTGCGCGCGATCCACCAGGACGACGACGGCGTGACCGTGACGGCCCCCGCCGGATCGCTGCGGGCCGACGCCGTGGTGGTCGCGGTGCCGCCGTCGCTGGCCGGCACGATCGACCACCGTCCTGCCCTGCCCGCACCCCGATCCACCGGACGCACGGCGCCCGGGTGCGCGGTGAAGGTGCACCTGGTCTACCCGGCGCCCGCCTGGCGGGAGCACGGGCTGTCCGGCTGGTCGGTCAGCGCGCGGGGCCCCCTGCTGTCCACCGTGGACGACTCGCCCGCGGACGGCGGGGTGGGCGTGCTGACCGGGTTCGTGACCGGCAGGGAGGCGCACCGGTTCTCGCGGCTGTCCGAGGACGAACGGCGCGAGCGGGCGTTCGCCCAGGCCGCGCGGCTCTTCCCCGGCCTGCCCCGGCCGATCGGGTTCCACGCCACCGACTGGGTCGGCGAGACCTACAGCCGCGGATGCTACGCGGCGCTCTTCGGACCGGGGGACTGGCTCCGGCTCGGCCCGCACCTGACGACCCCGCACCGGCGGGTGCACTGGGCCGGCACCGAGACGAGCGTGGAGTTCTTCGGCCTGATGGAAGGTGCCGTCCGGTCGGGACACCGGGCGGCCGCGGAGATCATCGCGACGTACAGATGAAGGGACATCCATGCCTGACGCCACCTCGATCGCGCCGTTGCCGGTCCGAAAATCACTGATGACCGAGCCGGACCTCGGCGCGGGGAACTTCCTGCAGTACGCCCTGGAGACCAACCCCAATCGCGGGGTGCCGTTCGTGTACAGCCACCACGACGACCACCGCGGCCGGGTGGTGCTGCGCGGCCACAGCCTGACCGACCTCGCGGCGCTGCGCGACCGGTACGCCGCCTGGTACCACGCCAACGGCGCACGGCCCGGCGAGCCGGTGGGCGTCGTGGTGGGGGAGGGGCTCGAGCCGCTGATCCACTTCCTGGCCCTCACCGCGCTCGGCGCCGTACCGGCGATGGTCAACGACGCGATGCGGCTCGACACCATGGTCCGCTACCTCGACCACGTCGGTGTCACCGGTGTGGTGGCCGACGACCCGGCCCGGCTGAGCCTCGCCTACCGTGACGCGCCGCACAACAGGCCGCGCTTCGTCGTCCCGGCCGCGGAGGTGAGGGCCCACGGCGCCGACCCGTCCGCGCTTCCCGCCGAGTACCCCTACCGGCACGCCCCGGACGACGTCGTGGCGCTGATCCACTCCTCCGGCACCACCGGCACGCCCAAGTCGACGATCCTGGGCCACCGGCAGTTCTGGGAGGGCAAGCAGCCGCGGATGCTCCGCTTCCCCGCCGAGCCGTACGACAGGCTGATGTCCCTGATGCCGCACACCCACGCGGGCGGGCTCAGCTACTTCCTCACCGCCGTGCTGCTCGGCCTGCCGACCGTGGTCATGGCGGACTGGCGGCGCGCGGCCGTGGAACCGGTCATGGAGGCGTTCCAGCCGACCATGATGGCCTCGTTCCCGCGGACGTTCGTCGAGCTCGCCACCGGGGAGCTCCCGGTCAGGGGGGGCGGCGAGGGTGCACTCCTGGTTCAACACCGGGGACAGCGCGCACCACGGGCACATCAGGCGGCTGGTGCAGCTCGGCGAGCGGCCCGCCGGTCTGATCAAGCCGTGGCTGATCCCGGACGGCACCGCGGCGGGCGAGCCGCTGCCCGGCTCCCAGTTCATCGACGGCCTCGGCTCCTCCGAGATGGGGATGGCGCTCTTCGGCCAGGTGACCACGCCCGAGAGCCCCCGGGACGACCGCTGCGTGGGCAAGGCCCAGGAGGCGGTGATCAAGGCCGCGGTACTCGACGAGAACGGCGAGGAGGTCCCCGACGGCACCGTGGGCCTGCTCGCGGTGATCACGCCGTCGCGCACCCCGGGGTACTGGAACGACCCGGGGCTGACCCGCAGCTTCGAGCTCAACGGCTACTGGCTCACCGGCGACGTGGCCCGCAGGGACGGCGAGGGCAACTTCTACCATCTCGACCGGACCGCCGACGTCATCGAGACCGCCGACGGTCCGGTCCACAGCCTGCCCGTCGAGGAGGTCCTCATCGCCGACTGCGCTGCCCTCGTCCAGGACTGCTCGGTCGTCGGCGTCCCCGGGAAGGCGGGGGAGGGGCAGCGCCCGGTCGCCGTGGTGCGGCTGCAGGCCGACGCCGGCGACGTCACCGCCGACGAGGTGCGGGAGAAGGCCAACAAGGCCCTCGCCGACGCGGGCCTGGCCACGCTCGACGCGGTGGTCATCGCCCGGACCGGCGACGACCTGCCCCTCGGTCCCACCGGCAAGGTGCTCAAGCGCGAGCTCCGCACCCGGCACGCCGCGATGTTCACCCGATGAACACCGACGCCTCCCACCGGCCGTACACCTACGTGCGCCGGCCTCTCGTCGAGCCGGACTGGCGGCGCCTGCCGGGCTGGCGCGGCGTCGGCGACGCGCAGTGGCGCGACGCCCGCTGGCAGCGCGCCCACTGCGTGAAGAACGCCGGGGAACTGCGCGCCGTCGTGGGGGACCTGCTCCAGGAATCCTTCTACGCCGACCTGGCGGCCGACGTGGAGCGGTTCGCGACCATGTCCATGCTGATCCCGCCGCAGATGCTCAACGTGATGGCGCCGCAGGCCGAGAGCGACCCCGCCTCCTTCACCGAGGCGTTCATGGCGGACCCGGTCCGCCGGTACATGCTGCCGGTGCGCTCGGACCGCCACCCGCGCTGGCCCAGCCACCCCCGCGCGCAGCGCGACTCGCTGCACGAGGCGGAGATGTGGGTGGTGGAGGGGCTGACCCACCGCTACCCGACCAAGGTCCTGGCCGAGCTGGTGGCCACCTGCCCGCAGTACTGCGGGCACTGCACCCGGATGGACCTGGTCGGCACCTCGACCCCGCAGGTCGTCAAGACCCGGCTCGTCCTCAAGCCGGCCGACCGGCAGGAGCTGATGCTGGACTACCTCAAGCGCACGCCCGGCGTGCGGGACGTGGTGGTCTCGGGCGGCGACGTGGCCAACGTGCCCTGGCCCCGGCTGGAGACGTTCGTGCTGCGGCTGCTGGAACTGGAGTCCGTACGCGACATCCGGCTGGCGACCAAGGCGCTGGTCGGCCTGCCGCAGCACTGGCTCCAGCCCGGCGTGGTCGAGGGGATGGCCCGGATCGCGGGCCTCGCCCGGCGCCGCGGGGTGAACCTGGCCGTGCACACCCACGCCAACCACGTCCGGTCGGTGACGCCGCTGGTGGCCGAGGCCGCCAGGGCCCTGCTGGACGCGGGGGTGCGCGACGTGCGCAACCAGGGCGTGCTCCTGCGAGGGGTGAACACCACCCCGGCCGACCTGCTGGACCTGTGCTTCGCCCTGCAGGGCGAGGCGGGCATCCTGCCGTACTACCTCTACCTCTGCGACATGATCCCCAACGCCGAGCACTGGCGGATCCCGGTGCACCGGGCCCAGCGGCTCCAGGAGGCCATCATGGGCTACCTGCCCGGCTACGCGACGCCGCGCATCGTGTGCGACGTGCCGTACGCCGGCAAGCGCTGGGTGCACCAGGTGGTCGAGTACGACCGGGAACGCGGCATCTCGTACTGGGCCGGGAGCCACGGGACGGGCCTCGACGGCGACGGCCCCCAGGACCGCCGGTTCCCCTTCTACGACCCGATCGACACCTTGCCCGAGTCGGGCCGCCGCTGGTGGGCCGACGGAGAGGGACGACCATGACCCCGGCCACCCCGGCGACCCCCGCGACCCCGGCGACCCCGGCGACCCCCGCGACCCCGGCGACCCTGGTCACCTCCGCGACCCCGGCCACCCCCGTCACCCACGCCGCGAGCACGCTGCGCCGCATGTGCTGGATCTTTCCCGACAGGGAGTCGAGCCGCGCGACCGCGATGTGGCACGACTTCTTCTGGGACGTCTACGCCGACGTGGCCGCCGAACTCGGCCTGAGCTGGACCAGGCACGCGCCCGACGCCGTGACGGTCGACCTGCTGGGTCCCGGCGGGCCGCGCGTCTACGTGGACGACGAGCTCGTCACCCCCGAGGACACGCTCTTCATCACCGCGCTGTACTCGCTGCCGTACCAGTCCATGGACATCTTCAACCAGTACGCGCTGTACGCGGTGCTGGAGCGGGCCGGCTTCTACCTGTCGTTCCCGCCGGGCCTGTCGGCCGTCGCCAACGACAAGCTGGCCACGATGCTCCACCTGAGGGACTCGCCCGTCCCGCCGATCCCCACGCTCCGCATCGGCACCGGGCGGGACATCGGCAAGCACCTGTACGAGGTGGCGCTCAAGGACCTCACCTACCCGGCCATCGTCAAGCCCGCGGGATGGTGCGGCGGCGGCGGGGTCAACCTGGCCCGCGACGCCGAGGAGATCCGGGGCCTGGCCAGCCTCGCGCAGGGCGGCGACACCACCCTCGTCATCCAGCCCTACCTGGGCGACGGCACGGTCGACTACCGGGTCTACGTCGTCGACGGCGAGCCGTACGCCGTCATGAAGCGGATCCCCGAGCCCGGTTCGCCGGTCGCCAACGCCAGCCGCGGCGCCACGATGGAGTTCCCGCCGGTCCCCGCCGAGCTGGCGGAGGCGACGGCGTACTTCTACCGCAAGGTGCCCGTCCCGTTCTTCTGCGTCGACTTCCTGTTCGACGGTGAGCGCTTCTGGTTCTCCGAGCTCGAACCCGACGGCGTGATCGCCCCCGACTACGGCGATCCGGAGCGGAAGCTCCAGCGGGACATCACCCGGGCGCGCTGGATCGCCTACCGCGACGCCCACGCCCGGTGGCTGGCCGCGGGTGCCGTGGACACGACCATCGAAAGCCGGTGACCACATGACCGAATCGTTCTCGCTCTCGCCCGAGGCGGCCGAGCCGCACCTGGGCGTCCCCCGCCGCTCGCTGGAGCGCCTCCGCAGCGTGCCGGAGCTCGCGCCGCGGTACGCGGGCCACGAGAAGGTGCTCACGCTCGGGGACGTCGCCGCCCTGCCCGTCATGGTGAAGGACGACCTGAACGTGGCCCTGGCGCACCTGAGACCGAAGGCCGAGCGCGGCGCCACCTGGCTCTTCCAGAGCGGCGGCAGCACCGGCGCGCCCAAGGTCGGCCACGCCCCCACCGGGTTCTACATGGACGGCGTGTACGAGCGGTGGCGCCCCCTGGAGCGGGACGACGTCTTCGTCAACGCCTGGGGTGCGGGCCGCATGTGGGGCGCCCACTTCCTGGCCGCCGCCTTCGCCGACCTGTCCGGGTGCGACGTCATCGCGCTGGGCTCGGTCGGCAGGGAGGAGTACGGCGACTGGCTGGGGTTCTTCGCCGCCAGGGGCGTGACCGCCATCGGCGGCACGCCGAGCGTGCTGCGGCTGTGGTTCGCGCACGCCCGCGCGGCCGGGACGACCCTTCCCGCGCTGCGCAAGGTGCTCTGGCTCGGGGAGGCGTGGCACCCGCAGCTCGACGAGGACATCGCCGAGGTCGCGCCGCTGGCACGCCGCTGGGGCATGTTCGGCAGCACCGAGACCTGGGTCGCCGGCACCAACACCCCGCGGTGCCCGCCGGACGTCTTCCACCTCCTGCCGGACCAGCTGGTGCACGTGGACGCGGACGAGCTGCTGGACTTCACCACCCTCAACCCGGACATGCTCAACCCGGTGCTGCGGTACCGGACCGGTGACGCGGGCCGGTTCGTGACGTGCGAGTGCGGCGGCGAGGACAGGGCGGTGCGGATCCTGGGCCGCCGCGACTCGGTGGTGCAGGTGCGCGGCCTGGGGCTGCACGTGAACGACGTCGTCGAGCGGGCCGAGCGGGAGCCCGGGGTCTCACGGGCACAGGTCCTGATCACCGAGCGGCGGGGCCGGGTGTCCACGGTGGACGTGCTGCTGCTCACCGACCGGGACGCGCCGCCGGACCTGGCGGAACGGCTGCGCGCGGACCTGATGTCCTCGACGTTCACGATCAGCACGGCGTTCCAGCACGACCCCGGGTCGTTCCGGGTGGAGGTCGTCGACGCGCTGGTCAGCAACGATCGCACCGGGAAGACCGCGGCCTTCGTCGTACGGGAGGAGCCGTGAGGCCGACGGGCTCCCCGGGCTCTTCAGGCTCCCCGGGCTCCCCGAGCTCCGCGGGCCGGGAGTTCAACCTGCTCTGGGGCGGCCAGACGGTGAGCCTCCTCGGGGACCGGATCACGGTGTTCGTGGTGCCCGCCCTGATGATCTTCGCGTTGGACGCCTCGCCGTTCGAGGTGGGCGTCGTGGCCATGGCCCAGTACCTCGGCATCCCCCTGCTGGGACCGGTCGCCGGCGTGCTGGTCGACCGGTGGGACCAGCGCCTGACCCTGATGATGTGCGACCTCGTGAGGCTGGCGGCGGTGGTGGCCATGCCCGTGGCCTACTGGTGGGGGGTGCTCTCGACACCGGTGCTGTTCGCCTGCGTGGCGCTGATCAGCGGCGCCACGATCTTCTTCAACGTCGGGTACCTCGTGGCCGTGCCCGCCACGGTGCCGCAGGACCGGCTGGTCGGGGCGTACTCGCGCCTGGAGGGCAGCAGGACGGTGTCGGAGGTGGCGGGCCCCTCGGTGGCCGCGGGGCTCTACCACGCGCTCGGGGTGGCCGCGCTGCTCGTGGACGCGGCGACCTACCTGGTCTCCGCCCTCTGCCTGCGCGCCATGCGGCCGTGGGGGACCAGGACGGTCCAGCACGGGTCGGTGCTGTCGCGGCTGTCCCTGGGGTTCCGGCTGAACTGGGCCGACCCGGTCCTGCGCCGTGTGATCGTCGCCGCCGTGATCCTGAACTCGGGCGGGCCGATCTTCGTCACGGTCCTGCCGGTGCTCGCGTACCAGGGCCTGGGCGTCTCGGTCGGCGTGTTCGGGGCGGTGATGTCCGCGGCCGCGGTCGGCGCGGTGCTCGGCGCGGTCGCCGCACCCAGGATCGCCGGCAGGCTGGGCCTCGGGCGGACCATGGCGTGGGCGCTCCTGCTCCACTGCCTGGCCGGCGTGGGCGTCCTCGCCGCACCCGCGCTGCCGCCCGCGCTCGTGATCGGCGTGACCATCGGGTTCTACGGCTTCTTCATGTCGTGCATCAACGTCTGCAGCGCCCCGATCAGGCAGTCGCGGATGGCGGCCGAGAACCAGGGGGTGACGCACGCGGCCTTCCGTACCGCCACCTGGGGGGTGATCCCGCTGGCCGCCTTCCTCGGCGGCCTGGCGGTCACCCTGCTGACCGACGACCTCGGCGTGCTCGGCGCGACCAGGACGGTCATGGTCGCCGGCACGCTGCTGGCCGCCCTGTCGTTCCTGCCGGCGACGAGGATCCAGCCGCTGCTCGACCAGGCCGAACGGCGGGCCGAGCCGGAACCCTCGGGGAGCACGCCATGACGGCACGGCGCGGGACGGTGCTGATCACGGGGACGTCGTCGGGCATCGGCCTGGCGACCGCGGTCACCGCGGCCAGGGCGGGGTTCTCCGTGGTGGCCACGGTGCGCGACCCGGACAGGACGCGCGAGCTGAGGGAGGAGGCCGTCCGAGCCGGGGTCGCGCTGGACGTCCGCCGCCTCGACGTCACCGACGAGGAGTCGATCGCCACCTGCCTCCGGGACGTACGGGAGACGTACGGGGGGCTGGACGCGGTGGTCAACAACGCCGGGATCTCCAACTTCGACCCCACGATGGAGATGTCGACGACGCAGGCCCTGCGGGCCAACCTGGAGGTGAACTTCTTCGGGGTCGTCGCGGTGAGCCGTGCCGCGATGCCGCTGCTGCGCGCCGCCGGGGGCCGCCTGCTGAGCGTCGGCAGCGTGCACGGCGTCGTCGGCCAGCCCTTCAACGAGGCGTACGCGGCGGCGAAGTTCGCCGTCGAGGGCTTCATGGAGAGTCTCGCGCCGGTCGCGGCCGAGCACGGCGTCAGGGTCTGCGTGGTCGTGCCCGGCTTCGTGCACGACACCCGGTTCGGCTACTTCCCCGACGTCAACCGGCAGACGATCCAGGCCGCCTCCGGGCCGTACGCGCGGACGTTCTCCGGCTACATCGACCGGCTGGCCGCTCAGGGCTGGGGAGGGGGCCAGTCGAAGTGGGAGGTGGCCGAGGTGGTGGTGGGCGCGCTGACCGCGGAGGAGCCGCCGTTCCGCATCCCGACCAGTGACCGGGTGGCCGGTTATCTGGCGCACAAGCTCGCCGACGGGGACGGGTCGGCCGTCCAGGCCCTGGCCAGGACCTGGGTCGCGGGCACCGAGGCGACGGTGAGGCCCACATGAGCGCGGAGCAGGACCCGTCCAGGACCGGCTACGAGGAGGACCCGGCCTGCCGGTCGCTCGGCATCGTCATCGAGGAGATCACCACGGGACGGGCACGGCTGCGGATGCGCGTCTCCGAGGACATGATGAACGGGCACGGGATCGCCCACGGCGGATACCTCTTCCTCCTCGCCGACGCCGCGTTCTCCTACGCGTGCAACACCCACGGCCCGGTCACGCTGGCGCACAGCGCGCAGGTGACGTTCCTGCGCCCGGCCGCCGCCGGCGACCAGCTGGTGGCCGAGGCGGTGGAGCGCGTCCGCCACGGCAGGGGCGGCGTGTACGACGTGACCGTGCGGCGCGCCTCGGGTGAGGTCGTCGCCGAGTTCCGCGGGCAGAGCGTGATGGTCTCCGGCACACCCGCGAGGACGCCGCGATGAGAGCGGCCGTCACCCCGCGCCGCCCGCGTCCCGCTCCGCGGCGCGACGTACCGACTAGACAAGGAACGACACATGCCCGCTAAGCCATTGCACGTCCTGGTCGACTTCGCCCGCCGGAACTCCCCGTTCTACGCGGAGCTGTACCGCGACGTCCCGGACGTCGTCTCCGACCTCACCCAGCTGCCGATCATCGACCAGAAGGAGTTCTGGGCCGCGAACACGTGGCCGGACAACCGGCTGCTGACCGGGCCGCTGACCGACGCCGGCGTGTACACCTCCGGCGGCACCACCGGGGCGCCGAAGTTCTCCCCGTGGACCCGTACCGAGCACGCGGACTCGGTGACCGCGTTCGGGGCCGGCATGGTCAGGGCGGGCCTGAGGCCGGGGCACCGGGTGGCGAACCTGTTCTTCGCCGGGGAACTGTACGGGGGGTTCCTCTACATCGAGAACGCCCTGCACCACGCCCCGGTGGAGAACGTGCGGCTGCCCGTCGGCGGCACCACGACGAACGAGTACGTCGCCGACCTGATCACCGTCTTCGGCGTCAACGTGCTGGCGGGCCCGCCGATGAAGCTCGCCGCGGTGGCCGAGGCGGTGAGCGCCCGGGGACAGGCGGCCGACACCGTGGAGCTGCTGCTGTTCGCCGGTGACCTCCTCTTCGACGACCTGCGGCCCCAGCTGACCGGGGCCTTCCCCAAGGCCGCGATCGCCTCGCTCGGGTACGCGTCGGTGGACGGCGGGCTGATCGGCGCGCCGGTGCCGGGCGACGACCCGCGGGTCCACGAGGCGTTCCCCGACCGCACGATCGTGGAGCTGGTCGACGAGGTGACGGGCGAGCCGATCACCTCACCCGGCGTACCGGGCCGCGTGGTGGTCACCAACCTGTTCCGGACCCTGATGCCGATCATCCGGTATCCGGTCGGGGACCTGGCCGAGTGGGTCGGCGACGACCTCCGCCGGTTCCGGCTGGTCGGCAGGGCGGTCGAGGGAGCCAGGGTGGCGATGGTGTCGATGAGGACCGAGGACGTCCGCGCGGCGCTCGCCTCGGCCGATCAGGACCGGGTCGTGTCCGGGGTGCAGCTGGTGCAGCGCCGCTGGGACGGCAAGGACGGCCTGGTGCTGCGGCTCGCTCACGCCTCCGCCGGGGAACCCCCGGCGGAGCTGACCCGCAGGCTCGTCGACGCCGTCCACGAGGCCCGCCCGATGTACCCCGAGTACGTGGGCCTGGGCTTCATCCACCCCCTGTCGATCGAATGGGTGCGGCCGTCCGAGCTGGTGACGAACCCGCGCACCGGCAAGCTGGTGCAGGTGGTGGACGAACGCTCGCACTCCTGACCCCTTCCCGGCCGAGCCCGAGTCCGGGCCGGGCCGGACCGGGCTGAGCCGGGCTGAGCCGGGCTGAGCCGGGCCGGGCTGAGCCGGGCTGAGCCGGGCCGGGCTACACCGCGACGGACGTCGGTGCCGTGGCCGGGTAGGGGCCGGGACGCGGCCGGAGAAGCAGGAACACGACCAGCCCGAAGGTCACGAGGAGGGCCGCGACGGCGAAGGTCCAGTGCGTCCCGCGGGCCACTTCCGCCGGTGTGGCGGTGCTGACGTCCTTCACGCCCGCGGCGAAGGCGAAGACGGCCCCCATGACCGACGCGCCGGTCATGAGCCCGAGGTTGCGGGAGAGGTTCAGCGTGCCCGACAGCAGGCCACGCCGGTCCGGGGGGACGTCCCTCATCACCGCGGTGTTGTTGGCCGCCTGGAACAGCGCGTACCCGGTGGTGACGACGACCAGGGGCACGACGTACCCGGCGACCCCGGCGGCCGTGGGCGTCAGGGAGAGTGCCACGGCGCCGCCGATGATGCCGGCGAGCCCCGCCACCACCATGGTCCCGGACCCGAGACGATCGGTGGCGCGGCCCGCCGGGACGCCGGCGAGGGCGGACACGGCGGGGCCCGCCGACATCACCAGGCCGGCGAGGGCCGGGTCGAGGCCGAGCGCCCAGGACAGGTGGAAGGGCCCCACGACGAGCGTGGTCATCATGACGGTCGAGACCAGGGCGCTCGTCGTCAGCCCGGCGGCGAGGACGGGGTCGCGGAACGTCGACAGGGTCAGCAGCGGGGACGCGACCCGGCGCTCGACGACGACGAACAGGGCCAGACCCGCCCCCGAGGCGAGGAGAAGCCCGGCGGTGAGCGAGCCGAAGGAGTTCCCCTCGATCGTCACGGCCAGCGCGTAGGTCCCCAGCGTGATCGCCAGCAACGCGGTGCCCCCGCCGTCGAACCGCCCGCGTACGGGGGTCGCCGCCGGTGCGGGGCCGGGCGTCGCCCCGAAGATGAGCGCGAGCGCGAGGAGGCCGGGCGGCACGACGGCGAGGAAGACCGCGCGCCAGCCGAAGGCCGCGACCAGGACGCCACCGAGGCCGGGTCCCAGCGCCGTGCCGACCGCCGACATCGTCCCGAGCAGCCCCATGACCCTGCCGGTGCGCTCCCTGGGCACCGTCTCGCCGACGATGGCCATGGTCAGCGCCATCATGCACGCGGCGCCGGCTCCCTGGAGCGCCCGGGCGGCGACCAGGGCCGGAAGGTTCGGGGCGAGACCGCCCAGCAGCGTCGCGAGCGTGAACACGGCCACGCCACCCCGCAGGACGCGACGCCGGCCCACGAGGTCGCCGAGCCGGCCTGCGCCGACGATCAGGGTCGTGACGGCCAGGAGATAGGCGATCACGACCCACTGGACGTCGTTGAAGGCGGCGTCGAAGGCCCCGGCGACGGTCGGCAGGGCGACGTTGGCGATGCCGGTGCCGAGCGAGGGCAGGAGCGTGCACAGCGACAGGGCGGCGAGTGCCCGGGCCTGGGGCGGGCGGCGGGGCGACAGTGCCTGCCCGGGTTCGGCTGGTGCTCTCACGGTGACGGCCTCTTCCTGTGGGGTCGGCGGGCGACGGGGTCGGTGGGTGATGGGGTCGTCACGAACCTAGGTGCCGCTCTTACCTGGCGGAAGACGCAATGATGGCAAGCCACTTGTGCACGCGACGCCATGCCGACGTCGATCCGTGAGATCCTCCGCGAATGATCCGTCCTGATCTCAACCTGCTGGTCACGCTGGACGTCCTGCTCGAGGAGGGCAGCGTGACGCGGGCGGGTGAACGGCTCGCGCTCAGCCCGTCCGCGATGAGCCGCGCGCTCGCGCGGCTGCGGCGGGTCACGGGCGATCCGCTGCTGGTGCGGGCCGGCCGGGGGCTGGTGCCCACGCCCCGCGCCGTGGAGCTGCGCGACCGTGTGCGCGCACTGGTCCAGGAGGCCGAGGCCGTCCTGCGGCCCGCCGGGAGGCTGGACCTGGCGACGCTGGAGCGGACCTTCACGCTGCGCGGCAGCGACGGGTTCGTGGAGAGGTTCGGGCCCGCGCTGGTGGCGGAGGTCGGACGCGAGGCGCCCGGCGTGCGGCTGCGGTTCCTGCGGAGGACCAGGAAGGACATCGCCTCCCTGCGCGAGGGCGCGGTCGACCTCGAGACGGGCGTCGTCGAGGACGCTCTGCCTCCCGACGTGCTGAGCGAGCCCCTGTTCACCGACCGCTTCGTCGGGGTGGTGCGAGACGAGCACCCGCTGAGCACCGGAGAGGTGACGGCGGCCCGGTACGCCTCCTCGCGGCACGTGCACGTCTCGCGGCGCGGCCTGACGGAGGGGCTGGTGGACGGTGCCCTCCGAGCGACGGGCCACGAGCGGGAGGTCGTCACGGTCGTGGACGGCTTCGGCGCCGCGCTGGCGCTGGCGAGGGCCTCGGACCTGGTCGCCACCGTCCCGGAGCGTCACACCGCGGACCTGCGGCGAGGGATGTGCTCCTTCGAACTGCCCTTCCGGGCTCCCGAGGTGACGGTCTCGCTGATGTGGCACGTCCGGCTCGACGCGGACCCGGCCCACCGGTGGTTGCGCGACCGCGTGATCGACGTGTCGTCCTCGTAGTCGCCCTCGATCGTCACCGGGCCGGTGCCGTGCCGCCGACCCGGACTCCGGCACGCCCCCCGTCGGCGCGACGGCCCGGCGGCCCGGGTGTGGCGACCTGGCGGCCCGGGCGCGACGGCCTGGCAATCCGCGTGCGGCGACCCGGCGGCCCGGGTGTGGCGACCGGGTGGCCCGGGTGCCGGATGCGCGCGGTGAGTGTCAGAAAGCCGTTTTCCTCCCGTTGACGCGCCCGTAGCACGTATGTAACCTTTGGCCAAAGCATCGCAAAAATCATACAAATATCTGCTTTGTAACTGACTTCTCTCGCAATTCCTCAGGAACGCGCCGCAGCCGTGCACCTGCCCCCCACCCGTGAGCGGTGAAGGCGCATGCCTTCACGCCCCGACCCCGTCGTGCATGACGAGAGACAGAGGAACGCGAATGAGAAAGCCGTACGGACCGTTACGGCTGGTGGCGGCCATGGTCGCCACCGGCCTGCTGGTGATGGGGGGCGGCCGTCCCGGCCTCCGCCGCGGCCGGCCCCAACCTGTCGCCGGGCAAGGCGACCCAGGCCGGCAGCGCCACCGCCGGCCACGAGGTGTCGGCCGTCAACGACGGCGACCAGTCCACCTACTGGGAGAGCGCCAACAACAGCTTCCCCGGGTGGGCGCGGATCGACCTGGGCACCGCCACGAGCGTCGACCGGATCGTCCTGAAGGTGCCCGCACCGGCCGTCTGGCAGACCCGCACCCAGACGCTCTCCATCCAGGGAAGCTCCGACGGCTCCACCTACAGCACGGTCGTGGCCTCGGCGAACCACACGTTCGACCCGGCCACCGGCAACACGGTCACGATCGGCTTCGGCGCCGCGACCCACCGGTACTGGCGCGTCAACGTCACCGCCAACACCGGCTGGCCCGCCGCGCAGATCTCCGAGTTCGAGATCTACGGCGCCGCCGGCACCGGCGACACCCAGAACCCGTCGGCCCCGGGCAACCTCGCCCTCACCCAGCCGGCCGCCGGTCAGATCAGGCTCAGCTGGAACGCCTCGACCGACAACGTGGGCGTCACCGGCTACGACGTCTACGCGAACGGGCAGCTCCGGGGCAGCGTCGGCACCGTGCTGACCTACACCGACACCCAGCCGGCGTCGGCGACCGTGACGTACACGGTGCGCGCCAGGGACGCGGCGGGCAACCGCTCGGCCGACAGCAACGCCGTGACCCGCACCGGCACCGGTGACCCCGGGACGAACCTGGCGCTCGGCAAGGAGATCACCGCCTCCGGCCACGTGCACAGCTTCGTCGCCGCCAACGCCAACGACGGCAACCCGGCCACCTACTGGGAGGCGAACTCCGGGGCGTTCCCGAACACGCTGACCGTCAGGCTCGGCGCCGACGCCTCCGTCAACGCGGTGGTCGTCAGGCTCAACCCCGACCCCTCCTGGGGCACCCGCACCCAGAACATCCAGGTCCTGGGCCGCGAGCGGAACGCCACGACCTACCAGAACCTGGTGTCGGCGGCCAACCACACCTTCAACCCGGCCTCCGGCAACACGGTGCGGATCGACGTGTCCGCGAACGTCGCCGACGTCCAGCTGAGGTTCACCGCCAACAGCGGCGCGCCCGGCGGGCAGGTCGCCGAGTTCCAGGTCCTCGGTACCCCAGCGCCGGGCCCCGACCTCACGGTCACGAACCTGTCGTGGACGCCGGCCTCGCCGACCGAGACCAGTGCGATCACGCTCTCGGCCACGGTCAGGAACGCGGGCAACGCGGCCTCCCCGGCGGACAGCGTCACCCTCTCCCTCGCCGGTACGCAGGCCGGCACCGCCGCCGTCCCTGCCCTGGCCGCGGGCGCCAGTGCCACGGTGACCCACGTCATCGGCACCCGGGGCGCGGGCAGCTACACGGTCGGCGCCAGGGTGGACGCCGACGACACGGTCGCCGAGCGGAACGAGGACAACAACACCCTGACCGCGTCCTCGCCGCTGGTGGTCGCCGAGGCCCCCGGCCCGGACCTGCAGGTGCTGGGCATCACCTCCAACCCGGCGAACCCGGCCGTCGGAGCGCCCGTCACGTTCACCGTGGCGGTGCGGAACCGCGGCAGCGCCGCCACGGGCGCGGCCACGGTCACCCGCCTGACGGCGGGTGGCACCACGCTCAACACCACGACCCCGTCGATCGCCGCGGGCACGACCGCCAACGTGGCCGTCAGCGGCAGCTGGACCGCGGTCAGCGGAGGCGCCACGCTCACCGCGACCGCCGACGCGACGAACACCGTCGCCGAGACCAACGAGACCAACAACACGTTCTCGCAGGCCATCGTGGTCGGGCGCGGCGCCGCGGTCCCGTGGACGGAGTACGAGGCCGAGGCCGCCGTCTACCAGGGCACGCTGCTGGAGACCGACCCGCTGCGCACCTTCGGGCACACCAACTTCGCCACCGAGTCCTCGGGCCGCAAGTCGGTACGGCTGAACAGCACCGGGCAGTTCGTCGAGTTCACCTCGACCGCGCCGTCCAACTCGATCGTGGTGCGCAACTCCATCCCCGACGCCCCGAACGGCGGCGGCATCGACGCCAGCATCAGCCTCTACGTCAACGGCACCTTCTCCAGGAAGCTGACCCTCTCCTCGCGCCACAGCTGGCTGTACGGCAACACCGACGGCCCCGAGGCGCTGACGAACACCCCCCAGGCCGACGCGCGGCGGCTGTTCGACGAGTCCAACGCGCTGCTGTCGCAGACCTACCCCGCGGGCACGAAGTTCCGGCTGCAGCGTGACGCGAGCGACACGGCCTCGTTCTACGTCATCGACCTGATCGACCTGGAGCAGGTGGCGCCGCCGACGAGCCAGCCGGCCGGGTGCACCTCGATCACCGCCTACGGCGCGGTCCCCAACGACGGGCTCGACGACACGGCCGCCCTGCAGCGGGCGGTGACCGACGACCAGAACGGCGTCATCGGCTGCGTGTGGATCCCGGCGGGGCAGTGGCGCCAGGAGCAGAAGATCCTCACCGACGACCCGCTGAACCGGGGTCAGTGGAACCAGGTGGGCATCAGGAACGTCACCATCCGCGGTGCGGGCATGTGGCACTCCCAGCTGTACACGCTGACCGAGCCGCAGGACGTGGTGGGCGGCATCAACCACCCGCACGAGGGCAACTTCGGCTTCGACATCGACAGCAACACCCAAATCTCCGACATCGCCATCTTCGGCTCGGGCCGTATCCGCGGCGGGGACGGCAACGACGAGGGCGGGGTGGGCCTGAACGGCCGGTTCGGCGAGAACACGAAGATCACCAACGTGTGGATCGAGCACGCCAACGTGGGCGCCTGGGTCGGCCGCGACTACGACAACATCCCGGCCCTGTGGGGTCCCGGCGACAACCTGCTGTTCAGCGGCATGCGCATCCGCAACACCTACGCCGACGGCATCAACTTCACCAACGGCACGCGCAACTCGAGGGTGTTCAACTCCTCGTTCCGCACCACCGGTGACGACGCCCTGGCGATCTGGGCCAACCAGGCCGTGAAGGACCAGGTCGTCGACAACACCCACGACAACCACTTCGTCAACAACACCATCCAACTGCCCTGGCGGGCGAACGGCATCGCCATCTACGGCGGGTACGACAACTCCGCCGAGAACAACCTCATCTACGACACCATGAACTACCCGGGCATCATGCTGGCGACCGACCACAGCCCCCTGCCCTTCTCGGGGACCACGCTGCTCGCCAACAACGGCCTCTACCGCACCGGCGGCGCCTTCTGGAACGAGGACCAGGAGTTCGGTGCCATCACGCTGTTCCCGTCGACCAAGGACATCACCGGTGTCACCATCCGCGACACCGACATCCACGACTCGACCTACGACGGCATCCAGTTCAAGACCGGCGGCGGCAACATGCCGAACGTCGCGATCACCGACGTGCGGATCACCAAGTCCAACAACGGCGCCGGGATCCTGGCCATGGGCGGCGCCCGCGGCAACGCGACGCTGACGAACGTCACGATCAGCGGCTCGGCCGACGGTGACATCGTGAAGGAACCGGGGTCCAGCTTCGTGATCACGAGGAACTGAACCCACCCCCTGTGATCACGGAGGATCGGCACCCTCCGTGATCACACAGGGCCGCCCGCCGCGAGCCGGCCGGCCTCCTCCACGATCACGAGGAGGCCGTCCCGCCCCGTGATCGCGAGGAGATCGGCTCCACTTCGTGATCACGGGAGGCGCGGCCCCTCCGGCGTGAAAGTTTCATCGGTCCCCGCCTCCGGGGACCCGCGGGACGCCCGGCGTGCTCCCCCGGTGGAAGGACCACCGGGGGAGCACGCCCGTTTCCGCCCCGCCCGCCCCGGCGGGCGCCGCCCCGGGGGAGGTGAGCGCCGCGCGGCCGTCGCCCGGCCGCCCGGGGGAGACCCCCGCGGGTACGTTCCACCGCCCGCACGGGAACGGCCGTGCGGCCGGGAGTCCCGGGCCGCGCGGGCCCGCGGGGGCCGGACGGCCGCGCGGGTGCGGGCTTGACAGGGTTTTTCGCATCCCCAACACTCTGGGAAACCTTGTCGTGAAACGAGGAGTCCCACCCCTCTGACCGTTGCGTAAAGGGTTTCTGTTATCGCTAACAAAACCCGGCGGCGTCAACGGATCGGCGACGAGGCGACGCGCACTCCCGGCGTTCGAGACCCGACCCCCCACGGAGGTTCGCACACATGGGAAGACGATGGTGGACGGCGGCGGTGCCCGCCCTGATCCTCGGCCTGCTGATGTCACCGGCCGACACCGCCCTGGCCGCGGCACCCGGAGACGGCAACCTGGCGGTCTCCGCCACGGCGAGCGCCTCCTACACCTCCTCCTGGGAGAGCATCGCGGCGATCAAGGATGACATCGACCCCCCGAGCTCCAACGACACCGCCAACCCGCGCTGGGGCACCTGGCCCGAGACCGGCACCCAGTGGGCCGAGCTGACCTGGAGCCAGCCCCAGACGCTGCGCTCGGCGCAGGTGTACTTCTTCGACGACAACGGCGGCGTGCGGGTGCCCGCCTCGTGGAGGCTGCAGTACTGGAACGGCAGCGCCTACGCCGACGTCGCCGGTGCGAGCGGTTACCCCACGGCCGTCAACGCCTACAACAAGGTCGTCTTCAACAGCGTCTCCTCCTCCCGGCTGCGCGTGGTGCTGCAGAGCGGCGCGGCCTCGGTCGGCCTGCTGGAGGTGAAGGCGTACTCCACCGAGTCGCCCGGCAACGGCGGCGGCGGCACCACCGGCTGGAACCCGCCCGCCAACCTGGTCACCCCCCTGAACCAGGTCTGGCAGCACGTCGAGAGCACCTACAACCCCGGCCCCACCGTGTTCCGCAACTTCGGCTGGGACCAGATCATGGCCAACCGGGGGAGCATCAACTACTGCGTGCGCTGGGACTCCTCGGCACCGGTCTCGGCCGCCCTGCGCGACCGGATCCACGCCTCGCTCGCCCGGCAGTTCAAGAAGTGGATGGACCTGATGGTCGGCCACAACGGCTGGCCGTACAGGGAGGTCCCGCTCAAGGTGGTCGGCTGGGCGGTGCGCGACCGCGCCACCCTGCAGTGGAGCGACAACTCCGTGGACGTCTACGTCAACGACATCCGGGAGAACGCCCCCCAGTGCGCTCAGCCCTGCGGGCGGTTCTTCAACCAGAACGGCCAGTACCCCAACTGCCCGGGCGGGGCCGCGCGCCACTACGACATGTCCCTGTGGCTGACCGCGGGCATGGGCGGGGGAGCGGGCGGTGACTGGGGCCAGCGTCTCGGCAGCGAGTACTTCGTGAACAACATCGACGCCCCCGACATGCACATCCTGCTCCACGAGATAGGGCACAGCTTCGGCCTGGACGACTTCTACGACTGGACGCCCACCGGCGTCGGCGGCTTCCTGATGAAGGCGGGAAGCGCGAGCCGGATCACCGACTTCGACGCCTGGATGTTCCGCGACTGGTGGCGGCACCTCAAGAGCCGCTACGGCCTCTGACCCACCTCGCACCGTCACCGGCCGGTCCGGACCCTCGGGTCCGGACCGGCCGCCGCGTTCCCGGCCGTCCAGTTCCCGGCTGTCGCGTCCCCGGGCGGTGGCTCAGGCGGGGGCGGGCGGCGCGGTGGACTCCCGGATCACCAGGCGGCACGGCATGGAGTGCACGCCCGGGGCCGCCCGGCCGTCGATGGCGGCGAACAGGTGCTGCGCGGCCGTGTGCCCCAGCCGCTCCAGGTTCGGGTCCACGCTGGTCAGCAGCGGCCTGGTCTCGGCCGAGAGCACCTCCCAGTTGTCGTAGCCGATCACCGCCACGTCCGAGGGCAGGCGCAGGCCGCGTTCCCTCGCGATCTCCATGAAACCGGCGGCGATCTGGTCGCTGCCGCAGAACACCGCGTCCAGGCCGGGCTGGGTGAGCAGCAGCATCTCGGCGGCCTGCCGCCCCCAGCGCTGGGACCACGCGCCGTACAGGGTCTCGCCGGCCTGTTCGAGACCAGCCTCGCCCAGCGCCCGGCGCACCCCCTCGGCCCGGTCGGCCGCGGCCTTGTAGTGCGTGGGCCCGGTGACGTGCGCGATCCTGCGCCGCCCGGTGGCCAGCAGGTGCCGTACGGCGAGCACGGCGCCGCCCACGTCGTCGGGCGTGAAGGACACGTCGCCGGGGTCGTCGGACGGGCCGTAGGCGTACACCACGGGGATCGGCAGCTCGCGGCTGATGGAGGGCCGCGGGTCGGTGCTCTCCCCCACGACGATCAGGCCGTCGACGCGGCGGGACAGCAGCATCCGTAGGTGGTGCTGCTCGCGGATGGCGTCGCCGCGCGCGTCGCACAGCACCACGGCCATCTCCCCGGCGCCGAAGGCGTCCTCCGCGCCGAGCAGGACCGGGATGCCGAACCGTCCCACGCTGTCGCTGGTGAGCAGGCCGACCGTGCGGCTCTGCCCGGTCAGCAGGTTCCTGGCCAGCGCGTTGGGCCGGAAGGAGAGCTGCTCGGCCGCCTCCAGCACCCTCCGGCGGGTGTCGGGGCGGACGTTGTCCTTGCCGTTGAGGGCCTTGGACACGGTGGCGATCGACACCCCGGCCAGCGAGGCCACGTCACTTATGGTCACCGAACGTGACCGCCTGCCCGTCATCGTGACGAAATCCTTTTCACTGTGCCTGCCAGGGCGACCCCGGCCGACCGTCCGGCCGTACCTCCCGAGGTTACCTCATGCCCAAGGATCGGCCAGGGGGTGTTGACACGCATCGGTGTTTCTTTTACGTTTCCGAAAACCTTTTATTTCTATTTCGTGCGTCGCGGGGGATGCCGGAAGAGGAGAGGACCATGCAGCCACGCGCACGCGTCATCGGCGCCGCAGCCATCCTGACAGCCCTGGCCCCCATGATCGCCTGCGGGGGGAACGGGAGCGGGAAGGCCGCGCCCGCCTCCGCGGAACCGGTCACGATCACCATGTGGACCCGCGCCGCGACGCAGGCGCAGAGCGAGCGCCTGGTCAAGGCCTACAACAGCGGCCACAGGAACCAGGTGAAGCTGACCGTCGTCCCCACCGACAACTACCAGCCGCGCATCGCGGCGGCGGCGGGGGCCAAGCAGCTGCCGGACGTGTTCGCCGCGGACGTGATCTTCGTCCCCAACTACACCTCCCAGGGGCTCTTCCTCGACATCACCGACCGGATCGCCGCCCTGCCGTACAAGGACTCCCTGGCACCCAGCCACATGAAGCTGGGCACCCAGGAGGGACGCCGGTACACCCTTCCGCACACGCTGGACCTGTCGGTCTGGTTCTGGAACAAGGACCTGTACGAGAAGGCCGGCCTGGACCCGGAGAAGGGCCCTGCCACGCTGAAGGAGTTCGCCGAGCACGCCACCACGATCGACGAGAAGCTCGGCAAGGACGGCAAGGTGCACGGCACCTTCTTCGGCGGCAACTGCGGCGGGTGCTACGTCTTCACCTTCTGGCCCTCGGTCTGGGCCGCCGGAGGCCAGGTGATGAACCCCGAGGGCACCGTCTCGCTCAGCGACAGGTCGCCGATGACCGACGTCTTCGCGATCTACAAGGGGCTGCACGAGGCGGGCGTGACCGGCCCGACGACCAAGGAGGAGCAGGGCCCCACCTGGACCGGCTTCTTCCCCAAGGGCGAGATCGGCGTCATGCCGATGCCCTCGACCACGCTCGGCTCGATGCCCGCCGGCATGAAGGTCGGCGTCGCGCCGATCGCCGGGCCCGACGGCGGCGAGTCCACCTTCGTGGGCGGCGACTCGGTCGGCATCTCCTCCACCACGAAGAACGCCGACGCGGCCTGGGAGTTCCTGTCCTGGACGGTCTCCGACGAGGCGCAGGTCGAGGTCATGGCCAAGAACAAGGACGTGCTCGCGCGCACCGACCTGTCGAACAACACGTACTCCTCCGCCGACCCGCGCGTGGTGCTGATCAACTCCATGGTCGCCAAGGGGCAGACGCCGTACGCGCCGCGCTTCGGGCAGACCTTCAACGACCCGCAGGGGCCCTGGTTGCGCCTGGCCCGTGAGGCGCTGTTCGGCGACCCCGGCAACGTCACCCGGCTCAACGCCGAGATCACCAAGTCGCTGCAGCAGTGAACACGACCCTGACCGGAACGCGGCGGAGGGTGGCGCGGGGATCCGTCCCGGCGCCGCCCCCGCGGTGGCGGGGACGACGGGCCCAGGGCTGGCTGTACGCCGCCCCGACCGCCGTCGTCGTCGTCACCCTCTTCGTGGCACCGCTGGTGCTCGTCGTCTGGATGTCGCTGAACCGCTGGCCGCTGCTCGGCCAGGCCACGTTCAACGCGCCGGGCAACTACCTCAAGATCGCCGACAACCCGCTCTTCCTCGACGCGGTGCTCTTCACGCTGAAGTACACCGCCATCGTCACCGTGCTGCTGTCGGCCGCCGCGCTCGGCCTGGCCCTGCTGGTGCAGGAGCGCAGGCCCGGCGTGGGCTTCTTCCGCACCGCGTTCTTCCTGCCCGGCGCGGTCGGCTTCGCCACGGCGGCCCTGCTGTTCTACGGCATGCTCAACAACGACTTCGGGCCGGTCGACCCCCTGCTGCGGGCCCTGGGGATCACCGACGAGCCGGTGAAGTGGACCGGCACCCCGAACATGGCGCTGTTCTCCACGATCGCGCTGGTGCTGTGGCGCTTCGCCGGGTTCAACATGCTCATCCTGCTCACCGGCCTGCAGTCGATCCCGACGGAGGTCTACGAGGCGGCCCGGTCCGACGGCGCGAACCGGTGGCAGATCTTCACGAAGATCACGCTTCCGCTGCTGCGTCCCACGCTGGCGCTGATGCTCATCCTCAGCGTCACCGGCTCGCTGCTCGCGTTCGACCAGTTCTTCATCTTCACCAACGGCGGGCCGGACAACAGCACCGTCTCCATGGTCATGGTCGTCTACCGCGACGCGTTCTTCCGCTTCGACCTGGGCGGCGCCGCGGCGCTCTCGGTCGTGCTGCTGGTCGCCCTGGTCGCGCTCAACACCGTACAGATGCGGGTGTTCAGGAGGTCCACGTGAGGCGGTGCGAGCGCGGGAACGACGCGCGCGAGGCGGTGGGGAGCCGGTGAGGGGGACCTACTACACCACGATGTCGGCGCTGGCGGTGCTCTTCCTGTTCCCGCTGGTGTGGAGCGGCTGGTCCTCCTTCGACGGGGGAGCGGACAACTACGCCGAGATGGCCCGCTTCGGCGAGGGCGTGGACGTCTACCTCGTCAACAGCGTGCTGGTGTCGGCGATGACCGTCGCGGGCACGCTGACGGTCTCCGCGCTGGGCGGCTACGCCTTCGCCCGCTTCGACTTCCCCGGCAAGAACCTGCTCTTCCTCGTCACCCTGGCCATCCTGATGGTGCCGTACGCGACCATCCTGATCCCGCTGTACGTCCTGCTCGGCCACATCGGGCTGCAGAACTCCCTGGTGGGCCTCTCCCTGGTGTTCGTGATGTTCCAGCTGCCGTTCGCGCTGTTCATGATGCGCAACGCCTTCGAGGCGATCCCCCGCGAGCTGGAGGAGGCCGCCCTCGTCGACGGCTGCGGCACCTTCCGCGCCTTCTGGCGCATCCTGCTGCACGCCGTGCGGCCCGCCCTGGTCACCGTCGCCCTCTTCGCCTTTCTCGCCTCCTGGAACGACTTCTTCGCACCGCTCATCCTGCTCAACGACGGAGCGAACTTCACCCTCCCGGTGGCCGTGGTCAGCATGACCCAGCGCACCTTCGGGGCCATCGACTACGGCATGCTGCAGGCCGGCGTCATGGTCATGGCCGTGCCCTGCCTGATCCTCTTCGTCGTCCTCCAGCGCCACTACGTGCGCGGATTCATGTCAGGAGCCCTGCGTGGTTAGTCCCGTCACCCCCTCCGCAGGGGTGCTGTCCCCCCTCGGCCTCGACGCCGTACGCCTCGCCCCGGGTTTCTGGGGCGACCGGGCGGCCCTCAACCACGAGGTCATCATCGGCCACTGCCTGGAGTGGATGGAGCGGGAGGGCTGGATCGGCAACTTCCGCGGCGAGCGTCCCCGGCGCGGCAGGGAGTTCAGCGACTCCGAGGCGTACAAGCTGCTGGAGGCGATGGCCTGGTCCGGTCACCCCGGGCTGCCCGAGCTGGCCGCGACCGTCGCCGCCGCGCAGGAGGACGACGGCTACCTCAACACCCGCTGGAGCTCCGAGCGCTACAGCGACCTCGAATGGGGGCACGAGCTGTACTGCTACGGCCACCTCATCCAGGCCGGGGTCGCCCGGCTGCGCGCGCACGGCGAGGACGAGCTCACCAAGGTCGCCCGCCGGGCCGCCGACCACCTCTGCGACCGCTTCATGGAGACCACCGAGACCTGCGGCCACCCCGAGGTGGAGATGGCGCTGGTCGAGCTGTACCGGGCCACCGGGACCGAGCGCTACCTGGAGATGGCCCGCCGCCTCGTCGAGCGACGCGGCCGGCCCGCCCTGGGACCGATCCATCTCGGGCGCGCGTACTTCCAGGACGACATGCCGGTACGCCGGGCGCGCGTGCTGCGCGGGCACGCCGTCCGGGCCCTGTACCTGGCCTGCGGCGCGGTGGACGTGGCCGTCGAGACCGGCGACGGGGACCTGCTGCAGGCGATCGAGGAGCAGTGGGAGAACACGGTCGCCCGGCGTACCCACCTGACCGGCGGGATGGGCTCGCGCCACTCCGACGAGGCCTTCGGCGAGGACTTCGAGCTCCCGGCCGACCGGGCCTACTCCGAGACCTGCGCCGGCATCGCCTCGATCATGCTCTCGCACCGGCTGCTGCTGGCCACCGGCCGGGCCCGCTACGCCGACCTCGCGGAACGCACCATGTACAACGTGCTCGCCACCTCACCGGCACCGGACGGGCGCTCGTTCTTCTACGCCAACCCGCTGCACATGCGCATCCCGCCCGAGCCGCGCGAGGGCGTCGTCGACCACACCTCCGGGGCGGGGCTGCGCTCCTCCTGGTACGACGTGTCGTGCTGCCCGAACAACATCGCCCGCACCCTCGCCTCGCTCCCGGCCTACCTGGCCGCCGCCGACGGCGACGCGCTGCACGTCCACCACTACGCCCCCGCCGAGATCCGCCACCGGGGCCTGACGCTGCGGCTGGAGACGGACTACCCCTGGTCCGGTACGGTCACCGCGCACGTCGTCGAGGGCCGCCCCGGGCGGATCGTCCTGCGCGTGCCCTCCTGGGCCGAGGGGGCGACCCTCACCCACGGCGGCACGACCCGCCCGGCCGGGCCCGGCCACGTGACGGCCGAGGCCGACTGGCGTCCGGGCGACCGGATCCGGCTCGACCTGCCGATGGCGTCCCGCTGGACCTTCCCCGACCGGCGGGTGGACGCGGTGCGCGGGTGCGCCGCGGTCGAGCGCGGCCCGCTCGTCTACTGCGCCGAGTCGGTCGCCGACGACCCGCCGCTGGCGCTGGTCACGGCCCTTCCCGAACCCCCGGCCGAGCGGACGCGGGACGGGGTCGTCGAGCTGGAGGCCCGCGCCTGCCTGGTACCGGCCGGCGACGCCCCCTGGCCCTACCGGGACGGGCACCCGGACACGACCGGGCGGGAGGTCACGCTGCGGCTGGTCCCGTACCACCGCTGGGGCAACCGCGGGCCGTCGAGCATGCGGGTGTGGCTGCCACTGGCCTGAGCCCGGCCCGTTGATCCGAGCCCGGCCCCGGCCCTGAACCGGCCCTCGGGCCGGGGCGGGGAGCAGGAGCGGGGGTGCCTTGTACCGGTCTTTGGCAACCGGGGGAACAGCTGAAGATACCGAGGTGAAAGGGCGGTTGAGTCCCTGAAGGGAGCCGTGCCACTTTTGGAGTGATCCTCCCGGCCGGGGAGGCCCGGCCGGAGGGATGTCTGCGATGTTCGCGCGGCGCGCGCTCTCCCGGGTCGTGTACGGCTCCCGCTACGACCGGGTGCCCAGGAACCACCGCTCCTACGTCCGCCCGGGGGAGAGACTCGCCCGCGAGGTCCAGTGGCGCCTGAGGATCGGGCGGACCCCCGTCATGAGGTTCCAGGACTACCGCGAGCGGACCCTGCTGGAGAGGACCGAGGAGTTCGTCACCTGCCGCCTGTGCGGGGAGACCCGTCAGCAGCCGCTGTTCCAGCGGGCCGGTGCCGGGCGCGGGGGGACCTACCGGGTGGTGCGCTGCCCGGCGTGCGGCCTCCTCTACCGCAACCCCGCGGTCCGGCCCGCGACGCCGGACGTCCCGCGCACGGACGTCCCGTACGCGGGTCTCCTGTACGCGGACGTCCCGTACGCGGATCTCCTGTACGCGGACGTTTCGCACGCGGACGACGGCGCGGCGCCGGACCGCGCGGCCGACCGGCGGCGCCGGCGCCACCGGCTGACCATGGACGCCTTCGGCCCGGTGTTCTCGTCGGGACGGGGACGCACGCTGCTCGACGCCGGTCACGGTGCCGGTGACGGGATCTTCCTCCGGCTCGCCCGGGAGCGCGGCTTCGACACGGCCCGGCTGGATCTCGCGGCCGGTCCCGTGACGGCCGCCGGCGGGTTCGACGTGATCACCCTCTGGTCGGTCCTGGCCCGGCTGCCCCGGCCCGTGGAGGACCTGCGGTGTCTGCGCGGCCTGCTCGCCCCGGGCGGGGTGATGCTGATCCTCACCGCGAACGCCGCCTCCCTGCAGCTCAAGGCGTACGGGAACGGCTGGACGGGCTTCAGGCGGGGCAACCTGATGTTCTACTCGGCCGAGACGCTGGTCACCCTGCTGAGCCGAACCGGGTTCGCCGGGGTGGCGTTCGCCCCGTTCTACGGCGACGACGTCGAGGCGGGCGCCGTCGGGCTGCCCGGCCGGATGGGCCGGCGCCTGCGCCGCAACGTCGAGGCCGGTGGCGGGAAGATGATCCGCGCGCTGGCCTTCGCCGACCGGGAGGCCGTTCACCGATGGGGCGAGCGGCTCGGGGCCCGGCGCTCCACCTGACCGTCCCGCCGTTCCCGGCTCCGGATCCGGTGCCGGGGACGGGGACGGAACCGGGGCTCACTCCAGCAGGGTGCGGGCGCGGATCTGCTCGTCGCGCATGTGTGCCCGGAACGCGTCCAGCAGGTCCCTGGGGCTCGTCGCGCTGGTCAGGGGCATGCGGTCGCAGGAGCAACCTGAGCGGTAGACGTCGCGGCCGACGTGGGCCGAGGTGATGTAGTCCATGCACCAGTCGGGCATGTGCTCCTCGCTCTGCACGAGGGGGTCGTCGTTCCAGTGCGGCATGCTCATGGGTCGCCTCACAGGAGGGTCGGTGATGGCCGTGGGGCCGGGGGCGCCTTCTCCAGAGGCCGCGATGGCGGCTTCCCCTCCCTGGGTCCCGGAGCCGGTCGTCGCTCCGGAACCGTCTCGATGACACCGGAGGATCGGTTCTTTCCGGGAGCGGTCCGGCACGGGGTCGGTGACGGCGCCGCGGTCATCGTTCAACGGGGTGCTCCGAGCATAGGCGTGAATCGGAGAGCTGGCGATTCCCCGACGAATCGTGAGACATCAGGTGAACCGTCGCCCTCACAATGATGCGTTCGGCGAAGGACGCACGGTACGGAAGCCGGGTCATTTCGGGTCACCGGTCGGTTAGCATCCGGTAAGGATCAAGGTCGGCGAGGTGACGCGCGCCCGCGCGGGGTGTGTCGTCACGTCACGTCCCGGCACGGTCACGGGAAACCGGCCGGACGGGCAGCAGGGAGCGAGCGTGGACTTCCACCTCTTGGGGCACGTCGAGGTGATCTCAGGAGAGGGCGCCGTGGTGCCGCTGCCTCCCCTCAAGAGGAGGCTGCTGGGAGCGTTGCTGCTGTCCGAGAGACGGACCATCGCGGTCGAGCGGCTGATGCTGGCCGTGTGGGGCGACACCCACGCCAGGAAGGAGGCCCTGAAGACCCACGTGTCCGAGCTGCGGCTGCTGGTCCCGGGCCGTATCCCCCCGGCCGGACCGGACGGCTACCGGCTGCGCCTGCTCCCCGGCGACACCGTCGACGTCGACACCTTCCACGACCTCGTCGCCACCGGTGAGCGCCTCGCCGAGGCCGGTGAGCACCGGGCCGCCGTCGCGTCGCTGCGGGAGGCCCTGAACCTGTGGGGCGCCGACCCGCTGGCCGACGTCCCCACCGGTGACCCGAGGCTGCGGCAGCGCCGTCAGGCCCTCCTGCGGCAGCGCCAGGACGCCATGGTCCTGATGTTCGGGACACGGCTCGCCCTCGGCCACCACCGCGAGATCATCGCCGACCTGCGCGGCGAGCTGGAGGACTCCCCGGACGCCGAGGCCCTGCACGTCCTCCTGGTGAACGCCCTGTACCGCTCGGGACAGCGCGTCCCCGCGCTCCAGCACGCCGACGCCGCGGCCGGGATCCTGCTGGAGGAGAACGGCGACCCCGGGGAACGGCTGCGCCGGCTGCGCGCGCGGATCGCGGCGGACGGAGCCGGCCCCGCCGTCACCGCGGGCGCCGGGGGTGCCGGGACCGCCCTCCCGGCGGTCCCGGCGCAGCTCCCGCCGGACGTACTGGACTTCACCGGCCGGTCGCACGAGGTCGAACGGCTCACCGAGCTCCTCACCCCGGCACCGGACGCCACCGGCGTGCCGATCGTGGGGATCAGCGGCCTGCCCGGGATCGGGAAGTCCGCGCTCGCGATCCACGTCGCGCACCGGCTCCGCCCGCGCTTCCCCGACGGCCAGCTCTTCGTGCACCTGGCGGGCCGGTCCGGGCGGTCCGCGAACGTCGGCGAGACGCTGGCCGAACTCCTCGCCACCCTCGGCGTCCCGGCGCAGGACCTGCCGCCCTCCACCGTGGGCCGGGCCGGGCTGCTGCGCTCGGTCCTGGCCGGACGGCGTGTCCTGATCGTGGTCGACGACGCCGCCGGTGTCTCGCAGGCGTCCCACTTCCTGCCGGGCACCGCCGGGTGCGCGGTCGTCATCACCGGCCGCGCCCTGCTGAACGGCGCGGGGATCCGGTCCTTCCCGCTGCAGCCGCTCCGCGGCGAGGAGTCGCTCACCCTGCTGGGCGAGATCGTCGGCGCCGACCGGGTACGCCGCGAACCTGAGGCGACCAGGACCGTGCTGGAGGCGTGCGGCGGGCTGCCGCTGGCGCTGAGGATCGCCGGGTCCCGGCTGTCGTCCCAGCCGCACTGGCCCGTCGAGCTGCTCGCGTCCCGGCTGCAGGACCGGCTGAAAGGGCTGGCCGACGGCGACCTGGCCGTCGAGGCGAGCATCGCCGAGAGCTACGAGGCGCTCCCGGCGCCGGCGCGGCACGCGTTCCGGGTCCTGGCCCTCGCCGGGCCCGGGGACTGGCCGATGTGGCTGACCGGGATGCTGCTGGGCGCGGAGCAGGCCGACGACGCGCTGGCGGCGCTGACCTCGCACAGCCTGCTGTCCCCCGCGGGGGCCGACGACCTCGGCCACCCCCGCTACCGGCAGCACGACCTGGTACGGGACTTCGCCGAGGCGCGGCTGGCCGAGCACGTCGACGAGTGGGACACCACCATGAACCGGCTGCTGCTGGGCTGGCTGCTGCTCGCCGACCGGGCCTCCGCGGCGATCCCCGGCGAGCCGTTCTTCCCGCCGCCCGCGCGCCTGCACTGGGACCTGCACGTCCCGGTACAGGCGCAGAAACTGATCGACGCCGACCCCGGCGGGTGGCTGGCCAGGGAGTGCGCGCAGCTGCTGGCGGTCATCCGGGTGGCGTGCGAGGAGAACCGCTACCGGCAGGGGTACGGCATCGCGCTGCGGCTCGCGTCCCACCTGTACCGGGCCGGCCGGGACCGGGACGCCGAGGACATGTGGCGCATCGTCATGCGCACCGCGGCCGCCGCCGGTGACCGGCGCCTGGCCGCGGAGGCGCGGCACCGGATGGCGGCGCTGATCACCCGCGGGCCCGGCGGCCCGGCCCGCGCGCTGCCGATGCTGGACACCTGCGTCGCCGTGTTCGCCGAGCTGGTGGACCGGAACCGGTGGGCGCGTTCCCTGGCGCTGCGCGCGTTCTGCGCCTACAGGCTCCACCGCGACTCCGGCGGGGCGGGAGTCGAACGGGCCGCCCGGGACGCCGAGGAGGCCCTGGAGCTGGCACGGCTCACCGGGGAGGGGCACACCGAGCTGGTGTGCCTGCGGACCCTGGGGCTGGTGGCGTCCGCGAGCGGGCGCCACACCGAGGCGATCGGCCGGTGCGAGGCGGCGCTCGCCCGGGGACGGGCCATCACCGAGACGTCCGGGGACGCGGCCTGCGAGGTGTTCGCGGCCGTGGCGCTCGCGACGGTCCTCGTCGCCGCGGGCGAGGCCGGGCGCGCGCTGACGGTGTGCGAGACCGCCCTCGACGCGGCGCGGGGGACGGGACACGTACCGGCGCAGGCGGCGCTCGCCGAACGGGCCGGCGACGCCCTGTCGGCCCTGGGCCGTACGCGGGAGGCCGCGCGGCGCTACAGGGAGGCGGTGGCGCTGTGCGGGACGGACGGGGCCGACCCGCACCGGGCCCGGTACGACGGCAAGCTGAGCCGCGCCACGACAGGCGACGGCGGCTCACCGGCATGACGCGGGCGTCCCCGGGCCCGGCCGCCGGTCAGGGTCCGGGGACAGGGATCGCGAATGCCGGGGTCGGGGGTGTGAGGGCTGCGGGTGCCGGGGCTTGCGGGCGTCAGCGCTTCCGGGTGTCAGGGCTCGCGAGGGTCAGGGCTTGCGCGCGAGGCCGCACCAGGCGTTCATGGGGCGCCTGTCGCCGGGAGGGTCGCCGTCGACGGTCCAGTCGCCGACCGTGGTGATGCCCGGGGGCAGGACGTCCCAGCCGGTGAAGAACCGGGAGAAGGCGTCACGGTCGCGGAAGTAGAAGCGGCTGGGGACGTTCGCGTACATCTCCTCGATCTTGGCGTGCACGACCGGGTCGATCTCGTGGTCGGTCACGTGGGCGATCGCGACGTAGCTGCCCGAGGGCACCTCGGACAGGATGTGCTGGACCACCCCGTACGGGTCGTCCGAGTCGTGGACGAACTGCAGGATCGACACGAACAGCACGGCCACGGGACGCCCGAAGTCGATGAGCTCCTGGGTGGCCGGGGCGTTGAGGATCCGTTCCGGGGTGCGGACGTCGCCGTTGACGTAACGGGTGTTCTCGTCCCCCACGATCAGGGCCTGCGCCTGGATGTGCACCGTGGGGTCGTTGTCGACGTAGACCACGCGGGTCCTCTGGTCGATCGCCTGGGCGACCTGGTGGACGTTGTTCGCGGTCGGCAGCCCCGACCCGATGTCGAGGATCTGCGTGATCCCGTGGTCCCCGACGACGTGCCGCACGACGCGCTCGAGGAAGCGGCGGTTGTCCGCGGCGAGGTCACGCAGCTCCGGAGCGTGGGCGAGGATCGGATCGGCCACCGCGCGGTCGACCTCGAAGTTGTCCGTCCCGCCCAGCACGTAGTCGTAGACCCGCGCGGGGGACGGCTTCGTGGTGTCCACGCCCCGGGGTGCACCCACCGCTGAACTCACCTCTCACCTGCTCTTTCACGAGATTCCGGCCGGACGGGCCCGCGAAGGGCCGGCGCCGGGCCGGGGACACCGGAATTCGATCATAATCACGGCGCTGTCCACCGTCGGGGGAATCGCGGCAAATGGAGATCACCGCGGCGTTCCGCGGCGTTCTGCGGTGTTCCGCGCCCGCACGCGGTCCCGGTGCCGTCCCGGAGGGTCACCGCCCCGGAGGGTCACCGCCGGGGCAGGATCATCGTCACTCCGGGGACGGAGCCGATCGACCTCAGGGCGGCCCCCGCCTCCTCCAGGCCGATGGACCGGGTGACCAGCGCCTGCGGCAGCACGGTCCCGCGGGCCACGGCCGCCAGCATCTCCGGGTAGGCGTGCGCGGCCATGCCGTGGCTGCCGAGGAGTTCCAGCTCGTGACCGATCACCCGGCCCATCGGGAGCGCGGTCAGCCCCGGCAGCAGGCCGATCTGGACGTGACGGCCCCGGCGGCGCAGGCCCTCGATCGAGGCCGCGCACGTCTGGGGGCTGCCGAGCGCGTCCACGGAGACGTGCGCGCCCCCCGAGGTCACCTCCCTGATCCGCGCGGCGACCTGGGCCCCGGGGACGGGAACCTCGGCCCCGTCCCCGCTCTCGACCCCGGCTCCAGCCCCGTCCCCACCTCCAGCCCTGACCCCGGCTCCGGCCTCAGCCCCGATCCCGGTCGCGACTCCGGTCCCGGGTCCGTCGCTCGTTCCGGGGGAGACGGCGACGCAGGCGACGGCGCCGAACCGCCGGGCCAGTTCCAGCGCTCCGGGGGAGACGTCCACGGCGACGACCCTGGCCCCGGCCGCAGCGGCGATCATGACGGCGGACAGGCCCACGCCGCCGCAGCCGTGCACGGCCACCCACTCCTGTGGCCGGACCCGGCCCACGGCGGTGATCGCGCGGTAGGCGGTGGCGAAGCGGCAGCCCAGGCTCGCGGCGGTGGGGAAGGTCATCTCCCCCGGGAGCCGGACCAGGTTCACCTCGGCGTGGTCGATCGCGACGTACTCGGCGAAGGAGCCCCAGTGGGTGAATCCCGGCTGGGTCTGGCGCTCGCAGACCTGCTGGTCACCGGCCTCGCACGCCGCGCACGAGCCGCAGGCGCAGACGAACGGCGCCGTCACCCGGTCACCGGGCCGCCAGGAGACGACGCCCGTGCCCACCGCCTCGACGACCCCGGAGAACTCGTGTCCCGGCACGTGCGGCAGGACCCGGATGTCCGGGTCGTGCCCCTGCCAGCCGTGCCAGTCGCTCCGGCACAGGCCGGTCGCCTCCACCCTGATCACCGCTCCGCCGGGCGGAGGCTCCGGGGCGGGCACCTCCCGGACCTCGGGATCGGCTCCGAAAGCGTCGAAGACCACCGCTCGCACCCGCGTACCCCCTTCTCGGGCTCGGACCGGCCGCGGATCCCGGCCGGGCGGACCGGTCCGCCCGGCCCCGCAGTCCCCGCGGCCCCGCACCATTGTCGACGCCCGCGGGCGCCGGGGGAAGGTGCCGCTGGGACCGCCGGGGCAGGTGTCGCGACGCTCCGGGGAGACCCCGCGGGCGTGCGGGGGAGGGGACGCGGGGCGGCCGGGGAGGTGCCCGGGGCATCTCGGTGGGACCGCCGGGGCGGCCGGGGTGGCCGCGCGATCACCCGCGTCCCGCGGAAAAGCCGGACCCCCTGGTGAAGACGTGTCCCGAGCACTGATTAGAGGGGTCATGCTGGGAGAGAGGCAGGGGGCACGAGACGGGACGAGGACCGACTGATCGGACGGTGTGATGGGGCAGAAAGTCGACAAGGACCGCTACTCCGAGGAGGAGTTCGTCCAGTTCAGGGCGAAGCTGGCGGAGCAGCTCGACACCCTGCGTGAGGTGCTGGCGCGGCCCGGCTTCGGCGCGGGGCCCGCGACCATCGGGGCCGAGCTGGAGATGTTCCTCATCACGCCCGACGGGCGGCCGCTGCCCCGCAACCACGAGGTGCAGGCCGCCGCGGGCGACGACCGGCTCACCCTGGAGATGGGCAGGTTCAACCTGGAGGCCAACCTGACCCCGCTGCCGATCGCCGGGCGGCCGTTCACCGCCCTGGTGCGCGAGGTCCGTGAGGTCATGACCGTGGTGGACGAGGCGGCCGCGACGCAGGGGGGCCAGGCCGTGGCGATCGGCATCCTGCCCTCGCTCAGCGAGTTCGACTTCACCCACGAGACGCTGAGCGGGGAGGACCGCTACAAGGCGATGTCCCGGGGCATGCGCCGGCTGCGCGCCGAACCGTTCCGGGTGCGCCTGGAGGGGATCGAGCGGCTGGAGCTGGAGGTCGAGGGGATGATCCTGGAGAGCGCCAACACCTCCTGGCAGGTCCACCTCCGCACCACCCCTGCCGACTTCGCCCGCGTCTACAACGCCGCGCAGCTGGCCATCGGGCCGGTCCTGGCGGTCAGCGGCAACTCCCCCTCCTTCCTGGGCAGGCACCTGTGGGAGGAGACGAGGATCGCGCTGTTCGAGGAGGCCGCCGACGACCGGGACGTGGAACGGCTCGACCGCAGGGACGGCCGGGTCTCCTTCGGGTCGAACTGGACCCAGGGCATCGAGGAGATGTTCGCCACCTGCGTCCGCGACTACGAGCCGGTGCTGCCGATGGTCACCGAGCCTGAGGACCCGGGCCCGGGAGGCGTCCCCGAGCTGGCCGAGCTGCGCCTGCACCAGGGCACGGTCTGGCTGTGGAACCGCCCGGTCTACGACCCGGGTGACGGGGGCCACCTGCGGGTGGAGATGCGCGCCCTGCCCGCCGGGCCCAGCTCGGCCGACATGGTGGCCAACTCCGCGTTCCTGCTCGGCCTGACCGCCGCCCTGGCCGTCCGGCCGGTGGAGGAGTTCCCCTTCGCCGGGGCCTACCGCAACTTCTACCGCGCCGCGACCCACGGCCTGGACGCGTCCATGAGCTGGCCCGGCCTGGACGAGGAGATCCCGGCCGAGCGGCTCGCCTTGGACCTGCTGCCGGTCGCCGAGAGCGGGCTCGCCAGGATGGGCGTGGAACCCGACGAGATCCGGTGGACGCTGGACATCGTGCGTGAGCGCGTCACCCGCCGCCGTACCGGGGCGATCTGGCAGCGGGAGGCGACGGCCCGCCTGGGCGGCGACCAAGGGGCGTGGGCGCGCATGGTCGCCCGGTACCGGGAGCTGGCGCTGACGGGTGAGCCCGTACACACCTGGCCTTTTTAACTGCAAAAGGGATTTGAGTAAAGGCATACTCATGAACTCCGCATCTTGGCCCGCCCCTTCCGGGCGGAACCGGACAAGGAGTGACCCTGAATGAGCCAGTTGAAGGCCGTGTCGACGGAGCCGTTCGGGCTCAGGCGTGACGGGGGCGGCCTCGCGACCGGGATCGGGCTCCTGGAGAAGGAGCTCCGGCGGGTCCCCCTCGCCACCGTCCTGGCCAAGGCGAACCGCGTCCTGGTCAGGAAGGGCGGGAACGGCGCCGGCGCGTTCACCGGGATGAGTCCCAAGCCCGTGGACTGGTACTGCTTCGACGCAGACGACAACGCGGTCAGGGAGTGGTACCCCCAGGGCCTGACCTGCGCCTCCGACGCCGGGATCGCCGGGGGCGGCGCGAGCGTGTTCGTGGTGAGCTGGTACCACACGCCCTCGTCCGGGGCCGAGCGGGGCGTCCGCCTGACCTTCCTCAACACCGCCACGCTCCGCTACCGGCACGTCCTGCTCGTGCGGGTCACCGCCGACGGCGACATCGCGCCGATCAACATCCACGCCGGCGGCGTCGCCTGGTACGGCGACCTGCTCCACGTCGCCGACACCACGCGGGGCCTGCGGGTCTTCGACGTCCGGGAGATCTTCGAGGTCGACGGCGAGGGCACGTCCTCCATCGGCAGGAAGGGCGGGTCGTACGAGGCGTTCGGTTACCGGTACGTGATGCCGCAGACCGATGCCTGGACCACCACGAGCGGCACCGTCCGCTTCTCCTTCGCCGCCGTCGACCGCAGCACCGCCCCCGACACCCTCGTCTCCGGGGAGTACGTCGACGAGGCCGGGGTGACGGGGCGGGTGGCCCGCTGGCCGCTGGCGGCCGGAGGCACCCTGAACGCCCCGGCCGGGGGCGTCGTCCAGGCGGTGGACGCCTACGCGCTGCCCGCGCGGAAGATCCAGGGCGCGCTCTCCCACAACGGCACCTGGTACCTCAGCCAGACCGCGGGCGCCGCCGGGAACGGCACCCTGATCGTCGTCGGCGGCACACCGGCCAGGCGGTCCTACGCGGTGGGCCCGGAGGACCTCACCTGCGTCCGCGACCGGCGCACGCTGTGGACCGTGAGCGAGTTCGCCGGCAGGCGGGCGGTGTTCGGCGTACCGCTCTGACCGGATCCGGCCGGGCGACGCGCCGCTCCGGGTGGGGGACGCGCCGCTCCGACCGGCTTTGACCAGGAGACGCGCCGCTCCGGCCGGAGCGGCGCGGCCGGGTCAGTGCAGGGAGCCACCGACCAGGCGGAGGTCGCCGCCCAGGGAGACGGAGACGGCGGTCGTCACGATCGCGGTGAGCGCCTGGGCGACCACCGGGACGGGCATCGAGGGGGCGGCGCCGTCGAGGACCTGCCCGGGGGAGAACGGCACGTGCACGAGGCCGCCGCGGACCTGCGGGCGTTCGGTGGCGATCAGGTGCATGAGGCCGTAGAAGACGTGGTTGCACACGAACGTGCCGGCGCTCTGCGAGACGCTCGCGGGCACCCCGGTCGCCCGGGCCGCCGCCGCGCAGGCCTTCACCGGCAGCGTGGCGAAGTAGGCCGCGGGGCCGCCGGGCACCACCGGGCGGTCGATCGGCCGCCTGCCCGCGGCGTCCGGGATCCGGGCGTCGTCCAGGTTCACGGCCACCCGTTCCAGCGTCACGTCGGGCCGGCCACCGGCCTGCCCGACGCAGATCACCACCGCGGGGTCGTGCTCGCAGACCGCGGCGCGCAGCCGCTCCAGCGACTCGCCGAACACGCAGGGCAGCAGCGCGGTCCGCACCCCGGGGACGAGCCCGATCGCCTCCCAGGGCGGGTTGCCGGTGCCGTCGAGCGGCTCCAGGGCGACGAGCAGCGCGTTCCTCATCGGCCCTCCGCCGGCCCGGCTCCGGCCGGAGGGGCGGACGGGCCGGGGGACGGCTCCCGAGGGGGCAGGGCACAGGCGGGCGTGCCGCCGGGCAGGCGGTGCCGGTTGGCGGCGACGAGCCGGTAGAGCCCGTGGGCGACCCACCGCACCGGCGGGAGGCGCAGCAGGAACCCCAGCGGGCTCCACGGGAGACCGGCGGCGATCAGCAGCCCGGCCACGGCCTGGGCGCCGCCGCGCACCCGGCCGTCCTCGACCCAGAGCAGCTCGTACTCGGCGCGCTCGCGCGTGACGCCCAGCGCCGGCAGGTCGGCCCGCTGCCAGGGGACGACCCGCGCGCGGATCCCGACCAGACGCTCGGCGAGGCCGACGCTCGTCGTGCAGAAACCGCAGTCGCCGTCGAAGACCAGTACAGGTTCTCCCGTCATGCCATCGACACTACCCAGCCCGGTTCGATCAAGGCCTGGCGACCAGGGTGACCGCGATCGGACGATGATCCGAGTGCGGGACGTCCGGGTTGGCCTGGTCCTTCCCGGTCATCCCCGGCGTGACCAGGACGTGGTCGATCTGCTCGACCGGCCCTCCCCGGCTCGGGACGGTGTCGAACGGCCGTACCGGGGCCAGGGGGTCGGTCAGGCCCGCACCGGTGAGCACCCGCCAGGCGGCGTCCCCGGGCTGGAGGTTGAGGTCTCCGGCCACGACGACCGGGGCGCCCCCGGCGACCGCGGTCCTGACGATCCCGCCGAGCTGGGTGACCTGGGCGAGGTCGTTGCGGTCCGGCGAGGGCTGCAGGTGGGTGCCGATCACGGTGACCGGCCGGCCCTGCCACCGCAGCCCGACCTCCAAGGCCTGCGCGCCGGTCGGGCCGCCCTGGACCAGCACGTGGTTGCGGACCGAGGTGATCGGCAGCGTGGTCAGCAGGGCGTCGCCCCACACCTCGTCGGTCGCGGGAGCCCAGATGTAGTGCATGTCCAGCCGCTCGGCGATCAGCCGCACCCCGTCGTGGCCGCCGTTGAGCAGCCAGCCCCGGTCGGCCTCGCTCAGCACCACCACGTGCGGCCGGAGGCGCCGCAGCTCGTCGGCCTGCTGCTCCAGCGAGAGCCTGCCGGACTCGCCGTACCCCATCCTGATGTTGTACGCAGCGACCCGCAGCCCGTCGGCCGGGGGTTCCCAGCGCGGCACGGTGCCCTGCCACAGGGGCACCGCGGCGACCAGGACGACCGCGGCCGTGACGGCCGCCGCGAACCGCCGGTCGTAGGACAGGCGGGGCAGGCCGGAGCCGCCCACCACGGCCAGGACCGCGACGACGAGCGCCGCGGAGACCGGCACCCACCCGTTGGGCAGGTAGAGGTCGTAGGCGGCGTAGTACCCGAAGACGAACACGAAGAAGAGCAGCATGCCCCCGGCCAAGGCCAGGCCGCGCCGGGCCGGGCGGTCCGGGCCGAAGGACGTCGCGGCGTGCGCCAGGCAGGCGCCCAGCGCGACCTGGCCGACGATCTGCGCGACGATCGTCCATCCGGGCGCCACCCCGTGGACCCCGTCCACGGTGGCCCTGCCCAGGGTGAACGCCACCGCCGAGGCGACCAGCGCGACCGCGGGGACCAGCGGGCGGCGCAGCACCGGCAGCGCGGCGGGCAGCGCCGACACCACCGCGAACGCCGCCACGACCAGGGCGGCGGCCTGCTGGGCCGAGTCCGTCGCCGCCTGGGCGTGCGCGGTGTTGCCCGTGTACAGCCCCCACAGCAGCAGGGCCGGGCCGATCGCGAGCCAGGCGCGCGGGGCGCCGGAGTACTCCTCGTCCGGGGGCACCGCCCGGATCAGGAGCGCGCCGAAGAGGCCCAGTTCCACCAGGAGCAGCAGCCACGGGACCGGTCCGGGCCGCCACATCAGGTCGATGCCGTCCAGCGCCGCGTGGATCACCGTGGAGGCCGCGAGACCGGTGATCACCCCGGCCATCACCGGCCGGGCGTCCAGGGCGGTCATCGCGGTGGCCGTCAGCCAGACCAGCCCGGCCAGCAGGCCCAGGCAGGCCACGTAGAGCTGGACGCCCCCTCCGTCGGTCAGCTGCAGGACCAGCCGGGCCAGCAGCAGCGCCCCGCCGGCGGCCAGCGCGATCAGCGGCGGCCTGATCCTCCTGGCCAGCGGGACGGTCAGGAAGGCCAGGACGAACCAGGCGAGGGCGAACAGGCCCATCAGCTCGGCGGGAGTGCTCCCCGCCCGGCCGAAGAGTGTGATCAACGACGGCAGGAAGACCCTGAGCACGTCCGTCAGCACCACCACGCCGAGCGCCACGTCCAGGCGGATCCGCATGTCACCTCCAGGGAATGCGAGTTATCCTCGCCTTCTTCGCTCCCGCTGACAAGGGCGACCTGCCCGGATGCGGCGTTCGCTCGGCAGGCCGGGGGCCGGTGAGCGGCGTTCGCTCAGGAGGCCGGGGGATCGGTGAGCGGCGGGCGGTCGGCGGGGGCCGGGGGATCGGCGAGGGGATCGGCGGGGGACGGCGCCGAAGGGCCGTCGAGATACCGGAAGGCCTCCTGCGCCGAACGGACGCTGTCGCGCAGCGCCTGCTCCAGATGCCCGGCGTCCTCGGCGAGCCGCCCTATCTCCGGTACGGCGAAGGCGTCCGCGCCGGACTCGGCCAGCAGCTCCTCGTAGCGGGGGAGCCGCGAGCGGAGCACCGCGATCTGCTCGTGGGCCCGCAACGCCCGATCGGCGTCGGCGACGTGGCCCGCGTAGCGTTCCAGCGCCTCCACCCGCGCGGTCACCGCGGCCTCGCTGGCGACCAGGGCACGTTCCAGCGGGGCCATGGCCGCGGCCACCTCCGGCGTGCTGCCGCCGTAGGCGAACTCCCGGTGCTCGTTCCGCAGGGCGGAGAGCTTGGTGAGCAACCGGGCGATCTCCCACTCCTGCGCGGGGAGCATCACCGCGTTGCGCGCGTCGTCCAGCAGGCCGGTGGCGTTGACCTGGGAGTGCAGGATGAAGTCGACCGACTGCTGGGTGCGGTCGAGCAGCCGGCCGGCGTCGTGGTCGAAGTCCTCGGCCAGCAGGTAGCGGCCCTCGAACCAGCGGGCCTCGCGGTACAGCTCGGTCTCCTCCGACTCCAGCTCCACGGGATCGGGGGCGGCGAGGAGACCGACGAAGACCACGAACAGCAGCAGCGCCACCACGAAGAAGAACAGCTGCCCCACGTCCAGCAGGAACAGCAGCGTCACCAGCAACAGCCCCGAGAGCGCACCGCCCGCCTGCAGGAAACGGCCCGGCAGGCGGGACGCGGACGACGGCGGCTCGGGGCTCCACCCGGCCCGGATGCGCGACAGCATCGATCCGTGTCGGCGGAACAGGTCGGCGACGTGGGCGGGAACTTCGGGATCGACCACCACGCGCCGCACAGGCTCGCCCTCCGTATCAGTCAGGACCTCTACGTGTTCACATCAGCCGTCGAGATGCCGGAACGCCTCGTGTGCCGAGCGTACGCTCTCGCGCAGCGCCCGCCGGAGCATGGCGGCGTCGTCACTGAGATACCCGATCTCCGGCAGTGCGAAGGTCGAGGCGCCCGCCTCGGCGACGAGCTGCTCGTACTCGGGCAGGTGGGCCTTGAGGACCTCGATCTGTCCCTGGGAGAGAAGGGCGCGATCGGCGTCGGCCACGTGGCGCGCGTACCGTTCCAGCGCCTCCACCCGCGCGATCACCGCGGCCTCGCTGGCGGCCAGGGCACGCTCCAGCGGAGCCATGGCCGCGACCACCTCCGGGCTCCTGCCGCCCCTGGCCAGGTGGCGGTGCCTGGCGCGCAGCGCGGAGAGCTTCGTC
This sequence comes from Streptosporangium longisporum, assembly GCF_039534895.1. Lineage (NCBI taxonomy): Bacteria > Bacillati > Actinomycetota > Actinomycetes > Streptosporangiales > Streptosporangiaceae > Streptosporangium > Streptosporangium longisporum. Next base: position 113,261 of record NZ_BAAAWD010000015.1, on the reverse strand, counting down.
AGCAGCCGGGCGATCTCCCACTCCTCGGCCGGGAGCATCACGGAGTTGCGGACGCTGTCGAGCATGCCCAGGGAGTTGGTGCGGGACTTCACGATGAAGTCGATGGCCCGCTGGACCCGGCCGAGCAGGTGCCTGGCGTCGTGGTCGAAGTCCTCCAGGATCAGGAAGCGCCCCTGCCAGTCCAGGCAGTGCCGGTACAGCACGCGCTCGACGGAGTCGACGGAGGAGGGCTTCCTGGCGATGTACACCACGGTCAGGATGACCAGGGAGATGCCGCCCAGCATGATCATGAGGAAGATGGCGAGCAGCGGCGAGCCGCCGAGCACGCCGAGAGCGGCCGACAGCAGGGCCGTGGACACGCCGAGGGCTCCGACGAGCTTTCCCGGGAGGCGGGAGTCACCGGTCTGCCGGGGCACCCGTCCGGCACGGAAGCGGGAGAGCATCGGCCCGCTACTGCGGAAGAGGTCGGCGACTTCCCTGGGCACCTCCGGATCGACCACCACGCGCTGCACAGGCTCGCCCCCTTTGCCGTGTTTCACGAGCATAGCGATTAACCGGGTTTCAGGTCGTGCGTCCCTCCATGGTGCCTCTTTCCCGGATGGATGGCGCGGACCGGAAGGCGATCGTAACAACTGCCCGGATGTACGTCCGGCATCGTCCGACATGGTCCGCCGCGTCCGGCCGCGTCCGGCACGGTCCGGCCGCTTCCCGGCCGAGGCGGGCCGGGGTAGGGCCGGGCCGAGGGGGCCCGGCGCGGGGCCGGGGCCGTCCGTGCCCGTGCCCAGGGGCGGGGGTGATCGTCTCGTCCGGGCGGCGGATGGGAACTCGTCCGGGCGGAGGCACGTCCGGGAAACAGAAGATCCCAGGCCGTCGGCCTGGGATCTGTCTGGTGGACGATACAGGGATTGAACCTGTGACCTCTTCCGTGTCAGGGAAGCGCTCTCCCGCTGAGCTAATCGTCCTCGGGTGAATCAGAGCGGAAGACGGGATTCGAACCCGCGACCCTCACCTTGGCAAGGTGATGCTCTACCACTGAGCCACTTCCGCGTATCCGCTCCGGGTTTCCCCTCGGCGCCCGCACCACTTTACCGGATCCCGGGGGGTCCGTCGGCCGTGCGGTTGAGGTGGAGACGGGATTTGAACCCGTGTAGACGGCTTTGCAGGCCGTTGCCTCGCCTCTCGGCCACTCCACCGGCCGGATCCCGGAGGATCCGCCGGAGCGGAAGACGGGATTCGAACCCGCGACCCTCACCTTGGCAAGGTGATGCTCTACCACTGAGCCACTTCCGCGTGCCCCCGGAGACGTCTCCGGAGCACGTGGAAACTCTAGCGCCTCCGCCGGGCGGATGCGCGCACCACATCGGACCCCGCAGCATCCTCCGCCGTGACCGGCTGGACGTCGGAGGCGCGGACGAACATGACCCGGTGGCCGAACTGGATCTGCCGGTAGCGGACCTTCCCGACGACGACCCGGTGCCTGGAGGTGTCGTAGGAGGAGGCCCGCAGGTAGCGGGCCCGCCTGGTCATCGCGGCGCTGTACACCTGCCCGGCGGGTATCGAGTACTGCAGCGGCGCCAGCGGCTGGAAGGGCACGCCCCTGGGATAGGCCGACGCCCCCGGGTAGGCCCTGCCGTACACCTTGATCGGGGCACGGTCCGGTCGCGGGGTGACCAGCGGGCCGGACGCGGGCAGGGAGGTCGGGGCGGCGGCCGGATCGCTGAACCAGGCCTTCTGCCCGAGGTACCAGATCGCGGTCCAGCCGTCCCGGCGATCGGCGAGCGCGTACCGCTGGCCGGTGGAGGCGCGGGCGGCGTGGTCGTAGACGCTGTAGCTGGACCCGCCGGTGGGGTGCTTGCCGACGTCCTTGACCAGCGGCGCCGTGGGGGAGGGACGGGTGCGCAGCCAGACCGAGGCGGCGCCGAGCCTGCGGCACCCGCCGGGGCAGCCGGTGAAGCCCGGGCTGTTGGAGGCGTAGTGGGGCTTGATCAGCACCGAGCGGGCGTTCTCGCCGCCCGAGGCGCGCAGCGGGCTGCCGAGCAGCTCGAAGTAGTGGCCCCAGTCCCAGTAGGGGCCGGGGTCGTCGTGCATGCCGCTCACGGTCTGGGGGGTGGTGCCGGGCACGTTGTCGTGCCCGAGGATGTGCGCCCGGTCGAGAGGGATGTCGTACGTGTCCGCGAGGTGGCGCACCAGCCTGGCCGACGCCACGTACATCGCCTCGGTGAACCAGGTGCCGCCCCTGGCCAGGTACCCCTCGTGCTCCAGGCCGATGGAGCGGGAGTTGACGTACCAGTTCCCGGCGTGCCAGCCGATGTCCTTGCCCCGCAGGTGCTGGGCGATGTGGCCGTCGCGGGAGCGGATGGTGAAGTGCCAGCTCAGGTAGTCGGGGTTCTTGGCCAGCCGGGTCATGGCGTCGTAGGTGGTCTCGCCGTCGTGGATCACGATGTAGTCGATCTGCCGCCGCCCCTCGACGCGGTCGTGGTTGCCGTACCCGCCGCCCTTGAGCCGCTGGTAGACGGCGGGAAGCCATTCGCAGGAGACGCTCCTGGGGCAGTCGGGCCCGGCGGGCGGCACGGCCGCGGGGGGTCGTGCCGCGGCCGGCCTTGCGGGTGGTCGTGCGATGGGCGGGCGTGCGGCGACCGGTGGCCGTGCGGCGACGGGGGGCCGTACGGCTGCGGGTGGCCGTGCGGCGGTGGTGCCCGCCGTGACAGGGGGCCGTGCCGCCGCGGGAGGCTGTACCGCGACGGGCCGTGCGGGGCGCGCGGGCCGTCCGGTGGACCGCACCGTGGCCGGCCGTGCGGTGGCCGATCGTGCGGTGGCGGACCGCACCGCGGCCGGCCGTGCGGTGGCGGGGCGTGCGGTGGCGGGGGTGCCGGTGGGCACGGGATCGAGGACGCGGCGCTGTGCCGTCCGGGGGGAGGGTGTCCGGGCGGGCGGGGGCGTGGCGGACGGGAGGGGCGAGGTCCGGGCAGGCGGGGTCCGGGGCGCCAGGCCGGGCCTCGCGGGCAGGACCATCGGCTCGCCGTCGTCGGTCACGCGTGCGACACCGGCGCGGATCGTCGCGTAGACCTCGTCGGCGAAGGAGCGCGCCGCCTCCGGCAGGACCACCGCCCCGTCCGCGTCCACGTCCGCATCCGCGTCCGTTCCCGCATCCGTTCCCGCATCCGCACCTGCATCCGCACCCGCATTCTTGCCCGTTACCGCGTCCGCCCTCCCGCTCGTCCCGGCGCCCGTTCCCGCTTCCGCCTCCGCGCCCGTTCCCGGGGTCTCGCCGAGGGGGCCGGAGTAGCGGGCCACGGCCCCGTACCAGCCCGCGGGCCCGGCGTCCGGGTCGCCGCCGGTGGCGCGCTGGTAGGCGGCGAGCAGCGCGGCACCGCCCATGATGTTGGCGGAAGGGTCCCGGCGCAGCCGGTCGGGGGAGATGCCGGACAGCTCCGAGGCCCGTCGCAGGGTGTCCTCCGGCGAGGACGGCGCGACGGGCGGGATCGGGATCACCCTCGGCCTGCGCTCGTCGCCGCGCGGGTCCTCGCCCGCCCCGTGCGGGTGCCCCCGCTCGGCCCGGCCGTCGACCAGGTGCATCGGCCCGTACCCGGCCGAGACGCTGGGCCGCCCCGCGTGGCCGTCCCACCGCGACTCCAGGTAGGAGACCCCGAGCAGCACGCTCTCCGGCACCCCGTACGCCCGCGCCGCCGCGGCGAAGGCGGCCTGCCGGCCCGCCGGTGCCGTCCCCGGGGCGTAGGGCGTGGAGGGTGCCGGGGGTGCCGGGGGTACCGCCGCCTGGCCGCCGGAGCGTTCCGCTCGCGCGGGGACGACCGAGACCAGGACGGCGAGAGCGGTGACGACGGCGGTTCCCGGCAGGCGGCGCATGGTGGTGTTCCTCTCTCTCCGGTCACTACCTAGAGTTACCAGAGATTACCGATTGTCGCGCATTCTGACAGGGTTGAGATTCGAAGAGATTTTCTGCCCGAAATCGGGCAGAAAACTTGTTGTTCTCTTCTCCGGATGCGTAGGGTCCTGCTCTGTGTCCATGGCGCGGCATCAGCACGAGGATCTGATCACTCATCTGACCCGGACGAGCGGGCTCGGGCCGGGCGAGGCCGCGCGGGTCGTGGCGGACGTCCTGGCCTACTTCTCCGAGCCCGTCGAGGAGTTCGTCCGGCGCCGGCACGCCGAGCTCAAGGCCAGGGGGATGGTCAACGACGAGATCTTCCCCAGGGTGGCCGCCGAACTGGCGGTCCGCCGTGTCGCGGCGCCCGAGCTCTCCCTGCGCCAGTTACGCAGGATCGTCTACGGATAGCAGTCGCGCCGGATCGTCCACGGATAGAAGGAGCGCTCGTATGTGCGGAATCGTGGCCTATGTGGGGCCCAAGGACGCGGCACCCATCCTGCTGGAGGGCCTGCAGCGTCTTGAGTACCGGGGCTACGACTCCGCCGGGGTGGTGGTCTCCAACAAGGGCCTCAAGATGCGCAAGGTCAAGGGCCGGGTGGCCGACCTCGCGGCGGCCATGCCCGCGCGTTTCAAGGGCGGCCTGGGCATCGGCCACACCCGGTGGGCCACCCACGGCGCGCCCAGCGACGTCAACGCCCACCCGCACCTGTCGGCCGACGAGCGCATCGCCGTCGTGCACAACGGCATCATCGAGAACGCCGACGAGCTGCGCGCCAAGCTGGAGGCCGACGGCGTGGTCTTCCTCTCGGAGACCGACACCGAGGTGCTGGCGCACCTGATCGCCCGGACCGTCAAGGAGGCCGACTCGCTGGAGGAGGCCGTCCGCGCCGCGCTCAAGCGGATCGTCGGCACGTACGGCATCGCGGTGCTCGACGCCGAGCGGCCCGGTGAGGTGGTCGTGGCGCGCAACGGCAGCCCGATCGTGCTGGGCATCGGCGAGAAGGAGATGTTCGCCGCCTCCGACGTCGCCGCGCTGGTCCGCTACACCCGCCAGGTGGTCCACCTGGAGGACGGCGAGATCGCGGTGCTCAAGGCCGACGGGTTCACCACCTTCGCCAGCGACGCGCGGGAGACGGCCAAGGAGCCGCTGACCGTCGACTGGGAGGCCGGGCACTACGACACCGGCGGCTACGAGCACTACCTGCTCAAGGAGATCTCCGAGCAGCCCGACACCGTGGCCAGGACCCTGCGCGGGCGCCTGGACGACCGCTTCCACGTCGCGCACCTGGGCGGCCTGAACATGGACGCGCGCGAGACCCGCTCGTTCCGCCGGGTGAAGATCATCGGCTGCGGTTCCGCGTACTACTCGGGCCAGATCGGCGCGCAGCTCATCGAGGAACTGGCCCGCATCCCCGCCGACGCCGAACCGGCCAGCGAGTTCCGCTACCGCGGCCCGGTGGTGGAGGCCGACACGCTGTACGTGGCGATCAGCCAGTCGGGGGAGACCTACGACACCCTCGCCGCCGTGCAGGAGCTCAAGCGCAAGGGCGGCCGGGTGCTCGGCATCGTCAACACCGTGGGCAGCGCGATCGCCCGCGAGTGCGACGGCGGCGTCTACCTGCACGCCGGGCCCGAGGTCTCGGTCGCGAGCACCAAGGCGTTCACCTCGACGGCCGTGGCCTTCGCGCTGCTCGCGCTGCACCTGGGCCGGGTGCGGGACCTGTCCCCGGCCGACGGGCGGCGGATCTGCGACGGCCTGCGCAGGCTGCCCGAGCAGATCAAGGAGATCCTGGTGCTGGAGCCGGTCATCAGGGAGCTGGCGCGCAAGTACGCCGGGGCGCCGAGCATGATGTTCGTGGGCCGGGTCCGCGGCTACCCGGTGGCCCGGGAGGGTGCGCAGAAGCTCAAGGAGATCTCCTACGTGCACGCCGAGGCGTACCCGGCCAGCGAGCTCAAGCACGGCCCGCTGGCGCTGATCGGGCCGGAGATGCCCACCGTGGCGATCGTCCCCGACGACGAGCTGCTGGACAAGAACCTCACCACGCTGGGCGAGATCCGCGCCCGGGGCGGGCGGGTGCTCATGATCGGCCACCGCACCGCCGACCCCAAGCTGGCCGACGACTGCGTCGTGGTGCCCAAGAACGAGACCGAGCTGGACCCGATCCTGCTCTCGATCCCGCTGCAGCTCTTCGCCTACCACGCGGCCGTGGCGCTGGAGCGGGACGTGGACAAGCCTCGCAACCTCGCCAAGAGCGTCACGGTGGAATGAGGACCACTCCTTAAGGCCATACCCCTCGCACTATGACAGAAAGTGACATGGAGGTAACCTAGGGTATAAGGGGCTCTTGGGGGAAGGGGCGCTCATGCGCCGTAGGGGGTTCTTCGCGCTGGCGGCGGGGGCCGCGCTGCTCGCGGGCTGCGGGGCGGAGGACGAACCCGCGGGCCCGCTGGTGGACCGGCTGTTCCTCCTCGAACCCGCCGCCGACGGTCACGGGTGGGACGGGATCGCGCGCAGGATGGCCTCCGTCATGGTCCGGTCGGGGCTGGTGCGCACCGTCATGGCCGCCGACCGCCCCGGCCCCCTGGGCTCCGTCTCGCGCGACGCCTTCGTCGTCCCCGGCGCCTCCGGTGTCCCCGGTCTCGCCGGGGTCCCGGGGGTCCGGGGCGTCTCCTTCGCGCGCGAGGGCAGGCTGCTCGTCGCCGCGATGCCGATGCTCGCCGCCGCGGAGATCGCCAACACCACCGCCGTGGTGCGGGCCACCACCCCCCTCGCCCGGCTGGCCGGTGACTGGACGGCCCTGGTCGTCCCGGCCGGTTCCCGGCTGCGCGCCTTCGAGGATCTCGCCGCGGCGCTGCGCCACGACCCGGCCGGGCTGACGATCGGTGGCAGGCTGGAGGGGGGTTCCGACCACGTGCTCTACGGCATGATCGGCAAGTGCCTCGGCGTGGACACCCGGCTGCTGGAGTACGCCGGGTACCTGGCCGCCCGGGACGCGGTCGAGGCGCTCCAGGTCGGCCGGGTGGCGGCCCTGCTGGGGTCGGCCCGCGCTCTGCTGCCGGGGATCTCGGCCGGCCGGCTGCGTCCCCTGGCGGTCTCCTCGGGCGGCCGGATCGAGGGGATCGACGCGCCGACGCTGATGGAGCTCGACGTCCGGCTGGAGTACAGCGACTGGTGCGGGCTGCTCGGGCCCGGCGACATGAGCCCGGCCGACAGGGACGCGGCGGTCGTCCTGTGCGAGCGGCTCGACGCCACGCCGCACTGGCGTGCCCTGTGCGCGGCGAACGGGTGGAGCCGGGTCTTCCTCGGCGGCGACGACTTCCGCCGGTGGCTGTCCACCGAGACCGGCCGGACCCGGGGCGTGCTTCACGAACTCGGGCTCGCGACGTCCTCGGACACAACCTGTTGGGGTGGTTGCGTCAGACGGCCCTAGATGTAGGATCCTGATCGTTGTTGGTTCACCTGTGAAGGGTGAGGCAAGAGGGAACCCGGTGAGATTCCGGGACTGCCCCGCAGCGGTGAGCGGGAACGAAAGCCGTCATCGAGCACTGGGTGCGTCATGCCCGGGAAGCGACGGCCGGTAGGCGTGTGCGGTGCGCCCGTGAGTCCGAAGACCTGCCGGTGACGTGGTTGTCCAGGGCCTCGTGGGAGGGCCCGCGGAACGAGGCGGTCCGGCGTGCCCGGAATCGCTCGCGGACGCGTGCCCCCGGCGGGACCGCAGGGGGAGAGTCCGAGCGAGCGAGGGGCAGTACGTGACAGAGACCGTGGCACAGGCCATGACGCAGACCGTGACGGAGATCGACGCTCCGGCGGGGGACGGCGGGGAGCGCCGATCCGGTGACACCGGAGGGCCGGTGCCGCACGGTGGCGCGCGGGCCGGGGACGGCGGGGCCGACGGCCGCAGGCTGGCCATCGACGAGGCCGCAGCCCGGGTGATCACCGATCCGGAGAACTCCAGGATCGCCGCCGCCATGCTGGCCGAGCTGATCGCCGACGAGGCCGCCGGGCACGGCGTGCGGAGCTTCTCCGACTCCGTCGCCGCCACCCACCGGGCCGGGCTGGTGCAGGACCGGCTCGCGGAGTTCGTGGCCGCGCACGCCGAGGCCCTGGACGCGCTGGTCGTGCCGGACGCCGACGCCGGGTTCGAGTACTTCGGGCTGCGCACCGTCTACGACCGCTACCTGCTGCGCCACCCGAGCACCCGTGCGGTGCTGGAGCGTCCGCAGCACTTCTTCCTCCGGGTGGCCTGCGGCCTGTCCGAGACCGTCGAGGAGGCCGCCGAGCTGTACGCGCTGATGGCCTCGCTGTCGTACCTGCCCAGCTCTCCGACGCTGTTCAACTCCGGCTCGCGCCGTCCCCAGCTGTCCTCGTGCTTCCTGCTCGACTCGCCCCGCGACGAGCTGGAGTCCATCTACGAGCGCTACGGGCAGGTCGCCCGGCTGTCGAAGTACGCCGGGGGGATCGGGATCGCCTGGACGCGGATCCGCTCGCGCGGCTCGCTGATCCGCGGCACCAACGGCCACTCCAACGGCATCGTGCCGTGGCTGCGCACGCTGGACGCCAGCGTCGCCGCGGTCAACCAGGGCGGCCGGCGCAAGGGCGCGGCCTGCGTCTACCTGGAGCCCTGGCACGCCGACGTCGAGGAGTTCCTCGAACTGCGCGACAACACCGGTGAGGAGGCCCGGCGCACGCACAACCTGAACCTCGCCAACTGGATCCCCGACGAGTTCATGCGCCGGGTCGAGGCCGACGAGGTGTGGTCGCTGTTCGACCCCAAGGAGGTCCCGCACCTGACCGACCTGTACGGGACGGCGTTCGACGAGGCCTACCGGGCCGCCGAGGCCGAGGGCCGGTTCGTCCGGCGGATCCCGGCCCGCGCCCTGTACGGGCGGATGATGCGCACGCTCGCCCAGACCGGCAACGGCTGGATGACCTTCAAGGACGCGGCCAACCGGACCTCCAACCAGACGGGCAGGCCGCAGAACGTCATCCACCTGTCCAACCTCTGCACGGAGATCCTGGAGGTCACCGGGGACGCCGAGACCGCGGTCTGCAACCTCGGCTCGATCAACCTGGCCGCGCACCTGGTCACGACCCCCGCGCACGACGTCCCCCCGGGGAACGACGCGACCTCGGGGGCCAGCGCGGTCGCGGGGGACGACGGGACCCCGGGGGACGGCGCGGTCGCGGGGGACGACGGGACCGCGCGGGTCGCCGGGATCGACTGGGACCGGCTGCGCGCGACCGTCCGCACCGCCGTGCGCTTCCTGGACCGCACCATCGACCTGGGCTTCTACCCGACCCCCGAGGCCCGCGACGCCAACCTCAGGTGGCGGCCGATCGGGCTCGGCGTGATGGGCCTGGCCGACGTGCTGTTCACGCTCCGGCTCCCGTTCGACTCACCCGAGGCGCTGGAGCTGTCCACCAGGATCTCCGAGGAGATCGCGCTCGCCGCCTACGCGACCTCCTGCGACCTGGCCGCCGAGCGGGGCCGCCACCCCTCGTACGAGGAGACCAGGGCCGCGGGCGGGGTGCTGCACCCCGACCACTACGGCGCGGCCACGTCGGCGCGGTGGACCGCGCTGCGGGAGCGGATCGCGGTGACCGGGCTGCGCAACTCGCTGATGATCGCGATCGCGCCCACCGCCACGATCGCCTCCATCGCCGGCTGCTACGAGTGCATCGAGCCGCAGGTGTCCAACGTCTTCAAGCGCGAGACCCTGTCGGGGGAGTTCCTCCAGGTCAACCACTACCTGGTCCGGGACCTGCAGGCCAGGGGGCTGTGGACCACGGCGATCCGCGACGCGATCAAGCGGGCCGACGGCTCGATCCAGGACATCCCCGAGATCCCGGACGACCTCAAGCCGCTCTACCGGACCGCCTGGGAGCTGCCGCAGAAGGCGCTGATCGACCTGGCCGCCGCGCGCACCCCGTACGTCGACCAGTCGCAGTCGCTGAACCTCTTCATGGCCACGCCCACGATCGGCAAGCTCTCCTCGATGTACGCCTACGCGTGGAAGTCGGGCCTGAAGACCACCTACTACCTGCGCTCGCGCCCGGCCACCCGGATCGCCCAGGCCACCGTGGCGGCCCCCGGCCGGGCCGATGCGCAGGACACCGCTCAGGACGCCGCCCGGGACACCGCTCGGGACGCCGCGCGGACCGGTGCGCGGGAGGTTCCGCGGGACGGGTCCGGGCCCGTCGCCGACCCCGGCGCCGTCGCCTGCTCGCTGGAGAACCCCGAGTACTGCGACGCCTGCCAGTAGACCGCCCGGCCGCCCCACCTCACGAAAGGCACCGTTTCCGATGTTGCTCGACCCCGGCATGGACCTGACCCTGCGGCCGATGCGCTACCCGGAGTTCTACGAGCGCTACCGGGCGGCGATCCGCAACACCTGGACCGTCGAGGAGGTGGACCTCGCCTCCGACCTGGCCGACCTGGCGAGGATGACCCCCGAGGAACGCCACCTGATCAACCGGCTCGTCGCGTTCTTCGCCACCGGCGACTCGATCGTGGCCAACAACCTGGTCCTCAACCTCTACCAGCACCTGAACGCGCCGGAGGCGCGCCTCTACCTGAGCAGGCAGCTGTTCGAGGAGGCCGTCCACGTCCAGTTCTACCTGACCCTGCTGGACACCTACCTGCCCGACCACGACGAGCGGGTCAAGGCGTTCGCCGCGGTCGAGCACATCCCCTCGATCCGGGACAAGGCCGAGTTCTGCTTCCGCTGGATCGACTCGCTCGGCGGGCTGACCCGGCTGGAGACCCGGCAGGACCGGCGGGCGTTCCTGCTCAACCTGATCTGCTTCGCGGCGTGCATCGAGGGCCTGTTCTTCTACGGGGCGTTCGCCTACGTCTACTGGTTCCGCTCCCGCGGCCTGCTCAGCGGCCTGGCCACCGGGACGAACTGGGTGTTCCGCGACGAGTCCATGCACATGGAGTTCGCCTTCGGCGTGGTGGAGACCGTACGGGCCGAGGAGCCCGAGCTGTTCGACGACGCGCTCACCGAGCAGGTCACCCGGATGATCGAGGAGGCGGTGGAGGCGGAGCTCGCCTTCGCGGCCGACCTGTGCGGTGACGGCCTGCTCGGGATGGGCGTGGAGCAGATGCGGCTCTACCTGCGGTACGTGGCCGACCAGCGGCTGGTCAGGCTCGGCATGCCCGTCCGGTACGGCACGGCCAACGCGTTCGCGTTCATGGAGCTTCAGGACGTGCAGGAACTGGCCAACTTCTTCGAGCGACGGGTTTCGGCCTATCAGGTAGCAGTCGAGGGGAATGTCACCTTTGATGAGTCCTTCTGATTAGCTGGAGAACCCGGAAAGGAAACACAAGGACAGAAACGCCGAGGGGGTACGTCGTCCGTGTCCAACTGGATGATCATGATTGTCTCCGTGGCCGCCGCCGTCGTGGCGGTGGAGGCGGTACGCAGGATCCTGCGTTCGCGGCTGATCGGTGAGAGGTGGATCCTCGCCGGCCCGCTGGTGCGGCGCTGCACCTGGCCGGGGTTCGCCACGGCCGCCGTGGCGACCGCCTACACCGTCTACACGCCCGACCGCTCCAGCGAGCCCAGCATGGTGCAGGGCCCGGCGGGCCAGGTGATCGACCGCGGCCTGAGCCTGATCCTGATCGGATGCGCCACCTGGCTGGTCATCCAGGCCGCCTACGCGATCACCGACGTGGTCCTGGACCGCCTGATCACCGTCGAGGGCGAGCGCAACCGCAAGGCCCGCCGCATCCGCACCCAGATCACCCTGGTCCGCCGGGTCGCCTCAGCGGTGATCATCGTGGTGGCCCTGGGTGCGATGCTCTTCACGTTCCCGCAGGTACGGGCGCTGGGAGCCGGTCTTCTGGCCTCGGCCGGAATCGCCGGCGTCGTGGTCGGCATCGCCGCCCAGTCGACGCTGGGCAACATGCTCGCCGGGCTGCAGCTGGCCTTCAGCGACGCGCTCCGGCTGGACGACGTGGTCGTGGTCCAGGACGAGTGGGGCCGCATCGAGGAGCTCAGCCTGACCTACGTGGTGCTGCGGCTGTGGGACGAGCGCAGGCTGGTGCTCCCGGTCTCGTACTTCACGGCCAACTCGTTCGAGAACTGGACCCGGCACAGCAGCCGGGTGATCGGCCACGTGCTCATCCGGGTCGACTGGTCGGTGCCGGTCGAGGAACTGCGCACCGAGCTCTACCGCGCGCTGCGCGAGCACCCGCTCTGGGACCAGAAGGACTGGACCCTCCAGGTCACCGACACCCTTCCCAACGGGCTGCTGGAGCTGCGCGCCCTGATGAGCGCCTCCGACTCCGCCAGCGCCTGGGACCTCAAGTGCGACATCCGCGAGCACCTGGTGGCCTTCATCCGTGACAGGTACCCCGAGTCGATGCCTCGCTTCCGGGTCGACGTCCCGCCCGTCTCGGAGAGCGTCCCCGGGCTGCTCACCGGGATGATGGCGGCCGAGCCGGATCCCCGTCCGGCGGGTTCCCTCGCCAGGGGCGGTGACCGGCGCGAGCCGTCGCGCGGGTCCCAGGACGACGAGTCCTAGACGCTGCAGTCGCAGCAGCACCCGTCGCACCTGGCGCAGCCCTTGCAGCAGTCCCCGCAGCCGTCGCAGCCGCTGCAGCCGTCGCAGCCGTTCAGGTAGCAGCGGTCGTGCCAGGGCGCCCGGCGCTCGGGGTCCCAGCGGGGCCGCCAGAGCCCGCAGGTCAGCAGGCTCCCCGCGGCCGCGGCCGACCTGCGGACGAATCCCGGCCGCCGGTAGGAGCTCCCCGCCGGCGGCCGGGCCGCGTCCGCGGGGAGGCCGGCGCCACCGTCCGGCATCGTCCCGGCAGGGGCGGGGGAGGCGTGCCGGAAGGTCCGCTCCACCGCGCGCCGCACCTCGGTGCCCAGCAGCGCGTCCACCAGGTGCCGGTCGGCGGGCTCCAGGTCCAGCTCCAGCAGCGCGAGCCTCAGGCCGTGCGCGGCGTCCTCGCAGAGCCGGCGCGCCTCCCCGGTCGAGGTGCCGGTGGCCGCCAGCGGGTTGAACGCCCCGCGGGCCGCGTCCTCCTGGCGGTCCTCGACCGCGTCCAGCAGGTGGGCGATCCGGCCGAAGAACCGGCCCGCCTCGGCCAGCGCCGTCGCGTTGCCCGGCCTGCCGGCGAGCGTGGCGGTGTGCGCGAACGCCGCCGCGACCGCCTCCTCGGTGGGCCGGGTCAGCTCCAGCAGGGACCTGCCCGCGGCGCCCTCCACCTCCAGCTGCAGGGCGGCCGTCGCGGTCAGCGGGGCCGTGTCGAACCCGATCCCGGCCCCCATCCGGGCGCCGGCCGCCTCCCAGCGGGCCGCCAGCATCCGGCGCGCCGGGCCGGTGCCCGGCGCCGCGTCGCCGTCGGCCACATGGTCGCGGAGCTTGCCCGCGGCCAGGACCAGCGAGACCGTGGCGGCCAGCCGCGCCCCCCGGGCACGGGCGTCCACCACGTCCGCCGTACGGAACCCGCGCAGCGCGCAGGGCCCCGCGGTCCGGTGCGGGGAGCCCGCCGGGTCCTGCGCCTCGGCCAGCACCGAGATGATCAGCCCGTCGTAGTTGGTGGCCAGCCGGGCCGCGTGTCCCTGCCCGTCGCGCAGGGTCAGGCACAGGCCGCACAGGTGGGCCGTCCAGGCCCTGTGCAGCGCCGGGCAGGAGTGGTCGCCGCAGGGGCGGATGATGCCGAACATGTGAACTCACGGGGTGTGGGGGGCGGCACGAAACCGGGGAAACGTACCAGGAAAATCTATCCCGTACGGATCCGCGGGCTCACGGCCTCCGCGCCCGTCCCGTCTCGTCGGCGAAGGACACGCCTCGCGGGCGGAACGGGTGGCCGGCCCCCCGCCGGTACACGGGACCCGCCGGCTCCGGGGGCCGGCGGGTCAGGGGTGTGCCGGGGCAGGGATCCTGCGGTGAGTACCGGCCCGGGGACGGGTCAGCGTTCGACGATCTCGTTCTTGCCGATGACCACGATGCCCCCGCTGGTCACCGCGAAGCGGCTGCGGTCGTACTCCAGGTCGAAGCCGATCCGGGCGCCGTCCGGGATGACCACGTTCTTGTCGATGATGGCCTTGCGGACGATGGCGCCCCGGCCCACCTTCACGTTGCCCATCAGCACCGAGTCCTCGACCTGGGAGTGGGAGTGCAGCACCACGCCGGGGGAGAGGATCGAGCGCAGGGCGAGCCCGCCGGACACGATCGCGCCCGCCGAGACCAGCGAGTCCACGGCCCGGCCCACCCGGTCGCCGTCGTTGTGCACGAACTTGGCCGGGGGCAGCGGGTCGTGACCGGTGTAGATGGGCCACCGGCCGTTGTAGAGGTTGAAGACCGGGTGCGCCGAGATGAGGTCCATGTGGGCCTCGTAGTAGGCGTCGAGCGTCCCCACGTCCCGCCAGTAGCCCCGGTCGCGCTCGGTGGAGCCGGGCACGACGTTGTCGGCGAAGTCGTAGACCTCCGCGCTGCCGGACTTCACCATCATCGGGATGATGTTGCCGCCCAGGTCGTGCTTGCTCGCCGGGTCGAGCGCGTCCTCCCGGAGCGCGTCGATCATCGACTGGGTCCTGAAGACGTAGTTGCCCATCGAGGCGTACACCTGGTCGGGCGCGTCCGGAAGGCCCACCGCGTCCTTGGGCTTCTCGCGGAAGGCCGTGATCTTGCGTCCGGCCGGGTCGGTCTCGATCACCCCGAACTGGTCGGCCAGGGAGATCGGCTGCCGGATGGCGGCCACGGTCACCTCGGCGCCCGACTCGACGTGCTGCTGCACCATCTGCCGGGGGTCCATCCGGTAGATGTGGTCGGCGCCGAACACGATGACGTGGTCGGGCATCTCGTCGTAGATCAGGTTCAGGTTCTGGAACAGCGCGTCGGCGGAGCCGGAGAACCAGTGCGGTCCCAGGCGCTGCTGGGCGGGGACCGGCGTGACGTAGTTGCCGAGCATCGCCGACAGGCGCCAGGTCCGGGAGATGTGCCGGTCCAGGCTGTGGTTCTTGTACTGGGTCAGTACCACGATCTGCAGGTAGTGACCGTTGGCCAGGTTGGACAGGACGAAGTCGACCAGCCGGTATATCCCCCCGAAAGGCACCGCCGGCTTTGCTCGATCAGCCGTCAGAGGCATGAGCCTCTTGCCTTCTCCACCGGCGAGCACGATCGCGAGGACTCTCATGAATGGACCTTAACCTGACGACCAGGGATGAAACACTAGGCTGATCGTATGCGAGTGGATCTGCTGACCCGTGAATATCCCCCCGACGTGTACGGAGGGGCGGGCGTTCACGTCGAATACCTCGCCCGGGAGCTGCGCAGGCTCGCCGACACCCGGGTCCGCTGCTTCGGGACCTCCCGGCAGGAGGAGGGCGTCTCGGCCTACCGGGTGCCCGGTGGCCTGGAGACGGCCAACGCCGCGCTCCAGGTCCTCGGCGTCGACCTGGAGATGGCCGCCGGGTGCGAGGGCGCCGACCTGGTGCACAGCCACACCTGGTACGCCAACTTCGCCGGGCACGTGGCCAAGATGCTCTACGGGACGCCCCACGTGGTGACCACGCACAGCCTGGAGCCGCTGCGTCCCTGGAAGGCCGAGCAGCTCGGCGGTGGTTACACGCTGTCGTCGTGGGCCGAACGCGGCGCGCTGGCCACCGCCGACGCGATCATCGCCGTCTCCGAGGGCATGCGCCGCGACGTGCTGGCCAGCTACCCCGAGATCCCGGCGGAGAAGGTCACGGTGATCCACAACGGGATCGACACCGGGGAGTACGCCCCCGACCGCGACACCGACGTCCTGGAGCGGCACGCCATCGACCCGAGCAGGCCGTACGTGGTCTTCGTCGGGCGCATCACCCGGCAGAAGGGCCTGGTCCACCTGCTGCACGCGGCGCGCGACTTCCACCCCGACGCCCAGCTCGTGCTCTGCGCGGGCGCGCCCGACACGCCCGAGATCGCCGACGAGGTGACCGCGCTGGTCCGCGGGCTCGACCGCGAGGGCGTCGTGTGGATCTCGGAGATGCTCCCCCGGCCGGAGGTGATCCAGATCCTCAGCCACGCGACCGTGTTCGTCTGCCCCTCGGTCTACGAGCCGATGGGCATCGTCAACCTGGAGGCCATGGCCTGCGAGACCGCGGTCGTGGCCACCGCCACCGGCGGCATCCCCGAGGTCGTGGCCGACGGCTCCACCGGCCTGCTCGTGCCGATCGACCAGGCCGCCGACGGCACTCCGCACGACCCCGAGGCCTTCGCCGCCGGCATCGCCGAGCGGGTCAACCGGCTGCTGGCCGACCCCGCCCTCGCCACCCGGATGGGCGAGGCCGGGCGGATCCGCGCGGTGGAGCACTTCTCCTGGGAGCGCATCGCCGAACGGACCATGGAGCTCTACCGCCGGGTCGCCGGGGAGAGGGCCCCGGCCGGGACCGGCTGACGGGGGACGGGGCTCCGGGCGGCGGCGGTCAGCCGGTGATGAAGTGCAGGATCACGTTGTGCACGTGATGGGCCTTGTCGTCGCCCCGGAACTCCACCTCGTAGGTGTGGGTGCCCACGTGGATGGCGATGGCACCCGAGGAGAAGAACGAGCCGGCGAAGGACTTGTTGCTCACCACGCTGACCGCCGAGACCTTCCCGTACGGGATGCTGGTGATGGCGACCTTCTTGCCGACGAACGACTTGTCCTGGACGATCACGCGCTTGTCGGTGAGCCCCAGGAAGCCGGTGCCCGCGCCGATGGCGTCGTAGACGGCGATGATCTGCTCGCCGGGCATCAGGCCGCTCTCGATCTGCTGGTACTGCTCCTTGCGGTCGTACACGACCTGTGCCATGAGACTCGCAATCTCTCGGAGGATCGATGTTCCTGTGAAACGAACGTCCGGGAAGCGAGGTTCCGGGACCAGTAGGGTCGGCCCGTGAACTTTCAGATGAGGATCACCGACCGGCACGGCGGCGTCAGCGCCGCGCCCTACGACAGCCGCAACCTCGGGGGCATGTGCGGGGACGACCCCGGCGCGGTCGCGGCGAACAGGGCCAGGACGGCCGCCGAGTTCGGCCTGGAGCGGGTCGTGTTCATGCGGCAGGTGCACGGGGCCGACGTCCGCTACGTCGAGGAGCCGTTCGGCGACGACCCGCCTCCGCTGGACGGGATCCTCACCGGCGTGCCCGGCCTCGGCCTGGCCGCGCTCTGCGCCGACTGCGCGCCCGTGCTGGTCGCCGAGCCCGAGGCCGGTCTGGCCGGGGCCGCGCACTCGGGGCGGGTCGGCACCATGGCGGGTGTGGTCACCGCCCTGGTCGAGGAGATGGCCGGGCGCGGCGCGGACCCGGCGCGGATGACCGCGCTGATCGGGCCGATGGCCTGCGGCACCTGCTACGAGGTCCCGGCCGAGCTGCGCGACGAGGTCGCGGTGACGCTCCCGGAGGCGTGGTCGATCACCCGCCAGGACACCCCGGCGCTGGACCTGAGGGCCGCGATCACCGCGCAACTCGGCAGGGCGGGCGTCGGGGAGATCACCCACGACACCCGGTGCACCATCGAGACCGCCGACCTGTTCTCCCACCGCAGGGAGAACAGGACCGGCAGGTTCGCGGGCTACGTCTGGCTGGAGCCCTGATCCCGCCCGGCTCCCGGCACCTGCTCTGATCACGGCTCCGGTTCCCGGCCCCGGCCGGGGCTCCGGCCCGTCGCGGGCCCCGTCGCGGGCCCTGTCGCGGGTCGCGGAACCCGGCCGACGCGATCGCGCCGTTCAGGACGCGACGCGCTCCAGCACGACCACGGGGATGTCCCGGTCGGTCTTCTTCTGGTAGTCGTCGTAGGCGGGCCAGGCGGCCGTCATGACCGGCCACATCTCCTGCTTCTCCTGCGGGGTGGCGGTACGCGCCCTGGCCTTGAACCGGTCGCCCAGCACCTGGACCTCGACGTCCGGGTCGGCCTGCAGGTTGAGGTACCACAGCGGCGGTTCGTCGGCGCCTCCCTTGGAGGCCACCACCAGGTAGTCGTCGCCGTAGCGCTGGTAGATGAGCGGCGTGTCCCGGCGTTCACCGGATCTGCGGCCCGTGGTGGTGAGGATCAGGGCGGTGGTGCCCTGCCAGTCGTGTCCTTCGGCACCGTCGGTCGCGCGGTACCGCTCGACATGCTCTTGTCCGAACAGCATGATCTGTCCCCTCTGACGGTTGAAGGGTCATTACCCGTCGGAGGGGACAGATCACCTGCCCGCTCAGTCGGCGGACAGGATGCTCCCGTAGGCGCGGGCGGCGAGGTCGGCGACCAGGTCGTGCGCGCCGAGGACCCCGGCGCACTCGGCCCCGATCTCCGCCGCGGCTGAGGCCACCAGCGCGCCGGACGCCTCCGGGCCCAGGACGCACGGGGACAGCGCGATGCGCTCGGCGCCGATGCCGCGCAGCCGCTCGGCCGCGGCGGCCACCGAGGGGGCGCTGTCCAGCGAGGCGACCAGGACGGGCAGAGTCAGGCGCGAGGCCAGCAGCACGGCCGTCGGCTGTGCCTCCACCGCCGCCTTCTCGCCGCCGACGGTGGCCAGGACGACCCCGTCGACCGGGCTGGAGACGTTGATCAGCCGCATCCGGTCGGCCCGCGCCAGGCCCCGCTCCGCCAGGCGGATGTGCAGGGCCTCGGCGAGCAGCGGATGCGGGCCCAGCGGATCGGTGACCGTCGCCGTGACCCCGCTCGACGCCACGGCCTGGGAGATCAGCCGGTCCGCGACCGGATGCGGGCCGGTCAGCAGCGGCACCACGACGGCGGCGGTGACGTCCTCGGGCCGTTCCCTGGCCGCCGCCTCCAGCTCGGAGGCCAGCTGCTTGGCGTCCTCGCCGAGACCGGCCAGGCGTACCTGGATCTGGGGGTTGTCCACCCGTATGAGGGCCGCGAGCTCGGCGGCGGCGCCGGAGGCGTCACCGAGGGTGGCCAGCACCAGTGCCGGTGCCTCGGGCGGGAGCTGGGAGGGCACGGGCCTGCGGTGCCTTCCGGAGGGCCGGACCGGACGCCCTCGTACGGGGAGGATGGGACTCTCGCTCACAAGCGCGGACTCTAGGGCCATTTGCCGCTTTCCGTTACCGGAAACGCCAGGATTTCCCTCACAACATTGTGCCGGGGGGTCACCGCCGGGCGTCAGACGTCGCGGTGGCCCTCCCACTCGTCCTCCAGCGCCGAGTGCACGATGGAGTCGCGCCACGTCCCGCGCGCCCGGACGTGGTGCCTGATCCTGCCCTCCTCGACCATCCCGGCGACCAGCATCGCGAGCTGGGCGGCGGTGTTGGCGGGGGAGCGGGCGCCCCAGATGCGGTGCAGGCGCAGGTCGCGGAACCCGAAGGTCAGTATCAGGCGGATCAGGTCGGTGCCGATGCCCCGCCCCCAGTGGTCGGGACGCAATCCGAGGCCGATCTCCGCGCTGTGCGGATGGTCGGCCTCGATGTGCAGGCGGGCGACCCCGAAGGCGTCGTCGCCGTCGAGGGCGGTCACCGCCAGCACGTAGAGGAGCCGGGGCTCGGCCGTCCGGGCGTTCATCGCCTCGACGATCGTCTCCTCGACCTCCTCGCGGGTACGGGGGTCGAACGGCAGGTGCTCGGTCGCGGTGGGGTCGCCGTAGACCGCGTGCAGGGCGTCCACGTCGCCGATGGTGATCTCACGTAACCGGAGCCTCTTGCCCGTGATCTCAACGGAGCGCATACGCGGGCGCCAACGTCTCGGGGAGTCTGTGACCGGAGGTCATCCCATCAAGCGGACATACCATCATTTTGGTGATCTTATACGCATGCTTCGGTGGCTGCCCAGGCCCTTGAGTACAGCGCTGCCCCTGTTTCCTCCCTGTTCCACCCTTGTTCCTCCTGTGTCGTCCCATGTCAGCTCATGTCCCTGCTGTCCGGAGCCTGTCCGTCGGAAGGCGGTTCTGTCCGGAACCGGCCGTCCAGGGGCGGCGTGCCCCCGGACCGCCGGGCCGCTCGGGCCCCTGCTCCGAGCGGCCCGAGCGGCCCGGGGTTCCGAGTGGCCCGGGGCTCCGAGTGGCCCGGGCCGGAGGCGGGCCGGGGCGGGTCCTCACCGGGAGGTGACCACCATGTCGGGCCTGCCCGGCGCGTAGACGGTGATCCCGTCGGGGAGGGCATTCAGCTTGTCGATCTCGACGCAGGCCCGGCAGGTGCGGTAGCTCTCCTGCAGTTTCTTGTTCGCCTCGGCCTCGCCCCTGGCGGTGGCGACCGCCGCCTTCGCGTCCGCCTCGGCCTGCCTGATCTTCGCCTCGGCCTCGACGTCGGCCTGGGACGCCCTCGCCTCGGCCTCGGCGATCCCGGCCTGCGCGACCTGGGTCTTGTTCACCGCGGCCTGGATCTCGGACGGCAGCGTCACCCTGACCAGGGTGAACCGGAGCCCGGTGAAGAAACGGCCGCCGAGCAGCCGCTCCAGGTCGCGCTCCAGGAGCCGGTTGATGCCGTCCTCGGCCCGGGTGATGGAGGCGTTGCTGTCGGTCCTCGCGGGAGCGGCCCTGCCGTCCGAGGTCTGCACCAGCGAGCAGGAGGAGAGCAGGTCGGCGCATCTCGCGGCGCCGATCTGGGTACGCAGGGCGTTGTAGACCACCGGCCGCACCGACTGGATGAAGAACCCGTTCCATCCCTCGTCCCCGTCCCAGGCGTAGCGGGTCTCGCCGTCATGGCCGAGGTAGGTGCGGGTGCCGTACCTGTCGTCGAAGCGCTTGAGCGTCTCGGTGTCGAGGTTGAGGGTGAAGTACAGCGTGCCCTCGATGCCGAGGTTCACCCCGTCGGCGCTCGGCACGGTCACCACGTCCACCCCGCTGGAACTGGCCCGCCTGGCGTCGGTGGTGATGGTGTAGATCCGCTGCTGGGACGGATAGGGGTGCAGCGACGACCAGAGCCCCACCCAGGTGAGGCCGGAGCCGGGCGGGATGACCTGGCGGATGCCGGTGTCGTCCAGCGGGCCGCCGTCCCTGACGACGGCCACCTGGCCCGAGTCGGTGCGTTCGAAGCCGCCGGCGACGCCGATCAGGACGGTCGCCGCGACGATCGCGGCGACCACGGTGGCCACGGTGGTGACGGTCGTGACGGTGCGCATGTCGATCCTCCCTGGGGTGGAAGGCCGGGGGCGGTGGCGGGATGGCCGTCCTTCGCCACCGCCCGCCGGATCTCCCTTCGTGGCGGGTTCACGGGGGTGCCGATCGCTGCCGGGAACCGTCCCGGGGTACGGGGGTCCCGGGGTGTGCCGGGAGTGCCGAGGATGTCGACGTGTTCGACGACCGGACGGGCCGATGAGTTCGGAACCGGGTCCGGCCGGGTCCGGCCGAGGTGCGGGGGAAGCCGAGGCGCAGGGGAAGGGGCCGGTACGGGCCGCGGAGGGGGCCGCGGCCCGTACCGGACGGGGTCAGGCCTCCCGGGGAGCGGTCCCCGCGCGCTTTCCCAGGTCGTCGCCGGGGTCGCCCGCCGGGGCGGGGAGGTCGTCGTTCCGCGTCCCGGGGGCCATGGCCAGGCCCACCGCGGTGACGGCGAGCGCGGCGACCACGTAGAGCGAGATGGCGAGGGTGCTGCCGAACCGGTCGAACAGCCAGATCGCGATGATCGGGGCGAGCGCGCCTCCGAAGATCCCGGCGACCTGGTAGCCCATGGAGGCGCCGCTGTAGCGCAGCCGGGTGCTGAACAGCTCGGCGATGAAGGCGGCCTGCGGTCCGTACATCGCGGCGTGGCAGGCCAGCGCCACCACCGAGGCCAGCGTGATCAGCGGGAAGGAGCGCGTGTCCAGCAGCGGGAAGAAGGCGAACACCCAGACCGCGGCCCCGAGCACGCCCGCCAGGTAGACCGGCCTGCGGCCGACCCGGTCCGACAGCGCGCCGAACAGCGGGATCAGGAAGAGCTGGAAGGCCGAGCCGATCAGCACCGCGTTCAGCGCGACCCCGCGTTCCAGCCCGAGGGGACCGGTCACGTAGGCGAGGATGTACGTCACGAAGGTGTAGAAGGCGACGTCCACCCCGATCCTGGCGAAACCCGCGGAGATCAACGCGCGCGGGTGGGTGCGGAGCACCTCCACCAGCGGCATCCGGGCCTTCACGCCCGCCTGCTCCACCTGCGCGAAGAGCGGGGACTCCACGATCCGCAGGCGGATCCAGAGCCCGACGACCACCAGCGCCCCCGAGAGCAGGAACGGCACCCGCCATCCCCACGACAGGAACGCCTCCTCCGGCAGGGTCGCCGACATGATGCCGAGCACGCCCGCGGCCAGCAGGTTCCCCGCGGGCACGCCGACCTGGGGCCAGCTCGCGTTGAACCCGCTCCGCCGCGGGTCGCCGTGCTCGATGGACATCAGCACGGCCCCGCCCCACTCGCCGCCCAGGCCGAGTCCCTGCACGAAGCGCAGGGTGGCCAGCAGCAGCGGGGCGGCCACCCCGATGGTGGCGTAGCCGGGGAGCAGGCCGATCAGGAAGGTCGCCGCGCCCATCAGCAGCAACGTCACCACCAGCACGTTCTTGCGGCCGACCCGGTCGCCGAAGTGGCCGAACACGATGCCGCCGAGCGGGCGCGCGACGAAGCCGGTGGCGTAGGTGAGGAACGCCAGCAGCGTCCCGGTCAGCGGTTCGAAGGTGGGGAAGAAGAGCTTGTTGAAGACCAGCGCGGCGGCCGAGCCGTAGAGGAAGAAGTCGTACCACTCCAGGGAGGTGCCGACCAGGCCGGCCACGATGACCCGCCTTGTCTGGGATTGTGCCATCGCGTGTACTCCTCGGTACGCGGGGGAGACGGTCGCTCCGGCATGCTTCTACCGGATGCATTCAACATAAGAATCGTTGAACAATTCGACAAGACTTTTGTTTCATGATTTCTTGGGAACGTGGAAGACGTGGCCGCCGCCCTGCGGCACGACCGGGGGCGCCTCGGGCGCAGCAGCACCGCGGAGAAGGTCGCCGACATCCTGCGGGACCGGATCGCCGACGGCTCCTTCGTCCCGGGCGAACGGCTGTCGGAGGAGAGCATCGGCGCGGTGCTGGAGGTGTCGCGCAACACCCTTCGCGAGGCGTTCCGGCTGCTGGGGCACGAACGGCTGCTGGAGCACCGGCTCAACCGGGGGGTGTTCGTCCGGGTGCTCTCCGCCGAGGACGTGGCCGACATCTACCGGGTGCGCAGGGTGATCGAGGGCGCCGCGGTCCGCCACAGCGCGAACGTCACGCCCGCCGCCCTGTCCATGATCAAGGAGGCCGTGGCGGAGGGGGCCCGCGCCGCCGAACAGGAGCGCTGGCAGGACGTCGGGACGGCCAACATCCGCTTCCACCAGAACCTCGCCGCGCTGAACGGCAGCCCGCGGTTGAACGAGACGATGCGCCAGCTGCTGGCCGAGCTGCGCCTGGTCTTCCACGTCATGAAGAACCCGCGCTCCTTCCACGAGCCCTTCGTGGCCCGCAACCTGGAGCTGGTCGAGCTCATGGAGAGCGGGCGCACCGCCGAGGCCGAACGGGCCCTGGAGAGCTACCTGAACCACGCCGAGGAACTGCTCGTACAGGCATATATCCCTGAGCCGTAATCATCGTGTGATGGGGCACAATGAGCGGATGATTCCTCCGGATCCGCACGTCCTGGTGGTCACCGGTCCCGGTCTGGTCGCCGATCTCCGCCTCCTCACCGAGGTGGCCGACCGGGAGTTCGCGGTCCTGGGCGTCAGCGGGGAGCTGTCCTCCGCCCCCGACCTGCCGGCCTTCCGGGCGGCCCTGGAGTCACCCGGCGTCCTGGTCGTCCTGCCGGGTCCGGACCCGCGGGCCCGCGTGCTGCGCGCCGAGCGTCCCGATGCGGTCTGGCTCGACGTGACACGGCCGCGGACCCCGCTCCCCGCGTTCCCGCCCGGCCCCGCCGGCGCGGACGGCCCGGTCGGCCCGGTGGGCACAGTCGGCCCGGTCGGCGCGTACCTGCACGGCCGTGGTGTCTGGGGGCTGACCTGGGCGATCAGGCACGCCGTGCACCGGTCGCGCCACCCCGCGCGCCGGGTCGCCTACGGCGACCACCCCGACCAGTGGGCCGACGTACGCCCGCCGCGCGCCGCGCAGGAGCCGCCCGCGGGGACGGCCGCGACGGGAACGGCTCCCGGGACGCCCCCCACGGGAACGACGTCCGCGGGAACGGTGGCCGGGGGGGACGCCCCCGGCGGGGCCGGGGCCGTCCGGCGGTGCCGGGCCGGTGCCGGTGGCGGTGCTGCTGCACGGTGGTTTCTGGCGCCCGGTCTGGGGCGCGGACCTGATGGACGCGCTCGCCGTGGACCTCGCCGGCCGGGGGTTCGCCACCTGGAACGTCGAGTACCGCCGCCCCGACCCGCACGGCTGGGCGGCCACCACCCGGGACGTGGCGCGGGCCGTCGCCGCGGCGGCGCGGGAGGCCGCGGGCCCCCTGGTGGTGATCGGCCACTCCGCGGGCGGGCAGCTCGCGCTGCGCGCCGCCGCCGACGACCACCGGATCACCCTGGCCGTCTCGCTGGCGGGGGTGCTGGACCTGGCCGAGGGCGACCGCAGGCACATGAGCTCCGGCGCGGTGGCCACCGCCCTGGGCGGGTCCGTCACCGAGATCCCCGAGGTCTACGCGCACTCCGGGCCGCTGGAGCGGCTGCCGCTGGGCGTGCCCCAGCTGATCGTGCAGGGCGGCGGGGACGACCTTGACCTGGTCGACTTCGGCCGCCGCTACGCCCGGGCCGCGCGGGAGGCCGGGGACGAGGTGACCTACCTGGAGATGTCCGGCGACCACTTCGACGTCATCGACCCGGCCTCGCCGATCTGGCGGGCGACCGCCGGGGCCGTCGCCGACGTCGTGGCGACCCGCCCGGCCTGACCCGCCGCGCGCGGCCCCGTCCTGAGTTCTGCCGTGGGGTCTGGCCACAGGGTCCTGGCCAGAGGGTCTTCCCGGTGACCTGTCACGGCGGGCGCCGGCCGGTCACCCCGCCGAGAGAGGCCGCCAGGGCACCGGGCTGGAGAGCACCATCATGCTCGACGGGTGCCCGTACGGGGCGAGCCGGTCGATCATCTCCTCGAAGGCCGCCATCGAGGTGGCGGCCACCCGGAGCAGGCAGCAGGTGTCACCGGTCACCCGGTGCACCTCCAGGATCTCCGGCCAGGCCAGCGCCTGCTCGTCGCGGAGCACGCAGCGGGGGCCGTAGCAGGACATCCTGATCAGGGCGGCCACCGCGCGCCCGGCCAGGGCCGCGTCCACCCGGGCGTGGTAACCGGTGATCACCCCGGTCTCCTCCAGCCGCCGCACCCGCTCGGCCACCGCCGGAGCCGACAGGTGCACCCGCCGGGAGAGCTCGCTGTACGACAACCGCGCGTCGTCCTGCAGCTCGGCCAGCAGGGCCCAGTCCATCGCGTCCACGATCACGCTCCGTCACGTCGTAACTCGATCCGCCCGATGCCTTCCGTTCCGAAGGCCCCGGTTGATAATCACCTTTCTTCCATTATTTCCGTAGTGACCGATACAGCGCACCATGGAGGTGTACAGACGAAGGAGGAGCGATGACCGGGATCAAGCAGCTCACCGAAGAGGACAGAAGGGCGCGGGCCGAGGAGAACGCGGGGCTGCCGACGCTCGGCTTCGAGTCCGGGACCCCCTACGACGACTACGTGGGGACCGCCGCGCTGCACCGCCTTCAGCGCACCGTCACCGACGTCCCCGAGGAACTCGCGTTCCTGGTGACCACCCAGGTGATGGAGCTGTACTTCGGGCTGCTCCGCTCGGAGTGGCTCCTGGCGCAGCGGCAGCTCGACGACGACGACGTCGCCGCCGCGACCCTGACGATCAAGCGGACGGTCCGGCACTTCGAGGCGCTCAACGCCGCCTGGGCCTCGCTGAGCTGGATGACCCCGGCGCAGTTCAACTCCTTCCGCGACGCCCTGGGCGAGGGGTCGGGCTTCCAGTCGGCCCTCTACCGCCACGTGGAGTTCCTGCTCGGCAACAAGTCCGAGGTGCTCACCCGGCCGCACCGCCGCAACCCCGAGGCGTACCGGGAGCTCACCGAGGCGTTGCACCGGCCGAGCCTGTACGACTCGGTGCTGGCCCTGCTCGCCCGCCAGGGGTACGCGATCCCCGCGTCCGTGCTGGAGCGCGACCTGAGCGCGGAGTACGAGCCCAGCGGTGAGGTCGAGGCTGCCTGGGTCGAGGTCTACGCCGGGCCGCTGGCACCGCTGGCCGAGGCCCTGACCGACCTGGCCGAGCAGTTCTCCGACTGGCGCTACCGGCACCTGATGGCGGTACGGCGCTCGATGGGCGCCAAGCCGGGTTCCGGCGGGTCCAGCGGCCTGAGCTGGCTGGAGCGGAGCATGCGGCGGGAGATCTTCCCCGAGCTCTGGACGGCCCGCACCCTGATGTGAGGCCGCGCCCGCCGTCCACGACCGTGCCGCCCGCCGTCCAGGATCGTGCCGCCCGGCCGTTCATGATCGCGTCTCCGGCTCCCCGGCCGTCCGTGATGTGCCGTCCGGTCCGTCCGGCCGTGCGGCCGGACGGACCGGACCGGCCGGTCCTCGTGCGCGAGGCCCGCACGGAGGCGATCAGCCGGTCTGGCAGGCCGGGCACCAGAAGAGGTTGCGCCCGGTGAGCACCTCGGTGCGGATCTCGGTGCCGCACAGGTGGCAGGGCATGCCCGAGCGCCGGTAGACGTAGACCTCGCCGCCGTGGCCGTCGACCCGGGGCGGGCGCCCCATCGCCTCGGGCGTGTGCTCGGGCCTGACCGTGTCGATGTGACCCACCCGGACGCCGTCGGCCATGAGCGTGACCAGGTCCTCCCAGACGGCCTCCCACCGGGCCCGGGACAGGTCGCGGCCCGGCCGGGAGGGGGCGATCCCCTGCCGGAACAGCGCCTCGGCCCGGTAGATGTTCCCCACGCCCGCCACGACCGACTGGTCCATCAGCAGGATCCCGATGGAGGTGCGGCTCCGGCCGATCCGCCGCCAGGCGAGCTCGGGGTCGGCGTCCGCGCGCAGCGGGTCGGGCCCCAGCCTGGCGTGCAGCTCCTTCTTCCCGGCCGGGTCGAGCAGCTCGCAGGTGTTGGGGCCGCGCAGGTCGGCGTACTCGTCGTCGCCGCTCAGGCGCAGCCGCACCATCCCGGTCGGCGCGGGCGCGGGTGATGGGCCGAAGGTGTACCTGCCGTAGATCCCCAGGTGGACGTGGAGCCAGCGCTCGTCGTCGAACCCCAGCAGCAGGTGCTTGCCGTGGGCGTCGGCCTCGGTGAGCGTCCGTCCGTCGATCAGCAGGGCCCCGTCGGCGAAGCGCCCCTGGGGGCTCTGCGCGCGGACCCGGTGGCCGCCGAAGGCCCGCCGGTGCTCTCGGGCCAGGCGATGGATGACGTGTCCTTCAGGCATGGTCCGGCCAGGATATGACGCGCCCGGCCGTGCTCAGGACGGGACGCCCTCCCGCTCCGGCCGGTCCCGCCGCCCCCGCGCCACCAGGGTGTGGGCCGCCGCGGCCAGGGCGGCTCCGGCCGCGTAGGCCACCAGGTCGGCCGCGACGAAGGTGCTGCCCAGCACCAGCGCGGCCACGGGGCTCGTCCGCGACAGCGCGGCCGGGACGGGCGTGAGCTGGGCCAGCTCGACCGCCCAACTGAACGCCAGCGCGCCGAGCGCGGCCCGCACCGGGGTGATCCGGGGCCGTACGAGCACGATCAGCGCGTACACGAGCACGGTGTAGAGGGCGTCGCCCGCGTGCTCGCCGAACGGGCCGCCGGCGACCGCGCGGACGGTCAGCCCGGCGGCCACGGTCAGGCCCGCGGCGAGCGCGGCGGTCAGGCGGGTGCGCCGGGCGCTCAGGGCAGCCGTCCGGGCAGAGCGGGCAGGGCGGGCAGGCGCGGCTCGCGCAGCCACCCGGTGAACAGCGCGTCCAGCGGCAGCGACGTGCGGCGCGCGGCCAGCGCGGTGAACGCCTCGGTGGTGACGTTCCCGTGCCGGTGCCCGGCCGTCCACTCCCGCAGCAGCGCGAAGAAGGAGTCGTCGCCGACGGTCCGGCGCAGCGCGTGCAGGGTGAGCGCGCCGCGCCGGTAGACGCGGTCGTCGAACAGCCGCCGCGGGCCGGGGTCGGCCAGCACGAAGTCCTGGGGAAGGGCCGAGAGCCTGCGGTGCCAGCGGAGCGCGTGATCGTCGGACGACATGCCGCCGGAGTTCTCCGACCAGATCCACTCCGCGTAGGAGGCGAACCCCTCGTGCAGCCAGATGCAGCGCCAGTCGGACACGGTCAGGCTGTTGCCGAACCACTGGTGGGCCAGCTCGTGCGCGACCAGCCGCTCCTCGCCGCGCCTGCCGTCCACGTGGTTGATCCCGAAGATCGACATGCCCTGCGCCTCGACCGGGATCTCCAGCTCGTCGCCGGTCACCACCACGGTGTAGGAGCCGAACGGGTACGGGCCGAACCGCTCGGTGAAGACCTCCATCATCGACTGCTGCCGGGCGAAGTCGTGGCGCACCCGGGTGGCCTGCCCGGCCGGGAAGACCAGCCGCATCCCCGGCCCGAGCTCGGCCTGCCGGTAGCGGCCGATCTGCACGCTCGCCAGGTAGGAGGCCATCGGCTCGGCCTGCTCGTACACCCACGTGGTCGTCGAGGCGGCCTGCCGCCGGGAGACCAGCTCCCCGTTGGCGATCACCTGGTACGCCGAGGCGGTGGTGACCGAGATCCGGTAGGAGGCCTTGTCGTCGGGCCGGTCGTTGCACGGGAACCACGACGGCGCCCCGATGGGCTGGCTGGCCACGATGACGCCGTCGGTCAGCTGCTCCCAGCCGAGCCCGCCCCAGTGGCTGTTCACCGGCCGCGGGGCACCGGAGTAGCGCACCTCCATGGTGAACAGGCCGGCCCGCAGCGAGGCCGGCGACAGGTGCAGCTTGCCCCCGCGGTGGGTGAACCGCACCGGCGCGCCGTCGACGAGCACCGCGCCCACCCGGAAGGCGCCCAGGTCCAGGGTGAGCCGGGTGAGCGGCCGCAGGGCCACCGCCGAGATCACGGCCACGCCGCCGAGACGGTTCGGGCCCACCCGGTAGTCCAGGGTCAGGTCGTAGTGCTCCACCCGGTAGCCGTCGTCACCGTGCATGGGGAAGTACAACGGGGGGATCGTGCTCAGAACCACGCCGGCTTCCTTCGTTCCACTGTCCTGTCGCGCTATCTCCGCCGGGTCCAGGCCGCGATCGGGTTGCCGAACCAGCGGGTTCCGGCGGGCACGGACTCGCCGCGCATCACCAGCGAGGCGGGCCCGACCGTGGTGTTCTCCCCGATCGTCGCCGCGGGCAGGATCACCCCGTGAGGTCCGAGGGTCGATCCGGCTCGCATGACGACACTATCGATGCTCATCACACGGTCGTGGAACAGGTGGGTCTGCAGCACGCATCCCCGGTTCACCGACACCCCGTCCCCTAGCTCGACCAGGTCCGCCTCGGGCAGCCAGTAGGTCTCGCACCACACGCCCCGGCCCACCCGGGCCCCCAGCGAGCGCAGCCACAGGTTCAGCGGGGCCGTCCCCAGCCAGCTCTGGGCGAACCAGGGCGCGGCCAGCACCTCCACGAACGTGTCGGCCAGCTCGTTGCGCCACACGAACGAGCTCCACAGCGGCCGGTCGCCCACCGAGATCCGCCCCAGCAGCGCCCACTTGACCGCGGAGGCGAGCGCGGCGGCGACCACCCCGCCGCCCAGCACCCCGGCCCCGGACAGGACCGCCGCCACCGCGAAGCCGTACGTTGCGGCCAGCCACTCCAGCCACGCGGCGACGAGCACCGTCAGGGCCACCGCGCACATCACCGGCACGACGCGGCACACCTCGACCGCGGCGCGGGCGACCCGCAGGCGCACCGGGGGCTCGTAGGTACGGCTCCGGTCGCCCTCCTCGGCCGCCCGGCGCAGCTCCACCGGAGGCATGCCCAGGTACGACGAGCCCGCCCTGGCCTTCTTGGGCGTCGCGGACAGCACCGCGACCAGCCCGTCCTTGGGCACCTTGCGCCCGGGGGCGGTCATCCCCGAGTTGCCGAGGAAGGCGCGCTTGCCGATCCGCACGTGGTCGACGCGCAGCCTGCCGCCCTCCAGCTCGTACGGGGCCACCATGGTGTCGTCGGCGAGGAAGGCGCCGTCGCCGACGGAGGTCATCGACGGCAGCGCCAGCACGGTCGACAGCTCCACGTCCCGGCCGACCTTCATGCCCAGGACGCGCAGCCAGGCGGGAGTGAGCGTACTGGCGTACAGCGGGAACAGCCAGACCCGCGCCATCGACATCAGCAGGCCGGTCGCCCACGCCTGCCAGGCCGGGCGGCTGTGCACCGGATGCTGCCCGGCGTGCAGCCCGATCGAGAGCAGCCGTACCGAGACCACGATCAGCAGGGCCAGGGCCGTCGCCGAGACCACCGTGGCCACCGGGACCGCGTACAGGACGGAGGCGAGCGAGGGGGCGCCGTCGCGCAGCAGCACGGCCAGGCCCGGCACGGCGGCGATCACCGGGTACAGGGAGAGCACCGCGGCGGACAGTCCGTAGACGGCCGCCCAGAGCCGCGAGCGCGGCGGACGCGCGGCGGCCGGCGGGCGGGCCTTGCCGACCCGTCCGGCGGGCACGCCCGCCCAGCGCTCCCCGGCCGGCACCGACCGCGCGACCGCCGAACCCGGCGCGACCTGCGCGTTCTTGCCGATCTTCGCGCCGGGGAACAGGGTGGCGCGGGCACCGACAGTGGCCGAGGCGCCGATCTTGATCTCACCGATGTGCACCCGGTCGCCGTCGATCCAGTAACCGCTCAGGTCGGCCTCGGGTTCCACCGCCGCGCCCCTGCCCAGCTTGAGCATGCCGGTGATCGGCGGCATCGTGTGCAGGTCGGCGTCCTCGCCGATCTGGGCGCCGAGCGCCCGCGCGTAGTGGGTGAGCCAGGGTGCGCAGGCCACCTCGCCCACGCCCAGCCGCTCGGAGAGCCGCTCGGCGAACCAGAGCCGCAGGTGCACGCCGCCGCCCCGGGGATGGGTGCCCGGCTCCAGGCCGCGCAGCAGCAGCCGGGCGCCGCCCGCGGCCAGCGCGATCCGCCCGGCCGGGCTGACGAACAGCAGCGCTCCCGCGAGCACCCACCACCAGGAGACGGCGGGCGCCCAGGGAAGGCTCACCACGTTGTTCAGCGCGGCCAGCGCCACCACCCAGCGCAGCGCGCCCACCGTGAGCAGCGGCAGGGTGAGCACCGCCTGGACGATCGCGGCGCGGCGCGGCACCGGCGCGACCGTCCGGCCGGTGGTCACGATCTCCGGCGCGTCCAGCGCCGACAGGTGGGCGTCCAGCGACGGGAGCGTCGGATTGTCGTAGACGTCGCCGACGGTGACCGCGGGGTAGCGCTCCCGCAGCGCCGCGACCAGCCGGGCCGCGGCCAGGCTGGTGCCGCCCTCGGCGAAGAAGTCGCCCTCGGCGCCGCCGAGGACGTCCGTCCAGCGGCCGGCCACCCACGTGTCGACGCCCGGCATCGCGGCGGCCACGGAGCCGCCGGAGCCGTCGGCCCCGCCGAGGCCCCCGGGCGGCGGCCAGGGCAGGGCGTCCCTGTCGATCTTCCCGGAGGTACGGGTCGGCAGGTCGTCCACGACGACGATCCTGGGGACCAGCGCGGCGGGCAGGATCCGCCGGAGGTGTTCCGCGGCCTCCGTCCGGTCGAAGGCCCGGCCCGGGGAACGGCCGGGGGCACGGTCGGAGGCGGGGCCGGAGTCCCGGTCGGAGGTCGGGCCGGAGGCCGGGCCGGACGTCCGGCCGGGGCCCTCGGCGGGGACGACGTAACCGACGAGCACCTGGTGCCCGCCGGCGGTGGTCTTGACCGCCGCCGCGGCCCCCGCGGCCCCGGGCAGCGCCCGCAGGGCCGCGTCGACCTCGCCCAGCTCGATCCTGCGCCCGCCGAGCTTGATCTGCTCGTCCGCCCGCCCGACGAAGACCAGCCCTTCCGGCTCGGCCCGTACGAGATCGCCGCTGCGGTAGGCGCGCTCCCAGCCCAGCGCGTCCAGCGGGGCGTACTTCTCGGCGTCCTTGACCGAGTCGAGGTACCTGGCGAGCCCGACCCCGCCGATGACCAGCTCACCGGTCCCGCCCATGGCCACCGGCTCGCCGTCCCCGCCGACCACGGCCAGGTCCCAGCCCGCCAGCGGCAGCCCGATCCGCACCGGGCCCTCCCCGGTCAGGGGCGCCGCGCAGGCCACCACCGTGGCCTCGGTCGGGCCGTAGGTGTTCCACACCTCGCGTCCGGGCACGGCCAGCCGCTCGGCCAGCTCCGGCGGGCACGCCTCACCGCCGAAGATCAGCAGTCGTACGTCGTCGAGCGTCTCGACCGGCCAGAGCGCCGCCAGGGTCGGCACCGTCGACACGACCGTGATGCCCATCTCCATCAGCCACGGCCCCAGGTCCATGCCGGTGCGCACCAGCGCCCGTGGGGCCGCCACCAGGCAGCCGCCGTGCCGCCAGGCCAGCCACATCTCCTCGCAGGAGGCGTCGAACGCCACCGAGAGTCCGGCCAGCACCCGGTCACCGGGGCCGATGGGCTCCGAAACCAGAAACAGCTCCGCCTCGGCGTCCACGAACGCCGCCGCGTTGCGGTGGGTCACCGCCACGCCCTTGGGCCGGCCGGTGGACCCGGAGGTGAAGATGATCCACGCGTCGTCCTCGGGGGTGGGGCGTCCGTCGCGGTGGTCCTCGGGGCCGGGGTACGCCGGGGACGGGACAGGGGCGTCCGCGGGGGCGGGCCGCTCGCCGGGGGCGTCCGTTCCGGAGAGGCCGGAGGGGGAGGGGCCCGGTGCGGGGTGGGGGAGGATCCTGCCGTCCTCACCGACGACCGCGCGGACCCGCGCCTCGCCGAAGACCAGCTCGGCCCGCTCGTCGGGGTCGTCGGCGTCGACCGGCACGTAGGCCGCTCCCGCGGTGAGCACCGCGACGATCGCGACGTACAGGCCGACGGTGCCCGAGGGGATCCGCACCCCGACCCGGTCGCCGCGCCCGATCCCGGCGGCCCGCAGCCGCTGGGCCATCCGCCCGGCCTCGGCCCGCAGGCCGGTGTAGTCCAGGCGGGTCCGCCCGTCGTCGAGGGCGGTCGCGTGGGGGTGACGCCGGGTCGTCTCGTCGAGGACGTCCAGCAACGTCCTGGCCCGTGGCGCGTCGGCCCCCCGGAAGAGCGCTCGCGGTGGCGCGGCGATGTCGGCCGGTGACGAACCCACGGTCTTCCCCCAGGTGGCTACGGCCCCCGATGGGCCCGGAACAGCCTACGTGTCCGGGAGGATGGCATCGCCGACGTATCGGTGTACAAAGAGTGAACGACTCCTTTCCCCTCATTGTCTCCCCAGGTCGGAGTGCAGGGGACAGTGGCACCTTTTCCGGCATTTTTCCGGTGTTTTCAGGAAAAAGACGCGGGACCGGGCCGATCCGGAGCGTCACCTCCGGCCGGGGTCTGTCCGGGGCCCGTGGTGTCGTCCGTGCTCGAGGTGCCCGCGATGCTCACGGTGCCCGGGGCGTCGTCCCCGGCCCGGCCGCCTTCGGTGATCCTCCTGGACTCCTCGGCCGCCGAGGTGAACACCCCCCTGGCCATCAGCGACGCCTCGGACCTCGCCCTGGCGGCGAACACCTCGGCCCGGATCCCGTGCAGCGCCGTGTCGTCCGGCGCGGCCTGGACGGCCATCTCCGCCAGGTGCCCCGCCAGCCGCTCCCGCCCCGAGGCCAGCGCCCGCAGCGCCGCGTCGCCCAGCAGCCCGGCGCCCCCCGCCAGCTCCGCCACGGCCGCGGCCAGCTCGGCGTCGGGCGCCGGCTTCAGGCGGGCGGGGTTGCCGTCGTACCAGCCGCCGTACAGCCGCCAGATGTTGCGCACCACGAACTCCGGCTCGTCGTAGTGCGGGCGCAGGTAGGGCCGCTCGGCCAGGTGCGCGGGCGGCCGTACGGCACGCACGATGTCGTCGAGCCTGGCTCCCTCGTTGAGCATGCCCAGGGTGCGCTCGACCATGAACTCCAGCCACTCGGCCGTCTCGGTCAGCGCCTGCTCGACCCGGTCGGCACCGAAGATCGGGGCGCCGTGGCTGGGCAGCATGATCTCCGGCCGCAGTGCGGCCATCCTGCGCAGGGCGACCGCCCACTCGCGCGGGTAGCGCTGCGCCTTCTGCGGGTTGCCGCAGTTGGGGGTCACCCAGATGAACAGGTCGCCCGGGAGCAGGATGCGCCGCGAGGGGATCCAGCCGACGCTCGCGTCGTCGGTCTCGCCCTTGGCGTGGAAGAGCTCGATGTGGTCGAGGGACATCTCCTCGCGGTAGGTGACGTCGGGGTGGCGGAACTCGGTGGGCCAGGTCAGGTCGGGCAGTTGGAACTGCCGCCGGTTGATCACGGCGTTGTAGCCGCCGGTCAGCGCGTACCGCTCGAACCGGGCGGCGATCGCCTCGTGCCCGATCACCGCGGGCCTGGGCCACCCCTGCTCGTCGGCCTCCGCGTCGAACGGGCCGACGCCCGAGACGTGGTCGATGTGCCCGTGGGAGTAGATCGCGGCGGTCACCGGCTCGGCGGTCCAGGCCCGCAGGTCGGCGTGCAGCCTGTCCTTGCCGAAGGGGCTGCCGGTGTCGAACAGGGTCACCTCCCCGTCCTGGCGCAGCGCGATCGTGTTGCCGAAGCCGTTGCGGAATCCGACGCCGTCGGCGACCTCCGCGAAGCCCTGCCCGGCCGGACCGGCCTGCACGATGCTGTCGGGGACCTCGCCCCGCCACACGGTGTCGGCGTACTCGGTGATGTCCATGGCGCACCGGCCTCTCCCCGGCCGCCTCCGCGGCGCTGAGGCCGATGACGCGGCCGTTCTCGGAACTCCGACGACCAGGGCATCGTAATCGATCTCCGTACGTCCCGGGAACAGCGTCCCGGGAAGTCTGTCGGCACCCTCCCGGAGGGCGTCGCGGGGGCGCGTCCCGGCCCTCCGAAGGTCACGGAGCCCAGAATCCCAGGGTGTAGGCGCCGGAGCCAGCCGTGGCGGTCACCCGGTAGCGGTAGCGGCCGGCCGTGCCGGTGTAGGTGATCCTCTCGTCGGGGGCCGGGCCGTCGGCGGTGGCGACGGTCGACCAGGAGGCGCCGTTCCACCTCTGCAGGTACAGGTCGAAGTCGCCGCCCTCCGGGCCTTTCAGGCAGGCGGAGCGGGTCCCCGCGGCGCTGCGACGGTAGCGGGACCCCCTCGGCAGGTAGGCCGACCGGCCGGTCGCCAGGGTGCCGGTGAAGGCGTTCGGGAAACCGGCGCAGGTGTCCGGGGCCGGCGGGGGACCGGGGGCGGCGGTCACCAGCGTCAGGCCGTAGGCCGTCAGGATCTCGCCCACCGGCTGGAAGTAGGTGATGCCGCCGACGCTGCAGCCGCCGGAGCCTCCGGAGGTGACGCCCTGGGCCTGGTCGGCGGAGATGAACGCCCCGCCCGAGTCGCCGGGGTCGGCGCAGACGTCGGTGCGGGTCAGCCCGAACACGGCGCCCTGGGAGTAGGTGACGCTGGTGTCGCGCTGCTGGACGACACCGCAGTGGAAGTCGCTGGAGGAACCCGACCGGCAGACCGAGGCACCCTCGATGGCGACCCGCGCGCCGGTGACGGACACGACGCCGCCACCGCCGTCGTCCACCGCCGGGGTGGGCGTCCAGTTCTCGTTCACGGTGATCCAGGCGTAGTCGTCGACCGGGAAACTCGATCCCTGGAACACGCCCTGGGGTGCCCGGTTGAAGCCGTTGGTGAGACGGCCCTGCTGGCCGCAGTGACCGGCGCTGACGAAACCGCGCTCGGCCGGGTCGGTGGCGTCGATCGCGGCGAAGCCCACGGAGCAGCGGCTCGTGACGCCGATGTAGTAGGGATCCCCGCCCTTGAGGTCGTACAGGGGACGGGGCCGTTCCGAGGAGGCGACCACCACCACCTTCTCCGTGTCCATGCCCGCGGCCTTGGCGAGGTTCGCGGTCGCGACGGGTGTCGCGGACAGGACGACGATCCTGTTGCCCTTCACGTCGACGTAGCGCACGCTGCCCCCGTGCCCGTGGGACGCCATGGCCGCGTCGAGTCTCCTCTTCAGCATGGTGAGCTCGTACAGCGACGCGCCGACGACCTCGGCGCGAGCGCCCGTGGCGACGACGGCGGGGATGTCGGCGGCGCTGGTGGTGGCGACGACCAGGGAGCCGGCCGTCTTCCCGGTGAACCAGGAGCCGCCGAAGCGGGCACCCAGTCTTCTGCGCAGTTTCGCCTCGACCGGTGCCAGGCGGGCCTCGTTGAGCAGCCGGGCCTGGACCTGCTCCCGGGTGAGACCGAGGTCGCGCTGGAGTGCCTGCAGCATGCCCTCCGACGGTGCCCCGGTGACCGGAGGGCCGGCCGCCCCGGCCGCCCCGGCCGGGGCGGCCGGGATCCGTGCCGTCGCGGCCTGCGCCACCGGGGGACGGGCGGCCACCGGGACGGCCGTGCAGGCGAGCACGGTGACCGCCAGGAGACATCCTGCGGTGATGACATGCCGGTGGGAGATGGAGAACCTCCCGGGGGCCCTCACGGCGTGTTCCGTCCCAGCTCTGTCTCCCGCGATCCGGAGGCGGGGAGGGGAGGAGGTCATGGCGCCCGGAATCCCAGGGTGTAGGCGCCGGAGCCGCCCGTGGCGGTCACCCGGTAGCGGTAGCGGCCGGCCGTGCCGGTGTAGGTGAGCCGCGCGTCCGGGCCCGCACCCTCGGAGGCGGCGACGGTCGACCAGGAGGTGCCGTCGTGCTTCTCCAGGTACAGGTCGAAGTCACTGCCGTCGGGGCCGTTCAGGCAGCCGGAGTGGACCCCCGGGACGAGGACGTTCCTCGGGTGGTAGGCCGACCGCCCGGCTTCCAGGACGCCCGTGAGGGTGCCGGGGTAGCCGGTGCAGATCCCCGCGTCCTGGGGCGCGTCGCCCGCGCCGGTCTTCAGGACGAGACCGTAGGCGGTGAGGATCTCACCGATCGGCTGGAAGTAGGTGACGCCGCCCAGGGCGCAGTCGCCCGAGCCGCCGGAGGCGATGCCCTGGGCCTGGTCGAGGGAGATGAGGGAGCCTCCGGAGTCGCCGGGTTCGGCGCAGACGCTGGTGCGCGTCAGCCCGAAGACGGTGCCCTGGGGGTAGGTGACGCTGGCGTCGCGCTGCTGGATGAGACCGCAGTGGAAGTCGGTGGTGGAGCCGGATCGGCAGATCGAGGCGCCCTCGACGGCGGCCATGGCGCCGGTGACGACCACGGTGCTGCCCTCACCGTTGTTCACCGTCGGCGTGGCCCTCCACCTGTCGTTGACCGCCACCCAGGAGTGGTCGCTGCCGGGGAAGACCGATCCCTCGAAGACACCCTGCTCGACGCGGTTGAAACCGGTCGTGGTGCTGCCCTTCCTGCCGCAGTGACCCGCGGTGACGAAACCCTCCCGGGTCCCCTTGAGGACGGAGAAGCCGATCGAGCAGCGGCTGGTGACGCCGGTGTAGTAGGCGGTGCCGCCCACCAGGTCGTACAGGGGCCGGGGCACCTCGGTGGAGGGCAGCACGACCACCGAGGAGCGGTCCACGTCGGCCTTCCTGATGAAGTTCTGCGCCCGGCCGGGCTCGGGGGTCAGGACGACCACCTTGTTGGTCTTGATGTCGACGTAGCGCACGCTCGACACGAAGGGGTGCGGAGGCAGCGCGGTGTCGAGCCTCTGCTTGATGCTCGTGAGTTCGGCCAGCGAGGTGGAGACGACCTCGGCCTGGGCGCCGGCCTCGACGATCTGGGGGATGTCGGAGACCGACGTGGTGGCGACCATCAGCGTGTGCGCGGTCTTCGGCCGGAGCCAGGCGCCGCCGAAGCGGGGGCCGAGGCTTCTGCTCAGCCGCGCCGCGATCGGCATCAGGCGCGCCTCGTTGAGCAGGCGGGCCCTGGCCTGCGTCGGGGACAGGGCCAGATCGCGCACGATGGCCTCCACCATGCCCGGCGGCGGTTTGAAGGCCGAGCCGGCCGAGGGCGCCGGGGTGCCCGGGACCGTCACCGCCTCTGCCTTCGCCTTCGCCTTCGCCTTCGCGGGGGCGTTCCTACGGGGATCGGCGCCGGCCGGGACGGCGCCGAGCGTGAGCACGGTGACCAGCAGAACGCATCCGGTGGTGACGGCATGTCCGCGAGACATGAATGTTCTCTCCTCGCCCTCGGCTTTCACGGTGTGAGGGGAGGTCGCCCCGCGTCGCCGGTGGACGACGGGGCACAGCCACCTTAAATCAGCCGACGCCGCTCATCGGCGTGCACGCCGCACGCCACGCGGGCCGAATCGTCCGGCGTGCGCCGACGGCTTCACCGGACCGTCCACCAGGTGGAGCCGGATCGTGAACGGTGATCCTGGAGGGCGGGCGGCACTCGTCCTGACATGATCCCGTACGGGGTCAGGGGCGGCGCGATTCCGGGAGGATGGCGCCGATCGCCCGGGGCGAAAGAGAAGGCCGCCAGGCCCTGGGGTGGGACCGTGGCGGCCGTCGGGGTGCTACGGGTGGTGGTGGACGATACAGGGATTGAACCTGTGACCTCTTCCGTGTCAGGGAAGCGCTCTCCCGCTGAGCTAATCGTCCGCATGGGAAAGACCAGAGGTGGAGACGGGATTTGAACCCGTGTAGACGGCTTTGCAGGCCGTTGCCTCGCCTCTCGGCCACTCCACCGGAGTGAGAGCCCTAGGACCCTTCGAGCGGAAGACGGGATTCGAACCCGCGACCCTCACCTTGGCAAGGTGATGCTCTACCACTGAGCCACTTCCGCGTGCTTTCCTCCGGGTTTCGTACCCGGTGGCGACGAGAGAACTCTAGCGGGTTTTCCCGACGGTTGCGTAACCGTCCGTTCAACCGGCCGACGTCGCCCACCGGCCCGGCCGCGCGTCCGGACCGGCCGGCAGGGTCGGCACGGCCGTCGCGCCGGCCGGTTCACTCGGCCGGCTCCGGCGGGCGGCGCAGCTGGCGGGCGACGCCCCGCTCCACCGCGGGCAGGGTGAGGAAGATCTCCAGGATGCGGGTGAGGCGGTGCACCTCCATGCGGTGGAAGGCCGGGCCGTCGGCGCGGGCCAGCAGGAGGGTCAGCGCCAGCGGCGGCAGCGGGGCGGCGATCACGTGCAGCCCCGGGCCGAGGGTCAGGGCCGTCGGGCGGGCCGGGGTGTCGTCGGGGAAGGGCACCTGCTCGGGGGCGCGCCAGCTGGAGTGCACGATCGCGCGGGGGACGCGCTCGGTGCCCGCCGCGGCCCAGTCGGCGCTGAACAGCACGGGCATGGAGTCCAGCAGGGTGGCCAGGGCCCGGTCGCCCGCCGTGGTGATGTACTTGAGGATCTCCAGCTCGGGGTAGGTGCCCGGCGCCTCGCGGGTGCCCCACACGCCCTCGATCGTCACCCCCGGCACGCTCTCCAGCCCGTCGATCAGGGTCTGCCGGGGCGCGGAGTCGGGCCAGTAGACGGTGATGTCGTCCAGCGCCCGGCCCTCGCCGCGGTCCAGGACGACCACCTGGGTGATGTCCGCGCCCGCGACGCCGAGGACCCGGGTGACCTTCCCCAGGGAACCCGGCTGGTCGGGCAGCGCGATCCGCAGTCGCAGGAGCATCCGGGGCCTCCCATGCCACGTCTGACTGAACCAGGGACACCATATCCAGCGAGGATTCGTCCCGCTCGTCGCGGTGCGGTAGAAAAGCCAGGTGGAGTCCTTGAAGCTGGGATCGCTGGAGGTGTGGCCGCCGGTCGTTCTCGCGCCCATGGCCGGGATCACCAACACCGCGTTCCGCGGGCTCTGCCGCGAGCAGGGCGGCGGGCTCTTCGTCTGCGAGATGATCACGACGCGGGCGCTGGTGGAACGCAACGCCAAGACCTTCAAGATGATCAGGTTCGAGCCGGACGAGAGCCCCCGCAGCCTCCAGCTCTACGGGGTGGATCCGGTGACCGTGGGCAGGGCCGTCCGCATGATCGCCGAGGAGGACCTGGCCGACCACGTCGACCTCAACTTCGGCTGCCCGGTGCCCAAGGTCACCCGCAAGGGCGGCGGCTCCGCCCTGCCGTACAAGCGGAACCTGTTCCGGGCGATCCTGCGCGAGGCCGTGCGCAACGCCGGGACGCTGCCGGTGACCGTGAAGATGCGCAAGGGCATCGACGACGACCACCTGACCTACCTGGACGCCGGGCGGATCGCGGTGCAGGAGGGCGTCTCGGCGATCGCGCTGCACGGCAGGACCGCGATCCAGCACTACGGAGGGACGGCCGACTGGGAGGCGATCGCGCGCCTGAAGGAGAGCGTCCCGGAGATCCCGGTGCTCGGCAACGGCGACATCTGGAGCGCCGCCGACGCGCGCCGCATGATGGACGAGACCGGCTGCGACGGCGTCGTGGTGGGACGGGGCTGCCTGGGCCGCCCCTGGCTGTTCGCGGACCTGGCGGCCATGTGCGAGGGGGTCGAGAGCACCCGCCGTCCCCGGCTGGGCGAGGTCGCCGCGACCATGGACCGGCACGCCACGCTGCTGGCCGAGTGCTTCGAGAGCGAGCCGCACGCCGTGGCCGACTTCCGCAAGCACGTCGGCTGGTACCTCAAGGGCTTCACCGTGGGCTCCGACCTCCGGCGCCGGCTGGCCACCTCCGAGACCCTGGCCGGCCTGCGCGAGGGCCTGGCCGAGCTGGAGGCCGGCCAGCCCTGGCCCGAGGGCGCCGACCTGCCGCGCGGCAAGACCAACCCGCGTGACCGCGTCCAGCTCCCGGCCGGCTGGCTCGACGACCCCTACGACCTCGCGGTCCCCTCCGCCGACGCCGAGAACGACACCTCGGGCGGCTGACCCGGCCCGGCCGTCCTGCCCGTCCTGCCCGGCCGCGCCGTGCCGCCCGGATGTCCCGCTCCACAGGAGGCCCAGCCGTGCCGTGCCGGATGTCCTGCTGCACAGGCCCGACCGTGCCGTGCCGACCCGGACGTGCCGGATCGGCCGGTGCGGGACGGTGCGTGCCGCAGGTGTGACGGGAATGTGACCGCGCTCTGACGGACGGGCGTCAACGATCTCTGTACTCTGCGGTCAGAGGTCGCGGCTCACACGTGGGGACGGCGGTTGACGAGCACCACTTCAGCGGACGAGTTGATCGCGGAGTTCGACGCGGAACGGCCCGCCCGGCGCCTTTCCGGCCGGTTGGGGCAGGCCGTCACGCTGGTGGCCCTCGGCCTGTCGCTGTACGTCCTCTACCGCGCCTTCCGCGCCGGGGCCGTGCTGCCGTACCGGATGGTCTTCCTCGCGGTCGTGCTGCCCCTCACCTTCGTCTGCTACAAGCCGGGGCGGCGCGGCACCGACCGGCCGGGGGCCGTCGACTGGGGGCTCGCCGCGCTGGCCCTGGCCGCCTGCCTCTACCCGCTGGCGGTCTTCGACGACTTCATCCGGCGCGCCTTCGAGCCGACCGCCCTCGACGTGACGGCCGGGGCGGTCATCGTGCTGCTGGTGCTGGAGGGCTGCCGCCGCACCGTCGGGTGGATCCTGCCCGCGGTCTGCGTGGCCTTCGCCGCGTACGCCTACTACGGCGGTTACCTGCCCTTCGACTGGGTCGTCGGGCACCGCGGCTACGACCTCGACCGGATCGTGGTCTCGTTCGTGATGGGCACCGACGGCGTGTACGGCGTGCCGCTGGACGTGGCGGCCACGTACATCATCCTGTTCACCGTCTACGGCGCGGTGCTCGACCACTCCGGGGCGGGACGGTTCTTCGTGGACGTCTCCATGGCCGCGTTCCGCCGCTCGCGGTCCGCGCCGGGCCGTACCGTCACCCTGGCCGGGTTCCTGCTCGGCACGGTCAGCGGCTCGGGCGTGGCGACGACGGTGAGCGTGGGCAGCGTCGCCTGGCCGATCCTGCGCCGGGCGGGCTACCCGCCCGAGCAGGGCGGGGGAGTGCTCGCGGCGGCGGGCATCGGGGCCATCCTGTCGCCCCCCACGCTGGGCGCCGCGGCGTTCATCATCGCCGAGTACATGCGGGTGAGCTACCTCACCGTGCTGCTGTACGCCACCGTCCCGACGGTCCTGTACTACCTGGGGATCTTCCTGGCCATCGAGATCGACGCCCGCCGGTACGGCACCCGGGCGGTCGAGGTGGACGCGCCGCGCCTGTGGCCGCTGGTGAGGCGGTTCGGCTACCACTTCAGCTCGCTGTTCGTGATCGTCGCCCTGATGGCACTGGGCCAGTCGCCGTTCCGCGCCGTGGTGTACGCCACCCTGCTGGCCTTCGCGCTCTCCTTCCTCGACCGCGAGCACGCCCTGACCCCCCGCAGGGCGGCGCGGGCCCTGGCCGCCGGGACGACCGGGGTGCTGCCGGTCGCGGTGACCTGCGCGGCGGCCGGTCTGATCGTCGCGGTCGTCACCCTCACCGGGCTGGGCCTCAAGGCGAGCTCGCTGATCGTCGGGGCCTCGGGCGGGAACCTCGTCGTCACCGCGCTGCTGTGCGCGGTCGCGGTGCTCGTGCTCGGCCTGGCCGTGCCGGTGACCGCGTCGTTCGTCATCGCGGCCGTCATCATCGGGCCCGCGCTGATCGACCTGGGCGTCAGCCAGGCCGAGGCGTACATGTTCATCTTCTACTACGCCGTGCTGTCGGAGGTCAGCCCGCCCACGGCGCTGTCGGCCTTCGCGGCCTCGGCCATCACCGGGGGCGACGCCTACCGGACCATGACGGCCACCTGGAAGTACACGCTGCCGGCGTTCCTGGTGCCGTTCGCCTTCGTGCTGACCCCGGGCGGGGCCGCCCTGCTGGCCCAGGGCACGCTCGGTGAGATCCTCGTGGCCACCGCGGTCTCGGCGCTGGCGGTCGCCGCGCTGGCCGCCGCCACCGGCGGGCGGCTGCTCGGCCCGGCCGGGCCCGCCGAGCGGGTGCTGTGCGCGGTGGCGGCGGTGCTGCTGCTGTTCCTGTCACCGCTGCCCGTGCTGGCCGGGGCCGGGCTGCTGGTCCTGGCCGTCCTCCTCCATCTGGTGACGCGACAACGAGAGGCGAAGCGATGACCGTCAAACGAGTGGCCGCCGTGCTGGCGGCGGGTGCGCTGGTGCTCGGCGGGTTCCTCACCGGCTGCGGTGGCGACCGGTCGGCCGAGCGGGCCGCGCCGGGCGGCGACGGCTCCGCCGCAGCGGGCAGGCGGCTGTCGATCGCCACCGGGAACACCACCGGAGTCTACTACGTCCTCGGCGGCGGGCTGGCCGACCAGATCGGCAAGCACCTGCCCGGCCACCAGGCCACCGCCGAGGCGACCGGCGCCTCGGTGGAGAACGTGCAGCGGGTCGTCAGGGGCGACTCCGACATCGCC
The DNA here is from genome assembly GCF_039534895.1 of Streptosporangium longisporum. Classification (NCBI taxonomy): domain Bacteria; kingdom Bacillati; phylum Actinomycetota; class Actinomycetes; order Streptosporangiales; family Streptosporangiaceae; genus Streptosporangium; species Streptosporangium longisporum. The sequence goes on along the minus strand of NZ_BAAAWD010000015.1, from coordinate 70,215 downwards.
TTCACCCTGGCCGACACCGCCGCCGACGCGGTCGCGGGCAAGGGGGCCTTCACCGCGCCCCAGCCGATCCGCGCGCTGGCCCGCCTCTACGACAACTCCACCCAGGTGGTCGCCACCACCGCCTCCGGCGTGAAATCGATCGCCGACCTCAAGGGCAAGCGGGTCTCCACCGGCTCGCCCAACTCCGGGACCGAGGTGATCGCGCTGCGCCTGCTGAAGGCGGCCGGGCTCGACCCGGAGGCGGACGTCACCCGCCAGTCGCTCGGCCTGCCCGAGAGCGTGCAGGCCCTCAAGGACGGCGACCTCGACGCGCTGGTCTGGTCGGGCGGCCTGCCGACGCCGGGCATCACCGACCTGCTGACCTCCCTCAAGGAGAAGGTCGCCTTCGTGCCGCTGGACGCGGTACTGCCCGCGATGCAGGCCGAGCACGGCCGGGTGTACGCCGCGGGCACGATCGCCAAGGACGTCTACGGCACCCCGGCCGACGTGCCCACCATCTCGGTGCCCAACCTGCTCGTGGTGAACGAGACGATGGATCCCGCCCTGGCCGAGAGCCTGACGAGACTGATCTTCGACCGCAAGGCCGACCTGGAGAAGGTACACCCGGCGGCCAAGGACATCACCCGCGACAACGCCCCCAAGGCCGACCCGGTGCCGCTGCACGACGGCGCGAAGAAGTACTACGGCTGATCCCCGCCCCTTCCGGCCGGGTCCGATCGCGCCGGGACCGATTCAGGTCGGTTCCCGGCCGCGATCGGTGGCATCGTGGGGACATGGCCGACACCACGGGACGGGTGCTGAAGCTGCTGTCGCTGCTGCAGGCGCACCGGGAGTGGCCGGGGCCCGAGCTCGCCGGCCGGCTGGGGGTCAGCGCGCGCACGCTCAGGCGTGACGTCGACCGTCTGCGCGAGCTGGGCTACCCGGTGAACGCGACCCCCGGGCCGGCCGGGGGGTACCGGCTGGAGGCGGGCACCGCGATGCCGCCGCTGCTCCTCGACGACGAGGAGGCCGTCGCCATCGCGGTGGGCCTGCGCACGGCGGCGAGCGGTACGGTGGCCGGGATCGAGGAGACCTCGGTCCGGGCCCTGGCCAAGCTGGAACAGGTCCTGCCCTCCCGGCTGCGCCTGCGCGTGCACACCCTGCAGTCGCAGACGCAGCCCGTGGCGCCGATCGGGGCCGCGCCCACCGTGGAGGCGGCCACCCTGACGCTGCTGGCCCAGAGCTGCCGGGACCGCGAGCGGATCCGCTTCGGCTACCGCCGCCGCGACGGGCTCCGGAGCGACCGCGTCGCCGACCCGTACCGGCTGGCCTCCACCGGGCGGCGCTGGTACCTGGTGGCCTGGGACGTCGGCAGGCAGGACTGGCGGACCTACCGGGTGGACCGGCTGACCGGCCCGCGGGGCACCGGTGTGCGCTTCCCGCCGCGCGAACCGCCCCCCGGCCACGTCGAGGAGTCGATCACGGCCCCGCTCAGCCGCCACCGGGCCGTGGTCGTCGTGCACGCGCCGTCGGCCGTGGTCGCCGAGCGCTTCTCGGGACCCGGCTGGGTGCTGGAGGAGCTGGACGAGCACAGCTGCCTGCTGCGCACCGGCGACGACTCGCTGGAGTGGCTGGCGCTCAGCATCGGCCTGCTCGGCCTGGACTTCACCGTGCGGGAGCCGCCCGAGCTGGTCGAGCACATCCGGACGCTGGCCGCCCGCCTGCGGGCCTCCACGGAGCCCGCGGCGGACCGGTGACGGCCGGTGGAGGTTCCGCGGGCCCGGCCAAGCCTCCCCGCGTGCGGGCACACGGGCGCCGAGGGACGTCGAGGAACGCCGTCAGGGCTCGACGGAGCCGCCGCTGCGCCAGTAGACGTTGTTCTCCCGGCTGAGCATGCCCTCGTCGACCAGGTAGCGGCGCAGCGCCGCGTAGTCGTCGTGGAAGGCGCGCAGCGCGACGTTGACGTCCTTCTCGGAGTAGCGTGCCCCCGGCTCGAAGACCTGGACCACGTAATCGAGCACGACGAGCTGCTTGTCGCGCTTGCTGGGGATCGCCCGCAGCCGTCCCTCGACGAGGAAGGACTGCAGCACCTTCTCCTGCTGGGAGACCGGGGCCGCGGGCCTGGCCGTGGCGTGCAGCAGCTCGCGGAACCGCTCCCGGCGCACCTTCCAGCGGCCGTCCTCGTCCCGGACGGCCAGCCCGCCGCGCTCCAGGCGGTCCAGCGCGCGTCTCAGCGCCTCCCGCTCCAGGCCGGCATCCCTCTCGGGCTCGCCCTCCAGCACCAGCGCCGCCAGCACCCGCAGCGTGTCCTCCTGGTACAGCAGGCCGAGCACCTGCCTGATCGCCTCGTCGCTCATCCCGTCATTCTCCCGGGTCCCGGGGGCGAAGGTGATCGCACAGGTGCTCCCGCAGCGGTCTCAGAGGCGGTTCAGGCCGATGACGTGGACCACCGCGCGGCCCTCCTCGTCGGAGGCGGCCAGGTCGACCTGGGCGTCGATGCCCCAGTCGCCGTCGCCCGCCGGATCGGCGACGACCTGGCGGACCCGCCAGAACTCCTTCTCCTCCTCGATGCGCAGCAGGCCGGGACCGCGGGCGTCCGGGCCGGTGCCGATCTCCTCGTGGTCGTCGTAGTAGGCGTCGAGCGCGGCGCCCCAGTCGACGTCGGGGGCCAGCCGCTCCAGCTCCTGCTCGTCCTCCACGGCGGCCAGCTCGATCAGGCGGAACATCGCGTTGCGCACCAGCACCCGGAACGCGCGGGTGTTGGCGGTGACCGGCTTGGTGGTCTCCTCCAGGGAGGGCGCCTCCAGCTCACCGGTCGGGTTCTGCAGCTGCTCCCACTCGTCCAGCAGGCTGGAGTCGACCTGGCGGACCAGCTCGCCGAGCCATTCGATGAGGTCGACCAGGTCCTCGGTCTTGAGGTGCTCGGGGATGGTCCGCGACAGGGTGCGGTAGGCGTCGGCGAGGTAGCGCAGGACGGTGCCCTCGGAGCGGGTCAGCTCGTAGAACTGCACGTAGTCGGCGAACGTCATCGCCCGCTCGTACATGTCGCGTACGACGCTCTTGGGGCTGACGGTGTAGTCGCCCACCCAGGGGTGGCCGCGCCGGTAGGTCTCGTACGCGCCCAGCAGCAGGTCGGCCAGGGGCATCGGGTAGGTGACGTCGGCCAGGAGCTCCATCCGCTCCTCGTACTCGACGCCGTCGGCCTTCATCTGCGCGACCGCCTCGCCGCGGGCCTTGTTGAGCTGCGCGGACAGGATCTGGCGGGGGTCGTCGAGGATGGACTCGATGATCGAGACCATGTCCAGGGCGTAGTTCGGCGACTCCATGTCGAGCAGTTCCAGGGTGGCCAGCGCGAAGGTGGACAGCGCCTGGTTCAGCGCGAAGTCCTCCTGCAGGTCCACGGTCAGGCGGGCCATCCGGCCCTGCTCGTCGGGCTCGGAGAGCGTCTCCACCACGCCCCCGGCCAGCAGCGACCGGTAGATCGCGATGGCCTGGGAGATGTGCCGCCGCTGCCACTTGCGGTCCTCGTGGTTGTCGGTCAGCAGGTGGCGCATGGCCGCGTAGCAGTCGCCGGGACGGTTGATCACCGCGAGCAGCATGGCGTTGCTGACCTTGAAGCGGGAGTTCAGCGGCTCCGGCTCGGCGGTCTGCAGCTTCTCGAAGGTCTCCTCGCTCCAGCCGACGAAGCCCTCCGGCGGCTTCTTGCGGGCGAACCCGCGCCGCCTCTTGGGGTCGTCGCCGATCTTGGCCAGTGCCTTCTCGTTCTCGACCACGTGGTCGGGGGCCTGGCAGACGACGTAGCCGATGGTGTCGAACCCGGCCCGGCCGGCCCGGCCGGCGATCTGGTGGAACTCGCGGGCGCGCAGCCGGCGCACCCTGTTGCCGTCGTACTTCGACAGGGCGGTGAACAGCACGGTCCTGATCGGGACGTTCACGCCGACGCCGAGCGTGTCGGTGCCGCAGATGACCTTCAGCAGGCCGGCCTGGGCCAGGCGCTCCACCAGGCGGCGGTACTTGGGGAGCATCCCGGCGTGGTGCACGCCGATGCCGTGCCGCACCAGGCGGGAGAGGGCCTGGCCGAACTTCGTGGTGAACCGGAAGTGGCCGATCATGGAGGCGATCGCCTCCTTCTCGGCCTTGGTCGACATGTTGATGCTCATCAGCGCCTGGGCCCGCTCCATGGCCGAGGCCTGGGTGAAGTGGACGACGTAGACCGGGTACTGGTTGGTGGTGAGCATCTCCTCCAGCGTCTCGTGCAGCGGGGTCATCCGGTACGAGTAGACCAGCGGGACCGGGCGCTCGGCGTTCTTGACCACCGCGGTGGGTTTGCCGGTGCGCCGGGTGAGGTCCTCCTCGAACCTGGTGACGTCCCCCAGGGTCGCCGACATCAGGATGAACTGGACGTTCGGCAGCTCCAGCAGCGGCACCTGCCAGGCCCAGCCCCGGTCGGGCTCGGAGTAGAAGTGGAACTCGTCCATCACGACCTGGCCGATGTCGGCCTGGGCGCCGTCGCGGAGCGCGACGTTGGCGAGGATCTCCGCGGTGCAGCAGATGATCGGCGCCCCCGGGTTCACGCTGGCGTCGCCGGTCATCATCCCGACGTTCTCGGTGCCGAACACCGCGCACAGGTCGAAGAACTTCTCCGACACCAGCGCCTTGATCGGGGCGGTGTAGAAGGTGCGCACGTCCCGGGTCAGCGCGGTGAAGTGGGCTCCGGCGGCGACCAGGCTCTTGCCCGAACCGGTCGGGGTGGCCAGGATCAGGTTGTTCCCCGAGACCACCTCGATCAGAGCCTCCTCCTGCGCCGGGTAGAGGGTCAGCCCCCGCTCGGAGTTCCACTCGACGAACGCGTCGAAGATGGTGTCGGGGTCGGCGTCGATCTCTTCTGGCAGGCGGTCTACAAGGCTCACGGTCCAATACTGCCGAAGAACTCGCGGTGGTCGGACCGGTGAGGGCACTGGATCACACCGCGTTCGCCGGAAAACGCACGCCATTGCGGGATTATGGCTTTTTTTGTCAAGCCGGGAGTCAGGGCGAGGGCGGTTCCTGGAGCGCCGGGACGCCGGTGTCGCGCTTCAGGTAGGTGTAGGGGAAGCCCGAGCCGATGACCTCCCAGCCCTCGGCGCGCAGCCGCCGCACCCTGCCCGGCGACATCGTCACCCTCGTGTGCTCCCACTGCGTCCCGGAGCGGACGACGCGGTGGTAGGTGGTGCCGAACTCCACGCTGTGCCACCCGTACCGGCCGGCCAGGGCGAGCTCGTGCATCTCGTCGAAGGTGGTGGTCGGGCCGAGGACGCGCTCGTGCGGGTCCAGGCCGGTGGCGCTGGGGGCGAGGGGCGGCGCGAACCGCTTCTGCGCCGCCTGCTTGGTCATCCCGAGCGTGGCGCCGATGCTCTGCCAGGTGACACCGGCGGAACGGGCCGAGGCGACGGTCGTGCGCAGCAGCGTGGACGCCTCCTCCTGCAACGTGGCGGCGCCGGCGACCAGCCGCAGGAAGTCCTCGGTGCCGTACGGGTCCTCGACGGCGGCGTTCTCCATCAGGATCCGGGTCAGGGCCTCGTGGACCGCGTCGGAACCGGCCCGTTCAGTGGTCATCGCCGGTCCGTTCCGGCAGGGTGCTGGAGGGCCGCCACCCGCCCCGCTGCCTGTACAGGAGCCGGGTGCCGGAGTAGACGAGGGCGAGGATCGCGACGAGGGCGACGATCTCCAGCCACCGCGGGGGATCGAACAGGACGAGCGGCAGGCCGATGAACGGCGGGATCATCAGCAACGTGTAACCGAGGGTCCACTTCCGCTGGACGTGTGAGGTCATGCGTCAACCATAGGTTGACGCGGCCGGTATCGTCAACCAATGGTTGACGGCCGGGCGGTGCGCGCGAGCGAGCCGGTCAGCGCCAGGCCCGCCACGAGCGCGCCCGCGCCGACCAGCGGCGCCACCCCCGGGACGAAGCCGGTCACGGTGAAGGTGAGCAGCCCCGCCCCCACCAGGACGGTGGCCGTCGCGGCCCGGACCGCCCCGCCGGTGAACGGACGGCCCGCCGGGGGCGACTCGAACCGGCCGAAGCCCCGCAGCAGCGGCCACATCGCCAGGGCGAGCAGGAGCAGCCAGTGCGGCCAGCCCGACAGCCAGGCCGAGGTGCCCGGCGCCGGCGTCGAGATCCCCAGCCCCACCACGACCACCGAGACGATGACGAACAGCGCGCTCATGTGCCACAGGTAGAGGGTCATCATCCGCTCCGAGGCCCAGCCCAGCGCCCGTGACACCCCGGGCCAGCGCGCGAAGGAGACGATCCACCGGCGCAGGGCCAGCGCCAGCCCGATCTGGCCGACGCCCACCGCGAGCAGCGCGACCGTGGGCGGGGCCATGTTGGAGACCGCCCCCGGCATTCCGATCATGCTCGCCGGGTAGGGGCCGAAGGCCACCAGCACCGCCGCCGTGCCGTAGCCGCCCAGGGCCATCGCCCAGGGACGGGTCAGCCTGCCGTCGGCGTACAGGAAACCGAGCTGGTACACCGCGAGCCAGACCAGCACCGTGTTGGGCAGGCCGGCCACCTCCAGGCCGCCGGCGAAGCGCAGCACGTCCACCGCCACGGCCGCCGCCGCCAGCACTGCGGGCACCCGCCAGCCGTACACCGCGTTCAGCCGGAGCATCGGCGTGGTCGCCGCCACCGCGACGAGATAGATCACCAGGAACCACAGGAGCTGCCCGGCCAGCCGCGAGGCGGTCTCGACCGGCTGCGCCGGCATGCCGAGCGCCGTCAGCAGGTGCGGCAGGGGGACCCAGACCGCCGCCAGCGGCAGCACCGGCCACGCCAGCCTGCGCACGCGGCCCGCCAGCCACGCCGCGGGCGTGTCACCGCGCCGCGCCGCGCTCCGCCGGCTGATCGCCCCGGCCGCGCCGCCCGCGAAGAAGACCAGCGGCATCACCTGGCTGATCCAGGTGATCGCCCACGCGTTCCCCGTGGCCAGCGCGTTCCCGGTGACGATGCGGCCCTCGTCGAAGGACAGCAGCGGCATGCTCCAGTGCTGGAGCACCACCAGCGCCATGCCGAACACCCGGAGCACGTCCACGAAGGGGTCACGAGCGGCGGCGGACCGCGCCGGGCGGGGCGCCGGCACGAGCGGCGGTGCGGTCGCCGGCACGGTCACCGGTGCGGTCGCCGGCCGGATTGCCGGGTGGGGGATCACGGCGGTCACGGGCTCTCGATTCTCCAAGGGGACGGGTGAGGCGATGAGAAAAGCCTCCTCGCCCGGCCCCGGCGGCGCAGTGACGCACGCGGCACTCTTCCTGAGCGGACGCACCACCGGCGGAGGTAGTGCTGGCCTCACCCCCGCCAGGCGGGTCCGCCGGGTCGATGCCCGTGACCTGCTCCCCTTAGCGTTGGCGTCATGAGACCCCTGCTGCGCCGCATCGGCACCGACACCCGGTACCTGGTCGTGGGCTTCCCCCTGTCGATCATCTGGTTCGTTCTGATGGTGGCGGGTTTCGCCGTGGGGGCGGCGACGTCCGCCGTGTTCGTGGGCCTGCCGATCCTCGCCACGACCCTGCTGGCCGCCCGCGGTTTCGCCGACGTCGAGCGGCGCTGGCTGCCCGAGGTGCTCGGCCGCCCGGTCGCGCGGCCGAGGTACCGGCCCTCCCCGCCGGAGGCCGGCTGGTTCCGCAGGATGATCAACCCGTTCACCAACGGCCAGTCGTGGCTGGACCTGCTCTACGGCATCGTGGCCTTCCCGATCTCCATCATCACCTTCGTGCTGGCGGTGGTCTGGTGGGCCGGGTCGATCACCGGTCTCACCTACCCGCTCTACGGGTGGATCATCAACGCCATCCCCGGCAACACCGGCGGGCTCGGCATGCTGCTGGGCCTGGGCCCGGAGCTGTGGATCGACGTCCTCGTCAACACCACCGTCGGGATCCTGTTCGCGCTCACCCTCCCGATGATCGTGCGGGGTGCCGCGCTGGTGCAGGCCGGGCTCGGCAGGGCCATGCTGACCGGCGTGGCCGAGCTGCACGAGCGCATCGACGACCTGGCCGAGGGCCGGGCCGCCGCGGTCTCGGCCGAGGCCAACGCGCTGCGCCGGCTGGAGCGCGACATCCACGACGGTCCCCAGCAGCGCCTGGTCTCCCTGGCGATGGACCTGTCACGGGCACAGCGGCAGCTCAAGCGCGACCCCGAGGCCGTCGGCCGGATGCTCGACCAGGCCATCACCTCCACCCGCGAGACCCTGGACGAATTGCGCGCCCTCTCGCGCGGGATCGCCCCGCCCATCCTCAGCGACCGCGGCCTGGCCCCGGCGCTGGCCGCGCTCGCCGGGCGCTGCACCGTCCCGGTCGAGCTGGACCTGCAGATCACGGAGCGCTTCCCGGCCGCCGTGGAGAACACCGTCTACTTCGTCGTCGCCGAGTCCCTCACCAACGTGGCCAAGCACAGCCGCGCCACGATCTGCACGGTGTCGTTGAGCAGGACGGGGGACTACCTCATGCTCACGATCGGGGATGATGGGGTGGGCGGCGCACACGTCGCCAAGGGGCATGGCCTGTCCGGTCTCGGAGACCGCCTGAGGGCGGTGGACGGCGAGCTGGCGGTCGACTCACCCGTCGGCGGGCCGACGGTCATAGTGGCGGAGGTTCCGTGCGGGTAGTGGTGGCCGATGACGCGGTGCTCATCAGGGAGGGGCTGATCAGGCTTCTGGAGGAGTTCGGCTGCCAGGTGGTCGCCGCGGTGGGGGACGGGGACGGGATGGTGGCCGCCGTCGCCGAGCACAGGCCCGACGTCTCCGTGGTGGACGTGCGGATGCCGCCCGGCTTCACCGACGAGGGCCTCCGGGCCGCGGTGGAGGCGCGCCGCAGGGTTCCGGGCACCCCGGTGCTGATCCTGTCGCAGTACGTGGAGGTCTCCTACGCCGACGACCTGCTCGCCGACGCCAGGGGCGCGGTGGGCTACCTGCTCAAGGACCGCGTCGTGGACGTGGACGACTTCATGGGGAGCCTGCGCACGGTCGCGGCCGGCGGGACGGTCTTCGACCCCCAGGTGGTGGCCCAGCTGATGGTACGGCGCCGCCGTGACGACCCCCTGGCCCTGCTCACCCCGCGGGAACGCGAGGTGCTCGGCCTGATGGCCGAGGGCAGGTCCAACCCGGCCATCGGCCGCCAGCTCGTGGTCAGCGACGGCGCCGTGGAGAAGCACGTCCGCAGCATCTTCGCCAAGCTCGGCCTGTACGCCGAGGACGGCGACCAGCACCGCAGGGTCCTCGCGGTCCTGGCCTACCTGCGCTCCTGACCGGGGGACGGGGAGACCGGGAGACCGGAGGACCGCGACGGGGTGACGCGGCGACGCGGTGACACAGCGAGGCCGGGCGGGGGCGCCGGGCGGGCCACCTGTAGGCTCGGTCGTCGGTACGGGGCCGGGCACCGGCCGTGCGGCGGCCCTGGTGGTGGAGGAACAATGATCTCGGTCTTCGGCAGCGCCAACATGGACCTGGTGGCCTACGTCGACGTGGCCCCCGCGCTCGGCGAGACCGTGACCGGCCGGGCCTTCGCCACCGTCCCCGGGGGCAAGGGCGCCAACCAGGCCATCGCCGCGGCGCGGGCGGGCGCCCGGGTGGCCTTCCTCGGCGCCGTGGGCGACGACGACTTCGGCGCCGAGATGCGGCGGACGCTCGCCGCGGCCGGGGTCGACGTGAGCGAGCTGCGCACGGTCCCGGGCCCCTCGGGCATCGCCCAGATCGTGGTGGACGGTGACGGGGGCAACTCGATCATCGTGGTGCCCGGTGCCAACGGGACCGTGACCTCCCCCTCACCGGCCGAGATCGAGGTCATCTCCCGCTCCGACGTGCTCCTGCTCCAGCTGGAGCTCCCCATCGAGGCGGTCACCGCCGCGGCCCGCGCCGCCCGCGCGGCCGGGACCACCGTGGTCCTCACCCCCGCGCCGGTCCAGCCGCTCCCCGCCGAGCTGCTGGAGGCCGTGGACGTCCTGGTGGCCAACGAGCACGAGGCCGCGGCGATCACCGGCCAGGCCGACCACGAGCGGGCCCTGGAGGAACTGCGGGGCACGGTCGGCTGGGTCATCGTCACCCTGGGGTCGCGCGGCGCGCTCACCGCCTCGGGGGACGGCCCCGTCGTGCACGTGGAGGCGCCCCGGGTGCCCGCGGTGGACACCACGGCCGCGGGCGACACCTTCGTGGGCGCCCTCGCCGCGGCCCGGGTCGAGCGGCAGCCCCCTGACCGGGCCGTCCGCTTCGCCACCGCGGCGGCGGGCCTGTCCGTGCAGCGCGCCGGCGCCAGCACCTCCATGCCCACCCGCGCCGAGATCGACCACGCCCTCTCCGGGACGGACGCCTGAACCGGCGCGTCGGTACGGGGTCCGCTCAGTTCCCCCCGCCCAGGAGCGAGGTCTCCGAGAGCGTGAGCAGGAAGGCGCCGGCCGCGAGCAGCGCGATCGGCCACGACCGGCTGATGGCGGACCAGATCGCGGAGGCCAGGAAACAGACCAGGGCGAGCAGTACGAGAGCTTCCACGATAATCCTCCAGAGTGTCCGCCCGCGGACGATCATCGTCCGGGGCAGGCGTTCACTGCCCCACGATCATCGGAGATAACGCGAAAGTCGCCGGTTCATCAAAAACCTGTCCCCGACGGCTATGGACGTTAACGGACATACCGTGTTATGTCCCCTCGCAGAGCGCGGCGGCGGCCTCGGCGCAGGCCACGTCCTGGGGGATGCTCCCGCCGCTGACGCCGATCGCGCCGCGCACCCCGCCGTCCCCGCGGGCACCGGTGAGCGGCACGCCACCGCCGAGGCAGACGTAGCCGTCGCCCGCCAGGCCGTACAGCTCGCCTCCCGGCGCCACCAGCGGCGCCAGCTCGGCGGTCGGCATGTGATGGGCCACCGCCGTGTACGCCTTGCCGGCAGCCAGGGCCGGGCCGGCGATGCGCGCGCCGTCCATCCGCTGGAACGCGACCAGGTGCCCGCCCGCGTCCACCACCGCCACCGAGATGAGCGCTCCCTCCCGCGCGGCCTGCCTCACCGCGGCCTCACACATGCGCAACGCCAGTTCCAGGTTCACCGGGCTCCTCGTCGTCTCGAAGACCTCCGGCGTGTACGGCCGGATACGGCGCGCCGCCGGTCGGGTGATGGAGAACGTCATAACGATCCGACGCCCGCGCGGGCCCCACGGAGGACCGGCGCCGCCCGCGGTCTTCGCGAAAAGGCGTCCCGGGCAGGGGAGGTGCGAAAGGGGTGGGACGGGTGGTGCGCCGGGTGCGCGACGGTGCCGTGGGGCCGGGTCCCGTACCGCGACAGGGCCGTCGCGCAAGGACGGGGCATCGCCGCGACGGCGACGGGCGACATTCCGATGACGGTCACATGGAGTGACGAACGTGTCGCGCACGGATATGATCACCTGGCCGGTGGGAGCCGCCGGACACCGTTCCGACGAGGGAGGGGCCATGCACCGCCACAACCGCTCCAGCATCGTCCACCAGATCAGGTACGCCCTCGGCCATCCCGGCCGGATCCCCCGCCACCTGCGCCGATGGACCAGGAACGCGTGGCTGCGGATGAGGAACCGCGACCACGTCTCCTACTACCGGGCCGTCATGAGATCCGACACGGCACGCGACCCGTACGCAGCCGTGGGCAGCGCGTCCCACCGGCGCTGGACCGCGCTGGGGAAGATGCAGTTCGACTACCTGGTCCGGCACGGGCTCAGGCCCGAGCACCGCGTGCTGGAGATCGGCTGCGGCAACCTGCGGGCCGGGCGGCTGCTCATCGGCTACCTCGACGCCGGGAACTACCACGGGATCGACATCTCCCCGGACATCCTGATCGCCGCCCAGGACACCCTGGCCCACTACCGGCTGCGGGACAGGTTCCCGCACCTGATGCCGGTCAGGGACCTGCGCTTCACCGCGCTGCCCGACGGGGCCTTCGACGTCGTGCACGCCCACAGCGTCTTCTCGCACTCCCCGATCCAGGTGATCGAGGAGTGCTTCCGGAACGTCGGCCGGATCATGAAGCCGGGCGGCTGGTTCGACTTCACCTTCGACCGGACCGAGGGCGAGGAGCACCAGGTGCTGGGAGAGGACTTCTACTACCGCACCGAGACCCTGGTCGACCTGGCCGTACGGTGCGGGCTCCGGGCGACCTTCATGGAGGACTGGGAGCGGCTCCCGCACCGGCAGTCCAAGATCCGTATCACGGTGCCCGACGCCGTGACGGAGCCTTCGGAGACCGCGGAGACGGTGGAGGTCGTTGAGGCGGCGGGGATCGCGGACGCCGAGGAGATCGCGGGCGCCGGGGAGCGCCTTCCGCGGGAGGACGCCGTGCGCGACGGCGACAGGCCGGAGGAGGACGTACCGGATCGTCTCCGGACCCGGGCGTAACACCGGACCAGGGCCTGGCGCCGGACCCGGATCAGGGCCCGGCGGCGGGGCGCGGAGCCGGGCGGGTGGAGCGGGGACCCCTCGGATAGGATCCGACGCCGGGCCGACCCAGGCCCGACGCCGGCCCCGAGCCGGCCCTGGACCGACCCCCGGGGAGAGACCCATGCGCGCCCACGACCTGTCGGCCGGGGGGGGACGTGCTGGACCGCGTCCACGACGTGGCCCGCGCGGCGACGAGGGCGTACGGCCTGCCCGGCGCCGAGGTCACCCTGGTCAACGTGTCGGAGAACGCCACCTACCGGGTGGACGACCCCGACACCGGGCTGCGGTCCGTCCTGCGGGTGCACCGGCTGGGCTACCACACCACGCCGGAGATCCTGTCGGAGCTGGCCTGGCTGGAGGCGCTGCGCGAGGAGGCCGGTGTCCGCACGCCCCGGGTGATCCCGGCCCCCGACGGCTCCCGGGTGCTGACCGTCCCGGGCGCCGAACCGCGCGACTGCGTGATGTTCGAGTTCCTGCCCGGCACCGAGCCGTCCGGCGAGCACCCGGTGCCCGGCTTCGAACGGCTGGGCGCCCTCACCGCGCGCATGCACCGGCACGCGCGCGGCTGGTCCCGGCCGGCCGGCTTCACCCGCTTCCACTGGGACCACGAGGCCGCCCTCGGCGCGGGGTCGCGCTGGGGCCGCTGGCAGGACGGCCCGGGGATGGACGCCGAGGCGCGCACCCTGCTGGGACGGCTGGACACGGAATTGCGGACACGGCTGCGCCGCTTCGGCCGCGGGCCGGAACGCTACGGCCTGATCCACGCCGACCTGCGCTCGGCCAACCTGCTCGTGGCCGGCGACGGGCCACCGGCCGTCATCGACTTCGACGACTGCGGCTTCGGCTGGTACCTGTACGACCTGGCCGCGGCGGTCAGCTTCGTCGAGCACCGTCCCGAGGTCCCCGACCTGCTCGACGCCTGGACGCGGGGCTACCGGACCGTGCTGGACCTGCCGGCCGGGGACGCGGCCGAGATCTGGACGTTCGTGATGTTCCGCAGGCTGCTGCTGGTCGCCTGGATCGGCACCCACACCGGCGCGGAGATCGCCGCCGAGCTCGGCTCCGGCTACACCGAGGGCACCTGCGAGCTGGCCGAGCGCTACCTCTCCGGCACGCTCGGCTGACCCCTGCCCCGCCCGGACCCGTCCCACACGGTCCCGCCCGGCTCGAAGGCCCGGCTCGAAGACCCGGCTCGGGGACCCGGACGAGGGACCCGGACCGGGTGTCCCGTCCGGGTCAGGACTTCAGCTCGCGCCGGATGTCCTCGTCGTCGGGGGCCAGCTCCAGCGCCCGGGTCAGGTCGGCGACGGCCTCCCCGTCGCGTCCGGCGGCGCGCAGCGCCATCGCCCGGTTGAAGAGCAGCGCGGGGTCGGGCCCGGACTCCAGGGCCCGGGTGAAGTCGGCCGCCGCGCCCTCGGGGGCGCCGGTCTCGAACGCCAGCAGCCCCCGGCTTGCCCAGGCGGCGGCGAGGCCGGGGGAGAGCTCCAGCGCGCGGTCGAAGGCCGCGCGCGCCGCGGCGTACCGGCCCTGCGCGGTCTCCACCTGCCCCAGCGCGCACAGCAGGTACGGGTTGTCGGGGGCGATGGCCAGCCCGGCCTCCGCGTCCGCGCGGGCCCTGCCGTACTCGCCGAGACCGGCCAGCAGCCCCGACCGGTTGGCGAGCCCGTCCACGAACGACGGGTCCAGCTCCAGCACGTGGTCCAGGTCCTGGAGCGCGCCGCGGTGGTCGCCCGCGGAGAAGCGGATCTCGGCCCGGTTGTAGTACGGCTCGGGAAAGGGCGGCCCGGCGCGCATCGCCGTCTCGTAGTCGGCGACCGCCGCGTCCATCCGGCCCAGCCGGTGCAGCAGGTTGCCCCGGTCGATGTAGTAGTCGGGGTAGCCGGGATCGGCCGCGATCACCGCGTCCAGGTCCGCCAGGGCCTCCTCGGGACGGTCCAGCATCACGGCGAGCTGGGCCCTGTTGGCCAGCAGCACCAGCCGGTGGATCGGGTGCTCGCCGGGCCGCAGGTCGCGCTCGGCCAGGTCGACGGCCTCCTGCACCAGCTCCATGGCCTTGGCGGGACGGCCCCGACGCGTCTCCACCAGCGCCCGGCCGTTGAGGTCGAACCCCAGCTTGAACGCCCGCTCGCGCGGGTCGGGCAGCAGCGAGGAGATGGCGATCGCCTGGTTCACCAGGGCCAGCGCCGCCCCGGTGTCGCGCCGCGCCGGGTCGCGGTGGCGCACCTTGAGCATCCCGGTGGCGTAGGCGGCCGCGGCGTGCACGGCGGGGGAGACGCTCTCCCTCCTGGCCAGGTCGAACAGGTCCTCGGCCTCGTCCTCGCGGCCCAGCGCGGCCAGCGCGGTCGCGGTGCTGTGCAGCAGCCGCCACCAGGTCGCCGGGTCGTCCTCGGGGTCGGCCAGGCGCAGGGCGCGCCGTCCGAGATCCGCCACGGCGTCGTGGCACCCGGCGTCCAGGCACCAGCCGACCGCGAACGCGAGCGCCTCCAGCGCCCTGGCCGGGTCCTCGCCCCGTTCCCGGTGGTACGGGATCGCCCCGAGCCGCGCGCCGACCGTCCCGAGCCGTTCCAGCTCGTCGGCGCGGGCGTCGTGCCCGGACGGGGTGAGCGTCTCCGGTGGCGTGCCCTCCTCGCGGGTCACCACGGTCAGCAGCTCCGCGGGCACCCGGCGGCGCAGCACCGCGAGGAGTTCCAGGTCGGTGGGGTCGGCCAGGGCGAGGTTCTCCACGACGAGCGTCCGCGGCCCGGTCGCGGCCAGGCGCTCGCGGACGAACTCGGCCAGCCCGTTGGACAGGCGCAGCGTGCGCCGCGGGGCGTGCACCAGGATCCGCTCCGCCTCGGACAGGCCCGCGGCCACCGAGCGGCGCCGTACGGGGACGCGGTCGTGCAGGTCGGGGGCGACGGCGCGCAGCTCGATGTCGTAGCGGGAGACCAGGTCCGGCGGGGCGCCGGGCAGCAGGGCGGCGACGAGCGCGCTTCCGGCGGTGTAGGGCCCGAGCAGGTGCCGGCCGGCGTCCACCGTGGGAAGCGGCGGTGCGGGGCGGGGGTCTCCTGGCGGGTGCGGTTCCCGGCTCACCGGGCTCCTTCGCGTCGGTTCAGGTGCTCTCCGATGGTATCGGGAACACCGTGTTCGGTGGACCGGCGCCCAGCGTGGGACGCCGGTTCTGCGATCAGATCTCAGCCGACGTGCTTGGGGCTCGCGTTACCGCTGAGGGCGACGGTGCCGGGCTTGTGAATGATGACGCGTTTCATGAGAACCTCCCCGTTAATAGCGACAAATGGCAAGTATTTGCAGAAAAGGGGCATCTTTACAAGATCTACTTCCTTTGATGGCCGCATCAGGCCACCCTCGGACGGACGACGGACGACGGACGACGGACGACGGACCCGGTGGGCGGTGCGCCGCGTGCCCGTCCGCGGACCCCGGGTGGAGGAGCGGGCACGGGGTAGTAACTTCATCCCATGCGACTGGGCGTTCTCGACATCGGTTCCAACACGGTCCATCTCCTGGTGATGGACGCGCATCGGGGGGCTCGGCCGCTGCCCGCCTTCTCCCACAAGGTGGATCTGCGGCTCTCCGAGCACATGGAGGACGGCGACCGCCTGTCCGTCCGGGGGGCCACGCGCCTGCGGGAGTTCGTCGAGGAGGCGCTCCGGATCGCCGAGGACAAGGGCGTGGAGGACCTCATGGCCTTCGCCACGTCCGCGGTCAGGGAGTCGGTCAACGGCGAGGAGGTCATCGCCGGGATCAAGGACGGCACGGGCGTCGACATCGAGGTGCTGTCCGGCCAGGACGAGGCGAGGCTGACGTTCCTGGCGGTGCGCCGCTGGTTCGGCTGGTCCTCCGGGCGACTGCTGGTGCTCGACATCGGCGGCGGATCCCTGGAGATCGCCACGGGCCTCGACGAGCAGCCCGACGCCGCGGTCTCGCTCCCGCTGGGCGCCGGGCGCCTCACCCGCGACCACCTCACCGCCGACCCGCCGCCCGCCGACGAGCTCCGGGCGCTGCGCCGGCACGTACGGACCCAGATCGCCCGGACCGTGGGCGAGGTGTGCCGGTACGGCTCGGCCGACCACGCGGTGGCGACGTCCAAGACGTTCCGGCAGCTGGCCAGGATCGCCGGGGCCGCGCCTTCCAGCGAGGGGGAGCGGACGCGCCGGGTGCTCAGGCACGCCGACCTGGTCGGATGGGCCGACCGGCTGGCCAGGATGAAGACGCGCGAGCGGGCCGGGCTGCCCGGCGTCTCGGAGGCGCGGGCACCGCAGCTGCCCGCCGGGGCGATCGTCGCCGACGCGGCGATGGACCTGTTCGGCGTGGAGGAGCTGGAGGTGTGCCCGTGGGCGCTGCGCGAGGGAGTGATCTTGCGCAGGCTCGACGCCATGCCCGAGAATTAAGGTTTACCAGGGGCTGAGCGGGTTAGAGCGCAGAGTTATGAACAGCCCTCAGGCTCAGGTGGAAGGGGCCGCTCGCAGAGCGGCCAACAGTCAGACGCTGGACAGGCTGGCACGGGTCGGAATGGCCTGCCGGGGTGTCCTCTACGGGCTGATCGGTTTCCTTGCGCTGCAGATCGCCTTCGGCGGGGGAAGCGGCGGCAAGGAGGCCGACAAGACCGGTGCCATCGAGATGGTGGCCGAGCAGCCGTTCGGCAAGGTGCTGCTCTGGCTCATGGTCGTCGGCTTCATCGCCCTGACCCTCTGGCAGCTGTCCGAGGCGGTCATCGGCCGTGGCAGGACCAAGGACCGGGTGGAGTCGGCCGGACGCACCGCCGTCTACGGGCTGATCGTGGCCACGCTGCTCGGCATGGTGCTGCGCAACGACCCGGGCGCCTCCATGGACGGCAAGTCCAAGGACATCACCGCCATGGTGATGGACCTGCCCGCCGGCCAGTTCCTGGTGGGGCTGATCGGGCTCGGCCTGATCGCGCTGGGCGCCTACTGGATCCACAAGGGCTGGAAGAAGAAGTTCCTGGAGGACCTGCGCACCGGCCAGATGTCGGCCCAGGCGCGCGGCCTCGCCGAGAAGCTCGGCATGGCCGGCTACATCGCCCGCGGTGTGATCGCCGCCGTCGCCGGTGTCTTCGTCGTCCAGGCCGCGATCACCTACGACCCGGACAAGGCCAAGGGCATCGACGCGACGCTGCGCTCGCTGACCGAGACCCCGGCCGGTCCGTGGCTGCTCGGGCTCGTCGCGATCGGCCTGCTGCTGTTCGCGGTCTACTGTTTCTTCGAGGCTCGCTGGCACCGCATGTGACGGATGACGTCACGCGGTACGGCAGGTACGGGCACGCAGGTGGGGGCCCTTCCGGCAAGCCCCACCTGCCTGTCCGGTAAGTGATCACATTCCTACTTTTCTGAGACATCTCCCCTTCGGACCTCCGCGTCTTCCCAGAAGCGAGAACGACACGGAGGGGGCGGCATGGACATGCCGGAGTACGAGGGCGACGAATGGGTGCTCCGCCTCGCGGGGCTGCCGGAGCAGGTGGCCAGGGCCCGCCGCCTGGTCTCGGCCACCCTGGGGAGGGACCATCCCCTCCACGACGACTGCGTCCTGCTGACCAGCGAGATCGCCACCAACGCGGTCGTCCACTCCCGGTCCGCGGACGGCGGCACGTTCACCGTCACGGTGACCTGCTCGGTGACGGGCGTGCGGGTCTCGGTCCAGGACGAGGGCTCCGGCGAGGTCCCCTGCGCGTGCCGTGCCTCGTCCGACGCGACGGGGGGCCGCGGCCTTCCCCTGCTGGAGGCGCTGGCCCACCGCTGGGGCCTGGTCAGGGAGACCGGCTCCAACGAGGTCTGGTTCGAGCTGGTCCTCCAGCCGGCCCGGATGCGCGCCGGCCGCCTGGCCGTGGCCGGCTGACCGCCGTTCGTCCGGCCGTGGCCGGACGAACGCGAGCCGCCGACGGACCCCCGCCCCCACCTCCCGTGGGGGCGAGACACGCGCCGGGGACGGGCGTCAGTCCCGGCGGGTCTCCAGCAGGAAGCAGCCGAACTCCACCGCCCGCAGGTGCACCGCGGCCACCTCGGGGTCGCGGTACAGGTCGTCCAGTTCCTCCTCGATCGACGGGCGGCCGTCACCGGCCTCCACGTAGCGTCCCCGCAGGATCCGGCCGTCCGCCGCGTACGCGCGCAGCACGCGCCGGTCGCCGCGCATGGCGTCCGGGAAGCCGGACCCCGCCGGACCGGCGCAGCCGCCGACGTGCACGAACACCGGCCCCACCTCGTCGTACGGTCCCGGGTCCGCCCCGGTCTCCGCGGCCCAGCGCCGCAGCGGCGCGTACGACACCAGCGCGATCCTCTCCCCGGGAAGGCTCCGGCCCAGGCAGCAGCGCATCGGGCTGCCGCCCTCCTCGTCGAGGACCATCCGGGGGCCGCCTCCCGCGTCGTCGCGTTCCAGCAGCTCGCTCACGACGTCCGGGGCGATGGCCCGGACCCGGTGGCGTGTCCTCGTGGTCTCGGTGTGGTTCATGCGCCCCATCGTGCCGTCCGGGGACACGGCCGCGCTGGCGGCGACCGGACGGCGCACTCGTCCCGCCCGGTGCCCGTTCCCTTGAGGGACGCACAAGGGCGAATCACCCCCCACACCTCGTAAAAGGGCGAAGAAACGCCGCCGGGACGCTGGTCTCATTGCCTCTCACGGACGACCACGAGGGGAAACAATGGAAACCAGCACGCGCTTACGCATGGCGGCCATCGGCGCCGCCGCGCTCACGCTCCTGACCCTGTCGGGAACGGGGACCGCCGGCGCCCGGACGGCGGACGGTCCCGCGGACAAGCCGCCGATCGTCAACCAGGACGCCCCCCGGGAGCCGGTGCCGGCCGGGTTCACCGGCTGGGACGCCCTGTTCGCCGAGCAGGACCGGCTCAACGGGGTGGCCGACCGGATCACCGAGCGGGCGGAGACGGCCGAGGGGTACGCGGGGATCGTCGTCGCCCCCGAGAACCACGAGGTGCGCCTGTACTGGCGGGGCGCGGTGCCCACGGCCGTGCAGACGGCCGTCGACCAGGGGAGGCAGGTGGCACCGGTCCGCGTGCTGCCCGCGGCCCACACGCACGCCCAGCTCCTCCAGGAGGCCACCAGGTGGGTGGAGGCCGGGCAGGTCACCGGCGCGGTGCCGCAGCCGGACGGCAGCGGCGTCCAGCTCTCCGTCGCGGGGGCCGACACCTCCCCCGACCGGTTGCAGCGGCCCAGCGGAGCGACGGCGCCCGTCGCCGTCGAGGGGAGCGAGACCTTCACCACCGCCTACGACCGGCAGAACGACGTCCCCAGCTACTACGGGGGCGGCCGGATCCTCAACAAGCAGCAGGGCAACGGGTGCACCGCGGGCTTCCCGGTCGTCGACAGGAACGGCAACGCCGGGTACCTCACCGCCTCCCACTGCGGCAGCCTGTGGAACGAGTTCTACGACGGCGGCGGCGTCAGCAGCCAGGCGAACTACATGGGCACGCTGAACTGGTACATCACCAACCGCGACGCCGCGATCGTCAACGCGGACACGACCGGCAGGATCTTCGTCGGCGGCAAGACCTCCTCGTCCAGCGCGAGGGTGGTGGGCGTGGTCAAGACCTACCCCGGCAACTTCGTGTGCAACTCCGGCTCCACGATGGGGCAGATCTGCAACATCAAGGTGACCCACTACGGCTGGAGCGGCACCTACAGCACCGGGCAGCACGTCAAGCACATGATCCGCGCCAAGCACACCACCGCCTCCTGCGCCGGGGCGAAGGGTGACAGCGGCGGACCGGTCTACAGCCACGCCAACTACTACGGCGACGTCAACGCGCACGGCATCTTCTCCGCCTTCAGCAAGAGCGCGAACTGCGGTGGCGCGACCGGGGGATCCGTGATCGTCTTCCCCCGCGCCTGGGACGTGCTCCTCGCCTTCGAGGCGTCACTGCTGGTCTCCTGACCCGGCCCCCGGGGTGCCGTCCGGACGGGGCGACCCCCGGGGACAGGGCGAGAAGGGCGAGACCTGTGGAGCCCCGGGGCCTTCGTGGCCCCGGGGCTCCACCCGGTTTCGCCGAAACCCCCCTTGAGCCACCCGGAGCCGTCCGGAAGCCACCCGGGAGCCACCCTTGAAGCCGTCCGGTAGCCGCCCGGGAGCCGTCCGGCGTCCCGGGAGGGAGCCGTTCAGGGCGCGGGAGGCGGGGGAGCCGGGCGGGCGCCGAGCTCGGTCAGCAGCCCGGCCATCCGGCCCGCGCGCAGCGGGTCCACGGGCAGCACGTGCCGGGTCCACCACCGGGCCACCTCCGGCGACGGCCCCGCGGGCACCAGGTCCAGGTAGTCGTCCAGCGGCGGGTCGTAGATGAAGCCGGGCACCACGCCCCGGCTCTCCAGCCGGGCCACGAGCCCGTCGCGGTCCTCCACCAGCAGCGGCACCCGCAGCAGCGGCAGGGGCGCCGTCTCCCGGACGCCCTCGGCCGCCCACGGGGTGGCGCGCAGCAGCTCCACCCCGGCCGTCCGCCGCTCCCGCTCGCGGTCGATCACCCGGAAACGGGACCGCTGGTAGCCCAGGAGCGGCGCACCCTGGCGCATCCTCCAGTCGTCCAGGTCGATCCGGAGCCAGTACCGCATGGCGTCCAGGTCGACGGGGCCGGCGGCGAGAACGGCCCGCAGCTCGTCCTCGCGCGGCGGGCAGCGGTGACCCGTCCACGTGATGACCCCGGCCGCCTTGAGGGCGTGCCAGATCGGCCGGACCAGCCCGGTGCGGTAGATCGTCTCGCGCAGCACCGGCCGCAGCGTCCCCGACAGCTGGGCCCCGGTCCCGCCGGGCAGCAGCAGCTCCTCCCTGGCACGCGCCAGGGAGGCCAGCGCGGACGGATCCCGCGCGGTGAGGAACCCCCCGGACATCGACCGCCCGTGCTTGGCCAGGCTGAACACCCCGGCCTCGCCGAACGTGCCCGCGGGGCGGCCGTCCACGGTCGTCTGCATGGCGTGCGCGGCGTCGTCCAGCAGCACCACGCCGCGCCGGTCGCACTCGGCCCGCAGCTCGGCCACCCGGTCGGGCAGGCCGTACAGGTGCGTGGTGATCACGCCGGCCAGGCCGGTCCAGTCCACCGCGGGGACGTCGATGTTGCCGTCACGGTGGGAGACCGGCGCCGTCACCGGCTCCAGCCCGGCGGCCAGCACCGTGAACAGCACGGTCTCGCAGTTCGTCGGGGAGATCAGCACCCGGTCACCGCGGCCGAACCAGTGCCGCAGCGCCAGCAGCAGCCCGAACCTGGCCGACGGCACGTGCAGGCACTCCTGGCCGATCCGGTCGCGCATGGCCGCCTCCAACGCCCGGCGGCCGTCCCCGGCACCGGCGGTGCCCGCGGCGCCTGCGCCACCCGAGGGCCCTGCGGTGTCTGAGGCTCCCGCGGCTCCCGGCCCGCTCATCCGGCCCTCCCGCCGCGCAGCCGCCCGTACCGCTTCATGACGCGGTCGGCGACGCCGTACAGCGCCGGGGTGTCCAGGACGAGGCGCCGGGCCCGGCGGACCGGTTCGGTGCGCAGCCAGTGCGCCGCCGCGGCCGCCGACCTGCGGCGCACGATGCCCTCGGAGACGGGAACGGTCCTGCTGCACAGCGCGTCCTTGTACTCCGAGCCGTTGCTGATGCCGAGGTCCAACGAGCGCACCCCGATCTCCGCGGCGGCCTCGACCATGCGCAGGTGCTGGATCAAACCGGGGGAGTAGCGGGCGTACTCGGGATCGTAGGCGGGGAACCAGCCGATCATCGCGGTGTCGGTGCGCAGCCCGAAATGCCCCGCCACGGGCCTGCCGTCCACGTACAGCATGGAGAGCGGCCCGGCGAACTCCGGGGTGTCGACGGCGTGCAGGCGCTCAACCAGCTCCACGACCCACGGCCTGGCGAAGCGGTCGGGGCGTCCCATCCGCCGGTACTGGGCCGACTTCCACTCGCGCAGCAGCCGGAACGCCTCCGGGTCGCTCACGGCGAACTCGGAGGTGACCTCGCCCACGTCGCGGCCGAGCTTCCGCTCCTTGTACAGCGTGCTCTTGACGAACTTCGGGGAACGCCCGCGCAGCTCGTCCAGGAAGGCCGGGTAGCCGTCGGCGAATTCCAGGACCACCGCCTGCTGCGTGAGCGTCTCGAACGGCCGGAACCACCGCTGGCCCTCGACCAGGCAGCCGAACTCCCACACGCTCAGCCCGCACGCCCGCAGCAGCGCGTCCGCGTCGAACTCGGCGCCGGACCGGTGGACGATCCCCTGGCAGAGCGAGACCCACCCGCCGAGGGCGGCGCCCACCCGGCCGCCGTGCCGCTCGAACGGGAAGAACCCGACCGGCCCGTCCGACTCGGTGATCACCGCCACCCGCGCCCCGGCGGAGACCTCTCCCATCGCGATCGTGAACTCGGGACTCAGGAAGGGGTTGGCCAGGTGCGCGCTGGAACGTTGCATCTCGCGCCAGGTCTTGATCTCGACCGGCCCCAGTTCCCCGGGCCGGACGACGCTCACCCTCACCGGCCGCCCCCGCCCCCACCAGGGCGATCACCGGCCGCACCGGCGCCGGGCGCCAACCTACCGTTCACGGGGGGAGGTCCTTTCTCGAGGCCTGGGCTCAGGCGCTGGGGGTCTCGGAACGGTCCAGAGGACCCGGCCGCGCGCCGGACGGGCCCGCCTGCGGGCGTGAGCCGTCCACGACCCCCGACCCGATGGCGTCTCCCCCGAACCGCCGCCCGGTACGGCCGGTCCGGGAAGGCACCGGCCCCCCGGCGCTCCCCGGACCGCCGCCCGACGCGGCAAATCTATAGCGATATCGGTCCCGGCCGCTGAGTGACGCCGAAAGCCCCTCAGGCGATGTCCGAGACCACCGGGGCGGGGGGCGTGGAAGGACTCCCCGAGCGCACCGGCGGGACCGCCGGGGTGAGCCGCTCGACGACGGCCATCGCGCGCCGGGCGTACAGCGGGTCGATCGGCAGCACGTGCCGTCCCCACCAGCGCGCCACCTCGGGCGACGGCGAGGGATCGGTGAACTCGGGCAGGTAGCCGTCGTAGGGCGGGTCGTAGAGGTAGCCGGTGGCGACCCCGTTCCGCTCCAGCTCGGCGATGGCCTCGTCCCGGCCGGAGACCAGCAGCGGCACCCGGAACAGCGGCTGGTCCAGGTGGCGGTGGACCGCGGGCGCCACGGTGGGCAGCGCGGCCAGCATCGAGACGCCGGCGATCCGCCGCGACCGCTGGCGCGGCAGCGTCCGCAGCCGCCGGGACTGGTACCAGCGGGCCAGGTGGCCGCGCCTGGTGCGGTAGTCGTGCAGGTCGGCCTGGACCCAGGAGTCGAACGCGGGCAGCTGCGGCGCGTACTCCAGGGCCTGCAGCAGTTCCACCGGGCGAGGGGCGATCCGGTAGCCCTCGCGCTCCTCCTCCATGCCGAGCGCGCGCATCGCCCGCAGTGCGGGGCGGACCATGTTCAGGCGCAGCGCGGCGTGGCGGCTCGCCGAGGTCAGCACGCTGTGGATCTCCTTGCGGAAGACACCCGGCTGCAGCAGCCGGTCACGCTCGCGCTCCAGGGCGCGCAGGTCCTCGGGGTGCTCCACCGCGAGCACCCCGCCGGAGCCCGCCCCGGCGTGCTTGGACAGGCTGAACACCCCGGCTACCCCGAAGGTGCCCAGCGGCCTGCCGTGCACGGACGTCTCGATCGCGTGCGCGACGTCCTCGATCAGGATCTTGCCCGCGAACGCGGCCACCCGGTCCGGCAGGCCGTACAGGTTGGTGGTCAGGACCGCGTCGACGGTGCCGAGGTCGACGGCGTCGGCGTCGATGTTGCCGTCCTCGACCGACAGGGGGGCGATGACCGGGCGGAGCCCGGCGGCGAGCACGAGGAAGAGGATCTCGTCGGCCGAAAGGGGGGACATCAGTAGCCGCTGGCCGGGACGGCACCAATGCCGCAGGGCCAGATACAGGCCCAGGCGGTTGGAGGGAAGCGAAAGGCAGAGGCGATCTGTCCGCTTCGCCACAATGTGCTCAGGAGTCACCGGAGACCGTCTATCACGTACGGCACCTTGACCACAAGCTGCGGCGGAGTGAGGCTAGTCGGCGCTCACCTGCGACGTCGTGCCGTAACTGATCACCTTGCGGATGTTAGGGAAGATCAGCACGGCGACCAGGAGCTGGCTGCCGAGCATCGCGTAGCCCACCGCGGCGATGCCGAAGTGGGGGAAGAGCAGCACGATGGACGTGAGCACCAGAACGGCCATCCCGATCTGGATGAGGGCCAGCCTGCGCGCCCGGCTCTGCGCGCGCAGCATGCTCAGGCAGATCTCGATCACCGTCTGGGGGAGCACGGCGATCGCCATCAGGCGCAGCAGCGGCGTGCCCGCCTCGGCGAACCCCGGGCCGAACACGCTCAGGATCAGCGGCGCGCCGATCACGACCACCGCGATGACCGGGCCGACGATCAGGAAGGTGCGGCGGAGGGCGTTGCGCACGCTCTCGGCCAGCTGCGCGGCGTTGAAGGAGCCCTCGACGGTCAGCGAGACCGCCATGTTCGCGGCCAGCAGCCCGATCATGGAGCCCAGCGTGTGGGCGATCGAGAAGTAACCGAACGTCGGGGCGTCGTCGAGCCAGCCCGCGACGATCACCGGGACCAGGTAGAGGATCAGCAGGATGGAGAACGCGCCGGGGAAGTCCCCGGCCAGGAAACGCCCCACCTCGCGCAGGCGCGGCGGGTTGGCCGCGCTGACCTCGGTGTCCTTGACGTGCCGGGGGATGATGACGCCGAAGATGAACCAGCTGATCGGCACCAGCGCGATGGCGGTCGGCACGATCCAGGAGACGAAGATCCCGCCGAAGAGCCCGCCCTGCGGCAGCGCGACCGCCAGCGCGGCGAGCATGCCCATCTTCACCAGCCCGAACGCCAGGCTGTTGACCGGCACCCAGACGGCCTTGCGCAGCCCGGCCAGCGTCACGTCCTGCAGGGTGAACACGGTCCAGACGAGCACCGAGGCGAGGAAGAACAGCCCAGGCCCGAACCCGCCCAGGTGGGTGTAGACCTCCCCCCACATCGGCAGCGTCAGCAGGAACCCCAGCGCCGCCACCAGCCCGGTGGCACCGGCGATCGCGTACCCCCGGAGCACGAACTCGGCGGTGCGGCGGCCGGCCACCGGGATGAACCTGGCCAGGGCGCCCGCGAAGGCGAGGCCGGTCAGGGAGGCGAAGAGCCGCATCGCGCTGATCACGGCCTGACCCTCGCCGAAGGCGGTGGCGGTGTACAGGTGCGTGGCGAGGAACCAGTAGCCCAGTCCCAGGACGGCGGTGATCCCCGTGTTGATCATCAGGGCGTAGCCCTGGAGGAACAGCGGGTTGCGCAGGTCCTTGCGCAGGCGGTCCATCAGGCCGAGCCGGCGGCCGGCGGCCGGCGTCACCGGGCCCGTGGTCGGTCCCATCGTCCGGTCGCCTCCGTCGCGCGTCACGTGGCCATCGTCGGCCGGGACCCTTGCGCCGGCCTTGCCGTCTGCTGTACGGACATCGGCGGTACGGAGGTCGGTCGCCGCGTTCGGCGGCGCCTGCGGCGGACCCGTCCGGGGGGCCCGGGGGTCCGGCGCGGGGACACCGGCCCGGTGGAGGGGTTCCCCGGGGACCCCGGGGACCGTAGGAGCAGCGGGGTTCCGGGAGTGCCGCCCGGTGCCGTCCTCACGCATCCCGGTGCTCCCGGCGCGCGCCGTCCCCTCGTGCGGACCCGCGGGCCGGTTCCGGGGACGCGCTCGCGCGGGGCGGGACGACGGCCTCACCCGGTCGCCCGGCGGGCGGCGTCAGGGGTGGGGGCGTCCCGTCACGGGACCGGCCGGTCACGGAGGGGAACATGAGAGTCGGCACGTGAGCCATGATGCCCCAGTTTCAGGCGGCCCGCGCCCGGCATGCGCGGGGAAGCCCACGGGTGGGCTGGATTGTGATATGGAGTGCCCTGTTTTCTGGGGAAATCCAGTGGCGATACGTGAGCGGACACACATCGAAACCGGTGACGGACGCCTCGTGACGGGAGAGGCGGACGGCCCGGGGGCGGGCGGAAGCGGCGCGGGGGACGCGTGAGGACGCCCTCGGACGTCGGGCGGGCTCCTGCCCGGTGAGGGCCCCGGGGACCCGGCGGAGCGCGTCCGGACGATCACCGGCGGCCGGGGCCGAAGGCACCCCCCGCCGTCGTCCCGTCACCACCTCGTCGCCGCGTCGTTCACTGCCTCGCGCACTCCCGGCCGGCTACGACGCCGTCACCCCTGAAGGGTCCGGGAGCCCGTCCTAGTCGCTGAGCGCGGCCTGCGGAGTCTTCTTCGCCGCGGGCTTGGCCATGCTGGGGTCACCGGCGGCGAAGGCCTCGGCGACCTTTCCTCCGATACGGCCACGCTCGCTGACCTCTATCCCGTGGGACTTGGCCCACGCCCGGATCTCGGCACTCCGCTCACGGTTGCCACCCGTCCCCTTGCTCCTGCCCTTGCGCCCCGAGGAGGTGCTCGCCTTGCGGGCGACGGACTGGAAGGGCTTGAGGGCCTCGCGCAGCTTGGTGGCGTTCTTCGAGCTCAGATCGATCTCATAGGTGGTGCCGTCCAGACCGAACGAGACCGTCTCGTCCGCGCGCTTCCCCGTGATGTCATCGGTGAACGTGACGACTTGCTGACGTGCCATTGTGTCACTCCTTAATGTTGGCGTCAGAGTGCGGCTGCGAACCCGGCCGACCGATGGTTCCCGCGTCTCTTCCCCGCGCGCAAAACTCTAGTACCTCCTTTCACCGCCGCGCGCGGGAAACCCCTGTCCGCCGGAGATCCACCCTCTCAGGTCAATTACCCGAGGCTGAACTCCGGGTCTTCACGTCATTGTGAAATGCTTCCCTGCGGGAGGGGATTAAAAACGACCGTGGCGCCGGCGGCCCCGTTGACACGCCTATGACGGCGCCGCGGCCCGCCCGCGGTCCGGTTTTTCGGGCACGGCCGCGATGGTTTTTGAAGTTTCGTTACCTAAGGGTGGTTTTCACCCTTGTCGCCCTGAAAAATGGACGCGCCACCCCGGGTCCCGGCTCCGCGGGGCCGCCGGGCCGGTGCGGCGCGCCACGGTCCGGGCGTGCCGGTACGGGCCGCCGGTCCTCACGCCGGTCCGGAGGATTTCCCTGGTCGGAGGGTGATACGGGTCCGCTCGGGTGACGGCGCGGACCGCGCGGGACCGGCCCGGGACGGCACGGGGCGACGGCCGGGGCGGACCCGGCCGGGCGAGGGCCCGGGAAGGGGCGGGGGCGGCCCGGGCCGGTCGTCCGGTGGATAATTCACGCGGTCCGGATGTCCGTAACCGAACGCGCCGCGGGTTTCCCGGAGGACAAATGATGTGTCTCGCTCCCGAATGGCAGCGGCCCTCCCGCGGGTTTGCGGCCGGTGCGATCGGTGCCTTCGAAGACGCCCCCCGTGACGTGTCGATCACATTGGGAGGCGACGCGGCCACGCTCGGGTAAGACAAGAGCCGTCGCGCGGGCGGGACGATTCCGGGCGTCTCGCATTGCGGAAGGCGAGCGCGAAGGGCGTGGTTCGCTCTATGACGACTATTGGTCCGTTCCAGCATCCCGGCGGATCAATCCACCGGCGTTCCCCGAATTGTTCGGCCGCCGCCCGAAAAGCGGACCGGGCGTCGCCGGGCGCGCCGGACCGGCCGGCCGCGCCGGATGCGTGGGACGTCCCGGGCGGGGCCGGTCCGGGATCAGTTCTTCTCGCCCGGCCGGGCCTGGTCCCCCTTGCCCTCCACCGCGCGCCCCTCGCGCTCGATCTCCCGGTTGAGGAAGAAGTTCAGCGCGGTACGGATGGCGGCGATCGCGGCGAGCTGCCCGATCTGCGCGAAGCTCGGCGCGATCGCGGTGCGCAGCACGTCGCTCGCCAGCTGGAACTCCAGGCCGAGTGCCAGGAAGCGTCCCAGGAACAGCCGGACGGCGATGAAGCCGTGATCGTGCCGCCGTACGGCCACCACGACGAAGCGCACGAACGCGATGGCCGCGCCCGCGAAGATCACGGCGGCCCCGGCGGCCTCGACGAGGCGGACCAGCAGGTTGACGAACTCCCTGAGGGACTCCTCCGGCAGAAGATCGAGCATGCGCTGCCGATACCCGGCGACCCCGAACCCATGCGTCCCGGACCTGCCGGGCATCACGGGTATCAAAGGCATCACCGGCATCAGGGGCATCGGCCGCGCCACGGACGTTGGGAGGTGCCCGAAGCCACGGGAGTCACCCGTGTCACGGGCACCCCGTGCGTCACCGGGACCGCGACCCCGCACGCGTCCCCGGGACATCCCGGGCCCCGTCCCGGGTCTCAGAGGTAGAGGCCGGTGCTCTCCGGGATGGTGGTGCGGTCGAGCACGCCGTCACGGAGCGCGAACAGCTCGGCGAGGGTGGCGCCGGAGCGGGGAAGCCCCTCGGTGGTGCCGAGCCAGCGGGCCGCCTCCTCGTACGGCAGGGGGCCGACCTCGATCTGGGCGAGGCAGCGGCCCGGACGGGTGACGGCGGGGTGCAGGTGGGCCAGGGGCTCGTTGGTGGTGATCGCCACCAGGACGTCGCGGCCCTGGCCGAGGAGCCCGTCGGTCAGGTTGAGCAGCCGCGACAGGCCCTGCCCGGCGGCGTCCTTGGCGCCGGACCTGATCAGCTCGTCGCAGTCCTCCAGCACCAGGAGCCTCCACCGGTCGGCGGAACCGTCCTCGTGGTCGCCGTCGTCCATGCCGACCGCCACCTCCATCAGGTAGCCGGGGGAGTGGAACAGCATCTCCGGGTCCAGCACGCAGTCGACCTGGCACCACGACCGCCACTCGTGCGCGAGCGTGCGCAGCAGCGTCGTCTTGCCGGTCCCCGGCGGCCCGTGCAGCAGCACCAGCCGTCCGTGCACCTCCGAGGGGGTCACCGACATCAGCCGGGAGAGCGGCTCGCCCACCGAGGCGGCGTAGTTGCCGGAGACCTCCGCCCAGGGGGAGGCGGTGATCGGCTTCTCCGAGCGGCGGCTGCCGTGCGGGCCCTGCCACCAGAAGCCCATCTCGACGTGGTCGCTCTGCGGGGCGGGCTCCTCGGCGTCCCTGGTGACCTCCTCGATCACCGAGCGGGCCAGCTTCTCGTCGACCGCGGTCACGCTGACCGTGGCGGCGCGGTTGCGGTAGCGGATCACACGCAGCGTCCAGCCCTCCCCGCGCAGCAGCCGCGACTCGCGGCCGTCCTTCTCCGAGGCCGCCCGCACCAGCGTCCCCGAGGCCGGGGTGAGGGAGGCGTCGGTACGGACCCGCTCCAGGCTCGCGGTGCACGACCACGGCTGGGCGCCGGTGGCGAACGGCGACAGCGCGAGCGCGTCGATCACGTCCACGGCCGAGTCGCCGTCGTCGAGCCAGACGTTCATCGGCAGTTCCCCCGGGCCGGGCTCCGGGGTGAAGTGGACCTCCTTGAGTACGGACATGGCGGTAATGATCCTCGCGGAACGCCCGCCGGTCGACGGGTTTTCACCATCCGTGGGGTGGTTTAGACCTACCGTCCATGGTCAGGGGGACGGCTGTTTCGCTGCCCGACGCCCCCGGAGTGCACTCACCTCACGACGCGACCACGATCGTTGACCGAACCGCCCATATGGTCACGTGTCAACCATTACGCTCCGACGGGCCGACATATCTCAGACAGTGGAGACGTTCCTTGGCCATCGATCTCGTTACCCGCCGCGAGTGGGGCGCCCGCTCGCCGCGCGGTTCCTACAGCAGACTCGACTCCACCAGGGGAGTGAAGGTCCACTACACGGGGGGCCAGGTCAGCCCGGACATCGTGAAGGACCACGCCCGGTGCGTCGCGATGGTGAAGTCCATCCAGAACCACCACATGGACGGCAACGGCTGGATCGACGTGGGCTACTCCATGCTGGTCTGCCCGCACCGGAAGGTGTTCGAGGGCCGCGGCCTGCACCGCGTGCCGGCCGCCAACGGCGCCGGGCTCAACAGCGCCCACTACGCCGTGCTCGGCCTGGTGGGCTCCTCGGGGTTCACCCGGCCCAACGACGGCATCCTGCACGGCATCCTGGACGCCGTCGAGTACCTCAGGGACAAGGGCGGCGCCGGCAAGGAGATCAAGGGCCACCGCGACGGCTACTCGACCAGCTGCCCCGGCGAACCCCTCTACTCCTGGGTCAGGCGGGGCGCCCCCCGTCCCGGCGCGGACCCCGGCACCCCGCCCGAGCCGCACCCCTCCTTCCCCGGCCGTACCCTCACCCAGCCGCCGGTCATGCGCGGAGAGGACGTCCGCACCTGGCAGCGGCAGATGCTCGACCGCGGCTGGGACCTCGACGTCGACGGGCTGTACGGCCCGGCGTCGGAGGACGTGTGCCGCAGATTCCAGAAGGAGAAGGGGCTGCGGGTCACCGGGGCGGTCGACCGGGTGACCTGGAACGCCTCCTGGGAGGAGCCGGTCGGCTGACCCGCGGGCCGCACGAAGATCGGCTCCGGACCCGGGCCCGGCGAGCGCCGGCGGCCGGGCTGCGCCTAGTATCCGGTGCATGACGGTGCCGCCTGAGGACCCTCGATCGGCCGGCGAGTTCCCATCGGTCACCCGTGAGCGGTGGCGGGAACTGGCGCTCGGGGTGCTGCGCAAGTCCGGAGTCGAGACCGGCTCCCCGGAGGAGGCCCTGGCCTCCACCACCCACGACGGCGTGACGATCGCGCCGCTCTACGACGCCTCCGACCTTCCGCCCGACCCCGGCCTGCCCGGACGGGCCCCCTACATCCGGGGCTCGCGCGCCCGGGGCGGCTGGGAGGTGCGCCAGCGCCACGAGACGCCCGACCCCGAGGCGATCCTCACCGACCTGGAGAACGGCGTCACCTCGCTCTGGCTCGCCCTGGAGCCCGGGGACCTGCCCGCCGCCCTGAAGGGGGTCCACCTGGACCTGATCTCGGTCGCGCTGGACGCGGGCGGGCGGACCCGCGAGGCAGCCGAGGCGCTGTTCGCGACGGCCGCCCGGGGCGGCGGGGGCGGCGCTTCCGCCCTCACCGGGACCCTGGGCGCCGACCCGCTGGCCGACCCCGCGACCGCGGCCGAGCTGGCCCGCCGCTGCGTGGCCGACCACCCGGGCCTGCGGGCGGTCGTCGTGGACGCCACGCCGTACCACGACGCGGGCGGCGGGGACGCCGAGGAGCTCGGCTGCTCCCTCGCGGCCGGCGTCGCCGCGCTGCGGACCCTGACCGGCGCGGGCCTGCAGGCCCGCGAGGCGTTCGGCCAGCTGGAGTTCCGCTACGCCGCCACCGCCGACCAGTTCCTCACCGTCGCGAAACTCCGCGCCGCCCGCAGGCTCTGGGCACGCGTCGCCGAGGAGTGCGGCGTCCCGGGCGAGCCGCAACGGCAGCACGCGGTGACCGGATCGGCCATGATGACCGCCCGCGACCCGTGGGTGAACATGCTCCGTACCACGCTCGCCTGCTTCGCGGCCGGGACCGGCGGCGCCGACGCGGTGACCGTGCAGCCCTTCGACACCCGGCTCGGCCTGCCCGACGCCTTCTCCCGCCGGATCGCGCGCAACACCCAGTCGCTGCTGGTGGAGGAGGCGGGCGTGGCCCGGGTGGTCGACCCGGCCGGGGGCTCGTTCTACGTCGAACGGCTGACCGAGGACCTGGCGGAGGCGGCCTGGGAGTGGTTCCGGGAGATCGAGCGCGCCGGAGGGATGGCCGCCGCCCTCGCCTCCGGCCTGGTCGCCGGCCGGCTGGCCGCCACCTGGGAGCGGCGCTCGGCCGCCATCGCCCGGCGCCGCGACCCGATCACCGGCGTCAGCGAGTTCCCCGACCTCGGCGAGCGGCCCGTCCTCAGGCGGCCCCGGCCGGAGAGGGAGCCCGGCGAGGGCACCGGCGCGTACCCGTGGGAGAGCGTGCACTACGCCCAGGAGTACGAGGCGCTGCGCGACCTGGCCGACGCGCGACGGGAACGGCCCGCGGTCTTCCTCGCGACCGTCGGCCCGCCGGCCGCGCACACCGCGCGGGCCTCGTTCGCGGCCAACCTGTTCCGGGCGGGCGGCATCGCCACCGTCCCCGGCGGCGCGTCGACCGACCCCGAGGAGATCGCCGCCGCGTTCACCGCCGCGGGCACCCCGGTGGCGTGCCTGTGCTCCAGCGACCGCCTGTACGCCGAGCACGCCGAGGCGGTGGCCGCCGCGCTGCGCAAGGCCGGCGCGACGCGGATCTGGCTGGCGGGCAAGGGGGAGTTCGAGGGCGTGGACTCCCGGCTGTACGCCGGGTGCGACGCGCTCGGCGTGCTCCGCACCACATTCGACGACCTGGGGGTGGCCCGGTGATTCCCGACTTCTCCGAGATCGAGCTCGGCCCGCGACCGGCCGTCGGTGCCGCCGGTGCCGCGGGCGTCGCGGACGCCCCGGAACCGGCCCCCGCCCCGGACGGGGTGTGGGAGACGCCCGAGGGCATCGACGTCAAGCCGCTCTACACCGCCGCCGACATCGACGGCCTGGACTTCCCGCACACCTACCCCGGCGCCGCGCCGTACCTGCGCGGGCCGTACCCGACGATGTACGTCAACCAGCCCTGGACGGTACGGCAGTACGCCGGGTTCTCCACCGCGGCCGAGTCCAACGCCTTCTACCGGCGCAACCTGGCCGCCGGGCAGAAGGGCCTGTCGGTCGCCTTCGACCTGGCCACCCACCGGGGCTACGACTCCGACCATCCCCGGGTGACCGGCGACGTCGGCATGGCGGGCGTGGCCATCGACTCCATCTACGACATGCGGCAGCTCTTCGACGGCATCCCGCTGGACCGGATGAGCGTGTCGATGACCATGAACGGCGCGGTGCTGCCGGTCCTGGCGCTGTACGTCGTGGCCGCCGAGGAGCAGGGGGTGGCGCCCGAGCAGCTGGCCGGGACCATCCAGAACGACATCCTCAAGGAGTTCATGGTCCGCAACACCTACATCTACCCGCCGGCGCCGTCGATGCGGATCATCTCCGACATCTTCGCGTACACCAGCGAGCGGATGCCGAAGTTCAACTCCATCTCGATCTCCGGCTACCACATCCAGGAGGCCGGGGCCACCTGCGACCTGGAGCTGGCCTACACCCTCGCCGACGGCATGGAGTACCTGCGGGCCGGCGTGGAGACCGGCCTGGACGTCGACCGGTTCGCGCCGAGGCTGTCGTTCTTCTGGTGCATCGGCATGAACTTCTTCATGGAGGTCGCCAAGCTCCGGGCGGCCCGGCTGCTGTGGGCGCGGATCGTCTCCGGCTTCGGCGCGAAGAACCCCAAGTCGCTCTCGCTGCGGACGCACAGCCAGACCTCCGGCTGGTCGCTGACCGCCCAGGACGTCTACAACAACGTGGTGCGCACCTGCGTCGAGGCGATGGCCGCCACCCAGGGCCACACCCAGTCGCTGCACACCAACGCCCTGGACGAGGCGCTGGCCCTGCCCGGCGACTTCTCCGCCCGCATCGCCCGCAACACCCAGCTGCTGCTGCAGCAGGAGTCGGGCACCTGCCGGGTCATCGACCCCTGGGGCGGCTCCTACTACGTCGAGCGGCTCACCCACGAGCTCGCCGGGCGGGCCTGGGCGCACATCGAGGAGGTCGAGGCCGCCGGGGGCATGGCCAGGGCGATCGACGCCGGGCTGCCCAAGCTCCGCATCGAGGAGGCCGCCGCCCGCACCCAGGCGCGCATCGACTCCGGCCGCCAGCCGGTCATCGGCGTCAACAGGTACCGGCCCGACGCCGACGAGCCCATCGAGGTGCTCAAGGTCGACAACACCGCGGTACGCGCCGAGCAGGTGGAAAAACTGCGCCGGCTGCGCGCCGAGCGCGACCCGGCCAGGGTCGAGGAGGCGCTGGCGGCGCTGAGCAAGGGGGCCGAGGGCGACGGGAACCTGCTCGCGCTCTCCATCGAGGCGGCCCGCGCCATGGCCACGGTCGGGGAGATCTCCGACGCGCTGGAGCGGGTCTTCGGCCGGCACGCGGCACAGATCCGTACGATCACCGGGGTGTACCGCGAGGAGGTGGGATCGGGCGTGGACGAGGTACGGGCCGCGTGCGCCGACTTCGAACGCCTCCAGGGGCGCCGCCCCCGGATCCTGGTGGCCAAGATGGGACAGGACGGTCACGACCGGGGCCAGAAGGTGATCGCCACCGCCTTCGCCGACCTCGGCTTCGACGTGGACGTCGGCCCGCTGTTCCAGACGCCCGAGGAGGTCGCCCGCCAGGCCGTCGAGGCCGACGTGCACGTGGTCGGCGTGAACTCCCTGGCCGCCGGGCACCTCACGCTGGTGCCGGCGCTGCGCGAGGCCCTGGTCGGGCTGGGCGCCGAGGACGTCATGATCGTGGTCGGCGGGGTCATCCCGCCGGGCGACTTCGAGGCGCTGCGCGCGGCGGGCGCGAGCGCGATCTTCCCGCCCGGCACCGTGATCGCCGACGCCGCCCGGGGGCTGCTGGCGGACCTGCTCACCCGGCTGGGCCATGACGCGGACGCTTGACGACTACGTCCGCGGCGTGACCGAGGGGTCCAGGGCCTGGATCGGGCGCGCGATCACGCTGGTCGAGTCCTCCCGGGCCGACCACCGGGAGCTGGCCCAGCGGCTGCTGGCCGAGCTGACCCCGCGCGCCGGAGCGGCGCGCAGGGTCGGCATCACCGGCGTGCCGGGCGTCGGCAAGTCCACCTTCATCGACGCCCTCGGCACCCGGCTGACCGGGAAGGGCCACCGGGTTGCGGTGCTGGCCGTGGACCCGTCCTCGACGCGCACCGGCGGGAGCATCCTGGGCGACAAGACCCGGATGTCCCGCCTGGCGACGGACCCGGACGCGTTCATCCGCCCCTCGCCCACCTCGGGCACGCTGGGCGGCGTCGCCCGCGCGACCCGCGAGGCGATGGTCGTGGTGGAGGCGGCCGGGTACGACGTCGTACTGGTGGAGACCGTGGGCGTCGGCCAGTCCGAGACGACCGTCGCCGACATGGTGGACACCTTCCTGCTGCTCACCCTGGCCAGGACCGGCGACCAGCTCCAGGGCATCAAGAAGGGCGTGCTGGAGCTCGCCGACGTGATCGCCATCAACAAGGCCGACGGCGCCGAGGGCAGCCCGCACGAGCTGGACGCGCGCAGGGCCGCCAGGGAGCTGGCCGGGGCGCTCCGCCTGCTGGGCGCGGACCGGACGCCCCCGGTGCTCACCTGCAGCGGGCTGACCGGCACCGGGCTGGACGAGCTCTGGGAGCGGATCGTCGCCCACCGCGACGCCCTTGAGGTCTCCGGCGAGCTCGCCGAGCGCCGCCGGCTGCAGCAGGTCCGCTGGACCTGGGCACTGATCACCGACCGGCTGCTCGCCCGGCTCCGCGAGAACCCCGAGGTCGCGGCGATCATCACCGGGGTGGAGGACGAGGTGCGCGAGGGCCTCCTGACGCCCTCGGCGGCGGCCGACCGCGTCCTCGCGGCCTTCGGCGCGGACGGCTGATCACCCGGTCGCGCGCCGGGTGACCCGCCGGCCCGGCCCGGCTCGTCGTGGCCCGTCGTGGCTTGCCATGGCCCGGGTTCGGTACGGCCCGCAGGTGACAGGCCCCTCCCGGCTCCGATCCCGCACGGTCTCTCCCCGGTCCGATCGTGCCGGTCCTGATCGCGCGGGCCCTCTCCGGTCCCGCGCGGCGCTCTCCGGTCCCCGGCGACCGGCGGGACCCCGGTCGCGAGCTCTTCTCACCCAGCGTGACCGGGTGGTGGGGGTCGCCTGGCCCCTCGGGCGACCGTGAGGCGACGGGGGAGGCCGCGCCTGCCGGAGGCGGTGGCGTATATGAGCTTGCTCACTCCCGGCGAAGCCGTAGATACCGCACGCGCTGATTTATCGAACTCGTGATACGACACGTTCCAATGTTTAAAGCGGGAATGAGGCGGTAAGAAGACCTTCCCCGAAGCGACGGTTACGATCCGGTGACGCGATGTTCGCCGGTGTTCCCGGCGTTCTCCGGCGTTCCCCGGTGTTCCGCCGGCGGCCGGAACGGCGGTCGCGGCCGTCGCGATCCCGGTCCCGATCCCGACCTCGACCAGCCCTTGGACGGGCCCCGGCGTTCCCGGACGGGACGCCGTTCCCGTGTCCGGAGGGCCGTGCCCGCCGATGACGGCCGCGCGGACGGGGCGAGCGGGCCTCGTCCGGCCCGGCGGACCGCCCCCCTTCCGAAGGGGTCCGTACCGAGAAAACCATCCTGAATTAACAAGGAGCGGCGAACAGGATCTATTCTGTTCGCTCTTGAGGGTTTTTAGTGGCATTGCTAAGGTTCGGCAGGAGCGGTGGGGATGCACGTCTGATCCCGTGCGATATGGCGACCGTCCGAACCCTGCGTGTCGACCGTTCGAAAGTACCGTTCGCTTTCTTTCTCCTTCCGGGATGGATGTCATGCACTTGCGGGACGCGAGCCCGCGGACCGGGATCACCTCGCGTCCGGTGTCGCTCACCGCTCTCCGGACGTTCACGGCGCGCATCACGCTGTGTGACGATTCGGACGTGCCGAAGACCGGGACCGCGGTCGATCGAGAAGATCACCGCCCGCGTCGGCCCCGCGGCGGGCACGACCCCGTCCCTCCCGGCGTCCCGCCCGACCAGGAGTTCGCCGTCCTGCGCGAACCGCATCCGGAGACCGACATGCACGACGAGAGGCCGTACGGGGTGATCTCGGATGAACTCCGGGCGCTCTAGCCGCGGCACCGGGCAGACGAAGCTGCCCAGGGCGATCAAGATCCTGGTCGCGGGAGGGTTCGGCGTGGGCAAGACCACGCTGGTCGGCGCGATCTC
This sequence comes from Streptosporangium longisporum, assembly GCF_039534895.1. Lineage (NCBI taxonomy): Bacteria > Bacillati > Actinomycetota > Actinomycetes > Streptosporangiales > Streptosporangiaceae > Streptosporangium > Streptosporangium longisporum. The sequence continues at coordinate 33,096 of NZ_BAAAWD010000015.1, read as the reverse complement.
CGAGATCGAGCCGCTGCGCACCGAGGAGACCCTGAGCAACCGCAGCCTCGACATCGACGACCTGTCCGGGGTGGAGGCCAAGCGGACCACCACGGTCGCGATGGACTTCGGCCGCATCACCATCGGTGACGACTACCGTCTCTACCTGTTCGGCACCCCCGGGCAGGAGCGCTTCTGGTTCCTCTGGGACGAGCTGACCCTGGGCGCCCTGGGCGCGGTGGTCCTCGCCGACACCCGCAGGCTGGCCGACTGCTTTCCCTCGCTCGACTACTTCGAGCGGTGCGGCACCCCCTTCGTCGTCGCGGTCAACTGCTTCGACGGGGCCCGGCGCTACGAGCTGGACGAGATCAGGAACGGTCTGACGCTGCACGAGGACGTACCGATCGTGCTGTGCGACGCCAGGAAGCGCGAGTGCGGCAAGGAGGTGCTCATCGCCCTGGTGGAGCACGCGATGCACAGGCGGCTGGGCACGTCGCCCCCGCCCCGGCCGGGGGCGGCGTCCCCGGCGCAGCCGGCCGCGATCCATCGGCCGTGAGCGTGGAGCCGCCGCCCGCCCGTTCCGGAAGGAGGACCACCACCCCGGAGGGGCTTTTGCCCCTCCGCTAGGGACGAATCCCTCACCCTGGGACGCGGCCCGCCGGTGCCCCGGACGGGCCGTGCCACGATGGCGGCCACATCGGGAGCCCTACCGTGCGGAGAGACCTCTATGTGTGACGATGCGGACATGCCGCTGAGCGTGACGCGGGCGCTCGGCGAGTACCGGACGTTGCTGGCCGAGCACGGGGTCACCTGGGGAGAGGATCCCGTCTTCTACGTCCGGTCGATGGTCACCGACGCCTACCTGATGGGGACGACGACCTTCTGGGAGGTCTGCTACGGCATGCTCGGGGCCCGCTACCCCGGGGCGACGGCCCAGGAGCTCGGCACCCGGCTCGACGAGCTGGACATGGACGAGGTCGTCCGCGCGGTCCTGGCGGGCAGGGTGCTCGGCAACCTCGCCGCGCTCCGCCTGGCCGCCGGGGGCGTCACGCTGGAGGCACGGGCCCAGGCCGTACTGGACGGCCGGCCGCTGCGCACCACGCTGCTGGTCGACTCCGCGCGGCCGGAACCGGCCACCGTGCTGGTGGACGGGCGGGCCCACGTGATCGCCTCGGGCGGCGCCCGGCTCATCACGATCACGAGCCGCAGCGAGGTGGTCGCCGACGGCGCGCCCGTGGACCTGTCACCGCTGACCCGCGCCGCCCCGGCCGCCCGCCTGCGGGTCCGCGCGGGCTTCCCGTGCAAGTGGACCGTGTACGGCGAGCACGGTCAGGGCTGGTACCCCGAGGGCGCTCCCGACCGGCACGACTACCACGTGATGCCCTACTTCCACGGGGACGACCTGGTCCTGGACGTCCCGGCCGAGCCGCTGACCGTACGGGTCTCCCGGGGGATGGAGTACGCCTCCGCCGAGGCCGTGGTCACCCCGGCGCCCGGTGAGGAGACGCTGGTCGAGCTGGCCCCCGAGCGGCTCTACGACGCCGCGGCCCGCGGCTGGTACGGCGGCGACATGCACGTCCACCTCAACTGGGCCGGTGACATGGTGGGCACGCCGGGCCTGGCCGGGGTCATGCAGCACGGCGAGGACCTGCACGTGCTCAACCTGGTCGCCGGCAACGTCTCCTCCGAGCGGGTCTACGACTCCGAGGCGCTGGAGCACTGGGCCGGACGCGACCTGCCCTGGTCGGACGCCTCCCACGTGGCCAGGATCGGCGTCGAGTACCGCAACGACCTGCTCGGCCACCTGTACGCGTTCGGCGTGTCGGCCCCGCCGTCGCGCTTCCACACGGGGTTCCTCGGCACCGCCGACTGGCCGCCCAACAGCGTCGCCTGCGAGGAGCTCCGCGCGCTGGGCGCCGTCACCGGCTACAGCCACCCCTTCCACGCGCCGTTCGCCGAGACCGACGCGCCCGACAAGGCGCTGCGGCAGGGACGCGACTGCTCCTCCAGGGAGATCGTCGCCGACGCCGCGCTCGGCCTCGTCGACACGCTCGACGTGCTCAGCCAGACCTCCATCACCGCCACCGCAGCCGTCTACCGGCGCCTGATCGGGGCGGGCAACCGCATCGCGGTCACCGCCGGGACCGACGCGATGGTCTCCTTCACCCGGCGCGGCAACCAGTCCAACCCGCCCGGATGGGCCCGCGTCTACGCCCGGGTGGACGGGCCGCTGAGCGCGGCGTCGTTCGCCGAGGCGGTCAGGCGGGGGCGTACCTTCGGCACCACCGGGCCCTGGCTGGAGCTGTCGGCCGCCGGGCACGGCCCCGGCGCGACCCTGGACCTGTCGCCCGGCGAGCGGATCACGGTCACCGCCCGCTCGATCGGCCCGGAGGTGGAACGGCTGCAGATCCGTACCGCCGACGGCGTCCTGGCCGAGGGGCCACCGGACGAGCTCACCGCCGAACTGGTCGCCGGCGAGCCCACCTACGTCGTCGCCGTCGCCACGGGCGGGCCGCACGAGCGCTCCTTCACCCGCGAGGTGTACGCCCACACCAGCCCGGTCTACCTCGACGTGGACGGCCGCCACGTGGCCAGGGCCGAGGACGTCGCCTGGTGCCTGGAATGGCTGGACACCCTGGAGAGGCTGCTGCGCGAGGAGGGCACGTTCGAGGCGCCCGGACAGCTCGACGACCACCTGGACGTGATCGACCGGGCCAGAAGGGTCTACCGGGACCGTCTGACCTGATCGGCCACCGACCCCGTCCTCGCGCAGCCGCGAGCTCCGGCCCCGCACCGGCCTCGCACCGGTCCCGCACCGGCCTCGCACCGGTCCCGCACCGGTCCCGCACCGGTCCCGCACCGGCCCCGCACCGGTCCCGCACCGGCCCTGCAACGGGGCCCCGCACCGGCCCTGCGCCGTCGCGGGCCCGTCCGGCCTGTCCGGCCCGTCCGGCCTGTCCGGCCTGTCCGGCCCGTTACGGCCGGGTGCGGGCCGGGAAAGCGTGACGCGCGCCGTTTCCGGCGCCGCCCGCTCCGGGGGACATGCGAGGCTTGTCGGTATGAACCGCCTGTCCAAGATCGACCTATCGCAGAAGCTCCCCAAGAAGGAGGCGTCCGCGCGCCTCGACGAGGCCCTCGAACGCCTGCTCCGCCTGCGGCTCACGCTCGGCGGCCAGGTCGGCGAGAAACGCATCGGCCCGCCGCTGTGCGTGGTCTTCGAGGGCTGGGACGCCTCCGGCAAGGGAGGCGCCATCAAGCGCCTGGTGCGCCCGCTGGACCCGCGCCACGTCCGCGTCGCGCAGTTCGCCGCGCCGACCTACGACGAGAAGCGCCACCACTTCCTGTGGCGGTTCTGGCCGGTCCTGCCCGGCTGGGGCGGGATGGCGGTGTTCGACCGCTCCTGGTACGGGCGGGTGCTGGTGGAACGGGTCGAGGGCTTCGCCACCGAGCGGCAGTGGTCGCGCGCGTACGAGGAGATCGTGGAGTTCGAGCGGACCCTGGTCGCCGAGGGCATGATCATGGTCAAGTTCTGGATGCACGTCTCCGAGGAGGAGCAGCTGAGCCGCTTCCAGGACCGGGCCGACGATCCGCTGCGGGCCTGGAAGCTCACCGACGAGGACTGGCGCAACCGCGAGAAGCGCTCGCAGTACGAGGCCGCCGTGGAGGAGATGCTCGCCCGCACCGACCACCCGGGGGCGCCGTGGCACGTGGTCCCGGGCGACGACAAGCGCCTGGCCCGCGTCACCGTGGTGGAGACCGTCTGCGCCGCCGTCGAGGCGGAACTCGCCGCCCGGGGCCACGAGCCGGCCCCGGACTCGGCGCGCGCGGACGCCGCGGCGGACGACTGACCACGGTCCTTCGTGGTAGGCACCGGGTATCGGGATATCCGGCAGAACCGAACGGCTGCCGGTCCGTCACGCTTTTCGTCATCGCAGGGGGTGCGGCGCATGCGGTTGAGCTCGCGTCTGGGCAGGCTGGACCGGCGGGTGTTCGCCATGGTGGCGGGCACCAGGGGGGCCGGCCTCGACCGGATCGTGCCCGCGCTGTCCCGCGCGGCCGACAACTCGCTGCTGTGGGCCGGGCTGGCCGGTGCGCTGGCGATCAGCGGGCGCCGGCCGTTGCGCCGCGCCGCGACCAGGGGGCTGCTCGCGGTCAGCCTGGCCAGCCCGCTGGTCAACCTGGTCGGCAAGCAGGCCTTCGGCCGCAACCGGCCGTCGGCCGAGGGGCTCCCGGCCAGCCTGATCAAGATGCCGGTCTCGGCGTCGTTCCCCTCGGGCCATTCGGCCTCGGCCGCCGCCTTCGCCGCCGCCGTGGCGATGGAGGCGCCCCGGGCGGTCGCCGTCCCGGTCGCGCTGCTGGCGGCCGGGGTCTGCTTCTCCCGCGTCTACACCGGCGTGCACTACCCCGGCGACGTGCTCGCGGGAGCCGCGATCGGGGTGGCGGCGGGGCTGATCACCCGTCGCATCTGGCCCGAGGCCGGTGAGGCCGGGCAGGCCCGTGCCGCGCTCACCGCGCCCTCGGCGCGGCTGGATCCCGACGGCGAGGGGGCGATCGCCGTGGTCGACGGCATCGCCGAGGCGGGCGTCGCCCAGGAGTTGCGCGCGGCCCTGCCCCGGGCCGAGGTCGTCGAGGTGACGCGGGGCGCCGACCTCGGGGCCGCCCTGCGGGACGCGGCCGCCCGGGCCAAGGTGCTCGCCGTGGCCGGGGGCGACCCCGCGGTCGACCTCGCCGCCCAGGAGACGGCGGGCGGGGCCACCCCGCTGCTGGTCGTGCCCACCGGGGGCCACGGACGTTTCGCCCGCGCGCTCGGGGTGGAGAGCGTCCAGGAGGCCGTGGACGCGTACCACAACGGTGACCTCGTCGCCGTCGACGTCGGCGAGGTGGCGGGCCGGACGTTCGTCAACAGCGCCACCGTGGGCGTCCACCCGGCCCTGATGGAACGCAGGGAACGCAGGAAGCACCGGATCGGCAAGTGGCCCGCCCTGCTCTGGGCCATGGCCGAGCTGCTCGGCCCGGAAGGCGCGCGCCCCGTCGAGCTGGTCGTGGACGGCGTGCCCCGTCGCGTCTGGACGGTGTTCGTGGGCAACTGCCTGCACGAACCGCGCGGCGGCGCCCCCTCCCGCAGGCACCGCCTGGAGGACGGGCTGCTGGACATCCGGGTGCTCGCCGCCGCCGACCGGCTGCCCCGGGTACGGGTCTTCCTCAGTCTCCTGGCCGGGAGGGTGAAGCTGTCGCAGCACTACCAGCAGTGGCAGGCCGACACGTTGCGCCTGTCGGCGCCCTCGGGACGGCTGCTGCTGGCCCGTGACGGCGAGACGTTCACCGTCACCGGGGAGGTGGAGTTCACCAAGCGCCCGCGGTCGCTGCTGGTGATCCGCCCGGGGGGCTGAGCACCGTCCACGCCGGCTTCCCGGAGGGGGACGCGGCGGCTTCCCGGAGGGGGACGGGACGGCGGTGGCGGGCCCGCGGCGCCCGGAGGCCGGGAGCGGCCCGGCGATCCGGTGCTGTTTGACGCACCGTGACGGATACGGCAATAGTTGTGCGGTGACTGCCCCCCGTATTCTCTCGTGTGCCCTGGTCACCCTGGTGGCCCTGTCCGCCTGCAGCTCCGCCGGCGACCCCGTGGTCGGCCCGGCGACCGCGGGCGGAGTCGTGGGAACGGACCGGGGAGCCGGTGGCCGTACCTCCTCCGGGGCGCCCAGTGCCCCGCCCGGCGCCGTGGCGCTGACGCCCGACGAGTACCGCGCGGAGCTGAAGGAGGCGCGCGACCCGGTCCGCGACGCGGTGAAGAAGCTCGCCGGGACCGGCGGGCTGAAGACGCTCGGCAAGCAGCTGGAGCGGACCACGACCGCGGTGGACGGCGCGGTGACCCGGCTGGCCGCGCTGGCCCCGCCCGCCGAGGTGAGGACCCAGCACGACGGGTACGTCGAGGCCCTGCGCGAGCTGTCGGCCGCCCTCGGCAGCGCCCGTCAGGACGCCGCGTCCCAGCAGCTGTGCACCGGCCCGGCCGTGCTGACCAACATGGACCGGGAGGGCGCCCTGGACACGGTGGAGCAGGCCGCCAAGGCGCTGAACGGGTACCCGGCGAGCGTCGTCTCGGTCAAGGCGGCCAAGGAACGCGACCGGCGGCTGTCCAACGGCAGCTTCATCGTCTCGGAGAGCCGGACGGGCCGTGGCTCCCTCGAGGTGCGCAACGGCAACCCGCAGGACGCCGTCGTCATCATGACGCGCGGCGGCAGGAAGGCCGTCGGCGTGTACGTCCGCAAGAAGTCGAACTTCAAGATCCAGGGCGTGCGGGACGGCAACTACAAGATCTTCTACACCTTCGGCGAGGACTGGGACGCCAAGGCCCGCACCTTCACCCGGTCGTGCGACTTCCAGCAGTTCGGCAAGAGCGTGCGGTTCACCACCGTCACCACCGCCACCCAGATCCGCTGGTCCACGTGGAGGATCACGCTGCACAGCGTCGTCGGCGGGAACGTGAAGCCCAAGAAGGTCAACCCGGGCGACTTCCCCGGCTGAGCCGCGCCCGCCCGCGAGGACCGCGTCCCCGCGGCCCCCTCGGTCCCGCGTCTCCGCGGCCCCCTCGCCCCCGCGAACGCGAAGACCGCGCCCCCGTCCACGGGAGCGCGGTCTTCGCGTTCTGCTGTGAGGCCGCGGGGGTCAGGTGGAGAAGAGCATTCCCACCCAGCTGCGCTGGCGGTGGTGGCCGTAGTGGCCGCCGTGGTGCGGGGCGCCCCACGCGGGAGCGCCATAGGCGGGGGCGCCGTAGGCGGGGGCTCCGTGCGCGGGCGGCGGGGGCGGGGGCGGCGGAGCGGCGTGGGACTGCTGAGCCCACTGGCTCTCCATGCGGGTCAGTGTCTCGAGCTCGCCGTAGTCCAGGAAGATTCCGCGACAGCTCTCACACTGGTCGATGTGAACGCCGTTGCGCTCGTAGGTGCGCATGGCACCCCGACACTTGGGGCACTGCATCTGGTTGTTCTCCTTGCTCGGACGTGGTTGCCGACGTAACCACAACCTACTGCGTGGGCACACTATGGCAGGCGCTTCGATGCCGGACAATCCTGAGGCAGGACTCGACCAGCACCTCCTCCACCTCGTCCAGCGGTCGCGCCTGCCGCTCCGCCGTGGCCACCGCGGCCGCCGCGAGCTGCACGGTCATCGCCTGCGCCGGGACCTCCAGCCGCTCCCACGGGTCGCCGTCCGCGGGTACGGCGACCCCGCCCGCGGCGCGGTAGGCCGCCAGGAAGCGGTGCCACACCTCGGGGTCCAGCAGCCCGGCCGCGAACCAGGCGGCCGGCCGGGACAGGTCCCAGGCCTGGTCGCCGACGCCCAGGTCGTCGACGTCGATGAGGATCCACTCGTCCGGGGCGCGGACCAGCTGGCCCATGTGCCAGTCGCCGTGGGTCAGCCCGGCACCCGGAGCGCCGGCACCCGGACCCGGATCGGCGCCGAGGGGCAGGCAGGTGAAGGCCCGGCGCACGACCAGCTCCGCGGCGGAGCCCTCCCCGAGCCGGGCGACGGTCGTGCCCACCCGCGCGGGACCGCCCGCGGCCCGCAGCGGGGGGAGCGTCCCCGCCGGTACGGCGTGCAGCCGTGCCAGCAGCCGGGCGGCCGCCTCCCAGGGCGCCGCGTCCGGGTCGTCGTGGTCCACCGGCGTCCCGGCCGGCCAGACGGTGACCAGCCGGTCCCCGGCGGTCATGACCTCCTCGGTCACCGGACGCAGCACGATCCCGCGCAGCGCCGGGTGGGCGACGGCCCGCATCCGCTCCACCAGCGGTTCCCGCTCCGCGCCGGGCGCGTGCGCCTTGACCACGACGGGACCGGCCCGCACGATGATCACGTCCGGTCTGGTCGGCATCACCGTGCCGGGCACGCCGCCGTACCGGAGGCCGATCCGGCGCAGCCGGTCGATCAGGTCCTCGCTCTCCATCCGGCAAGTGAACCACCGATCGGCGCCCGCGCATCCGGGCGAATAGGGTGCGGGCATGAGGATCGGTTTCGCGGTGCCGGTGTCGGGGTCCTGGGCGACACCGGCCAACATGGCGCGGGTCGCCCGCAGGGCCGAGGAGCTCGGCTACCACGAGCTGTGGACCTTCCAGCGCCTGCTCTACCCGCGGGGTCACGGGATGGGCCCGGTCTACCGCAGCGTGCACGACCCGGTGGTCACGCTGGCCTACCTGGCCGGTCTGACCGAACGGGTCCGGCTGGGGGTGGCGGTGCTGAACATCCCGTTCGCCTCGCCCGCGCTGCTGGCCAAGCAGTTGGCGAGCCTGCAGGCGGTCTCGGGCGGACGGCTGGACGCCGGTCTCGGGCTGGGCTGGCTGCCCGAGGAGTTCGCGGCCTCGGGGGCGTCGTTCGAGCGGCGCGGGCGTCGCGCGGAGGAGTTCGTCCCGCTGCTGCGCCGTTTGTGGACCGAGGAGACCGTGGAGCACCGCGGCGAGTTCTACGAGCTGCCGCCGGTGCACCAGGATCCCAGGCCGTCACCGGTGCCGCCGATCCTGCTGGGCGGGTCGGCGGACGTGGCGCTGCGGCGCGCGGGCCGGCTGGCGGACGGCTGGATCAGTTCGAGCCGCGAGGACCTCGACGGCATCAACGAAAAAATCTATATTGTAAAGGAAGCGGCTCGTGAAGCCGGACGCGACCCCGGGGCACTGCGGTTCGTCACCCGGGGCGTCACCCGCGTCCGCCCGGCGGGTGCGGCCGGCCGCGAGGCGCTGACCGGCTCGTTCGAGGAGATCCGGGGCGACGTCGCCGCGCTGGAGGCCAGGGGCGTCACCGAGGTCTTCCACGATCTCAACTTCGACCCGGAGATCGGGTCGCCGGACGCCGACCCCGCGGGGTCGATGCGCCGGGCCGAGGAGGCCCTGGAGGCGCTCGCGCCCTGAGCGGGCGTCCGGGTGTCACCACAGGCCGGCCCGCACGATGTACGGCCGGCGGAGCGGGGGTGCGGGACGGGCCTGCCGACGAAGGGCCGCCCCGCCACCTGTCATCCTTGGTCCTGTACCCATCGACAGGGAGCAGGGGAGAACGGTGGACGAGCGCAAGCCGATCGAGTGCTGGTTGTCGGACATGGACGGTGTCCTCGTCCACGAAGGACACCCGGTGCCCGGTGCCGACGAGTTCATCCGCCGCCTGCGCGAGTCCGGCAAGCGGTTCCTGGTCCTGACCAACAACTCGATCTACACCCCGCGCGACCTGGCCGTCCGGCTGCGCGCGGCCGGTCTGGACGTCCCGCCGGAGGCGATCTGGACCTCCGCGCTGGCCACGGCCAGGTTCCTGGACGGCCAGCGGCCCGGCGGCTCGGCGTACGTGGTGGGGGAGGCGGGGCTGACCACGGCCCTGCACGAGATCGGCTACGTGCTGACCGACCTCGCCCCCGACTACGTGGTCCTCGGCGAGACCCGCACCTACAGCTTCACCCAGATCACCCGGGCGATCCGGCTGATCGAGGGCGGTGCCCGGTTCATCGCGACCAACCCCGACCCGGTCGGGCCGTCCAACGAGGGGTCGCTGCCCGCGTGCGGCGCCGTCGCCGCGATGATCACCAAGGCGACCGGGGTGGAGCCGTACTTCGTGGGCAAGCCCAACCCGATGATGATGCGCAGCGCGTTGCGGGCCATCGACGGCCACAGCGAGACCACCGCGATGATCGGTGACCGGATGGACACCGACATCGTCTCCGGCATGGAGGCGGGGCTGCACACCATCCTGGTGCTCAGCGGGGTCGTCAGCAAGGACCAGGTCGACCGCTACCCGTTCCGCCCGTCCCGGGTGGTCGACTCGGTCGCCGACCTGATCGAACTGATCGACTAGGCGCCGTCCGGTCCCCGCGCCGGGCCCTTCCCACTCCGTCCCGCTCCTTCGCGGGACGCTGCGGGGAAAGAGGCGGTACGGGAGCGAGGCGGGGCGGGGCCGTCCGGGCGGGGTCAGCCGATCAGGGCGGGCAGGCGCGTGACGGTGTCGGCGAGATAGGCGCCGAGCTCCGGGGGGACGAGGTTGAGGGCGGAGAGCGCGGCGGGGTCGAGGGGGAGGCGCATCACCTCGTAGTGGCCGCGCGCGGGGTCGTCGAACTCCGGGCCGCAGCGCAGCGCCGGGTCCATGGAGACCAGCCGGCAGCCGTACACGTGCTGGGTCTTGACGCCCTCGTCGCGGACGCACTCCAGGGTGGTCAGCGGGGTGACCGCGGAGACCACGGCGCCGAGCTCCTCCATGACCTCGCGGTGCAGGGTGTGCTCCAGTGAGGCGTCCTCGGGCTCGACGTGACCGCCCGGGATCGACCAGTAGAGCTCCTTGCCCGGGACCGTGCGCCGGAACAGCACCAGCCGGTCGTCGTCATCGAGGAGAACGGCACGGACGCTCAGCACGACGGGCATGCGGCCATTGTGCCACGCCGTCCCCGGCGGCGTGCCCCGCCCGCGAGACCCGCGGGACCCCTTCCCGGGTGCCCGCGGACGGCCCGTGGACGTGCGCGGGGGCGTGGTCGTGCGCGGGGGCGGGACGGTCAGCTCTGGTCCCCGCGCAGGCGCTTGAGGTCGGAGCGCCGCTTCTTGGCGGCGATCCGCCGTTCGACCGCGCCCCGGCTCGGCTTGGTCGGGCGGCGCTTCTTGGGCGGCGGGGCGATCGCCTCGCGCAACATCTGGGCCAGCCGCATCTCGGCGGCCTCGCGGTTGCGCAGCTGGGAGCGGAACTCCGAGGCCGCGATGGTGATCACACCGTTCACCAGGCGGGGGCCGAGACGTTCGAGGGCGCGGGCCTTGAAGACGGGGCCGAGCGCCTCGGTGGCGGCCAGGTCGAAGCTGAGCTCGACCCGGCTGTCGGTGGTGTTGACCCCCTGCCCGCCGGGCCCGGAGGAGCGGGAGAACCGCCAGCCGAGCTCGGCCTCGGGGATGGAGACCGAACCGCTGATCTGGAGCGGACCGGGCATGGCGGTGACTTCCTTCTCACGGGGGTGTGTGTTTCCAGGGTACCGAGTGGCGACAAGCATGGATCAACTGATTTTATGCCCCTGGGTTCCGGCATCGGTGGGAAGCCGGTCCTGCTGGAGACCGCCGGGACCTCGGTCTTCGTGAAGCGGGTGCCCTCACCGATTCGGGGGCAGGCCCACTTCGAGAACATCCTGACCGACGGCCGGCGCCTCTCCGGCGGTACCCGAGGGCACGGCGATGGCCCGGTCGTACGCACCCGGCACCGAACCTGCCCGGCAGCCCGGTCAACGGAACACCCGTCTCAGTGCGTGCCACGCCACCGGCGCACGGGCCTTTCCCGGCGCCCGCCCGCCGCCGAGGGCGACGTGGGAGTCACCCGCACAGGACGGTCCTGACCGTCGTGCACCCGGCCGTACGCCGGGCCCGCCTCACCCGCCGCATGCCTCCGTACCAGCCGCTGAACGGCTTGCTGCCCGCAACGCAAGGCAGATTCGAGTCCTCTGCCGTAGGCAAGAGGGTGTTGCCCGGGTCAAGCTGAAGGAAGGGCCTGCATGTACGAGCTGAGAGTATCGGCGCCTGCCGGCGCGCAGGCGGGCGGCATTCCCGCGGGCGGCGGGGCACGATGAGGAGCGCCGACACGACCATCACGCTGCGCGCGATGCCTCGGTGGTACCTGACCTTGTTCACCAGCGACGCACTTGAGCGTTTCGGTTTCTACGGCCTGCAGGCGATCCTGGTGCTGTACGCGTCCGCCCCTGCCTCGCACGGCGGCCTGGGCCTGCCGCCCACCGACGCCGCGACGCTGTTCGGCGTCTGGATCGGCTTCATGTTCATGCTGTCGATCGCCGGTGGCTGGATCGGCGACCGGTTGCTGGGCAACCGGCGGGCACTGCTCGTCGGCTCCGTGGTCGGCATGACCGGCTACCTGTGCCTGGCCGTGCCCGCAGGCTGGGGCGCCGCGGTCGGCCTGCCGCTCGTGGCCGTCGGCGGCGCCATCTACAAGCCGAACCACCAGGCCATGATCAACCTGATGTTCGACGGGAGCCGCGGCCGAGAGGCGGGAATCTCGCTCATGTACGTCGCGACGCAGGTCTCCGCGCTGGCGGCTCCGCTGCTGGTCGGCTACCTGGGAGAGCGCGTCAGCTGGAGTGCCGCGTTCCTGGTGGCCGCGCTGGTCATGCTGGCCACCGCGATCCAGCTCCGGCTGAGCGCCGGGCAGTTCGGCGACGTGGGGCACCGGCCGGTGCGGTCGCTGACGGCCGACGAGCGCGTCACCGTCGCGCGGCGGATCGGGCTGGCGGGTGCCGTGGTCGTGGCGGCGCTGCTCGCGCTCGGGCTGACCGGCCTGCTCAGCGTGTCCCTGGCGATCATGCTGGTGGGCGTGTTCAGCGTGATCGCGCCGATCGTGTGCTACATCGCGATCTACCGCAACCCGGCCCTCGGCGCGCAGGACCGGCGTCGGCTGCGCGCCTTCCTCGTCGTCTTCCTGGGTTCCACGCTCTTCTGGATGATCGTCGCGCACGCCGCGTCGCTGCTGAACCTCTTCGCCCGGGACCATGTGGATCGCCAGGTGCTCGGCATGGAGATCCCGGCGAGCTGGTTTCAGGCGGCGACGCCACTGTTCATCCTGATGCTCGCGCCGCTGATCGCCGTCGCGTTGCCGGCGCTCGGCGGCCGGAACCACGTCCCGGTGAAGTTCGCCATCGGACTCGTCCTCGTCGGCACGGGCTTCCTGATCATGTCGCTGACGACGGTGCTCGCCTCGTCGGGCGAGAAGGTGTCGCCGCTCTGGCTGGCCGCCGTCTACCTCACCCACGCCTGCGGCGAGGTCATCGTCGCCGCGGTGATCATCTCGGCGGTCGCCGAGATACTCCCGTCGGGCTTCATGGGACGCACGCTCGGCCTGATGTGGCTGTTCGCCGGGCTCGGTGGCGGGCTGGGCAGCGGCGTGGTCCGGCTCGCCGAAGTGATCCCCGAGCCGCTGTACTACCTCGGCCTCGGCGGCGTGGCGATGGTCTGCGGGCTCGCCTTCGCGCTCGGCCGCCGTCCTCTCGCCAACGGGCTGACGGCCGGTCTTCACACTCCCGCCCCGCAGGCCGCGGGCGACGCCGTCACGGAGGGCAGCCGATGAACACAGCCGACATGGCCGACATGGCCGACAGTCCGGTGGTGACCGGTATCGGGGTCGTCGCGCCGACCGGGATCGGGACCGAGACGCACTGGCAGGCCACGCTGGCCGGCAAGTCGGGGATCGGCAGGATCACGCGGTTCGATGCGACCGGCTACCCGGTGCGGCTGGCAGGGCAGGTGCCCGGCTTCGTCGCGGGGGAGCGACTCCCCAGCCGGCTGATCCCGCAGACCGACCACTGGACGCACATGGGCCTGGTGGCGACCGAGGCGGCGCTGGCCGACGCCGACGTGGTCCCCTCCGAGTTGCCCGAGTACGAGATGGCGGTGGTGACCGCCAGTTCGTCGGGCGGCACCGAGTTCGGCCAGCGCGAGATGGAGCGGCTTTACCGCAAGGGCCCCTCCTGGGTGGGCGCCTACCAGTCGATCGCCTGGTTCTACGCCGCCACCACCGGTCAGGTGGCGATCCGGCACGGCATGCGCGGCCCCTGTGGGGTGCTGTGCTGCGAACAGGCCGGCGGCCTGGACGCGCTCGGGCAGGCACGCAGGCTGATCCGGCGGGGGGCCCGCATCGTGGTGACCGGCGGCACCGACGCCTCGTTGTGCCCCTACGGCCTGGTCGCGCAGCTTTCCAGCGGCGGCCTGTCCACCGTTGACGACCCGGAGCGCGCATACCTGCCGTTCGACGAGGCGGCCTCCGGCTACCTGCCTGGCGAGGGCGGCGCCATGCTGATCGTGGAGAACGCCGAGAGCGCCAGGCAACGCGGCGCCGACACCGTCTACGGCGCGATCGCCGGCTACGCGGCGGGCTTCGACCCGCCACCGGGCTCCGACCGGCCGCCGGCCCTGCGCCGCACGATCGAGCGCGCGCTGGCGGACGCGGGAACGGCGCCGTCCGAGGTGGACGTCGTGTTCGCGGACGCCTGCGGCACGCCGGGCGGCGACCTCGCCGAGGCGCGGGCCATCACCGCGGTGTTCGGCCCGCGGGGCGTCCCGGTCACCGCGCCCAAGACGCTGACCGGCCGGCTTTACGGCGGCGGCGCCGCCCTCGACGTGGCGACGTCGCTACTGGCGCTGCGCGACGGCATCATCCCGGCCACCGTCGGCTCCTCCCGGCTCGCGCCGGGATGCGACATCGACCTCGTCCTCGGCCAGCCCCGCGACGGCGTGCTGCGGACCGCGCTCGTACTGGCCCATGGGCATGGTGGGTTCACCGCCGCGCTCGTGCTCAAAAAGTGAAGGAAAGGAACATCATGGATTTCGGCTTGAGCGGTAAGCGGGCTCTCGTCACCGGAGGCACCCGCGGAGTAGGCCGCGGCATCGTACTCGCGCTCGCGGAGGCGGGCGTGGATGTGATCACCTGCTACAGGCAGGAGGGCGAGAACGCCGTCTCGCTCGAGCACGAACTGAAGCGGATCGGTGGCCGACACGGGGTCCTGCGCGCCGACCTCACCGATCCCACGCAGATCGCCGTTCTGATCGAGCAGTGCGGCGAGCGGTTCGACGGCCGGCTGGACCTGGTGGTGAACAACGCGGCTGCGATCACCCACGTCCCCTACGCGAAGCTTGACCTCGCCGAGTGGCAGCGCATCATCGACACCAACCTCACCGCCGTGCACCTGACGATCCAGCACGCGCTTCCCCTGCTGGCGGAGGGCTCCTCGGTCATCGGCATCAGCTCGAAGTCGATCGAGGTCGGCATTCCGCTGCGGGCGCACTACACCGCCACCAAGGCCGCGCTGCACGGCCTGTTCCGGAGCCTGGCGAGGGAACTGGGCCCGCAGGGCATCCGGTTCAACGTGCTGGCCCTCGGCATGATCCACACTGAGGCGTTCGACAAGATGCCGGAGGAGCAGCGCACGCAGATGATCGAGCGGTACTCCGGCAAGACCTGCCTGGGCCGCCTGGGCACTCCGGCAGAGGTCGCGGGTGCCGTGTTGTGGCTGGCCGGCGACCTGTCGCGGTACGTCACCGGCTCCGTCGTGTCGGTGGACGGGGGGATCTCATGAGCGAGGCCTCGTTCCGCGTCATGCTCCGCCTGCAGATCAAACCGGGTATGGAGCGCGAGTTCGAGCGGGTATGGCTGGAGGTCGGTGACTCCGTCACCACCCATCCGGCCAACCTCGGCCAGTGGCTTGCCCGCGACGGCGAGGAGAAAGGGGTCTACCACATCATGAGCGACTGGGTGGACGAGCCGCGCTTCCGCGAGTTCGAGACCAGCGAACGGCACCTGGAGCACCGCGAGAAGCTCCACCCCTACCGCTCGGGCGGGTCCATGAGCACGATGCACCTCGTCGCGCACCTGCGAGGGGCGATCGGTTCCGCGCCCGTGGAAGCGGCCACGCACGAGGCGTGGGAGGCGGCGCGATGACGGACCACGGCGTGCGGGTGCTTCTCTATCACGCCACGACCGACATCGCCGGCATCGAGACGGCCTATCACGAGGCGAGCACCCGGCTGGCCGGGGTGCCCGGCCTGCTGTCCAACGAGTTGCTGCAGTCGGTCACCGATCACGGCGACTTCGTGGTGGTGAGCACCTGGCGCAGCCTGGCGGACTTCGAGCAATGGGAACAGGGGCCGGACCACAAGCGGCAGACGGCGCCGCTGCGTCCCTTCCGGGACGGCACGATGCGCCGGCCGTTCGCCGTCTATCAGGTAACAGCGTCGTACTAGCCGGGAGACCGACTCGTGAAACCCGTTCCGATTGGGATCATGAAGACCACGATGGATCTGTCGGACTGGCTGTCCTGCGCAGGCTGCGGGATGCTCGTCTACCGCAAGCGGTTCGATCGCCTGTCCATGGTGTGCCCCGACTGCGGCCGCCACGCGCAACTGACTGCGGAGCAGCGGCTGGGGCGGCTGCTCGACGCGGGCACCGGTACGCCGGTCGAGCCCGCTCCGTCGGTGCGCGACCCGCTCGGCTTCGAGGATCTCCTTCCCTACACCGACCGGCTGGACACGGCCCGCTCACGTACCGAGATGGACTGCGCGGTCCGGGTGGTGCGCGGCACCGTGCGTGGCCGCGGCGTGGTGGCGGCCGTCATGGACTTCCGCTTCCTCGGCGGGAGCATGGGCGTCGCCGAGGGCGAGGCGATCGTGACCGCGGCCGAGGAGGCACTGAAGCACCGGCTGCCGCTGCTGATCGTCACGGCGTCGGGCGGCGCGCGCATGCAGGAGGGTGTCTTCGCCCTCCTGCAGATGGCCAGGACGAGCAACGCGATGACGGCCCTCGACGAGGCGGGCCTGCTGACGATCACCCTGGTGACCGACCCCACCTACGGCGGGGTGGCCGCGTCCTACGCGACGCTCTCGGACGTGATCCTCGCCGAACCCGGCGCCAGGATGGGGTTCGCGGGGCCACGGGTGATCGAGCAGACCATCCGGCAACGGCTGCCGGAGGGCTTCCAGACCGCCGAGTTCCTGCTCGAGCACGGCCTGCTCGACAGGGTCGTGCCGCGCGGGGAACTGCCGCAGGTCCTGCAGTCGCTGCTCGTCCTGGGGGCGCCGCCCGACCCGGGCTGGAACCCGGCGGTGACCGATCCGGTGATCCGCCATCCGGAGCTGCTGCCCGAGCGACCGGTCGCGCAGGTGGTCGGACTGGCCCGCGAGCTGGGCCGGCCGACCACGCTCGACCATGTCGCCGCCTGGGACGGAGAGTTCGTCGAGCTGCGTGGCGACCGGACCGGCGCCGACTGCCCCGCCATAGTGGGCGGACTGGCCGACCTGGACGGCCTGCCGGTGATGCTGATCGGCCATCAGAAGGGCCACACCACTCAGGAACTGGTACGGCGCGACTTCGGCATGCCGTCGCCCGCGGGCTACCGCAAGGCGGTGCGGCTGATGCGGCTGGCCGGGAAGCTACGGGTGCCGGTGGTCACGCTCATCGACACCCCTGGAGCACATCCCGGCCTGGAGGCCGAGCGGCACGGCCAGGCGCACGCGATCGCCGACTGCCTGCGGGTGATGGGCTCCCTCGACGTCCCCGTGGTCAGCGTGATCACGGGGGAGGGAGGCAGCGGCGGGGCGCTGGCCCTTGCGGTGGCCGACCGCCTGTTGCTGTGCGAGAACGCGATCTTCTCAGTGATCAGCCCCGAGGGCTGCGCGGCGATCCTCTGGCGCAGCGGGGAGGCCGCTCCCGCGGCGGCCGCCGCGCTGGGCGTCGACGCGTCGACGCTGCTCTCGAACGGCATCGTGGACGGGGTGGTGCCGGAGCCGGCGGGCGGTGCTCACCAGGCCCCGGCGGCGGCGAGCAAGCTGGTGCACGACGCGGTGGTGTGCGCGCTCAGGGAGTTGCGCGAGCAGGACGGCGCCGCGCTGCGGGAGGCCCGGCGGCGGCGGCTTCGCTGGTTCGGCACCTACAGGAAGCGGGTGGACATATGACGGACGCGCAGCGGTCGAGCGTGTGGGATGGGGCGCTGGCCGAACTGGGCGCGCGGGATGCGGTGGCGATCCTCTGCCGAGGGCTGGCCGACGCCGTCCAGGCGGCGCCGCGGCCGCCGAGCAGGGTACGCGTACGGCTGGGCGGTGCGAGCATCGAGGTCGAATGGCCGCCGCTCGCGGAGCCGTCCACGATGCCGCCGCCCGTCGAGGAGACGACCCCGGAGACGACGGGTCATGTGGTGCGGGCCGAGCTGGTGGGCACCTTCTACCGGCAGCCCGAGCCGGGCACGAAGCCGTTCGTGGAGGTCGGCGACATCGTCGAGCCGGACCAGCAGGTGGCCATCGTCGAGGCGATGAAGCTGATGAACCCGGTCGTCGTGGACGTCGGTGGCCGGGTGGCGCAGATCCTCGTCGACGACGCCGAGGGTGTCGAGTACGACCAGCCTCTGATCGTGATCGACCAGGAAGTCGACGAATGACCGGGAACACGCATCGGCCGTCGCGGCCGTTCGACACCGTGCTGGTCGCCAACCGCGGCGAGATCGCGCTGCGGATCGTACGGACCTGCCGCGAGATGGGCATCCGGACCGTCGTGGTCCATTCGTCGGTGGACCGCGACACGGCCGCCGTGCGGGCCGCGGACGTCGCGACGCAGATCGGCCCCGGCCCGGCGAAACGCAGCTACCTTTACCCACCGGCGATCATCGAGGCCGCGCTGCGCACCGGCGCGCAGGCCGTGCACCCCGGGTACGGGTTCCTGTCCGAAGACCCCGACTTCGCGGAGATCTGCGCGGGCAACGGCCTCGTCTTCGTCGGTGCCCGGCCCGAGGTCATGGCCAAGCTCGGAGACAAGGCGCTGGCCAGGAGCATGATGGCGGACGCCGGCCTTCCGGTCCTGCCCGGCACGCTGGAGCCGGTGAGCACCGCGGCCGACGTGCTCGACGCCGGGCAGCGGATCGGTTTCCCGCTGATCATCAAGGCGGTGGCGGGCGGTGGCGGGCGCGGTATGGCGGTGGTGGGCCGGATGGAGGACCTGGCGGCCACGTTCCGCGCCACCAGCGCGGCCGCCCGGGCGGTCTTCGGCGACGGCCGGGTGTACCTCGAACGGTTGATGGAGCGGGCCAAGCACGTCGAGGTCCAAGTGCTCGCCGACGAGCACGGCACGGTCGTGGCGCTCGGCAACCGGGAC
The DNA here is from genome assembly GCF_039534895.1 of Streptosporangium longisporum. Classification (NCBI taxonomy): domain Bacteria; kingdom Bacillati; phylum Actinomycetota; class Actinomycetes; order Streptosporangiales; family Streptosporangiaceae; genus Streptosporangium; species Streptosporangium longisporum. The sequence goes on along the minus strand of NZ_BAAAWD010000015.1, from coordinate 14,493 downwards.
TGCTCGGTGCAGCGGCGGCACCAGAAGCTGATCGAGGAGACGCCCGCCCCCGGTGTGTCGCCGGCGCTTGCCGACCGGTTGGCCGAGGCGGCGGTCGCCGGGGCGAAGGCGGCGGGTTTCACCGGTGCGGGGACGTTCGAGTTCCTTGTGGTCGGCGAGGAGTTCGCGTTCATCGAGGTGAACTCGCGCATTCAGGTGGAGCACCCGGTGACGGAAGCGGTGACGGGCATCGACATCGTGCGCGAGCAGCTCTGCGTCGCCGCCGGCTGGCCGCTGTCCTTCACCCAGGAGGAGATCCGCCCGCGCGGCGTGGCCGTGGAATGCCGGATCAACGCCGAGGACCCGGCTCGCGACTTCGCGCCGAGCGCGGGCGAGCTGACGGAGTTCGTGCCGCCGGGCGGCCCGTTCCTGCGCGTGGACACCCATGCCTACGCGGGCTACCTGGTGCCGCCCGACTACGACTCACTGCTGGCCAAGGTGGTCGCCTGGGCGCCGGACCGTGACCAGGCGATCGCCCGGATGGAACGGGCGCTGGCGGAGTTCCGCATCGAGGGCCGCGGCATCCGTACGACCAAGGGGCTGCTGCAGGCCGTGCTGGCCGACCCCGTCTTCCGCGAGGGCACGCACACCACGTCGCTGCTGGCCCAGGGAATTTCTCCTGACGGGGTACCGCATGGCGGCCGCGGCACACTCTCAGCGGCACCCCGTAAGACGTGAACCCGGTGGAAGCAGACCAGCGTGCACCAGATCAGGACGATACCGGCGTAACTCCGGCACCGACGGCCTGGTAGGGCGAGCCCTGGACGACGTCACCGGCACCGGCGAGCAGCCGCCGGCCGGCCGCCCGTACGCTGGGCAGGAAGCGGTACTGAAGCAGATCCGCCTCTCCTCCGGGCTCGGCCACCATGAGCCGGAACTCCACGAGCTCGTCCAGAAGCGACTCCGTGTGGAACTCGGATAGCTGCAGCAGGCGTGCGGCCAGGTGCGGCGTGAACGTGGAGACGTCGAACCGGACGAGCTTGCAGAAGGCATGCTGCACGTTCGGCGGGGCGAGCCGGTAACTCAGCTCTACGCTGGGGTAGAGGAACAGCTCGTGATGGTTGGGGATGCCGTACCCGTTCGTTGCGCCGTTCCCCCTGACCAGCTTGCTGAGCGGCCAGTGCAGCCTGAGCTGGAGCAGTGCGGCGGCCGCCTGCAGCGCGGCGGGGAGGCCGTCGCACAGGTGGACGAGCTCGCGGGCGGCCGCCTCCTCCCGGGCGATGCGCTGCTTGCCGAGCACGTTGGTCAGCAGCCGCAGCCCTTCGTCGACGTCCAGCGGGCCCACCTCGACGGCCGCCGTGACCACAGGTGCGGAAAGCTGCCTGCGAGCGGTGATCAGGACGCCGCAGTCCGGACTCGCGGGCACCAGCGGGAGGAGCTGGTCCGTCTGGACCAGGTCGTCGAGGATCACCAGAATGTGCCGGTCCGCGGTCCAGGTGCGGAAGAGCCGGGAGCGCTCGCTCAGCGTGGCCGGGATGCGGTCCTCGGGCACGTCCAGGGCGCGCAGGAACTCGGCCAGGATGTTGTGGGGGTCGGCCGGGTGGCCCTGGGCGTCCAGCAGGCGCACGAAGAGCTGGCCGTCGGGATAGGGGGTGTTGACTCGATGGCCGACGTCGGCGCACAGCGCGGACTTGCCTGAGCCGGGTGGACCGGTGATGACGACCACCGGCGGTGCGTGGACCTGCCGCGCCGACATGGCCGCGAGCACGGCACGGACCTGCGGCTGCCGGCCCACGAGCGCGGTTCGCTGAGGTGGGAGCTGGCGTGGCGGCCGGGTGTGGCTCAGCCGGACCGGTGACCGGGGACGCGGCAGAGCAAGGCTCTCGTCGGATGCCAGCACGGCGCGATGCAGTTGCTCCAATTCGTTGGACGGGTCGAGGCCCAGCTCCCTGGCCAGGACGCTGCGGGTGCGCTGGTAGATTTGGAGTGCCTCAGAACGTCGGCCCGCGCGGTGCAGCGCCAGCATCAGCTTGGCCTGGAACCCTTCATGCGTGAGCTGCTCGGCGGCCAATCGCGTGAGCTCGCCGAGCAGCCCATGATGTCGGCCCAGGTAAAGGTCCGCCTCGATGCGGCGCTCGAGCGTGTTCCTGTTGATCTCCTCAAGCCGCAGCGCCTCCGCTCGCAGCACCGGCCCGTGGCTGACATCGACCAGCGCGGGCCCGCGCCAGAGCCGCAGGGCACGGGAGAGTGTCTCGGCGGCGGCGTTCACGTCGCCCGCCTCCAGCTCCCGCCTGCCCTGGTCCGACAGCCGCTCGAAGCGCGTGGTGTCGAGCATGTCAGGGTCGAGGAACAACGCATATCCGTAGGGGGACGTACGTAATACGGCGTCGGCAGGAGTGTCGCCCGCTCTGTCCATGTCCGGCGGCGTCCCCAGCCGCAGCAGCTTTCTCAACTGGTAGATGTAGGTCTGGAGCGTGGTGGTGACGCTCGTCGGCGGATTGTCCTCCCAGAGCTCCTCAATGATCTTGTCGGTTCGGACGACGACGCTCGTTTGCACGGCCAGCAAGCTGAGCACGGTGCGCAGCTTGGGAGCCGACGGCGTCAAGATGGCGCCATGACTGAGTACCTCCATCGGTCCGAGAAGATTGATCTCCACCACACGCACCGCCCCCTGTATTCATTGGGTCACGCCCGTGCAGGCCTCTCCTGACGTCGTTCCCCATGCGTCCACTTGCCCGAGAATGTCGTCGGCGGCACCATCGCAACTTACCCCGGCGTTGCCTTCGGCCGCACAATGAACGATCTCTCTTAGGAAGTTAGCAGACGCGTGTTATAAGACCTCGAAAATCACTCGAAGATCACTGGGCTGCAGGGTGTAGCGGTTCTCGATAACGGTATTACTCGATTCCGGCGACGAACATCGGAGAAAACCCTGAACTCTCCCCTAGGGCTCGACTTCCGGCCCCGTGATTCAGTATTTGATCAACTCGCGTGTTTTCCCGCAATTTCCGTTGTGGCCTGCGAAGACTCCGCACTTGCCGGAGAACGTCCCGCCGCGAAGCGGATGTGGGCATCCCTGGTTTTATGAGTCTTACCTTCGGTGGTATTGACGGATTCGTTACTCGGCCAATCGAGGGTACCGATCTCCCGGGTGCGGAGTCAGTGCAGATAACCGCTATGCGGGACGGGTGAGCACCATGGCACTTTGGAACCCGCCGAAACCGCTGCCGACACTGAGCACGACGTCCATTTCATGGTCGCGGGCCGTGATCGGCACATAGTCGAGATCACATTCCGGATCGCGGTGCCGCAGATTGGCCGTCGGCGGCACGACCTGCCGTTCCAGCGCCAGCGCGCACGCCGCGACCTCGATGGAGCCGATCGCGCCGAGCGAGTGCCCGACCATCGACTTGATCGAGCTCACCGGGACCTCGTAGGCGCGCCGGCCCAGGCTGCGCTTGAACGCCGCCGTCTCGTGCCGGTCGTTCTGCCGCGTGCCCGAGCCGTGCGCGTTGATGTAGTCGACGTCCGCCGGGTCGATCCTGGCCTCATCCAGCGCCACCCGGATCGCTTCGGCCATCTCACGTCCGTCGGGCTTGAGGCCGGTCATGTGGAAGGCGTTGCTGCGGCTGGCGAAGCCGGCGATGCGGGCGTACACCCGCGCGCCGCGGCGCCGCGCGGCCTCGGCCTCCTCCAGCACCATCACGGCGGCGCCTTCGCCGAGCACGAAGCCGTCCCGGGTCGCGTCGAACGGCCGCGAGGCGTGCTCGGGGTCGTCGTTGTTCGGCGAGGTGGCCCGGATGGCGTCGAAGCACGCGGAGGTGATGGGGGACAGGGGCGCATCCGTCGCCCCCGCGATCACGACGTCCGCCGCGTTCTCCTGGATGAGCACGGCCCCATGGCCGACCGCGTCGAGCCCCGACGTGCAACCGGTCGAGATCAGCGCCGCCGGGCCCTCCGCGCCCGCCTCCCACGCCACCTCGACGGCCAGCGTGCTGGGCACCATGTATCCGTACAGGTGCGGCACCCCGTAGGTGTGGTCCGCCAGCCAGCGGCGGCCCTCGTCGGTCAGGACCGTGTACTCCTTCTCCAGGCCCATCGTGCAGCCCACGGCGCTGCCGATCGCGACGCCGATCCGGTCCGGCTCGAAGCCCCCCAGGTCCAGGCCGCTGTCGGAGACCGCCTCCCTCGTGCTGACCATGGCGAACTGGGCGGCCCGGTCCATGCGCCGGATCTGCTGCGCCGACAGCCCCGCGGCCCTGGGATCGAAGTCCACCTCGGCCGCGATCTGCGAGCGGAACCCGCTCGGGTCGAACAGCGAGATCCGCCGGGTGGCGGTGCGCCCCTCGGCGAGCAGGCGCCAGAACGCCTCCCGCCCGATGCCGCCGGGCACGACCGCACCGATACCGGTGACCACCACCTCCCGGCTCAACTCGGCCCCCCGACCTGCGGGCCGGGCTCCTGGGGCGCTGGCAGCCGCTCGGTGTCCACGTGCCCGAGCTCGGGACGAGGAGCCAGAGGCGAGAGGTGGAAGACCACATGCGCCGCGTCCTCCCCGACGTTCACGAGGCGGTGACGCACGTTGATCGGCACCAGCAGGGAGTCACCCGGTGAGAGTGGGACGCGCTCCCCGTCCAGGCTCATCTCCAGTTCGCCGGCGATCACGTGCAGGAACTCCTCCGAGTACGGGTGGTAGTGCTCGGCGACGAACTCGCCGCTCTTGAGATACAGCACGCCGCCGAACCCGGAGGTGCAGCTCACCGTCCTCGGGCTGAGCGTGACCCGGATGTCCCCGCCACGGCGGTGATTGGGCACCACGTCCGCGGCCTTCACCACGGCGGGCTTGCCGGTTCCGGCGGCGCTCGCGCCGGTCGTCTCGGTGGTCACCGGATCCTCCCCTCGTCAGAGGTCCACACGTAGAACGGGGTGGCCATCGCGTCCTTCGGCTCCTTCCAGTTCGGGTCGTACGGTGCGACCAGTTCGGCCAGCCGCGCGTTGATGTCCTCGTAGAGCGGGTGGCTGCGCGCCTTGTACAGGTTGGGGGAGATGTCCTCGTCCGCCTCGACGAGATGGAAGTAGAGATCATGGAAGTGGAAGAGGGTCCGCCGGTTCACACCCACCATGTGGGGCAGCTCCGAGGCGTCCGACTCGCCGAACGTCTCGGCGATCGGCCGCGTGTTGTCGGCGCTCCTCAGCTTGGCGACGATCAAAGTCCTGTGCACGTTCTCGCCTCCTGCGAATGAGTTCGAAAGGCCGCCTCGATGGTTGCCGCGGGCAGTGGAGGGATGCTCGAAGTCAGCTCCAACCGTCACCAGCCGATCTGCTGGTCACCGCGGAGGAACACGCCCGTCGGCCCGTCGTCGGGGAGGGTGGCCGCGTCGGCGATGCCGGTGGCGGCCTCCCCGGGGGTCCGGTCGGCCGTGGGCACCATTCTGGTCCTCGTCTGCCCGGGATTGACGGCGTTGACCAGGACGCCGGTCCCCTTGGTGCAGGTGGCCAGCATGGTGGTCAGCCCGTTGACGGCGGTCTTCGACACCGAGTAGGAGGGCGCCCCCGTCCACAACCCGACGCTGAACGACCCGGTGCCGCTGGAGACGAAGACCACCCGTCCCCAGCCTCGGGAGACCATGCCCGGCACGAACGCCTGGGCCACTCGCCACCCGCCCAGGAGGTTGACCGCCAGCGTGCGCTCCACGCGTTCCAGCGGCACCGACAACGGGTCGTCGCCGGCGTCGAGCAGCACGCCTGCGTTGCACACGAGCACGTCCACGGGCCCGAGCCGGGCCGCCGCCCGTCCGACGCCGTCCTCATCGGTGACGTCGAGCGGATGGGAGCGGACGTCCGGGCCGATCCGCGCGGCCGCCTCCGCGGCGGTGTCCGCGTCCCTCGCGGTCACGATGACACGGAGACCCCGGCGATGCAGCTCGGCGGCGGTCGCATGACCCAGCCCTCGGTTGGCCCCGGTGATCAGGGCGATACGTGGTTCGCTCACCCCGCCACCATGGCCGCGGCCGCTCGACGCGCGACGGTGCCGCGCTCCAGCGGCTCTCCAGGACGCGGTGCCATCGTCGATGCAGGAAGGCACGCCGGCGAACGGCCGCAGGCGCGCCTGCGAACGGTCAAGGAGGAGATGCCCCATGCGGGTGGTGTTCACGACCTGGGCCTGGCCCTCGCATCTGTACGCGCTGGTCCCGCTGGCCCGGGCCTGCCGGGCCGCAGGGCACGAGGTGCTCCTCGCCAGCGAACCCGGCCTGACCCGCGACGTTCTGCGGGCCGACCTCCCGGTGGCGGTCGTGGGGACGGATGTCGACACGGCCGGGATGGTGCAGGAGTACCTGCTGCCCCTGCCCGATGCCGCCGGGCCCGCTCCCAAGCGGGACGGGAAGGGGCCCCGGGCACTGCGGATGCTGACGGCGCACGCCGAGTCCATGACCGCCGACCTGATCCGCTTGATCACGGACTGGCAGGCCGATCTCGTGGTGTACGACCAGGTGACCCTGGCCGGCCCGGTCGCCGCCGCGGTCACCGGGGTTCCGGCCGTGCGCCAGCTCTACGGCTTCGACCTGCTGCAGCGGGCCCGCGGCGTGCTGCCGGACGCGCTGGCGCCCCTGGCGGACCGGTTCGGCGCCGGGCCGGTGGACCCCTTCGGCGCGGCGACCGTGGACCCGGTGCCGGCGAGCGTGCAGTTGCCCGGTGTCCAGCGGGTGCTGCCGATGCGTTACGTCCCCTACAACGGCCCGGAGACCTCTCCCTGGCAACCACCCGGCCCGCGCAGCCGCCCTCGCGTGTGCGTGAGCTGGGGCCACACCATCGCCAAGGTGGACCCGTCCCGCTTCCTCGCCGGCCGGATGGCCGCCGCCTTCGCGGGGACGGGCATGGACGTGGTCCTCGCCGTCTCCGCCGCGCAGCGCGACCTGCTCGCCGAGCTGCCGGAGAACGTGCGCGTCGTGGTCGACACCCCGCTGAGGAACGTGCTGCGCGATTGCGACGCCTTCATCGGGCACGGTGGTGCCGGCGGCATCCTCACCGCGCTCGCCCACGGCCTGCCCATGTTGCTGGTGCCGCAGCTGCCGGACCACGCCGGCCACACCGGGCGGGTCGCGGCCGGTGATGCGGCGTCGGTGCTCAGCATGGCCGAGCTGACGCCGACGGCGGTGCGGGAGGAGGTGAGGAGGCTGCTGGACGCCCCCGAGCCCCGCCGGGCCGCCGGCGAGCTGCGGGAGGAGATGCTCGGCCGGCCCGCCCCGGCCGTGGTGGCCGGCGCGCTGGCCGAGCTACGTCCCTCCTTCGTCCGTCACTGACGCCGCCGGGTCGCCGGATCGCTCACGCGCCGGTGATCTGGCGGACGGCGCCCAGCTCCAGGTTGAGCAGCGCGTCCGGGCCGAACGTGGTGAACCGGTGCTCCGCGCGGCGCATACTGCGCTCGGCGGCCTGCCACAGCGAGGGATCGGCGCGCAGCCGGCTGTTCACCGCCTTGAACGCCTCCGCCGCGCCCTCCTCCGTACGCAGGTCGAACTTCCCGCTCAGGGCGAGGTCGAGGTACAGCACGTGCAGGTACAGGTCAGGCAGGCGGTATGGGTTCAGCTCGGCGTGCACGGCCATGGCCCGGCTCGCCGGGATCGAGGTGAAGGGCTGGCGCATGCGCGGGTAGGGCCCCTTCGCCGGGTAGGAGTCGAAGTTGTGGAAGGCCACCCTGCGGCCGTTGAGGTACGCGACGCCGATCCTCCTGCGCAGGCAGAAATTGATCGTCTCACGGATGGTGTCGATGATCGGCTCGCCCTTGTCGTTCAGCGAGGTGTTGCAGAGCATCGGCACGCCGGTGTGCCGGTGGAAGGCGGTCAGCAGGGCGTGCAGCGCCGGGTTCTGCTCGGCGTTGAGCGACTGCACCCGGGCGGAGTAGTCGAGGTGCGCGACCGCCTGGATCTGGTCGCGGCGCTCTTCCCGGATCGTGAAGGTCTCCAGCATGTACGGTGAGGGCCTGCTGTCCTCGAACCATGCCTCGAGCTGGTCCTCCAGCACCACGGGCGCGACCGGCCGCCACCACTCACGCAGTTTGAACCCGTTGAGCGCGTCCTTGGCCGCCCGCGACGTCGGGTCGCCGAGCAGGCTGCGGTTGCCCAGTGCCCGCGGCCCGATCTCCGAGCGGCCGTGGAACCAGGCGATGGGCTCGGCGAGGATGTCCCGCACCGCCTGGTCGTGGTCGAGGTCGGAGATGTCGGCCACGTACTCGCCGAACTCCGCCAGGGCACCGTCGAGGTCGTCGTCCTGGCGCCCGAGATAGGCGCCGGGGAAACGGAAGGTGAACCGCTCGCCGCCGGTCTTCTTGTGGAAGGCGGCCAGGCCGATGCCGATCGCCTGCCCGCCGTCGTCCACGCACGGCGGGGTGAGGAAGCCGCAGAAACCGTACTTGGCCATGAGGTGGCTGTTGGTCGGGCAGTTCAGCGCGTAACCCCCGGCCAGCGCGAGGTGCGTCTCGGCCGGGTCGAGGTCGTAGCGCTCCAGCGCGGTCTCGACGTTGCGCTCCATGGCCATCACCGAGATCGCCTGGATCTCCTTCATGACGGCACTGACGAAGCTCTCCTCCTCGGTGAAGTCCGGATCGGTGCTCGCCGTCGCCCGGACCTCGGCCACGATTTCCTCGAACGCCAGCGGCGCCCCCTCCAGCGCCGCCAGGCCGGTGAAGTCGAACGTGCGGAGGATGCTCTCGCGGTCGCACCGCCCGGCCGCCTTGGTGGCCGTCGCGAGCGCCATCAGCGTGCCCTCGCGCATCTTGAACCGGTCCTTGGCGGTGCTGTAGAGCAGGCCGGGCGAGGCGACGGGGAAGGTCTCGACGACGCCGCGGCGGCTGACCGCGCCGGTGAACCAGTAGCGCTTGTACCGCTGGTCGAGCAGGCGGTCGGGCCCACCGTCCACGGCGAGCCCCAGGATGTCGCCCTCGAAGAACGTCTCGCTGTCCAGCAGTATCGCGCTGTAGAGGTGCGCGATGCTGTGAAAGGAGAGCTCCGGGTACTCCTCGACGAAGTGGTAGTCGTTCGTGGTGGCCAGGCCTGGAGTGCCCCAGATCTCGGTCATGTCGCCGAGTGACAATCCGAAGGCGCCGAGCAGGCCGTTCACGAACGAGCGCAGGTCCTCCATGGTCAGGAACGGCGTCCGTGGTGCTTCAGGCCGCTTATTCGCTCGAACTCCAGTGACCGAGGAGCCGGATCTCCGATCCCTGCTTGTGCCACAGCGAGATGTTGTTGTCGTGCCGGTAGGACACCATCGCCAGCCGCTGCAGCCCCGGGGGGGTCAGGTAGCTCGAAGGTAATAGCCGTCTCGCATTTCTCCTCCGGTGGTTACCAGGTGACGGGAACTTCGGCGAAGCCGAGTTCGAAGGGGTTGTCGTGGTGCCTGAGCTCGCTGACGTCGACCGCGAGCCGCAGGGCGGGAAACCGGCTCGATCAGTGCGGCGAACGCGGTTCGCAGTTCGAGCCTGGCCAGCGCCGCGCCCAGGCAGTAGTGCGGACCGGAGCTGAAGGCGATCTGGTCCCGCGCGTCCCTGGTGATGTCAAGGCGCAGCGGGTCGGGGAAGACCGATTCGTCGAGGTTGGCGGACTCCAGCACCGGCACCACGCCGGAGCCGGCCGGTATGGTGACCCCGCCGACCTCGATGTCCTCCGTGACGTACCGCAGCATCGACAGCGAGTGGCCGGCCACCTGGAAGCGGAGCAGCTCCTCCACCGCGTCAGAGATCCGCTCCGGTTCGGAGCGCAGCAGGGCGAGCTGGTCGGGGTGCTGCATGAGGAGCACCGCCCCGCTGCCGATCTGCGCCGCGGTCGTCTCGTGCCCGGCCATCAGCAGCACGGTGCACCAGACGTGCAGCTCGTGCGTGCTCAGCCGCCCGTCCTGGTCGTCGTGCACGCCGATCAGCTCGCTGACCAGATCGTCGCCCGGATCCGCCCGCTTGACCTCGATCAGCTCGCCGATGTACTGCCACGCCTCGCCCACCCCGGTGCGGAAGCGCTCCTGGTCGGCACCGGGACACCGAGCAGGCGACAGATGACGCGCAACGTCAGCGGCAAGGCGAACTCGGCGACGAGGTCCACCGGCGGCTCGCGCCACCGGTTCAGCAGCTCTGCCACCACCTCCTTGACGTAGGGCTCCAGCCGCTCGATCCGCGCCGGGGTGAACGCCTTGGTCATCAGCCGGCGCATGCGGGTGTGCTCGGGCGGATCCCGGTCGATCTTCGGGTTCTGGAACATCTTGGTTCTCGCCGCCACGGTCATGCGCGGCGCGCCGGGTCGCTCCCTGTTGCGGCTCAGGCGCCGGTCCGACAGCACCGCCCGGACGTCCGCGTGGCGCGTCACCAGCCAGACCGGGTCGCCGCTCGGCATGACAGCCCGCACCACCGGCTCGTCCCGGAGCGTGGCGAGCTCCTCCGGCAGTCGTGCCCCGGGCGGCCACTCGAACGGGAACTTGAGGGTCATCGGTGGTCTCCTGCTCTCCGATATGTCGTCGTCCACGACGATGGACGCGGCGGCTCAAGCCGTCCGCAAGCGGCGCTGGACTCTCGTCCTGGTTTCGCTCGGTGTTCGAGCGGCCGAGCACAGGATGAGGCCGACACATCGTCCGCCAGGTGGTGAGAGGAAACGGAAATGACCAGCACAGCGGAACCGTCTCCCGCGGAAAGGGTTCGCCGCCTGTCCAACTCGGTGCACGACGCCGCGATCGTGCGGGCAGCGGCGGAACTGGGCCTGGCCGACGCGGTCGGCGACGGGCCCACACCCGTGGCCGAGATCGCCGTGCGGGTCGCGGCGGAGCCGAAGGCGCTGGCCCGCCTGCTGCGCGCGCTCGCCGCGTACGGCATCTTCGAGCAGGTGACCCCGGACGCGTACAGGCACACGGACATGTCCCGCACGATGCGCAGGGACGCACCTGGCGGCCTGATCCACACCCTGCTCACCCCGTCCGACTGGGGCTGGGTGATGTGGGGCAGGCTCGCCGACGCGGTCCGCGCCGGCAAGTGCCTGTTTCCCGACGTCTTCGGCACCGACTTCTTCGGCTATCTCAAGGACCACCCCGAGGCGCAGGCGCGGATGTTCCGCGGGATGACGTCCTGGTCGGACCAGATGAACCCGAGGCTGGTGCGCGCGCTGCCCCTGGGGGAGGCCGACACCGTCGCCGACATGGGCGCGGGGGAGGGGACGTTGCTGCGCGCGATCCTGGAACACGCCCCGCACCTGTCCGGAGTCTGGTTCGACACCGAGGCCACGCTGACCGTGGTCGACGACGACCTGCTGTCCGGCCGGTTGTCCGACCGTTGCGCGATGGTGACCGGCGACTACTTCCGAGAGGTGCCCTTCAGCGCCGACCTGTACGTGTTCAAGCTGACGCTGCACATGTACGAGGACGACGACTGCGAGCAGATCCTGCGCAATGTGGCGGCCTCGGCGAAGCCGGGGGCGCGGATCGTCATCGCCGACCCGTTGCTGCAGGACCCACCGAAGGGCAAGTTCGTGCCGGCGATGGACCTGCACATGCTGCTGGTCATGGGGGGCCGGGAGCGCACCGAGCAGGACTACGCCGCCCTGTTCGAGCGAGCCGGCCTGGAGTTCGCGGGGATCACGCCGACGGGGACCGATCTGTATCTGGCCGTGGGACGCGTTCCGGGCTGACCGCCTTGGCCCGCTCGTTCAGGTAGGAGCCCAGCGCCGCGAGCACCACGCTCGCGGCGCAGACCAGCAACGTGAACCTGACCGCCGAGCCGAACGCGGTCCCGTACGCCGCCTCGGCCAGCACCCGCATCCGCTCGGCCGTCCCGGCGGGCACACCGGACGGCACCACGATCGCGGCTCCCTCGCCGCGGGCGGCCGCCCCGGCCACGGCCTCGGCGAACGGGCCGCGGTACCGGGCGGGCAACGGCCCGGCCACCTGATCCGCGGCCTCCCCTGTGCCGCCGTCCAGCCGGGCCTGCAGCACCGCGCCCAGCACGGAGATCCCGATCAGCGTCCCGGTCTGGCGGATCGTGTTGAACACCCCGGAGGCGGCCCCCGCCATGCCAGCGCCGACGTCCCGCATCGCCAGTGAGGTGATCGGGCCGAACGCCGCGGACTGTGACAGCCCGGCGACCGCGAGCGGCACCACGAGCAGGTGCCCGCTCACACCCGGCCTGCAGAGCAGCGCGACGGTGACGAGGGCGGCGGCGTACACGGTGAGCCCACCCAGCAGCACCCGCTCACCGCCGAACCGTTCGACGAGGCGGCTCGTGAGGGGAAACCCGAACGTCATGCCCAGCGCCCACGGCGCCAGTGTGAGCCCGGCCTGTACGGCTGGCATGCCGAGCACCGTCTGCAGGTAGAGCGTCAAGGTCAGGGAAAGCGTGATCACGCACATGGAGACGATCGCCATGGAGGCCGTCATCAGCGTGAACGTCCGGTCGGCGAACAACCTCGTCGGCACCAGCGGCTCCCGCGCCCGGTGCTGCCGGATCACGAACCCGGCCAGGAACAGGCATCCCATCCCGATGATCATCGGCACGGTCACGAAGGACACGACGGTGCCCCAGCCGTAGTGCCTGCCCTCCAGCAGGCCGAAGGTGATCGCGCCCAGCCCGGCACCGGCCAGGGCCGCGCCCGTCGCGTCCAGCCGCCTGACCCGCCGGTCGTGTCCGGGCGGTACCACCAGCAGGGTGAGGACCACGATCAGCGCGCCGACGGGAAGGTTCACGGCGAAGACCGAGCGCCAGCCGGTGGTGGAGACCAGCAGGCCGCCGAGCGTCGGGCCCGCCACGCCGGCGAGCCCGGCGGTCACGCCCCACACCATGGCGGCTCGTCCCCGCCGCTCCGGCGGGAAGACGAGGGTCATCATCGTGAGCGTCTGCGGGATGATCGACGCCGCGCCGACGCCCTGGAGCAGGCGGGCGGCGATGAGCTGCCACGGCGACTGGGCGGACCCGCACAGCGCCGAGGCGACGGTGAACACCACCATCCCCGCCAGGAAGACGTTCCGCGGGCCCGCGACGTCCCCGAGCCTGCCGGCGGTGACGGTCAGCACGGCGAGGGCCAGCACGTAGCCGCCGACCACCCACAGCACCTCGCTGAGACTCGCGCCGAGGTCGGCCTGGATCTCCGGGACGGCGATGCTGACCGAGGTGGAGTTCAGGATCGTGATGAAGTATCCGAGGCAGGTGGTCGTCATGACCGCCCAGGGGTTGCCGCGCAACCCGCGCAACCCGCGCAACCCGCGCAGCCCGCGCAGCACGGCCCCCCGGCGGCTCGTTCCGGAGGTGTCCATGGCGGTCAGACCGCGAGGCCGGTTCGGTCGAGTGCCGTCGCGGCGATCCGCAGGATCTGGATCCGCTCGGCCGTCGTGCCGCCGAAGGGTGAGATCACCAGGGTGGTGACGCCCTGCTCCGCGTACGCCCGCATCCGGCCGGCGATCCGGTCCGGGGTGCCGAGGAGCGAGATGCGGTCCACCAGGCCGGCCGGCACCGCCGCGGCGGCGGCGTGCGGGTCGCCCGCGACCATGCGCTCGTGCACGACGCCGGTCTCGCCGCCGTACCCCATCCGCTCGAAGAGGGAGAGGTAGACGTTGCGGCTGCGGCCGCCCATGCCGAGGAAGTGTGACAGGTAGCCGCGGATCGGCACGGCGGCCGCCTCGACGTCGGCGCCCAGCGCCATGGGGATTCCGCAGAGCATCTCGAACCCGTCGAGCGGCAGCCCGGCGCGCAGCCTGCCGGCGCGCAGCGACTCGACGGTCTTCGGCAGCTCGTCCGGTGGGGAGAACGCCCCCAGCCAGCCGTCGGCGATCTCACCGGCCAGTTCCAGCCCGCCGGGCGCGACGGCGGCGAGATAGATCGGGATGCGCTCGGCCACGGGCTCGCTGTACAGCCGCAACGGCGTCGCCGTGCACCCCTCGGGCGGGAGCCGGTAGTGCGCGCCGTCGTGGGTGACCGGCTCGCGGGCGAGCGTGCGGCGCACGATCTCCACGTACTCCCGGGTACGGCCGAGCGGCCGCCGGAACGGGACGCCGTGCCAGCCCTCGGAGATGTCCGGGTTCGACACCCCGAGCCCCAGCCGGAAGCGGCCTCCGGACACGAGGTCGAGCGTCGAGGCGGTCAGGGCGGTCATCGCCGGCGTGCGGCCGGGAAGCTGGAAGACGCCGGAGGCCAGGGCGATTCGCGTGGTCGCGGCGGCCACGGCGCCGAGAACGGTCGCGCCGTCCGCGCGAAACCCCTCCGGGACGACCGCGACGTCGTACCCGAGCCGTTCGGCCTCCCGCGCGACCTCGACCGCGTCGAGGTAGGAGAGATTGACACCGAGGTTCATGCCAGGGCCGTCCCTTCAGTGAGGTGCCCATCAGTGCGGCGGGCTGCGCCTGCGCGCTCAGGTTCACAGGTCCGCCTCGAGGACCGAGCAGGCAGCGGCCGAGCGGCGGCCGATCGGCGGCCGATCGAGGTTGGATCGCCGCTCGAGCACCCTGCCGGATAAAGGAGAGCCCGCAACAGCCACGAAGGAGTTCGCATGAGGACGGATC